>NZ_CAJYVE010000024.1 GCF_913777995.1 uncultured Pseudomonas sp. | reverse complement strand
GACCGTGCGTAAACCGTCTGTGCCTTGCAGGTAGGCTTTGACGGCGGTGAGCCTGAATGGCTCTGTGTACTTACTCATAACACCCCCCAAGGGTTGGATTAATCTCCAACTTCTTGGGGGCAGTTCAGGCTGTGGGAGCGAGCTTGCTCGCGAAAGCGCCAGGAAATTCACTGCATCTGTTGCGAACATGCGGTCGCTTCGCGGCTGAAGCCGCTCCTACCCGGCCCAACTGACCCGTATTGGCTCCAGGCGCTGTACCAGAAATTCCTGCGCATCGCTGATGCTTGGTTGATGAACGCTTTACCACGCTAGTTCCAGCCGAATACCTCTCGGGCATTGCGGGTCGTGGCTTCGGCCAGTTGTTCGGCCTCGATGCCCATCAGCTCCGCCAGTGACTGGCAGATGGCAGGCAGATGTTCCGGGCTGTTGCGCTGGCCCGGATACATCGCCGGTGCCATGTCCGGCGCGTCGGTTTCCAGCACGATACTGTCCAGCGGCAGTTGCGGCAGCACCCGGTGCATGCGCAGCGCCTGCGGCCAAGTCGCTGCGCCGCCCAGCCCCAGGCGATAACCCTGTTTGATGTACTCACGCGCCTGTTCCAGGCTGCCGGCGAAGGCATGCACGATGCCGGCGCGTTCGAGCCGGTGGCGCTTGAGCGTGGCGATCACCTCGGCATGGCTGCGGCGTACGTGCAGCAGCACCGGCAGGTCGAAATCCGCCGCCAGGCCCAGTTGCGCCTCGAAGACCTGCTGCTGGACCGCGCGGTCCAGCTCTGGCATGTAGTAGTCCAGGCCGATTTCCCCTACCGCACAGAGTTGTGCATGGCCCTTGAGGCGGGTCAGCCAGTCGCCGAGTTCCTGAACATGCTCAGGGCGATGTTCGGCCAGGTACACCGGGTGCAGGCCGAAGGCAGCCTGCAGCGCCGGGTTGGCCTGGCACAGCGTCCAGAGGCGTTGCCAATTGCGCTGGTAGACCCCCAGCACCACCATGCGCTGCACCCCCAGCGCCTGGCTGTGGCGCAGCACTTCGGCGCGATCGGCCTCGAAGTCGGGAAAGTCCAGGTGTGTGTGGGTGTCGATCAGGGTCACGTCAGGCCTCGACGATACGCTGTTTGAAGGTCCGCGCGATGGCATGTACGCCAGGCTGATACTGGTCCTTCTCGATGGCGGCCAGTGCCAGCTCCAGGGCTTTGTCGGCGATCAGCTGATGCTGCTGGGCCATGGCGTTGACCGGCAGGGGCAGGAAGTCCAGCAGTTGCGTGTCACCGAAGGTGCCCAGGCGCAGGTTGTCCTGTCTTTCCAAGGCGTCGAACACCCCCTGCAACAGTACGTAGGAGGTGGTGATCAGCGCGTCGGGCAAGCCGCCCAGGCGCTGCGCCAGCTCTTGCATCAGCCGCTCACCGCAGGCGCGGCTGAACGCCTCGCCCTGCTCGATGATGACCTCGCCCGCGAAGCCCTTCAGGGCCTGGCGAAAGCCTTCGGCCCGCGCGCGGCTGACGCTCAGTTCCGGGCGTGCGCCGAGCAGGGCGATGTGTCGGGGGCGGGTGGCCAGCAGGCTGCCGGTAAGCTGGCGGCTGGCCTGCTGATCGTCGCTGACCACCGAGCAGAACAGCCCTGGGTCCATTTCCCGGTCGATGGCGATGACCGGCAGGCCTTGGGCCTGCAACTGGCGGTAGCTGTCATCGCTGGCTGGCAGGCAACTGGCGACCAGCAGCGCGTCGCAGCGCCGGGCGCGGAACAGCTGCAGCAATTGTTGCTCGCTGAGCGGGTCATCGTCGGAGCTGGCAATCAGCAACTGGTAGCCGCGCGCGCGCGCGCCTTGCTCCAGAAGCTTGGCGATGCGCGCATAGCTGGGGTTTTCCAGGTCGGGCAGGATGAACCCCAGGGTGCGGCTGTGACGGCTGCGCAGCCCGGCGGCCTGGGGGTTGGGACGGAAGTCGTGCTGCTCGACCACCGCGCGGACGCGTTCCACGGTGGCGGGGCTGATGCGCTGCTGCTCGGCCTTGCCGTTGATCACATAGCTGGCAGTAGTCACGGAAACACCGGCCAGGCGTGCGATATCACTGAGTTTCACCGAAGGTTCCTTTGTTGTGGTTGCCTCATGGCCATCGGGCCTGTTCAGGATCTTTCATCCTTCACGAGCCGGGCAGACACTGGCGATCTAACCTCATTGGACCCGTGGGATTGTGTCCCATGTGCCGGGATCTATACAGCAGACCATTGGCGATGGCGAACGGTCGAAGTATTTGCACCCCCAACGACCATTCGGAGCACTCGGGCTTCAACCGGCGGCCAGAATCGAGTAACGTGCCGTTTGATTTTAGATTAAACGTTTCAGCAGGCAAGTTTTGCGCTGATATCGTGGCAAGGATGCTGTCAGATCGATAGCGAAGGTCGCCGCGATGGTTTTGCAACAAAAGCCGCAAGCGAAGTTCAGGCAAGGCACAACCTAGCCGCTGTTCGTCCAGAACCTAGAACAAGAATCACGTGGCGCGCCGTCGCCCACAGGAGTCACGCATGCTCGAACTCTCTCTTGAGCAGATTTCCATGGCCCAGGTGGCTGCGGACAAATCCACCGCTCTTGAACTGATCGCCAATCACCTGGTGGCTGACGGCCTGGTCGCCCCGGGTTATCTCAAGGGGCTGCAAGACCGTGAGCAGCAAGGTTCGACCTTCCTCGGTCAAGGCATCGCCATTCCCCACGGTACCCCGCAGACCCGCGACCAGGTGCATACCACCGGCGTACGCCTGATGCAGTTTCCCGACGGTGTGGACTGGGGTGACGGGCAGATCGTCTACCTGGCGATCGGCATCGCGGCCAAGTCCGACGAACACCTGCGCCTGCTGCAATTATTGACCCGCGCCCTGGGCGAGGATGATCTGGGACCGGCATTGCGGACGGCCGGCACGCCGGAAGACCTGCTCAAGCTGCTGCAGGGCGCGCCCCAGGAGCTGGCCCTGGATGCGCAGATGATCAGCCTCGGCCTGTCGGTGGAGGATTTCGAAGAACTGGTGTGGCGCGGTGCGCGCCTGCTGCGTAAGGCCGACTGTGTGGATAACGGCTTCGCTGCCGTGCTGCAGCAGGTCGAGGCGCTGTCGCTGGGTGACGGCCTGTGGTGGCTGCACAGCGAACAGACCGTCAAGCGTCCCGGCCTGGCCTTCGTCACCCCGGACAAGCCCCTGCGCTACCTGGGCCAGCCGGTGACCGGGCTGTTCTGCCTGGCCAGCCTGGGCGAAGCTCACCAGGCGCTGCTGGAGCGCCTGTGCGCCCTGCTCATCGAAGGCCGCGGCCAGGAGCTGGGCCAGGCGACCAACAGCCGTGTGGTGCTGCAGGCCCTGGGCGGCGAAGTGCCTGCCGAGTGGCCCGGTGCGCAGATCGTGCTGGCCAACGCCCACGGTTTGCATGCCCGTCCGGCGAAGATCCTTGCGCAATTGGCCAAGGGCTTCGAGGGGGAAATTCGCGTTCGGGTGATGGAAAGCAACGACAGCGCCGTGTCGGCCAAAAGCCTCAGCAAGCTGCTGAGCATGGGCGCGCGGCGTGGCCAGACCCTGGAATTCGTCGCCGAGCCAGGCATCGCCGCCGACGCGCTGCCGGCGCTGCTGGCCGCGGTGCAAGAGGGCCTCGGCGAAGAGGTCGAGCCGGTCAGTGCCATGCCAGCGCCGGCACCGGTCGAAGCTGCGCAGGCGGCTCCACGCGCGGTGCCGGCCCCGCAGGCCGGTGCGGTACTCAGCGCCGTGGCGGCCTCGCCGGGTATCGCCATGGGGCCGGCGCATGTGCAGCTGACCCCGGTGTTCGACTACCCGGCACAGGGCGAATCACCAGCCGCCGAGCGTCAGCGCCTGCAAGACGCCCTGGCCTTCGTGCGTGGCGAGATCGAACAGCTCATCAGCCGCAGCCAGGCCAAGGCGATTGGTGAAATCTTCGTCACCCACCAGGAAATGCTCGATGACCCGGAACTGACCGATGACGTGATGCGTCGCCTGGACAGCGGCGTCAGTGCGGCATCGGCCTGGAACGAGGTCATCGAGTCGGCGGCATTGCGCCAGGAAGCCCTCAACGACCCATTGCTGGCCGAGCGTGCTGCCGACCTGCGCGATGTCGGTCGCCGGGTGCTGGCTCATCTGTGCGGCGTGCAGCAGGCTGCCGAGCCAGACCAGCCTTATGTACTGGTGATGGACGAAGTCGGTCCGTCGGATGTGGCGCGCCTCGATCCGCAGCGGGTCGCCGGTATTCTTACCGCGCGTGGCGGTGCCACCGCGCACAGCGCCATCGTCGCCCGCGCCTTGGGCATCACCGCACTGGTGGGCGCTGGCGAACAGGTACTGCGCATTGCCTCGGGCACGCCGCTGTTGCTCGACGCCCAGCGCGGTCGCCTGACCGTTGCTCCGGACGACAGCACCTTGCAACGCGCCATTGCCGAACGCGATGCCCGTGCCCAGCGTCTGGAGGCGGCTGCCGCCGCGCGCCTGGAACCGGCCGTGACCCGTGACGGTCATCGCGTGGAGGTCTGCGCCAACATCGGTGACAGCACCGGCACCCCGGCGGCCGTGGCGCAAGGCGCGGAAGGCATCGGCCTGCTGCGTACCGAATTGCTGTTCATGGCCCACAACCAGGCCCCGGACGAAGCCACCCAGGAAGCCGAGTACCGCCGCGTGCTCGACGACCTGCAGGGCCGGCCACTGGTGGTGCGGACCCTGGACGTCGGCGGCGACAAACCGCTGCCGTACTGGCCCATCGACAAGGAAGAGAACCCGTTTCTCGGCGTGCGCGGCATCCGCCTGACCCTGCAACGCCCCGAAATCATGGAGGCCCAGCTGCGAGCCTTGCTGCGGGCCGCTGGTGATCGCCCGTTGCGCATCATGTTCCCGATGGTCGGCCGCGTCGAAGAGTGGCGTCAGGCGCGGGACATGGTCGAGCGCCTGCGCGGCGAGATCCCGGTCAGTGACCTGCAGCTGGGCATCATGGTCGAGGTGCCCTCGGCGGCGCTGCTGGCGCCGGTGCTGGCCCAGGAGGTGGATTTCTTCAGCGTCGGCACCAACGACCTAACCCAGTACGCCCTGGCCATCGACCGTGGCCACCCGACGCTGTCGGCCCAGGCCGATGGCCTGCATCCGGCGGTGCTGCAATTGATCGACATGACCGTCAAGGCGGCTCATGCCCACGGCAAATGGGTGGGGGTGTGCGGTGAGCTGGCTGCCGACCCGCTGGCGGTGCCGGTGTTGGTCGGCCTGGGTGTGGACGAACTGAGCGTCGCGGCCCGCAGCATCCCCGAAGTGAAGGCCTGCGTACGTGAGTTGAGCCAGGAGGGGGCACGCGCCTTGGCGCGGGATGCCTTGATGGCGGCTGGCGCCGCTGAAGTTCGTGCACTCGTGGAGGCTCGCTGATGGCCAATATCCTGACCCTCACGCTCAACCCGGCACTGGACCTCACCGTACAGCTGGCGCAGCTGCGCGTGGGTGAAGTCAACCGGGGCGAAGCCATGCTCACCCACGCCGCGGGCAAGGGCCTCAATGTGGCTCAGGTGCTCGCCGACCTCGGTCATGCGGTGACCGTCTCCGGTTTCCTGGGCCTGGACAATCCCCAGGCCTTCGATGCGCTGATCGCCCGGCGCGGTTTCGTCGACGAGTTCGTGCGGGTGCCGGGAGAAACCCGCAGCAACCTCAAGCTGGCCGAGAGTGCCGGGCGCATCACCGACATCAATGGTCCGGGGCTGGTGGTCGGCGAAGCGGAACAGCAGGCGCTGTTCAGCCGCCTGGAGCGCATCGCCGCCGGCTTCGATGCCGTGGTGGTGGCCGGTAGCCTGCCGCGTGGGATCGACCCGCAATGGCTCAAGCGCCTGCTGGGCATGCTCGGCAAGCAGGGGGTCAAGGTCGCCCTGGATACCAGTGGCCCGGCGTTGGCGGCCGGCCTGGAGGCCGGCCCCTGGCTGGTCAAGCCCAACACCGAAGAACTCGGCGATGTGCTTGGCGAGGCGGTCGAGTCGCTGGTACAGCAAGGTGATGCCGCCCGGCGTCTGCAGGCCCAGGGTGTCGAACATGTGGTGATTTCCCAGGGCGCCGACGGTGTTTGCTGGTTCCGTGGCCACTCCGCGCTGCAGGCCCTGCCGCCCAAGGTGCAGGTAGCCAGTACCGTGGGGGCCGGCGATTCGCTGCTGGCCGGCATGCTGCATGGTCTGCTGCGTGGCGACGAGCCGCGTGAAGCCCTGCGTACCGCGACGGCCATCGCGGCGATGGCGGTGACCCAGATCGGTTTCGGTATCACCGATGCGCAGCAACTCGAACGACTGGCGGACGGCGTGACCGTGCGCAGCCTGAGCGAATAACAAGAGAGGGGTTGGTAATGAAAGTAGCCATAGTAACGGCGTGCCCCAACGGCAAGGTCAGCAGCGTGCTCAGTGCCCGCCTGCTGGAGGCGGCGGCGCAGCGCCTGGGCTGGTCGACCTGCGTGGAAGTGGTCGACCCGAACAAGCCGGGTGGTCGCCTTTCGGCCCAGGATATCGAGCAGGCCGAGCTGGTCGTCGCGGTGTTCAGCGGCGCGCTGGACCTCGACCGCTTCGCTGGCAAGCGCCTGTACCAGGGCTCGCCGGCCCAAGCCTTGCAGGATGTCGATGCGTTCCTCACCCGAGCCGCCGAGCAGGCGCAGTCCTGGGAAGTGTCGGCCAGCCCGGCGAGCGTCGGCCAGGGTGCAGCGCGTATCGTGGCAATCACCGCCTGCCCCACCGGGGTGGCGCATACCTTCATGGCCGCCGAGGCGCTGCAGCAGTCCGCCAAGCGCCTGGGCCACGAGCTGCAGGTGGAAACCCAAGGCTCGGTAGGCGCCCGCACACCGCTGAGTGCCCAGGCCATCCAGGACGCCGATGTGGTGCTGCTGGCCACGGATATCGAAGTGGCCACCGAGCGCTTCGCCGGTAAACGCATCTACCGTTGCGGCACCGGCATCGCCCTCAAGCAGCCCGACGCGACCCTGGCCAAGGCCCTGGCCGAGGGCAAGGTGGAAAGCACGGCCAGCACCGGCCAGGCGTCGTCGGCCAAGTCCGAAAGCACCGGGGTCTACAAGCATCTGCTCACTGGCGTTTCGTTCATGTTGCCGATGGTCGTGGCGGGCGGCCTGCTGATCGCCTTGTCGTTCGTCTTCGGCATCGAGGCGTTCAAGGAGAAGGGCACCCTGGCGGCGGCGCTGATGCAGATCGGCGGCGAGGCTGCGTTCAAACTCATGGTGCCGCTGCTGGCCGGTTACATCGCCTGGTCGATCGCCGACCGCCCTGGCCTGGCGCCGGGCATGATCGGCGGCCTGCTGGCCAGCACCTTGGGGGCCGGCTTCATCGGCGGCATCGTCGCCGGCTTCCTGGCCGGCTACAGCGCCTTGCTGATCAACCGCTACGCGCGCCTGCCGGCCAGTGTCGAGGCGCTCAAGCCGATCCTCATCATTCCGTTGCTGGCCAGCCTGTTCACCGGCCTGATGATGATCTACGTGGTCGGCCAGCCAGTGGCCAGCCTGCTTGGCGCCTTGACCCAGTTCCTGGAGAGCATGGGCACCGCCAACGCCATTCTGCTCGGTGTGGTGCTCGGCGCGATGATGTGCGTCGACCTTGGCGGGCCGATCAACAAGGCGTCCTATGCGTTCTCGGTGGGCCTGCTGGCCTCGCAGAGCTACGCGCCAATGGCTGCGGTGATGGCCGCCGGCATGGTGCCGCCGATCGGCATGGGCATCGCCAGCGTGCTGGCGCGGCGCAAGTTCGCCCAAAGCGAGCGCGAGGCCGGCAAGGCCTCCTTCGTGCTGGGGCTGTGCTTCATTTCCGAAGGCGCGATTCCCTTCGCCGCCAAGGACCCGTTGCGGGTGATTCCGGCCAGCATCGCGGGCGGGGCGCTCACCGGTGCGTTGTCGATGTACTTCGGCTGCAAGCTGATGGCGCCGCACGGCGGGCTGTTCGTGTTGCTGATCCCCAACGCCATCAACCATGCGCTGCTGTACCTGCTGGCCATCGTCGCCGGCAGCCTGGTCACCGGTGTGTTGTATGCGGCGCTCAAGCGCCCCGAGGCGAT
This sequence comes from uncultured Pseudomonas sp., assembly GCF_913777995.1. Classification (GTDB taxonomy): domain Bacteria; phylum Pseudomonadota; class Gammaproteobacteria; order Pseudomonadales; family Pseudomonadaceae; genus Aquipseudomonas. The sequence continues at coordinate 305,847 of NZ_CAJYVE010000024.1, read as the reverse complement.
GGAGCTGGCCGTGGCGCCGCAGGCGAACTGAAACCCGGCTGTCACGTCCCGCCAACATTGCCCTGTTAGGTTGCCTCTTTGCCCGTTTGCGAGGAGGTAACCATGGGGACTTTCGAACTCAAGCGCCGCCAGGTCATTCAGGCCGCCGGCGCCGGACTGATCCTGCCAGGCCTGGCACCGGCGGTAATCGCTTCGCCCCAGGCGCGGCCGAAGATCACCGACGGTGTGCAGTCCGGCGACCTGCAGGGTGACCGGGCGATCGTCTGGAGCCGCTGCGACCGCCCGGCGCGCATGGTGGTGGAATGGGACACCCGCAGCCTGTTCAGCCAGCCGCGCAAGGCGGTGTCGCCGGTGGTCGATGCGCGCAGCGATTTCACTGCCCGCGTCGAACTCAGTGGTCTGCCCGCCGACCAGGCGATCTTCTACCGGGTGTTCTTCGAGGACGCGCAATCGGGCCTGGCCAGCGAGCCGTGGTTCGGCCACTTGCGCAGCATGCCGCAGCAGCGCCGCGACATTCGCTTCGTGTGGAGCGGCGACACGGTGGGGCAGGGCTTCGGCATCAACCCGGACATCGGCGGCATGCGCATCTATGAAGCCATGCGCCTGCGCCTGCCGGACTTCTTCATCCACAGCGGCGACACCATCTATGCCGACGGCCCGGTGCCCGCGCAGCTGACCACCGAGGACGGGCGTATCTGGCGCAACCTCACCACCGAGGCGAAGAGCAAGGTGGCCGAGACCCTCGATGAATACCGTGGCAATTACCGCTACAACCTCATGGACGACAACCTGCGGTTGTTCAATGCCCAGGTGCCGCAGATCTGGCAGTGGGACGACCATGAGGTGACCAACAACTGGTCGTCCAGCAAGCAGCTCGACGACCGCTACAAGGTACGCGACATCCAGCTGCTGGCCGCGCGTGGCCGCCAAGCCTTTCTGGAATACGCACCGATGCGCCTGCAGGCCGCCGATGGCGGAGGGCGGGTGTATCGCAAGATTCCCTACGGGCCGATGCTGGATGTCTTCGTACTCGACATGCGCAGCTATCGGGGCGGCAACGACGCCAACCTGTCGGACAAGCCGGGTCCGGACACGGCGTTTCTTGGTCGTGAGCAGCTCGACTGGCTCAAGCGCGAACTCAAGGCTTCCCAGGCGCAGTGGAAGGTCATTGCCGCCGACATGCCCATCGGCCTGGGCGTGCCCGACGGCGAGGTCAGCCCTGGGGTGCCGCGCTGGGAAGCCATCGCCAACGGCAACGATGGCCCGGCCCTGGGACGTGAGATGGAAATCGCCGAGCTGCTGGCCTTCCTGCGCGCCGAGCAGGTCCGCGACTACCTATGGCTGACCGCCGACGTGCACTACTGCGCGGCCCACCATTACCAGCCGGAGCGTGCGCACTTCCAGGATTTCGAGCCGTTCTGGGAATTCGTGGCCGGGCCGCTCAATGCCGGCAGCTTCGGGCCGAACAAGCTGGACATGACCTTCGGTCCGGAGCTGGTGTTCCAGAAGGCCCCGCCGGCGCAGAACACCTCGCCGTTCGCGGGCTTCCAGTTCTTCGGTGAAGTCAACATCGAAGGGCAGAGCGGCGAACTGACCGTCACCCTGCGCGACCTGGATGGCGTGGCGGTGTACGAACGCAAGCTGCAGCCTTCGGTATGACCCTCTGCTGGGGCCGACCAGAGCACCCGGTGGGAGTGGCTTTAGCCGCAATACTGGTCAGTTAGGCCGTGGGAGCGAGCTTGCTCGCGAAGGCGGCGTCACGTTCACAACAGATGCAGCGACTTTGCCAGCTTTTCGCGAGCAAGCTCGCTCCCACTAAAGCCATATACCGGCTAACTGACCAGTATTGAGATTCACTGCATCTGTTGTGAACAGGCGGTCGCTTCGCGGCTGAAGCCGCTCTAACCGAACAGTATTGGGGTAAAACCCTGTCACATCGGATGTCGTACTTGGCTATCATGGGCGACTTCACGAGGTGACAGGGTTACACGGGCATGCTGGCGATCTTTCTGGAAACACTCAACGTCACCGCGCCGGTCTTCGCCATGCTGTTCATGGGCGTGTTCCTCAAGCGCATCGGGGCGATCAACGACGGCTTCATCGTCACCGCCTCGTCGCTGGTGTTCAACGTCACCATGCCGGCGCTGCTGTTCATGGGCATCGTGCATGCCGACCTGTCCACCGCCCTGCAGCCCGACCTGCTGATCTTCTTCACCGTCGCCACCCTGAGCAGCTTCGCCCTGTTGTGGGGCTGGGCGATCTGGCGCATTCCCTTCGAAGACCGTGGCGTGTACGTGCAAGGGGCGTTTCGCGGCAACAACGGTGTAGTGGGCCTGGCGCTGGCGGCCAGCATGTACGGCAGCCATGGCATCTCGGTGGGGGCGATCCTCGCGGCCATGGTGATCCTCTACTACAACGCGCTGTCGACCATGATCCTGGCGGTGTACAGCCCGGTGATCAAATCCGACCCCTGGAGCGTGATCAAGAGCGTGTTCTCCAACCCGCTGATCATCAGCGTCATCGTCGCTTCGCCGTTCGCCTACTACGGCGTGCGCATGCCCACCTGGTTCGAAACCTCGGCCAACTACCTGGCGCAGATGACCCTGCCACTGGCGTTGATCTGCATCGGCGGCACCCTGTCGCTGGCGTCGTTGCGTCAGAGCGGGCAGATGGCCATCGGCGCGAGCCTGATGAAGATGGTCTGGCTGCCGCTGATCTGCACCTTCGCCGCCTGGGCCTGCGGTTTCCGCGGCGCAGAGCTGGGGATCCTGTTCCTGTACTTCGCCAGCCCCACCGCAGCCTCCAGCTACATCATGGCCCGTTCGGCCAACGGTAACTACGAACTGGCGGCAGCGATCATCGTGCTGACCACCCTGGCGGCGGCGATAACCACCAATATCGGTATCTTCCTGCTGCAGTGGGGCGGCTGGATCTAGATGCCGGTAGGCGCGGCTTCAGCCGCGCACAGCTTGCCGGCTGAAGCCGGTCCCGGCCGATCAGCCAGCAGGTCTAGCGATACTGGCGCCACCAGGCGCGCAGCATGCCCAGCAGCACGAGGATCGCCAGGGGCGGCAGGATGAAGCGCAGCACCCAGCCTTCCAGGCGCTCAGCCAGCAGCATGCCCGTGCTGAAGCCGATGATGTCCAGCCCGTACGCGGCATACAGCGCCAGCAACAGCAGGGCCTTGAACCGGGTGATGCGGTAGCCGGAGTGGAACAGTGGCAGGCACAGCACGGCGACGCCGAGCATGATCGGCAGGTCGAACACCTGCGAATTGGGCGAGATCGACAGTGCCTGTGGCGCCAACAGGGTGGTCAGGCCCAGCACGCCGAGCAGGTTGAGCAGGCTGCTGCCGATCACGTTGCCCACGGCGATGTCGCGTTCGCCGCGCAGCGCGGCAATTACCGAAGTGAACAGCGCTGGCATGGACGTGGCCACGGCCATCAGCGTCAGGCCCATGATGCGCTCCGACAGGCCCAGATGAATGGCGATGACCACCGTGGCATCCACCAGCAGATGCCCACCGCTGAACAGCGCCAGCAGCCCGGCGGCCAGCGTTGCCAGGCTGCGCAGCGTCGACGGGCGCTGGTCGTCGCGGTAATGCCCGTGCCGGGCGCTTTGGCTGGCCTGGCGCAGTACCACGGCCAGGCAGGCAGCCAGGCCCATGAGCAGGGCGATGCCGTCCAGCCGGTCGAGTTCGCCGTTGCGCGACAGCAGGAACACCAGCAGGCAGGCGCCGATCAGCAGCGGGATGTCCACGCGCACCACCTGCAGGGGTACGCGCAGCGGAATGATCAGCGCACAGAACCCGAGGGTGACCAGCACATTGAAGATATGGCTGCCGACCACGCTGCCCACGGCGATGTCCGGGCTGTTGCCGAGTGCGGCCTGAAGGCCCACCGCCAGTTGTGGCGCACTGCTGCCCAGTGCCACCACCGTGAGGCCGATGATCAGCGGGCGCACGCGCAGCAGCGCCGCCAGGCCCACGGCGGCGCGCACTGACAGCACCGAGCCGAGCAACAGCAGGAGCAGACCACTGGCCAGTTGTAGCAGGGGCGGGCCGGGCAGGTTTGCGAACAGGATGGCCAGGTTCCTCAGTCCAGGGCCTGCACGCGGACCTTGGCGGTTCCGGCGCGCAGCATGCCCAGTTGTTCGGCGGCGGCCCGCGACACGTCGATCAGTCGGCCGCGGGTGTGCGGGCCACGGTCGTTGATACGCAGTATCACGCTACGGTCGTTGTCGAGGTTGGTGACCTTGACCTGGGTGCCGAACGGCAACTGCCGGTGGGCAGCGGTCAGGGCGTTCTGGTTGAACGGTTCGCCGCTGGCGGTGCGCTTGCCGTGATGGCGGGCGCCGTAGTACGAAGCCATGCCGGTTTCGTCATAGCCATGCGGGTCGATATCGTGGCTGGCGCAACCGGCCAGCAGGGTGAGCAGGGTACAGGCAGTAAGCAGTCGGCGCATGAGCGGTCCTTCCCGGTTGACGCCTGGGGTGACCTGCGGGGCGGTTCAGCCGCGAGAGGTCATGTATCGACCTTCACGGCGCAAACCGCCCCCACAGGGGCGGCGATCAGCCTTCGAGTTTGGCCTTGAGCAGTTCGTTCACCTGCTGCGGGTTGGCCTTGCCTTTGGAGGCTTTCATCGCCTGGCCGACGAAGAAACCGAACATCTTGCCGCGCTTGGCCTCGTCGGCAGCGCGGTACTGTTCGACCTGCTCGGCGTTGGCGGCCAGGACTTCGTCGAGCATCGCCTCGATGGCGCCGCTGTCGGTAACCTGCTTGAGGCCGCGCTTGTCGATGATCTCGTCGGCGCTGCCTTCACCGTTGGCCATGGCTTCGAAGACCATCTTGGCGATCTTGCCGGAGATGGTGTTGTCGCGGATGCGCAGCAGCATGCCGCCCAGTTGCTCGGCGCTGACCGGCGACTCGTCGATTTCCAGGCCCAGCTTGTTGAGCAGGCTGCCCAGCTCGACCATCACCCAGTTGGCGGCCAGCTTGGCGTCGCCGCTGAGGCTCACCACCTGCTCGAAGTAGTCGGCCTGTTCACGGCTGCTGGCCAGCACGGTGGCGTCGTAGGTCGACAGGCCGAACTGGCTCTGGAAGCGCTCGCGCTTCTGCTGTGGCAGCTCGGGCAGGGTCGCGCGGGTCTGCTCGATGAACGCGTCCTCGATGACCACCGGCAGCAGGTCGGGGTCGGGGAAGTAACGGTAGTCGTTGGCTTCCTCCTTGCTGCGCATGGCGCGGGTCTCGTCCTTGTTCGGGTCGTACAGGCGGGTCTGCTGGACGACCTTGCCGCCGTCTTCGATCAGGTCGATCTGGCGCTGGATCTCGCTGTTGATGGCCTTCTCGATGAAGCGGAACGAGTTGACGTTCTTGATCTCGCAGCGCGTGCCGAACTCGGCCTGGCCCTTCGGCCGGACCGAGACGTTGCAGTCGCAGCGCAGCGAGCCTTCGGCCATGTTGCCGTCGCAGATGCCCAGGTAGCGCACCAGGGCATGGATGGCGCGTACATAGGCCACGGCTTCCTTGGCACTGCGCATGTCCGGCTCGGAGACGATCTCCAGCAGGGGCGTACCGGCGCGGTTCAGGTCGATGCCGCTCATGCCGCTGAAGTCTTCGTGCAGGCTCTTGCCGGCGTCTTCTTCCAGGTGCGCGCGGGTGATGCCGATACGCTTGACGGTGCCGTCTTCCAGGGTGATGTCCAGGTGGCCCTTGCCGACCACCGGCAGGTCCATCTGGCTGATCTGGTAGCCCTTGGGCAGGTCGGGGTAGAAGTAGTTCTTGCGGGCGAACACGTTGTGCCGGCCGATCTCGGCGTTGACCGCCAGGCCGAACTTCACCGCCATGCGCACGGCTTCTTTATTGAGCACCGGCAGCACGCCCGGCATGCCCAGGTCGACCAGGCTGGCCTGGGTGTTGGCCTCCGAGCCGAAGGTGGTGGCGCTGCCGGAGAAAATCTTCGATTGGGTCAAAAGCTGGGTGTGGATCTCCAGCCCGATGACGACTTCCCATTGCATGTGTGTTCTCTCCTCAGAAGCCTTCAGGGGTGCGCTTATGCCAGTCAGTGACCATCTGGTACTGGTGGGCCACGTTCAGCAGGCGGCCTTCCTTGAAGTACGGGGCGAGCAACTGCACGCCGACGGGCAGGCCGTCGACGAAGCCAGCCGGCATCGACAGCCCTGGCAGGCCGGCGAGGTTGGCGGTGATGGTGTAGACGTCTTCCAGGTAGGCGGCGACCGGGTCGCTGCTCTTGGTGCCGAGCTTCCAGGCCGGGTTCGGCGTGGTCGGACCGAGGATCACGTCGACCTCGGCGAAGGCGTTCATGAAGTCGTTCTTGATCAGGCGGCGGATTTTCTGCGCCTTGAGGTAGTAGGCGTCATAGTAGCCGGCCGACAGCGCGTAGGCGCCGACCATGATGCGCCGTTGCACCTCGGCACCGAAGCCCTCGCCACGCGAACGCTTGTACAGGTCGGTGAGGTCCTTGGGCTCTTCGCAGCGGTAGCCGAAGCGCACGCCGTCAAAACGCGACAGGTTGGACGAAGCCTCTGCCGGAGCGATGACGTAGTAGGCCGGAATGCCATGCTGCAGGTTGGGCAGGCTGATTTCCTTGACCACGGCGCCGAGCTTTTCCAGTTCCTTGATGCTGTCCTGCACCAGCTGGGCGATGCGCGGGTCGAGGCCGGCGCCGAAGTATTCCTTCGGCAGGCCGATGCGCAGGCCCTTGAGCGAGTCATTGAGGCTGGTGCTGTAGTCCGGCACCGGTTCGTCGATGCTGGTGGAGTCTTGCGGGTCGAAACCGGCCATGCCTTGCAGCAGCAGCGCGCAGTCTTCGGCAGTGCGCGCCAGCGGGCCGCCCTGGTCGAGGCTCGACGCGTAGGCAATCATGCCCCAGCGCGACACGCGCCCGTAGGTGGGCTTGAGGCCGGTGAGGTTGGTCAACGCCGCCGGCTGGCGGATCGAACCGCCGGTGTCGGTGCCGGTGGCGGCCGGCAGCAGGCGTGCAGCGACGGCAGCGGCGGAACCGCCGGACGAGCCGCCCGGAACGTGTTCCAGGTTCCAGGGGTTCTTCACTGCACCATAGTGGCTGGACTCGTTGGCCGACCCCATGGCGAATTCGTCCATGTTGGTCTTGCCCAGGGTCACGGCACCGGCGGCGGCCAGCCGGGCCACTACGGTGGCGTCATAGGGGGCCTTGAAGTTGTCGAGCATGCGCGAGGCGCAGCTGGTGCGGATGCCCTTGGTGCAGAACAGGTCCTTGTGGGCCACGGGGGCGCCGAGCAGGGCGCCGTTCTCGCCGGCGGCGCGGCGGGCGTCGGCGGCCTGGGCTTGGGTGATGGCCAGGTCTTCTGTGACGGTGATGAAGCTGTTGAGCTGCGGGTCGAGGCGCTTGATGCGCTCGAGCAGGTTGCGGGTCAGCTCTTCAGAGGAGAATTGCTTGTCGGCGAGTCCGCGGGCGATCTCGGCCAGAGTCATTTGATGCATGCAGGCGCTTTCCCTTACTCGATGACTTTCGGAACCAGATACAGGCCCTGTTCGACCGCCGGAGCGATGGCCTGGTATTCGTCACGGTGATTCTGCTCGGTCACGGCGTCTTCGCGCAGGCGTTGCGCGGCTTCCAGCGGATGAGCCAGCGGCTCGATACCGGTGGTGTCGACCGCTTGCATCTGGTCGACCAGGCCGAGAATGCTGTTCAGTGCTTCGGTGGTACGTGGCAGATCGGCTTCATTCAGGCCCAGGCGGGCCAGGTGAGCGATCTTTTCCACGTCGCTGCGTTCGAGCGCCATGGGGAATCTCCATATGCAGGGCGACGGATTGGATCCGTGGACGGATAGCGGAACACAACGGCAGTTTGTCGGTCTGAAACCGCAAACGCGCAGGGTCGTGCTTGGAAAACCGCCAATTTAACATATTGGCTCCTTGCCCAAAATCCCTGTCGTTGTTAGAGTTTGCCGCACTTTTTTACCCACGCGTTCCCTAGGGTCCCCTTCCCATGTTCAAGAAACTGCGTGGCATGTTTTCCAGTGATCTTTCCATCGACCTGGGCACTGCCAACACCCTTATTTACGTGCGTGAGCGCGGTATTGTCCTGAATGAACCCTCGGTCGTCGCCATCCGTACCCACGGTAACCAGAAGAGCGTCGTGGCCGTAGGCACCGAGGCCAAGCGCATGCTGGGCCGTACCCCAGGCAATATCGCCGCCATCCGCCCCATGAAGGACGGTGTCATCGCCGACTTCAGCGTCTGCGAAAAGATGCTGCAGTACTTCATCAACAAGGTTCACGAGAACAGCTTCCTGCAGCCCAGCCCACGCGTGCTGATCTGCGTGCCATGCAAATCGACCCAGGTCGAGCGTCGTGCCATCCGCGAATCGGCGCTGGGCGCCGGTGCCCGCGAAGTGTTCCTCATCGAAGAGCCCATGGCTGCCGCCATCGGTGCCGGCCTGCCGGTCGAAGAGGCCCGTGGCTCGATGGTCGTCGACATCGGCGGCGGCACCACCGAGATCGCGCTGATCTCCCTCAACGGCGTGGTGTATGCCGAGTCCGTACGCGTCGGCGGTGACCGTTTCGACGAAGCCATCGTGACCTACGTGCGCCGCAACTACGGCAGCCTGATCGGCGAATCCACCGCCGAGCGCATCAAGCAGGAAATCGGCACCGCCTTCCCGGGCGGCGAAGTCCGTGAAGTCGACGTCCGTGGCCGCAACCTGGCCGAAGGCGTGCCACGGGCCTTCACCCTCAATTCCAACGAAGTGCTCGAAGCCCTGCAGGAGTCCCTGGCGACCATCGTGCAGGCGGTCAAGAGCGCCCTGGAACAGTCGCCGCCCGAGCTGGCCTCGGACATCGCCGAGCGTGGCCTGGTGCTGACCGGTGGTGGCGCGCTGCTGCGTGACCTCGACAAGCTGCTGGCCCAGGAAACCGGCCTGCCGGTGATCGTCGCCGAAGACCCGCTGACCTGTGTGGCGCGCGGCGGTGGCCGTGCGCTGGAGATGATGGACAAGCATGCCATGGACCTGCTTTCCAGCGAGTGATCCTTCGCAGGCGCTCGCCGGCGGTTCTTCGTCTACAGGCAGCCTTCGCGCTGCCTGTACGCGTCGGCCTTCGTTCGGCCCGGACGCCCGACGCGCCTTTCATCTGCCCAGGCTTTACGTGCTCATGACCCACTGCCAAGCAAGGCCCCATCCTTCGAGCGAATGCCCGAAAGGAGCGGCCCATTAAACCGCTGTTCACCAAAGGCCCTTCGCTGGGCGTGCGCCTGCTCGTGCTGGCGGTGCTCTCGGTTGCCCTGATGGTCGTGGACGCCCGTTTCACCCTGCTCAAGCCAGTGCGCAGCCAGATGTCGCTGGTGCTGATGCAGGCCTACTGGGTCGTCGATCTGCCGCAGCGCCTGTTCCAGGGCGTCGCTACCCAGTTCGGCAGTCGTACCGAGCTGCTCGCCGAAAACGAAAAACTCAAGACCGAAGCCCTGCTGCTGCAGGGGCGCCTGCAGAAGCTGGCGGCGCTGACCGAGCAGAACGTGCGGCTGCGCGAGTTGCTCAATTCCTCGGCCCTGGTCAATGAAAAGGTCGAAGTCGCCGAACTGATCGGCACTGACCCCAACCCCTTTACCCACCGGATCATCATCAACAAGGGCGAGCGTGATGGCGTGTTTCTCGGCCAGCCGGTGCTCGACGCTCGCGGGCTGATGGGCCAGGTGGTCGAACTGATGCCTTACACCGCGCGGGTGCTGTTGCTCACCGACACCACCCACAGCATTCCGGTGCAGGTCAACCGCAACGGCCTGCGCGCCATCGCCAGCGGCACCGGCAACCCGGAGCGCCTGGAACTGCGCCACGTCGCTGATACCGCCGACATCAAGGAAGGCGACCTGCTGGTCAGCTCCGGCCTCGGCCAGCGCTTCCCGGCCGGTTACCCGGTGGCGACGGTCAAGGAAGTCATCCACGATTCGGGCCAGCCGTTCGCCATCGTGCGCGCGGTGCCTACGGCGGCGCTGAACCGCAGCCGTTACCTGCTGCTGGTATTCTCCGACGGGCGTTCGCCCGAGGAGCGTGCCGCCGAGGCCGCCCAGGCCCAGGAAAGCGCCGAGCGTCACGCCGCCGAGACGGCTGCCCAGCCAGCGGCACCGGCGGCCTATGCGCCGGTGCTGTCGAACATCCCTGGTGCCTTGCTGCCGTTCTACCCGAGCAACCTGCCGGTGACGCGCCCGGCGACCACGCCTGCACCTGCGACCCAGCCGGCCGCCCGTGGCAACCCGGCCCCGGCTGCGAACGGCAGTCGCCCGGCGTCCAGGCCGGCTTCATCCACACCGGCCCGAGCGCCGTCCAGCTCCCGGGAGCCTACCGATGGTTAGTCATGTCTCCGGACGCAACGGTTGGGTGGTCTGGCTGACCTTTGCCATCGGCCTGCTGCTCAGCGTCATGCCGCTGCCGCAGTTCATGGAAATCTTCCGCCCCATGTGGCTGGCCCTGCTGCTGACCTTCTGGACCCTGGCCCTGCCGCAGAAGGTGGGGATGACCACCGCCTGGCTGCTGGGCCTGATGGAGGACGTGCTGTACGGCACCTTGTTGGGCCAGAATGCGCTGATCCTCACCCTGATCACTTGCCTGATAATGGCTTTGCAGCCGCGCCTGCGGATCTTCCCGGTGTGGCAGCAGTGCCTGGTGCTGCTGGTGGTCTACGGGGTGGCGCAATTGGTGCAGCTGTGGCTCAGTGCTCTGACCGGTAACCGTCAGCCCACCCTGGCGCTGGTGTTGCCGGCGCTGGTCAGTGCCCTGTTGTGGCCGTGGATCAGCTACGGCCTGCGCGGTCTGCGCAAGCGCCTGAAAATCAATTGAGCGGCGCTTCTGCCCCAGCTTCTGCGGGAGCGTCGCTGACACGGAGACGTCCCCATGCCTTCGCTCTACCTGGCTTCCGGTTCCCCGCGGCGACGTGAACTGCTCACCCAGATCGGCGTACCGTTCAGCGTTCTGAGCGCCGAGATCGACGAAACCCCGCTGCCCGACGAAGAACCGGCCGCCTATGTCGAGCGCCTGGCCTGCGCCAAGGCGCGTGCCGGCCAGGCACTGTTGGGTGAGGATGGTGGCTGCGTGATGGGCGCCGACACCGCCGTGGTGCTCGACGGGCGCATCCTTGGCAAGCCTGTGGACCGCCAGGACGCCCTGGATACCCTGGCGGCGCTTTCCGGGCGTGAGCATCAGGTGCTCACCGCAGTCGCCCTGGTCGACGGCCCGCGCTGCGTCAGCCGGGTGGTCACCAGCCGCGTGCGCTTTCGTCCGATCAGCAGCGTCGAGGCACACGCCTACTGGCGCAGCGGCGAACCCCGCGACAAGGCCGGCAGCTACGCCATCCAGGGGCTGGCGGCGATTTTCGTCGAGGCACTGCACGGCAGCTATTCGGCGGTCGTGGGCCTGCCACTGTGCGAAACCGCAGACCTGCTGGGCCATTTCGGCATACCCTGTTGGCAAGGCCTGGAAGGTGAGCAGCCATGAGTGAAGAAATCCTGATCAACATCACGCCGATGGAATCCCGTGTGGCGGTGGTTGAGAACGGCGTGTTGCAAGAGGTTCACGTCGAGCGAACGCAGCGTCGCGGCATCGTCGGCAATATCTATAAAGGCAAGGTGGTGCGGGTGCTGCCCGGCATGCAGGCGGCCTTCATCGATATCGGCCTGGACCGTGCGGCGTTCATCCATGCTTCGGAAATTTCCCTGCGCGAAGGCTCGGCGGTAGAGCCGATCAGCTCGCTGGTGCACGAGGGCCAGAGCCTGGTGGTGCAGGTCACCAAGGACCCCATCGGCAGCAAGGGCGCGCGCCTGACCACCCAGTTGTCCATCCCCTCGCGTTACCTGGTGTACATGCCGCGTACTGCCCATGTGGGCATCTCGTTGAAGATCGAGGACGAGGCCGAGCGCGAGCGGCTCAAGAAGGTGGTCAGCGACTGCGTCGAGCAGGAGGGCATCACCGAGACCGGCGGCTTCATCCTGCGTACCGCCGCCGAGGGCGCCGGGGCCGACGAGATCCTCATGGACATCCGCTACCTGCGTCGGCTCTGGGACCAGATCGGCGAGCAGATCAAGACCATCAGCCCGCCCAGCGTCATCTACGAAGACCTCGGCCTGGCCCTGCGCACGCTGCGTGACCTGGTCAGCCCGCGCATCGAGAAGATCCGCATCGACTCCCGAGAGACCTTCCAGAAGACCGGGCAGTTCGTCACCGAACTGATGCCCGAAATCGCCGATCGTCTGGAGCATTACCCTGGCGAGCGGCCGATCTTCGACCTCTACGGCGTGGAGGACGAAATCCAGAAGGCCCTCGAGCGCAAGGTGCCGCTCAAGTCCGGCGGCTACCTGGTGGTCGACCCGGCCGAGGCGATGACCACCATCGACGTGAACACCGGCGCGTTCGTCGGCCACCGCAACCTCGAAGAGACCATCTTCAAGACCAACCTGGAAGCCGCCACGGCCATCGCCCGGCAACTGCGCCTGCGCAACCTGGGCGGGATCATCATCATCGACTTCATCGACATGGAAGATGTCGAGCACCAGCGCCAGGTGCTGCGCACCCTGGAAAAGCAGCTCGAACGCGACCATGCCAAGACCAACATCATCGGCATCACCGAGCTGGGCCTGGTGCAGATGACCCGCAAGCGCACCCGCGAAAGCCTCGAACAGATTCTTTGCGAGCCCTGCCATTGCTGCCATGGACGCGGCAAGCTGAAGACCCCGGAGACCATCTGCTACGAGATCTTCCGCGAGATTCTCCGCGAAGCCCGCGCCTACCAGGCGGTGGGGTATCGGGTGCTGGCCAACCAGCGAGTGGTCGATCGTCTGCTCGACGAGGAGTCGGGCAACGTGGCCGAGCTGGAGGCGTTCATCGGCCGCACCATCCGTTTTCAGGTCGAATCGATGTATTCCCAGGAACAATATGACGTTGTACTGCTCTAGTAGGAGCGAGCTTGTCGTGCAAGCCGCCACGTCCCATGCATCGATGCGAGTAACGCGTGACCAGTGAATCCATCCCGACGCCCGCCAAGGCCGGCTGCTCCCGGCCCGTGCACCTGAATCCGCTGCCCTGGCACAGGCGCCGCTGACATGGCTCGCCTGTCTCGCCTGCTGGCGACCCTGACCCGTTGGAGCCTGGGGCTGTGCGCCACGCTGCTGATCCTGGCGGCCCTGTACGTCAGCCTTGGCCGGCAACTGGCGCCGATGCTGGCTGAATACCGTGCCGACGTGGAAGACCGTGCCGGCGCAGCCCTGGACATGCCGTTGCGCATCGGCCGCCTGGAGGGCCGCTGGAGCGGTTTTGCCCCGGTGCTGCTGGCCCATGACGTCACGGTGGGCGAGGGTGGCAATGCCTTGCGTCTGGACCAGGTGCGGGTGGTGCCGGCGCTGTGGGCCAGCCTGAAGGCCCGCCAGGTACGCATCGCGCATCTGGAGGTCAGTGGCCTGCAAGTGGTGCTCAGCCAGGATGCCGAAGGCCAGTGGAGCCTGCAGGGCATTCCCCGGCGTGACGATACGCCCACCGATCCCGAACACGTGCTCGAACAACTGCAGCAGGTCGCGCACCTGTCGCTGCTCGACAGCCAGATCACCGTGCAACCGCACGATGCGACGCCGATGACCTTCACCTACGTCAATGCCAGCCTGAGCAGCGGCACCCGACAGCAGCGCCTGGACGCGCGGCTCAACCTGCCCGACGGCCAGCCCGTGGCGCTGGATGTGCACACACGCATCGATGCCAGCCACTGGCGTGACGCCCAGGCCCAGGTGTACCTGAGCCTGCCACAGAGCGACTGGGCCGCCTGGCTGCCAAAGAGCCTGACCGGCGACTGGCATGTCGCGACCTTCAAGGCCGGTGGCGAATTCTGGCTGGAGTGGGGCGCCGGTGCCTTGCAGAGCGCCGCCGTGCGCCTCAATGCGCCGCACATCAACGGCCGCTATGCCGAGCGCAAGGCGGCGCAAATCGACAACCTGGCGCTCAATGCCTGGCTGACCCACAGCGACCAGGGCTACCAGGCCAAGGTCAGCTCCCTGGCCATGAGCCTGGGCGAACAGCGCTGGGAAAGCCGCCTGACCGCGCGGCAGACCCTGGCCGATGGCGAGCGCCCGGCGGCCTGGCACGTCGAGGCCGACCGCCTGGACCTGACCCCGCTGACCCCGTTGCTCGACGCCCTGGCGCCGCTGCCCGACACCCTGCGCGAGGTGGTGAACCGTCTCAACGTGACCGGTGGCCTGCGCAACGTCATGCTCGACTGGCGCCCCGACGTGGTGGGCGACGAGCGTCTGAGCTTTGCCGCCAACCTCGACCGCGTCGGCTTCGACGCCTACCACGGCGCCCCGGCGGCCGGTAACGTCAGCGGCGCGATCAGCGGCAATCTGGGCAAGGGCGAACTGCGTCTGGACAGCGAAGACTTCATGCTGCACCTCGACCCGATCTTCGCCAAACCCTGGACCTACCCCAAGGCCAATGCGCGCCTGACCTGGACCCTCGACGAAGAGCGTTTCACCCTGGTCGCGCCCTACATCAAGGTGCTGGGTGACGAAGGCAAGATCGCCGCCGACTTCCTGATTCGCATCTTCCTCAAGCCCGGCCATGAGGACTATATGGACCTGCGGGTGGGCATGACCGACGGCGATGGCCGGTACACCGGCAAGTACCTGCCGGCGGTGCTGACCCCGGCGCTGGACCACTGGCTGCGCACCGCCGTGGTGGCCGGTGACGTGCATCAGGGGTTCTTCCAGTACCAGGGTTCGCTGCACAAGAACGCGCCCGACACCGCGCGGGTGATCAGCCTGTTCTTCGACGTGGGTAACGCCACCCTGGCCGTAGAACCCGGCTGGCCGTTGCTGACTGGCGTGAACGGCAAGGTCTATGTCGAGAACAGCGGTGTGCGCATCAAGGCCGACAAGGGGCAGATGCTCGATACCCAGATCAGTGACGTGAAGGTGGAAGTGCCCCATGTGCCAAGCGGGCAGACCAGCCACCTGCTGGTGGATGGCAAGTTCGCCGGCAGCATGGTCGATGGTTTGAAGATTCTCCAGAGCGCGCCAATCGGCACTGCCAAGGCCTTCGCCGGCTGGGAGGGCGAGGGCCCGCTGAACGGCGCGCTGAAGCTGGACATTGCGCTGGAAAAGGGTCCGGAACCCAAGGTCGTGGTGGATTTCGCCAGCGAGGGCGCGCGCCTCAAGCTGCCTGACCCGCCCCTGGAACTGAGCCAGCTCAAGGGCGATTTTCGCTTCGACAGCGCCCGCGGCCTGTCGGGCAAGAACATCAGCGGCCAGGCCTTCGGACGCCCGGTGACGGCACAGGTGTTCGCCGAAGGCAAACCGGGCGCGAATGTCACGCGGATCACCGCCAGCAGCCAGATCGAGATCAAGCGCCTCACCGAATGGCTGGGTTTCAACCAGCCGATCCCGGTGTCGGGCGACATTCCCTACCAGTTGCAACTGACCCTGGATGACGCCTCGACGCCCCTGGCGATCACCTCCGACCTGCGCGGCGTGGCCATCGACCTGCCGGCGCCGTTCGGAAAGAGCGCCGAGCAGGTGCGTGCCAGCGAACTGCGCATGACCCTGCAAGGCAGCGAGCGCCGTTATGACGCGGCCTACGCCGATATGGCCAATCTGGCCTGGGCCGCGCCGGCCAGCGACCCGTTGCAGGGCCGTGGCGAGCTGTTCCTCGGCCAGGGCGGTGCCGTGGTCCCCCAAGCCAAGGGACTGCGCGTCAGCGGCAGCCTGCCGGAACTGGACATCGCGCCCTGGCAGGCGGTGGCGCAGCGCTACAGCGGCAACGACCCGGGTGGCAATGCCCGGCAACTGCTCAACCGTGTCGACGTGCAGCTGGGCAAGCTGACCGCCATGGGCACCACCCTCGACCAGGCCCGCGTGCAGCTGCAACGCAGCGGCCCGGCCTGGCAGTTGTCGCTGGACAGTGCCCAGGCCAAGGGCAACGCCACGCTGCCGGATGCCAAGAATGCGCCGCTGGACATCGCCATGCAGTACGTGCGCCTGCCAGCAGCCGATCCGGCCGCGCAGGCCTCGGACAACGCACCTGACCCGCTGGGCGATGTCGACCCACGCAACATTCCTGCGCTGAATGTGAAGATCGACCAGTTGTTCCAGGGCGAGCAACTGCTCGGCAGTTGGGGCCTGAAAACCCGCCAAACACCTGCCGGGCTGCGCTTCAACGACATGAGCCTGGGCCTCAAGGGCCTGCAGCTGACCGGCGAAGGCGGCTGGGAAGGCGCCCCTGGCGCCAGCAGCAGCTGGCTCAAGGGCCACGTGACGGGCAAGAACCTCGGCGACGTGCTCAAGGCCTGGGGCTTCGCGCCCACGGTGACCAGCGAGAAGTTCGACCTGGACATCGACGGCCGTTGGCCCGGCTCGCCGGCCTGGGTGGGCCTGAAGCGCTATTCGGGCACGCTGGATGCCAACCTCGCCAACGGCCAGTTCGTCGAAGTCGAAGGCGGCGCACAGGCCCTGCGCGTCTTCGGCCTGCTCAACTTCAACTCCATCGGCCGGCGCCTGCGCCTGGACTTCTCCGACCTGTTGGGCAAGGGCCTGAGCTACGACAAGGTCAAGGGTGTGCTGGTGGCCAGCGATGGCGTTTACGTGACTCGCAAGCCCATTATCCTGACCGGCCCGTCGAGCAACCTGGAGCTTGATGGCACCCTGGACATGGTCAAGGACCGCGTCGATGCCAAGCTGCTGGTGACCCTGCCGCTGACCAATAACCTGCCGATCGCCGCGCTGATCGTCGGTGCGCCGGCCATCGGTGGTGCGCTATTCATCGCTGACAAGCTGCTGGGCGACCGCGTTGCACGTTTCGCCAGCGTCCAGTACAAGGTCGAAGGGCCCTGGAAAGAGCCGAAGATCACCTTCGACAAACCCTTCGAGAAACCACAGTGATGGCGCGGCCCGCCGCACTATCCGGGAGAGCAGCGTGACATTCGCGGTCATCCAGATGGTCAGCCAGAGCGACATCGATGCCAACCTGCGCCAGGCCCGTGCCCTGCTGGAGCAGGCGGCCGGGCAGGGCGCGCGCCTGGCGGTGCTGCCGGAAAACTTCTCGGCGCTGGGGCGGCGCGATGCCGCTGCGCTGGGCCATGCCGAAGCCACCGGGCAGGGACCGGTGCTGCCCTGGTTGAAACAGGCGGCCCGCGACCTCAGGTTATGGATAGTCGCCGGCACCTTGCCGTTGCCGCCCGAGGGGCAGCCCGATGGCAAGGTCACGGCCTGCTCGCTGCTGATCGACGAATACGGCGCACAGGTCGCACGCTATGACAAGCTGCACCTGTTCGATGTGGATGTGACGGACAATCGCGGGCGCTATCGTGAATCCGATGACTATGCTCATGGGAGCCGCATCGTGGTCGCCGACACGCCGGTCGGGCGTCTGGGCCTGAGTGTCTGCTACGACCTGCGCTTCCCGGAGCTGTATACGGCCCTGCGTGAAGCCGGTGCCGAGCTGATCAGCGCGCCGTCGGCGTTCACGGCGGTGACCGGCGCGGCGCACTGGGAGGTGCTGATCCGCGCCCGCGCCATCGAGACCCAGTGCTACCTGCTGGCCGCCGCGCAGGGCGGCGTGCATCCCGGCCCGCGGGAAACCTGGGGGCAGGCGGCGATCGTCGACCCTTGGGGGCGCATCCTGGCCGAGCAGGCCAAGGGCGAGGGCGTGCTGCTGGCCCAGCGCGACAACGAAGAACAGGCGTCCATCCGGGCGCGGATGCCGGTGTCGAGTCACCGGCGATTTTCAGTGCAGGACGCGGTGCGGCCTGCTTCGGAGTGAATATGAGTCACGTGTCCTCAGTCAGCGAACATCTCCTGGCCCCCGGTGGCCTGAGCCTGGACAACCTGCAGTCGGTGCTGGGCGAGCTGGCCGGGCCTGGCATCGATGCCGCCGACCTGTATTTCCAGGGCATCATTTCCGAGTCCTGGGCCCTTGAGGACGGCATCGTCAAGGAAGGCAGCTTCAACCTCGACCAGGGCGTCGGCGTGCGGGCACAGTCCGGTGAGAAGACCGGCTTCGCCTACAGCAACGCCATCAACCTCGAAGCCCTCAGCGCAGCGGCGCGTGCCGCCCGTTCGATTTCCCGCGCCGGGCAGAACGGCCGCGTGCAGGCCTTCAGTGCCCAGGATGTCGCGCAGCTCTACGCACCGGACAACCCCCTTGAAGTGCTCAGCCGCGCCGAGAAGGTCGAGCTGCTCAAGCGCATCGACGTCGCCACCCGTGCCCTCGACCCACGTATCCAGCAGGTGTCGGTGAGCATGGCCGGGGTCTGGGAGCGCATCCTGGTGGCCGCAGCCGATGGCAGCCTGGCCGCCGATGTACGCCCGCTGGTGCGCTTCAATGTCAGTGTCATCGTCGAGCAGAACGGTCGCCGTGAGCGTGGCGGGCACGGCGGTGGCGGGCGCACCGACTACCGTTATTTCCTCAACGAAGACCGTGCCATGGGCTATGCCCGCGAGGCCTTGCGCCAGGCGCTGGTGAACCTCGAAGCGGTGCCGGCACCCGCCGGTACGCTGCCGGTGGTGCTGGGTTCGGGCTGGTCCGGCGTACTGCTGCACGAAGCGGTCGGGCATGGCCTGGAGGGCGATTTCAACCGCAAGGGCAGCTCGGCCTACAGCGGGCGCATGGGCGAAAAGGTCGCGTCGAGCCTGTGCACCATCGTCGACGACGGCACCCTGGCCGGTCGCCGGGGTTCGCTGAGCGTGGATGATGAAGGCACTCCGACCCAGTGCACCACGCTGATCGAGAACGGCGTGCTCAAGGGCTACATGCAGGACAAGCTCAACGCCCGGCTGATGGGCGTGGCGCGTACCGGCAACGGTCGCCGCGAGTCCTACGCGCACCTGCCGATGCCGCGCATGACCAACACCTACATGCTCGGCGGGCAGAGCGACCCGCAGGAAATCATCGCCTCGGTGAAGAAAGGCCTGTACTGCGCCAACCTCGGCGGTGGTCAGGTCGACATCACCAGCGGCAAGTTCGTGTTTTCCACCAGCGAGGCCTACCTGATCGAAGACGGGCGCATCACCACGCCGGTCAAGGGTGCGACCCTGATCGGCAACGGGCCCGAGGCCATGAGCCGGGTGTCGATGGTCGGCAACGACCTGGCGCTGGACAGCGGCGTCGGCACCTGTGGCAAGGATGGTCAGTCGGTGCCGGTCGGCGTAGGCCAGCCGACCCTCAAGCTCGATGCGATCACCGTGGGCGGCACCGGGGCTTGAGTGGCGTGCAGGGGGAGGGCTTCAGCGCAGGCCGCGCTGCAGCTCGTCCACTTCGCGGATGTATTTGAAGATCTTGCGGCTCGAGGCCGGCGGCTTGTTGCGCGCCACCTCGTGCTGGGCCTGGCGGATCAGCGAGCGCAGTTGCTGGCGGTCGGCATCGGGGTACTCGGCGACGAATTTTTCCAGGTCGCCGTCATCACCGCCGATCAGCCGGTCGCGCCAGCGCTCCAGGGCATGGAAACGCTCGTTGTACTGGCGGGTCGAGCTGTCGAGCTGGTCGACCATGGCGAGGATGGCTTCCTGGTCCTGGTCGCGCATCAGCTTGCCGATGAACAGGATGTGCCGTTTGCGCGCGGCGTGGGCCGTGTGCTTCGGCGCTTCGGCCAGTGCCTTGCGCAGGCCGTCGGTCAGCGGCAGCTTGTCCAGCAGGTCGGGTTTGAAGGTCGTCAGGCGTTCGCCAAGCTCTACCAGAGCCTGCATTTCACGTTTTACCTGGGTTTTGCTTTTCTCCCCATCAAGGGAGTCGTCGTAAGAATCAACCATGGGGGCCGTCCGAAAATAAACGGCGCCATGATAACCAGTCGGGGGCCGCTTGTCCGGCCCGCTCGGTATACGGGCCGTGCCGAAAGCAGAATTTGATGGAGAAAGTCATGAGTGCAACCCCAAGCGTCGGCCCGCAGGCCTTGCCCGCCCTGCAGGAACAGGTCGAGCAGATCATCGCCGAAGCGCGCCGCCAGGGCGCCACGGCCTGTGAAGTGGCGGTGTCCGTGGACCAAGGGTTGTCGACCTCGGTGCGCCAGCGCGAAGTCGAGACCGTCGAGTTCAATCGCGACCAGGGTTTCGGTATCACCCTGTACGTTGGCCAGCGCAAAGGCTCGGCCAGCACCTCCGCCACCGGCCCGGAGGCGATCCGCGAAACCGTCGCCGCCGCCCTGGCGATTGCCGAGCACACCTCCGAAGACCACAGTGCGGGGCTTGCCGATGCTGCGCTGATGGCGCGGGATATCCAGGACTTCGACCTGTTCCACCCGTGGGATATCAGCCCCGAGCAAGCCATCGAGAAAGCCCTGGCCTGCGAGGCGGCGGCCTTCGAAGCCGACAGCCGCATCCGCAATGCCGATGGCACCACCCTCAACACCCATCAGGGCTGCCGGGTATACGGCAACAGCAACGGTTTCATTGGTGGCTACGCTTCCACCCGGCACAGCCTGAGCTGCGTGATGATCGCCGAAGACGGCGGCCAGATGCAGCGCGACTACTGGTATGACGTCAACCGCCAGGGTGAACTGCTGAGTGATGCGCAGAGCATCGGCCGCAAGGCCGCGCAACGGGCGGCCAGCCGCCTCGGTGCCCGCCCGGTGCCGACCTGCGAAGTGCCGGTGCTGTTCTCGGCCGAGCTGGCCGGGGGCTTGTTCAGCAGCTTCCTGGGGGCGATTTCCGGCGGCAACCTGTACCGCAAGTCATCCTTCCTGGAGGGCACCCTGGGTCAGCGCCTGTTCCCTGAGTGGCTGACCATCGACGAGCGCCCGCACCTGATGCGCGCCCTGGGCAGCGCGGCATTCGACGGCGACGGGCTGGCGACTTACGCCAAGCCGTTCGTCGAGAATGGCGACCTGGTGTCCTATGTGCTGAGCACCTACTCGGGGCGCAAGCTGGGCATGCCGAGCACGGCCAACGCCGGCGGTGTGCACAACCTGTTCGTCACCCACGGCAGCGAGGACCAGGCTGCGCTGCTGCGCCGCATGGGGCGTGGCCTGCTGGTCACCGAGCTGATGGGCAGCGGCCTGAACATGGTCACCGGCGACTACTCGCGGGGCGCAGCGGGTTATTGGGTAGAGAATGGCGAGATCCAGTTCCCGGTCCAGGAAGTCACCATTGCCGGCAACATGCGCGAGATGTTCCGCCAGATCGTCGCCGTGGGCAGCGACCTGGAGCTGCGCGGCAACATTCGCACCGGCTCGGTGCTGATCGAGCGCATGACCGTCGCGGGCAGCTGATCCTTCAAGGCGGCACCAGTAGGAGCGGCTTTAGCCGCGAAAGCGCCAGGAAAATCACTGCATCTGTTGTGAACCTGCGGTCGCTTCGCGGCTGAAGCCGCTCCTACCGGGTGCGGCTGGAGCACCACTACCAGCCCTTCCTGAATCAGGCCGTTTCCAGCCGCTCCAGGGTTTCGTCGAGCAGTGACTGGGCCAGGCCGATCAGGTGATGGGTAGACAGCGCCAGATCGCGTTGCGGGCCGTTGAGCTGATCGGCGCTTTCATAGGCGGTGGCGGCGGCGCTGCGCAGCACGTTATGGACGTGGAGCAGGGCGTCTTCGAGGCAGGGTGGGTCGGGAATTACGGTTTTCATTGCATCTATCCTGTTCGGGGCCACCGGACGGACGCTGCTAAACGCTCGGAAGGTGGCGGCTTTGTCGCGGGTTAGCAGACCGGTGGATAGATGCAACAAACCGGCGCACCCGAGGGTGCCCCACGCAAAGCCGCCATAAGCGGTTCTGGTGCAACATCTATCACTGAAGGGCTGCTAAACCCGATCGCTGATATTCAGCGACGAACGCAGCCTAGTGTTCGACGATACCCCATGCAAGAGGCCGGAATTTTCTCGGAAAGTTCGCACAAATGAAAGCGAATTGGCCGCAGGAAAAGCCTGACTGATGGGTAGGAATTGCCCCCGGCAAGCGAAATTTCCTCCTTGATCAGCCCGACAGGCTAGGGGCGGCTTCAGCCACTAAGATGGCGTCACATTCACAGCAAATGTATTTTCTTTACCGGCATTTTCGCGGCTAAAGCCGCTTGTACCCGATTCTTGCGCTCGTCGGCCTCGGCAAATTCCAGGTTGTCATGATTCTTAATCTCAATTAATAATGAGTATCATTAATTGGATGAGAGGGGCTCATGGCGTCTGTCCTGCATGAATTGCCGCAGCTGCAAAGCTGGAATGCACTGGGTCTGCGGATCCGTTGCGGGCTCGACCCGGACGAGCCTCGCCTCATCGATCACTACCTCGCCGAAGGCCGCTATCTGGCCCGCTTCAAGGGCATTCCCAATCGCCATATCGCCCAGGCCTCCTTCCGCCTGTTGCTCGACACCGCCCGCGACACAGTGCTGCCGTGGCACTGGCGCTGCCTGTGCCTGGACCAGTGCTGGCGGCCGCTGCGGGATCTCAAGACCCTGGCGAGCGACCGCCAATGGCGCGCCTGCGCCCATGAGCTGGCCAGTTGCGTGCTGCAACCTTCGATTTCTCTCACTGAACTGCTGCAAGGACATTCCGATGAGTAATACCCGTATCGAACGCGACAGCATGGGTGAACTGCAGGTGCCCGCCGAGGCGCTGTACGGTGCCCAGACCCAGCGTGCGGTAGACAACTTCCCGATCAGCCAGCAGCGCATGCCGCGGCAGTTCATCCGTGCCTTGCTGCTGGCCAAATCTGCCGCAGCCAAGGCCAACCTGGAGCTGGAGCAGATCAGTGCGGGGCAGAGCCGTGCCATCGTCCAGGCCGTCGAGCAACTGCTGGCCGAGGACTTCATGGTGCATTTCCCGGTGGATATCTTCCAGACTGGCTCCGGCACCAGCTCCAACATGAACGCCAACGAGGTGATCGCCACCCTGGCCACACGCATCCTGGGCGAGACGGTCAACCCCAACGACCATGTCAACTGCGGCCAGAGCAGCAACGACATCATCCCTACCACCATCCATGTCAGTGCCGCCCTGGCCTTGCATGAGCACCTGTTGCCGGCGCTGGAGCACCTGGTCAAGGTCACGGCCGACAAGGCCGTGCAGGTGCATCCGTTCGTCAAGACCGGCCGCACCCACCTGATGGACGCCATGCCGGTGCGCATGAGCCAGGTGCTCGACGGCTGGGCCAGCCAGCTGCGCGCCAACATCGTCAACCTGCAGGCGCTGCAGCCGAGCCTGCAGTCCCTGGCCCAGGGTGGCACCGCCGTCGGCACCGGCATCAACGCCCACCCCGAATTCGCCCAGCGCTTCAATGCTCACCTGAGTGCCCTGAGCGGAGTGACCTTCACCCCTGGCCAGAACCTGTTCGCGCTGATCGGTTCGCAGGACACCGCCGTGGCCGTCTCCGGTCAGCTCAAGGCCACTGCGGTCTCGCTGATGAAGATCGCCAACGACCTGCGCTGGATGAACTCCGGCCCCTTGGCCGGGCTTGGTGAGATCGAACTCGAAGCCTTGCAGCCCGGGTCGTCGATCATGCCCGGCAAGGTCAACCCGGTGATCCCCGAGGCCACCGCCATGGTCGCCGCCCAAGTGATCGGCAACGACGCGGCGATCACGGTGGCCGGGCAGTCGGGCAACTTCGAGCTGAACGTGATGTTGCCGATCATCGCCGACAACCTGTTGCGCAGCATTGAGCTGCTGGCCAACACCAGCCGCCTGCTGGCCGACAAGGCCATCGCCAGCTTCAAGGTCAACCAGGCCAAGCTCCAGGAGGCGCTGTCGCGCAACCCGATCCTGGTCACCGCACTCAACCCGATCATCGGTTACCAGAAGGCCGCCGAGATCGCCAAGAAGGCCTACCAGCAGGGCCGCCCCATTATCGATGTGGCCCTGGAACACACCGACCTGCAACGCAGCCAGCTGGAGACGTTGCTCAACCCCGAAAAACTCACCGCCGGCGGGATCTGAGCGAGTCGCGCCCGGCGTTCTGGAGGTGATCATGCAGCATTGGAAACGCACCATCGAACAGGCCAATCGCTGTTTCAACCTCGGCGACTGGGTCGAGGCTCGTGAGTTGTACCTTCAGGCCCTGGCGCTCGCCCAGGTGCTGCTCGAGCGCTGGGCGGACGCGGACGAAGCCGTGGCCGCCTGCGTCATTTCCCATCACAACCTGGCCGACCTGCACCTGAGCCTGGGGCAGCCGGAGGAGAGCGCCGAATACCTCTGCGCTATCCATCAGCGGCTGCTGCAGGCCGTTCAGAACCCACGGCTGCCCGAAGCCCTGCGCCAGGCGGCCTTGCGCCACAGCAACCACACCTATGCCGAGCTGCTGAATTTCATCAGCGAACACGGTGAGTACCCGCGCCCCCAGCGCCTGCTGAGCGGCGTGGGTGAGCGTGAGCCTGGCGTGCGCCGGCATTCGCCGATCGGCCAATACCAAGGAGTCCACTGATATGCCCTATACCTTGCCTGCACTGCCCTACGCCTACGAGGCGCTGGAGCCGCACGTCGACACGCAAACCATGCAGATCCACCACACCAAGCACCACCAGACCTACATCGATAACATCAACAAGGCCATCGCCGGCACCGAGTACGAGTCGCTGCCGGTCGAAGAGCTGGTGGCCAGGGTCAACAGCCTGCCGGAAAACCTGCGCCCGGTGGTCATCAACCACGGCGGTGGGCACGCCAACCACTCGCTGTTCTGGACCGTCATGAAGCCCCAGGGCGGTGGCCAGCCAAGCGGTGTGCTGGCCCAGGCCATCGATACGCAACTGGGCGGCTTCGAAGCCTTCAAGAGTGCGTTCACCGACGCGGCGGTCAAGCGCTTCGGCAGCGGCTGGGCCTGGCTGAGCGTCACCCCGGAGAAAAAGCTGGTGGTCGAGCACAGCGCGAACCAGGACAGCCCGCTGATGCACGGCAACACGCCGATCCTGGGCCTGGATGTCTGGGAGCACGCCTACTACCTGAAGTACCAGAACCGCCGCGCCGAATACATCGGTGCCTTCTACAACGTCATCAACTGGGATGAAGTGGCGCGCCGCTACCAGGCAGCGCTGGGCTGATGCTCGTGGTGGAAAAAGCCGCGCAGGGTAGAGGTTCAAGTACTGCGGGCGTGCGTCTCAAGCGCTTACGCCGGGTGCTGGGCAGCCTGTTGTTGTTTGGCGGAGTTGTCCTGCTGGTGGCCCACGCGGTCACGTGGATGGGTGCCTAGACGCCCAGGCGATCACGAAAAAGGGGATGCCGAGTGGCATCCCCTTTTTTGTTCGCTGGCGTGGTCACTCGCCTTCATCGAACTTGTTGTTGATCAGCTCGACCAGGCCATCGAGGGCCTGCTCGTCCTGTTCGCCTTCGGCGAACAGGTGGATGTCGGTGCCCTTGCCAGCGGCCAGCATCATGACGGCCATGATGCTCTTGCCGTCCACCAGGCTCTCCGGCGAGCGGCCGACCTTGATCTGGCAGGGGAACTTGCCGGCCACGCCGACGAACTTGGCAGCGGCCCGGGCGTGCAGGCCCAGTTTGTTGATGATGGTGATTTGACGAACGGGCATCGCAGTGAAAGTCCTTCAGCTGAGGTCGCGGTGACGGACCTGAACGTTCTTGAGTGTTTGTTGCAGGATCTGACCCAGGCGTTCGGTCAGGTAGACCGAGCGGTGGTGCCCGCCGGTGCAGCCAATGGCAATGGTGACATAGGAACGGTTGCTGGCTGCGAAGCGCGGCAGCCATTTGTTCAGATAGGCGAAGATGTCCTGGAACATCTCTTCTACGTCTGGCTGCGCTGCCAGGTACTCGGCCACCACCGGGTCCAGACCGGAATGCTCGCGCAGTTCCGGCTTCCAGTAAGGGTTGGGCAGGCATCGCACGTCGAACACCAGATCGGCATCCACCGGCATGCCGCGCTTGAAGCCGAAGGATTCGATGAGAAACGCGGTGCCGGGTTCCGGCTTGTTCAGCAGGCGCAACTTGATGGTGTCGCGCAGTTGGTAAAGGTTCAGGTGTGTGGTGTTGATCTTCAGGTCGGCCAGGTCGACGATCGGGCCGAGCAGCAGGCTCTCGTCGTGGATGGCTTCGGCCAGGGAGCGCTGCGAGCTGCTCAACGGATGGCGGCGACGGGTTTCCGAAAAACGCTTGAGCAGGGTGGCATCATCGGCGTCCAGGTAGAGCACGTCGCACTGGATATGTCGGGCGCGGAGTTCTTCCAGGATCTGCGGAAAGCGGCTCAGATGGCTGGGCATGTTGCGCGCGTCGATCGAGACCGCCAGCAGCGGCTCGGTCTGTTCGGTGTTGAGCAGTGCGCGTTCCGCCAGCTCGGGCAGCAGGCCCGCTGGCAGATTGTCGACGCAGTAGAAACCGTTGTCTTCCAGCATGTCGAGCGCGGTGCTCTTGCCGGAACCGGAACGGCCACTGACGACGATCATGCGCGGGCTCATGGTCAATGGCCCTTGAGTTCTTTCAGCACTGCCTGGTACAGCGCATCGCCGCTTGGCGCGGCGCGCAGCTGCCGACGGACATCGTCGCGGTCGAGCATGCTGGCGATCTGGCGCAGCAGTTCGAGGTGCTCGTTGGTGGCAGCCTCGGGGACCAGCAGCACGAACAGCAGGTCGACGGGCGCGCCGTCGATGGCGTCGAAGTCGACCGGGGTTTCCAGGTGCAGCACCGCACTGACCGGCGATGAGCAGTTGGCGAGGCGGCAGTGGGGAATGGCAATGCCATTGCCAAAGCCCGTGGAGCCGAGCTTTTCACGGGCCACGAGGCTTTCGAATACGGTATTGGCTTCGAGTTGCGGTACTTCACGGCCGATCAGGTTGGCAATCTGTTCGAGTACGCGCTTCTTGCTGCCGCCCGGCACGTTCACCAGGGAACGGCCG
The DNA here is from genome assembly GCF_913777995.1 of uncultured Pseudomonas sp. GTDB lineage: Bacteria > Pseudomonadota > Gammaproteobacteria > Pseudomonadales > Pseudomonadaceae > Aquipseudomonas. The sequence continues at coordinate 279,078 of NZ_CAJYVE010000024.1, read as the reverse complement.
GGGGTCAGGATATCTTCAAGTCGGATCATGGGTCGGGTGTGTTAGCGAGCGGTCGCACCCTTGAGGATGCTTTGCTGCTTTTCCTTGTGCTTGAGCAATTGTCTGTCGAGCTTGTCGGTGAGCAGGTCGATGGCCGCATACATGTCGTCATGTTCGGCGTTGGCCACCACTTCACCACCAGGGATATGCATCGTGGCTTCGATTTTCTGTTTCAGCTTCTCGACCGTCATGGTGACCTGGACATTGGTGATCTTGTCGTAATGTCCTTCGAGTTTCTTGAGTTTGAGCTCCACATATTCGCGCAGGGGCTTGGTCACTTCCAGTTGGTGTCCACTGATGTTGACTTGCATACTGCTCTCTCCTTTGCCTGTGCATAAGAGGCAGGCCGTGCCTGCCACTGGAACGCTTTGGCCGGGTTCGGCTGCGATCGAGCTCGGGATCGCCGCCTGAACCCCATCGGTCACATCAGTCGCTTGCGCTCGCTGGAGGGTGCAATGCCCAGCGATTCGCGGTACTTGGCGACGGTGCGACGGGCGACTTGAATGCCTTGTGCCTCCAGTAAACCAGCGATCTTGCTGTCACTCAATGGCTTTTTCTGATTTTCCGCGGCCACCAGTTTCTTGATGATGGCGCGGATCGCCGTGGACGAGCATTCGCCGCCTTCGGAGGTGCTGACGTGGCTGGAGAAGAAGTATTTCAACTCGTATATGCCGCGTGGCGTATGCATGAACTTCTGCGTGGTGACCCGGGAAATGGTCGATTCGTGCATGCCTACCGCTTCGGCGATGTCGTGCAGGACCAGCGGTTTCATGGCTTCGTCGCCGTACTCTAGGAAGCCGCGCTGGTGCTCGACGATCTGCGTGGCGACCTTCATCAGCGTTTCGTTGCGGCTCTGCAGGCTCTTGATGAACCAGCGCGCTTCCTGCAACTGGTTGCGCATGAAGGTGTTGTCGGCACTGGTGTCGGCGCGGCGTACGAAGCCGGCGTACTGCGGATTGACGCGCAGGCGTGGCACCGCCTCCTGGTTCAGCTCCACCAGCCAGCGGTCGCTGTCCTTGCGCACGATCACGTCAGGTACCACATATTCCGGTTCGCTGGACTCGATCTGCGAACCCGGGCGCGGGTTGAGGCTCTGCACCAGTTCGATGACCTGACGCAGCTCGTCTTCCTTGAGCTTCATGCGCCGCATCAGTTGCGAATAGTCGCGGCCGCCGAGCAGGTCGATGAAGTCGCTGACCAGGCGCTGGGCTTCGCTCAGCCAAGGGGTCTTGGCGGGCAGCTGGCGCAGTTGCAGCAACAGGCATTCGCCTAGGGTGCGCGCACCCACCCCGGCCGGTTCGAACTGCTGGATGCGGTGTAGCACGGCCTCGATCTCGTCGAGCTCGATATCCAGCTCCGGGTCGAAGGCTTCCAGCAGTTCGTCGAGGGATTCTTCCAGGTAGCCCTGGTCGTTGATGCAGTCGATGAGGGTGACGGCGATCAGGCGATCGGTGTCGGACATCGGTGCGACGTTGAGCTGCCAGAGCAGATGGCTTTGCAGGCTCTCGCCGACCGAGGTGCGGGTGGTGAAGTCCCAGTCATCGTCGTCGCTGCTGGGCAGGCTGCTGGCACTGGTCTGGTAGATGTCTTCCCAGGCGGTGTCGACCGGCAGCTCATTGGGGATGCGCTCGTTCCAGTCGCCTTCCTCGAGGTTGTCCACCGTGGTGGCGGTTTCCTGGAAGGTCGGTTCCTGGGGCTCGCTGGTCACCTTGTTCTCGACGTTGTCCGCCATGGGGTCGGAATTGTCGAAGTCGTCGCCTTCTTCCTGGCGTTCCAGCATCGGGTTGGATTCCAGCGCTTCCTGGATCTCCTGTTGCAGATCCAGGGTCGAGAGCTGAAGCAAGCGGATGGCCTGTTGCAGCTGCGGCGTCATCGTCAGCTGCTGGCCCATTCTCAAGACTAGCGATGGTTTCATGGCAGTTGCTCAACACCTTCATTCGCCGGCGCCGGAGAGCGCCATCCACTACAGGGCGCCTGGGCGCCGCCTTATAAGCAAATTATATGCCTGAAGCCCGAGTGCTTGCCTAGAGCGTCATGACAAATAATCTGTTGTCAACAGCCTGAGCGCTGTCAGAGGCGGAATTCGTGGCCCAGGTAAACCTCTTTCACCAGCTGGTTGGCCAGGATGGTCTCGGCATCGCCTTCGGCGATCAGCTGGCCGTCGTTGACGATGTAGGCGGTTTCGCAGATGTCCAGGGTCTCACGCACGTTGTGGTCGGTGATCAGGACACCGATGCCCTTGGCCTTGAGGTGATGGATGATCTGCTTGATGTCGCCGACCGAAATCGGGTCTACACCGGCGAAGGGTTCGTCGAGCAGGATGAACTTCGGCGAGGTGGCCAGGGCGCGGGCGATCTCCACGCGGCGGCGTTCACCACCGGACAGGCTCATGCCGAGGCTGTCGCGGATGTGGGTGATGTGGAATTCCTGCAGGAGGCTTTCCAGTTCCTTGCGGCGGGCGGCGGCATCGAGTTCCTTGCGGGTCTCGAGGATCGCCATGATGTTGTCGGCCACGCTCAGCTTGCGGAAGATCGAGGCTTCCTGTGGCAGATAGCCGATGCCGGCACGGGCGCGGCCGTGCATGGGCTGGTGACTGACGTCTAGGTCGTCGATCAGCACGCGGCCCTGGTCGGCCTGGACCAGGCCGACGATCATGTAGAAGCAGGTCGTCTTGCCGGCGCCATTGGGGCCCAGCAGGCCGACGATCTGACCGCTGTCGATGGACAGGCTGACATCGCGTACGACCTGGCGGCTCTTGTAGCTCTTGGCCAGGTGCTGGGCTTTAAGCGTCGCCATTTACTGCGCCTTCTGCTGCTGTTCGGTTTTCTTTTTCGGCTGGATGACCATGTCGATGCGCGGACGTGGCGCGGTGACCTGGTTGCCTGTGGCGCGGCCGGCACTGACGACCTGGCGCACGGTGTCGTAGACGATCTTCTCGCCTTCGGAGGTGTTGCCGTCGTTGATGACCTTGGCCTTGTCGATCAGCACGATGCGATCCTGCGCTGCGTAGTACTGGATGGTGACGGCATAGGCCTGGACGATGGGCTTGTCCACCGCGGGCTTCTGCTCGTAATAGGCCAGGTTGCCCACCGAAGTGAACACGTCGACTTCGCCCTGGGCATTGCGGGTGATGGTCACGGTGTTGCCGGTGATCTTCATCGAGCCCTGGGTGATGATTACGTTGCCTTTATAGGTGGCGATGCCTTTCTTGTCGTCCAGCTGCGCGTCGTCGGACTGGATGTGGATCGGCTGATCACGGTCGGTCGGCAGGGACCAGGCGCTCGCGCTTCCCAGTGCTGCGCCCAGGCCGAGCAATAAAGGGAGGGTTTTAACGAGCGTCATACTGTCCTCTTACTTTGGACAACAGGTCCATCCTGCCGTCTTTCAAATAGGCTTTCATCCCGACCGCCGTGCTGACACCGCCGGCGGCGTCGATTTTAACGGCTTGCTCGGTCTGCGCATATTGCTTCTGTGGGAATACAGTCATCCGACTGCTGGTGATGATGGTCGCGCGCTGCTTTTCATCGGTGCGCGCCACGCGAACGTTGTCGATCAGCTCCACCTGGTCCCCGGAGGGCGAGACCTCGGCACGGGTACTCTGCACATGCCAGGGGTAGAGCGTGCCACGGTACATCTGCAGGTCCGGGGTGGTCACCAGGGACACCTCGGTGGCCTTCAGGTGCTCGACCTTGTCGGCGGTCATCTCGTACTGGACCTTGCCGTCGGGCAGGTACTGCACGCTGCGCGCATTGATGACGTAGTAGTCGATGGCCGTGTCGTCGGCCACTTGTGCCGGCTGGTCCATGAAACTTTCCGGGCTGACGTTCCAGTAGCCGGCTGCAGCCAGCAGCAGGGCGAGAGCGCCGAGAACCAGGTAAGTGCGGATCTTTTTGCTGAGCATATGCGGCTTCTATAAAAAGACGGTTTCTACAGATAAGCGGCCAGGGCGGCATCCAGCTTGCCCTGGGCAGCGAGAATCAGTTCGCAGAACTCGCGTGCGGCACCTTCGCCACCGCGAGCCTGGGTCACGCCATGGGCGTGCTGGCGAACGAAGGGCGCGGCATTGGCCACGGCCATCCCCAAACCGACACGGCGGATCACCGGCAAGTCTGGCAGATCGTCACCCAGGTAGGCGACTTCTTCGTAGGTCAGGTTCAGTTCGCCAAGCAACTGGTCGAGTACCACCAGTTTGTCTTCGCGGCCCTGGTACAGGTGCGCGATGCCGAGATTCTTCGCACGGCGCTCGACCACCGGTGTCTTGCGTCCGCTAATGATAGCCGTTGTGACACCCGAAGCGATGAGCATCTTGATGCCCTGGCCGTCGAGGGTGTTGAAGGTCTTGAATTCGCTGCCGTCTTCCAGGAAATACAGACGGCCGTCGGTCAGTACGCCATCGACGTCGAAGACTGCCAGGCGGATGCGTTGGCCGCGTTGCTGCAATTGTTCGTTCACTGCGTGATTCTCCATTACATCACCCCGGCTCTGACCAGGTCCTGCAGGTTGAAGGCGCCCACCGGGCGATCTTCCTGGTCGACGACGATCAGTGCGTTGATCTTGTGATCTTCCATGATCTTCAGCGCCTCGGCGGCGAGCATCTCGGCGCGCACCGTCTTGCCGTGCACGGTCATCACCTGGTCGATGCTGGCCTGGCGGATGTCCAGGGCGCGGTCCAGGGTGCGGCGCAGGTCGCCGTCGGTAAATATTCCGGCCAGGCGGCCGTCGGGTTCGACGATGGCGGTCATGCCCAGGCCCTTGCGGGTCATTTCCAGCAGGGCGTCGCGCAGCGAGGTGCCGCGCGGGACGCTGGGCAGGGTGTCACCGCTGTGCATCACGTGCTCGACCTTGAGCAGCAGGCGCCGCCCCAGCGCACCGCCGGGGTGCGAGAAAGCGAAATCCTCGGCGGTGAAGCCACGCGCTTCGAGCAGTGCGACAGCCAGTGCGTCGCCCATCACCAGGGCGGCGGTGGTCGAGGAGGTCGGTGCCAGGTTCAGCGGGCAGGCTTCCTGTTCGACGCGCGCATTGAGGTTGACGTCGGCGGCCTTGGCCAGGGTCGACTCCGGATTGCCGGTCAGGCTGATCATGCGGATGCCCAGGCGCTTGATCAGCGGCAGCAGGGTGACGATCTCGCTGGTGGTTCCAGAATTGGACAGGGCCAGAATGATATCGTCACGCGTGATCATCCCCATGTCGCCATGGCTGGCTTCGGCAGGGTGGACGAAGAACGCCGGGGTGCCGGTGCTGGCCAGGGTGGCGGCGATCTTGTTGCCGATGTGTCCCGACTTGCCCATGCCGACCACCACGACCCGGCCTTTGCTGGCCAGGATCAGCTCGCAGGCACGCACGAAATCGCCATCGATGTGTCCCAGCAGGCTCTCGATGGCTTCTATCTCTAGGCGGATGGTGCGCTGTGCGGATTGGATCAGGTCGCTGGATTGGCTCATGTCAGGGTCGGTCAGACTGGGAAAAGGCGGGGATTATAGCCGTAATGTCGATCCGGCTCACGCCCTGATCGTCGCAGCCGTTCGCCGATGTGTTCCCGGTGCGTGACGAGGCCGGGCGGCGCTGTAGCAAATGGATATGAAAGCGGAGGCGGTGCGCCGGTTCCGTGCTTGGGTGGTGTGCCGTGGCGATGATATAGTGCGCGGCTTGTCCGGCCCGTTCAGGCCGCTCTTGCCTTCGCTCTGGCGGAGGTGGCGCCATGACTGGGTCGTATCGCAAGGAGTTTAGATGAGTGCCGATGACGCTTACGCGGTCGAATTGAAGGGCGTTACCTTCAAGCGCGGTGCCCGCAGCATTTTCAACGATGTCGATATCCGTATTCCCAAGGGCAAGGTCACCGGGATCATGGGCCCGTCGGGCTGTGGCAAGACCACGCTGCTGCGCCTGATGGGCGCCCAGCTGCGCCCGGATGCCGGTGAGGTCTGGGTCAATGGCCAGAACCTGCCGCAATTGTCGCGTGGCGATCTGTTCGATGCGCGCAAGCGCATGGGCGTGCTGTTCCAGAGTGGCGCGTTGTTCACCGACCTGGACGTGTTCGAGAACGTGGCCTTCCCCCTGCGGGTGCACACCGAACTGCCGGAGGACATGATCCGCGACATCGTGCTGCTCAAGCTGCAGGCCGTTGGTCTGCGCGGTGCGGTCGAACTGATGCCCGACGAGCTGTCCGGCGGCATGAAGCGCCGGGTCGCCCTGGCCCGTGCCATCGCCATGGACCCCGAGATCCTGATGTACGACGAGCCGTTCGTCGGTCAGGACCCCATTGCCATGGGCGTTCTGGTGCGTCTTATCCGTCTACTCAACGATGCCCTCGGAATCACCAGCATCGTGGTCTCCCACGATCTGACCGAAACCGCGAGCATCGCCGACTACCTCTATGTGGTCGGCGATGGCCAGGTGCTGGGGCAGGGTACGCCGCAAGAGCTGATGGCCTCGGATAACCCGCGCATTCGCCAGTTCATGACCGGTGAGCCGGATGGTCCCGTACCTTTTCACTATCCGGCCTCGGATTTTCGCGAAGACCTGTTGGGGAAGCGCTGATGCGCAAGAAATCAATCATGGAGCGTATCCGCCTGCTCGGGCGCTCGGCCATCGATGTGGTGACCGTGCTCGGTCGTTCCGGCATCTTCCTGGCCAATGCCCTGCTCGGGCGCAGCAGCGTCGGCAGCGGTTTCCAGCTGCTGGTTCGGCAGCTGTATTCGGTAGGGGTGATGTCGCTGATCATCATCGTCGTTTCGGGCATGTTCATCGGCATGGTGCTGGCCTTGCAGGGCTTCAGCATCCTCACCAAGTACGGTTCGGAGCAGGCGGTGGGGCAGATGGTCGCCCTGACCCTGCTGCGCGAGCTGGCCCCGGTGGTCGCTGCGCTGCTGTTCGCCGGGCGCGCCGGTTCGGCGCTGACCGCCGAAATCGGCAACATGAAATCCACCGAGCAGCTGTCGAGCCTGGAAATGATTGGTGTCGACCCGCTCAAGTACATCATTGCGCCGCGCCTGTGGGCCGGCTTCATCTCGCTGCCGGTGCTGACCCTGATTTTCAGCGTGGTGGGGATCTGGGGAGGCTCGTGGGTGGCCATCGACTGGCTCGGCGTCTATGAAGGATCGTTCTGGTCCAACATGCAGAGCAGCGTTTCCTTTACCGACGATGTGCTCAATGGCCTCATCAAAAGCGTCGTATTTGCCTTGGTAGTGACCTGGATCGCCGTTTTCCAGGGTTATGACTGCGATCCCACCTCCGAGGGGATCAGTCGGGCCACGACCCGGACCGTGGTATACGCCTCGCTGGCAGTGCTGGGCCTGGACTTTATTCTGACCGCCTTGATGTTTGGAGACTTCTGATGCAAAACCGCGCCATCGAAACCGGTGTCGGACTGTTCCTGCTGGCCGGCATCCTGGCCCTGCTCCTGCTGGCCCTGCGTGTCAGTGGTCTGAGCACCAGCGCGACCAGCGACACCTATAAACTTTACGCCTACTTCGACAATATTGCCGGTTTGACTGTCAGAGCCAAGGTGAGCATGGCAGGTGTGACCATCGGCCGGGTGACGGCGATCGATCTGGATCGTGACACCTTCACCGGTCGGGTGACCATGGAAATCCAGAAGTCGGTCGACAACCTGCCTTCCGATTCCACGGCTTCGATCCTCACCGCCGGCCTGCTGGGTGAGAAATATGTCGGTATCAGCGTGGGTGGCGACAACACCCTGCTCAAGGATGGCGGAACGATCCACGACACCCAGTCGTCCCTGGTGCTCGAAGACCTGATCGGTAAATTCCTGCTCAACACCGTGAGCAAAGAAGCCAAATAAGGAGCTTTCCATGATCTCTATCCTGCGTCGCAGTCTGCTGGTCCTGCTGGCCGTGTTGCCGATGCTGGCCAACGCGGCGGCCGCCCCGTCGGCCCATGATCTGGTGAAGGGGACCACCGACCAGTTGCTCAGCGACCTGTCGGCCAACCGCGAGCAATACAAGGCCAACCCCAACGCCTTCTACGACGCGCTGAACCGCATCGTCGGGCCGGTGGTGGATGCCGATGGCATTTCGCGCAGCATCATGACCGTGAAGTACTCGCGCAAGGCGACGCCCGAGCAGATGCAGCGTTTCCAGGAAAACTTCAAGCGCAGCCTGATGCAGTTCTACGGCAACGCGCTGCTGGAGTACAACAACCAGGGCATCACCGTTTCGCCGGCCAAGGATGAAAGCGGCGACCGCACTAGCGTCGACATGCAGGTCAAGGGCAACAACGGTGCGGTCTATCCGGTTTCCTACACGCTGGAGAAGATCAACGGCCAGTGGAAGGTGCGCAACGTGATCATCAACGGCATCAACATCGGCAAGCTGTTCCGTGACCAGTTCGCCGACGCCATGCAGCGCAACGGCAACGACCTGGACAAGACCATCGATGGTTGGGCCGGCGAAGTCGCCAAGGCCAAGGAAGTCACCGATCAGGCCACCGAGAAGTCGGCGCAATGACCGAGTCTGCCGTACGCCTGGTCGGGGCTGGGGAGCTGCGGCTGGTCGGCGTGCTGGACTACAGCACCGGCCCGCTGCTGCGCAAGCAGGGCGCGGCGCTGATCCGCTCCAGCACGCTGCCGACACTGGTCATCGACTGTTCCGGGGTTAGCCGGTCCACCAGCGTCGGCCTAGCCCTGTTGCTGGCCTTCATGCGTGATGCCGCTGTGGCGGGCAAGTCGGTCAGTGTGCATTCCATGCCCGAGGACATGCGCAAGATCGCCGAGGTTTCCGGGGCCAGCGAGCTATTCGCCACGCCGACCCCGGCCTGACGGGGGCACGCCCCCTGTCCGTGCGGGGTTCGCATTGCAGGGGCTTTTTTGTATCATGGCCGACCCGCGCGCACAGGGCGCCGATCGAGGTTAAGCATGCAGGCTGTCGAAGTGAAAGGCTTCCTTGAAGGAAAGCTGCCCGGAATCAAGGTGGAAGTCGAAGGCGAAGGCTGCAACTTCCAGCTCAATGTCATCAGTGACGAGTTGGCCGCGCTGAGCCCGGTCAAGCGTCAACAACAGATCTACTCCCATCTGAACCCCTGGATCGCCGATGGCAGCATCCACGCGGTCACGATGAAATTCTTCAGCAGCGCGGCCTGGGCCGAGCGCACCTGAACCCACCGGTGTCGAGATTGCAATGGATAAACTGATTATTACCGGCGGCGTGCGCCTGGATGGCGAAATCCGCATTTCCGGGGCCAAGAACTCGGCTCTGCCGATCCTCTCCGCTACGCTGCTGGCCGATGGCCCTGTCACCGTGCAGAACCTGCCGCACCTGCACGACATCACCACCATGATCGAGCTGTTCGGGCGCATGGGCATCGAGCCGGTGATCGACGAGAAACTCAGCGTCGAGATCGACCCGCGGACCATCAAGACCCTGGTCGCACCCTATGAGCTGGTCAAGACCATGCGTGCCTCGATCCTGGTGCTGGGCCCGATGGTCGCGCGCTTCGGCGAGGCCGAAGTGGCCTTGCCGGGTGGCTGTGCCATCGGTTCGCGTCCGGTCGACCTGCACATCCGTGGCCTTGAGGCCATGGGCGCGATCATCGACGTCGACGGCGGCTACATCAAGGCTCGTGCTCCCGAGGGCGGCCTGCGTGGCGCGCACTTCTTCTTCGATACCGTCAGTGTGACCGGTACCGAAAACATCATGATGGCTGCCAGCCTGGCCAAGGGCCGTACCGTTCTGCAGAACGCCGCCCGCGAGCCTGAAGTGGTCGACCTGGCCAACTTCCTGATCGCCATGGGCGCGAAGATTCAGGGCGCCGGCACCGATACCATCACCATCGATGGCGTCGAGCGCCTGCACTCGGCGACCTACAAGGTCATGCCGGACCGTATCGAGACCGGCACCTACCTGGTTGCCGCCGCCGCTACCGGCGGTCGTGTGAAGGTCAAGGATACCGATCCGACCATCCTCGAGGCCGTACTGCTCAAACTGCAGGAAGCGGGTGCCGAGATCACCACCGGCGAAGACTGGATCGAGCTGAACATGCATGGTCGCCGTCCGAAGGCGGTCAACGTGCGCACTGCGCCATACCCGGCGTTCCCGACCGACATGCAGGCGCAGTTCATCTCGCTCAATGCCATCGGCGAGGGCACTGGCGCGGTGATCGAGACCATCTTCGAAAACCGTTTCATGCACGTGTACGAAATGCACCGCATGGGCGCGCAGATCCAGGTCGAAGGCAACACCGCCATCGTCACCGGCACCGAGGTGCTCAAGGGCGCGCCGGTGATGGCCACCGACCTGCGGGCTTCGGCCAGCCTGGTCATCTCGGCCCTGGTGGCCGAGGGCGATACCCTCATTGACCGCATCTACCACATCGACCGTGGTTACGAGTGCATCGAAGAGAAGCTGCAGATGCTGGGCGCGAAGATCCGTCGCGTACCGGGCTAGTGAACAGACGGCCCCGATGCCACCGGTATCGGGGCCGTCGTTCCATGTAGCGCCGAGATTTCCTTTGCCTGATCGCGCAATGTCCCTGCGTATCGGGTAAGCTCTGGGGTTCGCCACCAGGGCATGAGCTTCCTGATAAGGACCCGAGTTTCCCCATGCTGACCATCGCATTGTCCAAGGGCCGCATCCTCGACGACACCCTGCCGCTGCTCGCCGCAGCGGGCATCGTGCCGACCGAGAATCCGGACAAGAGCCGCAAGCTCATCATTCCCACGACCCAGGAGGATGTCCGCCTGCTGATCGTGCGTGCCACCGATGTGCCGACCTATGTCGAGCATGGTGCGGCGGACCTGGGCGTGGCCGGCAAGGACGTGCTGATGGAGTTCGGCGGCCAGGGGCTGTACGAGCCGCTGGACCTCGAGATTGCCCGCTGCAAGCTGATGACAGCCGGTGCCATCGGTGCGCCCGAGCCCAGGGGGCGCCTGCGCGTGGCGACCAAGTTCGTCAATGTCGCCAAGCGCTACTACGCCGAGCAGGGGCGTCAGGTCGACATCATCAAGCTCTACGGCTCCATGGAGCTGGCGCCGCTGGTCGGCCTGGCTGACAAGATCATCGACGTGGTCGACACCGGCAACACCCTGCGTGCCAACGGTCTCGAACCCCAGGAGCTGATCGCCACCGTCAGTTCCCGCCTGGTGGTCAACAAGGCCTCCATGAAGATGCAGCACGCGCGCATCCAGGCGCTGATCGACACCCTGCGCAACGCCGTCGAGTCCCGACACCATAGCTAGCAGGTCTTTGAAGAGACGGCTGTAAAGCCGGAGTCTTTCACTGACCTGCTTCCGATCGCGCGGCCCTCGTGTCGCGCCCCGCTATCCGTGTCATAGCCAGATTGTTCAGGTGCCAGCGCGGATAGCTTGGTAGCTTATGGCACCTGAGCATTCGCCAATTACTGAGGCCCTCGCTATGACCACGTCCACCGCAATACGCCGACTCGATGCTGCCGACCCGGATTTCGCCCGACATCTGGATCATCTGCTGAGCTGGGAAAGTGTGTCCGACGACGCGGTCAACCAGCGGGTGCTGGACATCATCAAGGCCGTGCGCGAGCGTGGTGATGCCGCCCTGGTGGAATTCACCCAGCGCTTCGACGCGGTGCAGGCTACCCGCATGGCCGACCTGATCCTGCCGCGCGAGCGCCTGGAGCAGGCCCTGACGCGTATTTCACCGGCCCAGCGCCAGGCCCTGGAAGTGGCTGCCCAACGGGTGCGCAGCTACCACGAAAAGCAGAAGCAGGACTCCTGGAGCTACACCGAGGCGGACGGCACCGTGCTGGGCCAGAAGGTCACGCCGCTCGACCGCGCCGGTCTCTATGTGCCCGGCGGCAAGGCTTCCTACCCGTCCTCGGTACTGATGAACGCGATTCCGGCCAAGGTTGCCGGGGTGTCCGAAGTGGTCATGGTGGTGCCGACGCCACGCGGTGAAATCAACGAGCTGGTACTGGCCGCCGCGTGCATCGCCGGGGTCGACCGGGTGTTCACCATCGGTGGTGCCCAGGCCGTCGCCGCACTGGCCTACGGTACCGAAAGCGTGCCGCAGGTCGACAAGGTGGTCGGCCCCGGCAACATCTATGTGGCCACCGCCAAGCGCCATGTGTTCGGCCAGGTCGGTATCGACATGATCGCCGGCCCGTCGGAGATCCTGGTGGTCTGCGACGGCCAGACCGACCCCGACTGGATCGCCATGGACCTGTTTTCCCAGGCCGAGCACGACGAAGATGCACAGGCCATCCTGGTCAGCCCGGACGGTGAGTTCCTCGACCGTGTCGCGGCGAGCATCGCCCGGCTGCTGCCGACCATGGACCGCGCCGCGATCATCGAGACCTCGATCAACGGCCGTGGCGCGCTGATCAAGGTGGCCGACATGCAGCAGGCCATCGACGTCGCCAACCGCATCGCGCCCGAGCACCTGGAGCTGTCGGTGGAAGACCCGCAGGCCTGGCTGCCACAGATCCGCCACGCCGGCGCGATCTTCATGGGGCGTCACACCTCCGAGGCGCTGGGCGACTACTGTGCCGGCCCCAATCACGTGTTGCCGACCTCCGGCACCGCGCGTTTCTCCTCGCCGCTGGGGGTTTACGACTTCCAGAAGCGCTCGTCGATCATCTTCTGTTCGCCGCAGGGCGCGTCCGAACTGGGCAAGACGGCCTCGGTGCTGGCCCGTGGCGAATCGCTGAGCGGTCACGCGCGCAGTGCCGAATACCGAATCACCGATCCCGGCTTCAAGCCAGGCCGTAACGAACAAGGCGAGTGAACATGAGCAAATTCTGGAGTCCCTTCGTCAAGAGCCTGGTGCCCTACGTGCCGGGCGAGCAGCCCAAGCTGACCAAGCTGGTCAAGCTCAACACCAACGAGAACCCCTACGGGCCTTCCCCGAAGGCGCTGGAGGCGATGCGCGCCGAGCTGTCGGACAACCTGCGCCTGTACCCGGACCCCAACAGCGACCTGCTCAAGCAGGCGGTGGCCCGCTACTATCAGGTGCAGCCTGAGCAGGTGTTCCTGGGCAATGGTTCGGACGAGGTGCTGGCGCACATCTTCCACGGCCTGTTCCAGCACGATCTGCCGCTGCTGTTTCCGGACATCAGCTACAGCTTTTACCCGGTATATTGCGGCCTCTACGGCATCGAGCATGAGGCGGTCGCGCTGGACGAGCAGTTCCGCATCCGCCCGGCCGACTATGCGCGCCCCAATGGCGGCATCATCTTCCCCAACCCCAACGCGCCGACCGGTTGCCTGCTGGCCCTGGAGGCCGTGGAACAGATCCTCCAGGCCAGCCCTGACTCGGTCGTGGTGGTGGACGAGGCGTACATCGACTTTGGCGGCGAAACGGCCATTACCCTGGTGGACCGCTACCCGAACCTGCTGGTGACCCAGACCCTGTCCAAGTCACGCTCGCTGGCCGGCCTGCGGGTCGGCCTGGCGGTCGGGCATCCGGACCTGATCGAGGCGCTGGAGCGGGTCAAGAACAGCTTCAACTCCTACCCGCTGGACCGTGTGGCGATCGCCGGCGCGGCCGCCGCTTTCGACGACCAGGCGCACTTCGACAGCACCCGCCAGGCGGTGATTGCCAGCCGCGAGGCGTTGACTGCTGCGCTGCAGGGCAAGGGCTTCGAGGTGCTGCCATCGGCAGCCAACTTCATCTTCGCCCGCCACCCGCAGCACGACGCTGCTGGTCTGGCGGCGCGCCTGCGCGAGCAGGGCGTGATCGTACGGCACTTCAAGCAGGCGCGCATCGCGCAGTTCCTGCGCATCAGCATCGGCACGCCGGAGCAGAATCAGGCGCTGCTGGACGGGTTGAGCGATCTCTGAGCCGCTTGCCACACACAAAAAAGCCGCTCCTTGGGCGGCTTTTTTGTGTGTTGTCCCGTCCTGAGCAGGGTTATCCGGCCGGGGCCGGTGTCGCAGGCGGAGCGGGTGGCGGGCGGATACCCACCTCCGCGGTCAGACGCAACTCCTTGTTGTTGCGCAGCACATTGATGGTGATCTTCTCTTTCGGCCTGGCCCGCGCCACCTGGTTCATTGAGCGGCGACCATCGCTGGCTGGCTCGCCATTGATGCTCAGGATCACGTCACCCAGTTGCAGGCCGGCGCGCTGTGCCGGGCCGTCACGGAACACGCCCGACACCACGATGCCTGGCCGCCCCTTGAGGCCGAACGACTCCGCCAGCTCAGCGGTCAGCGGCTGCACTTCGATACCCAGCCAGCCACGGATCACCTGGCCGTGCTCGATGATCGACTTCATCACGTCCATGGCCAGCTTGGTCGGGATGGCGAAGCCGATGCCCTGCGAGCCGCCGGACTTGGAGAAAATCGCGGTGTTGATACCGGTGAGGTTGCCGCTGGCATCCACCAGCGCGCCACCGGAGTTGCCGGGGTTGATCGCCGCGTCGGTCTGGATGAAGTCTTCATAGGTGTTCAGGCCCAGCTGGTTGCGGCCGGTAGCGCTGATGATGCCCATGGTCACGGTCTGGCCGACGCCGAACGGGTTGCCGATGGCCAGGGCCACGTCGCCGATGCGAATGCTGTCGGAGCGGGCGATGGTGATCGCTGGCAGGTTCTTCAGGTCGATCTTCAATACCGCCAGGTCGGTTTCCGGGTCGCTGCCGATCACCCGGGCGATGGTCTCGCGGCCGTCCTTGAGCGCCACCACGATCTGGTCGGCGCCTGTGGTCACGTGATTGTTGGTGAGGATGTAGCCTTCGGGGCTCATCAGCACCCCGGAACCCAGGCTGGACTCCATGCGCTTCTGCTTGGGCTGGTTGTCACCGAAGAAACGCCGGAACTGTGGGTCTTCGAAGAGCGGGTTGGCGCCCTTGTTGATCATCTTGGTGGTATACAGGTTGACCACCGCTGGCGCGGCGGCACTCACCGCGTCGGCGTAGGACGAGGGGCCCTGGACGATCTGCGTGGTCTGCGGTGCCTGTTGCAGGTTGACGTCCATGCTGGGCAAGCCAACCCATTGCGGGTAGCGCTGGATGATCAGCAGAGCGATGAGTACGCCTGCCAGCAACGGCCAGCCAAAGAAGCGCAGTGCCTTGAGCATTCGAAGAAGTCCTGGATGGTGATGGGCGCAGAATTTTGCAGCCGGGGTGCGCCATAATGGCGGGCATTATACGAGCCCTGTGGGCGCTGTCTCTCTATTCGTGTGCAATTAACCCGTCTACGACGCTGTCTTTGCCCTTACCCAACTCTTGATCGAGGAACCT
Organism: uncultured Pseudomonas sp.; assembly: GCF_913777995.1. Lineage (GTDB taxonomy): Bacteria > Pseudomonadota > Gammaproteobacteria > Pseudomonadales > Pseudomonadaceae > Aquipseudomonas. The sequence goes on along the minus strand of NZ_CAJYVE010000024.1, from coordinate 263,874 downwards.
CTCCATGGCCGTCGCCCTCAGCACGCTGGTCGAAGAAGCCGACCGCTACCTCAACAGTGCGCGTATTCAGGATTACTGCCCCAATGGTCTGCAGGTCGAAGGTCGACCGCAGGTGATGCGTATCGTCAGTGGCGTCACCGCCAGCCAGGCACTGCTGGATGCAGCGGTGGAGGCCCAGGCGGATCTGGTGCTGGTCCATCATGGCTATTTCTGGAAAGGCGAGAACCCCTGCGTGGTAGGCATGAAGCAGCGGCGCCTGAAGACCCTGCTCAAGCACGACATCAGCCTGCTCGCCTACCACCTGCCGCTGGACGTGCACCCCGAAGTGGGCAACAACGTGCAGCTGGCCCGGCAACTGGACATTACCGTCGAAGGTCCGCTCGATCCCAATGACGCCAAGGTGGTGGGTCTGGTCGGCTCGCTGGCCGAACCGGTCAGCGCGCGGGATTTCGCCCGTCGTATCCAGGAAGTGCTGGGCCGCGAGCCGCTGCTCATCGAAGGTCAGCGCATGGTCCAGCGCGTGGGCTGGTGTTCCGGTGGTGGCCAGGGCTACATCGACCGGGCGATCGCCGAAGGCGTGGACCTGTATTTCAGCGGCGAGGCCTCGGAGCAGACCTTCCACAGCGCCCAGGAAAACGGCGTCAGTTTCATCGCTGCCGGACACCACGCCACCGAGCGTTATGGCGTGCAGGCACTGGGCGACTACCTGGCGCGCCGGTTTGCGGTCGAGCACCTGTTCATCGACTGCCCGAACCCGGTGTGATCCGCTGCATGGCCGCCCAGGCCGGGTCTTCACACCGAACGGGTGGCTATATCGTTAGATCGTTTCGATCTACCTGACGCGCTGAAGTGAGCCGCCACGGCATGATAAAGTGCGCGGCTCGAATACGGCCCGTAGGCCGCAACAGGACTCGGTTTCCGGGTGGGCTCGCGCCGCGATGGCGCCGTGCGATACCCGGCGGTCCGAACCCAACACCAGCAATCCGTGAGTAGCCATGGTTGACAAACTGACGCATCTGAAACAGCTGGAGGCGGAAAGCATCCACATCATCCGCGAGGTCGCCGCCGAGTTCGATAACCCGGTGATGCTGTACTCGATCGGCAAGGATTCGGCCGTGATGCTGCATCTGGCACGCAAGGCCTTCTTCCCGGGCAAATTGCCGTTCCCGGTGATGCATGTCGACACCCGCTGGAAATTCCAGGAGATGTACCGCTTCCGCGACAAGATGGTCGAGGAAATGGGCCTGGAGCTGATCACCCACGTCAACCCCGAGGGCGTTGCACAGGGTATCAACCCCTTCACTCACGGCAGTGCCAAGCACACCGACATCATGAAGACCCAGGGCCTCAAGCAGGCACTGGACAAGCACGGCTTCGATGCCGCGTTCGGCGGCGCACGGCGCGACGAAGAGAAGTCGCGGGCCAAGGAGCGCGTCTACTCGTTCCGCGACAGCAAGCACCGCTGGGACCCCAAGAACCAGCGTCCCGAGCTGTGGAACGTCTACAACGGCAAGGTCAACAAGGGCGAGTCGATCCGCGTGTTCCCGCTGTCGAACTGGACCGAGCTGGACATCTGGCAGTACATCTACCTCGAAGGCATCCCGATCGTGCCGCTGTACTTCGCCGCCGAGCGTGAGGTCATCGAGAAGAACGGCACCCTGATCATGATCGACGACGAACGCATCCTCGAGCACCTCTCCGAGGAAGAGAAAGCGCGCATCGTCAAGAAGAAGGTGCGTTTCCGTACCCTCGGCTGCTACCCGCTGACCGGCGCCGTCGAGTCGCAGGCCGAGACCCTGACGGACATCATCCAGGAAATGCTCCTGACCCGGACGTCCGAGCGCCAGGGCCGCGTCATCGACCACGATGGCGCCGGTTCGATGGAAGACAAGAAACGTCAAGGCTACTTCTAAGCTTCAAGTTACAAGCGGCAAGCTGCAAGACGCCAACGGAGCGAGTAGTTTCTGGCTTTTGTCGTTTGCAGACTGCTCTGCGGGCTCACAGGGAGTGGCCGCAGTGGATTTTGAGAAGTTGTCGGTTTGGCGGAGAAGCAAGGATCTGGCAGTCAGTGTCTATCAGGTGTTCAAGGAATGCCGAGACTTTGGTTTCAAAGGTCAGATTACCCGCTCGGCGGTGTCCATCCCTTCCAACATTGCCGAAGGCATGGAACGTCTGAGTTGGAGAGAAAAGGTCTGGCTTCTCGGCGTTGCAAAGGCTTCCTGTGCAGAGCTGCGCACGCAACTGATCATCGCTGTCGAGATCGGCTATCTATCTGCTGAACTGGCTGACAAGTGGATTAATGAAACCCGCCAGCTGTCGAGAATGCTCAGCGGGCTGATCAACAAAATTTCTAACTAGCTGTACGCCGACAAGCTTGCAGCTTGAAGCTTACAGCTTGGAGCTTGAACCCATGAGTCACCAATCTGATCTGATCAGCGAGGACATCCTCGCCTACCTGGCCCAGCACGAGCGCAAGGAACTGCTGCGTTTCCTGACCTGCGGCAACGTCGACGACGGCAAGAGCACCCTGATCGGGCGCCTGCTGCACGACTCCAAGATGATCTACGAGGACCACCTCGAGGCCATCACCCGTGATTCGAAGAAGAGCGGCACCACCGGTGAAGAAGTCGACCTGGCGCTGCTGGTCGACGGCCTGCAGGCCGAGCGTGAGCAGGGCATCACCATCGACGTGGCGTACCGCTACTTCTCCACCGCCAAGCGCAAGTTCATCATCGCCGACACCCCGGGCCACGAGCAGTACACCCGCAACATGGCTACCGGCGCCTCGACCTGCGACCTGGCGATCATCCTGGTCGACGCCCGCTACGGCGTGCAGACCCAGACCCGTCGGCACAGCTACATCGCCTCGCTGCTGGGCATCAAGCACATCGTCGTGGCGGTCAACAAGATGGACCTCAAAGGCTTCGACGAGCAGGTCTTCGAGTCGATCAAGGCCGACTACCTGAAGTTCGCCGACGCCATCGACCTGAAACCGTCGAGCCTGCACTTCGTGCCGATGTCGGCGCTCAAGGGCGACAACGTGGTCAACCGCAGCGAGCGCTCGCCGTGGTACACAGGCCCGGCGCTGATGGAAATCCTCGAAACCGTGGAAGTCGCCGCCGACCGTAACTTCACCGACCTGCGTTTCCCGGTGCAGTACGTCAACCGTCCGAACCTGAACTTCCGCGGCTTCGCCGGCACCCTGGCCAGCGGCATCGTGCACAAGGGCGACGAAGTGGTGGTGTTGCCGTCGGGCAAGAGCAGCCGCGTCAAATCCATCGTCACCTATGAAGGCGAGCTGGAGCAGGCCGGTCCCGGCCAGGCCGTGACCCTGACCATGGAAGACGAGATCGACATCTCGCGTGGCGACTTGCTGGTGCACGCCGACAACGTTCCGCCGGTCACCGACCAGTTCGACGCCATGTTGGTGTGGATGGCCGAAGAACCGATGCTGCCGGGCAAGAAATACGACATCAAGCGCGCCACCAGCTACGTGCCGGGCTCGATTGCCAGCATCACCCACAAGGTCGATGTGAACACGCTGGAGAAGGGCGCGGCCAGCGCGCTGCAGCTCAACGAGATCGGTCGGGTCAAGGTGGCTCTGGATGCCTCCATTGCTCTGGACGGCTACGAGAGCAACCGCACCACCGGTGCCTTCATCGTCATCGACCGCCTGACCAACGGCACCGTGGGTGCCGGCATGATCATCGCTCCGCCGGTGCTGCCGCACGGTGGCAATGGCCAGCACGGCAAGCAGGCTCATGTGTCCACCGAAGAGCGCGCGCTGCGTTTCGGCCAGCAGCCAGCCACCGTGCTGTTCAGCGGCCTGTCCGGTGCGGGCAAGAGCACCCTGGCCTATGCCGTGGAGCGCAAACTGTTCGACATGGGCCGTGCGGTCTACGTGCTCGACGGCCAGAACCTGCGTCATGACTTGAACAAGGGCCTGCCGCAGGATCGTGCCGGGCGTACCGAGAACTGGCGTCGTGCCGCCCACGTCGCGCGTCAGTTCAACGAAGCCGGTCTGTTGACCCTGGCCGCCTTCGTCGCGCCGGATGCCGAAGGCCGCGAGCAGGCCAAGGTGCTGATCGGCAAGGATCGTCTGGTCACCGTCTACGTGCAGGCATCGCCGACCGTATGCCGTGAGCGTGACCCGCAGGGCCTGTACGCCGCCGGTGGCGACAACATCCCGGGCGAATCCTTTGCCTACGATGTGCCGCTGGATGCCGACCTGGTGATCGATACCCAGCAGGTGGGTGTGGAAGAGGGCGTGCGTCAGGTGCTGGAAGTGCTGCGCAAGCGCGGCGCGATCTGAGGCGGGTTGACGGCTGGGCGCGAAAGCTTCGCGACCCCGCCGTCCACACCAGACGGCAGTCAAGAAAAAGCCCCCGGCCTTGCGGCGCGGGGGCTTTTCTTTGGGGGGTTCGTTACTTCTTCAAGCCGTAGTGCTCATCCAGCATGCCGGGAGCATTCGGTGCCTTGGGCGCGTAGTCTTTCGGCGCCTCGGTGTAGTGCGGCGGGGTGATGCGTTCGCGTGGCGCGTGCTGGGCCTCGGGATGCATGGCGGCCAGCAGGCGTTGGCGGGTCAGTTCGTCCAGCGCCAGGCGGTTGGCGCCTTCGGCGAGATGTTCCTGAACTTCATGATACTGCTGGCTGAGTTTCTGGATCAGGCTGGCCGTGGCATTGAAGTGGGTGACCACCTCGTTCTGATAGGTATCGAAACGTTCCTGAACGTCATCCAGCTGACGCTGGGTGCTGTTCGGAGCGGCGTTGGGCAGCAGACGCGCGACCAGGAAACCAATGACGACACCGGCAACCAGGGCAAGAGTCGGCAACAACCAAACTAAGAGCGAGTGTTCCACGAGTCCTTCCTCTATAAACGGCTTTGCTTTACGTTAACGGCTCGAACAGGCGCTGTATACCCGCGACGCGTCGCCGATATGCCAGCCACAGACAATCAGCTAGACGAGTCGACCCACCATGGGGTCACGGAGTTCTTTCCTGCCATGCGCGAAACCCCTGTCTTCATCGATGGCCCGCAAGGCCCGCTCGAAGCCCTCTACCAGGACCTGCCCGATGCCAAGGGCGTGGCGCTGATCTGCCATCCTAACCCGATTCAGGGCGGGACGATGCTCAACAAGGTGGTCTCCACCCTGCAGCGGGCCGCGCGCGATGCCGGTTTCGCCACCTTGCGCTTCAATTATCGCGGCGTGGGGGCCAGTGCCGGCACCTCGGTGGCCGGTGTCGAGGAGATCGACGATGCACGCGCCGCTGCCCGCTGGCTGCGCCAGGCCCAACCCGAACTGCCCATGACGCTGTTCGGCTTCTCCTTCGGCGGCTACGTGGCCGGCGCCCTCAGTGGCGAGCTGGAAGCGGCAGGCGAGCGCCTGCGCCAGGTGTTCCTCATTGCCCCGGCCGCGGCGCGCTTCAAGGAGGCCGATGCGCTGGCACAGAGCGTACCGCTGACCATCATTCAGCCCGAGGCCGACGAAGTCATCGAACCCGGTGTGGTGTATGACTGGTCTGGCGCATTGCAACGTCCCCATGAGCTGCTGAAAGTGGCAGAATGCGGACACTTCTTCCACGGCAAGCTCACCGACCTCAAGGACCTGGTGATGCCACGGCTGCTGGCCGAGCCCGTTTGACACCGCCTTCTACCGATGCAGCCCACTGATTAAGCGACCCGCCATGACCACTCGTATCCTGACCGGTATCACCACCACCGGTACTCCCCACTTGGGCAACTACGCCGGCGCGATCCGTCCGGCGGTGGTCGCCAGCCGCCAGCCCGGCGTCGACTCGTTCTACTTCCTGGCCGACTACCACGCCCTGATCAAGTGCGACGATCCGCTGCGCATCCAGCGTTCGCGCCTGGAAATCGCCGCCACCTGGCTGGCCGCCGGTCTGGACCCGGAGCGCGTGACCTTCTATCGGCAGTCGGACATCCCCGAGATTCCCGAGCTGACCTGGCTGCTGACCTGCGTATCGGCCAAGGGCCTGCTCAACCGTGCCCACGCCTACAAGGCGTCGGTGGACAAGAACGTCGAAGCCGGTGAAGACCCCGATGCCGGCGTGACCATGGGCCTGTACAGCTACCCGGTGCTGATGGCCGCCGACATCCTGATGTTCAACGCCCACAAGATTCCGGTGGGCCGCGACCAGATCCAGCACGTGGAAATGGCCCGTGACATCGCCCAGCGCTTCAACCACCTGTTCGGCAACGGCAAGGACTTCTTTGCCCTGCCCGAAGCGCTGATCGAAGAAAGCGTGGCAACCCTGCCGGGCCTGGACGGGCGCAAGATGTCCAAGAGCTACGACAACACCATTCCGCTGTTCAGCAGCCCCAAGGAACTCAAGGACGCCATCTCGCGCATCGTCACCGACTCGCGCGCGCCGGGCGAAGCCAAGGACCCGGATAGCTCGCACCTGTTCACCCTCTACCAGGCGTTCTCCACCCCCGCGCAAAGCGCGGCGTTCCGTGCCGAGCTGCTCGATGGCCTGGGCTGGGGCGAGGCCAAGGCGCGGTTGTTCAGCCTGCTGGACGCCGAGCTGAGCGGCCCGCGGGAAATCTATCAGGGGCTGATCGCGCGCCCGGCTGACCTGGAGGACATCCTCCTGGCCGGCGCCCAGAAGGCCCGTCGCATCGCCACGCCGTTCCTCGAATCGCTGCGCGAAGCCGTTGGCCTGCGCTCGTTCCGCAGTGCGGTGCAAGCGGCTGACACCGGCAAGAAGAAGGCCGCCAAGGCTGCACGTTTCGTCAGCTTCCGCGAAGACGATGGCAGCTTCCGTTTCCGCCTGCTGGCCGCCGACGGTGAACAACTGCTGTTGTCCCATGCTTTCCCTGACGGCAAGGCCGCCGGAGCGGTAAGCAAGCAGTTGCAGCAGGGTGGCGAGCTGGACATCCGTCCCGAAAGCGACCGCTTCAGCCTGTGGCTCGATGGCGCCTGCGTGGGCGAAAGCCCGGTGTACGCCGATACCGCTGCGCGTGACCTGGCTATCGAAAACCTCAAGTCGGCACTGGCCCCGCAACAGGACTGATTGCCAATCGCCAGGGCCGTCGCTACAGTGTCGGCCCGCTTTGATTGCCCGCTGATGACCTATGACGCCCCTGGAACGATATCAAGCCGACCTTAAACGCCCGGACTTCTTTCACGACGCCGCGCAGGAAAACGCCGTGCGTCACCTGCAGCGTCTGTACGATGACCTGGTCGCCGCGCAGAACAACAAGCCTGGCCTACTCGGCAAGCTGTTCGGCAAGAAGGAGCCCGAGGTCGTCAAGGGCCTGTACTTCTGGGGTGGCGTAGGGCGGGGCAAGACCTACCTGGTCGACACCTTCTTCGACGCGCTGCCGTTCAAGCAGAAGATGCGTACGCACTTCCACCGCTTCATGAAGCGTGTGCACGAAGAAATGAAGACCCTTAAGGGTGAGAAGAACCCCCTGACGGTGATCGCCAAGCGCTTCTCCGAGGAAGCCCGGGTGATCTGCTTCGACGAGTTCTTCGTCTCCGACATCACCGATGCCATGATCCTCGGCACCCTGATGGAAGAGCTGTTCAAGAATGGTGTATCGCTGGTCGCCACCTCGAACATCGTGCCAGACGGCCTGTACAAGGACGGCCTGCAACGCGCGCGCTTCCTGCCGGCCATCGCCCTGATCAAACAGCATACCGACGTGGTCAACGTCGACAGCGGCGTGGACTACCGCCTGCGCCATCTGGAGCAGGCCGAGTTGTTCCACTACCCGCTGGACGAAGCGGCGCACCAAAGCCTGAAGGCCAGCTTCAAGGCCCTGACGCCCGACTGCGCGGAAACCGTCGAGAACGACGTGCTGATCATCGAGAACCGCGAGATCCGTGCGGTGCGCACCTGCGACGACGTGGCCTGGTTCAACTTCCGCGACCTGTGCGACGGCCCGCGTAGCCAGAACGACTACATCGAGCTGGGCAAGATCTTCCACGCCGTGCTGCTCAGCGACGTGGAGCAGATGAGCGTGACCACCGACGACATCGCTCGACGCTTCATCAACATGGTCGATGAGTTCTACGATCGCAACGTCAAGCTGATCATTTCTGCCGAGGTCGAACTCAAGGACCTCTACTCGGGTGGCCGCCTGAACTTCGAGTTCCAGCGCACCCTCAGCCGCCTGCTGGAAATGCAGTCCCACGAATTCCTGTCCCGCGCCCACAAGCCCTGAAGGCAGCGGCTGTAGCGGCTTCAGCTGCGAAATCCTGTGGCCGCCTGAAGCCGCTACGCGGTGCCTGCAGGCGACTCAGGCGGCCTGCTGGTACTGCTGCCGGTACTGGTTGGGCGACAGCTCGGTGTGTTGGCGGAACAGCCGGGCGAAGAAGCTGGCGTCGTCATAGCCCACTTCATAGCTGATGGTCTTGATGCTTTTGCTGGTGGCCGAGAGCAGGCCCTTGGCGGTCTCGATGCGCAGGCGCTGCAGGTAGTGCAGGGGCTTGTCGCCGGTGGCGCTCTGGAAGCGGCGCATGAAGTTGCGGATGCTCATGCCATGTTCGCGGGCCACGTCTTCGAAGCGGAACTTGTCGGCGAAGTGTTCTTCCAGCCATTGCTGGATCTGCAGGATGCTCATGTCCTGGTGCAGCTTCTGCCCGCCGAAGCCGATGCGCCCCGGTGCATAGTTGCGCCGCACTTCGTAGAGGATGTCGCGGGCCACGGCCTGGGCGACGTTTGCACCGCAGAAGCGCTCGATCATGTAGATGTACAGGTCGCAGGCCGAGGTACTGCCACCGGCGCAATACAGGTTGTCGGCGTCGATGATGTGCTTGTCCTGGTTGAGCAGCACCTTGGGGAAGCGTTCGCTGAACTCGTTGAAGAAGCGCCAGTAGGTGGTGGCTTCCTTGCCGTCCAGCAGGCCGCTGGCGGCCAGCCAGAACACACCGCTGGCTTCGGCGCAGAGCACCGCACCCTGGGCATGCTGGTCGCGCAGCCAGGGCAGGACCTGCGGGTAGCGTTCACAGAGTGCGTCGAAGTCATCCCAGAAGGCCGGCAGCACGATGATGTCGCTGGATTCCAGGCCGCCGTCGACCGGCAGCATGACATCGCTGAAGCTGTTCACGGGAAGACCGTCAGGACTGACCAGGCGGATCTCGAAGGCGGGCTTGATGCCGTGGCCGAGTTGCTTGCTGTAGCGCAGGCTGGCCAGGTGGAAGAAATCCTTGGCTTGCATCAGGGTCGAAGCGAACACCCGGTCGATGGCCAGGATGCTCACGCGCCGCAGGACGGCGGAGGGTGGGATCGGCATAGTCTTTGTTCTTATAGGTAATAGTGGTCAAACAGCGGCTGAATCGTCTTATGTTTTTTCCGCTCTGTCCAGCCTCGACCGCTCTGTCGCCGGGGGCGGGCCAAAGGTGAAGGCGGAGATGAAATTGAGGTTGAGCTTCTCGTTGCAGCCTGTATAATTGCGCACCTCTTGGCAGAGGGAGTGATGCCCCGCCTGCTAAAGATTTCGCCGTATACGGACGCGCTGACCCGAGCCCCCGATAGCGTCTGTTTCCGGCTGCCACTGGCGGGCCTCTGGCTTGTCAGGGATTGCACTATTCAGTAAGCTCCGCCGTCTATTTTTCAAGGCGGCCCCTGAGGCTATAAAGAATGAAAACTTTTACTGCTAAACCGGAAACAGTTAAGCGCGACTGGTTCGTCGTCGACGCTGCTGGCCAGACCCTGGGTCGTCTGGCCACCGAAATCGCGAGCCGTCTGCGTGGCAAGCACAAGCCTGAATACACTCCGCACGTTGACACTGGCGACTACATCGTCGTGATCAATGCCGAGCAGATTCGTGTGACCGGTGCCAAGTCCTCCGACAAGATCTACTACTCTCACTCCGGCTTCCCTGGCGGCATCAAGTCGATCAACTTCGAAAAGCTGATCGACAAGGCTCCTGAGCGCGTGATCGAGACTGCGGTAAAAGGCATGCTGCCTAAGAACCCGCTGGGTCGCGACATGTACCGTAAGCTGAAAGTCTATGCGGGCGCTGTGCACCCTCATACCGCTCAGCAGCCCCAAGAACTGAAGTTTTAACGGAATAGTTGATTATGTCGGCGACTCAAAATTACGGCACTGGCCGTCGCAAGACCGCAACCGCTCGCGTTTTCCTGCGTCCGGGCACTGGTAACATCTCGATCAACAACCGTTCGCTGGACGTGTTCTTTGGCCGTGAAACTGCCCGCATGGTAGTTCGCCAGCCTCTGGAACTGACCGAGACCACCGAGAAATTCGACATCTACGTCACCGTTATCGGTGGCGGCGTAAGTGGCCAGGCTGGCGCAATCCGCCACGGCATCACTCGCGCGCTGATGCAATACGACGAGTCGCTGCGCAGTCCGCTGCGTAAAGCCGGCTACGTCACTCGTGACGCCCGTGAAGTTGAGCGTAAGAAAGTGGGTCTGCGCAAAGCGCGTAAGCGTCCGCAGTACTCCAAGCGTTAATACGCGCTTACGTTTCAAGAAGAACGCCCGCTTCTCCGGAAGTCGGGCGTTTTTTTATGCCCACGATTTTTTCGGGGCAGGGCGCAATGTTCGTTGTCGATACATCGGTGTTCATCCAGTGAGGCAATCTGCCTCACTGCTGCAAGTCAATGTTTACACCTATTCCTACCTTTTGAAGGGTCTTAAGACCTTGTTGACAGAAGGGGCATTATTTACCATCCCGGCCACTTGGCAATGACTAGATTGTTATCGAGCAGGTTCCTGATTGATCAGGCCTGCGTGGACGGGAGAGGGCGGAATGAGCAATGACGGCGTCAATGCGGGCCGGCGTCGCTTCCTGGTAGCGGCTACCTCGGTGGTGGGCGCGGCGGGGGCGGTAGGGGCTGCGGTCCCGTTTGTAGGATCGTGGTTTCCCAGCGCCAAGGCCAAGGCCGCGGGCGCGCCGGTCAAGGTCAACATCGGCAAGATCGAGCCGGGCCAGCAGATGGTTGCCGAGTGGCGTGGGCAGCCGGTGTTCATCCTGCGCCGAACGAGCCAGATCCTTGAGGGTTTGGGCAGGATAGGCGGCCAGTTGGCGGATCCTGAATCGAAACAGTCCGTGCAGCCGGGCTATGTCGACCATGCCCTGCGTTCGATCAAGCCAGAGATCCTGCTGCTGGTCGGTCTGTGCACCCACCTGGGCTGCTCGCCGACCTTCCGTCCGGAGGTGGCGCCTGCCGACCTGGGGCCGGAGTGGGTCGGCGGCTACTTCTGCCCATGCCACGGCTCGCGCTACGACCTGGCCGGCCGCGTCTACAAATCACAACCTGCGCCATTGAACCTGCCGGTACCGCCGCACAGCTATGAGTCGGACACGGTCATTGTCATTGGCGTCGATCAGGAGGGGGCGTGATGAGCAAGTTCATGGATTGGATCGATGCGCGTTTTCCTGCCACCAGGATGTGGGAAGAGCATCTGAGCAAGTACTACGCACCGAAGAACTTCAACTTCTTCTATTTCTTCGGCTCGTTGGCGCTGCTGGTTCTGGTCAATCAGCTGGCGACCGGCGTTTGGTTGACCATGAACTACACGCCGACGGCGGAAGAGGCTTTCGCCTCTGTCGAGACGATCATGCGTGATGTGGAATACGGCGCCATCTTGCGTCTGCTGCACTCCACCGGTGCCTCGGCGTTCTTCATCGTGGTGTACCTGCACATGTTCCGGGGGCTGTTGTATGGCTCGTACCAGAAGCCGCGTGAGCTGGTGTGGATATTTGGCATGTTCATCTACCTGGCGCTGATGGCCGAGGCCTTCATGGGCTACCTGCTGCCTTGGGGGCAGATGTCCTATTGGGGTGCCCAGGTGATCATCTCGTTGTTCGGCGCGATTCCCTTCATCGGTGATGCGCTGACCGAGTGGATACGCGGCGACTATCTGATCTCCGGCATTACCTTGAACCGCTTCTTCGCCCTGCATGTCATCGCGCTGCCCATCGTCATTCTCGGCCTGGTGGTGCTGCACATCCTAGCCTTGCATGAGGTGGGGTCGAACAACCCGGACGGTATCGATATCAAGAAGCTCAAGGACGAGAACGGCAAGCCGCTGGATGGTATTCCATTCCACCCTTACTACACAGTAAAGGACATCGTCGGCGTGGCGGTGTTTCTCTTCGTGTTCTGCACCATCGTGTTCTTCTTCCCGGAAATGGGCGGCTACTTCCTGGAAAAGCCTAACTTCGAGGCCGCCAATCCGTTCAAGACGCCCGAGCACATCGCGCCGGTGTGGTACTTCACGCCGTTCTACGCCATCTTGCGCGCCATCCCTGACAAGCTCATGGGGGTAATGGCCATGGGGGCTGCGATCGCCGTGCTGTTCGTGCTGCCCTGGCTGGACCGCAGCCCGGTGCGCTCGATGCGCTACAAGGGCTGGCTCAGTCGTTTGTGGCTGGCGGTGTTCTGCCTGGCCTTCGTGACGCTCGGCGTGCTGGGTGTACAGCCGCCCACGCCGGGACGGACCTTGCTGTCGCAGGTCTGCACCTTCCTGTACTTCGCGTATTTCATTCTGATGCCGTTCTATACCCGGCTCGAGAAAACCAAACCGGTGCCAGAGAGGGTAACAGGCTGATGAACAAGCTATTGGCGGTATTGATGCTGGCCTGGCTGCCGGCGCTCTGCACGGCGGCCGAACAGGTTGCCGAGCTGGAGCCGGTGAAGATCGACGTCTCCGACAAGGCGGCGATGCAGGATGGTGCGCGAACCTTCGTCAACTATTGCATGGGGTGTCACGGGGCCAAGTACCAGCGTTACGAGCGGGTGGCCGATGACCTGGGCATTCCTCATGAGCTGATGCTCGAGAAGCTGGTGTTCACCGGGGCGAAGATCGGTGATCACATGACCAGCAGCATGCGACCGGCCGATGCCAAGGCCTGGTTCGGTGCCGAACCTCCGGATCTGACCCTGGTGGCGCGGGTGCGTGGGACCGATTGGTTGTATCACTACCTGCGCTCGTTCTACGAAGACCCGTCCCGGCCGTTGGGGGTGAACAACCGTGTCTTCCCCAATGTCGGCATGCCCAATGTGCTGGTCGGCCTGCAGGGGCGCCAGGTGATCGGCTGCAAGCAGGTACCGGTGGTCGAAAGCGGCAAGAAACAGTACGACCCGCTCACGGGTACGGTCCTGACCCATGAAGCCTGTGACCAGCTGACCGTGTTGCCCAACACCGGCAGCCTGAGCCAGGAGCAGTTCGATGAGAAGATCCGTAACCTGGTGACCTTCCTGGCCTACTCGGCCAACCCGATGAAGCTGGAACTCCAGCGTATTGGCACCTGGGTGCTGCTGTACCTGGCATTCTTCTTTGTATTCGCCTGGCTGCTCAAGCGCGAATACTGGAAGGACGTGCACTGATCGCTTGGCCAGCTTTCCGGGGACAGGCGCGGATAATAGGGCGCATATTCGTTTCAGCAGAGGACCAGGCGGTAGCGCTTTCAGGAAAAAGACCCGCGTTGCGAGTATAGTAGCGGAGCAAGATTGCAAATTTGCCTCAGGTGAATAAGCTATCCTGTTCGCGTATCGACGCCCTGCTGCCAGCGTGCATCCACGCAGGCATGTCAGGGCGTATTTGCGCCGTCGTTACACTCATATCTACAAGCGAGGAGGATCACCATGGGCGTGACCAATCGGTTGGCCTGTTATTCCGACCCCGCCGACCACTATTCCCACCGCGTACGCATCGTGCTCGCCGAGAAGGGCGTCATCGTCGAGATCATCGACGTCGTGGCTGATCGCCTGCCGCCGCAACTGGTCGAGGTGAATCCCTATGGAAGCCTGCCGACCCTGGTCGATCGGGACCTGGCGTTGTACGAGCCGACCGTGGTGATGGAGTACCTGGAGGAGCGCTACCCGCATCCACCACTGATGCCGGTTTATCCGGTTGCCAGGGCCAATACCCGGCTGCTGGCACATCGCATACAGCGGGACTGGTGCGGTCTGGTGGACAAGATCCTGGATCCGCGCTGCAAGGAGAGTGATCGGGTCCAGGCGCGCAAGGAGCTGCGCGAGAGTCTGACAGGGGTATCGCCACTGTTCGCTGACAAGCCGTTTTTTCTCAGTGATGAGCTAAGTCTCGTCGATTGCTGTCTACTGCCCATACTCTGGCGTTTGCCGGTTTTGGGTATCGAATTGCCACGGCAAGCCAAGCCGTTGCTCGACTACATGGAACGCCAGTTCGCGCGTGAGGCATTCCAGGCAAGCCTGTCTGCTGCCGAGCGTGAAATGCGCTAAGGCCTAAGGAGCCGTTGATGAACTCCAGTCGCCCTTATCTGATTCGTGCTCTTTACGAGTGGATTGTAGATAACGATTGCACCCCTCATATCCTGGTGAATGCCGAGTACCCTTCGGTGCAGGTGCCCCAGGGTTTCGCCAATGACGGGCAGATCGTCCTCAACGTATCGCCGAGTGCGGTGCGCCAGCTGCATATGGATAACGAAGCAGTGAGCTTCGAGGGCCGCTTCGGTGGTGTGCCGCATACCTTGTACGTGCCGGTTGGTGCGATCCTGGGTATTTACGCTCGTGAGAATGGCCAGGGCATGGTCTTCGACCTGGAGCCGGCCCTGGAGGAGCGGGATGTCGAAGAAATCGACATGGACGACGACAACTCGCCACCCGACAGTGAGCCGCCGCGCCCCAGCGGCAGGCCGAGCCTGAAAGTCGTGAAATGAAAAAAAAGGCGATCTGCGGATCGCCTTTTTTTCATTTCAGGATGCCGCTTGGGGCTGATTGCCGATAGCTTGCCAGCCTGGCGAACCGGTTCATGGTCAGTCGATGTACTCGAACAACTTGACGATCTTCTGCACGCCCGAGACCCCTTGGACCAGATTGGTCGCACGGTTGGCTTCCTGTTGAGTGACCAGGCCCAGCAGGTAGACGATACCGTTCTCGGTCACCACCTTGATGCGTGAACCGGGAATGGAGTTGTCGGCCAGCATCTGGCTCTTGATCTTGGTGGTCAGCCAGGTGTCGTTCTGGCGTGCCAGGAACGAAGAGGGCGGGATGACCTGCAGCTCGTTGTTGACCTTCTTGACCCGCTGCACCGAGGCCGCCGCCTGTTCGGCGATGTTCTTCAGCTCGGCGCGTGGCGTCTGGCCGGCCAGCAGGACGATGCCGTTGTAGCTGGTCACCACGATGTGCGAGCCCTCGGCCAGGTCCGGATGGGCCTTGGAGATGTTCACCGCCGCCTTGGTCTCGATCAGTGAGTCGTCGATCTTGCTGCCAAGGGTACGTGTGCCGCGGTCATCCTCGATGGGCTGGTCGCGGGTGGCGGTCAGTACCGAGCTGCAGCCGCCAAGGCCGAGGCACAGGGCCAGAACTGTCAGGCTGAGACGATTAGGGGTCATTCTTCACTCCCGAACAATTGGCTGTCGATCAAATCGCAGAGGCAGTGGATCGCCAGCAGATGGACTTCCTGAATGCGCGCGGTGACCTTGGCCGGGACACGGATCTCCACGTCCTCGGGCAGCAGTAGCGAAGCTACGTCGCCACCGTCGCGTCCAGTCAATGCTACGACAATCATTTCGCGATCATGTGCGGCCTGGATCGCCTGAATGATATTGGCCGAATTGCCGCTGGTGGAAATCGCCAGCAACACGTCGCCCGGTTGGCCAAGGGCGCGGATCTGTTTGGAGAACACCTCGTTGTAGCTGTAGTCGTTGGCAATCGAGGTGATGGTCGAGCTGTCGGTGGTCAGGGCGATGGCGGGCAGGCTGGGGCGCTCGCGCTCGAAGCGGTTGAGCAGCTCCGAGGAGAAGTGCTGGGCGTCGCCCGCTGAGCCGCCATTGCCGCAGGCCAGCATCTTGCCCTCGTTGAGCAGGGCATTGACCATGACCTGGCTGGCCAGCTCGATATGCGGTGCGAGGACCTCCATGGCCTGTTGCTTGGTATCGATACTGGCCTGGAAGTGCCGGCGGATTCGGGATTGCATGTCCATCTGGAGTGACCTTGGTTAGCGCGTCGGGTCGCGGTTCGGCGCCCTGGGCAATCGCCGCAGGCGCCCTGCATCATCGGGTTGGCCGGCGCGGCAAACGAAAAAACGGTGTTGGATTCGGTGGGTGCTCGGGGTGGCGACGGCTCAGCTGTCGAAGGCGCTCTTCAGCCAGTTCAACACATTGCCCTCGCCAGGCGTCCCCTCGACCGCGATGACATCGAAACGGCAGGGGCTTTCGGCCCAGCGCGGCTGTTCATGGAGAAACTGCTGCGCGGCGGCGATCAGCCGTTCCTGCTTGCGTGCATCGATGCTTTCCATGGCGCTGCCCCAGCCGTTATGGCGGCGGTAGCGGACTTCGACGAATACTACTGTAGAGTCGTCCAGCATGACCAGATCAAGCTCGCCGCGTCGGCATGTCCAGTTGCGTGCCAGCAGTTGCAGGCCATGCTGTTGCAAATGCTGCAGGGCGAAGGTTTCAGCCTCGCGCCCTGCAACCTGGCTGCCTGGTCTCAAGGCGCGGTGTCCGGCAGGCGCTGGACCTGGCCGTTGACGAACTCGGCCCAGGGCAGTTGACGTTCAACGCGACGGTTCTGGTTCAGGCTCAGGCTGCCGGACAGGCCGTCGAGGCGGCTATCAGGCAGGGCCTTGAGCTGTGTGAGACGCGGCGCCAGGCGGTAGGCGTCGACGCCCATGGCATAGAGGCGGCCCAGGCTGCCCGCTGCCTGTGGCCACTGGGCGACCACCTGCTGGCGCAGCGGGTCGTTGGCACTGAGCAGCCATGGTGTGTCGCAGAAGCGAACGCCATTGAGGTCCATGTACTGGGCGTGATCGTTGCTGTTGGTGAACAGCTGCGAGGTGGCGTACACCGGTACATCACCTGCGTACTGGAAGACCATGGTCGGTTTGATCTGCTGGGCCAGTTGCGGGGTGGCGACCAGGAACATGAAGTCGATGTCCTGGCGGCGCGAAGGCTGGGTCGCGACCTGGCTGCCGGTGGCGGCCTGCAGACGCTGGGCGCGGCCTTCGCTGGAGCGCAGCTGGAACATGTCGGCGATCTGGCGGGCCAGGTCGACGGGCTGGTCGATACGCTCGACGGCGACCAGAGTGCCGCCCTTGGCGCGCCAGCTGTTGTTGAAGGCGGTCAGTACACGGTCGCCCCATTCGCCCTTGGGCACCATCGCCACGGCGGTACGCTTGCCTTCCGACCAGGCGCGGCGAGCCACTTCGCGAGCTTCGTCCTCGGCGGCCAGGCCGAACTGGAACAGTTCCTGCGGGCCGGCGGTAGGGCTGTCGCTGTAGTTCAGGGCCAGGGTGGTGATGGGCAGTTGAGGGCGGCTGCTGAGCTGCTTGACCAGTTCCTTCTCCAGAGGGCCAACCACCAGTTGTACGCCGGCAGCCTTGGCCTGGCGGTAGAAGTCGTCCATGGAGGTCACTCGAGAGCTGTCGAAGACCTGGATGGCCGGCGGGTTCTGGCCAGCCTGTTGGGCCTGGTAGTGGGCGGCCAGGAAGCCTTCACGCAGCGCCTTGGCGACATTGGCCAGCGGGCCTTCCTGAGGCAGCAGCAGCGCGATGCGGGTCAGCGGTTCACTGGTCAGCGAGCGCAGCTGCGCCAGTGCGGTGGGCAGCTGCTGGGCAGCCGGGTGTTTCGGGTTCTGCGCTTTCCAGTTGTCGATGGCGGCCTGCTGTTGCTCCAGGGTGCCGGCGTTCTTGATGGCGCTGGCCAGGTTCAGCCAGCCGCTCAGGTCATCGTTGCCAGTGGCCTGCAGCTGTTCAGGCGGCAGTGCGGAGACCAGTTTCCAGATGGCGTCGTTGTTGCTGCTGGCATCCTGGCCTTCGAGCAGCGGGCCGGCGAACACGCGCTCGCGCACTGCCGGGAGGATCTGGCCGTCCTGCTCGAGTGCCTTGGCATGCACCATGTGGGTACGCACCTGCTGCTCGGTCGACAGCTCGCCCAGGCGTTGCATGCTTGGGTGGGCCAAGGCCTCGAGCGCTGCCTTGGGCTGGTTGCGGCCCAGGGCCAGTTCGGCGGACAGGGTGCTGGCGAAGACCTGCAGGCCTGGCGGCAGTTGGTCGATCTGCACTTGCGCCAGCAATTGCGCGGCGCGGCCCGGATTGCCCTGGCGGTTGGCCAGGTCCGCGGCGCTCAGGCGCAGGGTGGCGGCCTTGTCCGGTGTCTTGGCGTTGGCCGCTTGTTCCAGCAGCTGTTCGATGCTGGCGTCGGGTGTGCGCGGCAGTTCACCGAGGTTCGACGAAGGAGAGCTGGCGCAGGCCGCCAGCAGGGCAGCGAGGCAGAGGGCAGATAACAGCCGCAGGCAAGCGATCATGTATATGTTCCTGGTACTCAAGCGAATTAGCGGGGAATTGTACCCAAGCACTGGCCGGGGTGCGACTTCGAAGGCGTGCGCGGCCGCAACCTGAGCGCAGCGCGAGGGGGTGTCATCGTCGTGAAGGGGGCGGGACTCTCATGCCTTGGCTTCCTTTTGCAGGCCTGTCGGGGTGTGGACTCCTGTCAGGGCATGGAGTCTGTACAATGCTTTCTTTATATATGTGTGGAGTCATGAACATGGGGTGTGCGTTTTGACTGTTGCGGCTGCTTCGAATTCCGCCACGGGATCGCTTTATGTCGTGGCCACGCCAATTGGCAACCTGGACGACATGAGCGTGCGTGCGCTCAAGGTGCTGCGCGAGGTCGCTCTCATTGCGGCTGAGGATACCCGGCATTCGTTGCGTCTGATGCAACACTTTGGCATAGCCACGCCGCTGGCGGCCTGCCACGAGCATAACGAGCGCAACGAAGGCGGACGCTTCATCGAGAAGTTGCTGGCGGGCGAGGATGTGGCGCTGATCTCCGATGCGGGTACACCACTGATTTCCGATCCGGGCTACCACCTGGTGCGCCAGGCGCGTGCCGCCGGGGTGCCGGTGGTTCCGGTGCCGGGGCCCTGTGCGTTGATCGCGGCCTTGTCGGCGGCGGGCTTGCCGTCGGACCGCTTCATCTTCGAAGGTTTTCTGCCGGCCAAGGCCGTGGGGCGCAAGACCCGTCTCGAGCAGCTGCGCGAAGAGCCGCGTACCCTGATCTTCTACGAAGCGCCGCATCGGATCCTGGAATGCCTGCAGGATATGGAGGTGGTGTTCGGCGGCGAGCGTCCGGCAGTGCTGGCCCGCGAATTGACGAAAACCTTCGAGACGCTCAAGGGCTTGCCGTTGGCGCAGCTGCGCGCATTCGTCGAGGCCGATGGCAATCAGCAGCGCGGTGAGTGCGTGGTGCTGGTGGCGGGCTGGAGCGAGCCGCAGGGGGATGATGCCATCGGCAGCGAGGCGCGTCGGATTCTGGGGTTGCTGCTGGAGGACCTGCCGGTCAAGCGGGCGGCAGCCTTGGCGGCGGAAATCACCGGCGTGCGCAAGAATCTGCTCTACCAGCTGGCGCTCGAAGAACAGCAGAAGAAATAAGGCGCTTTCATGGCGGGCGCAGCGAGCTTCAGGCTTTTAAAGCTTGTTCTTGGGCGCCCGTGCCGTTAACCTTGGCGGCGGAGAGTCGATTGGACAGTCGCTGCCGCTTGTTGTTCCGCAACAGGTGGGGGAGGAAAGTCCGGGCTCCATAGGGCGGAGTGCCAGGTAACGCCTGGGAGGCGCGAGCCTACGGAAAGTGCCACAGAAAACAACCGCCTAAGCACTTCGGTGCCGGTAAGGGTGAAAAGGTGCGGTAAGAGCGCACCGCACGTCTGGTAACAGTTCGTGGCTAGGTAAACCCCACTCGGAGCAAGACCAAATAGGGTTCCAAGGCGTGGCCCGCGCTGGAACCGGGTAGGTTGCTAAAGACGTCCAGTGATGGCCGTCGTAGAGGAATGACTGTCCTCGACAGAACCCGGCTTACAGATCGACTCTCCATCCCTCCTTTATCCGCGTTTCATAGTCGTGACGCGCTTCGTAATATCAAAAAAATCTTAAACTTCATAAATCACTTTAACTTCGATTCTCATCGCTTTGTGGTGCGTCGTTTTATTTGCGCAGCCTCCACGCAAATTCCTCTCCGCTCATCCAATACCACTCCTAAATTGCCGTTCTGTAAGGGTTTTCCTTAGAACCCTACCTTGACGGTGTGGTGGGCGCGTTCCTATAGTGTGCGCAAGTGGCAGAAAGTGGCACGAAGTGGGTTTTTGTAGCGCAGAAAAGTAGAATTCGGAGAGCGCGCCTGTGTTCCGTGGTGCCAACGCAATCAATCTCGATGCCAAGGGTCGTCTCGCTATGCCGAGCCGGTACCGTGACGAGCTCGATTCGCGTAGTGCCGGTCAGTTGATCGTCACCATCGATGCCATAGATCCCTGCTTGTGCATTTATCCGCTTTCCGAGTGGGAGTTGATCGAGGCGAAGCTGCGTGAGCTCGCCACCTTCCGTGAAGAGAACCGCCGCTTGCAGCGGCTCCTGATTGGTAATGCGGTCGACCTGGAGCTGGATGGCAGCGGACGTTTTCTGGTGCCGCCCCGTTTACGCGAATACGCCAAGTTGGATAAGCGCGTGATGCTGGTTGGCCAGCTCAATAAGTTTCAATTGTGGGACGAGGACGCCTGGAACGCTCTTGCCGATGCGGACCTGGCGGCCATTCAGCAACCTGGCGCGATGCCCGATGATTTACGTGACCTGATCCTGTGACTATGAATGGCGGTTTTACCCACATCACCGTACTGCTGGAAGAAGCCGTAGAGGCTCTGGCCGTGCGCGCCGATGGCTGCTATCTGGACGGCACGTTCGGGCGTGGCGGTCACAGTCGCCGGGTGCTCGAACACCTGGGGCCGGACGGTCGGCTGCTGGGCTTCGACAAGGACCCTCAAGCGATTGCCACAGGGCAAACGCTGGCGGCCGAAGACGGCCGCTTTGTCATTGTGCAGCGCAGCTTTGCCGAACTGGGCGAAGAAGTTGCGGCGCGTGGCCTGCAAGGCCAGGTCAGTGGCGTGCTGCTCGACCTTGGTGTTTCTTCGCCACAGCTCGACGACCCTGAGCGTGGCTTCAGTTTCATGAACGACGGCCCCTTGGACATGCGCATGAATCCGGGGCAGGGCATCAGTGCCGCCGAGTTCGTCGCCACCGCGTCGGCCGAAGAGCTGGCGCGCGTCTTCAAGGAATATGGTGAAGAGCGCTTCGCTCGTCGTATGGCCAATGCCGTCGTCGAGCGTCGCCAGGTCCAGCCGTTCGAGCGTACCGCCGACCTGGCCGAAGTGCTCAAGGCCGCCAATCCGGCCTGGGAGAAGGGCAAGCACCCTGCGACCCGTGCTTTCCAGGGCCTGCGCATCCACGTCAACAACGAACTGGGTGATCTGGAAGCCGGTCTGGAGGCCGCGCTCGACGCCCTTGAAGTGGGCGGCCGCCTGGTGGTCATCAGCTTCCATTCGCTGGAAGATCGTATCGTCAAGCTGTTCATGCGCAAGCTGGTCAAGGGCGAGGCGGACAACATGCCGCGTAACCTGCCGATCCAGGCCAAGATCTTCGAGCCACGCGTGCGTCTGGTCGGCAAGGCGCAGTTCGCTTCCGAGGCAGAAACCCGTGCCAATCCGCGTTCGCGCAGCGCTGTCATGCGCGTAGCGGAGAAGCTCCGATGAGCCGCCTGTTCTTCAAGCCTCTGCCGCGCGGCAGCTTCATCATGCTGCTGCTATTCATCGCCGTCCTCGTGTCGGCGATTGGCGTTTCTTACAGTGCCCACTGGAACCGTCAGCTGCTCAATTCGCTTTACACCGAAACCACGATTCGCGACAAGGCGCAGGCCGAATGGGGCCGGCTGATTCTCGAGCAGAGCACCTGGACGGCCCACAGCCGTATCGAGGCCCTGGCCACCGACCAGCTCAAGATGCGCATTCCCAATGCCGGTGAAGTGCGGATGGTGGCGCCATGATGAAGCTTGAAGGGGCTTTGTACCCCTGGCGCTTCCGCCTCGTCGTGGCTCTGCTGTCGTTGCTGGTGCTCGCCATTTCCTGGCGCATCATCGACCTGCAGGTCGTCGACCACACCTTCCTTCAGGAACAGGGCGACGCCCGCAGCTTGCGGCATATTCCAATTCCGGCACACCGTGGCTTGATCACCGATCGCAACGGCGAACCATTGGCGGTGAGTACGCCGGTCACCACCCTGTGGGCCAACCCCAAGGAAATGCTCCAGGATCGCAGCAAGTGGCCGCTGCTCGCCCAGTCGATCGGCCAGGATCCCAAGGCGCTGGCCGAACGCCTGGAGTCCCAGGCCAACAAGGAATTCATTTATCTGGTTCGCGGCCTGACCCCTGAACACGGCCAGGCCGTGCTCGACCTCAAGGTGCCGGGCGTCTATGGCATCGAAGAGTTCCGCCGCTTCTATCCCGCCGGCGATGTGACTGCGCACATGGTCGGCTTCACCGACCTGGACGATCATGGCCGCGAGGGTGTCGAGCTTGCCTACGACGACTGGCTGGCCGGTGTGCCGGGCAAGCGGCAGGTGATCAAGGACCGGCGCGGCCGACTGATCAAGGATGTTCAGGTGACCAAGAACGCCAAGGCTGGCAAGACCTTGGCGTTGTCTATCGACCTGCGCCTGCAGTACCTAGCGACCCGTGAACTGCGCAACGCCATCGTCGAGAACGAAGCCAAGGCCGGCAGCCTGGTGATCATGGACGTCAAGACCGGCGAGATCCTCGCCATGGTCAACAGCCCGACCTACAACCCCAATAACCGTCGCACCATGGTGCCGGCGGCCATGCGCAACCGGGCGATCATCGATGTGTTCGAGCCTGGCTCGACCATGAAGCCGATCTCCATGAGTGCCGCGCTGGAAAGCGGTCGCTGGAAGCCTTCCGATAAGGTCGAGGTGTATCCCGGCACCTTGCAGATCGGTCGCTACACCATTCGTGACGTAAGCAAGACCGAAGGCCCGGTGCTCGATCTGACCGGCATCCTGATCAACTCCAGTAACGTCGGCATGAGCAAGGTGGCCTTCGACGTGGGTGGCGAGGCGATCTTCCGCACCATGCAGCGCATGGGCTTCGGCCAGTACACCGGCCTGGGTTTCCCGGGTGAGCGCGTCGGCAACCTGCCCAACTACCGCGAATGGCGCAAGGCGGAAACTGCCACGCTGTCTTACGGCTACGGTGTTTCGGTCACCGCCCTGCAGCTCGCCCACGCCTACGGCGCCCTGGCGAACAATGGTCGTATCGTGCCCCTGAGCATTCTCAAGACCAGCACCGAGCCGACCGCGGTTCAGGCCATTCCGGAGGCCACCGCCAAGACCCTGCACGGCATGCTTCAACAGGTGATCGAAGACACCCGTGGCGTCTACCGCGCACGCGTGCCTTCCTACCACGTGGCCGGCAAGAGTGGTACGGCGCGCAAGACCTCCATCGGCACCAAAGGCTACGCCGAGAATTCCTACCGTTCGCTGTTCGCCGGCTTCGGGCCGATGAGCAACCCGCGCTATGCGATCGTCGTGGTGATCGACGAGCCGAGCAAGGGCGGTTACTTCGGTGGCCTGGTCTCGGCCCCGGTATTCAGCAAGGTGATGTCCGGTACGTTGCGGTTGATGAACATTCCGCCGGATAACCTGGAGCCGGAACAGGCCGCAGCGGCCCCGGTCGCCAAAGGAGGGCGTGGCTGATGTCGTTCAATCTGAGCAAGATCTTCCCGGGCACCGACCGTGACCCGCTGATCCGCGAACTGACCCTGGACAGCCGCAAGGTGCGTCCGGGCGACCTGTTCCTGGCCGTACCGGGTATCCGGGTCGATGGTCGCGAGCACATCGCCGACGCCCTGCAACGTGGTGCTGCTGCCGTGGCCTATGAAGCCGAAGGCTCCAGCGTGCTGCCACTTACCGAGGTGCCGCTGATTCCGGTCAAGGGCCTGGTCGGCCAGCTGTCGGCCATCGCCGGGCGTTTCTACGGCGAACCGAGCCGCCGCCTGAACCTGGTGGGGGTCACCGGCACCAACGGCAAGACCAGCGTGACCCAGCTGGTGGCCCAGGCCCTCGACCTGCTGGGCCAGCGCTGCGGTATCGTCGGCACGCTCGGCACCGGCTTCTATGGCGCCCTGGAAAGCGGCCGTCACACCACCCCTGATCCGATTGCCGTGCAGGCCACTCTGGCTGACCTCAAGCAGGCCGAAGCGCGTGCCGTGGCCATGGAGGTCTCGTCCCATGGCCTGGAGCAGGGTCGGGTCAAGGCCGTTGAATTCGACGTTGCGGTGTTCACCAACCTGTCTCGTGATCACCTCGACTACCACGGCACCATGGAAGCCTATGGCGCCGCCAAGGCCAAGCTGTTCGCCTGGCCAGACCTGAGCTGCCGGGTCATCAACCTGGACGACGCCTTTGGTCGTGAGCTGGCCGACGCGCCGCATCGCTCGAAGCTGATCACCTACAGCCTGACCGACAAGAGCGCCTACCTGTTCTGTCGTGATGCGCGCTTCGATGACGATGGCGTGCGCGCCACGCTGGTCACGCCGCAGGGCGAACACTTCCTGCGCAGCAGTCTGCTCGGCCGTTTCAACCTGAGCAACGTACTGGCGGCCATCGGCGCACTGCTGGGGCTGGACTATGCCCTGGACGAAATCCTCAAGGTGCTGCCGCAACTGGTCGGCCCGGTTGGCCGTATGCAGCGTCTGGGTGGCGGCAAGCAGCCGCTGGTGGTGGTCGACTATGCGCACACCCCAGACGCTTTGGAGAAGGTGCTTGAAGCCCTGCGTCCGCATGCCAAGGGGCGCCTGCTGTGCCTGTTCGGTTGCGGTGGTGACCGTGACCGTGGCAAGCGCCCGTTGATGGCCGAGGTTGCCGAACGCCTGGCCGACAGCGTGCTGGTCACCGATGACAACCCGCGCAGCGAAGCGCCTGCGCAGATCTTCGACGACATTCGTGCCGGTTTCGCCAACGCCAACCAGGTACGTTTCGTCGAGGGGCGTGGTCAGGCCATTGCCGAGTTCGTTGCCGCCGCTGGCGCCGACGACGTGGTGCTGCTGGCTGGCAAGGGACACGAAGACTACCAGGAGATCGATGGCCAGCGTCATCCGTTCTCCGATCTTGAACAGGCCGGCATCGCCCTGGCTGCCTGGGAGGCTGCGCATGTTTGACGCCCTGAGCTTCAGCGAACTGCTGACCCCGCTGGACGCCCGCCGCACCGGTGCCGACTGCCGTTTCTCCGGGGTCAGCACCGATAGCCGCAGCATCGCCCCCGGGCAATTGTTCGTGGCCCTGACCGGCCCGCGCTTCGATGGTCATGACTACCTGGCCCAGGTGGCTGCCAAGGGCGCCGTCGGTGCGTTGGTCGAGCGCGAGGTGCCAGGCGTCGACCTGCCGCAGCTGGTGGTACTCGACACGCGCAAGGCCCTGGCCCAGCTGGGTGCCCTGAATCGCAACGCCTTCGTCGACCGCCCGGTGGCTGCCGTTACCGGCTCCAGTGGCAAGACCACGGTGAAGGAAATGCTCGCCAGTATCCTGCGCACCCGTGGGCCGGTCCTGGCGACCCGTGGCAACCTGAACAACGACCTCGGTGTGCCGCTGACCCTGCTGGAGCTGGCGCCCGAGCACACCGCGGCAGTCATCGAGCTGGGCGCTTCGCGGGTCGGCGAGATTGCCTACACCGCAAGCCTGACCAAGCCCCACGTGTCCATCCTGACCAACGCCGGCACCGCTCATGTGGGTGAATTCGGCGGTCCTGAGCGCATCGTCGAGGCCAAGGGCGAGATCATCGAGGGGCTGGACAGCCAGGGTGTCGCGGTACTGAACCTGGACGACAAAGCCTACCCGCTGTGGGTCATGCGTGCCGGTGACCGCAAGGTACTGAGCTTCGCCCTGGAAAACCCCCAGGCCGATTTCCACGCCAACGAGCTGGGTCGTGATGCACGCGGTTGCCCGGTGTTCGTGCTGCAGGGCCCTCAAGGCTCGGCGCGGGTGCAATTGAACCTGCTGGGCGTACATAACGTCAGCAACGCCCTGGCCTCTGCTGCAGCGGCCCATGCAATGGGCGTCAGCCTGGACGGCATCGTCGCCGGCCTCGAAGCCTTGCAGCCAGTCAAGGGCCGTGCCGTGGCGCAGATCGCCGCCAACGGCCAGCGTGTCATCGACGACACCTACAACGCCAACCCGGGCTCGATCAAGGCCGCTACCGACGTGTTGGCCGGTTTCGACGGCCGACGCGTCCTGGTGCTGGGCGACATCGGCGAACTGGGCGAGTGGGCCGAGCAGGGCCACCGTGAAGTGGGCGCCTATGCCGTCGGCAAGGTCGATGCCCTGTATGCCGTCGGCCCGCTGATGCGCCATGCCGCCGAGGCCTTCGGCCCGCAGGCCCGGCACTTCGCAACCCAGGCCGAGCTGATCGCTGCGCTGCAAGGCGAACAAGATTCAAACACCACTTTATTGATCAAGGGATCGCGCAGCGCCGCCATGGAACATGTCGTCGCGGCCCTGTGCGGCTCCAGCCTGGAGAAACATTGATGCTGTTGCTGTTGGCCGAATTTCTACAACAGTTCTATAAAGGCTTCGCAGTCTTTCAGTACCTGACCCTGCGCGGGATTCTGGGTGTGCTGACTGCGTTGAGCCTGTCGTTGTGGCTCGGGCCATGGATGATCCGCACCCTGCAGATCCGTCAGATCGGCCAGGCAGTGCGTAACGACGGTCCGCAATCGCACCTGTCCAAGTCCGGCACCCCGACCATGGGCGGTGCGCTGATCCTTTCGTCCATCGCGGTGAGCACCCTGCTGTGGGCCGACCTGACCAACCGCTACGTGTGGGTGGTACTGCTGGTGACCCTGCTGTTCGGTGGCATCGGCTGGGTCGACGACTACCGCAAGGTCATCGAGAAGAACTCCCGTGGCCTGCCGAGCCGCTGGAAATATTTCTGGCAGTCGGTGTTCGGCCTGTGCGCCGCCATCTTCCTGTTCGTCACCGCGCAATCGCCGGTCGAGACCACCCTGATCGTGCCGATGTTCAAGGACATGCACTGGCAGCTGGGTATCGGCTTCGTGGTACTGACTTATTTCGTCATCGTCGGCTCCAGCAACGCCGTCAACCTCACCGATGGCCTGGACGGCCTGGCGATCATGCCGACGGTGATGGTCGGCGGTGCCCTGGGCATTTTCTGCTACCTGTCGGGTAACGTGAAATTCGCCGAATACCTGCTGATTCCCTACGTGCCAGGCGCGGGCGAGCTGATCGTGTTCTGCAGCGCGCTGATCGGTGCCGGCCTGGGCTTCCTGTGGTTCAACACCTATCCGGCCCAAGTGTTCATGGGCGACGTCGGCGCGCTGGCGCTGGGGGCCGCGCTGGGCACCATCGCAGTGATCGTGCGCCAGGAAATCGTGCTGTTCATCATGGGCGGCGTGTTCGTCATGGAAACCCTTTCAGTGGTCATTCAGGTGGCCTCGTTCAAACTGACCGGTCGCCGCGTGTTCCGCATGGCGCCCATTCACCACCATTTCGAACTCAAGGGCTGGCCCGAGCCTCGGGTGATCGTCCGTTTCTGGATCATCACCGTGATTCTCGTGCTGATCGGCCTTGCCACGCTGAAACTGAGGTAATCGCGAGTGTCTTTGATCGTTACCGACCAGTTCCGCATCGTTGTCGGCCTCGGCAAGAGCGGCATGTCCCTGGTTCGCTTCCTGGCGAACCAGGGCGTCGCCTTTGCCGTGGCCGACACGCGGGACAATCCACCGGAGCTGGCGACCCTGCGTCGCGAGTATCCGCAGTTGGAGGTTCGGTGTGGCGAACTGGACGTCGAGTTCCTCTGCCGCGCCAGTGAGCTGTACGTCAGCCCCGGCCTGGCACTGGCTACACCGGCGCTGCAGCAGGCCCAGGCCCGTGGCGTGCGGCTGTCCGGTGACATCGAATTGTTCGCCCGGCATGCCAAGGCACCGATCGTGGCCATCACCGGCTCCAATGCCAAGAGCACGGTCACCACGCTGGTCGGCGAAATGGCCGCCGCAGCTGGCAAGCGTGTCGCCGTGGGCGGCAACCTCGGTACTCCGGCGCTGGATCTGCTGGACGACGCGGTGGAGCTGTACGTGATGGAGCTGTCCAGCTTCCAGCTGGAAACTACCGACCAGCTGAACGCCGAAGTGGCCACCGTGCTGAACATCAGCGAAGACCACATGGACCGCTACAGCGGCCTCCCGGCCTACCACCTGGCCAAGCACCGGATCTTCCGTGGTGCCAGGCAGGTGGTGGTCAACCGCCAGGACGCCCTGTCGCGGCCGCTGATCGGCGAGGGCTTGCCATGCTGGACCTTCGGCCTGAACAAGCCAGACTTCCATGCCTTCGGTATCCGCGAGGAAAACGGCGAGAAATACCTGGCCTTCCAGTTCGACCTGCTGATGCCGGCCAGTGAGCTGAAAGTACGCGGTGCACACAACCAGGCCAATGCTCTGGCCGCCCTGGCCCTGGGTCATGCCGCCGGGTTGCCGATGGACGCCATGCTGGCCAGCCTGCGCACCTTCACCGGCCTGGAGCATCGTTGCCAGTGGGTGCGTGAGCGCGCTGGCGTGCAGTACTACAACGACTCCAAGGCCACCAACGTCGGTGCCGCGCTGGCGGCTATCGAAGGCCTGGGCGCGGACATCACCGGCAAGCTGGTGCTGATCGCCGGTGGCGATGGCAAGGGTGCCGACTTCAGCGGCTTGCGCGCACCCGTGGCGGCCCATTGCCGCGCCGTGGTGCTGCTCGGGCGGGATGCCGAACGCCTCGCCCAAGCCCTGGGGGATGCACTGCCGCTGGTACGTGTGGCCACCCTTGAAGAAGCCGTGCAGCGCAGTGCGGAGCTGGCCCAGGCCGGCGATGCGGTACTGCTGTCGCCGGCCTGCGCGAGTCTGGACATGTTCAAGAACTATGAAGAGCGTGGGCGTCTGTTCGCCCAGGCCGTGGAGGCGCTGGCATGATCTTCGGCGTCCTCAAACCTTACCCTTCGCCGTTGATCAGCGGCCGCGGCATCGACGTGGACTTCCCGATGCTGGCCGGCTGCCTGGCACTGCTGGGCCTGGGCCTGGTGATGATCACCTCGTCATCGTCGGAAGTCGCGGCGGCGCAGTCGGGCAACAGCCTGTACATGATGACCCGGCATCTGGTCTACCTGCTCATCGGCCTGGGTGCCTGTGGCGCCACCATGATGGTCCCGGTCGCCACCTGGCAACGCATGGGCTGGATGATGCTGCTCGGCGCCTTCGGCCTGTTGCTGATGGTGCTGGTACCGGGCATCGGTCGTGAGGTCAACGGCTCGATGCGCTGGATCGGCTTCGGCGCGTTCAACGTGCAGCCCTCTGAAATCGCCAAGGTGTTCGTGGTGCTGTTCCTGGCCGGTTACCTGGTGCGTCGTCAGCAGGAAGTGCGGGAAAGCTGGATGGGCTTCTTCAAGCCGTTCATCGTCCTGCTGCCGATGGCCGGCCTGTTGCTGATGGAGCCGGACTTCGGGGCTACCGTGGTGATGATGGGCGCGGCGGCGGCGATGCTGTTTCTGGGGGGCGTCGGCTTGTTCCGCTTCTCGCTGATGGTGGTGCTGGCGGTGGTGGCCGTGTTCGTCCTGGTGCAGGCCCAGCCTTACCGCATGGCGCGTCTGACCAACTTCACCGACCCCTGGGCCGACCAGTACGGTTCGGGCTACCAGCTGACCCAGGCGCTGATCGCCTTTGGTCGTGGCGAGTGGTTCGGCGTGGGCCTGGGCAACAGTGTGCAGAAGCAGTTCTACCTGCCTGAGGCGCACACCGACTTCGTGTTCTCGGTATTGGCCGAAGAGCTTGGCGTGGTCGGTTCGCTGATTACCGTCGCGCTGTTCCTGTTCGTCAGTATCCGCGGCATGTACATCGGCTTCTGGGCCGAGCGTGCCAAGCAGTTCTTCGGTGCCTACACCGCCTATGGCCTGTCGTTCCTGTGGATCGGCCAGTTCCTGATCAACATCGGCGTGAACGTCGGCCTGTTGCCGACCAAGGGCCTGACCCTGCCATTCCTCAGCTACGGTGGCAGCTCGCTGGTAATCTGCTGCGCCAGCCTGGGCCTGTTGCTGCGTATCGAATGGGAATCGCGCAACAACATGGGCAGTGAGGAAACCGAATTCAAGGAAAGCGATTTTGCCGAGGAGCCGCCCCATGGACGCTAACGTGCTGATCATGGCCGGCGGTACCGGCGGGCACGTGTTCCCGGCGCTGGCCTGCGCTCGCGAGTTCCGCGACCGTGGCTACAAGGTCCACTGGCTGGGCACGCCGCGCGGCATCGAGAACGACCTGGTGCCGCAGGCCGGTATCACCTTGCACCGCATCGATGCCACCGGCCTGCGCGGCAAGGGGCGCCTGTCGCTGCTCAAGGCGCCGTTCATGCTGCTCAAGTCACTGCTGCAGGCGCGGCGCATCATGCGTCAGCTCAAGCCGGCCTTCGTGGTCGGCTTCGGCGGTTATGTCACTGGGCCGGGCGGCCTGGCCGCGAAACTGGCCGGCGTGCCGCTGATCATCCACGAGCAGAACGCCGTGGCCGGTACCGCCAACCGCAGCCTGGCTTCGTTCGCCAGTCGTATCTGCGAAGCCTTCCCTGATACCTTTGCCGCGTCCGCCAAGCGCCGCACTACCGGTAACCCGGTGCGTGTCGAGCTGTTTTTCGAGACGCCGCGACAGCCCCTGGCCGGCCGCAAGGCACGCTTGCTGGTGCTGGGCGGCAGCCTGGGGGCCGAACCCTTGAACAAACTGCTGCCCGAGGCCCTGGCCCTGGTGCCGGAAGAGATCCGCCCGGAAATCTTCCACCAGGCCGGCAAGCAGCACGACCAGGTGACCGCCGAGCGCTACCGCAGTGCCGGTGTGCATGCCCAGGTCGCGCCTTTCATCCAGGACATGGCCCAGGCCTATGCCTGGGCCGACCTGGTGGTGTGCCGTGCCGGCGCGCTGACCATCAGTGAACTGGCGGCCGCCGGCCTGCCTGCGCTGCTGATCCCGCTGCCCCATGCGATCGACGACCACCAGTCCCGCAATGCCGATTATCTGGCCCGCGAAGGCGCTGCCTTCGTCATGCCACAAGCGACAACTGGCGCCGCCGAAATGGCCAGCCGCCTGAAAGAGGTTCTGATGCAGCCCGAACAAATGAACAGCATGGCCCGGACCGCCCGCCGACTGGCCATGCCCGATGCTACCCGTACCGTCGTCGATACCTGTGTGGAGGTGGCCCGTGGTTGAGAGTCAACGCGCCATGCCGCAACCGGAAATGCGCCGTATCCGCCGTATCCACTTCGTCGGTATCGGCGGCGTCGGCATGTGCGGCATCGCTGAAGTGCTGCTCAACCTGGGTTACCAGGTGTCCGGTTCCGACCTCAAGAGTTCGGCGGTCACCGAACGCCTGAAATCCTTCGGTGCCGAGATCTTCATCGGCCACCAGGCCGAGAACACCGTGGGCGCCGACGTGCTGGTGGTCTCCAGTGCGGTCAACACCTCCAACCCGGAAGTCGCCACCGCCCTGGAGCGCCGTATCCCCGTGGTGCCGCGTGCCGAGATGCTCGCCGAGCTGATGCGCTACCGGCATGGCATTGCCGTGGCCGGCACCCACGGCAAGACCACCACCACCAGCCTGCTGGCCTCGGTATTCGCCGCTGGTGGCCTGGACCCGACCTTCGTCATCGGTGGCCGCCTCAATGCTGCGGGCACCAATGCCCAGCTGGGCACCAGCCGTTACCTGATCGCCGAGGCCGACGAAAGCGACGCCAGCTTCCTGCACCTGCAGCCGCTGGTCGCCGTGGTCACCAACATCGATGCCGATCACATGGCCACCTACGAAGGCGACTTCAACAAGCTGAAGAAGACCTTCGTCGAGTTCCTGCACAACCTGCCGTTCTATGGTCTGGCGGTGATGTGCATCGACGACCCGGTGGTGCGCGAGATCATGGCCCAGGTCAAGCGTCCGATCGTCACCTACGGCTTCGACGAAGCCGCCGACGTGCGTGCCATCAACGTGCGCCAGGAAGGCATGCGCACCTTCTTCACCGTGCTGCGTCGCGACCGTGAGCCGCTGGATGTGTCGGTGAACATGCCGGGCAACCACAACGTGCTCAACTCGCTGGCGACCATCGCCATCGCCACCGACGAAGGCATCAGCGACGACGCCATCATCCAGGGCCTGTCGGGCTTCCAGGGTGTGGGCCGACGCTTCCAGGTCTACGGCGAGCTGCCGGTCGAGGGTGGCCACGTGATGCTGGTCGACGACTATGGCCACCACCCGCGTGAAGTGGCTGCCGTGATCAACGCCGTGCGCGGCGGCTGGCCGGAGCGTCGCCTGGTGATGGTCTACCAGCCGCACCGTTTCAGCCGCACCCGCGACCTGTACGACGATTTCGTCCAGGTCCTGGCCGAGTCCAACGTACTGCTGCTGATGGAAGTCTACCCGGCCGGCGAAGAGCCGATTCCCGGTGCGGACAGCCGCAACCTGTGCCACAGCATTCGTCAGCGGGGCCAGCTGGACCCGATCTACATCGAGCGTGGCACCGAGCTGGCGCCGCTGGTCAAGCCGCTGCTGCGTGCCGGCGACATCCTGCTCTGCCAGGGTGCCGGTGACATCGGTGGGCTGGCGCCGCAGTTGCTCAAGAGTCCGCTGTTCGCTGGCGCCGTAGTGGCGCCCACCGAAGGGAAGCTCAAATGACCGATCTGAGCGTATCCACCTTGTCCTGCAACCTGGCACCGGAATCCTTCGGCCGGGTGGCAGTGCTTTTCGGCGGCAACAGCGCCGAGCGCGAAGTCTCGCTCAAGTCTGGGCGAGCCGTGCTCGATGCGCTGCTGAGCGCCGGGGTGGACGCGTTCGGCATCGACGTAGGGGCCGACCTGTTGCAGCGCCTGAGCGGCGAGAAGATCGACCGTGCGTTCATCGTACTGCACGGCCGTGGCGGCGAAGATGGCAGCATGCAGGGCCTGCTGGAGTGTCTGGGCATCCCTTACACCGGCAGCGGCGTACTGGCTTCTGCACTGGCCATGGACAAGCTGCGCACCAAGCAGATCTGGCACAGCCTTGGCCTGCCGACGCCCTTGTACGCCGTGCTCGCCAGCGAAGATGACTGTATTTTTACAGCGACGGAACTGGGCCTGCCTTTGATCGTCAAACCGGCCCATGAAGGTTCCAGTATCGGGATGGCTAAGGTGAGCAGCGTCGAGGAATTGATCGCCGCCTGGAAGAATGCCAGTACCTACGATTCGCAAGTGATGGTCGAACAATGGATCGAAGGTCCGGAGTTCACCGTTGCCAGCCTGCGTGGCCAGGTCCTGCCGCCAATCGGCCTGGGCACGCCCCACAGTTTCTACGATTACGAGGCCAAGTACCTGGCCGACGACACCCAGTACCGGATTCCCTCCGGGCTCAGCGAAGCCAGCGAGCAGGCCCTCAAGGACCTGGCCGCCAGCGCTTGCCAGGCCCTGGGCGTGAGCGGCTGGGCGCGTACCGACGTGATGCAGGACGCCGAGGGGCGCTTCTGGTTGCTGGAGGTCAATACCGTGCCCGGCATGACCGACCACAGCCTGGTACCCATGGCGGCGCGCGCGGCGGGGCTGGATTTCCAGCAACTGGTGTTGGCGATTCTCGCTGACAGCGTTCAGGTGCGAGGTTGAGCATGCACGGCGCATCGGCACGTCATCAGCCCCCGGTTTCCGGCCGCAAGCCGGCGCCACGGGGTGCGAGCCGCATGGTGGCCAAGGAGCCGCTGTCGGCGCGCATGCCCAAGCCCAGCGCAGGATTCTTCAAGCGTCTGATGTGGCCGGTGATGCTGGTAGGTCTCGGCTTCGGCACCTACTACGGCGCGCAGTACCTGCTGCCGTACGTCGACCGGCCGATCAGCCGGATCAACGTGCAGGGCGACCTGAGCTACATCAGCCAGCAGGCGGTGCAGCAGCGTATCGCGCCCTATGTGGCGGCGAGGTTCTTCACCATCGACCTGACCGGCATGCGTACCGAGCTGGAACAGATGCCATGGATCGCTCATGCCGAGGTTCGGCGGGTGTGGCCGGACCAGGTGGTGATCCGCCTGGAGGAGCAACTCCCGGTGGCGCGCTGGGGCGATGAGGCATTGCTGAACAACCAGGGGCAGGCGTTCACCCCGCGTGAATTGTCCAATTACGAGCATCTTCCGCAGCTGTTCGGCCCGCAGCGGGCCCAGCAGCAGGTGATGCAGCAGTACCAGGTGTTGAGCCAGATGCTGCGACCGCTGGGCTTTTCCATCGCGCGCCTGGAATTGCGTGAGCGAGGCAGCTGGTTCCTGACCACGGGGGCTGGCAGTGCGGGACCAGGGATCGAGCTATTGCTGGGGCGTGACCATCTGGTCGAGAAGATGCGCCGCTTCATCTCGATCTACGACAAGACGCTGAAAGAACAAATTACGAATATTGCGCGCGTCGACTTGCGCTATTCCAACGGCCTTGCGGTCGGATGGCGTGAGCAGGCAGCGCCGGCGACGGACAAACCCGCCGTTGCGAAGAATTGACTAGAGGCAGAACCATGGCAAATGTGCAAAGCGGCAAAATGATCGTCGGACTGGATATCGGCACCTCCAAGGTGGTGGCGCTGGTAGGCGAAGTCGCGGCCGATGGTTCGCTGGAGATCGTCGGGATCGGTACCCATCCGTCCCGCGGCCTGAAGAAGGGCGTCGTGGTGAACATCGAGTCCACCGTCCAGTCGATCCAGCGTGCGGTGGAAGAAGCGCAGATCATGGCCGGCTGCCGTATCCACTCGGCGTTCGTCGGCGTGGCCGGCAATCACATCCGCAGCCTGAACTCCCACGGCATCGTGGCGATCCGCGATCGCGAGGTCAGCTCTGCCGACCTGGAGCGCGTGCTGGATGCCGCCCAGGCCGTGGCCATTCCGGCCGACCAGCGTGTGCTGCACACGCTGCCGCAGGACTATGTGATCGATAACCAGGAGGGCGTGCGCGAGCCGCTCGGCATGTCGGGCGTGCGCCTGGAAGCCAAGGTGCATGTAGTCACCTGCGCGGTGAACGCTGCGCAGAACATCGAAAAGTGCGTGCGTCGCTGCGGCCTGGAAGTCGACGACATCATCCTCGAGCAACTGGCATCGGCCTATTCGGTGCTGACCGACGACGAGAAAGAGCTGGGCGTGTGCCTGGTGGACATCGGTGGCGGTACCACCGACATCGCCATCTTCACCGAAGGCGCTATTCGCCATACGGCGGTGATTCCGATCGCCGGTGACCAGGTCACCAACGACATCGCCATGGCCCTGCGTACGCCGACCCAGTACGCCGAGGAAATCAAGATTCGCTATGCCTGCGCCCTGGCCAAACTGGCCGGCGCCGGTGAAACCATCAAAGTACCGAGCGTGGGCGACCGTCCACCTCGCGAGCTGTCGCGCCAGGCCCTGGCCGAAGTGGTCGAACCTCGTTACGACGAGCTGTTCACCCTGATCCAGGCCGAACTGCGTCGCAGCGGCTATGAAGACCTGATCCCGGCGGGCATCGTGCTGACCGGCGGGACCTCGAAAATGGAAGGCGCGGTCGAGTTGGCCGAGGAGATCTTCCACATGCCGGTACGCCTGGGCGTACCACACAGCGTCAAGGGACTGGCCGACGTCGTGCGCAACCCGATCTATTCCACGGGTGTAGGTTTGCTGCAGTACGGGCTGCAGAAACAATCGGATGGCATTTCGCTGTCCGGTCTCGGTGTCGGTAACGGTTCTTATGGCGATGAACCAAAGGCTCCGGTACTGGAGCGCTTCAAGCGCTGGGTCCAGGGCAACTTCTGAACCCCACGCTTGGCCAGTGGTAACGGCAGGCGATAGGCGTAAATAAAATAGAGAGCTGAAGGAGAGGGAAAATGTTCGAACTCGTAGACAATGTCCCGCAAAGCCCGGTAATCAAAGTTATCGGCGTGGGTGGTGGTGGCGGCAACGCGGTCAACCACATGGTCAAGAGCAGCATCGAAGGCGTCGAATTCATCTGCGCCAACACCGATGCACAAGCGCTGAAGAACATCGGCGCGCGCACCATCCTGCAATTGGGTACCGGTGTGACCAAGGGCCTCGGCGCTGGCGCCAACCCTGAAGTCGGCCGCCAGGCTGCGCTGGAAGACCGCGAGCGCATCGCGGAAGTCCTGCAGGGCACCAACATGGTGTTCATCACCACCGGCATGGGCGGCGGTACCGGTACCGGTGCTGCGCCGATCATCGCCGAAGTGGCCAAGGAGCTGGGTATCCTCACCGTTGCGGTGGTGACCCGTCCGTTCCCGTTCGAAGGTCGCAAGCGTATGCAGATCGCCGATGAAGGCATCCGCATGCTGGCCGAAAGCGTCGACTCGCTGATCACCATCCCCAACGAGAAGCTGCTGACCATCCTGGGCAAGGATGCCAGCCTGCTGTCCGCCTTCGCCAAGGCCGACGACGTACTGGCCGGTGCCGTTCGCGGTATCTCCGACATCATCAAGCGTCCCGGCATGATCAACGTCGACTTCGCCGACGTACGTACCGTGATGAGCGAGATGGGCATGGCCATGATGGGCACCGGTGCCGCCAGCGGTCCGAACCGTGCACGCGAGGCCACCGAAGCGGCAATCCGCAACCCGCTGCTCGAAGACGTCAACCTGCAGGGCGCTCGCGGCATCCTGGTCAACATCACCGCAGGTCCCGACCTGTCGCTGGGTGAGTACTCCGACGTGGGTAGCATCATCGAGGCTTTCGCTTCCGAGCACGCGATGGTCAAGGTCGGTACCGTTATCGATCCGGACATGCGCGACGAGCTGCACGTTACCGTAGTGGCCACCGGTCTGGGTGCGCGTATCGAGAAGCCGGTCAAGGTCATCGACAACACCCTGCAGAGCGCTGCGCCGCAACAGCAGGTTCAGCAACCGGCTGCTACCGTGCGTGAACCGGCCGCGGTGAACTACCGTGACCTGGAGCGTCCGACCGTGATGCGCAACCAGGCACACGCCGGCGCCAGCGCTGCGACCAAGCTCAACCCCAACGATGATCTGGACTATCTAGACATCCCGGCCTTCCTGCGTCGCCAGGCCGATTGATGGAATTTATCAGGGGGATTAGGCTGATTGGTGTTCAGCAAAGGCTCGGTCTGCTATTATCGCCAGCCTTTGTTGATACCCGTTCGCAACTAGTGCTCAAGCGGCCAATGCCATGATTAAACAACGTACCCTGAAAAATATTATCCGTGCCACAGGTGTCGGTCTGCATTCCGGGGAAAAGGTTTACCTGACCCTGAAGCCCGCACCTGTGAACACCGGTATCGTCTTCGTCCGTACCGACCTGGACCCGGTTGTCCAGATCCAGGCCCGTGCGGAAAACGTCGGAGAAACCACCCTGTCGACCACGCTGGTCCAGGGCGACATCAAGGTGGACACTGTCGAGCATCTGCTTTCGGCGATGGCTGGCCTGGGTATCGACAACGCCTATGTCGAACTCTCGGCGTCCGAAGTCCCGATCATGGACGGCAGCGCGGGTCCCTTCGTGTTCCTGATCCAGTCGGCCGGCCTGCAGGAGCAGGAAGCGCCGAAGCAGTTCATCCGTATCCTGCGTGAAGTCACCGTCGAAGAAGACGGCAAGCGTGCCACCTTCGTGCCTTTCGAAGGCTTCAAGGTGAGCTTCGAGATCGACTTCGATCACCCGGTATTCCGGGATCGCACGCAGAGCGCCAGTGTGGACTTCTCCAGCACTTCGTTCGTCAAGGAAGTCAGCCGGGCCCGTACCTTTGGCTTCATGAGCGACATCGAGTACCTGCGCAAGCACAACCTGGCCTTGGGTGGCAGCGTGGAAAACGCCATCGTGGTCGACAAGGAAGGCGTGCTGAACGAAGACGGCCTGCGTTACGAAGACGAGTTCGTCAAACACAAGATCCTGGACGCCATCGGCGACCTGTATCTGCTGGGTAACAGCCTGATCGGTGAATTCCGCGGCTTCAAGTCCGGTCACGCGCTGAACAACCGCTTGCTGCGCGCACTGATCGCACAAAAGGATGCCTGGGAAACGGTTGTCTTCGAAGACGCCAGCACCGCTCCTATTTCCTACATGCGTCCTGTGGCCGCAGCGTAGTAAAAAAGCTTTACTCTCTTTCCTTATTCTTTCAGGGCTGCCTTCGGGTGGCCCTTTTTTATAGGGACGGAAAATGCCGGTACCTGGTGAGTAAGCGGATTGCGGTTCCATACACCCCTTTGGTTCACGGGCGGCGAGGCAGCAGAAAGCATCCAGGCGTCGCATGTCCTGACGGCAGATGCTGCTGGCCAGCCAGACTCTGTTTGGCTCAGGAACGATCTTTGGCGTGGCTGGCCAGGCGCTCCAGGGCGGCGCGCAGCTTGGGGTCGGTGATGCCTTCAGCGGTTGCCTGGATGTTCTCTGCCGCGCTGTGGGACAGGTCGAGGGTGTGGGTTGCGGCGCCCTGTTGCGGTGTCGATGGCTGGACCTTGAACTGGATGCGGGTCAGGCTGGCGAACTCGTCGAACAGCGCCAGTTGCCGTTGCAGGCGGCGTTGCTGGTAGCGCAGGCGGGTGGCCCAGTGGCCATCGGTGACCACCAGCAGCAGGCAGCCCTCGCGCCAAGACGCGACCCGGCAGTGTTCTCGCGCAGCCGGTTGCAACTGGCTCTCCAGCAGTTTCTGCAAGTGGCTTAGTCGTTCGGCCTGGCGGAAGATCGCCCGCAATGGCCGGGCATCGCGCAGCAGGGCGGCGGGGGAGCGGGCATCGAGGGGGCGAAAGGCCATGACGAGGCTGCCTTGGGAAGTCGGGTTGCTGGAGCGGGCCAATGTTATCAGAAAGTGTCGCCAGGCTCGCCAGGGCTGTGTCCCTCGCGACCAGGCAGGCAAGTTTCATGTTTATCAGGGTTGAAGTCGGGCAAAAAGACCCCATTGTGACCGTGCCCCCTTACAGCGCTGTGCCAGCATCGTGGATTAACGCCACTTTCCTCACCATCGTTTCCGGGTAGAATGCTCGTTCGCATGCGGCCATGAGGGCCGCACGGGCGACTCACGGGGCCGCCCTCCATTCCTATGTGTGGAAGATCCTGTCGATATGTTTGCGCCTTTGTTAAAAAAACTTTTTGGAAGCAAGAACGAGCGTGAAGTCAAGCGCATGCTCAAGACGGTACAGATCGTCAATGCCTTCGAAGAGCAAATGGTGGCCCTTTCGGACGAGCAGCTGCGCGCCAAGACCGAAGAGTTCAAAGCCCGCATAGCCAAAGGCGAAACCCTCGACCAACTGCTTCCAGAAGCCTTCGCCGTGGCCCGTGAGGCCGGTAAGCGGGTCATGGGCATGCGTCACTTCGACGTCCAGCTGATCGGCGGTATGACCCTGCACGAGGGCAAGATCGCCGAGATGCGTACCGGTGAGGGCAAGACCCTCGTGGGTACCCTGGCGGTGTACCTCAATGCGCTGTCCGGCAAGGGCGTGCACGTGGTCACGGTCAACGATTACCTGGCCCGCCGCGACGCCAACTGGATGCGTCCGCTGTACGAATTCCTCGGCCTGACCGTCGGCATCGTCTCGCCCTTCCAGCCGCCGGAAGAGAAGCGCGCCGCCTATGCCGCCGACATCACCTACGGCACCAACAACGAATTCGGTTTCGACTACCTGCGCGACAACATGGCGTTCAGCCTGGAAGACAAGTTCCAGCGTGAACTCAACTTCGCGGTCATCGACGAAGTCGACTCCATCCTCATCGACGAGGCCCGTACACCGCTGATCATCTCCGGCCAGGCCGAAGACAGCTCGCGGCTGTACACCGAGATCAACCGCCTGATTCCCAAGCTGCAGCAGCACATCGAGGCTGTGGAAGGCGAAGTCACCCAGGCTGGCCACTTCACCATCGACGAGAAGGCCCGCCAGGTCGAACTCAACGAAGCCGGGCACCAGTTCATCGAGGAAATGCTCACCGAAGCCGGCCTGCTGGCCGAGGGCGAGAGCCTCTACTCGGCGCACAACCTGGGCCTGCTGACCCACGTCTATGCCGGCCTGCGTGCGCACAAACTGTTCAACCGCAACGTCGAGTACATCGTCCAGGACGGCCAGGTGCTGCTGGTCGACGAGCACACCGGCCGTACCATGCCCGGCCGTCGCCTGTCCGAGGGCCTGCACCAGGCCATCGAGGCCAAGGAACACCTCAACATCCAGGCCGAAAGCCAGACCCTGGCTTCGACCACCTTCCAGAACTACTTCCGTCTGTACACCAAGCTGTCCGGCATGACCGGTACCGCCGACACCGAAGCCTTCGAATTCCAGCAGATCTACAACCTGGAAGTGATGGTCATCCCGCCGAACAAGCCACTGGCGCGCAAGGACTTCAACGATCTGGTGTACCTGACCGCCGAAGAGAAGTACGCGGCCATCATTGCTGACATCAAGGCCTGCGTGGCGGAGAACCGTCCGGTGCTGGTGGGGACCGCGACCATCGAGACCTCCGAGCACATGTCGGCCCTGCTGCGCAAGGAAGGCATCGACCACAAGGTCCTCAACGCCAAGTTCCACGAAAAGGAAGCCGAGATCATCGCCCAGGCGGGCCGTCCCGGTGCGCTGACCATCGCCACCAACATGGCCGGTCGCGGTACCGACATTCTGCTGGGCGGCAACTGGGAAGTCGAAGTCGCCGGCCTGGAGAACCCCACCCCCGAGCAGATCGCGCAGATCAAGGCCGACTGGCAGAAGCGTCACCAGCAGGTCATCGAGTCCGGCGGCCTGCACGTGATCGCCTCCGAGCGCCACGAATCGCGGCGTATCGACAACCAGCTGCGTGGCCGTGCCGGCCGTCAGGGCGACCCGGGTTCGAGCCGCTTCTACCTGTCGCTGGAAGACAGCCTGATGCGCATCTTCGCCTCCGACCGGGTGAAGAACTTCATGAAGGCCCTGGGCATGCAGTCCGGCGAAGCCATCGAGCACCGCATGGTCACCAACGCCATCGAGAAGGCGCAGCGCAAGGTCGAAGGCCGCAACTTCGACATTCGTAAGCAACTGCTGGAATTCGACGATGTCGCCAACGAGCAGCGCAAGGTGATCTACCACATGCGCAACAGCCTGCTGGCAGCCACCAACATCGGCGACACCATCGCCGAGTTCCGCGAAGAAGTGCTGAACAACCTCATCAGCCAGCACATTCCGCCACAGTCGCTGCCCGAGCAGTGGGACGTCGCCGGCCTGGAGGCCTCCCTGCTGTCGGACTTCGGCGTGCGTCTGCCGGTCCAGCAGTGGCTCGACGAAGACGACCACCTGCACGAGGAAACCCTGCGCGAGAAGCTCTTGCAGGAGCTGCTGGCGGCCTACAACGAGAAGGAAGAACAGGCCAGTGCCGAGGCGCTGCGCACGTTCGAGAAGCAGATCCTGCTGCGCGTGCTGGACGACCTGTGGAAAGACCACCTGTCGACCATGGATCATCTGCGCCACGGTATCCACCTGCGTGGCTACGCGCAGAAGAACCCGAAGCAGGAGTACAAGCGCGAATCCTTCACGCTGTTCCAAGAGCTGCTCGACTCGATCAAGCGCGACACCATCCGCGTCCTGTCTCATGTCCAGGTGCGTCGCGAAGACCCCGAGGAAGAAGAAGCGCGTCTGCGTCGTGAAGCCGAAGAGCTGGCCCAGCGCATGCAATTCCAGCATGCCGAGGCCCCCGGCCTGGAGCAGGCAGCTGCCACCGAGGAGGAAGGCGAAGTCGCCGTGGCCTCCGCACCGGTGCGCAACGACCAGAAGCTGGGCCGCAACGAGCTGTGCTGGTGCGGTTCGGGCAAGAAGTTCAAGCATTGCCACGGCCAGATCAGCTGAGTCCAGGCCGTTGACACCCACGCCGCGACCGGCCCCGCCGTCGCGGCGTTTTACCATTATCGAGCGCCGTACCGATGGGCGGACGGCGCACAGAGAGCTCAAGGAGCGCACGCATGGCTGTTGGTCTTGGTCCTTTGCCTACATTGCACCCGGTGCCCGGTTTCGAACTGGGTATCGCCTCGGCCGGTATCAAGCGCCCCGGGCGCAAGGATGTAGTGGTCATGCGCTGTGCCGAAGGCTCCAGCGTGGCGGGCGTATTCACCCTCAACGCTTTCTGTGCGGCGCCGGTGATCCTCGCCAAGCAGCGCGTACAGGGCACCGTGCGCTACCTGCTGACCAACACCGGCAATGCCAACGCCGGTACCGGCGAGCCGGGCCTGGCTGCGGCCAAGCGCACCTGTGACGCGCTGGCCCAGCTGACCGGCGTAGCCGCTGACGCGGTGCTGCCGTTCTCCACCGGGGTTATCGGCGAGCCTCTGCCGGTCGAGAAGATCGAAGGCGCCCTGCAGGCCGCCCTCGACGACCTCTCGGAAGACAACTGGGCCGCTGCGGCCACCGGCATCATGACCACCGACACCCTGCCCAAGGGGGCCAGC
Source organism: uncultured Pseudomonas sp. (assembly GCF_913777995.1). Classification (GTDB taxonomy): domain Bacteria; phylum Pseudomonadota; class Gammaproteobacteria; order Pseudomonadales; family Pseudomonadaceae; genus Aquipseudomonas. The sequence continues at coordinate 221,685 of NZ_CAJYVE010000024.1, read as the reverse complement.
CGCCAGTTTCAGCACGATGGCGTGACCGTCACCGTCACCGGCATCAGCAAGGGCGCCGGCATGATCCGTCCGAACATGGCCACCATGCTCGGCTACATCGCCACCGACGCCAAGGTTTCCCAGAACGTGCTGCAGGACCTGATCCGCGACGGCGCCAACAAGTCGTTCAACCGCATCACCATCGATGGCGACACCTCGACCAACGACTGCTGCATGCTCATCGCCACTGGCCAGGCCAATGTCCCGGAAGTGACCGAAGCCAAGGGGGCGCTGTTCGAGGCCTTGAAGAAAGCCGTGTTCGAAGTGTGCATGGAAGTGGCCCAGGCCATCGTGCGTGACGGCGAAGGCGCGACCAAGTTCGTCACCGTCGAAGTCAACGGCGGTGGCAATCATCAGGAGTGCCTGGACGTCGGTTACGCCGTGGCCCACTCGCCGCTGATCAAGACCGCGCTGTTCGCCTCCGACCCGAACTGGGGCCGTATCCTGGCCGCCGTGGGCCGTGCCGGCGTGCCAGAACTGGACGTGAGCAAGATCGACGTGTTCCTTGGCGAAGTCTGCATCGCCAGCAAGGGTGGCCGTGCCGCCAGCTACACCGAGGCCCAGGGCGCCGAAGTCATGGCTCGCGAGGAAATCACCATCCGTATCGAACTGGGTCGTGGTGATTGCAGCGAGACCATCTGGACCACCGACCTGTCCCACGAGTACGTGAAGATCAACGCCGAATACCGGACCTGAGGTCTGCGCGGCCCCGGTATCTGCGCAACAGCCGGGGCCCAATTGAATTCGCGACGTCCGCCTGTCTTCCCGCACTGTCGGCAGGCGGTCAGGAGGAACTTGAACCGTGAAACGCATACACGTAGTGGCCGCCGTGATCCGTGGCCAGGATGGCCGTATTCTCATTGCCCGGCGTGCCGACACCCAGCATCAGGGCGGGCTCTGGGAGTTTCCCGGCGGCAAGGTCGAGGAGGGCGAGGCCCCTCGCGTGGCGCTGGGGCGTGAGCTGCAGGAAGAGTTGGGCATCCAGGTCGAGGCGGCGCGCCCGCTGATCAAGGTGCAGCATGACTATCCCGACAAGCACGTGCTGCTGGATGTCTGGGAGGTTTCGGCATTCGGCGGTGAGCCGCATGGCGCCGAAGGCCAGCCGCTGGCCTGGGTCACCGGCCGTGAATTGCCCGACTACGAATTCCCCGCCGCCAACCGGCCGATCGTGGCCGCTGCGCGGCTGCCCGGCGAGTACCTCATCACCCCGGATGGCCTGGAGAACGGTGAACTGCTGCGTGGCATGCAGAAAGCCATTGCCCAGGGCGCCAAGCTGATCCAGCTGCGTGCACCGGGGGGCTACGACCCTGCCTACCGCGATCTGGCGGTGGATGCCGTAGGGCTGTGTGCCGGCAAGGCGCAGTTGATGCTCAAGGGGCCGTTGGAGTGGCTGGGCGACTTCCCCTCGGCCGGTTGGCACCTGACCGCCGAACAGCTACGCAAGTACGCGCCCAAGGGGCGACCATTCCCCGCCGAGCGCTGGCTGGCAGCTTCCTGCCACAACGCCGAGGAATTGGCCCTGGCCGAGCAGATGGGCGTTGATTTCGTGACCCTGTCGCCGGTCCAGCCGACCCAGACCCACCCTGACGCGTCGCCGCTGGGCTGGGAACAGGCGGCGCAGCTAATCGGCGGTTTCACCCAGCCGGTGTTCCTGCTCGGCGGTGTCGGCCCGCAGCAGTTGCAGCAGGCCTGGGAGTACGGCGCCCAAGGCGTGGCCGGCATCCGCGCCTTCTGGCCGGCTGGCTGAGATTCACCTGTAGAGCTTCAGCCGCTAAATGGCTGGCAAGTTCACCGCCTCTGCCGTGAACTTGAGGTGGCTGCGCGCAAGCCCTTTCTACCCGTTGCGTAGCCAAAAGCCAGGCGTCGCTCAAGACGCCGGTTTGGCCGCCGGTTGCCAGAGGATTTCCGCGATGCCCTGGCGGCGGCCGATCAGGCGCGCGGCGACGAACAGCAGGTCCGATAGCCGGTTGATGTAGGCCAGCCCGACACCTTGCAGGGGTTCGATGGCATTGAGCTGCTGGCAGCGGCGTTCGGCACCGCGCGCCAGGCTGCGGCACACGTGGGCCTGGGCCACCAGTTGCGAGCCTCCGGGCAGGATGAAGTTTTCCAGCGGGCCCAGCTCTTCGTTCCAGCGGTCGATGGCCGCTTCCAGGCGTTCGATCTCGCTGGCGTTCAGGGCCTGATAGGTCGGCATCGCCAGCTCGCCGCCAAGATCGAACAGGCGGTGCTGGCAGGGCGCTAGAACCTCGATGATCTCGTGCAGCGCGGGGTGCTGCACAGCCTGTTCAGCGAGGCCGGCAAGCAGCAGCCCCAGCTGGCTGTTGAGGGTATCGACCTCGCCTATGGCTTCGATGCGCGGGTGGTCCTTGGGCACTCGGCGGCCATCGCCGAGGCCGGTTTCGCCGCTGTCTCCCTGGCGTGTGTAGATCTTCGACAGACGAAAGCCCATGGCTGGCTCCTGTTCAATGTGTGCTGATGGTTTGCTGGGGCACTTCCACCGCCGGGGCTTCCAGCGGCAGGCGCAGGGTGAAGCAGGTGCCCATGCCGACGGCCGATTGCACCTCCATCTGCCCCTTGTGGTTATTGGTGATGATGAAGTACGACACCGACAGCCCGAGCCCGGTGCCCTGACCGATTTCCTTGGTGGTGAAAAACGGCTCGAAGGTGCGCTTGCGCACGGTTTCCGACATGCCGATGCCGTTGTCTTCGACCTGGATCTCCGCCCAAGGCGGGTTGAGACGGGTGCGCAGAGTGATGCGTCCCGGTTCGCTGTCGTCCTCGCGCTGGTGAATGGCCTGTGCGGCGTTCTTCAGCAGGTTGAGCAGCACCTGCTCCAGCTCGTTGGCGATGCACGGCACCGGACCCAGTTCCGGGTCGAACTGGCGCACGATGTTCTGGCCCTTGAAGTCGAAGCCGACCGTAAGGTCGAAGTCGTTGCTGGCGATTTCCAGGGCCTGGTCGATCAGCGCCGGCAGGTCGCAGGGCGACAGTTGCCGAGTGCTCAGGCGGCTGAAGTTGAGCATGTGGCTGACGATCTTGGCGGCCCGCCCGCCAGCCTGCTGGATACCGTCGAGCAGTTGCGGCACGCCGCGGCCGGCCAGGTAGCGGTTGACCCGCTCCAGGTCGATTCCGTCGCTCTGTGCCTGTTCCAGGTTCTTGGGCAGCTCGGGGGAAAGGCGGCGGCGGATGTTCTGCACGTTGTGCAGGATCGCCCCCAGCGGGTTGTTGATCTCGTGGGCCATGCCGGCGGCCAGGCCACCCACCGAGAGCATCTTTTCCGACTGCACCATCATCTCTTCCAGGGAGATGCGCTGGGTGATGTCGTCGATGCGGATCACCACCCCGCGCCCGGCATCGCCCACCAGCGGGTAAAAGGTCATCGCGTAATGGCGGGGCACATCATGCTTGATCCAGGTGACCCGCTCGATGTGCGTGACGCGGTGCTGTTCCACCGTCTGCTTGAGTTCGGGCATGAAGCTGCGCATCGGCTCGAAGGCGAGAAAGATCGGCTGGTTGAGCGCCTCGTCCAGCGTGGTGCCCGACAGGGTGCTGGCCTCCTGATTCCATTGGGTGACGTACAGCTGTTCGTCCAGGGCGATCATGGCCGAGGGCATCGAGTCGATGATGCTGTTGAGGTAGTTCTGAAAGCCGGTGAGCTTCTTCTCGATCTTGCTGCGCACCTGCACTTCCAGCTCCAGCTTGCGGTTGGTGCGACGTGTTTCTTCGGCCAGCCCGCGAGCCTGGTCGTAGGCTTCCTGGGATTCGTCGCGGGCGCGCTTGAGCTGCTGCTCGCGGGCTTCGATACGCGCCAGCATGGTGTTGAACGCCGAGGCCAGGCTGCCGATCTCGTCCTTGTTGCCGGTGCGCACGCGCAGGGCGTAGTTCTCTTCGCGGGTGACCTGCCGGGACAGCTCTTCGAGCTGGTAGATCGGCTCGGTGATCAGCCGGCGGATCTGTCGGGCGACCACCACCCACAGCAGAATGCTGAACACCAGAATGCCCAGGCTGGCGGTCAGGGTGCCGCTGTAGAACGCTGGCGGCAGCTCGCTGCTGGCCACCAGCAGCAGATGGCCGGGGGATTGCTCGCCCTTGGGCACCGGAATCACCTGGGTGTTGCGGAACTCGGTGAGGCGCCAGCCTTCGATGTCCTTGTAGTGATGCGGCAGCTCCAGGTCCTGCCCTTGCTGCAACTGGGCCAGGCGCGTGCCGTCGTTGTCGTAGACTGCCGCTGCGCGCAGCGGGCCGTAGCTCTTGAGTTCGTGCAGCAGGGCCTGGGCGTCGGCGGGCGAGTTCAGCGCGCGTTCATTGAGGTAGGCGCTGCTGATCAGCCGGCCGATGGTCTGCAGCGCCTGGGGCGCCATGGCCTCCTGGGAGATGTAGTACGCGGCGCTGATGAAGGTCAGGTTGGCCACCAGCAAGACGGTGGTCAGCAAGACCAGGAGGGCGGCCAGCAGCTTCTGGCCCACGGGCAGGTTGTCGAGTCGCTGACGCAAGGACATGAAGGGTCACACCGCTGAGGCTTGAGCCGGCAGGTTAGCGCGGCCTAGTCGGTTCGCAAACCCTTGCCTGCCAGATGCTGCTGCAGACGCGTGAGCGTCGCCCTCAGGTGCGGCACCGGATACTGGTGGCGGGCTGCCGCAGCGCAGGCATGGCCGAGCAGGTAGCTGATCTCGGTGCGTCGGCCTTGTGCGACATCCTGGTACATCGACGAATAGTTCGCGGCCGTGGCCTGGATGACCCGCTGGACCTCGTCGTGCAGCGCCTCGGCGGCGCTCGTCTGACCGCAGTGTTGCAGCAGGCCGGCCAGCTCGTCACACAGCGTGGCGACTTCGCAAGGGTGTTCAAGCAGGCCGCCGTTGCGGCAGTCATGCAGGACCGTCAGCGGGTTGATCGCACAATTGAGCGCCAGCTTGCGCCACAGGCGGGTGAGGATGTCCGGGGTCCATTGGTGGGGAATGCCGGCGCTGTGCAGGTCGTCCAGCAGGGGCTGCGGTGGAGTCTGCGCCTGGGCGTCGCCGAGCCAGGTGAAGCCATGTCCGGCGAAGCGCACCTGCCAGGCCGACTCGCGGAACGCGCCTTCGGTGCTGGACGCGAATACGCAGCGCGCCGCCGGGATGCACGCCGCCACCGCCTCCTGGCTGCCAAGGCCGTTCTGCAGCAGGATGACCTGTGCTCCGGGAGCCAGGCGTGTCGCCAGGCTGGCGACCGCCTGTGGCGCATCGTAGGCCTTGCAGGCCACCAACAGGCGTTCGATGGGCTCGGCGCTGTCGATGAGCTGCGCTGGCAACGCCTGGCGTTGGCAGTCCGCGTGGCTGAGCAGGCTCAGGCAACTGCCCTGGCGTTGGTAGTCCTGCAGGCGCTCGGCGTTGCGCAGGATCAGGCGCACCGGTAGGCCGGCGCGGGCCAGGCGTATGGCCCACAGGCTGCCCAGGCTGCCGACGCCGAGGATGTGCCAGGTGCTCACGGCCAGAGGCCAGGCGTGGCGGGGTAAGATGAGCGCATGCGGACGAAGCTCGCAGTAACGGCGGTAAAAGTGCCGTTATAATGAGCGCTCTTTCGTACCGTCAAGTCATGCGCGCCCAAAAGTCACTCTTGCGCGCCGTTCATCTGGAGAAAATACATGCCCTCGTTCGACGTAGTGTCCGAATTGGATAAACACGAAGTCACGAATGCCGTCGACAATGCGATCAAGGAGCTGGATCGCCGTTATGACCTCAAAGGCAAGGGTTCCTTCGAGTTCAAGGAAAAGGACCTGGCCATTACCCTGACTGCCGAGGCCGAGTTCCAGCTCGAGGCGATGATCGAGATCCTCAAGCTGGCCCTGGTCAAGCGCAAGATCGACGTCAAATGCCTGGAAGTCAAAGAGCCCTACGCGTCCGGCAAGGTGATGAAGCAGGAAGCCAATCTGCGTGAAGGCATCGACAAGGATCTGGCGAAGAAGATCGTCGCCCACGTCAAGGACTCCAAGCTCAAGGTCCAGGCCGCCATCCAGGGCGAGCAGGTGCGCATCACCGGCAAAAAGCGTGACGACCTGCAGGACGCCATTGCCTTGCTGCGTGCCTACGACGCCGAGCTGCCGCTGCAATACAACAACTTCCGCGACTGATTTCGCGGCCGCGAGCCGGGCCTGCGGAACCCCGCCGGCCCGGATGCGTCCGACCTTCCTGTAGCCCCGCGAAGTGACTCGCTTCTTCAGAACGCGAGTGGTTTCGTCGTTGGCGATCCAAAGGCACCTAGGAGTAGAAGATGGATTTGAATGCTGAAGTCGATCAGCTGTGGCGGGTTTCCCAGTCGTGGATTCCGCTGATCATGCAATACAGCAGCCGGGTGCTGCTGGCCCTGGTAACCCTGAGCATCGGCTGGTGGCTGATCAACCGGGTGACCAACAAGCTTGGCGCGCTGCTGGCACTGCGTAACGCCGACCAGGCCCTGCAGGGCTTCGTCAGTACCCTGGCGAATATCATCCTTAAGGTGCTGCTGCTGATCAGCGTGGCTTCGATGATCGGTGTCGAGACCACCTCGTTCGTCGCTGCCATCGGTGCGGCCGGCCTGGCCATCGGCCTGGCCCTGCAAGGCAGCCTGTCGAATTTCGCCGGGGGCGTGCTGATCCTGCTGTTTCGTCCGTTTCGCATCGGCGACTGGATCGAGTTCCAGAGCATGTCCGGGACTGTGGACAACATTCAGATCTTCCACACCATCCTGCGTACCGGCGACAACCGCACGGTGATCGTGCCCAATGGCGTGCTGTCCAACGGCATCATCACCAATACCAACCGTCAGCCGACCCGCAAGGCCGTGTTCGACGTCAAGGTGGGCTACGACGCTGACCTCAGGCAGGCCCTGCAAGTGCTGCTGGACATGGCCGATGACCCTCGGGTGCTCAAGGACCCGGCGCCCCAGGCGGTGGTCAGCGCGCTGGGCGACAACGCCGTGGTGCTGCAGCTGCGGGTGTGGACCAAGACCGGTGACCTGGGCGACGTGCTGTCGAAGTTCAATCTCGAAGCCCGCGACCGCCTGAAGGCGGCCGGCATCGAGATCCAGTACCAGCAGCAGGTGGTGCAGATGAACAAGGAAGCGGCCCAGGGCTGATCAGCGCACCGGGTCTACAGGGCTTCAGCCGCCACGGGCTTGCTGCTGAAGCCGATCCAGCGCGATGAGCCTATCAGGCCTCAGGCTTCTCGACCGCTGCCGGGGCTTGCGGTGGCGGCTCGGGATGCCGGATTTCCCGGTTCCACTGCAGAATGATCATGATCAGCGTCGGCACCCCAAGCAGGGCGGTGATCAGGAAGAAATTGTGGTAGCCGAGCTTCTCTACCATCACCCCTGAGTAACCGCCGATCAGCCGCGGCAGCAGCAGCATGATCGAGCTGAGCAGGGCGTACTGGGTGGCCGAGAAACGCAGGTTGGTCAGGCTCGACAGGTAGGCGACGAAGGCCGAGGTGGCCATGCCGGAACTGAAGTTGTCCAGCGAGATGGTCACCACCAGCATCTGCAGGTTCGGCCCCATGTCGGCCAGCATCAGGAACAGGATGTTGGTGGCCGCCGAAGCGAAGCCGCCGATGAACAGGATCGGCATGATGCCGAAGCGCACGATCAGCAGGCCCCCGACTCCGGCACCGACCAGGGTCATGACCAGGCCGAAGATCTTGCTGACACTGGCGATCTGGTCCTTGGTGAAGCCCTGGTCGATATAGAACACGTTGGCCATCACCCCCATCACCGTATCGGACATTCGATAGGTGGCGATCAGGCCCAGCAGCAGCAAGGCCTGCCACCGATAGCGCATGATGAAATCGTTGACCGGCGTCAGCACCGGCGCCAGGCCGCGGCGCCCCATGGACGACAGGCAAGCGCTGGTCAGCACGGCATAGAGGATGGCGCGCAGGAAGGCGCGGTCTTCGAGCAGCAGGGTCAGCCAGCTGACGTCGCCGAACAGCACGCTGGCGAAGTCGGTGTTGTACAGCTGGGTGAAGAGGGCGGGGACCGAGACCAGCAGGACGATCAGCACGAACACCGAGGCCAGTTGGTGGATGAACCCATAGCGCGCCGCCGACAGCTGTGTGCGCAGGGGCACCGGCGGTTCGCGCATGATCAGCGTGGTGATCAGCGCCGGCAGCATCATCACCCCGAACAGCACGTAGGTGCCGGTCCAGGCCGAATGCTTGTAGGCGAAGCCGGTGGAGCCGAAGCCTTCGGCGAAATACAGCGCCCCGGCGGTAGACAGCAGGGCAGCGACCCGATAGCCGGACATGTAGCTGGCCGCCAATGCCGCCTGCTGGGTGTCCTGGGCAATTTCCAGACGGTAGGCATCGATGGCGATGTCCTGGGTCGCGGAAGCGAAGGCCACCACCACGGCAATGGCGATCAGCCAGGAGAGGTGCTGCTGCGGGTCGCAGAAGCCCATGCCGACCAGCCCGAGGATGACCAGCACCTGGGACAGCACCAGCCAGGAACGACGGCGGCCGAGCATGCCCAGGCCCGGCAGGCGCCACTGGTCGAGCAACGGCGACCATACCCATTTGAAGGCATAGGCCAGGCCGATCAGGCTGGCGTAGCCGATGGTTTCACGCGCCACGCCCGCTTCACGCAACCAGACCGACAGAGTGGAAAACACGAGCATATAAGGCAGGCCGGCGGCAAAGCCGAGCAGCAGCAACACGAGCGTCGACGGGCTGGCATAAGCGGCGAGCGCGGCGCGCCAGGTTTTACGGGGCATGAGCTGGTGACTGCCTCAGGTAACGAAAAACAAAGGGCGCACTCTAACCTCTGTGCCATAGGGGACGCCAGCCATGGCGTAGCATATCCACACGATTGTTACGGACGGTTATGCCTTCGGCGCGCAAGCGGGCGCGCTGCTCATCACCGGAGGGGCTGCCGGCCGGCAGGCTGATGCGACCGCCGGCGCCGATCACCCGGTGCCAGGGCAGGGTAGAGCCTTCCGGGAGCTGGCTCAGGGTCCGACCCACCCAGCGCGCTGCACGGCCCAGGCCGGCCATCTGGGCCAGCTCACCATAACTGGTGACATACCCTGGGGGGATCTGTTCCAGGGTCATGTACAGGGCCATGCGCCGCGCCTCGGCGGGTGATGGCTCGGCAGGAGTGTCTGAAGCGCTCAAGACTGGGGTTTTTCCGGAGGCGATGCAGGGGCTGAGCGGGACCGTGAATGAACTACAGCGTATTCCCGTGGTCTGTGAAGCTCGCGCCTGCGGTTTCGTATTCGGGATGAATTCTGCCGAATGATGCCTGAATTTTCGTCAAACACAGCCTTGTAGTTGCTTATGTTGTCCAGAACCCTGTTGTGCCTCGCTGTATCCACCGCCTCCATGCCCTTGCTCGCCGACACCGTCTGGCTGAAGAACGGCGACCGCCTGACCGGCACCATCAAACTGTTCGACGGTGGCAAGCTGCTGCTGCAGACCGACTACGGTGGAGCCATTCCGCTGGATTGGAGCAAGATCAAGACCCTGGAAAGCAAGGAACCGCTGCTGGTCAAGCAGAACCAGTACACCGGCGAAGTCGCCAAGTCGCTGCAGCCCAGCGATGACGGCAAGGTGGTGCTGGCCAATGGCGATGCACCCAAGACCGTCGAAATGGCCAGCATCCAGCAGATCGTCAAGCCCAAGCCGGTCATTACCGACCTGGTGTGGAAGGGCAACATCGATGCCGCGCTGGATTTCCAGCGCGCCGAGAGAGATTCCGACGACTACAACCTGTCGTTCAAGACGTCGGCCCGACACGACCGCTGGCGGCACAATGCCAAGGGCCAGTACAACCGCGAAACCCAGGACGACGTGGTCACCACCGACGACTGGAGCGCCGAGTACTCGCTGGATTACTTCCTTACCGACAAGTTCTACTGGGACGGACGGATCAACTACAAGCGTGACAAAGTCGAGGACCTGAGCCGTGAGCGTACCGTGGGTACCGGTCCGGGTTATCAGTTCTGGGATGACGAGCTGGGCGCATTCAAGGTGGGTGGCCTGCTCAACCGTACCGACTACGAATTCTCCAACGGGCAGAAGACCAACTTCTATTCCGTCGCCGGTACCTGGGACTACAACCGTTACCTGGTGGGCAAGAAGTTCGAGTTCTTCACCAACGGCGAGCTGGGCAAGCCGCTCAGCGATGTCGCCGACTACTCACTGGATGTCGAGGTAGGCCTGCGCTACAAGGTCACCGACTGGGCCTCGCTCAACGTCAAGGCCGAGCGTGACATCATCAGCGGTTCCAATGATGGCGACATCAACAAGACCCGCTACACCGCCGGCTTTGGCGTGACCTGGTAAACCTCTTCCAGCAAACAGGCCCGCTCCCGTCATGGCGGAGCGGGTTCGACTGGTTGCCCAGGTCGACTCCGCCTCAAGCAGGCGCGCGCTGGCCCTTGTGGGGGCGAGCTTGCTCGGGAAAAGCGGGCAAAGTCGCTAAGTCTGCTGTGAACGCGGCGCCGCCTTCGCGAGCAAGCTCGCTCCCACCGCCTAACCTAACTGTATTCGTTGAGCAGCGATCCGAGCCGGCTACAGGCGCATCGCGCCGTCCACCTCCAGTACCCGGCCGCTGAAGTAATCGTTCTCCAGGATGAACGCCACCGAGCGGGCGATTTCCTCGGGCTTGCCCATGCGTTTCAGGGGAATTGCCGAGGTCATCTTTTCCAGCGCCTCGGGCTTCATGCTGCCGGTCATTTCCGTCTCGATGAAACCGGGGGCGATGGCCGCGACACGAATGCCGAAGCGCGCCAGTTCCCTCGCCCAGGTCACGGTAGCCGCCACCACACCGGCCTTGGACGCCGCATAGTTGGTCTGCCCGATATTGCCGGCCCGCGAGATCGACGAGATGTTGATGATCGCTCCCTGGCTCTTCTGCTCGACCATGGTCGCCGCAACTTCCCGGGTGCACAGGAACACGCCGGTCAGGTTGACGTCGATCACCGACTGCCACTGTGCCAGGCTCATGGTGCTGATCTGCCCGTCCTTGACCTTGACCAGCATGCCGTCGCGCAGGATGCCGGCATTGTTGATCAGCCCGTGAATCGGGCCGAAATCCGCCGCAATACGTGCCACGGCGTCGACCACCTGCGCTTCATCGGCCACATTGCAGACATAACCGCGAGCCTGGATGCCCAGTGCCTTGCAACTGGCCACCGCGCTGTCGAGGCGGGTCTGGTCGAGGTCCATCAGCGCCAGGTTGGCGCCGCGTCCGGCCAGGTCGTGGGCCATGGCCAGGCCGAGTCCCTGGCATCCGCCGGTGATAATGATTAACTTGCCTTTCAGTTCCATAAGCGTGCTCACTGGTTGTAGAGGCTGCTGCCGTGGGTGCAGCACTACGCCGCAGACCGCTACAGGTATAGCAGCGCCCGGCCGGGTCTGGCCATGGCCTCGGCAAAAACACTAACGAGGGAGTCAAGATGAGCGTCCAAGCCACCCGGTCGGCCCGTGAACTGCTGCTGCGCGAATACCGCGGTGCGCTGGCCACGCACTCGATGTCGATGCCGGGCTTTCCATTCGGTTCGGTCGTGCCTTATTGCCTGGACGGGCAGGGCAGGCCGCTGATCCTCATCAGCCGTATCGCCCAGCACACTCATAACCTGCAGCAGGACCCCAAGTGTTCGCTGCTGGTCGGCGAGCGCGAAGCGGCGAACATCCAGACGCTGGGGCGCATCACCTTGATGGCCGAAGGGCACAGGCTTGCCGACCCGGCTGCCGTGGAGCTGGCAGCACAGCGCTATTACCGGTATTTCCCCGATTCGCGGAACCACCATAAAGACTACGACTTCGATTTCTGGGTGCTGACCCCGGTGCGCTACCGCTATATCGCAGGCGTCGGGTCCATCCAGTGGCTTGATGACGTGGCGTTGGCCAATCCTTTCTTCGGCTCCAGCGAAACCTCCATGGTCGAGCACATGAACCAGGATCACGCCGAGGCCCTGGCGCATTACGTGAAACTCGCCGGTCTGGCGCAGAGCGCCACGCCGAGGATGGTCGGCATCGACAGCGAAGGCATGCACCTGCGCATTGGCGACTCGCTGCACTGGCTGGCCTTCCCGGAGCCCTGTAATACCCCGACACAGGTCCGCGAAGCCTTGGTCCATCTGGCGCGCGCAACACATTGGCCTGCCCGTGACGGTACTCAGGCTTGATTTAACGACTTTCCGACATCACTTAGGGTCTACTGGAAGGCGTTCTTCCGTAGAGGAAAAAACTCGATGCGTGCTTTTTTACTGCTGTTTCTCCTGTTTCCCGTGCTTGAGCTGTTCGTTCTGGTGAAAGTCGGCATGTCCATAGGCTTCCTGTGGACCTTCCTGCTGGTGCTGACCACCTCGATGCTCGGCCTGTTGGTGATGCGCGTGGCCGGGCTGGCCACCGCACTGAGTGCCCGCGAAAGTCTGGCGCGAGGCGAGCTGCCTGCGCAGCAGATGCTCGAAGGATTGAGCATGGCGGTCGGTGGCGGCCTGTTGCTGCTGCCAGGTTTCATCAGTGACGTGCTGGGCGTGCTCTGCCTGCTGCCGGTGACCCGCCGCCTGCTGATTGGCAAGCTGCGTCAGCGCGCCGAAGAGCAGGCCATGCGCCAGCGCGCTTTCGCCGATGACCTGCGCACCCATCAGCATCCTGGGACCGGACGCCCGGAGGCCATCCATCAGCCGACCCGCGAACCTGAAGTCATCGAAGGCGAGTTCGAACACCGCGACAAATGACCAGCACTGGGCAGGCCTACGGCACCTTCGGGTGCCGTAGGCGTTTGAGGGCCGGGTAAAAATTTTTTTGCGCCGCCCTTGTAATCAAATCGGGCGCCCTCATGTATGGGTCACCGCAAGGTTTCTGGCGCACTGCCAGACCGTTTTCTGCGGTTCGCATGCCGAACCGTAACCGGCCAGGCCGGATTAACAACTCGCCGGTGCCCTTCACCGGACGTACCAACAAAATCAGGAGATCGACAATGAAGCTTCGTCCTCTGCATGACCGCGTCGTAATCCGTCGCAGCGAAGAAGAAACGAAAACTGCCGGCGGCATCGTGCTGCCAGGCTCGGCCGCCGAGAAGCCGAACCGTGGCGAAGTCGTCGCTGTAGGTGCCGGCCGTGTTCTGGACAACGGTGAAGTCCGTGCGCTGACCGTGAAAGTGGGCGACAAAGTGGTATTTGGCCCTTACTCCGGCAGCAACACCGTGAAAGTAGACGGCGAAGACCTGCTGGTGATGAACGAGAGCGAGATCCTCGCCGTCATCGAAGGCTGAGTCCTTCCCGCTCAATTTCCCGCTACTACACAGTATTTAAGGAATATCGATCATGGCTGCTAAAGAAGTTAAATTCGGCGATGCCGGCCGCAAGAAAATGCTCTCGGGTGTCAACACCCTGGCTGACGCAGTAAAAGCCACCCTGGGCCCGAAAGGCCGTAACGTGATCATCGAGAAGAGCTTCGGTGCTCCTCTGATCACCAAGGACGGCGTTTCCGTCGCCAAGGAAATCGAGCTGAAAGACCGCTTCGAGAACATGGGCGCGCAACTGGTCAAGGACGTGGCTTCCCGTGCCAACGACGACGCCGGTGACGGTACCACCACTGCGACCGTTCTGGCCCAGGCCATCGTCAACGAAGGCCTGAAGGCCGTTGCCGCCGGCATGAACCCAATGGACCTCAAGCGCGGCATCGACAAGGCCACTGCGGCCATCGTCAGCCAGCTGAAGTCGCTGTCCAAGCCATGCACCGACACCAAGGCCATCGCCCAGGTCGGCACCATCTCGGCCAACTCCGACAGCTCCATCGGCGACATCATTGCCGAAGCGATGGAAAAAGTGACCAAAGACGGTGTGATCACCGTTGAAGAAGGTTCGGGCCTGGAAAACGAACTGTCTGTTGTTGAAGGCATGCAGTTCGACCGTGGCTACCTGTCTCCTTACTTCATCAACAAGCCGGACACCATGGTGGCCGAGCTGGACAGCCCGCTGCTGCTGCTGGTCGACAAGAAGATCTCCAACATCCGCGAAATGCTGCCAGTCCTGGAAGCCGTTGCCAAAGCCGGCCGTCCACTGCTGATCATCGCTGAAGACGTCGAAGGCGAAGCGCTGGCGACTCTGGTAGTCAACAACATGCGCGGCATCGTCAAGGTCGCTGCGGTCAAGGCACCTGGCTTCGGCGACCGCCGCAAGGCCATGCTGCAGGACATCGCTGTCCTGACCGGCGGTACCGTGATTTCCGAAGAAATCGGCCTGAGCCTGGAAAGCACTACCCTGGAGCACCTGGGTAACGCCAAGCGCGTCGTGCTGAACAAGGAAAACACCACCATCATCGACGGTGCAGGCAACAAGTCCGACATCGACGCGCGTATCGCCCAGATCCGTCAGCAGATCGGCGACACCAGCTCCGACTACGACAAAGAGAAACTGCAAGAGCGTCTGGCCAAGCTGTCCGGCGGTGTTGCGGTGATCAAGGTCGGCGCCGGTTCCGAAGTCGAAATGAAAGAGAAGAAAGCCCGCGTTGAAGACGCCCTGCACGCAACCCGCGCAGCCGTCGAAGAAGGCGTGGTGCCTGGCGGTGGCGTAGCTCTGGTTCGTTCCCTGCAGGCCATCGAAGGTCTGAAAGGCGACAACGCTGACCAGAACGTCGGTATCGCTCTGCTGCGTCGTGCGGTCGAAGGCCCACTGCGTCAGATCGTGGCCAACGCTGGCGACGAGCCAAGCGTCGTGGTCGAGAAGGTCAAGCAAGGTTCGGGTAACTTCGGTTACAACGCCGCTACCGGTGAGTACGGCGACATGATCGAACTGGGCATCCTGGACCCAGCCAAAGTGACCCGTTCGGCACTGCAGGCCGCTTCCTCGATCGCCAGCCTGATGATCACCACCGAAGCGATGATCGCCGACATCCCGGAAGAGAAGCCGGCTGCTGGTGGCATGCCTGACATGGGCGGCATGGGTGGCATGGGCGGCATGATGTAAGCTGGCCCCAGCCTCTTTGCTTCACCCGAAGAACCCCGCCTCGTGCGGGGTTCTTCATTTATGAGGCAGATGCGCTTTGCGCAGTACGTGCTTCATCGGGAGGCATTGCCTGCCTTCCATGGTCTGAACGAGTGCAGGGACGCGGCTTGCGCGGCCACTGCTTCAACCCCTAAGCTGCGCCAGCCCCAATTGCATGCGGAGAGTCCTATGCGAATTCTTCTGGTCGAAGACAACCGCGATATCCTGGCGAACCTGGCCGATTACCTGGGCATGAAGGGTTATACGGTCGATTGCGCGCAGGATGGTCTGTCCGGCCTGCATCTGGCCGCCACCGAACATTACGACCTCATCGTGCTGGACATCATGCTGCCCGGCATCGACGGTTATACGCTGTGCAAGCGTCTGCGCGAAGATGCGCGGCGCGACACGCCGGTGATCATGCTCACTGCCCGCGATCAGCTCGACGATCGCCTGCAGGGCTTCCGTTCCGGCGCCGATGACTACCTGCTCAAACCCTTTGCCCTGTCGGAGCTGGCCGCGCGTATCGAAGCCGTGCTGCGTCGCGCCCAGGGGGGCGGGCGGCGCACCCTGCAGGTGGCCGACCTGGTCTATGACCTCGACACCCTGGAGGTCACGCGCGACGGGCGCATGCTCAAGCTCAACCCGGTGGGTCTGAAGCTGCTGGCAGTGCTGATGCAGAAGAGCCCACACGTGCTGCGTCGGGAAATCCTCGAAGAGGCACTGTGGGGCGATGACTGCCCGGACAGCGACAGCCTGCGCAGCCACGTGCACCAGTTGCGCCAGGTGATCGACAAGCCATTCCCCAAGGCGCTGCTGCACACCGTGCATGGTGTGGGCTATCGATTGGCCGAGGGCCGGGATGGAGTTTAAGCAGAGTCTCGCACAGCGGATCATCATCGCCTTTGCGCTGATGAGCGCACTGGTGGCCGGCTCGTTCGCCGTCGGCATCATTTCCACTGTGCACTTTATCGAAGAGAAACTCATATCAGCGGGCCTGGGCGGTGACCTTAATCGCCTGCTGCTGGCTGAAAGCGTCAGCGACTGGAGCCACCGTCCCAAGCAGGACCAGTTGTTCTACTTCAGCAATGGCCCAGGCGACTTCGACCTGCCCCCGGATATCCGCCACCTGGAGCCGGGCTTTCACGAGGTGTTTCGCGGACCGCTGTCCTATCACGCAATGATCGAGGTGGTCGACGGTCGTCACTATGCGTTGCTGCAGGACCAGAGCGATTTCGAAGAGCGCGAGCGGCTGCTGTTCGCCGTGGTGCTGGTGGGCTTCGTCCTGGCCCTGGCCCTGGCAGTGTTCCTGGGCTGGATTCTCGCTCGTCGGGTCATGGCGCCGGTGGTGCGCCTGGCCCGCCAGGTGCGCCATCGTGACCAGTTGCTGGGCCTGGCACCGCCCTTGGCGCCGGATTATGCCGCCGACGAAGTGGGCGAACTGGCGGTGGCCTTCGACGCCACTCTGGGGCGCCTGCGCCAGGCGCTGACCCGCGAGCGCATGTTCACCAGCGACGTCAGCCATGAGCTGCGTACGCCACTGATGGTCCTGGCCAGCTCTTGCGAGCTGCTGCTTGAGAATCCGGCACTGGACCAGCGGGCTCGGCGTCAGGTGGAGCGCATCGCACGGGCCTGCGAGGAAATGCGCGACCTGGTGCAGACCTTCCTGATGCTTGCCCGCACTCAGCGCGAAGACCCGACCATGACCCCCAAGGCCACCCTGACCGGGGTCGCCGAGCAGCTGATTGCGCAGTGGCGCGGCCCCATCGAGAGCAAGGGCCTGGAGCTGATCTACAAGCCGGCCGAGGACGACCAGGCGTCGGAAATCCGCTACAACGCGACCTTCCTGCTGGCGGTGATGGGCAACCTGCTACGCAATGCCCTGCATTACACCGACCAGGGTTTCATCGCTCTGACACTTCATGGTCGAGGCTTCGTCGTCGAAGACAGTGGCGTGGGCATTCCCGAAGAAAAGCGCGAGGCCATGTTCGAGCCGTTCGTGCGCGGCAACGAGCAGCGTGGCGAAGGTCTGGGGCTGGGGCTTTCGCTGGTACAGCGCATCTGCGTCAACCAGGGCTGGACCGTCAGTCTCAGCCCCATGGAGCCCAACGGCTGCCGTTTCGAAGTCAACCTGGCCCCCACTGGCAACGAGCGCTGAACAGGGTGGCCGGGCAACCGGCCCACTGTTGAACCGTAACGCCCTCCTGACGCGTGCGTATCTTGCTCGCGACGCGCTTGTCCGTCTCGGATATGTCTGTAAGATCTTTCTAACGCCTTGAAATTGCTGGAAACATTCTCTCGCGTTCGACGACGTTTTTTTCACGAGTGCATGACCTGAAGCGGACGGCCGTTCACCTATCGTGAAGGCATCTGAAGCGGAGAGCCCTCATGAGCAAGCGTATCGAACTGGAGTTTTCCAACAAATACGACCGTGACCACGCGCGGCAATATCTTGAAAAACATCGGAACGGTCTCTGGCGTCGGCTGTCCCATCAGCGGGACGAGCAACTGGCTCGCAAGGCGCTGCAACTGGCCGGGGATCCCGGTGTGGTGCTGGATTTGCCCTGCGGCGCCGGGCGTTTCTGGCCGTTGCTGGCTGAACACCCTACCCGAATGATCATCGGCGCCGACAACTCGGCCGACATGCTCAGGACCGCTCGGCAGGGCCAGGCGGACGAAGTGGTGCAACGGGTACGTACTTTGCAAACTTCTGCCTTTGCCATTGATCTGCCCGACCATTCGGTCGACAGCATCTTCTGCATGCGCCTGCTGCACCATATTGGTCAGGCCGAACACCGGATGGCGTTACTGCGTGAGTTTCAACGGGTTAGCCGCGACAGCGTGATCGTGTCGCTATGGGTCGATGGCAACTTCAAGGCCTGGAAGCGCAAGCGTCTTGAGCGTCGGCGCCAGGGCGAGCAGCCGGTGTCCGGTGGGGCCGAAAGTTACCAGAACCGTTTTGTGTTACCGGCTGCAACGGTTGAGCAGGAATTCGAAGCGGCAGGATTCAGCATCCAGAAGCACCTGGACTTCCTGCCGAAATATGCGATGTGGCGAGTCTATCTGCTACGCAAACAATAACCAGGATGGGCAGTCAATGACGGCGCAGGCGACACTGAACACAAGCAACGACGATTTCGGGCAGTTCTGGCAGCTGCAGGGCGACTGGGTCGAGGCACCCAACGTGCGGCGTGGCGGAGAAAGCGGCGTGCAGCGTGTTCGCGCCGAGGACGGCGGGCTGCTTTATGTCAAGCGCCAGATCGGCCATGTGTACCGTAGCTGGCTGCATCCCTTCGGCAGGCCGACGGTGCTGCGTGAGCGCGATGCACTTGAAGGCCTGCGCCGGCTGGGCGTGCGGGTGCCGGAAATCATCTATTGCGGCGCCGAACGTGACGAACGTCAGCAATGGCGCGCTCTGTTGGTGACGGCCAATCTCGAAGGCTTCGAAGAAATAGACAATTGGTACGCCGGTGGCGGTCGTGAGCGCTACGGCGAGGCCGTGCACGAGCGCCTGCTACAGGCCATCGGCGAGACCCTGGCACGCATGCACCGCGGCCGCTGGCAGCACAGCTGCCTGTACAGCAAGCATGTATTCGTGAAAGTCACCGGCCAGGGTGACCAGGCACAGCCACAGGTGGCCTTGCTGGACTTGGAAAAAGGCCGCCGACGTCTGACCGCTCGTGGTGCTGCCCTGCACGACATGAAGCAATTGCGCCGCCATTCGTCATTCAGTGTCGCTGACTGGAACAAGTTGATCTACTTTTACCAGACGGCGTTTGGCAGCGCTCTCAAAGGGTTAGGCTAATGAAACTAGAAATGGCTCGAGGTTTGTTTCTCGTCGCGGCCCTGGCCACCACGACGATGGCAGTTGCAGCCTGGGAGCAGCCCTCCACCAAAGTGCTGAGCACGCCGCATGGCGAGGGGCATTGTCCCTTGCCCAAGGTGGCCAAGGTCCAGCAGGTGACGCAGCCGGACCACGACCTGCTGCTGTTTCTCTACAGTCTGGCCCAGGGCACGGGAGTGCGACGCTGAATGACACACCTGACATGAAGGCCCCGGTTTCGATACCGGGGCCTTTTCGTTTCAGGGCTTTTACCGAGTTCCGGCTTTCGGTGCCAGCAGGGTATACACGCAAGGCAGCACGAACAGGGTGAACAAGGTGCCCACCGACATGCCGGTGGCGATGACGATACCGATGTCGAAGCGGCTCACCGCGCCGGCGCCGCTGGCGAAGATCAGCGGCAGCATGCCGAACACCATGGCTGCGGTGGTCATCAACACCGGGCGCAGGCGAATCGCGGCGGCCTGTTCGACTGCCTCCCTGGCCTCCAGGCCTTGCCGACGCAGGCCATTGGCGAATTCCACGATCAGGATGCCATGCTTGCTGATCAACCCGATCAGTGTCACCAAACCAACCTGGGTATAGATGTTCATGCTCGACACGCCGAGGAACATCGGCAGCAGGGCGCCGCAGATCGACAACGGGACGGTCACCAGAATCACCAATGGAGCGCGGAAGCTTTCGAACTGGGCCGCCAGCACCAGGAAGATGATCGCCAAGGCCAGGGCGAAGGTCAGCCACAGCGTGCTGCCTTCCTGCACGTACTGCCGCGAGGCCCCGGCGTAGTCGAAGGCGAAGCCGGCGGGTGCCTCCTCCTGCGCGATGGTGCGCACCGTGTCGATGGCTTCGCCCATGCTGGCGATGGGAAAGCCCTGGATGATCGCCGAGTTCAGTTGCTGGAACTGGTTGAGCTGGCGTGGCCGTGCCCGATCGCTGACGCTGATCAGCGTCGACAGCGGCAGCAGCTTGCCCTGGTCGTTCCTGACGTAATAGCGGTTCAGCCAGGCGGGGTTGTCGCGGTAGGCGCGCTCCACCTGGGCGATCACCTTGTAGCTGCGCCCGTCGATGCTGAAGCGGTTGATTTCCGACTCGCCCAGCAGGGTCGCCAGGGTGCCGCCCAGGTCTTGCATCGAGACGCCCATCTGCGCCGCCTTGGCGCGGTCGATGTCGACTACGATCTCCGGCTTGTCGAACGCCAGGTCGACGCTCATGAAGGCGAACTTGCCCGATGCCATGGCGCGCTTGCGTACCCTTTCGGCCAGCTCCAGCAGCGCGGGGTAATCCCCGGTGCTGTTGATCACGAACTGGAATGGCAGGCCTTCACCGGTGCCCGGCAATGACGGCAGGTTGAAACCGAAGATCTGCAGGCCGGGTATTTCATCGAGCCTGGCCTGGACTTCGGGAAGGATCTGCATCTGGCTGCGCTGGCGCTCGCCCCAGGGCTTGAGCAGAAAGCCGCCCACGCCGGTCTGTACGCCGTTGAAGCCGTTGATCTGGAAAGAGGAGTAGTACTCCGGGAAGGTCCTGAACACCTTGGTGAACTGATCGGTGTAGGCATTCATGTAATCCAGGCTGGTGGTCTGCGGTGAGGTGGACATCATGAACACGATGCCCTGGTCTTCGTCCGGCGCCAGTTCCGAGCGGCTGAACATCAGCAGCACCGGAATCAGGCACAGCACGATAACGCCGAACAGCAGCACCACCGGGCGGGTTTCCAGGGTGCCGTGCAGCAGGCGCTGGTACCGGCGTTTCAGACCGTCGAAAAGCCGGTCCAGGCGCGCGGCCAGCCCCCCTTGGGCCTTGTCGTGTCGCAGCAGCAGGGCGCACATCATCGGCGAGAGGGTCAGGGCCACGATGCCGGAAATCACCACCGCGCCCGCCAGGGTCAGGGCGAATTCCTTGAACAGCGCGCCGGTCAGGCCTTGCAGGAAGCCGATGGGGGCGTATACCGCAGCCAGGGTCACGGTCATCGACACCACCGGCATGGCGATTTCCCTGGCACCCTGCAAGGCTGCGTCGAACGGGCGTTGGCCCTGTTCGATGTGGCGATGGATGTTCTCCACTACGACGATGGCGTCGTCCACCACCAGGCCGATGGCCAGGACCATGGCCAACAGGGTCAGCAGGTTGATCGAATAGCCCATCAACTGCATGAAGAACAGTACGCCGATCATCGACAGCGGGATGGTTACCACCGGGATCAGTACCGAGCGCAGGGCACCGAGGAACAGGAACACCACGACTATGACGATCAGTACCGCCTCGGCCAGGGTCTTGATCACTTCATTGATGGAGGCCTGGATGAACAACGTGGCGTCGTAGGCGATCGACACCTTCAGGCCTGGTGGCAGCTGGCTTTCGATCTCCGGCATCACCCGCCGCACTTCCTTGATGACCTCCAGCGGGTTGGCGCTGGGCGTGCTCTTGATGCCGATGTACACCGACGGCGTGCCGTCGAAGGAGCTGATGGTGTTGTAGTTCTCGGCGCCCATCTCGACACGCGCCACGTCGCCGAGCAGCACCCGGCTGTCACCCTGGACCTTCACCGGAATGTTGGCGAAGGCCTCGGCGGACTTGAGTTCGGTGGCGGCATTGATGCTGGTCACCACGTACTCGCCCTTGACCTCACCAGCGGCGGACAGGAAGTTCTGCCGACGCACCGCGTCGGTGACGTCGGCAGCGGTGAGGCCGAAGCCGGCCAGTCGCACCGGGTCGAGCCACAGGCGCATGGCGAATACCTGGTTGCCGAGAATCTGCGCTTCGGCCATGCCGGGCAGGGTGGCCAGCTTGGGCTGGATCACCCGCGACAGGTAATCGGTAATCTGCGGGTTGCTCAATTGCGGGCTGTAGAAGCTGATGTACATCAGCGCCGAGGCATCGGCGGCTTCCTTGCTCAGTACCGGGTCTTCGGCGGCCTGTGGCAGCTCGTTCTTGACCTCGTTGGCCTTGGCCAGCAGTTGCGTGTACAGGCGGTCGCTGTCGGCGCCGATGCGCGCATAGACGGAAATGACCGAGAAATTCTGGCGGCTCACCGAGGTCATGTAGTCGATGCCTTCGGCGCTGGCCAGGCTCTGTTGCAAGGGCTGGGTGATGTAGCCCTGGATGGTTTCCGCATTGGCACCGGGATAGGCGGTGGTGACGGTGATCAGCGCGTTTTCCATCTGCGGGTACTGGCGGATGCTCAGCTTGCCGAAGGCCTGCAGGCCCAGCAGCACGATCAGCAGGCTGACCACGGTGGCCAGCACCGGGCGGCGAATGAACAGGTCGGTAAAGGCCATGGCGGATGACCTGCTCAACCGGCGTCAGGCTGGCCGGCCGATGCGGCCGGAAGGGTCGGGTCGGCCAGCGGCTTGACCTCGGTGCCCTGGTCGAGCTTCAACTGGCCTCCGCTGACCACCACCTCGCCGGCCTTGATGCCCTTGAGAATGATCACCTGGCCATCGCGTCGCTCGCCAGTTTCCACGGAGCGCCGCTCGACCTGCCAGCGCGGTTGGCCCTCGGCGTTCATCTGCGCCTGGCCCTGCTCATCGTGGCTGGCGACGACGACGTACACCGAGTTGCCATACAGGGTGTAGGTAATGGCTGTTTCAGGCACCAGGACACGCGAAGCGTTGCCGGGCAATTGCACCTGCAGGCTGGCGAACATGCCCGGCAGCAAGCGTCGTTCCGGGTTGGGCAGGGTCGCGCGAACCTGCACGTTGCGGGTGGTTTCGTCGACCTTTGGATTGATCGCGCTGATGCGCCCTTCGAATGACTGTCCGGGCCATGCCGCAACGTCGGCCAGTACGGGCTGGCCGATGGCGAGCTGCGGTACGCTCTGCTCGGGCACGTTGAAGTCGAGGTAGAGGCTGCTCAGGTCCTGCAGGGTGGCGATGACCGTGCCACTGGCCAGATAGGCGCCGACGTCCACCTGGCGAATGCCGATGGTGCCGTCGAAGGGCGCGAGGATCTGCTTCTTGGCCAGCGCGGCCTTGAGCTGATTGACGGTGGCGGCAGACTTCTGCTGTTGGGCGGCGAGCCGGTCGAAATCTCCCCGCGAGATGGCCTGATCGCCCACCAGGCGGCTGCCGCGGCCATATTCGACACGGGCCAGACCCAGGTCTGCCTCGGCAGTCGCCAGCTGGGCGCGCTCCACATCGCTGTCCAGTTGCAGCAATGGCTGGCCGGCGCGCACCGGCTGCCCCGACTCGAACTGGATCGTCTTGACCGTGCCGGCGACTTCAAGGCTCAGCTCGACGCCCTGAAAGGCCTTGAGCGTGCCGATGGCCGGTAGCCGCGCTTGCCAGGGTTGTTCGCGCGCGGTGGCCACCGCCACGCTGACCGGCGGCTTGGGCGCGCTGAACTGCTGGATCTGCCGATAGATCGAGAGGGCCTTGTAGCCGGCGAGCAACAGCACACCGAGCAGTACCAGCCCGAGCATGATCAGGATACGGCGGCGTAGCATGCGTCACTTCCCTGGAAAGAAACCGGCATGAACTCCTGCAGGTATTTGGCGATATTCGGCCTCTGGCGGCTTTATTACAAGCCTGATCTTCGAAGGGCTGGGTGAATGGATAACTTCAAAATCTGAGGAATACTCCTACATATGTAAACGCTGTTTCTTGCATATTCAGTTAGTTACCTATGCCATCTTTTTCCTTGCCCCGTATTTCAATACGAACGCTTTCAGAAAATCGCCATAAAAGAAGGAAGAATTGCGATGGGTCCCACATGGACGAAACTGCTGATTGCCTTGCGTGGCGGCCTGCAGGATGCCGCCGAAGATACCGTGGTCTACCAGGCCTGGCGGGTGCTGGACCACGAGCTGCTTGAGGTCGAGGCGCTGGTCGAGACAGGGCGATCCAGCCTGGCCAACCTGATGGCGAAGAATATCCTGGCCGGCAGGGAAGTGCATCAGACCCAGAGGCGACTGAGGACGCTCACCGATGAACTTCGCCAGTCACTCGACCGCTCTGAAGATGAACGAGCGCTGCAGGTCGCCGGTGAAATCGCCGAGCAGGAAGTCCTGTTGATGGAAGAAACCCGCGTCGCCCGTGAGTACTCCAGAAGTGTGGAACACCTGCGCCATGCACTGGAGGTCAATGAAAGCCGTTTACGCGCCCTCAAGAAACAGGCCGAGCTCATGCGGGGGGCCGATATCCTTCGACAGGGAGCGACAGGCCCCGCCTCATCACGCCGCGAGCCGGTCGCCCAATTGCAAGTGATTGCCGACACCCTCGACACCATCCGCCAGCATCAGGAAGAAATGGCCAGTCGCCTGGCCACCGAAGAGGCTCGCTGCGTGCGCGATCCTGAGCTGGACAGGCACCTGCATGAAGCCCCGCCGCAGGCTTGCCAGGCGCGGGCCCGCAGCGTGATCGAGCGAATCAGGGCAGAAGAGCTGGTGCAGGCCCCCTGAGCCGGTGCAGACCCATCAGGCCAGATGCAGGTGGTTGTCCCAGAATGCGCTGGGCAGCTCCAGTGGTTTGGGCTGCAGGCTTGCCTGGCGGCAGTCGTAGAAGCGGCAGCGACCCTGGCCAGAGGTCACCACAAACCCGTCGGCCACCGCACCGACGCCGGCGCAGTCCGGCATGGAGGCGTCCAGTTTCAAGGCTGCGCTGTCCAGATCCCAGATGAAGAACCGGTTGGCCCTGGGGGCGGTCAAGGCCACCAGGCGCAGCTCGTCATGAATGGCGACGCTTGCCGTATAGTGGTTCATGCTGCGCAGCTGCTCTTCGGCCACCGCAAACGCCTGGAATGGCTGGCCCGGGCGCTTGATCGCCAGCAGCTCGGCCAGGGTCGTCGAGTCGCCCATGAACTGCTGTCCCGCCACGATGGTGCCGTCGCTGGCCACCGCCAGGTGACGCACGCTGTTCATCTGTTGGCTCAGGAGTTCCTTGCTCAACAGCGTACCGTCGCGCTTCATCAGCACCAGGCTCGGCTCCATGGCATCGAGGTTCATCTCCACCCGGCTTTCGGCCTCGGTGCGAATCCCGCCATTGGCGACGATCAGGGTTTCGCCGTCCGGCATCCACGACACCTGATGCGGCCCGATACCATGGGTCGGAATTTCACCTGCATGTTCCAGACGCTGATCGACGAAGCGATACACCCCCAGTACACCGCGCCCTGGGTCGCGGGTGTCATTCTCCGTGGCGTATAGCCATTCCCCATCCTTGTGAATCACCGCATGCCCATAGAAGTGCCGGTCGGGTTGCGACTCGATGGTCTGCAGCAACTGGCCGCTACGCAGGTCGATGAGGTAGCTCTGCGTGCCCGGACGCCGCGCGATGAATACCGCCAGCGGCAGTTCAGGATGGTTGATGATGTCATGGCAACGTTGGGCGACCTCGGTGGCGAACACCTGCTTGCCGTCCAGTCGATAGCCCACGGCGTAGTGCTTGCCATCGGCATCGTCACGCGCCGATAGCAGCAGTGGGCCGCTGTCCTTGTGGCGGAACAGACTCCAGCCGCCCAGCGTGAACGCACTCAGCAGCAGGCTGCCCAGAGCCAGGGCCTGACGTCGCAGCATCATCTGCTCTTCCTCCGATCAGTCGCCGTCGTTGGCATTGAAGCCCAACTGAATGCCCAGTGCCTTGGCCAGCTCGCCCTCATGCAGGCGGTGGACGGCATTCAGGCTGTCATAGAACGCATTGAGCTGCTGGCGCCCGGCTTCGCTGGCCAGCAGGTCGGCCAGCGGCGGCTTGAGTTCGGCCAACAGCTTGCGACTGTTGGCGTAGGCCGCGTCGATCTTGTCGGCCAGGGGCTTCTGCTCGGCGGGCAGGAGGCTGCGTAGGCCCTTGTTGTCGACACCTGCCCACACGGTCTCGGCACTCGCCAAGCTGGCCTGCAGGCTGCTGAGCGATGACTGGCTGCGCCAGGAGTCAGCCTGGAATGGCTGTGGTACGCCCTTGGACTGGCGGCCCAGCGGCGTACCCAGTTTCTTCTTGAGCGTATCCAAGGCGGTGACCTGTACGCGAAGCAGCTCGGCGATCGCCTCATGGGAGTCGGCATACCGGTTGTTGGGGAACTTGCTCAACTGCGCCAGCATGCCGTCGTTGCTGTTCCAGCTGTTGAGGATTTCTTCGGCGAGCAGCTTCTGGCGTGCACCGATGGCGGTCAGCAGCGGGCAATAGCGG
The DNA here is from genome assembly GCF_913777995.1 of uncultured Pseudomonas sp. Taxonomy (GTDB): domain Bacteria; phylum Pseudomonadota; class Gammaproteobacteria; order Pseudomonadales; family Pseudomonadaceae; genus Aquipseudomonas. The sequence continues at coordinate 195,749 of NZ_CAJYVE010000024.1, read as the reverse complement.
GCCTTCTGCTGGGCATTGGCCATGTCGATGTCGGCGTCGAAGAGAATGTATTCGTAGGCCGACAGACCCTGGACCACGACGCTGGCCTTGGTCAGTTCCTCGACGCTGATCGAAGGCTGCGCCGCCACCAGTTGCTCGACCTGACGGCCCACCAGGTTTTTCTTGTCCGGCCAGAACTGGACCTGCCAGGCACGATTGCTCTCGGCCAGTGGCCCGATCAGCAGAGGCTGCAGCTCGGCCCAGGTCTTCTGTGCCTTGAGGAAGTCCGCACGAGCGGTCTGCAGGTCGGTCTTGCCTTCGCAGAACGCCAAGGCGCTGGCCGCCAGTTGCCGGTCCGCCTCTACCCAGCGGCTGTAGGTAGGCAGGATCACCTGTTTGGCGATCGCCGCCGAGGTCACGGCCTGCGGATCGGCGGGGGTACAGGCGCCCAGCGCCAGGGCGGCGAGGCTGGTGAACAACAGCTTGGGACGGAACATCTCGGGCTCCTTGGTTAAGGGCAGGCAATCATAATGAATTGAGGAAGCTCAGCAAGGCCGCGCGCTGTTCGGCATCGAACGCCAGCACCTGCCGCTGCGCGGCCTGCGCTTCGCCGCCATGCCAGAGGATTGCCTCCAGTACATTGCGCGCCCGGCCATCATGCAGCAACTGGGTATGTCCGCTGACCGCCTGGGTCAGGCCCAGCCCCCACAGGGGCGGCGTGCGCCATTCCCGGCCATTGGCCTGGAACTCGCTGCGGTTGTCGGCCAGGCCTTCACCCATGTCGTGCAGCAGCAGGTCGGTATAGGGGCGAATGACCTGATTGGCCAGTTCCGGTTCGGCGGCGTCGCTGCGGGTGGTGAACTGCGGCGTGTGGCACTGGTTGCAACCGGCCTTGAAGAACAGGCTCTTGCCGGCCAGTACCTGCGGGTCGTCGACCGCACGGCGCGCCGGCACGCCGAGGTTGCGGGTATAGAACTCGACCAGGCGCAGGATGTTGTCGCTGACCTCCGGTTCGCCGTCCGGGCCATTGCCATTGGGCGCCTGCTGGCAGGCCGTCTGCGCCGATGTGCAGTCGTCGTGGGGCAGCAGGTGGGTGGTCAGCCCCATGTCGCCGGCGAAGGCGTGGGCGTTCTGCTGGTTGAGGCTGGGCTGGCCGGCTTTCCAGCCGAAACGCCCAAGGTCGACCTGCTGGCGAGCCTCATCCCAGACCCAGTTGGGGCGTCCGGAAATGCCGTCGTCGTTCTTGTCGTCCGGGTCGGCGTTGGCCAGGATCGCCGTCTCGGGAATGGCCTCCAGCAGCCCCAGGCCGATCATCGGCGGGGCGATGCGCGCCGAGACCCGGGTTTCCGGATGCAGCGGGCCATAGCCCAGGTGGGTGATGCGCAGCGTCGGCTGGCGCAGTTCCACCTCGGTGCCGTCGCGAAAACGCATCACCAGCGGGTCGTACTCGACCCGCACCTTGCCTTCCGGAACGACGCCCGGAATCGCCATGTCCTGCAGTTGCGTGCCGTACACCGGCTCGGGCACTACGCCGATGCGCTGCAGAGCCTGCGCCGAAGCCTCGCCACCGGGAATCGACAAACGTACCAGCATCGATACGGCATTGTTGTCACCTGGCTCGGGCGGATGCCCGCGACCATCCCGGATATGACAGTTCTGGCAGGCGTTGGTGTTGAACAACGGGCCCAGGCCATCGCGCGCGGTGGTGGTGGACGGGGCGATGACCCAGGGGTTGCGGAAGAAACTGTTGCCTACGCTGAAATCCACGCGGCGCACCGGCGGCAGATTTGCCGAGGGCAGGGCGAAGGCGTTCTGGTCGCGTCGCTGCACCGTAGCACTGCCGCCCGAGAGCGCTTCGCCGGGTTCGGCTTTGGTAAAGCGCGGGGCGTCATCGCATCCGCTCAGGAGCAAGGCGAGCAGAAGACTGAGGGGGATACGCAGCGACGGGGTCATACGGGGTCTGCAACAGCCGAAATTCAGGGCGAGCAGCTTAACAGCCCTGCGGATCTGGAATAAGAGGGATTATCGTTCAGCAGAGGCTGTGCAACCTGTTGTTACGAATTGCTCAGGGTTGGACTTGCACAATCCTTGCCCCCTCCGGATGAACGATCCCGGCGCAGAAAAATGCCGGTCAGCGTACTGACCGGCATTGGATGGCACACCTGCCTGGGCCGGATCAGAAATCGTGATCGGCGTTGTCAGGGTTCAGGTCGGTGATGCCCAGCTTGCCAGCGGCCTGCTCGATGGCACCGGTCTGCTTGACCAGGGCACCGATGGCGTCGCGCACCACTTGGTTGCCTTCGGTGTTGCCCGCAGCGATCAGTTGGTCGAAGTGCTCGCCTTTGTTGGCGCGGTCGACCAGTACCTGCAGCTTGGCCTGGGTGCTGTCCAGGTCGGCGCGCAGGGTGGCGTCGGTGGCCGCATCGGCCTTGGCCACCAGCGACGACAGGCTCGGGCCGCTGATCTTGGTGCCGTCGGTGCGGGTGTATTCACCCAGGTAGACGTTACGGATGCCTAGGCCGTTGTAGTAGTGCGAGTTGTGCGTGTTGTCGCTGAAGCAGTCGTGCTCGTCTTCGCTGGAGTTGGCTTCCAGGGCGACTTTCATGCGTTCGCCGGCCAGTTCGCCGAGCGACAGGCTGCCCATGCCGAAGAGCATCTTGCGCAGGCCGCTTTCGCCCGACTCGGCCTCCAGGCTGGCGCGGTAGTTGTCGGCCACACCTGGTTTCCAGTTGTCGACCATTTCTTCCAGGTCACTGACCAGCAGCTCGGTGACGGCTTTCAGGTAGGCACGACGACGGTCGTTGTGACCTCCGGTGGCGCCGGCGCCTTCGAGGTAATCGCTGGCCGGGCGCTCGCCGGCACCCGGGCCGTTGCCGTGCAGGTCCTGGCCCCACAGCAGGAACTCGATGGCGTGATAGCCGGTCGCGACGTTGGCTTCCGAACCGCCCAGCTCGTTGAGGCTGGCCAGTTTCTCAGGCGTGATTTCCTTGACGTCGACCTTGTCTTCGCCCACCTGGATCTCGGTGTTGGCGATGATGTTGGCGGTGGCGCCCGGGTTGCCCAGAGCGTGCTGGTAGTCCTTGGCGACATAGTCGATCAGGCCTTCGTCCAGCGGCCAGGCATTAACCTGACCTTCCCAGTCGTCGATGATGGTATTGCCGAAGCGGAACACTTCGCTCTGCATGTAAGGAATGCGCGCGGCCAGCCAGGCATCGCGGGCAGCCTTGAGGGTCTTGTCGTTCGGGGTGGCGAGGAACTCGTCTACCGCAGTCTGCAGCTTCTTGGCTGCATCGTGGGCATCGCTGAATACGGCATAGACCATGCTGCTGTAGTTGGCGACCACGGCCTTGGCGGCGGCTTCATCCAATTGACCGGTGCTGGTGGTGGCGCCTGCGGCGGGGGCCGGCGCCGCTGGGGCGGCAGCAGGGGCCGGGGTGGAGGCGGGTGCCGGAGCGGCAGCCTTGTCCTTGCCTTCGCCGCAACCGGCGAGGGAGATAGCGATGGCCAGCAGACTGGCGGATGCCAGAGGCATACGAATCATGACGAAATCCTGCGTCTAGGAAGGGGTGATGGCGCCAGGCGCCCGAAAAAACTGCGACATGATGCGAAAGATTTGCATTCGATGTAAAGGCATAACGCCTTTAAACGCAGGAGCCGATCATCGTCGGATGTAACTGGAGTTTTCGAAGGGACCCCGGCAGCAGCCCTTGGAAGCCGGGCGGCGAGTGCCGACGAGGTTATAGCGTGGCCGCGCTGCGACGCTTGGCCTGCTTCAGGTAGGCCAGCAATTCCCGACCCGGCAGCGGCTTGCTGTAGAAATAGCCCTGGCCTTCGTGACAGCCTTCGGAAATCACATAGGCTTCCTGTTCGGCGGTTTCCACGCCTTCGGCGATCACCTGCATGCCCAGGCTCTTGCCGAGCTGGATGATGGCCCGCACGATGGTTGCGTCGTCGTCATCGACGATGAGGTCCTGGACGAAGCTCTTGTCGATCTTGATCTTGTCCAGCGGCAGGCTCTTGAGGTAGCTCAATGACGAATAGCCGGTGCCGAAGTCGTCGATGGCGATCAGCGCCCCCGAGCGACGCAGGCTCAGCAGGTGCTGGGCTGCGGTGCTGATGTCTTCCATCAGGCCGGTCTCGGTGACTTCCAGTTCCAGGCTGCGCGGCGGCAGGCGGTAGATCTGCAGCAGGTTGTTGACCACCCTCGGCAGCTCGGTGTGGTGCAGCTGTACGGTCGACAGGTTCACGGCCATGCGCAGTTCGCTGAAGCCTTGGTCGTGCCACTCGCGCAACTGTCGGCAGGCCTGGTCGAGCACCCATTCGCCGATGGCGATGATGGTGCCATTCTGTTCGGCAAGGGGAATGAACACGTCGGGCGGCACCAGGCCGTGCTCAGGATGTTTCCAGCGGATCAGCGCCTCTACGCCCATTACGGCATGGTCGCGGTAGCTGACCTGTGGCTGGTAGACCAGGAACAGTTGGTTACGTGGCAGCGCCTCACGCAGTTCCTTCTCCAGTTCACGGCGCCGGCGCATCTCGCTGTCGACGCTGGCGATATAGAACTGGTAACGGTTGCGCGAGCGGCTCTTGGCCAGCGTCATGGTCTGTTCGGCCTTTTGCAGCAGCTTCTCGGTGCTGTCGCCATCTTCGGGGAACAGGGTGATGCCGATGGTGGCGCGCAGACGGATCTCATGCTGCTCCAGGGCGAAGGGGGCTTCCAGGTCGTCGAGGATGTTCTGCGCCAGTTCGGCGGTTTCGTAGGGCTGCTCGATGTCGGCCTGCACCAGTGCGAACTGATCGCCGCCCAGGCGCGCCAGGGCACCGAGCCGGCCACTGTGGACCCGCAAGCGGTCGGCCAGGGCCAGCAGCAGTTGGTCACCCGCCTGGTAGCTGAACTGCTCGTTGATGCCCTTGAAGTCATCCAGGCCCACGCACAGTACGGCGACTCGCCGCTGCAGGCGTCCGGCCTCGTCGAGAATCTTGTCCAGCTGTTCCTGCAATTGCTGGCGGTTGGGCAGGCCGGTGAGGAAGTCGTACTGGGCCATGCGCTGCAGGCTGCTTTCGGCTTCGTGGCGCAGGTGGGTGTTGCGCTCGATGGACGCCAGTAACTGGTTGGCGGTATCGATCCACAGACCCAGCTCGTTCTTCTCATGACCCTTCAGGCGCGGCAACTGATGTTCGCTAGGGCGGTCGGGGTTGATCTCGGTCAGCGACTCGATGATCTTCGACAGCGGCTTGGTGAGCATCCAGTGATACACCAGGTACAGCACCAGGCCCATGGCCAGGGCGCGCAGGGTGCCGGAAATGAAAATGATCAGCGCGCTCATCAGGAAGCTTTCGCCATAATGCGCGGTGTCCAGAGTGATGCGCAGGTCGCCGTAATATTCGTTGTAGGGGGGGCGGCCGGTCAGTTGTGTGGTGAAGCTGCGTTCCTGGCCCAGAATCAGGTCAGTCAGCCAGCGACTGCCGGAGGTTTCCAGTGGGCGTTCCTTTTCCGCCAGCACGGTCTCGTTGGGATGGCCAATGGAGGCCTGGCGTACCGAGGCGTCCTGGAACAGCCCCTCGATGACCTGCATGCCCATTTCCCGGTCAAGGCTGTACACCGCCTGGGTGGACGGGTCGCGGAACATGTCGAGGATACGACCGGCATCGGCGGCCACGGCCTGGCGGGTCTTGTAGGCATCGAAGATGATCTGCGCGCAACTCAATGCCACGCCGACGACCAGCGCGCAGAGCAGGACGACGCGCAGCAGTTTCACCGACAGACTGTTTCTGAGTTCCAGCTTCAAGAGGTCATTCCTTAATCCGTTTCGGGAACCTTGACGTCATCGACAACCCTTCGAATCGCCTGCCTCCCTGTGCCGGCCTGATATGCCAGGCCGTTGCTGCCTGCCTGCGCAGGCAGGTGCATGTCACTGTGTCGGACGCACAGGGGAGGAACTTGAGCAGGAACCTGCACGATACAAAAAGCGATATTGCTTCGCTATCGCTTTATTGAAGCTCATTTGTGGCCGGGCAATGCGAAACTTTGCGCGGGTTTGCCGGGCGTTTTGCCCGGCCGCTCAAGCCGGGGACTTTCAGCCAGGCCCCGGGGTTGCTGCACCGCCCCGAGGGTTTTGGCAGGCAACAAAAAACCCGGCAATGGCCGGGTTTCTTGTTGGAAACGGGGATCAGGCTGCGTATTGCTGAGCCACGAAGTCCCAGTTGACCAGGTTCCAGAACGCCTCGACGTACTTCGGACGCAGGTTGCGGTAGTCGATGTAGTAGGCGTGTTCCCAGACGTCGCAGGTCAGCAGCGGGGTGTCGCCGCTGGTCAGCGGGTTGCCGGCGCCGATGGTGCTGGCCAGGGCCAGGGAGCCGTCAGCTTTCTTGACCAGCCAGCCCCAGCCGGAACCGAAGGTGGCGATGGTGACCTTGCTGAACTCTTCCTTGAACTTGTCGAAGGAACCGAACGCAGCGTTGATGGCATCGGCCAGGGCACCGGTTGGCTGGCCGCCACCGTTTGGCGACAGGCAGTTCCAGTAGAAGGTGTGGTTCCAGACCTGAGCTGCGTTGTTGAAGATGCCGCCCGAAGAGGTCTTGATGATTTCTTCCAGGGACTTGCCTTCGAACTCGGTACCCGGCACCAGGTTGTTCAGGTTCACGACGTAGGTGTTGTGGTGCTTGTCGTGATGGTATTCCAGGGTTTCCGGGGAAATGTGCGGTACCAGTGCATCTTTGGCGTAGGGCAGTGGCGGCAATTCAAAAGCCATGGTTCATCTCCTTTCAGGTCTATGCGTTCGTCGCGGGGCCGCTCACGGTGCGGCCATCCAAAACAGCAGTGCGCCGGGAGTTTTCCACTCTCTATGCGGCACAGGTCCCGGATCATAGCACCGGGTCTGCGGGTTAACCACGTAACAACTGTATGGAATAGAGGTTCCGCGGCGCTGGATGAACGTGGCATGACGTAATCAGACGCCGCGCATCAGTTGCACCGCGATGCTGAACATCATCACCGCGACCATCAGGTCGACCAGCCGCCAGGTGGTCGGTCGGGCCAGCCACGGGGCCAGCCAGGCCGCGCCGAAGGCCAGCAGACAGAACCACAGCATCGAGGCGCTGGCGGCCCCTGCCACATAGGCGCCCGGCATGCTCTGCTGGGCGCCCAGTGAGCCGATCAGCAGCACGGTGTCGAGGTACACGTGCGGGTTGAGCAGGGTCACCGCCAGGGCACTGAGCAGCACCGCGCGGCGCGAGCGTGCGCCCTGGGTGGCGCTGTTTTCCAGGCTCTGCCGGGCGCAGGCGCGGCGCAGTGCCTGGATGCCGTACCAGCTCAGAAACAGCACGCCGCCCCAGCGTGCGATGGCCAGCAGGGTCGGGTTCTGCAGCAGCAGGCTGGCCAGGCCGAACACACCCAGGGCCACCAGCACCGCGTCACAGAGAATGCACAGCGCGGCCACCGAGACATGGTGTTCGCGGCGCAGCCCCTGGGACAACACGAAGGCGTTTTGCGCACCGATGGCCATGATCAGGCCGAAGGCCACCAACAGACCGTTTACATAGCTTTGCCACATGAGAGGAACATCCGCGTCGAAGTAATGGCTAGCGATTCTGGGCTGCTTGCCTGTATAAGAAAAATCAATCTTACTCATTGCTCATTAGGAAAACTGATGTTCGATTACAAGCTGCTTTCCGCGCTGGCGGCCGTCGTCGAACAGGTCGGCTTCGAACGTGCCGCCCAAGTGCTGGGCATTTCCCAGTCGGCGGTGTCGCAGCGCATCAAGCTGCTCGAAGCGCGCGTGGGCCAGCCGGTGCTGGTGCGCTCCACGCCGCCAGGCCCGACCGAGATCGGCCAGCGGCTGCTCAACCATGTGCAGCAGGTGCGTCTGCTCGAACGCGACCTGCAGGGCCAGGTGCCGAGCCTGGATGAAGAGGGGCTGCCTGACCGGCTGCGTATCGCGCTCAACGCCGACAGCCTGGCCACCTGGTGGGCGGGCGCGGTTGGAGACTTCTGCATCGACCATCGCCTGCTGCTGGACCTGGTGGTGGAAGACCAGGAAGTCGGCTTGCGGCGCATGCGTGCCGGTGAGGTCGCCGCCTGCGTGTGTGCCAGCGAACGGCCGGTGTCCGGAGCGCGCAGCCTGCGCCTGGGGGCGATGCGCTACCTCGCCCTGGCCAGCCCGACATTCATCGCCCGGCATTTTCCGCAGGGAGTGGACGCGACGCGGCTCAATCGCGTACCGGTGCTGGTGTTCGGCCCGGATGACACCTTGCAGCATCGCTACCTGGCGTCACTCGGCCTGCACGAAAGTTTCGAGCACCACCTGTGCCCGTCTTCCGAGGGCTTCGTGCGTATGCTGGAGGCCGGTCTGGGCTGGGGGCTGGTACCGGATCTGCAGGTGCGCGATCAACTGCACAACGGTACCCTGCGCGATCTTTTGCCGGGGCACTGCATCGAGGTGCCCCTGTACTGGCATCATTGGCGCAATGGTGGCCAGCTGTTGAACCGCCTGACCAGTCACTTGGCCCAGCAGGCCGCGCAGTGGCTGGTGCCCTGAGGATAGAACCAAGCGTCTTCAGGCTGTGTCGTGGTCTGTGTTGAAGGATGAGTAAATGAAGATTCTGGTCACTGGCGCGAGCGGCTTCATTGGCGGGCGCTTCGCGCGCTACGCCCTGGAGCGCGGATTCGACGTGCGGGTCACTGCCCGGCGCGGCGAAGCGCTGGAGCCCCTGGCCCTGCGCGGTGCGCAGTGCATGGCGGCCGACCTGGCCGACGCCGATCGGGTTCGTGCCTTGTGCAGCGATGTCGATACCGTGGTGCATTGCGCCGGCGCGGTGGGATTCTGGGGGCGTCGCCAGGATTTCCTGCAAGCCAATGTGCAGCTCACCGAAAACGTCGTCGAAGCCTGTCTGAAACAGAAGGTCCGGCGGCTGGTCTATCTGTCGTCGCCGTCGGTGTATTTCGACGGTCGTTCGCGGCTCGACGTGCGCGAAGACCAGGTACCCCGGCGTTTTGCCAATGCCTACGCGCAGACCAAGTACCTGGCCGAGCAGAAAGTGTTCGGCGCGCAGGAGTTCGGCCTGGAGGTCATTGCGTTGCGTCCGCAAATGGTGACGGGCGCGGGGGATCGCAGTATCTTCCCCCGCTTGCTCAGGCTGCAGGAAAAGCGCCGCCTGGCGATCGTGGGCAACGGCTTGAACCGTGTCGATTTCACCAGCATGGCCAACCTGAATCAGGCCTTGCTGCGCAGCGTTCAGGTGGGTGACGAGGCGTTGGGGCAGGTCTACAACATCAGCAATGGCCAGCCAGTGCCGATCTGGGATGCGATCAACTACGTGATGCGCCAGATGCAGTTGCCGCAGGTCAGGCGTTACAGACCGTTCGGCCTGACCTACGGCATGGCCATGCTCAACGAGGCCGCCTGCCTGCTTTGGCCGGGTCGTCCCGAACCGACGCTGTCGAGGCTCGGCGTGCAGGTGCTTAACAAGGATTTCACCCTCGATATCGCCCGGGCGCGGCACTATCTGGGCTATGAGCCGCAGGTCAGCCTGTGGGCGGCGCTGGACGAGTTCTGTGCCTGGTGGAAGGCCGGGCACATGTACCAGGCGCGGTAGTCCTCAGCGGTCGACATCCGCGAGTACCGAGCCTGGGCGCAGGCATTGGCGTCATGTCCGGCTTTTACACTGCGCCGGGTTGCCAGGTTTCTTACAAAACCTCTTTGAAGGATGGCTTATGCGTAACGAACCACAAGACGACATCGATGACATCCCCAGCCTCAGTGCCCGGGATGACGACGATGACGACCTGGTGCCGACCAGGGGGGCACGGGAACGCACCACGGTGTACTCACGCGAGACGCCGGTGGTCAAGGTCAAGGCCCCGACCACCGCACCGCTGTGGGCCTTGATCGGTGCCTTGTTCATCGCCTTTTGCGGCCTGGGCTGGTGGAGCTTCCAGCAGATCTCGCTGATGGAACAGCAACTGGTTGCGACCCAGGAAAGCTTCGCGCGCATCAGTGAGGACGCCGCTGGCCGGCTGCAGGACATTTCCGGCAAGGTCACCGCCAACGAGGCCATGAGCCGCGAAGGCGAGGCCCTCAAGCAGCGCCTGGACCTGCTCGACGCGCAGCTGCAGGAGCAGGAAAAACATCGGGAGAATGCCCAGGGCGAGCAGGGCAGCCTCGACAAGCGCCTGGAGCAGCTGGGCGGACAGGCCACTGAACAGCGCACGGGGCTGGCCCAGACCCAGGAGCAGCTCAAGGCCGTGCAGGCTGAACTGGCCGCGCTCAAGGCGGCATTGCCGGAGCAGATCAAGGCTGCACAGGGCGAGCAGGGCAAGTTCGATGCGCAGCTCAAGAGCCTGGCTGCCGACGTTGCCGCGCTGAAGAAGCAGGGTAATCCGGCGGCCGATATCGAGCGCCTGCAACAGGACCTGCTGGTGCTCAGGAGCGAGCAGGAAAACCGTCCGGCGGCGGCCCCTTCCGGGACCAACACTGCCGAGTTCGACGCGTTCCGCAGCCAGGTGACGCGCAACCTCAATGCACTTGCCAACCAGATGCAGACCCTGTCGCAGCGTGTCGGCGCCGGGCAGTGATCTGGCCCGGCAGCACCTCGTGAAGTGCGTTGTGATACATATGTAGCTCATGGGCTCTTCGAGCGTTGTTTAGGCTGGACTCCTTCATTCACTCAGAAGGAGTCACCATGAACGGAATCAAGGACCCAAAAGCCGACCTTCACCCGGTCGATGAGCTCGATAGCAGGCTGGCGTCCGCCCCGCTCGGCATCGCCAGCAAGCCTCCGAAGAACGGCAAGGGGCCAATCAAACCGCCCAAGGTGGGGCCGGACAAGCCGGTCGTCCCAAGCCGGCCAGTGCCGCCGGTTCCAACCAAGCGGTCCTCCTTGGCCCCTGTTCCACCCAAGCCAATTGCTACCGGTACGCCTCGACTCATCGACGCAGCCAGTTTGCCAGCGGTGCCGCCGCCGTCGCGTCTGGAAAAGGTGCTTTCGATCGTCAACACGGCTACGGGCATACTGAGCCTTATCCACCCGTTACACAGCGTCTTCAATCCCGACGGTACCGTGACCTGGCCGGATGGCAGCGTGGCGAATGCCAAGGGAACCGAAGTGAAGCGTCCTGATGGCAGCGTGCAGCAGGCCGACGGCACCAATGTGCGTGCCGATGGAACGGTGGAATACCCGGATGGCAGTTGCCTGCTTCCAGACGGAACCTGGAGGCTGGCGGACGGCACGGTCAAGTACCCGGATGGGCGCTGGGTCATGGCCTACGGCACTGTGACCGATGCTGATGGCAATGTACTGGGGACGCTGGGCAAGCCAAGCGCTTGAGAGGGCGGGCAGCGCCTTGGAGTTGGCTGCCCGCTGGCCGTGGATCAGAGCCGAGGATAGTCGATGTAGCCAACCGGGCCTTTGCCATAGAAGGTCTGCGGGTCGGCCTCGTTCAGCGGTGCATCCTGGGCCAGCCGCTCGGGCAGGTCCGGGTTGGCGATGTAAGGCACACCGAAGGCCACCGCATCGGCCTTGCCGCTGGACAGCCAGGCGTTGGCCGTGGCCTTGGTGAATTTCTCGTTGGCGATGTACACGCCGCCGAAAGCCTTTTTCAACTGCGGACCGAGGCTGTCATCGGCTTCCCGCTCGCGGGCGCAGATGAAGGCGATGCCGCGCTTGCCCAGCTCGCTGGCCACGTAGCCAAAGGTCTCCGCTCGGTTGTCGTCGCCCATGTCATGGGCATCGGCGCGTGGTGCCAGGTGTACACCGACCCGGCCGGCACCCCACACGTCGATGACCGCGTCGGTCACTTCCAGCAGCAGGCGGGCGCGGTTTTCCAACGAGCCGCCATAGCGGTCGGTGCGCTGGTTGGTCTTGGTCTGCAAGAACTGGTCGAGCAGGTAACCGTTGGCCGCGTGGATTTCCACGCCGTCGAAACCGGCTGCCTTGGCATTCTCGGCGCCGCTGCGGTAGGCCTCGATGACATCACCGATCTCTGCCAGCTCCAGGGCTCGCGGGGTCGGGAACTCCGCCTGCGGGCGCACCAGGCTGACGTGCCCGGCCGGCTTCACCGCGCTTGGCGCTACCGGGGTCTCGCCGTTGAGGTAGGAGGGGTGCGAGATGCGCCCGACATGCCAAAGCTGCAGCACGATACGTCCGCCGGCGCCATGCACGGCCTTGGTCACGTTGCTCCAGCCACGCACCTGGTCGGTGGACCAGATGCCCGGGGTGTCCGGGTAGCCGACGCCCATCGGGGTCACCGAGGTCGCTTCGCTGATGATCAGGCCCGCCGAGGCGCGCTGTACGTAGTACTCGGCCATCATGGCGTTGGGCACCCGGCCTTCGTCGGCGCGGCAGCGGGTCAGCGGCGCCATGATGATGCGGTTGGGCAGTTCCAGGTCACCCACGGTGATCGGGTCAAACAGTGTGGTCATGTCACAAACCCTCGATGATGAGACGGTTCGGGGCGTGCGTGTCGCCCCATGAGGTACGCAAGACCAGGCCGCCGGGAAGGGCGGCCTGGCCGGTTGGATAGGTCATGCGCGGTTGTCCAGCTCGGCGACCAGAGCTTGCACGAAGGCCTGGATGCAGGCTTCGTTGCGCCTGAAGAAGTGCCACTGGCCGACTTTTTTGCTGGTGATCAGCCCGGCACGCTGCAGCGTGGCCAGGTGCGCCGAGACGGTGGACTGAGACAGCCCGGTACGCTGGTCGATCTTTCCGGCGCACACGCCGTGTTCCAGCGAGTGCTCCTGGTCCGGAAAACAGGCCTCGGGGTTCTTCAGCCAGACGAGGATTTCGCGGCGAACCGGATGGGCCAGGGCTTTCATGACTTCGTCGAGGTCGATGTTCATGGCGTTCTCGATGGAGGCTGCGCGATAGGACGATGAGCGGTTGACGATATATCGCTATATCGCGATGTACAAATATCCAGAAGTGCTGAGCACAGAGCGAATCGATATATCGGGTTATAACGATATGGGTTTCATGGCCGCTGTTCCCGGCGTAGGCTTGGGGGCATGAACTACCTCGCACATCTTCATCTCGGCGGGCAACGCCCCGCGCAATTGCTTGGCAGCCTCTACGGCGACTTCGTCAAAGGACCGCTGGCCGGGCGCTTTACGCCAGAGGTCGAGGCGTCTATCCACTTGCACCGGCGCATCGACGCCTTCACTGACCGGCATCCCTTGACCCGGGCCGCGCTGGGGCGCTTTTCTCAGGGCAACCGACGCTATGCGGGGATCGTGCTGGACGTGTTCTTCGATCACTGCCTGGCCAGGGACTGGCACTGCTATGCGCAAGTGCCGCTGGAGGCTTTCACCGAGCGTTTCTACCGCGTACTGCGGGCGCAGGCTGACTTGCCTGAGCGTCTGGCGGCGGTGGCGCCGCGCATGGTCGCGCAGGACTGGTTGGGGTCCTATCAGGAGTATTCGGTGGTTGAAGCAGCGCTGGGTGGTATCGCCCGGCGCCTGTCACGCCCCGAGGGGCTGTTCCAGGCCATGCAGGAATTGCCTGGCCTGTACCAACCGCTGAGCGAGGACTTCGCGGCCTTCTATCCGGTGTTGCAGGACTTCGCTCAGGCCGCCTTGGCGGGTGATGCCGCCGTGGCTGGTTCTGGCACCGCAGGGCTTTCCGGCAGTGCGCCGAACAGCGCCTGCTGAACCGCCGCCTGCGCTTCAAAGGCCAGGGCGGCGCGTTCCTTGCCACTGCTGGCGATGGGGGCCAACAGGTGGATGTGCACCTCGCCCTGCTCATGAGCGAACAGCCGACGAATGTGCGAGAGCAGGTCATCCTCACCGATGAATGGCGCGATGCTGTCCGGCGCGCCGTCGCGGCGGTATTCGATGGCGACCGGTTGCAGGGCGACACCGGCGTCGATGGCGCTGGACAACAGGCGACCGTGGAAGGTACGCAGTGCGCGGCCGTCGGTGGTGGTGCCTTCCGGGAAGATCAGCAGTGCACGACCCTGCTGCAGCAGGTTGCCCATCTGGCGTTGCACCAGGCGGCTGTCGCCGGCACCGCGGCGGATGAACAGGGTGCCAGCCTTGTGCGCCAGCCAGCCTGCAATGGGCCAGGTGCGCACTTCGGCCTTGGACAGGAACGACAGCGGCGTGAGCTGGCCCAGCAAGGGGATATCGGTCCAGGACACGTGGTTGCAGACCCACAGCATCGGTTCGCGCGGCAGTTCGCCGTGCACCGTTACCCGAAACGGCAGGGCGTTGCTCAGGCGTGCCATGAACCAGCGGCTGCAGCGCTGGCGCAGGCCGATCGAGCCGCCGAGTCGCAGGCGTTCCAGGGTCGCGACCAGGCTGCCCAGCGCCAGACCGGCAACGATCACCAGCAGTACCCTGGCCACGCGCAGCACACTGCGCAGCCGGCTCATCACACCGCCGCCTTGAAGTGGCGCGCGTAGCGCGGGCACAGCTCGTCACGCTTGAGCAGGATGAACACGTCGGCGACCTGGAAGTCCTGGTCCCAGCAAGGCTCGCCACAGATCTTCGCGCCCAGGCGCATGTAGGCCTTGAGCAGGGGGGGCATCTCGCAGATCACGTTGCCGGGCACGTCGAGGCTGGGCAGTGGCGTGCGCGGTTCGGCGCGCAGATGTTCGGTGCACAGGTAGCGTTCGCGCAGGCGCTGCATGATCGCGTGGGCCTGGATGCCGCCGTCCTGCATGGGAATGCTGGCGCAGCCCATCAGGTAGCTGTAGCCGCCTTCGTTGAGCACTTCGGCCAGCTCGCTCCACAGCACGGCGATGGTGCCACCGTTGCGGTAGGCCGGGTCGACGCAGGTGCGCCCCAGCTCCAGGATCGGGCCTTGCAGGTGCGCCAGGCCGTGCAGGCTGAATTCTTCTTCGCTGTAGAAGCGCCCCAGGCTGGTGGCAGCCTTGTGGTCGAGCAGGCGGGTGGTGGCGACCAGGCGCCCGGTGTTCAGATCACGCACACCAATGTGCATGCAGTGCACGTCGTAGTCGTCGATATCCAGACCCAGTTCGGCGCCTTTGAGGCGTGCGTTGAATTCTGCGCTGAATACACTGAAACGCAGTGCCTGAGCTTCCTGCAGGGCACGCGGCCCGGTCAGGCGCTCGGCCTGCAGACGGCGTTCGGAACTGTTGTCACGGATACGGGCGATCTGGGTCATGCGAACTCTCCGGGTGCCAGCCGAGCAGGGCCGGTCGAATGATGGGTCCAAGCGCATTGCTGTACCTGCAGGCTAGGGAGGTGCCGTGTCATGCCCGTGACGCTTTGGTGATGGTTGTGTTACCAGCGGTTTCCGGCTCTTGACGACGCCGTTCTGTCATCCAATGCGGTTAAGCTGGGCGACCTCTGCCGTGGAAAACCTTCATGACTCGTCGTTTCGCCCGGTTCTGTCTGTGGCTGGCCTGCTGCCTGGGCAGCCTTGTGGTGCAGGCCGAAGAATGGCCCGCCAGCCAATGGCGCGAGGCGCCTGCCGCACCCTCCGCGGCGTTGCAGGCACTGGACGCCTATGCCTTTGCGCCGCGTGACGAGACGCAGCGCAATGGCGTGCGCACCGATGCCCTGCTGGTGGTGCATGACGGGCGTATCGTCTACGAACGCTATGCCGAGCCGACCCGTGGCGACACCCCGCACCTGACCTGGTCGGTGAGCAAGAGCGTGCTGGCGACCGTACTGGGCGTGGCCTTCGCTGAAGGTCGCTTTGCCCTCAAGGATCCGGTGGCGCGCTTCTACGAGCCCTTCAAGGCGCATCCGGACGTGACCCTGGCCGACCTGCTGCACTGGTCTTCAGGACTCGACTGGCAGGAGGATTACGAGTACGCGCCGCTGAATTCCTCGGTGGTGGCCATGCTCTACACCCGTGGCCACCAGGATATGGCGCGCTTTACCGCCGAGCACAGGCGTGCCTGGGCAGCAGGCAGCGCCTGGCGCTATTCCAGCGGCGACAGCAACGTGCTGGCGGCGGCCCTCAAGGGCATGGTCGGCGCAGCGGCTTATCCTGACTATCCGTGGTCCGCGTTGTTCGAGCCGCTGGGCATTCGCAGCGCAACCTGGGAGACGGACGCCAGCGGCACCTTCGTCGGGTCGTCCTATCTGTATCTGAATGCCCGCGACCTGGCCCGCATCGGCCTGCTCATGCAGCGCGGCGGGCGCTGGCAGGACCGCCAGCTGTTGCCGGTGGCCTGGATGGACTTCGTGCTGACCCCCTTCGCGGGGCGTAACGCCGATGCCACCGATGAGACGGTCGGCGGCCACTGGTGGCTCAACCGCACGGCGTCGGGCGCGCCAGGGCCCTGGCCGCAGGCGCCGGCCGATACCTTCGCGGCGTTGGGCCACTGGGGCCAGGCGCTGTTCGTGATTCCCAGCGCCGGGCTGGTGATCGTGCGTTACGGCGACGACCGTGACGGCAGTTACCGCCACGCTGACCTCTTGCAGCACGTATTGGCCGCTTTCGGTCCGGGAGCGCGACCATGAGCCGCCACAGCTTTCTGCGTCGCCGCCCGCTGGGCAGCCTGTTGCTGCTGGTGCTTGCCGTGCTGCTGGTATGGGGCTGGTTGCATCGAGCCGCCTTGCAGGCCTTCCCCGACATCATCAGCGCCTATACCGCCAAGGAGTACTGCTCGTGCCGCTACGTCACTGGCAATCCGGCGCAGTACTGTCGTGGCTACGTGAAGCAGTATGTGCCCAGCAGCCTGGTCGACGATGAAGCGACCCGCACCGTGACCGCCAGCGGTCTGGGCCGCAGCCATCGGGCGGCCTGGCAGGGCGAACGTCAGGGTTGCCGCTTGCTGCCACCGCCCTCCTGAGCGAACCGGGCGATTTGCCAGTGGTCTGACAGGCGGATAGATTTGCCGTCCCACTGCCCTTGCGGAGATCGCATGCTCAAACGCCCTGGCCCCACACTGTTCGCTCTGGCCGTCTGTGACCTGTGGGCGCGGTTGCAGCCGCGAACGGCGTCTTGGCCCGCACGGGTTTCACTCGTACAGGACGTCACTCGTCTTGCGGTCGATCAGCTCGCTCGCGCAGCTCGATCCGCGTTGCGTCTTGGCCTGGCCCGCTGAACATGGCTGGCACCATATTCCCCTGGCGTGAAGACAATCACTTCGAACTGCTGATCGACGGCCCGGCGTTCTTTCCGCGCATGCTGGCCGCCATCGAGGGCGCCGAACAGCAGGTCGACCTGGAGCTGTACCTGGTCGAGGCCGGGCACTGTGCCGAAGCGGTGGTGGCGGCGTTGGTGGCGGCGGCGCGGCGCGGGGTGATCGTGCGCTGTCTATTTGATGGTTATGGCAGCCAGGCCCTGGGCTCCCGGCTGAGACAGCGGCTGACCGACAGCGGCGTGATCCTGCGTCACTACAACCCGATCCGTTGGCGACGTGGGCTGCGCAATCTGTATCGCGACCACCGCAAACTGCTGCTGGTCGACAAGCGTCTGGCAGTGGTGGGCGGCACCGGCGTGACCGATGAATTCTGGGAGCCGCACAAGCCGGTCAGCCAGTGGCATGAGGTGATGGTAGAAATTCGCGGGCCGCTGGTGATCGACTGGCAGGCCTTGTTCGATCGCCAGTTCCACGTCAACGAGCAGCGCACCGCCTGGCGGCCTCAGGACAATTTCGGCCTGACTCACTTGCCCAAGGTCCCGGTGGCCGGCTCAGGTCTGGGCCGGGTGGCGTATGCCGATGCCCGTCAGCACCGTGACATTCTGCAATCGCTGGTGCGTGCGCTGAACAGCGGGCAGCGGCGGATCTGGCTGGCTACGCCTTATTTTCTGCCGACCTGGCGTGTGCGCCGTTCGTTGCGCAAGGCGGCGCTGCGTGGTGTCGACGTGCGCCTGCTGCTCACCGGGCCGCGCACCGATCACCCTTCGGTGCGTTACGCCGGGCATCGCTATTACCCCCGGTTGCTGCGCGCCGGGGTGAAGATCTTCGAATTCCAGCCGTGCTTCCTGCACCTGAAGATGGTGCTGATCGATGACTGGACCAGCATCGGCTCGTGCAATTTCGACCACTGGAACCTGCGCTTCAATCTGGAAGCCAACCTGGAGGCCATCGACCCGCAGCTTACCGGGCAGGTGGTGGCCAGTTTCGACAAGGATTTCGCGCACAGCCGCGAGGTGACCCTGGCCGACTGGAAGTCTCGACCGTTGTGGCGGCGGGTCAAGCAACGGGTCTGGGGCTGGCTGGACAGGCTGGTGGTCAACCTGCTGGATCGCAGGGGCTGAGGCTTGTGCCTATGGAAGGGGCACTATTGGGTTCGACGGCGGCTTTACCCGCAATACCGTTCGATCAGACCGTGGTCAATGCCGTTCCTGGCGGACGTCATTGCCGGCAGTGCAGACAAGCGCGCCTTCTCCCCTCGGCATTGCCAATGGCCACGCGTGCTCCGATCGATACGGCAAGGCCTGCGCTCGGCCTGTGCGATCGTTCAGCGCGGCAACACCATCAGTGTCGCCAGCACGTTCCTGTTGCTCGGTCATGCCCGATAGCCTGACGGGCCTGGCCATGGGGAGAAGGTCTTGTCGTCCCTGGCAGGTTTCGCTCGACTGCGGGTTCAGTCTGCGACGCCAGGGGGCTAGCGTCCACTGGCAGAAATGACAGGCCTCGACCAACGGCCAGACATGAAAAAGCCCGGCCATGGCGGGCCGGGCTTTTCCTGTAGCGCCTGGGGTTACTGAACTTCCACCGCCAGGCTGTCGCTGATCTTCTTCTGCCAGATCGCCGGGCCGGTGATGTGCACCGACTCACCCTTGCTGTCCACTGCAACGGTGACCGGCATGTCCTTGACCTCGAACTCGTAGATCGCTTCCATGCCCAGCTCGGCGAAAGCCACGACCTTCGACTTGCGGATCGCCTGGGCCACCAGATAGGCAGCGCCGCCCACGGCCATCAGGTACACGGCCTTGTGGTCCTTGATCGCGTCGATGGCGGTCGGGCCGCGCTCGGACTTGCCGATCATGCCCAGCAGGCCGGTCTGTTCGAGGATCTGGCGAGTGAATTTGTCCATCCGTGTCGCGGTGGTCGGACCTGCCGGGCCAACCACTTCGTCGCCGACCGGATCGACCGGGCCGACGTAGTAGATGAAGCGACCCTTGAGGTCCACCGGCAGGCTTTCGCCTTTGTTGAGCATCTCGACCATGCGTTTGTGCGCGGCGTCGCGGCCGGTGAGCATCTTGCCGTTGAGCAGGATGGTCTCGCCCGGCTGCCAGCTCTGCACTTCTTCCGGCGTCAGGGTGTCGAGGTCGACACGGCGGGCCGACGGGCCGGCTTCCCAGACGATCTCCGGGTAGGCGTCCAGCGATGGCGCTTCCAGTTCGGCCGGGCCGGAGCCGTCGAGCACGAAGTGCGCGTGACGGGTGGCCGCGCAGTTGGGGATCATGCACACCGGCAGCGAGGCGGCGTGGGTCGGGTAGTCCATGATCTTCACGTCGAGCACGGTGGTCAGGCCGCCCAGGCCCTGGGCGCCGATGCCCAGCTGGTTGACCTTCTCGAACAGCTCCAGGCGCAGTTCCTCGATACGGTTCTGCGGGCCACGGGCCTTGAGTTCATGGATGTCGATGGACTCCATCAACACTTCCTTGGCCATCACAGCGGCCTTTTCGGCGGTACCGCCGATGCCGATGCCGAGCATGCCGGGTGGGCACCAGCCAGCACCCATGGTCGGTACGGTCTTGAGGACCCAGTCGACGATGGAGTCGGATGGGTTGAGCATGGCCATCTTCGACTTGTTTTCCGAACCGCCGCCCTTGGCCGCGACATCCACCTCGACGGTGTTGCCCGGCACGATGGAGTAGTGGATGACCGCCGGGGTGTTGTCCTTGGTGTTCTTGCGGCTGCCGGCCGGGTCGGCCAGGATCGACGCGCGCAGGACGTTCTCGGGCAGGTTGTAGGCGCGACGCACGCCTTCGTTGATCATGTCGTCCAGGCTCATGGTCGCGCCATCCCAGCGTACGTCCATACCGACGCGCACGAAGACGGTGACGATGCCGGTGTCCTGGCAGATCGGACGATGGCCGGTGGCGCACATGCGCGAGTTGATCAGGATCTGGGCGATGGAGTCGCGAGCAGCCGGGGATTCTTCACGCAGGTAGGCTTCGTGCATCGCCTGGATGAAGTCCACGGGGTGGTAGTAGGAAATGAACTGCAGGGCGTCGGCCACGCTCTGAATCAGGTCGTCTTGCTTGATCACGGTCATGCAGCGCGCTCCTCTTTAGGGACGGGAACATTGTTGACGCTACTCGGCGAAGCTCTGGCGAAGCGCTTGGATTCGCACCAGAAAGGGCCGTAGCGGGCGCAAAAGGCGCGGCAGTATAACCTGCCCGGTCGCCCAGCCTGTACAATCGGCGTCATTTTCTACAGGCGGCGCCAGGAAGTTCTCGATGCCCCATCTGCGAGTCGGTACCCGTCACTGGCCGGTGAGCGCCGGCGACGGCCTGCTCGATGCCCTGATCCAGGCCGGTATTTCCATCCCCTATAGCTGTCGGGCCGGCAGTTGCCATGCCTGCCTGGTGCGCTGCACCCGGGGCGAAGCGCAGGACGCCCAGCCCGAGGCGCTGGCCGCCGAACGCCGCCAGCAGGGCTGGCGCCTGGCCTGCCAGTGCCGCGTGGTGGAAGACCTCGACCTGGAGGTCTTCGACCCGCTGCACGATGGCCTGCCGGCACAGGTGGTCGCGGCCGACTGGCTGGGTGCCCAGGTGTTGCGCCTGCGCCTGCAGGCCGAGCGCCCGCAGCGTTACCGGGCCGGCCAGCATCAGGTGCTGTGGACCGAGAGCGGGGTGGCGCGGCCCTATTCGCTGGCCAGCCTGCCGGGCTGCGACGATTTTCTCGAATTCCACATCGATTGCCGTCTGCCAGGCGCCTTCTGCGATGTCGCACGGAATCTGCAGGCCGGTGACCGGTTGCGCCTGGGTGAGTTGCGCGGCGGGGCACTGCACTACGACCCGGACTGGCAGGCGCGCCCTCTGTTGCTGTTGGCCGCCGGTACGGGGCTGGGGCCGCTGTGGGGTGTTCTGCGCCAAGCCCTGCATGAGGGCCACCAGGGGCCGATCCATATCCTGCATCTGGCCCATGAGGCTGCCGGTCATTACCTGGCCGATGAGCTGGCACGCCTGTCAGGCGAGCATGCGGCGCTGCACGTCAGGCTGGTTACTCCGCCGGCGCTGCGCGAGGCGCTGGGCGAGCTGCGTCTGCTGGCGCGCCAGGCTGTGGCGCTGGCCTGCGGCAGCCCGGACAGCGTCGAGACCTTCGCCAAGAGCCTGTACCTGGCCGGTGTGCCGCGCAACCGGGTGTTGACCGATATGTTTCTCGGCAGCCGGCCGGCAGGCATCTGAACGACTTCAGTTGCGCAAGGCTTGCCGGCTGAAGCCGGTTCCACCCGACGCTGTTGCGCCTGAATGAAAAAAGCCCCGGTCGCTTGCGCGCCGGGGCTTTGCCGTAGCAACCGCGGGATCAGACCAGCGGATCGCCCACGTGCAGGATCTTCATGCCGTTGGTGCCACCAATGGTGTGGTAGCTGTCACCCTTGGTGAGGATCACCCAGTCGCCCTGTTCGATCAGGCCGCGTTGCAGCAGCTCGTCCACGGCGGCCTGGCTGACTTGCCCTGGTGGCAGCGATGCCGGGTCGAAGGGGATGGTGTACACGCCACGGAACATCGCCGCACGGGCTTGGGTTTCGCGGTGCGGAGAGAAGGCGAAGATCGGCACCGAAGAACGGATGCGCGACATGATCAGCGGGGTGTAGCCGCTTTCGGTCAGGGCGATGATTGCCTTCACGCCAGGGAAGTGGTTGGCGGTGTACATGGCCGCCAGCGCGATGCTTTCGTCGCAGCGGGTGAAGCTTTCACCCAGACGGTGCTTGGAGCTCTTGCCGGTCGGATGGCGTTCGGCACCCAGGCAGATACGTGCCATGGCCTGGACCGCTTCGACCGGATAAGAACCGGCGGCGCTCTCGGCCGAGAGCATCACGGCGTCGGTGTAGTCCAGCACGGCGTTGGCCACGTCGGAAACCTCGGCACGGGTCGGCATCGGGCTGGTGATCATCGACTCCATCATTTGCGTGGCGACGATCACGGCCTTGTTGTGGGTACGGGCATGGGCAATGATTTTCTTCTGCACGCCGACCAGCTCGGCGTCGCCGATTTCCACACCCAGGTCGCCACGGGCAACCATCACCGCGTCGCTGGCGCGGATCAGGGCATCGAGCACTTCATCGTCGGCCACGGCTTCGGCACGCTCGATCTTGGCGACCAGCCAGGCGGTACCGCCGGCCTCGTCGCGCAGCTGGCGGGCGTATTCCATGTCGGAAGCGTCACGCGGGAAGGACACGGCCAGATAGTCCAGGTCCATCTCGGCCGCCAGCTTGATGTCGTGCTTGTCTTTCTCGGTCAGGGCCGGTGCAGTGAGGCCGCCACCCAGGCGGTTGATGCCCTTGTGGTCGGACAGCGGGCCGCCGACCTGTACGGTGCAGTGCAGTTCGTGGGCGGTCTGGGTGTCGACACGCATGACCACGCGCCCGTCGTCCAGCAGCAGGATGTCGCCCACGCCGCAATCCTTGACCAGGTCCGGATAGTCGATGCCGACGATTTCCTGGTTACCTTCGGTCAGGGGATGAGCGGTGGAGAAGGTGAACTTGTCGCCAACCTTGAGCTCGATACGCTTGTTGGTGAATTTGGCGATACGGATCTTCGGACCTTGCAGGTCGCCCAACAGGGCAACGAAACGGCCATGCTTGGCGGCGATCTCGCGGATCAGCCGGGCGCGAGCCTTGTGCTCGTCCGGGGTGCCATGGGAGAAGTTCAGGCGGGCAACGTCCAGACCCGAGAGGATCAGACGCTCGATGACTTCCGGTGAATTACTCGCAGGGCCCAGTGTGGCGACGATTTTGGTGCGGCGAACGGTCATGCACAAACTCCTAGATTGAAGCGCAGCCAGAGGCTACTCCTCTCTGGCTCTGTAGTCATTGTTCCTTTGCACTACCTCGCCTCGATCGGACAGGGCAATCGGCCGAGCGCCGTTGAGCAGGCTGGATTGAAGAAATGGCGCTGGCCGCCGATATCAGGCACAGAACAGGAGATGACTCATGCGTATCTTGATGCTTGTCGTGCTGCTGGCCGCCGCCAGCGGCTGCACCCGCTGGGCGATGAATTCCAACCTCAACGAAGCCTACCGCGCTTACGACCGTGGCGATTGCGATACGGCGATGCTGGCGCTATCCAAGGTCGACCGTCAGAGCCGCTCGCGGCGCTACGTGCAGCCCGAGGTTTCGATGCTGCGCGGGCAATGCCTGGAAAAACAGAAACTGTACGTGGATGCGGCGCAGACCTACCTGTACATCATCAATCAGTACCCCGGCAACGAATACGCCTTCAGGGCCCGTGCGCGTCTCGACACTCTGGCGCAACTGGGGCATTTTCCGCCGCGCGAGCCCGCCCGCACTTTTCCTGCATCACGCTAGTTACACCCGATTGGATGATTGGTAGTGTGTTCGGGTGGATGTACGTATAAATTGCGCTAGTCTCTCTGTTAACGGAATGAAAGGGGCGGAAAAGCCCTGCATCCAGGGATTTTCGTGCGGCGGGTTGTGGTGGTCGCCTTGCGTGATGAAGCGTTTGTGCACCAGCCGCCTGCAGTCATTGAAGGGGAAGGCGCTGCCATGCTTAGAGAAAGAAGAATCAAGCGGCACGAGTTGCAGTACTACCTCCAGGTCTTCAATCGGTATACCGACCGACCCATGGGGTGTCTGGGCAATGTGTCCGAAGATGGACTGATGCTGATCAGCGACCTGCCGATGTTGGTTGGCGGCCGTTTCGACCTGCGTCTGAAGGTCCCGCAGGGGCCCGATGACTTTCGCATGGTCGACGTCAGTGCCACGTGCCAGTGGTGTCATGAGGACGTGACGCCAGGTTGCTACGATTCAGGCTTTCATCTCCAGGAAGCGCCGGTCGAGTACCTCGAACTGATGCACAGCCTGCAGCATTACTTCAGCTTCTATCCACTTGAAGCCTCGGCCTGACCAGCGCGGCTGGACCTACAGGGCGCCGGCGCTTTTCCAGCTCAGGTAGAGGTTGACCATCCGCACGCCCAGGTCCTGTGGGCGTGCATCGATCACCGGCACGCCGAGTGCTTCGAGGCGCTCGTGCAGGCTGCCACGCTGATTGAGAAAATCCACCGTCGCGCAATAGGTCAATGCCTGCTCGTAGCGTTCGACCCGTTCACCGCGCAGCCGATCCAGCACATCCTCGCGCAGGCTCGCCACCAGCACACGTTGGCGCTGGCCCAGTTGCCTGAGCGCCGCCAGCAGGTCCTCGTCATCTTCATCTCGCAGGTTGGTGACCATGATCACCAGTGCCCGGCGTTTCTGCCTGGTCAGCAGTGCCTTTACCGCCGTGCTGTAGTCGGACGGACGCCGGGTGCTGTCCAGTTCGCAGACGGCATCGAGCAGCAGGTTCATGTGCTGGGTCCCCTTGGCGGGAGCCAGATGCCGGTCGGCGTCGCCGGCGAAGCTCGACAGGCCGACCGCATCGCCCTGGCGCAGGGCGACATGGCTGAGCAGCAGGCAGGCATTGAGGGCGTGGTCGAAATGCGAGCGTTCGCCATCCTGACTGCGCATGCGCCGTCCGCAATCGAGCATGAACAGGATCTGCTGGTCGCGTTCGTCCTGGTATTCCCGGGCAATGGGCGTGCGATGACGCGCCGTGGCCTTCCAGTCGATCTGACGCAGGCTGTCGCCCTCGCGAAATTCGCGCAATTGATGAAATTCCATGCCCAGGCCGCGACGCGGCTGCTGTCGCACGCCGGCCCGGCTCAGCCAGGTGTCGAGGCCTTGCAGCGGGTTGTCGTAGGGGCGGGCGAAGTCCGGATAGACCTTGAAGGCGTCGGGCAGCGCCAGCAGACGGCGGGTTTCCCACAGGCCCATCGGGCTGCGGATCCACACCTCGCAACGCTCCAGGGTGAAGCGACCTCGGCGTAGCGGGCGCACGCGCCAGGTCAGCTGCGCATGCTCCTCAGGCTCCAGCTTGAGCTGCTGCGGCAGGTGCTCGAAGGCCAGGCCATCGGTTGCATGATCGAACACCCGCAATTGCAGAGGGATCGCAGCGTCGTGTTGCAGGGTCAGGTGTACGTCGCTCCAGCGCCCCAGCGACAGGCTGCCGGACAGTTGCCGCTGCAGCCGTGGAGACGGCAGGCGCATCACCCACGCGGCGTCGACCAGTGCCACGCCGATGAGCGCCAGCAGGGCCGACCAGTAGATGATCGTCAGTTCTGGCGGGACACCCCGGCCGAGCGCGCCGAGTACGCCTGGCACCAGGGCCACGGCGGCCAGCGCGCCGATCCAGCGCAGCAATGCACGGCAGGGGCGCAGGTGCTGTTTCATAGGCGCGGTGCCGGAACCTGGTCGAACAGCTGGCGCAGGACCTGGTCAACCGACAGACCTTCCATGTCCAGCTCCGGGGCCAGGCGTACGCGGTGGCGCAGGACGGCCAGGGCACAGTGGCGGATGTCATCGGGCAGGACGAATTCGCCACCGCGCAGCAAGGCCCGGGCTCGTCCGCCGCGCACCAGGGCGATCGAGGCCCGTGGCCCGGCGCCCAGGGTCAGTCCTGGCCAGTTGCGCGTCGCCCGGGCGAGCCTGACGGCGTATTCAAGCACCTGCTCGTCGATGGGCAGTTCGCTGGCGATGCGTTGCAGCGCCTGGACCTCACGGGGCTGCATGATCACGCGCAGGGGCTGCACGTCGAGCATGTCGGCGCGGGTGGAGCGGCTGACCTGACGCACCATCTCCAGTTCTTCCTGGGGCTGCGGGTAGTCGATATGCAGCTTGAGCATGAAGCGGTCGAGTTCGGCCTCCGGCAGGGGGTAGGTGCCTTCCTGCTCGATGGGGTTCTGGGTGGCCAGGACCATGAACGGCTGGGCGATGGGCAATGCCCGCCCCTCAAGGGTCACCTGGCGCTCCTGCATGGCTTCGAGCAGCGCCGCCTGGGTCTTGGCCGGGGCCCGGTTGATCTCGTCGGCGAGCAGCAGGTGGGTGAAGATCGGCCCCTTGCGCAGCTTGAACTGTTCGTTCTGCGGGTCGTAAACGGCATGCCCGGTCACGTCGCTGGGCATCAGGTCGGGGGTGAACTGGATACGCGCGAAGTCGCCGCCGAAGCAGCGCGCCAAGGCGCGTACCAGCAGGGTCTTGCCCAGACCCGGAACGCCTTCGATCAGCACGTGGCCGCCGGCCAGCAACGCGGTGAGCACATCGTCGATCACGGCGTTCTGGCCGATCAGAGCCTTTTGCAGTTCCTGACGCAGGCTCTGAGCGAGGGCACTGGCCCGCTGGCGCTGACGCTGAGTACGGTCGGGCTCTGCCTGCGCTGGCTCAAGTTCTCCTGTGGGGTTCAGCGGTTCGCTGTCTTGCTCGCTCATAGGGCATTCCTGATGGTTTGCAGGTGGGCCACCTGACGGGTGAATTCGGCCTTGGACAAGCGCTGGGGCGAAGGTGGCCGCAAGGCCAGGCTGATGGTGCGGGTCGGCTGGCGGGTCAGCCTGGCGAGGATCTGCCACTGCTCGGTGACCCCCAGGGCCTCGAAACCGGGGTGGCGCTGGCGGGCTCTGCGCAGCACGTCGCGCTGCAAGTGCCTGAGCAGCACCTGCTGGCCATTCTGGCGCAGCAGGAAATCGGCGGCCGCGCGCAAATGCTCGGTCAGTTGCCGGCGCCCGCTTGCAGGCAGCGTCTGCAATGGGCCCTCACGCATGGCTGCACGCCACAGCGCCAGCACCAGCAGCACCGCCAGAGTGGTCAGAGCCAGCGGGAAGTACCTGACCAGGAGGGTCAGCAGGTTGTCGTGGCGGGCGCGGGCGACCAGGGTCACCGTGCTGTCCTGGGTCAGATACCAGAGCAGCCAGGCGTTGTCGTAGCGGTCGATGGCGTTGTTCTTCCACAGTTCGGCGTCGGTGACGATGGTGACCAGGCCCTGGCCGTGCTGCAGTTGCAGCATGTGCGTGGCGTTGGCGCTGTTGGCCCAGTACTGGGCGTGATCCTCGGGGTCTTCGAGGTGGTAGGCCGGATCGAAGCTCATGTAGGCCGGCGAGTCTTCGTTCTCCAGGTACAAGCGCGTCAGCTGTGGGCCACGCTCGCGCTTCGGGCTCGGCCTGGCCATCGGCACTGGCAACGGGCTATTCGGCGCTTGGGTGTTCGCCGGCGGCAGGTCGGCCGTGCGGTACTGGTGAATGTGCAGGCGATCCAGCAGCAGGTCGCCGCTGCGTCCCAGGTGTTCGTTCCACAGTTGCTCGGCGACGAACACCAGGTGGCCACCGTGCTCGGCCCAGGCCAGCAAGGCATCGGCCTGCTGAGGTGTCATGCCTGAGCGCTCGTCGAACAGCAGCAGGGTCTGGCGCGTATCGGCCGCTACGGGCAGCTCGGTCCAGGAGTCTGCCGCGCGCACGTTGATGTGCCGCTGTTCAAGGAAGCGTTGCGCCGCCAGGTAGGGGTTGGCGCGGGCTTCAGGCGATGGACCTCGGTCGACGGTCTCTTCGTAGGGCTCCAGCTGCCAGGCGAGCAGCGCCGTGCCCAGCAGCACCAGCGCGACCAGCAGCGCCGCCAGGCCCCGGCGCGCGTTCATGCCGGCGCTCCGGGTTCGAACAGACGGCGCCAGCCTGCGCACAGGTGCTGCAGCGTTTCATCGCTGGGCAGGCGATGGCCGTAGGCGAGGTTCTGCCAGTGCCGGGTGAGGTTGCGGCTGAATTCATCGAGGGCGGGATCGTTGTGCGCGGCGATGCGTTCGAGCACCAGGCCTTCGGTGTCGGCTTCGCGCAGCGGCAGGCGATAGTCGCTGATCAGGCGGCTGAGCATGGCCCGGTAGAGCAGGCTCAGGGCTTCGCGGGGGGCATGGGGCCACAGCGTCTGGACGCTGCCGAGGATATCCGCCGGCAGGCTGGCGGCACTGATCTGCAGGCCGAACAGCTGCTGGGGTGGCGCTGTCGCTGCGGGAGCTTGTCGTTCGACAGGGCGAGCGAACAGGCGCAGCCAGTGCCGGTAGCGCCAGGCCAGGAGCACCATCAGGCCAATGGCCAGCACCCACAGCAGGATTTCCAGCAGGCGGGCGAAGAGGCCGGCGGCCTCCGCCAGCTGTCGCCACCAGCCGAATGATCGAGCGGATGGCTCGCTGGGCGGGGGCTGCCCGGTTTCCGGAAAGCGCCAGCCAGTGATGGTTTCCGGGTTCTTGAACGGTGGTTTGTCCAGCAATTCGCCGATGGCCTGGCGTGACTGTTCGCTGTTCAGCGGTTGATGGGTCAGGCGCGGGCTTTGTACGGGCAGTTCGGTGGTGGCCCAGGCATTGCCCGGCCACTGCGCCAGCAGCAGTGCGCCGCCGAGCAGCAGCAGACTGGCGGTACTGGCCAGCCGCTGGCGCAGACGGCGGAACACCAGTTCGATGTCCCAGGCTTCGAGGCAGGTACGGCGGTTGAGGTACAGCGTGAAGCCGCAGGCAACGTAGATGGGCTCCCAGACGATCAGTACTAGGGCGTAGAGCAGGTTCATCAGATGATCGGCCCACAGCCATTGCTCGTCGCTACCCATCCACAGCAGCCATTTCCAGTCCAGGTCCAGTTGCCTTGGAATGAAGGACCAGACCAGCAGGAGCGCCCCGGTGTACAGGACCGTTTCCAGGTGCGCGCCGACCAGCGTCAGGCAGCGTGCGGCGTTCAGGTCGGCCTGGCACAAAACGCTCAGGCGCCGGGCCCGGGCCTCGCCAGCCAGACCTTCGAGCTGCTGCACCGGCAGGGTGAAGCTGCGTATCAGGCTCAGGCGACGCCAGAACAGGCTGGGTAGCCATTGCTGCCTGAGCGTTCCGGGCCAGGCGCGCAGGGCCTGCTTCAGCGTCGGGGTGGCACCGAACAGGGCGCGTGACAGGATCAGCAGCGGCAGGCGCTCGTACAGCGGTTTCAGCCACCAGAACAGCAGCATCACCGCACCGGGGTAATCCCATAGCAATGCGGTCATCAGGGCCAGCAGCGGCAGGGTGACAAGAGCCCAGGAGAGCATCAGCAGGCGGCGGTGTTCGCGCGCCAGCAGTACGCCGAGGTCGAGGGCTTCCCAGGCCGGGCGCGGGCGGATCTCGATACCGGCGTCATTGAGTTGCATGACGGTCTCTGCCAGAGAGCAGCAGCCAGGCGGCTACCAGGGTCCAGGACAGGCCACCGGCCAGGTATTTGATCCACGGTGCCGGCCAGGTCATCGAAGACCAGTAGGCCTCGATGAAGGCCGCGACCAGCAACATGAGAATGACACCGCCCATCAGTTGCACGCTGTGCCCGGCGGCCACACGCAATGCCGCGCCGCGTGACAGGCGGCCGGGCGCCAGCAGTGCCCAGCCCAGTTTCAGCCCGGCAGCCCCGGCCAGGACGATGGCGGTCAGCTCGAAGGCACCATGGCCGATGACGAAGGGCCAGAAGGTCTGGCCCGAGCCGATGTCGGTCAGGTGGGCGGCGACGGCGCCGATCAACAGGCCGTTGTAGAGCAGGAAGAACAGGCTGCCCAGGCCCAGCAACAGGCCGCTGGCGAAGGTCTGGAAGGCGATGCCGATGTTGTTCATGATGTAGTAGCCGAACATCATCCAGTCTTCGCTGGACGCCCGCTCGGCCAACCGCCCGAGGCGGCTGACGTCGGGCTTGTACATGGCCTGCATGTCGGTCACCTGCTCGACGCTCATGACGCTGTAGACCAGCTCGGGAACGCAGTACACCAACAGGCCCATGCCCAGCAGGCCAGCGATGAACAGCAGCCCGGCCAGTGCCACGAACCGCCATTCGCTCCTTACCCGGCGTGGAAAACCGGCCACCACGAAGCCCAGCAGCCCGCTCGCCGACTGGTTGTGGTGTCGATAGAACTGCTGGTGGCCACGCATGGCCAGTTGCTGGAGCGATTCCACCAGATGCCGGCTGTAGCCGCGTTCCCGCGCCAACGCCAGGTGCTGGCAGATACGCCGGTACTCGTGGCCGAAGCCTTCACCGGCCGCCGCGTCGCGCGTGCCTTTCTCCAGCGCTTGCAAATGTTCGGCGAAACCCTGCCATTGCGCCTGGTGACGGGCTTCGAACAGGTTCTGTTTCATGGCGCGTCGCCCCGTAGATGGTGAGCGATGCCATTGACCCGGGCCAGCGCCTGTTCGGGGGCGACACGCAAGGGCTCGGCGAGCAGGGCGGCCAGTTCCCGGGCGCGTTGTGCTGAGAGTTCGGCCTGGCGCTCGGCCAGTTCCAGGATGGCCAGCTGTTCGGCCATGTGTAGCGCGAACGGCGCAGGCTCGGCGCTGGCTGCCGGCAGTTCGGGGCGCTGGGCGGGCTGTTCGCGATAGACCACCAGGGTGCCGGCCGCCAGGTCGCCCAGGCGCTTGAACTGCGGATGATTGAGGCAGGCGATGGCACCGGCGGCGTAGCCGAACGGCAGCATGTCGACCAGGCGCAGCAGGTTGCGGATCAGCGAACCGGCCCAGCCGATCGGGGTGCCGTCGTCCTGTACGACGCGCAGGCCGAGCAGTTGCTTGCCGGGCGTGCGGCCCTGGTTGAGTACCTCGAACAGCACGGCGTACCACCAGTTGACCAGGAAGAAGCCGATGGCTGCCAGGCCCGTGCCGAGGTGTCCGAGGCCGCTGAGCAGCAGGTAGCCCGCCGCGAGCAGCACCCCGCGCAGGCCCAGGTCGATGGCGAAGGCCAGTGCACGCGGCACCAGCCCGGCCGGGCGCAGGAGCAGCTCTATGCCTTCCGGGGTCTCGATGCCGAGCCGGGTGTCCAGTGGTGGTGCCTGCCTTGGCGAAGCTGGAAGCATTGGGGTCTTGGGCCTGGGGCGGTGGGTGGGAAGGACCGTCGTTTGCGACCGCAATGGCGGCATCTTGCCTGACAACGCCAGGCCTACGCCAGTTCCGGCAGGGGAGGCGTTTGCGGGCGGGCATGAGCGGCGACGGTAACCCGAACCTTTGCTTTGGACAATCGGACGCCTGGACTGTATGTGCAGGATAAGTCGCTGTGGCCAGCAGGACGGGTGCAGATTGGCCATTTGCGCGGCGCTGGCTCTAAACTGCGTCGGTATTCAGTTCAGGATCCCCCTCGTGAAGCCCAGCATCTTCTGGTACGACTACGAAACCACCGGCATCAATCCACGCAGTGATCGCCCCTTGCAGATGGCCGGCATCCGTACCGACGGCGACCTCAATGAAATCGCGGCGCCGGTCAATCTGTACTGTCAGCCTGCCGATGACATCCTGCCGCATCCGGCGGCGTGCCTGGTGACCGGCATCACGCCCCAGCGCCTGGCCGAGAAGGGCCTGTGCGAGGCCGACTTCATGGCCCGCGTGCATGCCGAGCTGGCCGCACCAGGTACCTGCGGCGCGGGTTACAACACCTTGCGGTTCGACGACGAGATGACCCGCTACAGCCTGTATCGCAACTTCTTCGACCCCTATGCCCGCGAGTGGCAGGGTGGTAACAGCCGCTGGGATCTCATCGACGTGGTGCGTGCCGCCTATGCCTTGCGCCCCGAAGGGGTGGTCTGGCCGGAGGAGGACGGGCGAGTCACCCTCAAGCTCGAACGCCTGACCCAGGCCAATGGCATCGAGCACGGGCAGGCTCACGATGCGCTGTCCGACGTACGCGCCACCATCGCCCTGGCGAAACTGATCCGCGAACGGCAACCGAAGCTCTACGATTATCTGTTCGCCCTGCGCAGCAAGCAGAAGGTTCAGGAGCAGATCCGCCTCTTGCAGCCGCTGGTGCATATCTCCGGGCGCTTCTCTGCCGCCCGGCATTATCTGGGGGTGGTCCTGCCGCTGGCCTGGCATCCGCGCAACCGTAATGCGCTGATCGTCTGCGACCTGCACCTGGATCATTCGCCCTTGCTGGAACTCGACGCAGAGTCGTTGCGCCAGCGGCTTTACAAGCGTCGTGAAGAATTGGCCGACGGCGAGTCGCCGGTGCCGTTGAAACTGCTGCATATAAATCGTTGCCCGGTCATTGCGCCGCTCAATGTTCTGCGTGAAGAGGACCGTGAACGTCTGCAACTGGACATGTCGATAATGCGCGAGCGTGCCGCTGCCCTGACGCAGAATCCCGAACTTTGGCAGGCGCGCTTGCAGGCGCTATATGAACAAGAAGATTTCGAGGCGTCGCAGGACCCCGAGCAGCAGTTGTACGACGGTTTTATCGGGGAGCGGGATCGACGTTTGTGCGAACAAGTGCGTGGCGCCGAGCCTTCGCAACTGGCACAACCCATATGGCCTTTTGATGACGCACGGCTGCCGGAACTCTTGTTTCGCTACCGCGCACGTAACTTTTCCGAGACCTTGAGCGGGGAAGAACAACAACGCTGGCTGAATTTCTGTCGCTTGCGCCTGACCCGCGCGGAATACGGGGCGCCGAACACGTTGCAAAGTTTTACCCAGGCGCTGGTCGAATTGTCGCTGAACTCGAAAACCGAGCAATTGAAGATATTGAGCGAGTGGCAAGATTATGTGCAGGGACTGCGCACCCGACTGGGTATCTAGACCCGTGATGAGTTGTTCCGGGGCGGCAAGCGTGGCGCACGAGTAAACATGCCAGGGCGGGCGCAGACGTGCGATTACGTACGCGACTGCCGCTTGGCCGGTCAGACGTTGCCCTGCGGAAATGAAAAACGCCAGCAACAGCTGGCGTTTGATGCATCAAATCGGGTAATCAGCCCAGCAGCGTGGCCCAGCTTTCAACTTCGTCGCTGCCCCACTTGGCTTTCCACTCTTTCAGGGTCTTGTGGTTGCCACCTTTGGTTTCGATGACTTCGCCGTTGTGCGGGTTCTTGTATTGCTTGACCTTGCGGGCGCGCTTGGTGCCCGTGGTTTTAACGGCGGCGCTGCGTGGCGCTTTGTTAACTTTGGCGTCTGGGTCCAGCAGGGAAATGATGTCGCGCAGGGACTTCTGGTACTCACCCATCAGCGTCCGCAGCTTGCCTTCGAATTCCAGCTCGGCCTGCAGTTTGTCATCTTGGGACAGGTTCTTCAGACGAGCCTGCAGCTCTTTGATGGCTTCTTCAGTGGCGCGGTATTCGTTGATCAGAGACATGGGCAGTACCTATGTTGTGAAAGAGTTGTGAAAGGGTTCAGGGGACAGTGAGGCAATAATAGTCAGAGCCATTGAGCAAGTAAACATTAAATAAGCATCGCGTATGAGTTGTTCAGGAAAGATGCAGCTTTCCTACACAGTTCTGGAACTAGAGCGTGCGTGCGGCTGTCGCTAAAGATGTTGTTGCAATGCTGACCTGTTTTCACTGCTTCAGCACCCCGGCAGGCCGCAGTTCAACTGGGAGTGGGCGTCTTAAAAGGGTGCGTGGTTTTTTGCTTCTAGCCTTTTTATGCGGTTTCAGGTAGTAGAAATGTCCCCTTTTCAGTGCATGAAAAGTCCGTAATAAACGTCCGTCTTTAATGAAAAATAAGCGGCCATCTGTCGGGTGCTGGCAAGATGAAATCGATCATGCCGTTTTTCGGCCCGTTCAAGTCATCGGTCGAGGCCACGGCGAACATGCAGATTTGCCGCGCAGCCGCTAGAATGGCGGCCTTTTTTGTAGTCTGGAGTTTCGTTCATGCGCACCTTTCGCCTGGTGAGTGCCTGCCCGGACCGGGTTGGCATCGTTGCCAAGGTCAGTAACTTTCTGGCGTCCTACAATGGCTGGATTACAGAATCGAGCCACCATTCCGACAATCTCAGTGGCTGGTTCTTCATGCGTCATGAGATTCGGGCTGACAGCCTGCCGCTGGATCTTCAAGGTTTGCGCGAGGCTTTCGCTCCGATTGCCGAAGAATTCTCCATGGACTGGCATATCACCGACTCGGCCCAGAAGAAACGGGTCGTGCTGATGGCCAGCCGGGAATCGCACTGCCTGGCCGACCTGCTGCACCGCTGGCACAGTGAAGAGCTGGATTGCGAGATCGCCTGTGTGATTTCCAACCACCAGGACCTGCGCAGCATGGTCGAATGGCATGGCATTCCGTACTTCCACGTACCGGTCGACCCGGCTGACAAGGCGCCGGCCTTCGCCGAAGTGTCGCGTCTGGTCGGTGAGCATCAGGCCGATGTGGTGGTGCTGGCGCGCTACATGCAGATCCTGCCGCCGCAGTTGTGCCAAGAGTACGCCAACAAGGTCATCAACATTCACCACAGCTTCCTGCCGTCGTTCGTGGGCGCCAAGCCTTACCACCAGGCGGCCATGCGCGGCGTGAAGCTGATCGGCGCCACCTGTCACTATGTCACCGAAGAACTCGATGCAGGGCCTATCATCGAACAGGACGTGGTGCGCATCAGCCACCGGGAAAACATCGAGACGCTGGTGCGCCTGGGTCGTGACGTGGAAAAACTGGTTCTGGCCCGCGGCCTGCGTGCCCACCTGGAAGACCGGGTGATGGTCCATGACAACAAGACGGTAATCTTCGACTGATCGCCGTTCCAGGCCGGCTCGGTGTTGCGAGGTCGGCCTTCCTTTCTCCAGGGCAGGGCAGATGATGAGTGATCCACTGGACAAGGCCACCGCCAGCCCTCCACCGGTGATCGGCGAGGGCTGCCTGAGTCGCTACGATCCCGAGGCCCTGTCGGCGCAGGACGGTACCGAATTCAGCGGTGCCGCCGAACTCTGGCGTCAGTTGCAGGCTAGCGGCAGCGAAGACAGCACCGAGCAAGACGAGTCGGCCTGAGCGAACAGCCAGTCGCGCTTGGTCAACGCTTGTCGCCCCTCGGCCAGCAATTGGTCGAGCACCTTCAGCCAGTATTGCCTGGCCGAGGCATGCTGCATGTCCACCGGATGCAGACCCAGGCGAATCACCGGGGCCTGGCGCCACTGCCGCTGCTGCCACTCACACCATACCCGCGATGCACCGCGCCGCCATGCGCTGCGAGCGCTCCACACCAGGCTTGGCGCCGGCTCGGGCGTGAACGTCGGCAAGCGGTAGAAGTGCCGACGGTCGCTGGTGTACTGCAAGGGCCGCTGCCGCAAGGCTTGCCGGGTGCCGACGCCCATCAGCCAGCCGGGTGCCACGAAACCGAACAAGGGCCAGGCGTGCTGGCGGAACAGCTCGATACCGGCGTCCAGATGCGTCAGGGCCTGCGCCTGGCTGAGGGGCTGGAATTCACCTTCGTGGGTGTAGATTCGCCGGCGCAGGTAATCCACCGGCGTGCGCGGTGCCGGGCCATCATCACAATGGTACCGGCCATGCAGCACCAGTTCGTCGCCCAAGGCGAGGCGCCGGTCGAGCAGGCGCAGCAGGGCCGGATCGCTGTCGAGCGGGCACTGCCTGTGAAAATCCGGCACCACCAGCCAGGTCAGCGGGATGGAGCCGCGCTCGTCGAGCGCTTGCAGCAGCGGCAGGTAGGCCTGCCAGCTACAGGGCGCGACGTCATGCAGCACCAGCAAGACTGCCGGTGCACGCGCCGGTGGCCGTTCAGCCATTGGCACGTACCGGCCGGTGGCTGCCGAGTACCGCACGGTAGTGTTCGAGCAGGCCACTGACCACGCGGTCCCAGTTGTAGTGGCTCTCTACCCGTTGTCGGGCGTAGCGCCCCATGGCCTGCGCGTCGTGGCTGAACAGTTCACGCACGGCGGCGGCCATCGCCCTGGGCTGGCGGGGTTCGCACAGCAGGCCGCAACCGCTGGTGACGATCTCGGCAAAGGCTCCGGCATTCACCGCCACCACCGGAATACCGCTGGCCATGGCTTCAAGGACCACCAGGCCGAAGGTTTCCTGGTCGCCAGCATGTACCAGGGCATCGGCACTGGCCAACAGCCCGGCGACTTCGCTCGCGGCGCAGAAGCGGTTGATCACCGTGACGTTGTCCGGCACCTGGAGGGGCATATGCGAGCCGACCAGCAGAAGGTGGTAACGCGGCCCCAGCCGTTTCATGCAGTGCAGCAGGGTGCCCAGGTTCTTCTCCCGTGAGCCGCGCCCGGCAAATATCAGCAGATGGCAGTCCGCCGCCAGGCCAAGGCGTTGTCGCAGCGACGGGTCGCGGTTTCCTGGATGAAAGGCTTGCAGGTCGACCCCCAGGGGTTGTACGTGGACCTGCGCCAGACCCATAGCGATTAGCTTGCCGGCCATCGCCTGGCTGGGCGCCAGGATGCGGTCGAAGTTGCCATACAGGCGGCTTATGTAGGCCTGCGCGCTGATCCCCATCCATTGCCCCATGCGGTTGGCGATCAGCAGCGGCAGGTCGGAGTGATAGAAACCGATCACCGGTACATCCAGTTGCCGACGCGCATCCAGGGCTGCCCAGGCGGTGAGGTAAGGGTCGCCGACTTCGATGAGGTCGGGGCCAAGGCGCTTGAGCGTTTCGCGCCAGGGGCTGACGCGCAGCGGAAAGCGATAGCCGTTGCCGAACGGCAGGGGCGGTGCCGGCACCTCATGCACGCCATCGTTGTGGCTGGAGCGCGGGCCGGGAATCAGCAGGCTGTGCCGCACGCCGGGGTGACCCTGCAGACGCCGATGCTTGGCATCCAGGTAGGTACGCACGCCGCCACTGGCCGGGGCGTAGAACATGGTCATGTCGGCGATATGCACAATCGGCGCTCCTGAGGGTGGGCCTCTCTTGCTGACCTTCGACAAGAATAGTTGTTCTGGCTGCCCGCTGACGGCCCGTCGGGTGGTGCCCGCCGCCCTGCCCACTATGCTTAAGGGCATTGCCATCGTGATGCGCCGCTTAACGGCTGCCGATATTCCCCGTGGGGTATGGGAGGTTGAACGCATGCAGCATGTCAATCAGATCATCCTGGGCGCGGATCCGGGCGGCCAGCCGGTCGGCCAGGCCATTGGACTGGCCAACCGCCATGGCCTCATCGCCGGCGCCACCGGGACCGGCAAGACCGTCACCCTGCAGCATCTGGCCGAGGCCTTCAGCGACGCGGGCGTCGCGGTCTTCGCCGCTGATATAAAGGGCGACCTCTGCGGCCTGGGCGCGGCCGGCCAGCCACAGGGCAAGGTCGCCGAGCGCATTGCCAGCATGCCGTGGCTGGGTCATCGACCACGGGCCTATCCGGTGCTGCTCTGGGACATCGACGCACGCACCGGTCATCCGCTGCGCACCACCCTGAGCGAAGTGGGGCCGCTGCTGCTGGGCAACCTGCTGGAACTGAGCGACAGCCAGCAGTCAACGTTGTATGCCGCCTTCAAGGTGGCTGATCGTGAAGGGCTGTTGTTGCTGGACCTGAAGGATCTCAAGGCTTTGCTCGGCCACCTGCGCGAGTATCCGGAGCTGCTCGGAGAGGATGCGGCGTTGATGACCGCCGCTTCCGTACAGGCCCTGTTACGACGCCTTGCCGGTCTTGAGCAACAAGGCGCCGAAGCCCTGTTCGGTGAGCCCGCGCTGCAATTGCAGGACCTGTTGCAAGCCGACGCTGACGGCCGCGGGCGCATTCATTTGCTCGATGCGCGGCGCCTGGTGCATGAAGCCCCCAAGGTCTATGCCACCTTTCTGCTCTGGTTGCTGGCCGAGCTGTTCGAACAGTTGCCCGAGCGCGGCGATGCCGAGCAGCCGCTGTTGGCGCTGTTCTTCGACGAGGCGCACCTGTTGTTCAGTGGCACGCCGAAAGCCTTGCAGGAGCGCCTGGAGCAGGTGGTGCGGCTGATCCGTTCCAAGGGGGTAGGGGTGTACTTCGTGACCCAGTCGCCCGGCGACCTTCCCGATGCGGTGCTGGCCCAGCTGGGGCTGCGTATCCAGCATGGCCTGCGGGCCTTCACCGCGCGAGAACAGAAGGCCTTGCGTGCGGTAGCCGAAGGCTTTCGGCCCAACCCGGCGTTCGATACCCGTACGGTGTTGACTGAGCTGGGCATTGGCGAAGCGCTGGTGGGCACCTTGCAGGACAAGGGCACGCCGGCGCAGGTGCAGCGCGTCATGATCGCACCGCCGCAGTCGCGCATCGGTCCTTTGAGCGACGCCGAGCGCCGAATGTGTATCGCCGGCTCACCCTTGGCAGGGCGTTACGATCAGGCCATCGACCGTGAATCGGCCTATGAACGCCTGGTTGCGCGTGCCGTCGCTGCGCCCGAGGTCGAACGGGCGCCGGCCGAGAAGGTTGAGCGGCAGGGGCGATTCAGTGACAAGGCCGCTGATCTGCTGGGCGGGCTGGCCGGGCAGGCGATGAAGAACGCCATGCGGCAGGCCGCCAATCAATTGGGGAGGGAGTTGGTGCGTGGACTGATGGGGTCGTTGCTGGGCGGCAGGAAGCGTCGTTGAAGCGGCAATGCCCCCAGGCCTGCGCCTGGGGGCGATCGCATCAGGACAGCGCCATGGAGGCCAGCCAGAACAGGCAGGCGGAGAGCGCGACAGTGGCGGGCAGGGTCAGCACCCAGGCCAGCAGGATGGTGCGGATGGTCCCGGCCTGCAGGCCGCTGCGGTTGGCGACCATGGTGCCGGCCACGCCGGACGACAGGATATGGGTGGTCGAGACCGGCAGGCTGAACACGTTGGCCAGGCCGATGGCGGTGGCGGTGGTGATCTGCGCCGACATGCCCTGGGCATAGGTCATGCCCTGGCGGCCGATCTTCTCGCCGATGGTCAGCACCACGCGCTTCCAGCCAACCATGGTGCCGATGCCCAGCGCCAGGGCCACCGCAATGATGACCCAGAAAGGCGCGTATTCGGTGGTGGCGGTCAGGTCCTTGCGCAGCTTGGCCAGGTCGGATTTTTCACGGGCGGCGAGGTCTGGCAGTTTGCTGACCTTGCGTGCGCTGTCGTCCAGGCACAGCAGGTAGCGGCGTACTTCGACACGGTCTTCAGAACTGAGCGCGCGATAGTCGGTCACGCCCTGCAGCTTGCCTAGCAGTGCGTCGATGGTCGGCTCGGTCTGTTTCGGGTCGCAGGCGGCATGAGACGGCAGGTCGCTCTTGTCGGCCTTGCCCAGGGCCAGGAACTCGCCCAGGGTGTCGTGGTTGCGCTGGTAGAACTGGCTCAGGTGCAGGGTCGCGTCACGGGTACGCTCGATCTGGTAGGTGGTGCTGCTCAGGTCGAGAACGAACTGCGCCGGCACGATACCGATCAGCACCAGCATGATCAGGCCGATGCCTTTCTGGCCGTCGTTGGAGCCGTGCACGAAGCTTACCGCCATGGCGGAGATCACCAGGACCAGACGATTCCAGAACGGTGGGTGCTTCTTGTCGTCCACCTTGCGGCGCTGTTCGGGGGTCTTGTGCATCTTCGACTGCGGGCGCCACCATTTCAGCGCGACCAGCAGCAGACCGGCCGCGATGAAACCTGCCAGGGGCGAGAACACCAGCGAGGCGCCGATGTCTATGGCTTTCTGCCAGTTGACGCCTTCGCCCACCGGAATGCCATTGATCAACGCGTTGGCCAGGCCTACCCCGAGGATCGAACCGATCAGGGTGTGGGAGCTGGAAGCCGGAATACCGAAGTACCAGGTGCCCAGGTTCCAGGCGATGGCGGCGGTGAGCAGCGAGAACACCATGGCCAGGCCATGGCCGGTGTTGACGTTGATCAGCAGTTCTACCGGCAGCAGGTGCACGATCGCGTAGGCCACACCTACACCGCCGAGCAGTACCCCCAGGAAGTTGAAGATGCCAGAGGCGAACACCGCCAGGTGCGGCGGCATGGCCTTGGTGTAGATCACCGTGGCCACCGCGTTGGCCGTGTCATGGAAGCCGTTGATGAACTCGAACGACAGGACGAATGCGAGGGCGAGTAGCAGGCTCACCAATACCCAGGCATCAAGTCCGCTGAATAAATCGATCATGTAAGTTTTCTGGCCCGTTCTGAAGGGGGCGCGATTATGACAGAAAAAATACACTTCGACGTACCGACCGCTGGCCGGTATCGATCAGATCTGCGTCATGGACAGGGGTAAATCCCGACGCCGCGAGCTGGCAGGAATGTTCAGAATACGTTCGGCGTGGGGCCGGCAACGTCGTCGTGTTCTTCCTTCAGCTCTTTTTCCATGCGTTGCAGTTCCTGCTTGAACGCCTGGTCCTGAACGGTCGCCCGCTTGCGCCAGGGCTTGCGCTCCGGTTCGGGCTGCGCGGCATACGTGGTGATTTCGCCGCCGTACACTTCCTTGAAGCGCTGTTCCTGGCGCTCGAGTTCGGCGCGCAGTTCATCTTTAGTCACGGTGTTACCTGATCAAGTCGAATGAACTCCGGTGTTGACGCCAGGCTGCGCAGGGGGCGGGCGCTCGCGAATGCGGCTGTCCATGACAGGGAGACAAATGCACCCTGGGGACTGGCCGGGAACTGCGAACGGCGGGCCGCACGAGGCGGTTGGCGGCTACGGGCACCGGAAACGAACATCTGTCGTAGCGACAAGTAAAAAGAGGCGCATGAACTGCACGCGCCGGGCTGGTCTCGTGTCCTGTTCAACGCAACAGGGCGTTGCGGTGCTCGTCGAAGCAGGCGCTCAGCACCTGTAAGGGCATGAACGGCACATCACGACACGGAATACTTCCAACCGGGTGAAAGCTACTATCTCCAAGAACCCTGGGATCGTCAACACTTCGCAGGTGGCGTTTTCTCTTAGTACTGTACGCCGCATGATCGAACTTGTGCTGCGTCGTTAGTTGCAGCGTTTCATCGGCATGCGCAGGCCCATGAAGAAGATGCGCCAGGTGAGCATTCAACGAGTCGGTCAGAGGAGGCCGAAATAAAAACGGCCTTGCTTCGTGGACAAGGCCGTTGCCTTGGACTTCTCAGTGGGTACCTGACCAGGATTTCCAAGAAGCCACTTCATGGCAGGCATAAAGGTATAAGCATATTTGTCAGGGGTCAATTGCGATTATCGGCCACTTGTTCGATAATCGCACGGGTCGGGCTGTCGAGAATCATTCCGCGCAGCTGCGCAACCGTTGATTAGAAAGGTCTGAAGGGTGTTGCCGAGATCGTGGCCATGAATGAAGAACTGCGTAATTCTTTTGTTTCCCTGGCGCCGCCCATCGTCGCCTCGCCAGCCAAGCGCATCCAGGCCCTGACGGGCGATCCCGATTTCATGACGTCCCTGGCCCGCGGGCTGGCGGTGATCCATGCCTTCCAGGAGCGCAAGCGGCATCTGACCATCGCGCAGATCAGCCACCGCACCGAGATTCCTCGCGCAGCGGTGCGTCGTTGCCTGCACACCCTCATCAAGCTCGGCTACGCGACGACGGACGGTCGTACCTATTCGCTGCTGCCCAAGGTCTTGACCCTGGGGCATGCCTACCTGTCGTCCACCCCCCTGGCGGTTTCTTCGCAGCCCTACCTGGACCGCATGAGCGACCAACTGCACGAGGCCTGCAACATGGCCACCCTGGAAGGCGACGACATTCTCTACATCGCCCGTTCGGCCACCACTCAGCGGCTGATTTCCGTCGACCTGTCGGTAGGCGGCCGCCTGCCGGCCTATTGCACGTCCATGGGGCGCATTCTGCTGGCGGCACTGGATGACGTCTCGCTGCGCGAATACCTCGACCATGTCGACCTGCAACCCAAGACCAGCCGTACCATTCGCACGACCGAGGCGCTCTACGAATGCCTGCAGCAGGTGCGCCAGCAAGGCTGGTGCATCGTCGACCAGGAGCTGGAGCAAGGCCTGCGCTCGATTGCCGTGCCGGTCTACGACGCTTCCGGCCAGGTCCTTGCGGCGCTCAACGTCAGCACCAGTGCCGCACGGGTGGCGCGCAGCGAGCTGGAGCAGCGCTTCCTGCCGATCATGCTGGATGCCAGTCGCGAACTGAGCGCGCAGATCTTCACCTGAAACGTCCAGGCCCGCCCTCTGGCGGGCCTTTCTGATTGCGTTCGATTACCGAACGGATAAGCGATTATCGGATTGTTTGCCAGGCGGTCCCCCGCATAACCTCACGCTCATCGCGGCGCGCTTCGACGTGCCGATCATTGAACGTGATGTTTGGGTACGGGAGCACCTCATGGCTGAAATCATGTCTTTAAAGGATGCGGTGAAACGACTGGTCAACGATGGCGACACCGTTGCACTGGAAGGTTTCACTCACCTGATTCCTTCTGCCGCTGGGCACGAAATCATCCGCCAGGGCAAGCGTGACCTGACCCTGGTGCGCATGACGCCAGACCTGATCTATGACCAGTTGATCGGCGCCGGCTGCGTCAAGCGCCTGGTCTTCTCCTGGGGCGGCAACCCCGGTGTCGGCTCGCTGCACCGCCTGCGCGATGCCGTGGAGAAACAATGGCCGCGCGACCTGGAGCTTGAAGAACACAGCCATGCCGACCTGGCCAACGCCTACGTGGCCGGTGCTTCCGGGCTGCCCTTCGCGGTGCTGCGCGCCTACGCCGGTTCCGACCTGCCGAAGGTCAACCCGCTGATCAAGACCGTCACCTGTCCATTCACCGGCGAAGTGTTGGCAGCCGTGCCTTCGGTACGCCCCGACGTGACCGTGATCCATGCCCAGAAGGCCGACCGCAAGGGCAACGTGCTGATCTGGGGCATTCTCGGTTCGCAGAAGGAAGCGGCGCTGGCGGCCAAGCGTTGCATCGTGACCGTCGAAGAAATCGTCGACGACCTGCAGGCGCCGATGAACTCCTGCGTGCTGCCGACCTGGGCGCTGAGTGCCGTATGCGTGGTGCCTGGCGGTGCCCATCCGTCCTACGCCCACGGTTACTACGAGCGTGACAACCGCTTCTACCAGGACTGGGACCCGATCGCCCGTGATCGCGAAACGTTCAAGGCCTGGGTCGACGAGTACATCCATGGCACCGCGGATTTCAATGAATTCCGCAACAAGCTGGCCAGCGCTGCGGAGGCAAAATAATGACCTATTCCACCAGTGAAATGATGACCATCGCCGCTGCGCGTCGTCTGCACAACGGCACCGTCTGCTTCGTGGGCATCGGCCTGCCGTCCAAGGCCGCCAACCTGGCGCGCCTGACCTCCAGCCCGGACGTGGTCCTGATCTACGAGTCCGGCCCCATCGGTGCCAAGCCCAGCGTCCTGCCGCTGTCGATCGGCGACGGCGAGCTGGCCGAGACCGCCGACACCGTGGTGTCGACCAGCGAGATCTTCCGTTACTGGCTGCAGGGCGGCCGGGTCGACCTGGGCTTCCTGGGGGCCGCGCAGGTCGACCGCTTCGGCAATATCAACACCACCGTGGTAGGTGACTACCACAAGCCCAAGGTGCGCCTGCCGGGTGCCGGTGGTGCGCCGGAGATCGCCGGCTCCGCCAAGTCGGTGCTGATCATCCTCAAGCAGTCGCCGCGTTCGTTCGTCGACCGTCTGGACTTCATCACCTCGGTGGGCCACGGCGAAGGCGGCGACTCGCGCAAGCGCCTGGGCCTGCCTGGGGCCGGGCCGGTGGGCATCATCACCGACCTGTGCGTGATGGAGCCGGAGGAGGGCAGCAACGAATTCATCGTCACCACCCTGCACCCCGGCGTCACCCGTGAGCAGGTGGTGGCCGCCACTGGCTGGCCGGTGCGCTTTGCCGAGAACGTCGCGGTTTCCGCCGAACCGAGCGAGGCCGAGCTGACCGCCCTGCGCGACCTGGAAGCCCGCACCGCCGCCGCCCATGGCCAAGTGGCAGGAGAAGCCTGATGCGTGACGTATTCATCTGCGATGCCATCCGTACGCCCATTGGCCGCTTCGGCGGCGGGCTGTCCGGCGTGCGTGCCGACGACCTGGCAGCGGTGCCGATCAAGGCGCTGATCGAGCGCAACCCTTCGGTGAACTGGCAAGAGGTCGACGAAGTGTTCTTCGGTTGCGCCAACCAGGCTGGTGAAGACAACCGCAACGTGGCGCGCATGGCTGCGCTGCTGGCCGGCCTGCCGCCGAGCATTCCGGGCGTGACGCTGAACCGCCTGTGCGCCTCGGGCATGGACGCCATCGGCACGGCGTTTCGCGCCATCGCTGCGGGCGAGATGGAATTGGCCATCGCCGGCGGCGTGGAATCCATGTCGCGTGCGCCGTTCGTGATGGGCAAGGCCGACGCGGCGTTTTCCCGTGGCATGAAGCTGGAAGACACCACCATTGGCTGGCGCTTCATCAACCCGCTGATGAAAGCCCAGTACGGCGTCGATTCGATGCCGGAAACTGCTGACAACGTGGCGGATGACTACAAGGTTTCTCGAGCCGATCAGGACGCTTTCGCCCTGCGCAGCCAGCAGCGCACCGCCGCTGCCCAGGCTGCGGGCTTTTTTGCCGAGGAAATCGTGCCGGTGCGCATCGCGCACAAGAAGGGCGAGACCATTGTCGACCAGGACGAACACCCTCGCGCCGAAACGACACTGGAAGCGCTGGCCAAGCTCAAGCCGGTCAACGGTCCGGACAAGACCGTGACGGCGGGCAATGCCTCCGGGGTCAACGATGGTGCAGCAGCGTTGATCCTGGCTTCGGCCGATGCCGTGAAGAAACATGGCCTGACCCCGCGTGCGCGGATCCTGGGCATGGCCAGTGCCGGCGTCGAACCCCGCGTGATGGGCATCGGCCCGGTGCCAGCGGTACGCAAGCTGGTCGAGCGCCTGGGCCTGGCAGTGACCGATTTCGATGTCATCGAACTCAACGAAGCCTTTGCCAGCCAGGGGCTGGCGGTGTTGCGCGAACTGGGCCTGGCCGACGATGCGCCGCAGGTGAACCCGAATGGTGGTGCCATCGCCCTGGGTCACCCGCTGGGCATGAGCGGTGCGCGCCTGGTGCTTACTGCGCTGCATCAGCTGGAAAAGACCGGTGGCCGTAAAGGCCTGGCGACCATGTGCGTCGGCGTCGGCCAGGGCCTGGCCCTGGCGATCGAACGCTGATCCCCCATCAACCCTCCAGCGACTGACTGGCTTCCACGAACAGGCCGGACACGTCGCTGGCGGGTTGACCCTAGCGATTCCTCC
The DNA here is from genome assembly GCF_913777995.1 of uncultured Pseudomonas sp. Lineage (GTDB taxonomy): Bacteria > Pseudomonadota > Gammaproteobacteria > Pseudomonadales > Pseudomonadaceae > Aquipseudomonas. Next base: position 151,022 of record NZ_CAJYVE010000024.1, on the reverse strand, counting down.
TCTTGGCAGGCCCAGGCCTGCGCTTTTTTGGCCAGACCAGTTGGCCATTCTGAACTAATAGCCGTTAGGATGTGACCAATTGTTTCTTGGGGCCGCTCGTCCTCGCAGGGATGAAACGCCACAACCAACCCGGAGGGTATAACAACAATGGCCACCACCATGCACTACTCAGGTGAAGAACGTCGCAAGCGAATCTTCGCCATCGTCGGCGCTTCGTCCGGCAACCTGGTCGAATGGTTCGACTTCTACATCTACGCGTTCTGCGCCATCTACTTTGCCCCAGCCTTCTTTCCTTCCGATGACCCCACCGTGCAGTTGCTCAACACTGCCGGGGTATTCGCCGCAGGCTTTCTGATGCGCCCCATCGGCGGCTGGTTGTTCGGTCGCGTGGCAGACAAGCACGGGCGCAAGAACTCGATGCTGATCTCGGTGACCATGATGTGCGCCGGCTCGCTGGTCATCGCCTGCCTGCCGACCTATGCCGCCATTGGTGCCTGGGCGCCGGCGCTGCTGTTGCTGGCGCGCCTGCTGCAGGGGCTGTCGGTCGGTGGTGAATACGGCACCACCGCCACCTACATGAGCGAGGTGGCGTTGCGCGGCCAGCGTGGCTTCTACGCCTCGTTCCAGTATGTGACGCTGATCGGCGGCCAGCTGCTGGCGGTGCTGACCGTGGTCATCCTGCAGCAGTTTCTCAGCACCGAAGAACTGCGTGCCTACGGCTGGCGCATTCCCTTCGTGATCGGCGCCCTGGCAGCGGTCATCGCCCTGTTGCTGCGCCGCAGCCTGAACGAGACCACCACTGCCGAAACCCGCAAGGACAAGGACGCCGGCAGCGTCAGTGCCCTGTTCAAGCATCACAAGGCCGCGTTCATCACCGTGCTGGGCTACACCGCCGGCGGCTCGCTGATCTTCTATACCTTCACCACCTACATGCAGAAGTACCTGGTCAACACCGGCGGCATGGAGCCGAAGACCGCCAGCTACATCATGACCGGTGCGCTGTTCGTGTACATGTGCATGCAGCCGCTGTTCGGCATGCTCGCCGACCGTATCGGCCGGCGCAGCTCGATGCTGCTGTTCGGGGCTCTTGGGGCGCTGTGCACCTTGCCGATCCTCACCGCACTGAAAAGCGTGCAGAGCCCGTTCATGGCGTTCGCGCTGATTACCCTGGCACTGGCGATCGTGAGTTTCTACACCTCGATCAGTGGCCTGGTGAAAGCCGAGATGTTTCCGCCGCAGGTGCGTGCACTGGGTGTGGGCCTGTCGTACGCCATCGCCAACGCACTGTTCGGCGGTTCGGCCGAATACGTGGCGCTGAACTTCAAGAGCATGGGTGCGGAGAGCAACTTCTACTGGTACGTCACGGTGATGATGGTGATTGCCTTCCTGTTCAGCCTGCGTCTGCCGAAGCAGCCGGCTTACCTGCATCACGATCATTGATCACCGCCTACAGGGTGTAGCCTGTCGATGGAGCAAAAAAAGACCCGCCACGAAGGCGGGTCTTTTCATTTCAGGCAAAGCGATCAGAACAACTGCACGGAAGGCTTTTCCTTGGCGATCGGCTGGTTGTCGCCGGTGTTTTCGTACCAGCCGCCACCCAGGGCCTTGTACAGGTTGACCTCGCTGGTCAGCTGCGCCAGGCGGTCGGTGATCAGCGTCTGCTGGGCACTGAACAGCGAGCGCTGCGAATCCAGGAAGGTCAGGTTGCTGTCGATACCGATTCGGTAGCGACGCTCGGCCAGACGGTAGTAGTCCTGGCTGGCGGTGACGAAGTCACGCTGCGCCTGCAACTGTTCCTGGTAGGTCTTGCGTGCGGCCAGGCCATCGGCGACTTCCTGGAACGCGGTCTGGATCGCCTTCTCGTAGTTGGCGACGTTGATCTCTTTCTGGATCTTCGCGTAGTCCAGGCTGGCGCGCAGGCTGCCGGCGTTGAAGATCGGCAGGTTGATGGTCGGCTTGAACAACCAGGTGCCCGAACCGCCGTCGAACAGCCCCGACAGGTCCGGGCTCATGGTGCCGGCACTGGCGGTCAGGCTGATGCTCGGGAAGAACGCGGCCCGTGCGGCACCGATATTGGCGTTGGCGGCCATCAGGTTGTGCTCGGCCTGGAGAATGTCCGGGCGGCGCTGCAGCAGGTCCGACGGCATGCCGGCTGGCATCTTGCTCAGCAGGTCGGCATCCAGCGGCTGTGCCGCCGGCAGGTTGGCCGGCAGGCCAGTGCCGAGCAGCAGTACCAGGCTGTTCTGGTCCTGCGCTACCAGGCGCTGATACTGCGCCAGGCGCGCCTTGGCGCTTTCCACCGAGGTGCGGGCCTGGCTCAGGTCGAGGGCCGAGGCCACGCCGACCTCGTTGCTGCGGCTGGTCAGGCGCAGGCTTTCCTCGTAGGTGCCGAGGGTTTCCTGGGTCAGCTTGAGCAGTTCCTTGTCGGCCTGCCAGGTCAGGTAGGCGTTGGCCACGCTGGCTACCAGGCTGATCTGTGTGCTGCGCCGCGCTTCTTCGCTGGCGAAGTAGGTTTGCAATGCCTGTTCGCTGAGGCTGCGCACGCGGCCGAACAGGTCCAGCTCGTAGGCACTGACGCCCAGGGTCGCCGAGTAGCTGCTGGCGATGCTCGAACGGCCGGTGGTGGACATGTTGGCCGGTGTGCGCTGGCGGCTGCCGCTGCCCTCGGCGGCCACCGCCGGGAACAGGTCGGCGCGCTGGATGCGGTACTGCGCACGGTAGGCGTCGATGTTCAGCGCCGCGACGCGCAGGTCACGGTTGTTCTCCAGCGCGGTCTGGATCAGTTGCTGCAGCGCCGGATCACGGAAGAACTGCCGCCAGCCCTGTTCGGCGGCGGCGACGTTGGCCGCCTGGGCCGGTTCGTAGGCCGGCCCCTGCGGGTACTGGTCCGCCACCGGAGCGGCCGGACGCTGATAGTCGGGAATCAGCGAGCAGCCGCCGAGGATGAAGGCAGTAACCGCCAGGGAAATCAGGGACTTGCTCATTGGCCAGCCTCTTGCTGTTTGATGTTTTTCGGTTTGCTCTTGAACAGTGTCGACACCGAGACGAAGAACAGTGGCACCCAGAAGATCGCCAGGACGACCGCGGTAATCATACCGCCGATCACGCCGGTACCGATGGAATGCTGGCTGCCCGAACCGGCACCCGAGGCGATCACCAGCGGCACCACGCCGAGGATGAAGGCCATGGAGGTCATGATGATCGGGCGCAGACGCATGCGGCAGGCCTCGATGGTGGCTTCCACCAGCCCCTTGCCCTGTTCGTGCAGCTCCTTGGCGAACTCGACGATGAGGATGGCGTTCTTCGCCGCCAGGCCCACTGTCACCAACAGGCCGACCTGGAAGAACACGTCGTTGGACAGACCGCGCAGGCTGGTCGCCATCAAGGCACCGATGACCCCCAGTGGCACGACCAGCATGACCGCGATCGGGATCGACCAGCTTTCATACAGGGCCGCCAGACAGAGGAACACCACCAGCAGCGACAGGGCATAGAGGGCAGGGGCCTGGGAGCCGGACAGCCGCTCTTCGTACGACAGGCCGGTCCAGGAGATACCGATGCCCGGTGGCAGGTCCTTGGCCAGACGCTCGATCTCCGCCATGGCCTGGCCGGTACTGTAGCCAGGCGCCGGGGTACCCAGCACTTCTTCGGCCGGCACGCCGTTGTAGCGCGACAGTTTCGGCGAGCCGAACACCCACTCGCCGCTGCTGAAGGCCGAGAACGGCACCATCTGCCCGCTGCTGTTGCGCACGTACCACTTCTTCAGGTCTTCAGGGTTCATGCGCGCGTCGGCACTGCCCTGCAGGAAGACCTTCTTGACCCGACCGCGGTCGATGAAGTCATTGACGTAGTTGCTGCCGAAGGCGATCGACAAGGTGCTGTTGATGTCCGACAGAGTGATGCCCAGGGCGCTGGCGCGCTCGTCATCGATGGTCAGCTGGTATTGCGGTTCATCGTTCAGGCCGTTGGGACGAACGCCAGCGAGGATCTTGCTCTGCGAGGCGGCTCCCAGCAACTGGTTACGCGCCTGCATCAGCTTCTCGTGACCGACACCGCCCTGATCCTGCAGGTAGACGTCGAAACCGGTGGCGTTACCCAGTTCCAGTACCGACGGCGGCACCACGGCAAACACCATGGCGTCGCGCAGGCTGAAGAAATAGCCCTGGGCACGCTTGGCCAGTTGGAACACGCTGTTCTCGGCACCGGGACGCTCGCCCCACGGCTTGAGCAGCACGAAGGCGATACCGGAGTTCTGTCCGCGACCGGCGAAGTTGAAGCCGTTGACGGTGAACACCGACTGTACCGAGTCCGCTTCCTTGGTCAGCAGGTGCTCACGCATGGTGTCCATCACCTGCTGGGTGCGTTCGGCGGTGGAGCCGGCCGGCGTCTGTACCTGGACGAACATCACGCCCTGGTCTTCTTCGGGGAGGAAGGCCGCAGGGATACGGTTGAACATCCACACCATGCCGGCGCAGATCAGCACGTAGGCCAGGTAGGCTGGCCACTTGTGCTTGAGCATGCCGCCCACGCCGCGTTCGTAGCCTCGTACGCCACGATCGAAGGTGCGGTTGAACCAGCCGAAGAAACCGCGCTTTTCCAGGTCGTGGGAGTGGTCGATGGGTTTGAGCATGGTGGCGCACAGCGCCGGCGTGAAGATCAGCGCCACGATCACCGACAGCGCCATGGCGGAAACGATGGTGATGGAGAACTGCTTGTAGATCACCCCGGTGGAGCCACCGAAGAACGCCATGGGTAGCAATACTGCCGAGAGCACCAGGGCAATACCCACCAGGGCGCCCTGGATCTGCCCCATGGAGCGGATCGTGGCCTCCTTGGGCGACAACTTGTCCTCGATCATCACCCGCTCGACGTTCTCCACCACGACGATGGCGTCGTCCACCAGCAAGCCGATGGCCAGCACCATGCCGAACATGGTCAGGGTGTTGATGGTGAAACCGAACGCCGCGAGGATGCCGAAGGTGCCGAGCAACACCACCGGTACGGTGAGTGTGGTGATCACGGTGGCGCGGAAGTTCTGCAGGAACAGGTACATCACCAGGAACACCAGCACGATCGCTTCGACCAGGGTATGCACCACCCCGGAAATCGATTCGCTGACCACCGGTGTGGTGTCATACGGGAGCACGGCTTTCATCCCAGGCGGGAAGAAGGGCTCCAGCGAGGCGATGGTGGCGCGGATCGCCTTGGCGGTGTCCAGAGCGTTGGCGCCGGGCGCCAGCTTGATCGCCATGCCCGAAGCCGGCTTGCCGTTGAATTGCGAGTCGACGCTGTAGTCCTGCGCGCCGAGACCGACTTTGGCGACGTCTTTCAAGCGGACCTGGGAGCCATCGGCATTGACCTTGAGCAGAATGTTCTCGAACTGCTCGGCGGTGCGCAGACGGGTCTTGCCAATGATGGTGGCGTTGAGCTGCTGGCCGGCCACGGCGGGCAGGCCGCCAAGCTGGCCGGAAGCGACCTGTACGTTCTGTGCACTGACTGCGGTTTTCACGTCGCCTGGGGTCAGCTGGTACTGGTTGAGCTTGGCCGGATCGAGCCAGATACGCATGGCGTACTGGGCACCGAATACCTGGAAGTCACCGACACCGGAGGTCCGCGAAATCGGGTCCTGGATGTTGGAGACGATGTAGTTGGCCAGGTCTTCCTTGGTCATGCTGCCATCTTCGGACACCAGGCCGATCACCAGCAGGAAGTTCTTCACCGCCTTGGTGACGCGGATACCCTGCTGCTGGACCTCTTGCGGTAGCAACGGGGTGGCCAGGTTCAGCTTGTTCTGTACCTGAACCTGCGCGGTGTCGGGGTTGGTGCCCTGTTCGAAGGTCACGGTAATGGTCATGCTGCCGTCGGAGTTACTCTCCGAGCTGACGTAGCGCAGTCTGTCGATACCGTTGAGCTGTTGCTCGATGACCTGCACCACGGTGTCCTGCACGGTCTGCGCCGAAGCACCGGGGTAGGAAACCTGAATGGCGATGGCCGGCGGGGCGATGCTCGGGTATTGGTTGATCGGCAGCTTGAGGATCGACAAGCCGCCCACCAGCATGATCACCAGGGCGATCACCCAGGCGAAGATGGGGCGCTCGATAAAGAATTTCGACATCGGTTATTCCCCTTTACCGCCGGCGGCCTTGTCGCTCGCCGCGGCAGGTGCCGGTTGGGCGCCCTTGACGTTACTGGCTTCGGCGACCTTGACCGTGGCGCCTGGCTTGACGTACTGCAGACCCTCGGTGATGACCCGGTCGCCTTCGTTCAGGCCTTTTTCGATCAGCCATTTGTCGCCCACGGTGCGGTTGGCCACCAGCGTGCGCATCTCCACCTTGTTGTCCTGGTTCACCACCAGGGCGGTCGGTGTGCCTTTCTGGTCGCGGGTCACGCCCTGTTGCGGCGCCAGGATGGCCTGGGCGTTGGTGCCGGCCTGCAACTGCGCATGGACGAACATGCCGGGCAGCAGACGATGCTCAGGGTTGGGGAACACGGCGCGCAGGGTGACCGAGCCGGTGCCCTGGTCGACCGAGACTTCCGAGAACTCCAGGGTGCCTTCCTGCGGGTAGGCGCTGTTGTCTTCCAGGGTCAGCTTCACCTTGGCGGCGTTGTTACCGACCTTCTGCAGCTTGCCGCTTTCCAGGTCGGAACGCAGCTTGAGCATTTCGGCCGAAGACTGCACCACGTCGACGTAGATCGGGTCGAGCTGCTGGATGGTGGCCATCGCTTCGGTCTGGCCATTGCTGACCAGGGCGCCTTCGGTGACCGACGAGCGCCCGATGCGTCCGGAGATCGGTGCCAGCACCTTGGTGTAGCGCAGGTTGATCTCGGCGGTCTGCAGGCTGGCCTCGGCCTCACGGCTGGAGGCGATGGCCTGGTCGTATTCCTGGCGGCTCACGGCCTGCTCGTTGACCAGCAGCTTGTAGCGGTCAGCCAGCGACTTGGCCGACTGCAGGCTGGCGCGTGCGCTGTTGGCAGTGGCTTCGTACATCGCCGGGTCGATCTGATACAGCTGCTGGCCGGCCTTGACGTCGGCGCCTTCGGTGAACAGCCGCTTGAGGATGATGCCGTTGACCTGCGGCCGCACTTCGGCGACCCGAAAGGCCGTGGTGCGGCCTGGCAGCTCGGTGGTGAGCGTGTAGGGCTGGGCTTTGAGGGTGACCACGCCGACCTGAGGAGTCTGGGCGGCAGGTGCCGCTTCTTCCTTCTTGCTACAACCGCTGAGCAGGGTTGCCAGGGCGACGGCAGTGACCAGAACGGGAACAGCTGGCTTGAATTGCATGAAGATCCTCGGAGGTCAGGAACCTTGATTGCTCAAGAAAGTGGAGATGTAAAAAAATTTTGCGGCTAGATACATAGCATGCTAATGAATATACTTACATTCACGGCTGTTTGTAAACAGCGTGCCATCACGTTGTCGCCGTTCGCTCAGCCGCACGGCCGATACCGTTCCCAGACCCTGCTCTAGACAGGCTGGCGCATCAATGTCGAGGTTTTACTGCCATGGTTCGTCGTACCAAAGAGGAAGCACAAGCCACACGCAGCCAGATTCTGGAGGCTGCCGAACAGGCGTTCTACGCTCGCGGTGTCGCACGCACCACCCTGGCTGACATCGCGACCCTGGCTGGGGTCACGCGCGGCGCCATCTATTGGCACTTCACCAACAAGGCCGAGCTGTTCCAGGCCATGCTCGACAGCCTTCACGAACCCCTCGAAGAAATGTCCCAGGCCACTCACAATGAGGACGAGGCCGACCCGCTGGGGTGCATGAAGAAGCTGCTGGTGCATTTGTTTCATGAGGTTTCCAGGAACCCGAAAACCCGGCGTATCAACGAGATCCTTTTCCATAAATGCGAGTTCACCGATGAAATGTGCGATTTTCGCCGTCAGCGTCGGGATAACGCCGTGTGGTGCAACGAAAGGATCGGTCTTGCCTTGAGCAACGCGGTGCGCAAAGGGCAGTTGCCGGCCACGCTCGACGTCTCGCGTGCGGCGGTGAGCCTTCACGCCTACATCGACGGGCTTCTCGCCCAGTGGCTGCTGGTGCCCGAAAGCTTCTCGCTCTACGACCAGGCCGAAACGCTGGTCGAGAGCTGCATGGACATGCTGCGCCATAGCCCAGCCTTGCGCCAGCACGACGCAGCCGTGTAACCGTACACCGTTCGCCGCCTGCCGAACAGCATGACGCAAGGCGCCTGTCCAGCGGATGAATCGATCACCTTTTACCTGGCAGGCCGGGCCGTTTCAGTCTCGTCCACGCAACAGCGTATTGGGCATGGCCAGCGCCGCCGCCACGCTCAGCAGCCCTATGGCGGCGCTGACACTCAACAGGTGCCGGAAGGTATTGGCCAATTCACCACGCAGGGCCTCCAGCGCAGGGCCGCTACTGGCGTGCAGACTGTCGAGCAGGGCGTTGCCCGTCTGGCCTTCGCCGCCCAGGCTGCCCGGTGCCAGCGTGCCCAGGCCGGTGCCTTGCAGCATGGCCAGCAGCAGGGCCGACATCAAGGCCACGCCCACCGCGCCACCCAGTGAACGGAACAGGTTGCTGGTGCTGGTGGCCACCCCGGTATCGCGAGGCTGGACGGCATTCTGGCTACCGACCAGCGAGGTGGGGAACTGCATGCCGCTGGCGACACCGGTCAGCAGCATGAACAGCCCGGTCAGCCAGGCCTGCTCGGGCGGGGTGAAGGCGATACCGAGAATCGCCACCGGCATCAGCACCGCGCCAGCGAGAATCAGCGGTTTGTAGCGACCGCTGCGCGCCGTGTGACGGCCGGAAAAGTAGGCACCCAGCGGCATGCCCATGGCCAGCGGCAGCAGGTGCAATGCCGCGCTGTCGGCGCCGGCACCGGTGAGCGTCTGGTGTCGCAGCGGCATCAGCATGGTCAGCGAGATCGCCTGGAAGCTGGCGAAGAACACGGTGATCCAGCACAGTACGGCGCTGCGGCTGGTGAACAGGTGCAACGGCAGTACCGGTTCCACGGCACGCCGCTCCTGAATGAGAAACAGGCTCAGGGCGACGACGGCGATGGCCAGATGGACCTGCACCAGACGGTCGCCCAGGCCATGGCCCTGGCCGACTTCGGTGATGCCCAGCAGCAGGGCGCTGAGGCCCACGATCATCAGCAGAGTGCCCAGGTAGTCGATGATCGGCTTGCGCTGCGGCACGGGCAGGCCGTGCAGGGTTCGCCAGGCCAGCACCCAGGCAGCAAGGCCCAACGGCAGGTTGATCAAGAATACCCAGCGCCATGACAGGTATTCGGTCATCAGCCCGCCCAATACCGGCCCGGCGACGCTGGCCAGGGCGTACATGCTGCTGAAGTAGCCCTGGTAGCGACCCCGCTCGCGGGGCGGGATGATGTCGCCGATGATCGCCTGGCTGACCGAGACCATGCCGCCCGCACCGATGCCTTGCAGCACCCGGGCCATCACCAGCTGTTCCATGCTCTGCGCCAGGCAACACAGCAACGAGGCGAAGGTGAACAGTGCCAGGCCGATGAGCATCATGCGCCGACGCCCGAACAGGTCGCCCAGCTTGCCGTACACCGGCACCGCCACGGTCATTGCCACCATATAGCCGGAGATCACCCAGGCCAGCAGGTCGACATCGTGCAACTGCGCGGAAATGGCCGGCAGCGAGACAGCGACGATGGTCTGGTCCAGGGCGCTGAGGAAAATCGCCATCATCAAGGCGAAAAGAATGCTGCTGATCGCAGGATTGGTCGGCATGGGGCGGGTCACGGAAGGGCTGGCGGTTTTTTGCTGGCCAGTCTATTCCGATAGTGTGCTAACCGATAGCCTTCGAACGATGTCCTCGGCAGGCTGAAGTGAACGGAATGTCATCGCAGCGCGGTGAACGTGGCGTCCGTCGGCGAGCAGTGGGAAAAGGCACACAGGGAGGCGGGTGGGGCCATACGGGCCAGTTCGATGCGGTAGGCGCCTGCCGCATACAAGGCGACGACACCGACGATGCCCAGTGCGGCCAGGCATTTTTTTATTGTGACTCTCATGCTGCACCCCTTGGATCGACCGTGGAGTAGTGAAAGCGTTACTTGCAGTGTAGGTCATCGTCAGGATCGTGCTGGCCGCGAAGACAGGTAGAATCGCCGTCCCGAATTTCAATACAGGTGGCAGCGTCCATGGCACGCAGGGTTTTCCAGCATTTCGAAGCGGTGACGGCAGTGATTCCGGCACCAGGCAGCTACCAGGCGGCGATCGCCGTCAAGGCTCTCGATGGCGGCGGCGCGCCGCGTTTTCATGGCCTGTTGCCGGGGCAGACCTTCAGCACCGCCGATGAAGCCGACCGCGCTGCCGAGAGTGAATTGCAGCGCCTGCTCGACGTCGATGCCGCCGCCGAGCTGGTCTGGCCACAGGAAGGCTGAGACGCTTCAGATCTTTGGCCGATTCATGCGAAACAGCGCTTCCGGGCCCAGCTGGAAGTAATCCGCCGGGCCGCCACCGCGCAGGATCGGCTCGGCGGCGGCGGTGTCGTAGATGCCGTCTTTGAGCAGCCACTCGGCGATATGCACCATCACCACCTCACCGAGAATCAGCCAACTGGGTACCCGTTCCTGGTCGGCGCGCTTGAGCTGCACGATCTGCGTGACCTTGCATTCGAACGACACCGGCGTCTCCTTGACCCGTGGCACCGCGACCACCTGGGAAGGCAGCGGCGTCAGGCCGGCCAGCTGGAACTCGTCGACCTCGGCGGCCACCGCCGCGCAGCTCAGGTTCATGGGCTCTGCGAGGGAGCGGGTGGCCAGGTTCCAGACGAACTCGCCGGTCTGCTCGATGTTGTTCAGGCTGTCCTTGCGGCCCACGCTGCTGAAGCCAATGATCGGCGGCACGTAGTTGAAGGCATTGAAGAAGCTGTAGGGCGCCAGGTTCAGCACGCCTTGGGCATCCTGCGATGAAATCCAGCCAATCGGGCGCGGGCCGACGATGGCATTGAAGGGATCATGGGGCAGGCCGTGACCCTTGGCGGGCTCGTAGGAGTAAATCTGGTCTGACATGAGGCGTTTCCTTGCAACCTGGTTGGCTGAGACGCTCATCATGCTTGGCCTACGGTCGCTGTGGCAATCGGCCGCAGCATTTGCCCCGCCAGGGTTGCTGACCGGTGATAAAGTCCGCTGCCATGAAAATTGATCGTCGTGAACGCTCGCTGATTGCATGGACGCTTTACGCCAGCGTCCTGTTCAGCCTGTTGGTGTGCGGCATTCATCACGGTCAGATGAGTGGTTTGGCACTCAGCGGGCTGCAGGGCGGCTATTGCGCCCTGGACAGCGAGCATGGGCACACCCTCGATGCCCAGCCGTTGAACCCGACCCAGCCGGCCCTGCTCAGTTTCGATTGCCCGCTGTGTTCGTCGGGCGGCCTGGGGCTGGCCCTGCAGCCAGCCGCCTGGGATTTTACCCGCATGCCGGGCAAGGCCCTTGCGCCCATGGTTCTGCGCAGCCTCGCCCAACCGCCACCCCGTGAGCGGTGGACTTCTCTCAACCCTCGCGCTTCCCCTGTCGCCCTGAACACCCTGGCCTGAGTTCGACGCTGCAGGCCTCTCTCCATCGGCACTGGTCTGACCGGCCCTTTGCGGGCTGCGTCGCCGTGCGCCTGATTCATGGCTTTTCATGGAAGCGCAGTAGATGAACCCATTTCTGCACAAGGGCCTTCGGCCCCTGGCAATCCCCCCGTTCCTGTTCAGTGGCCTGGCCGCCTTCGTACCGACCGTCGAGCTGCTCGCCGAAACCCGCCATCCAGGTGATTCGGTCATCACTCTGGGCGCGGTCAGCATATCGGGCAGCGAGTCGGCGCAGAGCGGCCCGTTGTCCACCGGCAACGTGCTCAGTTCGGTCGATGTGGTAGGCGCCGACATCTTGCAGACTCAGCCGGTGCAATACAGTTGGGAGTTGTTCAATCGGGTGCCGGGCGTGATGCTGACGCCATTCAACCAGGGCACCACTTCCGGCAAGTTGTCCATGCGGGGGTTCAATGGCGAAGGTGAAGTGAATGCCGTCAAGCTGCTGATCGACGGCATCCCCAGCAATACCAATGACGGCAACATGCCGTTCATCGACATGGTGTTCCCGCTGGAGATCGACAGCATCGAGGTGGTGCGCGGCACCAACGACCCCCGCTATGGACTGCACAACATTGCCGGCAATGCGACGGTCAATACCCGCCAGGGCGGCAACGACGGCCAGTTGCGCGTGCGCTATGGCAGCTTCGCCACCCGCGAACTGCAACTGGTAAAAGGTCTTCAGTCGGGTCAATGGAGCCAGAACTACGCGCTCAGCTACCAGGCCAGCGATGGCTATCGACACCATGCCGGCGCCGAGCGGTTGAGCATGGCTGGCAAGTGGTTCTACACCGCCGATGACGATGCCTGGCGCGCCGGGCTGAGCCTCAGGCATTACCGTGCCGACGCTGACGAAGCAGGCTATCTCGCGCGCAGCGACGCCCGTGACCGTCCGCGACAGTCCTATGCCAGCAACGCGACCGACACCGGTGAGCGGGAGATGAACCAGCTCGGGCTGCACCTCGACGTACGCCTTGGCGACGACCTGAGCTGGGCCGGCAAAACCTATGTGAACACCTTCGAAGACCGGCGCTGGACGCAGTACTGGCGCACCAGTGCCCAGCAGGAGCGCTTCGCCGACGAAACCCAGTACGGCGCCCTGAACAGCCTGACTTGGCGCCCGCCGGTCGAGGGGTTGCATGCCTTCGCCCTTGAAGGCGGTGCTGAAGTGCAGCGCCAGGAAAACCGTAGCGAGCGTTATCGCACCCTGTTGCGCAGTCAGGTGGCGCAGACCCGCGACCAGCGCTTCGATCTCAACGTCTACGGTGCTTACGTGCAGGCGGTGATCGAGCCCTGGGAATCGCTGAAAATCATTCCCGCCTACCGGGTCGACAGGTTGTACGGCGGCTACCGCAACGAGCTGACGGGAGAGCACGCCGAGGTCAACGACTACGGGCTGATCCGCCAGCCCAAGTTCAGCGTGGTGTGGTCTCCCTGGGAGCAGGCCAGCCTGTATGCCAACTGGGGACGAACCTACCAGGTCGGTGTCGGCTCGGCGGCCTATCGGCTGGCCACGCAGAGTGGTGACCTCAAGCCGTCGATCAACGACGGTTGGGAAACCGGTATCAAGTTCCGCCCGGCGGCCTGGATCGACGGACGCATTGCCTACTGGCAGCAAAAGGCTTCTGACGAGGTGCAGCGCAAGCTCAACGATGCGGTGGGGGATGCCGAGAACGTCGGGCAGACGCTGCGCAAAGGTTGGGACGTCCAGGTCAACCTGTACCCCACCGAAAGCACCAGCCTGTGGCTGTCGTACTCGCGGCAGTTCTCGGAGATCCTCGAACCCAGCCCGAACCTGCCCGCCAGCAAGGGCCAGGAAATGGACCATGTGCCGCATCATCTATACGCCGTTGGCGCGAGCTGGCAGGCCATGCCGAAGCTGCAATTATCGGGCTGGGTCAATGGGCAGAGCGACTATTACCTGGAGCGTACCAACAGCACCGGGCAGTTCGGCGCCTACACGTTGCTCAACCTGAGTGCCGTCTACCGCCTGACGCCGACTCTGAGCGTGGATGTGCAGGTCAAGAATGTCACCAACCGGTATTACGAGTACGTCTGGTACGACAGCAGCGCCGGCGTTCAACAATCGTTGCACGCGCCGGGTGATGGGCGAGCGCTGTATGCCGGGCTGACACTGGATTTCTGACCAAAAAAAATGCCAGTCAGGCGGCCCTGGCTGGCATGAAGGGGGAGCATCAAGGAGGAGATGGAACGGTAGAGCAATCAGATCAGACGGTTGGCACCGACGCGGTCAGCACCATCAGCGGCCAGACGGTTGGCACCGACGTGATCGGCACCGTCGGAGGTCAGGCGGTTGGCACCTACATGGTCTGCGCCGTCAGCGGCCAGGCGGTTGGCACCGACGTGGTCGGCACCGTCGGAGGTCAGGCGGTTGGCGCCTACATGGTCAGCACCATCAGCGGCCAGACGGTTGGCACCGACGTGGTCGGCACCGTCGGAGGTCAGGCGGTTGGCGCCTACGTGGTCAGCACCATCAGCGGCTAGACGGTTGGCACCGACGTGGTCGGCGCCGTCGGAGGTCAGGCGGTTGGCGCCGACGCGGTCAGCGCCATCAGCGGCCAGGCGGTTGGCACCGACGTGGTCGGCACCGTCGGAGGTCAGGCGGTTGGCACCTACGCGGTCAGCGCCATCGGCGGTGATGTAATCGGCGCTGATGGACTGTTTGGCGGCATCGGTCACGGGCAGGGCGAAAGCGCTGGTAGCGATGATGGCGAAGGTCAGGCCGGCGATCAGGGTGTTCTTTTTCATGATGAGTTCTCCAATTCGGGAAGTCGGGTCGGGTGTGTTGTGTTCCCGGTATGGAGCTCATGCTACGCCGCGCTGGTTTATTAAGAAGTTAATCGGATTGCTAGCGATCATTGCTGAAAATGATAGTTGGCGCGATGGCGCGAATTTCGGGCGTTGTGCGGAAAAATGAACGGTAATGGTGCGTTTCTTGAATTGTCTTGTAATAAAAGCTCTTGACAAATTTTAAATGCGTCAGGAACAGGGCGCTGAATAGGGCGGTGGGCCAGTTTCCTGCTGTCGGTGAGGGTGAGGGATATTTTTTCTCGCCATGAAAAAGGGCAGGCCACTGGCGTGGACTGCCCTTGTGTATCGACGCGACGCGAGATCAGTCGGTTTCGATGCGCGAGTGCTTGCGGGTGTCCTTCATGAACACGTACACCAGCAGCGAGCAAGCGATGCAGCCGGTGACGTACCAGTAGTAACCGGTCTCCATGCCCACGCTCTTGAACCACAAGGCCACGTATTCAGCGGTGCCGCCGAACAGCGAGACGGTCAGTGCGTAGGGCAGACCTACGCCCAGGGCGCGAATCTCGGTAGGGAACAGCTCTGCCTTGACCACGGCGTTGATGGAGGTATAGCCGCTGACGATGACCAGCGCGGCCATGATCAGGAAGAACGCACCCCACCAGGTCTGGATGGTATGCAGGGTGCTGAGGATCGGCACGGTGAACAGCGTGCCCAGCACTCCGAAGGCGATCAGGATGGGCCGACGCCCGATCTTGTCAGACAGCCCGCCGATGACCGGTTGCAGCAGCATGAACAGGAACAGGGTGGCCGCCGAGATCATCGTCGAGTCGGTGATGCTCATGCCCACGGTGTTGACCAGGTACTTCTGCATGTAGGTGGTGTAGGTGTAGAACGCCAGGGTGCCGCCCATGGTCAGGCCGACCACGGTCGCCAGCTCCTTGGGATGACGCAGCAGGGTGCGCATCAGGCTTTCCTTGGATTTTTCCTTCTTCACCTTGGTGAACGACTCGGTTTCTTCCATGCCACGGCGCAGGTACAGCGCAACCACCGCACACAGTGCGCCGATCACGAACGGGATACGCCAGCCCCAGGCGTACAGCTCTTCCTTGGTGAGGAACTGCTGCAGCACGATCAGTACCGCCAGGGCGATGAGCTGGCCGGAAATCAGGGTCACGTACTGGAAGCTGGAGAAGAAGCCGCGGCGTTCCTTGGTGGCCATTTCGCTGAGGTAGGTGGCCGAGGTGCCGTATTCACCACCGACCGACAGGCCCTGCATCAGGCGTGCGATGACCAGCAGGATCGGCGCGCCGACACCGATGGTTTCATAGCTGGGGGTGAGGGCGATGACCAACGAGCCGAAGCACATCAGGATGACCGAGGCCATCAGTGCAGCCTTGCGGCCTTTGTAGTCGGCGTACAGGCCCATCAGCCAGCCGCCGATGGGGCGCATCAGAAAGCCCACGGCGAAGATCGCAGCGGTATTGAGCAGTTGTGCAGTGGTGTCGCCCTTGGGGAAGAACGCCTGGGCGAAGTACAGCGAGAAGGCGGCGTAGACGTACCAGTCGTACCACTCGACCATGTTGCCGACCGAGCCGCTGAAGATCGATTTGAGACGCGAAGCAGTGGTTTTCTGCGCGGCAGGTGCACCCGCCGACTCGGGGAGGGAGTTTGGAATGGCCATGTTGATCCTTGTCCAGTCATTGTTATTAGAGGGCCGCATGTGCAGCCGTGCTGGATCTATAGCAGGACCTGTGCCAGGCGCGGAAAGCCCGGAATAGAGCGGTTAAGGCGTTGAAATAGGCAAGAATCCGCTTATGGTCGGTTTTGCGTGAGCGGATTCTTGCCGATGGACGAGTCTCTGCAGATGCCTTTTCCGATCAACCCGCACTGACCCGGAAAGACAGCCGTCCGACCCGCTGGGAGTGGCTGCCGGCCGACGGCTTCAGCCTTCGCTCAGAGAAACATTTCGCGCTGCAGGCCGTGGCGCTGCATCTTTTCGTTGAGGGTGCGGCGTGGCAGTTGCAGCTCGGCGAGCACGGCCTTGATATCGCCCTTGTGGCGGCTCAGTGCGGTGCGCAGGCACTGGGCTTCGAAGGCCTCCTGCTGTGCGGCGAGGGACTGCCCGGCGGCCTCTTCAGTGGAGGGGCTCAGGCCGAGCACTTCACGCTCGGCGGCGTTGGCCAGTTCGCGCACGTTGCCCGGCCAGTCGTGGCTTAGCAGGCGACCCAGCAGGGCGCCGCTGGGTTCTGTCGCCGGGCGGCCGAGACGCTCGGCGGCACCGCGCAGGAAGTGGTTGTACAGCAGAGGAATGTCTTCGCGGCGCTCGCGCAGTGCAGGCAGGCGCAATTCCGCGACGTTGAGGCGGTAGGCCAGGTCTTCCCGGAAGCGCCCCGCCCGGGCTTCGTCGAGCAGGTCCGGCTTGGTCGCGGCAATGATGCGCACGTCCACTTCGATGCTCTGGTTAGAACCCAGGCGCTGCAACTGGCGATCTTGCAGCACGCGCAGCAGCTTGGCCTGCTGGGCCAGGGGCATGCTTTCGATTTCGTCGAGAAACAGCGTACCGCCCTGGGCGTATTCCAGGCGTCCGACGCGCTTGCCCTGGGCACCGGTAAAGGCGCCGCTTTCATGGCCGAACAGTTCGGCCTCGAACAGTTGCTCTGGAATCGCCGCGCAATTGAGCGCCACGAACGGCTTGGCCGCACGCGGGCCGAAGTCGTGCAGGCAGCGGGCGACCAGCTCCTTGCCGCTGCCGGTCTCGCCGCGGATCAGCACGTTGACCGGCATGGCGGCCAGGTCCAGAACCTGGCGACGCAGGGTCTGCAGGCCGGGCGACACGCCCAGCAACGTGGCCTCCAGCTGTGCCCGGTTGTCGGCCTGCTCATGCAGGCGGCGGTTCTCCAGCACCAGCTGGCGCTTTTCCAGGGCGCGGCGCAGGGTGTCGAGCAGCGCCTGGGGCGCGAAGGGCTTTTCCAGAAAGTCGTAGGCGCCCTGACGCATGGCGTCGACGGCCATCGGCACGTCGCCATGGCCGGTGAGGATGATCACCGGCAGGTCCCTGTCGAGGGTCTGCAAGCGGTCGAGCAGTTCCAGGCCGCTCATGCCGGGCATGCGCACGTCGCTGAGGATCACCCCTGGGTAATGCTCGGGCAACTGTGCCAGGCAGTCTTCGCCACGGCTGTACAGGCTGACCTCGAAGCCGGAAAGGCTCAGCCAGGGTTCGATGGCCTGGCGGATGGCCGCTTCGTCATCGACCAGGGTCACCGAATTGAGCGTCACGGTGCTTGCTCCAGAAAGTCATTGTCGAGGCTGAAACTGAACACGGCGCCTTGCTCGCCGTTGCGCGCGCTCAGTTGGCCGCCCAGGCTGTGGATGATCGCATAGGACACCGCCAGCCCCAGGCCCAGGCCTTCACCCACCGGCTTGGTGGTGAAAAAGGGATCGAACAGGCTGCCCAGGTGTTCGTTGGCGATGCCGCTGCCGTTGTCGGCGACACTCAGCTGCCACTGCTCGCCCTGCGCCTCGATGCGCACTTCCAGGCGCTTGTGCGGTTGGCCACGCATGGCGTCCAGGGCGTTGTGCAGCAGGTTGATGAGTACCTGTTCCAGGCGAATCGCGTCGCCGCGCACCCATGCCGGGCGCGCCAGGTGCAGCACGCATTCGACCTGTTCTTCGCGCAGCCGGGTGTCGAGCAGCAGCAGGGCCTGGTCCACCACGTTGGCGAGGTCGAGGCGTTCGCGCAGGCCGTCCGGGCTCTTGCGGGCGAAGGTCTTGAGGTGTCCGGTGAGGGCCGCCATGCGGGTCAGTTGCTGGTCCAGCTGGGCAAGGATCTTGCCCGCATCGACGATCCGCCCCTGGTCGAGCAGCAGGCGCAAGGTCGCCAGCTGCATGCGCTGGGCGGTGAGCGGCTGGTTGATTTCGTGGGCCAGGGCGGCGGACATCTGCCCCAGCGCCGCCAGCTTGGTCGACTGCACCAGGCCTTCCTGGGCGGTACGCAGGTCACGGGTGCGCTCCTGGACCAGCCGTTCCAGCTCGTCGCGGCTGCGCTCACGCAAGCGTGCCAGGCGCCAGCGTTGCGACAGGAACAGGCCGAGAAACACCAGTGTCAGCCAGATGCCGGCCGCTGCCAGGCCGGCGGTGCGCACGTCTTCGTTCACCGATTCGGGCTTGCGCAGCAGGTGCAGGGTCCAGTGTTCGTCGGCCAGTTCCAGCGATTGCCACAGGTAGTCGGTGCTGCCTTCGGGGGCGTCCACGCGGGTGAAATGGCTATTGGCGCCGAAGCTTTGCAGGATTCGGCTGCGCAGAGGCGACAGCGGCTTCTTGTCGTACTGCCGGGTGCTGAGCAGTTCGGCGCGATCTTCCATCGAAATGGGCACCAGTTCGCGGTAGCGCCAGGCCGGATGGCTGGCCAGGAACGCCACGCCCTTGCTGTCGCTGACCATCAGCAGATCGGTGCCGAGCTGGGCCCATTCGCGTTCCAGGCTGGGAAACTCCAGTTTCACCACCATGGCACCGAGAAACTCGCCGTCGTCGTCCAGCACCGCACTGGACAGAAAGTAGCCGGGAATACCGGTGGTCACGCCCACTGCATAGAAACGACCCTCGCCTGTGGCGCGGGCCTGCGAAAAGTAAGGCCGGAAGCCATAGTTGTTGCCCACGTAGCTCTGCGGGCTGCGCCAGTTGCTGGCGCCGATGGCCAGGCCGTTGTGGTCCAGCAGCTCCAGGGTCGAGGAGTGGGCTGCCGTATTGATGCGTTCGAGCTTGAGGTTGAGCTGCGCCTGGTTCTCGGCTGTCAGCGGGCCGCGCAGCGCCTCGCGAATCTCATTGTCCAGGGCCAGTACCGCTGGCAGGGCGCGGTAACGTTCGATCAGGGTATGCAGGGTGTTGGCATACAGCGACAGCTGCAGGCTGGCGCGCCGGGCTTCTTCCTTGAGCACATGCTGCTGGGCCTGGTACATGGCCAGGCCGGCGCACAGCGCTGCACCGGCCACGATGAGCAGGACATACACGAACAGACGCCAGGTACGTTGCGTGAAAGTCATGGACGCGTGGCTCCGGGAATTCGTTGGCGGGCCCCGGCGGCGCTTGCGAGTCCGCCGGGGCGCCGCCGAGCCTGTTAAAGCAGGTTGAAGCGGGCTTCTTTGACGTCAGCCGAATCCAGGCCGATCATCACTTGGAACTCGCCGGCCTCGGCCACGTGCTTGAGCGCCTGGTTATAGAACTTCAGGTCGTTCTCGGTCAGGGTGAAGGTCACTACCTGCTCCTGGCCGGGCTGCAGGTCGACCTTCTGGAAGCCCTTGAGGGTCTTCACCGGCTGGCTCACCGAGGCGGCCACGTCATGCAGGTACAACTGCACCACGGTGGCACCGGCGACCTTGCCGGTATTCTTCACGGTCACGCTGGCGCTCAGCTTACCCTTGCGTTCGAGCTTGTCACTGGACAGCTTGATGTCCGAGACATCGAAGTGGGTGTAGCTCAGGCCATAGCCGAAGGGGAACAGAGGACCCTGCACCGGCTCTTCGAAATACTGCGAGGTGTAGTTGCCAGGCTTGCCGGGGGTATAGGGACGGCCGGTGTTCATGTGCGCGTAGTACTGCGGCAGCTGGCCAATCGAGCGCGGGAAGGTCATCGGCAGCTTGCCGGACGGGTTGTAGTCACCGAACAGCACGTCAGCGACGGCATTACCGCCTTCGGTGCCCGGGAACCAGGTTTCCAGCACCGCGTCGGCTTCCTGCAGTTCGTCACCCAGGGCCAGCGGACGGCCGTTCATCAGCACCAGCACCAGAGGCTTGCCGGTGGCCTTGAGGGCCTTGATCAGGTCGCGCTGGCGGCCGGGAATGTCCAGGCTGCTGCGGCTCGCCGATTCATGAGACATGCCACGCGACTCGCCGACCACGGCCACCACCACGTCGGCCTGCTCGGCGGTCTTCACCGCTTCGTCGATCATTTCCTGGGCCGGGCGTGGGTCGACCTCCACTTCCTTCTCGATGAAGTTGAGGTAGGTGAGCACGTTTTCCTTGTCGCTGACGTTGGCGCCGCGGGCATACAGCAGCTTGGCCTGGTCGCCGAGGGCGTTGGTCAAGCCTTCGTAGAGGGTGACCGACTGGTTCGGTCGGCCGGCAGCCGACCAGCTGCCGAGCATGTCCAGCTTGCTCTGTGCCAGGCCGCCGATCACGGCGATGGTGCCTTGCTTCTTCAGCGGCAGGGTGTCGTTCTGGTTCTTCAGCAGTACCAGGGTCTTGCGCGCCACGTCACGGGCTTCGGCGCGGTGCAGGCGGTCGTCGGAGTAGGTGTCGGCCGGATCTTCGGCGGCCACCCCGATGCGCCGGTACGGGTCGGCGAACAGGCCCATGTCCCACTTGGCGCCCAGCACTTCACGTACGGCGTTGTCGATTTCCTTCATCGACACTTCGCCGCTCTTGACCAGCTCCGGCAGGTGTTCGCCATACGCTTCGTCGTTCATGCTCAGGTCGACGCCAGCCTTGATCGCCAGCTTGGCGGCTTCGCGCTCGTCCTTGGCCACGCCGTGCTTGATCAGCTCGCCGATGGCGCCATGGTCGCTGATGGTCACGCCCTTGAAGCCCCACTCCTTGCGCAGCAGGTCGTGCATCAGCCAGGTGTTGGCCGAGGCGGGCACGCCGTTGATCGAGTTCAGCGCGACCATCACGCCGCCGGCACCGGCATCCAGACCTGCGCGGTAGGGCGGCAGGTAGTCCTGGTACATGCGCGTCGGGCTCATGTCCACGCTGTTGTAGTCGCGGCCGCCTTCCACCGCGCCATACAGGGCGAAGTGCTTGACCGCTGCCATCAGGCTGGTCTTCTCGGCCGGGCTCTGCGCCTGGAAGGCACGCACCATGACTTCGGAGATGCGCGAGACCAGGTAGGTGTCTTCGCCAAAACCTTCCGAACTGCGGCCCCAGCGCGGGTCGCGGGAAATGTCGACCATCGGCGCGAAGGTCATGTCGATGCCGTCGGCCGCCGCTTCCTTGGCCGAGATGCGCCCGCTCAGGGCGATGGCGTCCATGTCCCAGCTGGCCGCCAGGCCCAGGCTGATCGGGAAGATGGTGCGATGGCCGTGGACCACGTCATAGGCGAAGAACATCGGGATCTTCAGCCGGCTCTTGGCGACCGCGGCTTCCTGCAGCGGGCGGTTCTCGGCGCGGGTGATGGAGTTGAAGGTGCTGCCGATACGGCCGGCGGCGATTTCCTCGAGAATCTTCGGTTGCGGCATTTCCCGGCTGATGCTGATGAGGCGCAACTGGCCGATCTTTTCGTCCAGGGTCATCTGCTTCATCAGCTTGTCGATGAAGGCATTCTTGGTTTGCAGAGGGGTTTGCTGCGGAGCGCTGGTGGCGGTGGCTGCCAGCGTCGTTTGACTGGCCAGACCGACCAGCAGACCTACTAAGCACAACTTATTCATGAATGATTTCTCAAGGCGTTTGCCGACGATGTACGTCCAATACCGGCTGCCAGATAGGGAATTTGAACCTTTGGCGTTATTGTTCGGACAGAGCACAGGGTAGCCGCCCGTTGCGCGTCTGCCGCATGCCTGGCGCATTCGGGCGTTTTCGTCCGATACTCCGGCGTTGGCGCCGGATTATGCCGGGGATCTTGCCTTTTGGCTAAGGCCGGGGGTTCCATAGGCGGCCATACAGTACCAGAGGAGAGTTTTGAGGATGCATGCACGGGGTTGCGATCACGGTCCGGGCCGGTCTTTCACGCCGCCGCTGCGGCGCCTGGGGCTTGCGGCCCGGGGCGTCGGGCAGGTGAAGCCGTGAAGCGGTTCATCGGGCTGGTGCTGTTGTGGTGCCTGGGCAGCCAGGGTGTGCGCGCCGAAGAACCGGCTCTTTTGTTTCCGCCTATGACTGGCCAGGTGGTCGATGCGGCGCAGATGCTCGACATTCCCACCACCGCGCGGCTGTCGAGGCTGTTCCAGGAGCATGAGCAGGCCACCGGCGAGCAACTGGTGGTGGTGACCCTGGTCGACCTGCAGGGCACTTCCATCGAGGATTACGCCGCGCGCCTGGCCAAGGCCTGGGGTGTAGGCCAGAAGGGCAAGAACAACGGCGCCCTGCTGGTGGTCTCGCGTGACAACCGCAAGGTTCGCCTCGAAGTCGGCAGCGGTCTGCAGGACCGCCTCGGTGACGCACAGGCCTCGGTGATCATCAATATGCTCATTGCGCCGCAGTTCCACGAAGGCAACTTCGCGGCCGGCATCGAGCAGGGCGCCCGGGCGATGGTCATCGCCTTGGGCGGGCATGTGCCGGACGAGCCAGAGCTGCTGGACGACAGCGGCTATGCAACGCCGGTCAACCGGGTGCCCTGGCCGCTGCTGCTGGGGCTGGGCCTCGCGGTGCTGGGCATGGCCACCTGCGCGATGACCAACCTGGGCCGTCGCATGCGCCTTAAGGGCAGCAGTGCCGGGGTCAGACACGACCCGTCGGGCAGCCGCAATCTGGGCGGCAATGGCCGTGGATTCGGTGGCGGCGGCGCCTGCGGCAACTGGTAGAAGTGAATCTGGACGAGGGATGCATGGCTTTACTCAGCGAGGATGAACAGCGGCAGGTCGCCGAAGCGATTGCCCATATCGAACAGCGTACCGACGCCGAGCTGGTGGCGGTGCTGGCTGCACGGGCCGACGACTACGCCTATGTACCGCTGGTCTGGGCCGGGGCCATGGCGCTGCTGGGGCCAGGGCTGTTCAACTACTGCACGGGCTGGCTGAGCGCCAACCAGTTGCTGTTGGCCCAGTTGGTCACCTTTGTCGGCATCGCCTTGGTGTGTCGCATTCCGCGGGTCACGGCGCGCCTGGTACCATCTTCGGTACGGCGCTGGCGGGCGGGCAACCTGGCGCGTCGGCAGTTCTTCGAGCAGAACCTGCACACGGCCAGCGGCGGCACCGGCATCCTGCTGTTTGTCTGCGAGGCTGAGCGCTATGTCGAGATTCTCGTCGACTACGGCATTTCCAGCCGTTTGAGTGACGAAACCTGGAAAGCCATGGTCGATGTCTTCACCCAGCAGATGCGCAACGGCCAGAACCTCAATGGCTTCCTCGGCTGTCTGCGTGCCTGCGACGAACTGCTGGCCTATCACCTGCCGGCCACGCGTGGCCACAGCGAGTTGTCCAACCGTCTGGTGGTGCTGAGCTGAGCGCGTGTTGCCTGGGCGCCGGACGCGCGGTGCCCTGGCGTTAGCCGTTTTGCCCTCCCTGCGCGTAAAATGCGCCCTCGATTTCCTGCACCCGTGTGACGGCCGAGGCGTTTCCCATGTCAGTTTCCCCCGATACCGCAGCCCCTGTAGCTGCGGATCAGCGTGCCCGCTTCTTCACCCTGCTGGACGAGTGCCTGGCGCAGAACGCCCTGGTCAAGCTGGTTCTGGCCCGGCATGTGGGGGTTGAACCCGACCTGCAGCGCATCCTCATCACGCCGGTGACCCTCAAGGGCCAGCCCTGCCTGTCGTTCGTCTATCGCTACAAGACCCGCGACATCACCAAGAACCACCCGCTGGCCGAGGCCGTGGCGCTGATTGGTCAACTGCTGCCGGGCGCCTTTCGCAATGCCCACCTGCTGTCGCTCAGCGACGAGGTGCAGCTGGAGTTCAGCAAGAAGGGCAAGGCCAGCCTGTCCAGCAGTGCGCCACAGCAGGCCCGCGAGGCGCGGCCGGCCGGGCACGACCGGGAAAAGAAGCGCTACCTCGACCTGAGCCGGCCGTTTCTCGTCGACCTGGGCGTGACCAACCGCCAGCACGAGCTGATTCCGGCGATGTCGCGCAAGTGGAAGCAGATCAACAAGTTCATCGAGGTGTTCTCCCACGCCCTGGCCAGCTCGCCGATCAGCCTGGACAAGCCCGTGCGGGTCGCCGATTTCGGCTCGGGCAAGGGCTACCTGACCTTCGCCATCCACGATTACCTGCGTAACACCCTGCAGGCCCAGGGCGAGGTCACCGGCGTAGAGCTGCGTGAAGACATGGTCAGCCTGTGCAACGCGGCAGCGGCGCGTCTGGAGCACCCAGGCCTGGTGTTTCGCTGCGGTGACGTGCGCAGCGTGGCGCCCAGCGAACTGGAAGTGATGATCGCCCTGCATGCCTGCGACATCGCCACCGACTACGCGATTCATACCGGCATTCGCTCCGGGGCGCAGATCATCATGTGCTCGCCATGCTGCCACAAGCAGATCCGCCAGCAGATCCAGAGCCCGGTGCTGCTGCAACCGATGCTGCAATACGGCCTGCACCTGGGCCAGCAGGCCGAGATGGTCACCGACAGCCTGCGCGCGCTGCTGCTCGAGGCCTGTGGTTACGAGACCAAGGTGTTCGAGTTCATCTCCCTGGAACACACCAACAAGAACAAGATGATTCTTGCGGTGAAGCGCGCCGGTGCCTTCGACCCCGCGCCGCTGCTGGCGCGTATCGAAGAGCTGAAGCGCTTTTACGCCATCCGCGAGCAGTGCCTGGAAAGCCTGCTGCGCGCCGACGGCCTGCTCAACTGAGGTGCGTGGCCGCGGCTGGCGGTGGCGTGACGCGGGTCTTGCGACCCAGCATCACGGTGCCGACCACGGCGGCGGCGAACAGCCAGGTCAGCGGCTCGACCTGTTCGCCGAACAGCAGTGCCGACAGGGCAATGGTGATGAAGATCTGCAGCAGCTGGATCTGGCTGACCCGCGAGATTCCGCCCATGGCCAGCCCGGAGTACCAGGCGAAGAAGCCCAGGAACTGGGAAAACAGCGCGACGTAGCCGAATGCCCACCAAGTGCCCGGCGAGACCGGTCCCTGGTGCTGGCTGGCCAGCCAGGCCACCGGGCCGAGCAACAGGGGAAATGCCAGCACCAGCGCCCAGCAGATCACCTGCCAGCCGCCCATCTGCCGCGCCAGGCGCCCGCCTTCGGCATAGCCCAGGCCACCCACCGCCACCGCGCCGAGCATCCACAGGTCGCCGACCTGAATGCTCCCGGCGCCATTGAACAGTGCATAACCCAGCACCAGGGCACTGCCCAGTGCCGCACAGCCCCAGAAGGCCCGCGACGGACGCTCATGTGACAGCCAGGCGGCATACAGCGCGACGAACAGCGGCTGGATGCCGTTCACCAGGGCGCCGTGGGACGCCGGCAGGCTCTGCATGGCCCAGGCCGACAGCACCGGAAAGCCGACGATCACCCCCAGCACCACCAACAGCAGGCCCTTGAACTGTTCCCGGCTCGGCCACGCCTCACGGCGCCAGGCCAGCAGCAGCGCCGCCGGAACGGCCGCCACCAGGGCGCGGCCCAGGCCGTTGAGCAGGGGGTGGATTTCCTGCACCACCACGCGGGTCATGGGCAGGGTCAGGCTAAAGATGATCACGCCCAGCAGGCCAAGAGCCATGCCGGTATTT
Source organism: uncultured Pseudomonas sp. (assembly GCF_913777995.1). Taxonomy (GTDB): domain Bacteria; phylum Pseudomonadota; class Gammaproteobacteria; order Pseudomonadales; family Pseudomonadaceae; genus Aquipseudomonas. Next base: position 125,316 of record NZ_CAJYVE010000024.1, on the reverse strand, counting down.
TCACGGGAAGACATTGCGGGTGCCGAATCGTCGTCTGGTTCAGGGAAGCCAGCATCTAGCCATAGATCCGCCGCAGGCGTCTTTCACAGCTGGGCAAGGAATGAACCGTACAGTTGGTCGGCGGCGTTCGGTGGTGCGGCCGATCGTTGAGCTGGGTCAATACTCGCCCGGCGGCCAGGGCCGAAGCTGTTGGCCTGTCCAATCAGGCGAGTCAGGAGAACCCGTATGAGCAGCACCTTTTTCATCCCGGCGGTGAACATGCTCGGTAGCGGCTGTATCGACCAGGCAATAGAAAGCCTCTGCAAATACGGGCTGCGCAAGGCCCTGATCGTCACCGATGCCGGCCTGGCCAAGGCCGGTGTGGCGAGCTGCATCGCCGGCCTGCTGGTGGAGCAGGGCATCGACTCGGTGATCTTCGACGGCGCGCGGCCCAACCCGACCATCGCCAACGTCGAGCAGGGCCTGGCCCTGCTCAAGGCGCAACAGTGCGACTTCGTCATCTCGCTGGGCGGCGGCTCGCCTCACGATTGCGCCAAGGGCATCGCGCTGTGTGCCAGCAACGGCGGGCACATCAGCGACTACGAAGGCGTCGACCGTTCCACCCGGCCGCAACTGCCGCTGATGGCGATCAACACCACCGCCGGCACCGCCAGCGAGATGACGCGCTTCTGCATCATCACCGACGAAGCGCGGCACGTGAAAATGGCCATCATCGACCGAAATGTCACCCCCATCCTGTCGGTCAACGACCCGCAGATGATGGCTGGCATGCCGCCTGCGCTGACCGCCGCCACCGGCATGGATGCGCTGACCCATGCCGTCGAAGCCTATGTGTCCACCGCCGCCACGCCCATCACCGACGCCTGTGCGCTCAAGGCCATCGCCCTGATCGCCGGCAATCTGCAGCAGGCGGTGGCCCATGGCGACGACCTGCAGGCGCGGGAGAACATGGCCTACGCGCAGTTCCTGGCCGGCATGGCATTCAACAATGCCTCGCTGGGCTACGTGCATGCCATGGCCCATCAGCTGGGCGGCTTCTACGATTTGCCCCATGGGGTGTGCAACGCGGTGCTGTTGCCGCATGTGCAGCGCTTCAATGCGCCGGTCAGTGCCGCACGCCTTACCGACGTGGCGCACACCATGGGTGCCGATATCCGTGGCCTGTCACCGGAGGCGGGTGCCCAGGCAGCGGTGCAGGCCATCGCCGAGCTGGCCGCCAACGTCGGCATCCCGGCCGGACTGGCCAGCCTCGGCGTGCAGGAAGCTGATATCCCCACCCTGGCCGCCAATGCCCTGAAGGACGCCTGCGGGCTTACCAACCCGCGGCCTGCCGACCAGGCGCAGATCGAAGCCATCTTCCGCGCCGCCCTTTAATCCATGCGAGCGCGCCGTCCGCAGGGCGGTGCGCGATCCAGCCAGAGAGGACCCCGATGAGCATCACCTCCATGGACATCTGCCAGGCGGCCGAACGGCTTGAAGGCTTCGTGGGCTTTCACCGCAAGATCGCGGCGTACATCGTGCGCTTCAGCGAAGACGCCTTCGGCATGGACGTCGACGAGCAGAGCATCGTGCCGACCCGTGAATTCGTCTGGACCCCGGTCGAGGGCCGGCAGATGTGCCTGGACCGCGAGCGGCTGCAATTGCTGGTGGAGCAGAACATCGACGACCGTCTGGGCATCAGCGAGCCGCTGCATATCTACCTGCGCCGCAGCGACCTGCCGGCGATCCGTGCCGAGCGCCTGTTGCTGGCGCAGTGAAGCGGCTAACCCGCCTGGCGACAGCCTCAGAGGCGTTGCGGGGAGGGGCGTCTGGGCTGGTGGCTGCGCAGGCAGGCCACCACCCCGCTGACCAGCAGGGCGATGGCCAGGCACTCCAGTGCGTCCGGCCAGCGGCTGTCCCAGAGAAAGCCCAGCAGCAGTGCTGCCAGCGTCTCGACCACCAATACCTGGCCGCTGAGCGCCAGCGGCAGCATGCGGCTGGCCTGGTTCCACAAGGCGCCGCCCAATAGCGAGGCGAGCAGGGCTACGCCGCAAGCCGCAGTCAGAAAACCCAGCCAGGCGAGCGGGGTATGTTGCGCCAGCGCCGGGCCCAGTGCCGGGCCAGCCAGCAGCAGCGCTTGGCCACCGGTCATCACGCCGGCCAGCAGCGCCCAGTCCTGGGCTGACACCTGGCGCATGCTCGCCAGGCGCCGGGCATTGACCACTGCGAACCAGCTCCAGGCCAGCAGCGCACCGACCGCGCACAGCAGGCCGATGAAGATCTCGCCAGGGGCCTGGCCGGCATTGCTATTGCGCAAGGCGTGCAGGCTGATCAGCGCGGCGCCGGCGATGGCGCAGATCAGTGACGGTGCCAGGTGGCGCAGCGGGACTGCGTCGGCATCCTTGCGCCCGGCGAGGGTCACCAGCACCGGAATCAGGCCGACGATCAGCGAGGTGGTGGCGACACCGGCGTGCTGCACGGCGCTGCCGACGAAGGAGTAGTACAGCAGGTTGCCCACCAGGCTCAGCCAGAACAGGGCGAGCCAGTCCTCGCGGCGCAGTCCTGCGCAGGCCCGGCGCCAGCGCGGAGCCAGCAGGGCCAGGGAGATCAGGCCGTAGCTCAGATAGCGCAGCACGGCGAACTGCGTGCCACTGAGGCCGGGCGCGAGCTTGGGGCCGAGAAAGATCACCCCCCAGCACAGCCCTGCGCCTGCGCCATAGCCGATGCCCTTGAGCAATACCCGGTCCAGTTGCATGTCATCAAGCTCCAGATGTCGAGGCGTGCAGTCTGCCTGGACGACGCAGGTTTTTATTGTCCGTAGCTGCGCAGTTCTTTACCCAGGCTGCGGCGTAGCGCGGCCGGAGTGACACCCTCGACACGGCTCATCGCCCGGGTCAGGGCGGCCTGGTCGGAGTAGCCGCTGCGCAGGGCGATTTCAGCGATGGGCAGGTCGCTTTCGGTCAGCCATTGGCGAGCCCGCTGCAGCCGCACGCTGGCCAGCCAGGCCTGTGGCGAGGTGGCGAACCGCTCGCGAAAACGCAGGTGCAGCTGGCTGAGGCCGAGGCCGGCGAGGCGAGCCATGTCGCTGTTGCTCCATTGCGCTTGCGGGTTGGCCTGTACCCGGGCCAGCAAGCGCTCGAAGCTGCACGGCATTGCAGCAGGTCGTTGGCCCAAGGCCGCCAGCAACAGCGGCGCCAGCTGCCCGGCATGCTGGGGGAGGCCCCGGCTGCCAGTCAGGTCGGCGAACTCGATGAGGTGGCGGGCCGCCGGCGCGATGGGCACGAAGAGCTGGCGCGCCAAGGGGGCCAGGTTCTGCTCCGGCAGCCATGCCGGCGGGCAGTCCAGGATCAGGAAGCGGCTGTGCGCCTCGGCGCTTTGCGCATGCGCGGCGCCGGCAGCGACCACGGCGGCGGTACGGCTGTCCAACTGCGCGCCGCGGCCTTCCACCTCGATGTCCATGCGCCCGCAGATCGGCAGCACCAACTGGGTGAACGCATGCTGATGACGCGGGTGTTCGCCCAGGTAATGGCGGATGTCGAGGGTCGGAAGCATGGCGGACGCCGCAAGGACGAAAGGATCGTCAATCTAGCGCCGTGTCATTCAGTCGCGCAACTGCTTCCAGCTCAGCCCGAAGCGCGCCAGGTACTTGCGCAGCCGGTCGGCGTCGTTGGGGTTGGCCTTGTTCCGTCGCGATACGCCGAACAACTGGCGGCCGGCGTCGGACAGGCTGTCGGCGCGTCGGCACACCTCGACCACCCCCTTGAGCTGCATGCGGTCGAACAGGTCCAGCTCCTGCCCGGCGGGTAGCAGTGCCTGCCAGTCCTCCTGCTCGGGCGCCGGCTGTTCGGGGGCCAGACTCCAGGCGTAGCTCAGGCGCTGGATCTCTTCTTCAACCAGGCCTTCGTCGATACGCCCGCTGTCGGCCAGGGTGGCCATGCGCGTGATCGATGCCGACAGTTCGCGAAAGTTACCCAGCCAGGCGGCGTGCACGGAGGTGGCGAAGGTCACGTAGCGACGTCGCGCTTCGAGGTTGAAGCGCACCAGAGGGCCTTGTTCGCGGGCGTGGCGTTCCAGCTCGAAGTCGATGTTCGGCTCGATGTCTTCGCGCCGACCGCTGAGCCCCGGCAGGTTGAAGGTCCACAGGTTGATGCGTGCGTACAGGTCTTCCCGGAACAGCCCCTGGGCGACCCGCTCCCGCAGGTCGCGGTGGGTGCCGGCGATGATCAGGAAATCGCTGGCCACCTCCTTGTCCGAGCCCATGGGGAAGAAGCGCTTTTCTTCGATGGCCTTGAGCAGCATCGCCTGCTCGTCGGCGCCCAGCTCACCGATCTCGTCGAGAAACAGCATGCCGCCATCGGCGGCGCGCAACAGCCCGTCACGCGCATTCTGGGCGCCGGTGAAAGCCCCTCTGATGTGCCCGAACAGTGCCGACATGGCGCCGTCGCCACGCAGGGTCGCGCAGTTCACTTCGACGAAGCGTCCCTGCACCTGGTGGCGGCTGCGCTTGAGCTCGTAGATACGCCGGGCCAGGAACGACTTGCCCGCGCCGGTGGGGCCGATCAGCAGCATCGGTGCGGTGGAGCGCAGGGCGACGCGTTCGATCTGCTCGATGGAGCGGTTGAATGCGCTGTTGCGTGTGGCGATACCCGACTTGAGGAACGCCAGGCCCTCCAGGCGCCGGCCGGCGAAGCGCGAGGCAATGTGGTCGTAGCGTGACAGATCCAGGTCGATGATCGAGTGCGTGCCCATGGGGCGCTGCTCTGGGCTCAGGCGCCGCGCCGGGGAGGTCTGGATCAGGCGCGCCGGCAGGTAGCGCGCCTCGGTGAGCAGGAACCAGCAGATCTGCGCGACGTGGGTACCGGTGGTGATGTGGACCAGGTAATCCTCGTGTTCGGTATCGAAGGGGTAGGCGGTCGCGAAGTCGTGCAGGGCGGCATACACCTCCTGGAAATCCCAGGGGTTGTTCAGCGCCATCGGGTGCAGGCGCACCTCGGTTTCCGGCGAGATCTGGCGAATGTCCGCCGCGATCCGTTGCGCCAGGCTGACGTCCCGGGCATCGATGCCATGGATCAGTTCCAGGCGACGAATCAACAGGTCGGGCTGCTGGCACAGCCCGATGCTGGGGCGCCACTGGCTCCAGCGATTGGCGCCTTTGCCCATTCGGTCCAGGGTGGCGCCGACGAAACCGATCGCCACCGTCTGCTTGGTATGCATGGCTATCCTTAAGGATAAAAACTTATAGCCAAAGATATCTTTTAATCGCTCGAGTGTCGTCATCGAATGTGGTTGCTTCGATTCTGAGCGTTATTAATTTCTTATTAATCAATTGCTTATGATTTTTTTGAGTTGTATTTCCGGTTGTTGGCACGGCAGCTGCTCTATATCCGCTACCCCGATAACGACGATGATGTGACGCCGCAGCGCTATGGACCTGCGGCCATTAGAGGAAACGACAGTCATGCAAGGAACCACCGTTCAACTGCTGGAAGTGGCCGACGGCAAGCCCATCAAGATGTGGACCGAGGGCGTGCCCGTGGAAAACGAGGCCCGCGCGCAACTGATGAATACGGCGAAGATGCCGTTCATCTTCAAGCACCTGGCGGTGATGCCCGACGTGCATCTGGGCAAGGGCTCGACCATCGGCAGCGTGATCCCCACCGTGGGCGCGATCATCCCTGCTGCCGTGGGCGTGGACATCGGCTGCGGGATGATCGCCGCGCGCACCACGCTGACCGCCGCCGACCTGCCGGACAACCTGCACGGCCTGCGCTGCGCCATCGAGAAAGCCGTGCCGCACGGGCGTACCTCCGGGCGTGGTGGCCGCGACAAGGGCGCCTGGGAACATGTGCCACAGCAGGCCGATGAGGCCTGGTCGGCCCTGGCGACACGCTTTGCCGCCATCACCGACAAGTACCCGCGGTTGAAGAACACCAACAACCGTCAGCACCTGGGGACCCTGGGTAGCGGTAACCACTTCGTCGAGGTGTGCCTGGACGAGGCCAACCGGGTCTGGTTCATGTTGCACAGCGGTTCGCGCGGGGTCGGCAATGCCATCGGCAACCTGTTCATCGAACTGGCCCAGGCCGATATGCGCCAGCACATCGCCAACCTGCCGGACCGTGACCTGGCCTACTTCGAGGAAGGCAGCCAGCACTTCGACGACTACGTCGAGGCCGTGGGTTGGGCCCAGGACTTCGCCCGGCAGAACCGTGCGCTGATGATGCAGGCGGTGATCCAGGCCACTCGGCAAGTGATCGCCAAACCCTTCGAGGTCGCGCTGGAGGCGGTGAACTGCCACCACAACTACGTGCAGAAGGAGCGCCACTTCGGCCAGGACGTGCTGATCACCCGCAAGGGTGCAGTGTCGGCGAAGAAGGGCGAGCTGGGCATCATTCCCGGTTCCATGGGCGCCAAGAGTTTCATCGTCCGCGGCCTGGGTAACGAGGAAGCGTTCTGCTCATGCAGCCACGGCGCGGGGCGGACCATGAGCCGCACCAAGGCCAAGAAGCTGTTCAGCGTGGAAGACCAGATTCGCGCCACCGCCCATGTGGAGTGCCGCAAGGACGCCGACGTGATCGACGAGATCCCGATGGCCTACAAGGACATCGACCAGGTGATGAACGCCCAGCGCGAGCTGGTGGAAGTGCTGCATACCCTGCGTCAGGTGGTGTGCGTGAAAGGTTAGGGCAGGCGCCTGGCGCTGGCCCATCAAAGAGACAAGGAGAAAGGAAATGGTCTGCACAGAGACTCATCCGCTCTGCAGCAGCATGCGCGAGCGGGTTCTGCAGGAGCTTGAGCGGCTGGAGCACGAGCGCAACGTCAAGGTGCTGTACGCCTGTGAATCGGGCAGCCGTGCCTGGGGCTTCGCCTCGACCGACAGCGATTACGACGTGCGCTTCGTGTACGTGGAAAAGCCCGACTGGTTCGTTCAGGTCGACACGCCCCGTGATGTCATAGAGCGTCCGCTGGACGACGAACTGGATGTCAGTGGCTGGGAGCTGCGCAAGACCCTGGGCTTGCTGCGCAAGTCCAACCCGACCCTGCTGGAGTGGCTGGATTCGCCGCTGGTGTACCGCCAGGAAACCCAGGCCGTCGAGCCGCTGCGCGCCTTGGCCGAGCGCTTCTACAGCCCGCCGGCGGCGCGCGCGCATTACCTGCACATGGCCCGCAACAACTTCCGTGGCTACCTGCAGGGCGACAGCGTGCGCTTCAAGAAGTACTTCTACGTGCTGCGACCCTTGCTGGCGGTGCGCTGGGTCGACCAGGGGCGCGGGCGACCACCGATGACCTTCGCGCGCTTGCTGGAGACGGTCGACGACCCGGCGCTGCTGGCCGAGGTGGACGAGCTGCTGACCCTCAAGCGCAACGCCGACGAAGCCACCTATGGTCCGCGTCGGCCCGTATTGCACGACTTCATACAGGCCGAACTGGAGCGCGCGGTGCCGAGCTTGCCGCGCACCCATGAAGACAGTGCGCATCTGAACCGCTACCTGCGCGAAACCGTGGCGCACTACGCCTGATCCGTCGCTGAGCGGCAGGCACCGATACCCTGGAAGGACACCATGACACGAGGATTGATCGAACTGGACGGCAGCATCGGCGGTGGTCAGGTGCTGCGTAGCGCCCTGAGCCTGTCGATGATCACCGGCCGCCCCCTGCGTATCGACGGTATCCGCGCCCGGCGCAGCCGGCCGGGGCTGTTGCGCCAGCACCTGACGGCAGTGCTGGCGGCCGCCGAGATCAGCGCTGCACAGGTAGACGGTGCGGTCCTGCATTCGCAGGCGCTGAGCTTCGCACCCGGCGCCCTGCGCGGCGGCGACTATCGCTTCAGCATCGGCACCGCTGGCAGTTGCAGCCTGGTCTTGCAAACCCTGCTGCCAGCCTTGCTGTACGCACCGCAGCCGAGCCGGCTGCACATCAGCGGCGGCACCCATAACCCGCTGGCGCCCCCCGCCGACTTTCTGCAACGGGCTTTCCTGCCGCAACTGCAACGCATGGGCGCGCAGGTTGAACTGCAACTGCTGCGGCACGGCTTCGTACCGGCCGGAGGTGGCGAGCTGCAGGCGTTCATCCAGCCGTCCGCGCTGCAACCCCTGCACCTGCCTGAACGTGGTGCGCTGCTGGCGCGGCGGGCCAGGGCACTGACCGCCGGCATCGCCGGACATGTCGCCGAACGCGAGCTGCAGCGCGCCGCCCGGCATCTGGAGCTGCGCCCTGATGAGCTGCGTCGTCAGGTGCTCGATGCGCAGACCGGCCCCGGCAATGCCCTGCTGCTGGAGTATCGCTGCGAGCACCTGACCGAGCTGTTCAGCGCCTTGGGCCATGCCAGCCTGCGTGCCGAGAAGGTCGCCGACCTGGCGGTGGACCAAGTGCGACGCTGGCTCGCCAGCGACGCGGCAGTGGCCGAGCACTTGGCCGACCAGCTGCTGCTGCCCATGGCCCTGGCCGGCGGCGGCAGCTTCACCACCACGCACCTGAGCGATCACTTGCGCAGCAATATCCAGGTCATCGAGCGGTTTCTGCCGGTGCGGATCGAATGTCGGGAAGAGGCGCAGAACCGCTTGGCGGTGCACTGCCTGAGGACCGGTGGCACTTGACCTGTCGTTGCAGGCTTTTCTAAGGTGGCCGCCTGACTCTGCTGCCTGAGGTGTTCGTCCGATGCGCCATTGATGCCGCCGTCTTGCGACGGCCCGTTTGATCGTCCCCCTGTTACGGGGCGTTTTCCGGCATCTGTGGAGTCACCCATGACGAACCCTGTCCTGACGCTCGATGGCGCTTCTTTCGTACTGCCCGACGGCAGAACCCTGTTTTCCGACCTCGACGCCCGCTTCGACCTTCAGCCCACGGGGCTGGTCGGCCGCAATGGCGTCGGCAAGAGCGTGCTCGCACGCATGCTGGCCGGCCTCATCGAACCCAGCCAGGGGCGCTGTCAGCGCGTGGGTCGCGTTCATTACCTGCCCCAGCAGCTCAGCGCCGCCAACGTGGCCGAGCTTGCCGGCGTCAAGCTACTGCTGGATGCCTTGCAGCGCATCGAGGCCGGCAGTGTGGCGGTCGAGGATTTCGATGTCGTGGGCGAGCAGTGGGACATGCGCCAGCGTCTCACCCAGGCCTTGCAAGGCATTGGGCTCGGTCATCTGCAGCCGGAAACCGCCACGCCATCGCTTAGCGGCGGCCAGGCCATGCGCGTGGCGCTCCTCGGCGCCTGGTTGTCGGGAGCGGACTGGCTGATTCTCGACGAACCGAGCAATCACCTTGATGCGATCAGCCGTCAGGCGTTGATCGAACAACTGCAATCTTGGACGCGTGGGCTGCTGGTGGTCAGCCATGATCGAGCGCTGCTGGACAGCCTGCCGCGCATCGTCGAGCTGTCGCCGACGGGTCTGCAAAGCTATGGCGGTTCCTATAGCCACTATGTGCAGTGCAAGGCCGCTGAACAGCGCAGTGCTCAAGCCAATTTTCAGCATCAGCGCGAGGCGCTCAGGCAAAGTCAGCACGCAATGCGTGAACAACGTGAGCGTCAGCAGCGACGCCAGGCGCAGGGGCAGCGCCAGGGGCGTGACGCCAATCAGGCGAAGATTCTGCTGGGCGGTCAGAAGCAGCGCAGCGAGCAGTCAGCCGGACGCCTGCGCCAGCGGCATGACGAGGAGAGCGCTCGTCTGACCGCGCAGCTGCGAGAGGCAGTGCGACGCATCGATGATCAGCAGGCCATTCACTTGCACGTTCCAACCCTGACCATGCCGACGCCGCGCTGGGTGGCCGAACTGGTGGGGGTCGAGCTGGCTCATGTGCCAGCGGCGACCCGCCGGGTCGACCTGGCCTTGCGCGGCGGTCAGCGTCTGGCGCTCAGTGGTCCTAACGGGTGCGGCAAGTCCAGCCTGCTGCGCACGCTGGCCGGGCGGCAGGCGCCGCTGGCAGGCCACTGCCGAGTGTCGGTGGCCTGCGCCTGGCTGGACCAGTCATTGAGCCTGCTGGCACCCGATACATCGGTGCTGGAACAGTTGCGCGGTGTCAATAGCAGTGAAACGCTGGGCGTGTTGCGCATGCGTCTGGCCCAGTTGGGGCTGGACTCGTCGCGTATTCAGCTGCCAGCCCGGCAACTGAGTGGCGGCGAGCGCGTCAAGGCCGCTCTGGCGCTGGCGCTCTACGCTGACAGTCCTGCCCAGTTGCTGTTGCTGGATGAACCGGACAACCACCTCGACCTGCCGTCATTGCAGTCCCTGGAGGCGCTCTTGCGGGCCTTCCGCGGAACGCTGGTCTTGGTGTCGCACGACCCGCGTTTCAAGGCCGCGCTGGAGCTGGAGGGAGAGTGGGTCGCCACCCCGATGGGGTGGCAGTGGCAAGGGGCTCAAGCGGATGAATGATGTATATAAAAATTATTCACAAGTGATAGGTATTTCTATTTAATACCGGCCTTCGCGATCCACCTTGCACTCAGGAATCCAACCATGCGGCATTTCTCCCGCCCTTTCGCCACGGCTGCGCGTGGCACGGCCCTTGGTCTGTTGGCCTTCAGCCCAGCAGTACTGGCCGATAATGCTCCCGCGCAGGCCGGCCAGGTCCTGGAGCTTCCGGAAACCAATGTGCAGGCCACCCTGGGGCAGACGTCCGCTACCGCGCCATTTACCGGCTACAAGGCCGACCGTGCGCAGACCGCGACCAAGACCAACACCGCGCTGAACGAGACGCCGCAGGCGGTCTCGGTGATCGGTAGCGAGCAGTTGCGCGACCAGAATGCCCAGTCGCTGGCCGAAAGCCTGCGCTACACCGCTGGGGTCAACGCCGGGCAGCGCGGCCGTCGCGGGCTGGATGACTTCATCGTGCGTGGCTTCGTGCAAAGCGCCTACAAGTTCGTCGACGGCATGCGCACCGACTCGGACATGTGGATCCAGAGCGACCCGTTCGCCTTCGAGCGTATCGAGGTGCTCAAGGGGCCGGCGTCGATTCTCTATGGGCAGATCGCTCCGGGTGGGCTGATCAATCAGGTCAGCAAGCGACCCACCGACGAGGCGTTCGCCGAGGTCGGCATGGGCCTGGGCAACTACGGGCAGCGCAAGTACACCGCAGACGTCTCGGACAAGCTCAATGAAGACGGCAGCCTGCGCTACCGGCTTGTGGGGCTGTATTCCTCGAGCGATGACATCGTCGACTACGTCGACCGCGACCGCAGCTACTTTGCGCCGTCGCTGACCTGGGACATCAACGACGACACCAGTCTGACCCTGCTGGCCAGCTACCAGAAGAGCCATTACGTGCCGATTCGTGGCCTGCCGGCCGAGGGCACGGTATTGGGTAACCCCAACGGCAAGATCGACCGGGACCGCTTCGTCGGCGTGCCGGGCATCGATGACTACACCACCGAGCAGCAGATGTTCGGCTACGAGCTGGAGCACCGTTTCACCCCCGACGTGACCTTCCGCCAGAAGCTGCGCTACACCGAATATGACCTCGATGGCGCCTTCTCCAGTCCCACCACCCTGGCGGCCAACAAGCGCAACTACAACCGCCAGGTGCAGTGGCGCGACGTGCAGGGCGAAGTGTTCACCATGGACAACCAGCTCAACGTGCTGCTCGACACCGGGCCATTCAGCCACGACCTGCTGGTGGGGCTGGACTGGTTCGATTTCCACACCGACGACACACGCCACACCTCGACCCTGGCGGCCATCGACCTGTACAACCCGAACTACAACGTCAGCCCGGGCGCCAAGACCTTCCAGGCCAACACCAGCGGCACCGAACACCTGCAGCAAGGTGGCTTGTATCTGCAGGACCAGATCAAGTTCGGTGACGGCTGGAACCTGCTGCTGGGGTTGCGCCACGACGAGTCGGAACTCAAGTCGCACCGTGGCAGTACGCGCACCAGTACCGACGAGAACGCCACCACCGGCCGGGTCGGCCTGCTCTACGCCTTCGACAGTGGCTGGTCGCCGTACATCAGCTACAGCGAGTCGTTCGTGCCGGTGACCGGCAGCGATGCCAATGGCAAGACCTTCGAGCCGGAAACCGGCGAGCAGACCGAGATCGGCCTGAAGTACCAGTCGCCGGGCCAGGCCTTCGATGTGACCTTCGCGCTGTACGACCTCAAGCGCCAGAACGTCACCACCACCGACCCGAACAATAGTGGCTTCAGCGTGCAGGTGGGCGAGCAGCGCCATCGCGGCGCCGAGGTCGAACTGCATGGCCGACTTACTGAAAAGCTCGACCTCATCGCCACCTACAGCTACATCGATGCCGAGATCACCAAGAGCAACGACGGTTTCCAGGGCAACCGCCCGGTACAGGTGCCCGAGCACATGGCCAACGCCTGGCTGCGCTACGACCTGTCCAGCGTATTGCCGGGTCTGGGTGTCGGCGCCGGCGTGCGTTATATCGGTGAGCAGGCCGGCGACCAGGCCAACAGCTTCGATTCACCCGACTACACGCTCTACGACATGATGGTCGACTACAAGACCGGCCCGTGGCGCTTCGCGGTCAACGGCAGCAACCTGACCAACAAGGACTACGTCGCCAGTTGCGCCAGCAGCGCCCAATGCTTCCCCGGCGACCCGCGCATGCTGATGTTCAGCACCAGTTATCGCTTTTACTGAGGCTTCCGGTCACAGGGTGTTGCCGAGCGCAGCGCCCGGTGACAGTTTGCCGGTTTACCGCGCCTGATCCGCGACCTAGCCTGCCGGGCACCTCTTTCCGAGGTCCCCCGCCAGGGGGTATGCAAATCAAGGAGCGAGCATGACTATCAGAATTTCCCTGCTGGCCGGCTTGTTGGCCCTCAGTGGCGCGACCAGCGCCATGGCCGAGGTTCGGTTCTTCAACTCCGGCAGCAACGGCTTTCCCATTTCCGAGGCTGCGCAGGCGGGCAACACGCTTTACCTTTCGGGTCAGTTGGGCATCGTGCCTGGCAGCGGGGAGCTTGCCGCAGGCGGTGTGGAAGGCCAGTCGCGCCAGGCGATGGATAACATCCAGCGCATTCTGCAAGCATACGGCTATGGCTGGCAGGACGTGACCAAATGCACGGTGTTCCTCGCCGACATCAGTGAGTTCGGGCGCTTCAACAGCGTCTATGTGAAGTACTTCGAGGCTGACCGCTACCCGGCCAGAAGCGTCCTGGGCGGTACCGACCTGGTCCGCAATGCACGGGTGGAAGTGGAATGCATCGCAGCCAAGGCTTGAGCGGTATCTGCCGGGCGGCTCAGGTGTCGGCAAGCCGCTCGATTTCCACCGTGACATGCACCAGCTCTTCATGCACGGCCAACGCTTCGCGTACGGTGTCGGCACTCAATGTCTCGTCACTGACCAGGCTCAGCATGCAGGCATAACGGTCCTTGCCGACCCGCCAGACATGCAGGTCGGTGAGGGTCGCCGCCACCGGCAATTGATCGATCACCTCGCGTACTTCCTGCACCACCGGCGCGTCCATCTCCGCATCCAGCAGGACCCGGCCGGTGTCGCGCAGCAGGCCCTTGGCCCATACCCCCACCAGTATCGCGCCGACCAGGCCCATCACCGGGTCGAGCCAGGCGGCGGCCCAGAACTTGCCGGCCAGCAGGGCGATGATCGCCAGTACGGAGGTCGCGGCATCGGCGATGACATGCAGGTAGGCCGAGCGCAGGTTCAGGTCATGATGTTGATGATCGTTAGCGTGATGATCGTGGTCATGGGCGTGGTGATCGTGGCCATGACCGTGGTGGTGATGCTCGTCACGCAGCAGCCAGGCGCACAGCAGGTTCACGCCCAGCCCGACCACGGCAATCGCGATGGCCTCGTCATAATGGATGGGGCCTGGTTGCAGCAGGCGCTGCACCGACTGGAAGGCCATCAGCCCGGCGACACCCAGCAGCAGGATGGCGCTGGTGTAGCCGCCGAGGATCTCAAGCTTCCAGGTTCCGAAGGTGAAGCGCGGGTCGCCGGCCAAGCGTCGCGCGGCGGCATAGGCGAACAATGACAGGCCCAGGGCCAGGGTGTGCGAGCTCATGTGCCAGCCATCGGCGAGCAAGGCCATGGAATTGAATTGCCAACCACCCACGATTTCCACGAGCATCATCACCGCCGTGATCCATACCGCGAGGCGGGTCTTGCGTTCGGCCGACAGATTGGCCTGGTGGAAACCATGAACGTGCAGGCAGTGACGAGCGGGGGCGGACATGGCGAGGGGTTCCGAAACAGAAAGGCATATACTATACCCCAGTATAGTTTTGAGGAAAGACAATGGCACACACCATCACCGGCAAGAAGCAACTGCTGACCCGGGTCCGCAAGATCCGCGGCCAGGCCACCGCGCTGGAAACCGCACTGGAAGGCGAAAAGGACTGCCTGGCGATCCTGCAGCAGATCGCCGCGATTCGTGGCGCGGTCAATGGCCTGATGGCGGAAGTCATGGAGGGGCATATCCGCGATCATCTGGGCGGCAATGAAGTGAGCGCCGAGCAGCGTCAGGTCGAGATCGACCAGGTCGCCAGGCTGCTGCGTTCCTATCTGCGCTGAGCGCCCACCCGATTCAGGGAGGAATAGACAATGACCACCCTTCTGCGCCTGGCGACGGCCGACGACGTCGAAACCCTGTTCGACATCCGCACCAGCGTGACCCAGAACCACCTGAGTCGCGAGCAACTGGCCGAACAGGGCATCACCGCCGATCTGTTGCGTGGTCTTGCACAGCGTCAGTCGAGCATCTGGCTGGCCGAGATCGATTACGTGGCGGCAGGCTTTTCGATGATCGACGACATCGAAGGCGAGTTGTTCGCCCTGTTCGTCAGGCCCGAGTTCGAAGGGCGCGGGGTCGGCAGGAGCCTGCTGCGTCAGGCCGAAAAAAGCCTGTTCGGGCATTTCGAGACGATCTACCTGATTACCGATGGCGGTGCGGACATTCGCGCCAACGGTTTCTATCAGCGACACGGCTGGGTGCAGACCGAGCGCGTCGATGCGCGCGATGTGCGCTACGAAAAACAGCGTGGCGCTACACACTGAGCGGCCAACTTACGCCATATCATTGCAAAGCAAGGCACATTCGTACCAAGGACAAGACGATGCAACGGACACTGCTGAACATGGGACGGGTGATTCCCGCCTGGCTGTTTTTCGGGGTGCTGCTCACTGCCATGGGCTACCCCGGCTACAGCCACCTCGACCATGCCATGAGCCAGCTGGGGGCGCAGGGCGCGCCGACCCAGAGCTATTCGCCGTGGCTGAACAACTTTCCTTTGGGCGTGCTGTTCCTGCTCTTCGCGCTGGGTGTGGGCCGCGCGTTCGCCACGTCACGCTTGGCCCTGGTCAGTGCTGGACTGATCGCGTTGCATGGCCTGGCCAGTTTCGCCACCGGCTACTTTCCGTGTGACCAAGGCTGTGCCCCGGCTCAGCCGTCGCTGTCCCAGCAACTGCACAACCTGGCCGGGCTGGTGATGTTCCTGTCCCTGACCCTGGCCAGCGCGCTGTGGAGCCTGCTGGGCAGGCGTCTGCTCGGTTCACCAGGCTTTGCCAGGTTCAGCCTGCTGTGCACGCTGCTGGCGGTGGCCACCGTGGTGCTGATGGCCCAGGCGATGGAGGCCGGCAGGCTGTTCGGCCTTTACCAGCGGCTCAACTACGGTGTGTCGGTGCTCTGGGTCGCCGGCCTGGCACACAGGCTGTTGCGTACCTCGCAACGCTGAAGAGAGGGCAGTCAGGGTATTTGCCATTCTCCCGGCCAGCAGGCAGCATGCGCGGCAGGGCCGATACTCAGGGCCCGGTTCGAGTACGAGAGACCTGCATGAAGTGGACTAGGGTGCTGTTGCTGCAACTGGCGTTGCTTTCGCCGATGGTGTTCGCCGAGCAGACCTTGGAAGTACCCGGCCCTCAAGGGCCGCTGGTGGGCAGCCTGCTGGCGGTGAGCGACCCGCAGGCGCCCATGGTGCTGATCGTGCCTGGCTCCGGCCCTACCGACCATGACGGCAACAACCCGCTGGGCATTCGTGCAGGCGCCTACCGCCTGCTCGCCCAGGGCCTCGCCGCGCAGGGCATCGGCAGCCTGCGCATCGACAAGCGCGGGCTGTTCGCCAGCCGCGCCGCCATCGCCAACCTCAATCAGGTCACGATGCAGGACTACGCCAGCGACGTGCGCCTGTGGATGAGCTTTCTGACCCAGCGCGACCGCTACCGCTGCGTGTGGCTGGCGGGGCACAGCGAAGGTGGGCTGGTGGCGCTGATGGCGGCGCAGAACAACCCCGACCTGTGCGGCCTGATCCTGCTCGCCACGCCAGGGCGACCGATGGGCCAGGTGCTGCGCAGCCAGTTGCAGCGCAACCCGGTGGATCGTGGCCAGCTGGATGCCGCCCTGGCGATCATCGATTCGCTGCAGCGCGGGGTGCCGGTCAAGGACGTGCCGGCGTCGCTGCAACCGCTGTTGCGCCCCGAGGTGCAGGGCTTCCTGATCAGCGGTTTTGCCCAGGACCCGGCGCTGCTGGTGTCGCGGATCAACAAGCCGGTGCTGATCATCCAGGGCGACAACGACCTGCAGGTTTCGGTGCAGGACGCCAAGGCGCTGAACGCTGCCCGGCCCGGGTCGCTGCTGCGCATCCTGCCCGGCGTCAACCATGTGCTCAAGGCCGTGCCGCCCGGCGATCATGACGCCAACGTCGCCGCCTACGGCAACCCCGACCTGCCGCTGGCCAATGGCGTGGTCGAGCCCATTGCGCAGTTGATCAATGGCACGCCCCGCTGACTGGGTGCGGCACAGCCGCCACCCGTCGCGCATCGAGCGCATCGAGGCGTACTTCGGTGGCCACGGCTATGATCCACACCGTCACGACACCTACGCCATTGGCCGCACCCTGAACGGGGTACAGAGCTTCCTGTACCGCAAGAGTCTGCGCCACAGCCTGCCGGGCGGCACCATGGTGCTGCACCCCGATGAGCTGCATGACGGCATGGCCGGCACCGAAGCCGGCTTTCACTACCGGATGATCTACGTCGAGCCGGCACTGATCCAGCAAGTGCTGGGCGGCCAGCCGCTGCCGTTCATCGAAGGCGGCCTCAGCGCAGACCCGCGTCTGTACCGTGCCAGCGAGGCCTTCGTGCAGGCCCTGGATCGTCCCCTGGAGGCGCTGGAAGAACAGGACGCGCTGTTCGAACTGGCCCATGCCCTGCAGGCGGTGGCCGGTAAGCCGCGCGGGCGGCGCAGCTTCGACTGGCGCGCCGCGCAGCGCGCACGGGAATACATCCATGCGCAGTTGGGCGCGAGCATCACCCTGGAAGACCTGGAGCAGGTCAGCGGTCGGGAGCGCTGGAGCCTGTCGCGGGATTTCCGCGCGCTGTTCGGCACCAGCCCCTACCGCTACGTGACGCTGCGGCGTCTGGACCTGTGCCGGCAACTGCTCAGGACGGGGTTCAATCTGGTCGAGGCCGCGCTGGCGGCAGGCTTCTTCGATCAGAGCCACATGACCCGCCAGTTCGTGCAGTGCTACGGCCTGTCACCGGCGCGCTGGTTGAAGATGCAGGGCTGAGCCGGCCGGGCGGAACGTGCAGGATCGTACAAGAAGCCGGGCACACCGCTGCCTTAGGCTGGCGACACTTGATCCCAAAGGAGTGTCGCTGTCATGAATGCAACCCCATCGTCCGCCATCAACCTGCAGCACAAGGTCTCTCTGATCGACGGCTTCTGGACGCCCCGCGTGGTCGCCGAGATGAACGACTACCAGTTCAAGGTCGTGCGAGTACTGGGCGACTTCATCTGGCACAGCCATGCCGATACCGACGAAACCTTCCTGGTGCTGGACGGCACTCTGCGCATCGACCTGCGCGACGGTCATGTGCTGGTCAAGCCCGGCGAACTCTATGTGGTGCCCCGTGGCGTGGAGCACAAGCCCTTTGCCGAACAGGAGGTACAGCTGATGCTCATCGAGCCACGCGGGGTGCTCAACACCGGGCACGAAGGTGGTGAGCGCACCGCACAGAATGACGTGTGGATCTGAGCGGGCTCAAGGCCTGGCAGCCTGCTCGCGTGCCCAGCTGCGCAACAGCTCGGTAAAGTGCCGCGCCACGTCGGACAGCGGCCGGTCGGTGGGGGTGGTCAAACCCACCGGCGCGCGCAGCAGCGGGCTGGCGAAGGGCAGGGCCTTGACCAGGCCCTGGCGCAGATCGAGGTCGACCACGCCGCGTTGTACGAACCACACCGCGTCGTGGTCGTGCACGTACACCCGTGAGAAGGTTTCGCTCAGCGACTCGAAGAGCTGCAGGCCTTCGCCGGCGTTTTCCGAAAGCAGGAAATTGTCGACGCTGATGCGCACCAGGGTGCCTTGCGGCGAGGCCAGCAGCACGTAGGGGCGCAGGTCGTCCAGGCGCAGTCGATCACGGCTGGCCAGCGGATGATCGGTGCGCACCACCATCAGCAGTTCCTCTTCGTAGAGTGCCTCGAATACCACGCCGAGCATGTCACGGCCGATCAGGCGGCCGACGATCAGGTCGATGTCGGCGGTGCGCAGTTTACCCACCAGATAGTCGTAGACGCCGGACAGCACCTGCACCCTGACGTGCGGGTAATGCTGGCGCATCTGTGCCACCACCGGCGCCAACATGTAGCCGGCGGCGGTGGGCAGGGCGCCGATACGTAGCAGGGGCGGGGCCTCGGGGCTGCTCAGAGGTTGTTCCAAGGCCTGGCTGAAGCTGCTCAGGGTCTGTGCGGCATGCTGGTGGAAGCGCTCGCCAGCCTGCGTCAGCCGCACCCCCTTGCGCCCGCGCACCAGCAATTGCACACCCAATTGCTGTTCCAGTTCCTTGAGGCTTTTGGAAACGGCCGAGAGGGTGATGTGCAGCAGGCCGGCCGCAGTAGCCAGGCTGCCGCTGTTCACCACGGCGAGAAACACGCGGAAGTGACGCAGGTTGATCGAAGAGAGATTCACGCGCAGAAGTCCTGACTTTGGTTGAGCTGCAGGTTGAGTTATGACGGACTTTATATCAATTTAATCAACCCTTGGTTTGACTTAGTATCCCGGCTACAACAACGAACCAAGGACTTTCCCCATGCATCCGCCCGCACTGCGTCTCGGGGCTTCCAGTGCATCGCTGCCCAGCCTCGCGCCCGAGGCCCTGGCCGATGAACTGGCCCGCCTGGGTTATCAGGGCGTCGAGTGGCGTGTCGCCGACACCGCTCAGCTCGACCCCAGCCGCCCATGGGATGCTCGGCTCAACAATCGTTGCACCATCGCGCCCGATGCCGTTGCAGTCGAGCGCATCAGCCGGCGCTGCCAGGCGCTGGGCCTGCAGATCTTCGGTCTCAGCCCGTACCTGCCGGTAGGCGATCTGGAGCAGGCCTGGCGGCTCATCGACCTTGCCGAACTGGCCGGTCATGCCCGGCTGCGGCTGTGGGCCCCCAGCTACGAAGAACAGCGCTATGCCGATGCACTGGCGCGCATGCGCCGTTTTCTCGACCGCCTGGTGCCGCGTGCGGCCGAGCAGGGCGTACAGCTGGCGCTGGAAGTCCACCAGCGCACCATCTGCTCCAGCCCGTCTCTGGCCATGCGCATCGCCGAGCACTATCCGGCCCGCCACCTGGGCATCATCTACGACATGGGCAACCTGGCCATCGAAGGCCGCGAAGACGTGCAACTGTCCCTCGACCTGATGGGCGAACACTTGGCTCATGTGCAGGTGAAGAATGTCGCCTACAGCCCCCAGGCACCTGGCTGCGGCTGGAAATGGGAATGGTGCCCGCCCGATGCAGGGGTGCTGCCGCTGCACGACATGCTGGCCACCCTGGCGCGCAATGGCTTCGCTGACTGGGTCAGCATCGAAGACTTTTCCTGCCAGTACGACGACCACAGCAAGCTGCTGCGCAATCGCGATCTGCTCATGCGCTACCTGGGCCTCGATGCCCTGCCTGCTACCAACGCCCTCATCGACAACGGGAGGCCTCGCGCCCATGAACACTTCTCCTTCTGAGCGCCGTGTCGCGCTGGTCACCGGGGCCGCAGGCGAGCTGGGGCGAGCGATCTGCCAGCGCCTGTGGCGTGACGGCCTGCATGTGGTGGCGGTGGACATCGACCTGCCTGCTGCCCGGCAACTGGCGGGCGCGTTGCCGGCCCTGCCTGGCCAGCGTGCGCTGCCGTTGTACGCCGATATGGGCGACGCAGCTTGCATCGCCGCCATGGTCGAGGAGGCCGGTGCGGCCTTCGGGCGTATCGATGTGCTGGTCAACAATGCGGCGGTCAACCATCGAGGCTCGATCTTCGACTTCGACGCGGCTCGCTGGGATCACATGATGGCCGTCAACCTGCGCGGCCCGGCACTGTTGTGCCAGCGGGTCGCGCCTTACTGGAAGGCCAGCGGTGCGGGTGGGCGGGTGATCAACATGGTATCGCGCTGCTGGGTCGCCGGCGGTCCTCCGGCCTATGTGGCCTGCAAGGCCGGCCTGGTCGGCCTGACCCGGTCCATGGCCCGTGAACTGGCGCCGCTGCAGGTCACGGTGAATGCCATCGCGCCGGGCTTGTTGCCGTCGGCCTTCACGCTCGATGGCCGGGATGCGGCGAGCTTCGAGCTGATGGCTGAAGGCAGCATCGCCAGTACCCCGCTCAAGCGCCTGACCACCCCCGAGGACATCGCCGGAACCACGGCGTTCCTGGCCAGCCCGGACGCAGCCTTCATCACCGCCGAGGTCATCCATGTGTGCGGCGGTAGCCAGTTGGCGCCCTTCGGTCGCTGAGTATCCGTGCTGATTCGCAACCATCACAAAGACAAGAAAAGGTTGACCCATGAACGACACACAACCCAGAGACCCCCGCATGGCCCGTCGGGCTGCCTTCGGCAGTTTCCTCGGCAGCGTGGTGGAGTACTACGACTTCTTCATCTACGGATCGGCCGCCGCGCTGGTGTTCAGCAAGCTGTTCTTCCCGTCCACCGACCCGATGGCCGGAACCCTGGCGGCCCTGGCGACTTTCGGTGTGGGCTACATCGCCCGGCCGGTCGGGGCCTTGCTGTTCGGCCACCTGGGAGACCGGATCGGCCGCAAGCAGGTGTTGATGATGACCCTGCTGCTGATGGGCCTGGCAACCACCCTGATCGGCCTGCTGCCCACCCATGCCAGCATCGGTGCATGGGCTCCGGCCCTGCTGGTGCTGTGCCGTCTGCTGCAGGGCCTGTCGGCGGGCGGGGAACAGGTCGGCGCCAGCCTGCTGACCATGGAGCACGCACCGGGCCAGAAAAAAGCCTTCTACACCAGTTGGCTGATCAACGGTGCTTCGATGGGCTCGATCCTCGCCACATCGGTGTTCATCCCGCTGTCGCTGCTGTCGGAAGAGCAACTGTTGGCCTGGGGCTGGAGGATCCCCTTCCTGCTCAGTGCGCTGATGGTCGCGGGCACCTGGATCATCCGCCGGGGTGTGGATGAAAGCCCGGAATTCGCGGCTCAGAAGAGCGAGCCGCAGCATGCGCCCGTGGTGGAAATGTTCAGCAAGGAATCACGGGCGTTCATCACGGTGTTCTGTTGTGCGCTGATCTGCGCCGTGTCGTCGCTGGTGATGATCTTCGGCTTGTCCTGGGCCTCCAACAACAATGGCGTAGACCGCGCCTCGATGCTCTCGGCGATCGCCGCGAGCCAGGTGGCGGCCCTGATCTGTCAGCCGCTGTTCGGCCTGCTTGCCGACCGTATCGGCAAGAAGCGCATCTTCGTCATCGGTTCGCTGGCTTGCTGCGCCGGGGTGTTCCTGTTCCTGTGGTCGATCACCACCGGGCACATTGCGTTGATCGTTCTCGCCACCGTGTTGCTCAAGGGCATTCTGTACAGCGCACCGAATGCCTTGTGGCCATCGTTCTATGCCGAGATGTTCAGCATCCGCGTGCGCTATACCGGGGTTGGCCTGGCTACGCAACTGAGCTTCATCGTCTCCGGCTTCTCCCCCAGCCTGTGCTACGCGCTGCTGCGCCAGGACGGCGGCTGGTTGCCGGTGGCCTGCTTCATCGGGGGCCTGGCCCTGATAGCGGGCATCGCCGCCATGCTGTCACGCCCGGCCAGCGATTCGGCACGCGCGGCGGGCTCGGCCACGGCATTGCCGCATCACTGACTTCAGGTTGTCGAAGGGCGACGCGGCAGGTGGCCCTGCCGCCGCGGTCAGTGGGCAAAGCCCTGGCACAACCGCCAGAAGCTCTCCAGCGCCGCCGACACGAACTTGTCCTGGTGGCGCAGCATGAAGAAGCGCCGGGTCAGCGGTGGCAGTTCGGTAGACAGTACGCGAAGGCGCCCGTCATCGAGCATGTCGCCCACCACCCAGCGTGACAGGCAACTGACGCCGATGCCCTGCACCAGGGTGTTCTTGATCGCTTCCGAACTGCCGACTTCGTGCATCTCGCCCAGGTCGTGCAGGTGCCGCAGCAGCAGGTGTTCGACCTCTTCGCGGGTGCCCGAACCGGGTTCGCGCAGCAGCCACTCGGTGCGGCTCAAGGCGCCGAGGCCAACCTCGGCCTGCTGCGCCAGGGGGTGGTCGGCACCCGCCACCAGCAGCAGTTCGTCCACCAGCCAGGGTTCGGCGTTCAGTTGCGCTTCGTGGCACGGCGCTTCGATCAGCCCGGCGTCGAGCTGGAAACCGGCGACCAGGCTGGCGATTTCCCGGCTGTTGCCTATACGCACCTCCAGGCGCAGGTTCGGCATGGCATCGCGCAGGCGGCGCACCAGGCGCGGCAGCACGTAATTGCCGATGGTGCTGCTGGCGCCGATGCGCAGATAGCGTCGGGGGCTTGCAGCCGCAGGCCGCAAGTCGCTTTCGATGTGCCGCGCCATGTCGAGCATCTGCCGCGCCTGGGGCAGCAGGGCGCGGCCGTTGTCATTGAGCACCAGGCGCTTGCCGACCCGGTCGAACAGCCGGGTTTCCAGGCTTTGTTCCAGCTCGTTGAGGGCGGCACTGGTGGCCGATTGCGAAAGCGCCACGAGGGCGGCAGCCGCCGTGGTGCTGCCGGTGTCATGGATGGCGCAGAAAATCTGCAACTGACGAAGATTGAGGCGCACAGTGCTTACCCGTTAATTCGCTAGAAGATAGAGAAATTATTCGTTTTTAAGGTTGATCGATCAATCTTAGCCTGAAGCCTCGTTCCTGCGAGGATTCGTCCATGACGCCGTTCCAGACCCCATTGCCCTTCGGCCTGCCACGGCCATTTCAGGCCTTGCCGCACCCGCGCGAAGTGGTGCGGCAATTCACTCCCAACTGGTTCGCGGTGACCATGGGCACCGGCATCCTGTCGCTTGCACTGGGGCAGGTACCGGTGAGCACACCGTTGCTGCGCCAGCTCGGCGAGTGCCTGTGGTTGTTCAATGCCGCGCTGTTCGTGCTGTTCAGTCTGGTGTACGCCAGCCGCTGGTGGCTGTATGGCAACGAGGCGCGGCGCATTTTCGCGCACCCGACCGTGTCGATGTTCCTCGGCACCATTCCCATGGGCCTGGCGACACTGGTCAACGGCTGTCTGCAGTACGGCGTGCCGCGCTGGGGGGCCGAGATGGTCTCGCTGGCGTATGGGCTGTGGTGGGTCGATGTGGTCATGGCCCTGGCCTGTGGTGTGCTGGTGCCGTACATGATGTTCACCCGCCAGCAGCACAGCATCGAACAGATGACCGCCGTGTGGCTGCTGCCGGTGGTGGCCGCCGAAGTGGCGGCTGCCAGCGGTGCGCTGCTGGTGCCGCATCTGGACAACCCGGCCGTGCAGTTGCAGGCAGTCATCACCAGCTACGTGCTATGGGCCTATTCGGTGCCGGTGGCGCTGAGCGTGCTGGTGATTTTGCTGCTGCGCCTGGCCCTGCACAAACTGCCCCACCAGAGCATGGCCGCGTCGAGCTGGCTGGCCCTGGGCCCGGTGGGTACGGCGGCGTTGGGCATGCTGTTGCTGGGCAGCCACGCACCGAGCGTGTTCGCCGCCCAGGGCTTGCCCGCCGTGGCCACCGTCGCCGCCGGCCTGGGCCTGATCGCCGGCGTGCTGTTCTGGGGCCTGGGCGCCTGGTGGATGATCCTGGCCATGTTGATCACCGCGCGCTACCTGCGCGAGGGCATTGCGTTCAACCTGGGCTGGTGGGGCTACACCTTTCCGCTGGGCGTCTATGCGCTCACCACGTTGAAACTGGGGTACGAGTTGCACTCGGCATTCTTCCAGGACCTGGGCACGGGGCTGGTGGCCATGCTGGTGGTGATGTGGGCGGTGGTCGGCTGCAGGACCCTGAAGGGCGCGTGGCGCGGCGAGCTGTTCGTTTCGCCCTGCATTGCGCTTCGCTGCGGCCGGGGCGAATAGCCAAAGCCGTTACTGCATGGCTTCGGGACTATCGGGGAAGAGGTAAGGATCGGCAGGAGGCTGGAGCGGGTGGCGGGAATCGAACCCGCGTAATCAGCTTGGGAAGCTGGTGTAATGCCATTATACGACACCCGCGCTAAGCGGCTGACTTTGTATCAGATCGGGCGGGTGAATTGAAGCACTGATTTCAATCCTGGCTGCAAGCCGCATTGGCCGGTGGAGGGGATGGACATCGGCGAATGCGCTTGCAACCGGGTTGCGGGTAGTGACGATTCAAAAGGCGAATGCATGGTTGCCCTGGATGGGTTCGTAAGCGTAACGCGCTGCGCGGCTGGCCGAAGGCTGCGGGGTGAGGAACGCCTGCACGGCATTTTTCGAGTCGCGACAGGCGGCCTTGTTTTCCATGTCCAGAAAGTGGCCGGCGCCCTGGATGGTGATGAAATGACTGTGCTGCACGTGTTCGGCGAAGCGCGGTGCGTCGGCAGCGCTGGTGTACTCGTCGAGCGAGCCGTTCATGAACAGTACGGGTACGTTGATGTTCCTGGCCGCAGTCAGGTAGTTCTGCGGATCGATTTCCAGCACCTGGCTGACGTGATAGTGCATCTGGTCGTACTCGTGCAGGTCAAGGCTGCTGACGTGCCGGTAGTTGAAGCGCTTGAACAGCGACGGCAGGTATTTGCCGATGGTGCTGTTGATCAACTGGCCGATCTCGTAGCGATTGTGCTCGCCAAGGTGTTTCACACCGCGCAGCAGGTAATCGAGCATCGCTTCGTTGATGACCGGAGAGAACGAGCTGATCACCGCCTTCTCGATGCGTTTGGGCCGCTGTGCGAGGGCCACCAGGGTCGGTGCGCCGCCCCACGAGAACGACATCACGTACTCGGCATTGAAGTGGTCGATCAGCTCCAGCAGGATCTGGCCTTCCATCTCGCGCGTCAGCGGTGTCTCGTGGCGGTTGTGCGGCTTGGACTTGCCCGCATAGGGCTGGTCGTAGAGCACCACGTTGAACTGCGGGTAAAGGTTGCGAACGGTCTGCGCGAAAGATGCCGTAGTGGCCAGTGAGCCGTTGACCATGACGATGGTCTTCTCTGCGGCATCTGCGCGATAACACTCCGTGTAAACCCTGAACTGTCCCTGTATATCGAGCACAGCTGTTTCTGGCCTCATATGTCTTCTCCTGGCGTAGACAAGGGTGCGCGCAAATCAATTTGCACGGGTTTCGTGACAGGTAGGCATATGCCTCGGTCAAAAGCCCATGTCGATCCGAACCATCTGTCCGACAGGTATTGTTTTTAGGCGGGCGATTTGTCGTGGGCCCGAGGGGCCCGGTACGGCAAAAAGGTTTCTTAGAATGCGGGTATGACTCGCCGGTCACATGTGGACCGACGTTTGGATTCAAGCAGCCGATCCCGGAACCCGCAAGTGCCGTTCGTATGAAGTCACATTCAGGGGCAAGGCGTCCGACTGACGGTCAGATGGCGCGGATTTCCTGGGCTGTCAGGGCACGGAACTGGCCTGGGGCCAGGCTGTTATCCAGGCTTAACGGCCCCATGCTTTCGCGGTGCAGCACCAGCACCTTGTTGTCGAAGTGGCCGAACATGCGCTTGACCTGGTGGTAGCGGCCTTCGACGATGCTCAGCCGCGCCTGGCGCGGACCCAGCAGAACGAGCTGCGCGGGTTGCGTGGTGATGCCTTCGAAGGCGAAGTAGAAGCCCTCGGCGAAGCGCGCCACGTAACCTTCGTCGATCAGGCGTTCGGTTTCCACGTAATACACCTTGGGCAGTTTGGTCTGCGGCTGGGTCAAGCGGCGCGACCATTGGCCGTCGTTGGTCAGCAGCATCAGCCCGGTGGTGTTGAAGTCCAGGCGCCCGGCGATGTGCAGTTCATCACGCTGCGGCACGTCCAGCAGGTCCAGTACCGTGGGGTGTTGCGGGTCGACCGTGGCACTGACGCAGCCCTTGGGCTTGTGCAGCATGTAGTAACGCGCCGGCCGTCCTGCCTGCAGCAGTTCGTCGTCCAGTTCCACGCGGCTGAACTCGCGCACTTCGTGCAACGGGTCGCGGGCCACCTGGCCATCGACCCGCACCCGTCCGGCGACCAGCAGCAGGCGCACCTGCTGGCGGTTGAAGCGCGGCAGGTTGCCGAGAAAACGGTCCAGGCGCATGGTTCAGTCGTCGCCGGCGTCAGCGGCATTCGCCAGGCCGGCGCAGCGCGGACACAGGCAGGCCTGATTGCGCAGCTCGTCTGGCAGCATGGCCAGGCGCGCCGGGTCGATGGTCACCTCGAAGCACCAGCAGGGGCGGGTTGCAGTACGCGGCTCGGCCAGGCTGCAACGGTTGCTTTGCCCACACACGGGGCACAGGTTCGGGTCGAGGTCGGTCATGCCGGTTCGGGCCTTTCGATGCACACCTGGTTACGCCCATTGAGCTTGGCGCGGTACAGCGCCCGGTCGGCGCGGGCGATCAGGTCCTGCAGGCTGTCCTGCGGGTAGCGCTGGGTCAGGCCGACGCTGACCGTGACCTGCTGGATGAGGCCGGCGAACGAATATTCGTGGCGCTCGGCCAGCTGGCGAATCTGCTCGGCGACCCGCTGCGCGCCGGCCAGGTCGCTGTCCTTGAGCAGCACGATGAACTCCTCGCCGCCCCAGCGGCAGATCACGTCGGATTGTCGCAGGCAGCTCTTGAGATCCTGGGCGAAACCGGCCAGCACCGCATCGCCGGCCAGGTGACCGTGGGTGTCGTTGAGGCGCTTGAAATGGTCCAGGTCCAGCAGCAGGGCGGTCACCGGGCCGTTGCCGCTCAAAGCATGGCCGGCCAGCAGGTTGAAGCCGCGGCGGTTGGGCAGGCCGGTCAGGCTGTCGAGGGTGGCCTGGGCCTCCAGGCGCTTCTGGTAGCGGCGCAGGGTGCGATTCAGAAGCACCACGACCAGGGCGGTCACCACCAGGCAGATGAACAGGTTCAGGTACAGCGAGTGGCGGATGCCGCTCAGGGCCATGGTTTCGCGCTTGTCGACGAACAGGAACCAGTTCAGTTCCGGAATGAAGCGCACGTTGACGAAATGTCCGGTGCCTTGGACGTTGTATTCGAAAGTGCCCTGTTTCGCTTCGGTCAGGACCTGCTGGTGATCGTTGAGTACCGGCAAGTCCAGCAGCGTCTGGCCGACCCTGGGGCCTTCGGTTTCAGTGCGGGTGCCGGTGAGCACCACCAGCCCCTTGGTGTCGACGAAGTACACGCTGCGATCGTAGCGCTTCTGGTAGTGGTCGATCAGCTTGACCGCTGCATCCACCGTCAGGCCCACACCGGCGGCACCGATGAAGCGGTTCTGGTAGTCGAACACCTTGTAGTTGATGAAGAAGGTCGGCTTGTCCTGATTGGCCATGTCCGGGTCGAAGCTGATCTCGTAGGGTTCCTGCATGTCGCGCACCCGGTAATACCAGGCGTCGCGGGGTTCCTGAGGATTGATCTTCTTCAGCACGCCCTTGGCCTGGTAGTAGGTCTGGGTGGCGTCGGAGATGAAGAACGAGGTGAAGGCGCCGTAGTGATCCATGACTTCGCGCAGGTAACGAATCATGCGCCCGGTATCGCGCTCGCCGTCCACGACCCAGTCACGCATGAAGGTGTCGCGGGACATCATCGAGGCGATCAGCACCGGGCGGATCAGGTCTTTCTGGATCTCGGAATACACCGTGTCGGAGGTCAGCGGCAGCTCGGTGTCGATGATGCCGTTGCGGATCGACTCGCGCGAGGCGTGGTAGCTCAGCAGCGAGGTCGCCAGAAAGCCTGCTGCCAGCAGTATGACCACCGCCAGTAGCACGCGACGTTGCGAGGTGACAGCAGAAGCAAAAGGCATGCGTCTTCCAGACTGAACGGCTCCAAGGAGCGGCATAGTAGACGAAAAGTCCATGGGGCCACTATCGCGCCGGGTTCACTTTACGGCGTGATTGGCATGTCTGTCGGCTGAATCGGCACGGAATACACCGGCGCCCGCTTCAACAGCGCATCGATGGCCGCGCAGCGGCAGTGCACCAGAAGAATCCGGTCGTAGTGAATGCCCTGGTCGGCCAGCGTGTCGAAGAGTTCCTCCAGGTTCGGTGGCCGGGTGCCGAAGCGGTTGCGCACGGTCAGCACATCCATGGGCGTGGCCGCGGGCTGGCCGGGAAAAGTCCCGGCATGGCTGTTGCGTACGCTGTGACTGACATCGACATAGGTCTCGCTGCCCGAGCCCTGGTATTTGCTCAGGGTGTAGTTCTTCAAGCGCCCGAGCTTCGAGGTGCCGGCCATCAGCCTGTCGGTCATGACCAAGGGCGGCAGCGTCGCCAGTGGGGTGTTGCCGGCTGTCGTGGACAATGCAAAAGCGCTGCTGCGCTGGCGGACCACCTGATGCAGGCCTGGATCGAGCAGAACATGCTGATGCGGTGCGAAGGTGCGGATCTCGGTGCCGTTGGGAATGGCGACGGTCCTGGTCCACGGCAGGTAGTAGCCATGGGTGCTGACCACCAGAGTCCTGGCCTGCCCGCGCTCCGAGGTCCAGAGCAGGAACTTGCGCCCCAGTTTCCAGGCGTGCACCGCGACACCGCCGAATTGCGGGTGGGCGGCGATGGTCCAGCGCTTGAGCAGCCTGTCGGTATGGAAGAACGGCGCCAGGTGGGTCGGGCGCGGCCTTCTGATGTGGCTGAGCAAGGCCCCGGTGCCCCGTCCGGCGCTGGCAGCGGGCAGCTGCCGGGCAGCAGTGGTGATCTTGTGCAACGCACCGAGCAGGCGCGGGGTGGCCGGGCCGATCCGCCACAGCCCCAGGCTCAGCAGCGCGAGCAGCGCCTGTTGCTTTTCCCGATAGCGGTGGCCGGGCAGTTGGGCGGTGGCGACATCCAGGGCGGTCATGCCCACCTCCAGGGCCAGTGAGGCGAGGGCCGCCGGGCCCAGCACCAGCGACATGGGCGCGACCAGCCATTGCAGGTGACGAAAGAATGCCTTCCATTGACGCAGGCTTTGCTCGGCGGGCGTGACGATCACCTGCCGGGCTCCTTCAAGGGCATTGGCCTTGAGCGTCTCGCAGATGAAGGCAAAGGGCGGGCCGGCCGGCAGGACCTGCTGGAACAGCCCGTGTTCGAGGGGCTGGT
Source organism: uncultured Pseudomonas sp. (assembly GCF_913777995.1). Lineage (GTDB taxonomy): Bacteria > Pseudomonadota > Gammaproteobacteria > Pseudomonadales > Pseudomonadaceae > Aquipseudomonas. Next base: position 95,996 of record NZ_CAJYVE010000024.1, on the reverse strand, counting down.
GATGGTCGGGGTGGTAGACGTGGTCACTCCAGGGGCGCAGCAGCGAGGCTGGCGGCACCTGCTCCTGCACGCCACCCCAGAAGCGCAGCAGGTAGCCCAGGCGTTGTCGGTGACGGCCCGGCACATATTGCAGCACCGCCTGTCGCCACTGTTCGTTGGCCATGGCCTGGCGCAGGTAGCGATGCAGTGCCGGCTCGTCGCTGAACTCGATGAACGCCTTGGCCAGGCCTGCCTGGTAGAGCACAAGCGGGTGGCCGTCTGCCGCCACCAGCAGCAACAGGCTGGCACAGGGCTGGCGCTCCAGGCCCTCGAACAATGAACTCTGTACCTGGACGCCCAGCACCGCCCAGCGCGCCTGCGGATCCTCGAGCGCCAGGGCGATTCTGTCGAACGCCGGCCTGCTCAACTGGCCCAGCTTGAGGCAGATGATCGCCTGATGAACCAGCGCCGTGCGCAAGGTGCGCTCCAGATCCTGCTGGTGGTGTTCCCAGAACGCTTCGATGCGTTGCGTCATCAGGGCCAGGAAGTCGATGCTGGCGATATGCCGCTCCAACGCCCGCGCCTCGATGGGCAGTACCTTCGTGGCCTGCCATTGTCCCTTGCTGCTCGGGTCATGCCACACCGCCCAGTGCCCGCCCGTATCGATGTAGCCGCCAGGCTCCACGGCCTGAAAGCGCTCGATCAACGCCTGCGGCAGGTCGAGCGGTTCAGCCCTCGGCACTCGGATGGCGCTGCCGGCCTGGCGTACATGGCCCAAGGGCGTGGCCTGGCTGCCGTGGCGCCAGGCCACGAACACCTGCCTGGGGTCCAGATCCAGCCCGTACTGCTCCTGCAGCCAAGTCTTCATCAAGTGGCTGGCGAGCTTCTGAGGCGCGGGCAAGTCCTGCAGCAGCGCCGGGTAGGGTTGCCACAGGTCCATGCCGCCGGCCAGGGTCAGCGCACGGTGTATCGGGCGCAGCGTCATGGCCTGGGCGGCGGCGCACCAGATCGCTTCGCCTGCGCTTCGGCTGGCGCGCTGCAGGGCGTTGAACAGATCGCCGCTTACCACCTGCGCCTGGCTCTGCAGCGGTTCATTCAGCCAGGCCTGGGTTTGCTCCAGCCAGTCTCGGTGCCGGGGCGAGGCGTTCATGGCATCGATCAGGCGGCGGGTCATGTGCTCGGGGTCATCGCTGATGTATTCGATCGGCGGCAGGCCGGAGCCTGGTCGGTGAATGAAGCAGTGCGAGGTGTTGTGCGAGCGCACCTGGAACAGGCCGGGCACCGCTTCATCTTCCAGGTACAGCAGCCACAACTGGGAGCGTTCAGGCTGCCCGCGGCGCTGGAAGGCGGTGAGATCTTCGGGTAATTGCCGATAGCCCATGGCATCCAGGGTCAGCCGATGGCCGTCGTGGCTGATCCGGCGCCGACGCCGGTGTCGCTCCAGCTCATCGAGCAGCGCCAGGCGCGCCAGTTCGCGCCAGGTAGCGGTATGCGCCTTCCAGAAGGCTTCGAGCCGGCGTTGTTGTTCACCCTGCCAGTCGAGCTTGATGATTTGCCGCAGCGCGCGGCCAGCCGTCAGCGTCGGCAGGCCGTCGATGGCGACGTCATGGGTCTGGGTCGCCTTGAGCAGGGCCAACCGTTGCCGTGGGTCGGCGCTGGCGAGGGTGAGCTCCAGCAGCGACAGTGCGTAGTCGTCACGTTCGATGTCCTGATCATCGACCCAGGGATGCGGCGCCTTGATCACCATGCGCAGGAGGGTGGGGTCCAGCACCTGGCCGGTGAGTTCGCGCAAGTACTCACCGAGCTTGCGTCGGGCCACCGTGGGCCAGGGTTCGGGCAGGTCCATCTCCAGTTGCAAGGCGTTCAACAGCAACGGTGTGCCATGCAGCAGCCGGCCGGCCAGGCTCTGGCGCAGCCGACGCAGGCGCCTGGGCATCTGCGGGGCGGCCAGGGGCGCGGGCTGCAGGTCCGGTAAGCGAGCGTCTGTGGTGACGTACTGGAAAGGCGACAGGGCGAACGCGTCGGCGCTCGGCAGCCCGTCGCTGCGTTCGCGGTCCTGGCCCGGCAGCAGGACCACGCCGGGCGTGTCAGGGGGCAGGGCGGTGGTGGGCTCGATCATGGCAGTGGCTCGCACAGGCGGGCGGGCCACTATGCCGCCTTCACGCAGGGCAACGGGGCTACTTATGTATAGCCCCTTGGCCAATACCGTTCGGTCAGGCGTCAGGCGTCAGGTGGCTCGGTAGGAGCGGCTTTAGCCGCGAAAGCGCCAGGAAATTCACTGCATCTGCTGTGAACAGGCGGTCGCTTCGCGGCTGAAGCCGCTCCTACCCCGGCCTGACTGACCCGTATCGCCCCTTAGCCTAATACTGATCATTTAGACCGTGGGAGCGAGCTTGCTCGCGAAGGCGGCGTCAACTTCACAGCTGATTCAGCGACTTTGCCAGTTTTTCGCGAGCAAGCTCGCTCCCACCAAGCCGCACAGCGCTTAATCGAACAGTATCGCCGCTTAGCCTCAATCGGCTTCCAGCACCACCACGCGCTGTCCGGCACGTACCGCCGAACCCGGCTGCACGCGTACTTCCCGTACGGTTCCAGCCACCGGAGCCAGCAGCGGGATTTCCATCTTCATCGACTCCAGGATCACCAGCACCGCACCGGCTTCGACCCGCTCGCCGGGCTGCACCTGAACCTGCCAGAGGTTGCCGGCGATGTGGCTGTCGACCCCCTGATGACCCTCGGCCAGTGGCGCCTCTTCGGTGACCGGCGCGCTGCTCTCCTCGCTGACGAAGTCGGCCTGGCCGTTGGCGATCCAGCGTTCGCGTTCGGCGTTGAAGGCCGCCTGCTGCTGGGTGCGAAAGGCGTCGATACCAGCGGCTTCGCGGGCCAGGAAGGCCTGGTAGTCGGCCAGGTTCAGGTGACTCTGCTCGATGTGCAGCGGGTAGCGGCCCAGCGGGAAATCACGGCGGATGCGCAGCAGTTCTTCAGCGCTGACCGGGAAAAAGCGGATCTGGTCGAAGAAGCGCAGCAGCCAGGGTTTGCCCTCGAAGGCCGCGACTTCGCGGTAGCGGTTCCACATCTGCAGGGTCCGGCCGACAAACTGGTAGCCGCCGGGGCCTTCCATGCCGTACACGCACATATAGGCACCGCCGATACCCACCGAATTCTCGGCGGTCCAGGTGCGCGCCGGGTTGTACTTGGTGGTCACCAGGCGGTGGCGCGGGTCCAGGGGCGTAGCCACCGGCGCGCCGAGGTACACGTCGCCCAGGCCCATCACCAGGTAGCTGGCGTCGAACACCGTGCGCTGCACTTCATCGAGGTTGGGCAGGTCGTTGATGCGGCGGATGAACTCCAGGTTGCTCGGGCACCAGGGTGCGTCCTTGCGCACCGTGGTCATGTATTTCTCGATGGCCAGCTGGCAGGCCGGGTCGTCCCACGACAGCGGCAGGTGCACGATGCGCGACGGCACCTGCAGGTCGCCGGCGGCGCACACCGCGTCCCATTCGCCGGCGACGACTTCCAGCAGGCGTGCCAGCGGCAGGCGCTCGGGCTGGTAGTGCACCTGCAGCGAGCGGATGCCCGGGGTCAGGTCGATCACCCCGTCCAGCGCCAGGCCTTCCAGGGCCTGCATCAGCGCATGGCCACGGAAGCGCAGCACCAGGTCCAGCTCGGCGGCGCCGATTTCCAGCAGCAGATGGGTGTCGCCCGACAGCCGCGCTACCAGCCGCGTGTCGGCGTGGCCGATGTCCAGCACGATGGGGCTGGGCAGTTCACTGACCGGGCGCGGGGCCTGGTCGCTGGCCTGTGGGGTGCTGCCGATCAGCGCGCGGGCGCTGGCGATGTCTACCGGGTGGAAGCGCACCTTGTCGCCGGCCTTGAGCTGGCCGAGCTGCCACAGGTCGGCTTCGATGATGGTGACCGGGCACACGAAGCCGCCCAGGCTCGGGCCGTCGGGGCCGAGAATCACCGGCATGTCGCCGGTGAAGTCCACCGCGCCGATGGCGTAGGGGTTGTCGTGGATGTTCGACGGGTGCAGGCCGGCTTCGCCGCCGTCGGCGCGCACCCACTCGGGTTTCGGGCCGATCAGGCGCACGCCGGTGCGGCTGGAGTTGAAATGCACTTCCCAGTCGGTGGCCAGGAAGGTGTCCATGTACGCGGCGGTGAAGTACTCCGGCGCGCCATGCGGGCCGTAGATCACCCGCAGGTGGCGCACCGCGCCCAGCTGCGGCAGGTCGGTGTCGGCGATGCGCTGCCCGGCGCTGCGCTCGCTCAGCGGGTTGAGGTGCAGCACGTCGCCGGCGCGCAGGGCGCGGCCGCCGTGTCCGCCGAACTGGCCGAGGGTGAAGGTGCTGCGGCTGCCCAGGTATTCAGGCACGTCCAGGCCGCCACGCAGGCACAGGTAGCTGCGTGCCCCGGCTCCGGCAATGGTGCCCAGTGCCAGGGTGGCGCCAGCCGGAATGTACAGCGCGGTGTTCATCGGCTGTGCGGCGCCGTCGAGGGTCAGCGGGATTTGCGCCCCCGTGACCGCCACCACGGCCTCGCTGTTGAAGCGCAGCAGCGGGCCGCTCATGGTGATTTCCAGGCCCGCGCAGCCTTCCGGGTTGCCCAGCAGGCGGTTGCCCTGGCGCAGCGCCAGGCTGTCCATCGGCCCGGACGGTGGCACGCCCACGGCCCAGTAGCCGAGGCGGCCGGGGTAGTCCTGCACGGTGGTCTGGGTGCCGCCGCTGAGCACTTCGAAGGTTTCGGCCTGGTACTGCAGGCCTTCTAGGCAGCGGGTCCAGGGTTGGCCGCTGGCGAAGGGGGTGTCCTGGATGATCTGCCGCAGGTAGTCGCGGTTGGTTTCCACGCCATACAGGCGCGTGTCGGCCAGGGCCTGCTCCAGCGCCTGGCTGGCCTGTTCGCGGCTCGCTGCCCAGGTGATGACCTTGGCGATCATCGGGTCGAAGAACGGTGGGATCTCGCAGCCGGCCTCGACCCAGGTGTCGATACGCAGCGCCTGGCCATCGGCAGGCGGGAAGCTCACGGCGGTGAGCAGGCCGGGGCTGGGCTGGAAGTCGCGGCCCGGGTCTTCGGCATACAGCCGCGCCTGGATGGCATGGCCCTGCGGGCGCAGGCCGGCCTGCAGCTCGGCCAGCGGCGGCAGGTCGCCGGCTGCCAGTTGCACCATCCAGGCCACCAGGTCGACGCCCCACACCTGTTCGGTCACGCCGTGCTCGACCTGCAGGCGGGTGTTCACTTCGAGGAAGTAGAACTGCCGGGTGTCGCTGTCGAAGACGAATTCCACCGTGCCGGCGCTGCGGTAGTTCACCGCCCGTGCCAGGCGCACCGCCGCCTCGCACAGGGCCTCGCTCATGCCAGCGGGCAGGTTCGGCGCCGGGGTCTCCTCCAGCACCTTCTGGTTGCGCCGCTGCACCGAACAGTCACGCACGCCCAGGGCCAGTACCTCGCCCTGGCCGTCGCCGAACACCTGCACTTCCAGGTGCCGGGCGCGCTGGATGTATTTCTCCAGGAACACCCCGGCATCGCTGAAGTTGTTCTGCCCCAGACGCTTGACCGCTTCGAACGACTCGCCCAGCTCGGCCGCCGTGCGGCACACGCGCATGCCGATGCCGCCACCGCCGGCGGTGCTCTTGAGCATTACCGGGTAGCCGATGGCCTCGGCGGCGGCCAGCGCCGCGTCCAGGCTGTCGAGCAGCTCGGTGCCCTCCAGCATCGGCACGCCATGGGCCTTGGCCAGGGCGCGGGCGGTGTGCTTGAGGCCGAACACGCGCAGCTGTTCCGGGGTCGGGCCGACGAAGGCGATGCCGGCGTCTTCACAGGCCTGGGCGAAGGCGGCGTTCTCCGAGAGGAAACCGTAGCCGGGATGGATGGCCTGGGCGCCGCTGGCGCGGGCGATGGCGAGGATGCGCGGCACGTCCAGGTAGGTCTGCGCTGCACCGCCTTCACCCAGGCTGTGGGCCTGGTCGGCCTGCAGCAGGTGCAGGCTGGCGGCGTCGGCTTCGGAATACACCGCCACGCCCTTTACATCGAGGGCCTTGAGGGTGCGCAGGATGCGGCAGGCGATGGCGCCGCGGTTGGCGATCAGCAGAGTGTCGAACATGGCAGTTACCCCGGAAACCGGTTCGGGCCGGTTCATGCAGGCAGCGGGCCGTCCCGCTATGGGTCTTGGCACGCAACGGTCGTCCGTTGCGGGTGGCTGGCGTGGGCCGGGGTTCAGTCGCGGATCAGCAGTTGCGCCGGGGTCGGGTTGTAGCCGTTGCACGGGTTGTTCAACTGCGGGCAGTTGGAAATCAGCACGATCACGTCCATCTCGGCGCGCAGCTCGACGTACTTGCCCGGCGCGGAAATGCCGTCTTCGAAGGTCAGGCCGCCCTCGGCGGTGACCGGTACGTTCATGAAGAAGTTGATGTTCGGGCCGATGTCACGCTTGCTCAGCCGGCCATCGTGGGCGCAGGCGCGCAGGTAGTTGTCGCGGCAGCTGTGCATGTAGCGCTTGTCCAGGGCGTAGCGCACGGTGTTGCTCTCCTGGGCGCAGGCACCGCCGAGGGTGTCGTGGCGGCCACAGGTGTCTTCGACGATGGTCAGCATCGGCCGGCCGAGGTTGGAATACAGCACGCTGCCGGTGCTCAGGTAGACGCGCTTCTGGTTGCGCAGGGTGCGCTGCACGTCGTAGCGCTCGCGCGGGTTGGCCAGGCTGAAGAACAGCGTGTCCACCGCCTGGTTGCCTTCCAGGTCGAGAATGCGCACGGTCTGGCCGGCCTTGACCTCGGCCAGGAACGGCTCGCCGGCCGGGATCAGCGGGTTGCAGCAGGTGTGTTCGTGCAGGGACATGGCGGGCTCCTCAGGCGTACAGGCGTTCGGTGTTGATGAAGCCGCGCTCGTTCTCCGGGCGCGAGGTGCGGCAGTGTTCGGCGACGCTGGCGTCGGCCTTCATCCAGGTCAGTTGCACCGGCTGCGGGGCGTATTCGGGATTGGGGTCCATGGGGTGCTGCAGGGCGGTGAGCACCACCAGGGTGTCCATCGGCGCGTACAGTTCGATGTAGTCGCCGGCCTTGGAGTTGCCGGGCACGAAGCTCAGTTCGCCGGTTGCACTGACGCTGACGCGGCTGAACAGGTTGAGGGTCATCAGCAGCTCGCTCAGGCCCAGGTCCCATTTGCCCAGTTCCACCAGCAGGTTGTCGACGCCGTTGCGGAAGAAGCCATTGCGCAGTTCCTGGTAGCGGCCCTGGCCGTATTTCTGCGCGACTTCCTCGGCGTTGAGCACGCCGCCGATGCTGTCGTTCCAGCCGCAGGTGTCTTCGCTGATCGCCGCCAGCACCCGGCCCATGTCCGAGTACAGGCAGTGGCCACGGCTCAGGCGCGCGGTGTGCTGGCACTTGAGGCTGTCCGGCAGGTTCAGGCGCTCGCTCTTTTCATGGGCATTGAGCAGGGTCAGGCTGACGTTGGCGTGGCCGTTGAGGTCGGTCAGGCGCAGCAGCTCGCCGCGCTTGAGGACGAACGAGCGGTGCCCGCCGCCGGGCAGCAGTTCCTCGGCGAATACCGGGAACAGGGTGGTGGAGTCGGTCATGGCAGGTCTCCTGTCAGGCGCCTTGCAGCGCGTCCAGCGCCGCGCGCGCGGCGCGGCGGTCAGTGTTGAGCGGAATGTCGTAGGTGATGCGCGCGCCGTAGGCCCCCGGTTCGTGAGGGTCGACGCGCACCTTGTCGAAGACCAGCAGGCGGGTGCCGAGGTTGAAGCCTTCGGACAGGTCGTGGGTGACCATGAACACGGTCAGCCGGGTTTCCTGCCACAGCTCCAGCAGCAGCGCGTGCATGTCCTTGCGGATGCCCGGGTCGAGGGCGCCGAACGGCTCGTCGAGCAGCAGCACGCGGGGCTTCATGATCAGTGCCTGGGCGATGGCCAGGCGCTGTTGCATGCCGCCGGAGAGCTGCGTCGGGTACTTGTCCAGGGCATGCCCCAGGCCGACCTTGCGCAGCAGCTCGGCGGCCTGCTCGCGGGCCTGGCGCCTGGCCTGGCCGAACAGGCGACCGAGCAGGCGTGCGCGGGGCAGTTCCAGGCCCAGGGCGACGTTGTCCAGCACCGACAGGTGCGGGAACACCGAGTAGCGCTGGAACACCACGCCACGGCTCGGGTCCGGCTCGCGGGCCAGGGCCTCGCCGCCCAGAGTGATGTGCCCGCGGCTGGGCGATTCCTGGCCCAGCAGCATGCGCAGGAAGGTCGACTTGCCGCAGCCGGAGGCGCCGACCAGGGCGCAGAACTCGCCCTCGGCCACGTCCAGGTCGAGGCCTTCGAGCACCACCTGGTCGCCGTACTGCTGCCACACGTTGCGCACTTGGATGAAGCTCATGGGCGGGCTCCTTCGTACCAGGGGAAGGCTTTGCGCGCCAGGCTGCGCAGGCCCAGGTCCATCAGCCAGGCGAGCAGGGTGATCCAGGCCACGTAGGGCAGGATGACGTCCATCGCCAGGTAGCGGCGCACCAGGAAGATCCGGTAGCCCAGGCCGTCGGTGGAGGCGATGGCCTCGGCGGCGATCAGGAACAGCCAGGCCGAACCCAGCACCAGGCGCAGGGCGATGAGCAGGCGTGGCAGCAGTTGTGGCAGCACCACGCGCAGGATCAGCGTCCAGGTCGAGGCGCCGAGGGTCTGCGCCTTGATCAGCAGTTCCGGGGGTATCTCTCGGGCGCGCTGTTCCAGGTCACGCGCCAGCATGGGGGTGATGCCGATCACGATCAGCATCACCTTGGACAGCTCGCCCAGGCCGAAGACGATGAACAGGATCGGCAGGATCGCCAGCGGCGGCACCATCGACAGCACGGTAAGCAACGGCGACAGCGGTGCGCCGAACAGCGGCAGCACGCCCGCTGCCATGCCCAGGCACAACCCCAGCAGGGCGCTGATGCCCAGCCCCAGCGCCAGGCGCTGCAGGCTCGACGCGGTGTCTTGCCAGAGCAAGTAGTCGCCGGTACGCACGTCGGCCACGAAGGCCATGCGCTTGACGGCATCGAGCATCTGCACCGCGCTGGGCAGCAGCTTGTCGGTGGGGTTTTCCGCCAGGCGGCTGGCCGAACCCAGCAGGTAGGCGAACAGCAGCAAGGCGAATGGCAGCAGCACCAGGAACAGGCGCGCGGCGCGGTCCGGGTGACGGTTGATCAGGCGCATGACGTAGCCCTTTGTCGGTGAGGCGGCTTACAGCGTGCCGTCGGCGGCCATCTGCACGTAGGTCGGGTCGAAATGCAGCTTGAGGTTGCCCTTGTCGCCTTCGGTCACGCCCTTGGCGAAGGTCATGCCCACCGCACTGGCGTCACGCGCGCCTTCGCCGAGCAGGCCATGTTCGAAGGAAAACGCCGCGACCTTGCGCATGGTGCCGGGCAGCTGGGCGCTGGTGACGAAGTCCAGGGCTTGCTTGGGCGTGGCGAACAGTTTGGTGGTGGCCAGCTGCGCTTCGAAGCCGGACAGGTCGGTGCCCGAGGCCTTGGCCATGTGTTCCAGAGCCGCCTTGCTGGCCGCGTTGCGCTGGTTCATCAGCTCGACCACTTCGAACCAGGCGCCGGTCAGGGCTTTGCCCAGCGCCGGGTTGTCCTTCAGGGTCTGGGTGTTGACCACCATCATGTCCATGATCTCGCCAGGAATCTTGCTGGAGTCGAAGACCTGGGTGACGCCCGGACGCGCCTTGATCTCGGCGAGCATCGGGTTCCAGGTGGTCACTGCCTGTACGTCAGGGGTGGAGAAGGTGGCCGAGATGTCCGCGTCGGAGGTGTTGACCACCTTGACGTCGCGCTCGGTCAGGTCGACGGTGTCCAGGGCGCGGGCCAGCAGGTAGTGGGACACCGACAGCTCGACCAGGTTGACGTTCATGCCCTTGAGGTCTTTCACGGTCTTGCCTTCGCCCTTGAGCACGATGCCATCGTTGCCGTTGGAGAAGTCGCTGACCACCAGCGCGGTGCTTTGCACGCCACCGGCAGCCGGGATGGTCAAGGCATCCATGTTGGTCATGGTGCAGCCATCGAACTGGCCGGCAGTGTATTGGTTGATCGACTCGACGTAGTCGTTGAGCTGGGTGACGTCGATCTTGATGCCGTACTTCTGCGCCCACTTGTCGACGATGCCCTGGGTGCCGGCGTATTCCCAGGGCATCCAGCCGGCATAGATGGTCCAGCAGACGTTGAAGTGATCCTTGGGCGCTGCCTGGGCCGGGAGGCTCAGTGCCGCGAAGAGACCTGCGGCCAGAAGGCCGGCCAGACGAAACTTGGACTTGTGCGTGGGCATCGTGAGAAACCTCCAGTATGGAAAAGGGCGGCCAGGAGCTACGCGACACCATGGGTGTCCTGTCTCCCGGGCTTTTATCCCGCCGTGTAACCTCACTGGAGGTCGCTGACTCTCGGACCAGCCACCCGCCTTGCGGCGAGCCGGAACCCTAGTCAGCCATTGCAAATTGTGGTGCCGCGAACCTGAGTTGACTCCTGCACGCTTATCGCTATGCGAGCCGCGTGCCAGTTGCGCAAAAGTGCGGGCTGGCGGGCTTTACGGGCAATTCTAGGGTTCCGTGCTGCGCCGGGCATGCCTTGTGCTGGTGCAAGGCGCACTGTGATGAGGCGTGAAATGTCTTGTTGCATATTGATGACCGTTGGCAAACCCCCGCCGCGTCGGCGCGCAACCGCTTCAGCGAGGTGGTCGAACAACCAGGCGTTGACCGGGTGTCGCACCGAAGGCGCTTTTTCCGGTCTTATGTCTCGTCCCCCAAAGTATTGGGGGACGCGTTCAGCGTCGCTGAAACGTGACCCTTGCGGTCCAGGAGGCCGCCCATGTATCGACGATCCCTTTGTGTGCTGCTGATGGCTGTATCCCTGACCGGTTGCTATGCAAGCTCCGGTTATTACGAAACGGATGTCTATACCCGACCTGCTGCATCGACCTATTACTACGCAGGACCCACTTTCTATCAGGAGCGACGTGTCTACGTGGCGCCGCCGCCGCGTTATTACGGCCCACCCCCACCGCCACCGCGCTACTACGGCCCTCCACCACCGCGGTATTACGGGCCTCCACCGCCGCGCTACTATGGCCCGCCACCGCCGCGCTATAACGGCCAGCCGCTGCCACCCCGGGTCTACATGCCGGGCCGCCCGCCGGGCCAGGCCTGGGACAACCGCTGGAATGACCAGCGTGACCGCAATCGCTGGAACGACGGTCGCAACGACAACCGCTGGGACGGGCGCCACTGAGCCCGAGAAGGCCCGTCCAGCCGCAGGTAAAGCGCGGCTGGACGGGCCATTTGACTTTGCCGGCCAGCTTTCCTAGTGTCCGCGCATTCTTCATACACGGGCAGGACCATGACCAGCGACGACCGCATCAAACTCGAACCCAGTTGGAAGCAGGCCTTGCGCGAAGAGTTCGACAAGCCCTACATGGGCGAGCTGCGCGAGTTCCTGCGCCAGGAACATGCCGCCGGCAAGCAGATCTTTCCGCCGGGCCCGCTGATCTTCAATGCGCTCAACTCCACGCCGCTGGACGACGTGAAGGTGGTGATCCTCGGCCAGGACCCGTACCACGGTCCCGGTCAGGCCCACGGTCTGTGCTTCTCGGTGCAGCCTGGCGTGCCGGCGCCACCGTCGCTGGTGAACATCTTCAAGGAATTGCAGCGCGACCTGAACATCGACATCCCCAACCATGGCTGTCTGCAGTCCTGGGCCGACCAGGGGGTGCTGCTGCTCAATACCACCCTTACCGTGGAGCGCGGCAACGCTGCCTCCCATGCCGGGCGGGGCTGGCAGCATTTCACCGATAAGGTCATCGAAGTGGTCAGCGCCCACCAGCCGAACCTGGTGTTCCTGCTCTGGGGCGCCCATGCGCAGGGCAAGCGCAAGCTGATCGACGCCACCAAGCACCTGATCCTCACCTCGGTGCACCCGTCGCCGCTGTCGGCCTACAAGGGCTTCATCGGCAATGGGCACTTCGGGCGTGCCAACAAGTTTCTCGAACAGCATGGCCTGACGCCGATCGACTGGCGTTTGCCGCCGCTGTAGGCGGCTTCAGCCGCGCCGGGCATCCCGGCTGAAGCCAGTGCTACCGGTCCAGGGCAGCAGGCTCAGGCCTTTGCCCTGGCCCAGCGCCTGTACAGCGGCTCGGCCAGGAACAGCACCAGCAGCAGACGCATCACCTGCATGGCGGTGACCAGCGGCACCGACAGCTGCAGCACCTCGGCGGTGAGGCTCATCTCGGCGATGCCGCCTGGCATCATGCCCAGGGTCAGCGAGCGCACGTCGAGGTGGGTGAGGGTGCCGAGGATCAAGGCCGCCAGCGCCGCGACCAGCATCATCAGCGAGGTGCCCAGCAGCGTGCGAGCCAGGAACGATGGCGCGCGGCGAAAGAACGCCCGGTTGAAGTGGCAACCCAGGCCGCTGCCGATCAGCAGCTGGCCCAGCTGGCTGCTGCCGTCCGGCAGGCCGAGGCGCAGGTCGCAGAAAATGCTGGCCGCAGAGCTGACCAGCAGCGGGCCGAACAGCCAGGGGTTGGGTTGCCGGCAGCGCTGCCAGAGCACCGCCATGAGCGCGCCGGCCAGGGTCAGGCCGACCAGCCAGCGCCAGTCGACGTTCAGGGTGTGGGAGGCGAGGGCGCCGTCACCGAGCAGGTACTTGAAGAGGGCCGGTACGCACAGTACCACTGCCAGCACCCGCAGGCTCTGCGCGGCGGCCACGCTGCTGAGTACCGCGCCATTGCGCCCGCCGAGGTTGACCATTTCCTGCGAGCCGCCGGGCATGCTGGAGAAGAACGCCGTCGGCCGGTCTTCGCCGGTGCGCAGCATCAGCCACACGCCGGCCAGGCACGACAGGCCGGTAATCAGTGCACCGCCGAGAATCAGGCCGAAGTGGCCGAGCACCTGCTCGACCACCTCGGGATTGAAATGCAGGCCGATCCCCACGCCGATGATCAGCTGGCCGCATTTGCGGCCACCGGGGATCTGCGCCAGCTGCCAGGGTGTCAGGCTGCGCACCAGGATGACCGCCAGCAACGAGCCGACCATCCATGGCAAAGGCCAGCCGATGAGGCTGGCCAGGTAACCCCCCGCCAGCCCAGCCAGCGGGGTCGCCCACCATGAGCGCCAGGTGCCGTCAGGCATCGGCCAGGGCGCTGCGCTGCTTGGCACGTTTGCGCCAGATGCGTACCAGAGGGAACAGCAACATCACGACGGTCAGCGACCACACTCCGACGGAGATGGAACTGGACCACAGGATGCCCAGCTCACCGTTGGAGATCGACAACGCGCGGCGCAGGTTCTGCTCCATCAGGCCACCGAGGATGAAACCGAGCAGGATCGGCGACAGCGGGAAGTCCATCTTGCGCAGGATGTAGCCGAAGATGCCGATGCCGACCATCAGGAACAGGTCGAAGGTGGTGGCATGCACGGCGTACACGCCGATCGCGGTGATGATCGCGATCACCGGTACCAAGGCCCAGTTCGGCACGGCCAGGATGCGGGTGAAGATGCGGATCATCGGAATGTTCAGGATCACCAGCATGACGTTGGCGATGAACAGCGAGGCGATCAGGCCCCAGACGATATCCGGCTGTTGCTGGAACAGCATCGGGCCGGGGGTGATGTTGTACAGCGTCAGTGCGCCGATCATCACCGCCGTGGTGCCCGAACCGGGAACGCCGAGGGTCAGCATCGGTACCAGGGCGCCGCAGCAGCTGGCGCCGATGGCGGTTTCCGGTGCGGCCAGGCCGCGCATGTCACCCTTGCCGAACTCGCCCTTGGCGCCGGCGATGCGTTTCTCGGTCATGTAGGCCACGGCACTGGCCAGGGTCGCGCCGGCACCCGGCAGTACGCCAAGGACGAAGCCCATCAGGCCGCAACGCAGGTTGACGACGAACACCGCCGCCGCTTCCTTCATGTTGAACAACATGCGCCCGGTGGCCTTGACCGCTTCCTGGCCACGATGGGTCTTCTCCAGCAGCAGGAGGATTTCGCTGATCGAGAACAGGCCCAGCACCAGCACCACGAACTGAATGCCATCGGCCAGGTGCACGTCGTCACCGGTGAAACGGTATACGCCGCTGTTGGCGTCGATGCCCACCGCCGATAGGAACAGGCCGATCAGCGCCGCGATGAAGGTCTTCAGGGGGCGGTCGCCGGCCATGCCGCCCAGGCAGACGATGGCGAAGACCATGAGCACGAAGTATTCCGCCGGTCCGAAGGCGATCGCCCACTTGGCCAGGATTGGCGCGAACAGCACCATGCCGCAGGTGGCGATGAAGGCACCGATGAACGAACTCCAGGCCGACAGCGACAGGGCGACGCCTGCCAGGCCCTTGCGTGCCATGGGGTAGCCGTCGAGGGTGGTCATCACGGTCGAGGCTTCGCCCGGGATGTTGAGCAGGATCGAGCTGATCCGCCCGCCGTACTCGCAACCCAGGTACACCGCCGCCAGCAGGATCAGCGCCGATTCCGGCGGCAGGCCCAGGGCGAAGGCGATGGGGATCAGCAGCGCCACGCCGTTGATCGGGCCCAGCCCTGGCAGCAGGCCGACGATGGTGCCGATCAGGGTGCCCGACAGGGCAGTGACCAGGTTGTAGGGGGTCATGGCCACGCCGAAGCCCTGGCCGAGGTAGCTGAAAGTATCCATGTCAATTCTCCAGGACGCTGAGCCAGCCCATGGGCAGCGGCACGTCCATGGTTTTGTCGAACAGCACGTACAGGGCGATGCTCATCAGCACTACTACCACGGTGCCGGGCACTGCGCGGCCACCATAGAGCAGGGCCATGGGCACGCCGATGAGAATGCTGCTGAGGATGAACCCCAGGGTTTCGAAGGTGGCGGCGAAGATCAGCAGCAGGCCGATGCAGGCGCCGATCTTGATCAGGGTTTCGCGGTCCAGCGGCGGCTCGTCTTCGGAGTGCACGATGGGCGTAGGACGAAACAGCATGTACAGCAGCGCCACGCCCATCAGGCCGAGCATCAGCAGCGGAAAGGCACGCGGGCCGACCGGCTCATAGGAAAACGGTGCCTGGTAGGGCCAGGCCATGATTGCCAGCGCGGCGCAGACCAGCAGCAGCGCGGCGGCGAAGAGTCGTTGCAAGACCATGGAAGTCTCCCGGACCGCGCCCTTTGCCAGGCGACGGCCCTTGTCAGTCAGGCGGTGGCGGTCACTGGATCAGGCCGAATTCCTTGGCCAGCTTCTTGTACTCGACGACCTGCTTCTTGACGTAGGTGTCCAGTTCTTCACCGGTCATGGCGAAGGGGAACAGCTCGCGCTGGTCGCGCAGCTTGGCGAAGTCTTCCGAGGCCAGCACCTTGTCGAACGCGTCTTTCCACCACTTGTAGTCTTCGTCGCTGACCTTCGGCCCCAGGTAGAAACCGCGTACCACTGGCCAGACGATGTCATAGCCCTGCTCGCGGGCGGTGGGGATGTTCTTCATCTCCGGCTCGTCGATGCGGTTCTCGGCGAACACCGCCAACAGGCGCATGTCGCCGCTGAGGATGTGCGGCATGGAGTCGGAAATGTCGGTACTGCCGACCTGAATGTGGCCGCCCAGCAGTGCGGTAGCGATCTCGCCGCCACCCTCAAGGGCCACGTAGCGCAGGGCGCGCGGGTTGATGCCGGCGGCCTTGGCGATCAGCGCGGTCTGCATCCAGTCCTGGCTGCCCACGGTGCCGCCGGAACCGATCACCACCTTGCTCGGGTCTTCCTTGAGTGCCTTGACCAGGTCATCCAGGGTCTTGTACGGCGAGTCGCTCTTCACGGCGATGGCGCCATAGCTGGTGCCCACGGCGGCCAGCCAGCGCACGGCGTTCTCGTCGAACCGACCGAACTTGCCCTGCGCCAGGTTGAGCAGCGAGCCACTGGACCAGGCCACCAGGGTGCCGGCATCGGCCGGACGCTGGGCGACCACGGCGTTGTACGCCACTGCGCCCACGCCGCCCGGCATGTAGGTGACGCGCATCGGCGAACTCAGCACCTTCTCGTTGATCAGCGCGCTCTGGATCAGCTTGCAGGTCAGGTCGAAGCCGCCGCCCGGCGAGGCCGGAGCGATACATTCCGGACGCTTGGGTTCGGCGGCGAAGACCTGGGTGGCCAGCAGCAGGCTGCTGGCGGCCAAGGCAAGATGGCGCAGGGATCGTTTCATGGGACAGTCTCCTTTGAGCGTTATTTTTGTTGATTGGAAGCTGTGGGCTGCCGATGAGCGATCGGGCAGCCGTATTCGCCGGCGCGTTCAGCGACGTCGGAGCGAAAATGGGTGTGCGAGGCCAGTCGAGGTCACGGCGCATTGGCCGCTCGGGCAGGGGAGTGGTTCGCGAGACGGGGCGAGAGAGAAAGCAAGGCGGTCCGATGGGCATCGGTCATGGCTGAAAATCCTTTTATTGTTGTTATGTGTGCCCGCGCGCTGATGCGCAGTGGCAGAAGCCCTGTTTTCGGGCGTTTGCTCGATGCTAAAACATCAACCTTTCAGCAACCTTTCAGTTCTGAAAGCTTCGCGGGACGGTTTGGCGGCAATTTGTTTCGGGGCTTCACAGAGGCTGGGTGTGCTGTAACACTTCTGCGGTTTCTTCCCCCCCATCCCCCCATGCCCGGAGGCCGAGATGCGTGTTTTGCTCGTCGAAGATCACCTGCAACTGGCCGAAAGTGTCTGCCAGGCGCTCAAGCTCGCCGGTCTGACCGTGGATGTGCTGCATGACGGGGTCGCCGCCGACCTGGCCTTGAGCAGCGAAGAGTATGCCGTGGCCATTCTCGACGTCGGCCTGCCGCGCATGGATGGCTTCGAAGTGCTGGCGCGCTTGCGCGGGCGCGGCAAGAACCTGCCGGTGCTGATGCTCACCGCGCGCAGCGACGTGAAGGACCGCGTGCATGGCCTGAACCTCGGGGCCGACGACTACCTGGCCAAGCCGTTCGAGCTTTCCGAGCTGGAGGCGCGGGTCAAGGCGCTGCTGCGTCGCAGCGTGCTGGGCGGCGAGCGCCAGCAGCGTTGTGGCGCGCTGGTCTACGACCTCGACACCCGGCGTTTCAGCTTGCAGGGTGAGCCCCTGCAGTTGACCTCCCGCGAGCAATCGGTGCTGGAGGTGCTGATCGCCCGCTCCGGACGGGTGATGAGCAAGGAACAACTGGCCGGGCAGGTGTTCGGCATGGACGAAGAGGCCAGCCCGGACGCCATCGAGATCTACATCCACCGCTTGCGCAAGAAGCTCGACGGGCACGCGGTGGCCATCGTGACCTTCCGTGGCCTGGGTTACCTGCTGGAAAGTCGCGATGCGCAATGACAGCCTGCGCTGGCGCCTGCTTTCGACCCTCGGCCTGTTGCTCACCCTGCTGATGCTGGCCAGTGGCATGAGTGCCTACTGGAATGGCCGCGAGGTTGCCGACACCGCCTACGACCGCACCCTGCTGGCCTCGGCACGTACCATCGCCGCGGGCCTGGCGCAACGCGACGGTACGTTGAGCGCGGACATTCCCTACGTGGCCCTGGACACCTTCGCCTACGACAGCGAGGGGCGCATCTATTACCAGGTCAACGACATCCACAAGCGCTTGATATCCGGCTACGAGAACCTGCCTTCGCCACCGCCGGGCACGGCGCGTACCGATGACTACCCAGCCCTGGCGACCTTCTACAACGGCGTCTATCGCGGCCAGAACGTGCGCGTGGTGAGCCTGCTCAAGCCGGTCAGCGAACCGGGCATGAACGGTATTGCCGAGATCCGCGTGGCCGAGACCGACGATGCGCGGGTGGGCATGGCGCGCAGCCTGATGGCCGACACCCTGCTGCGCCTGGGCATGCTGGGCGCCGGTGCGATGCTGCTGGTGTGGTTTACCGTCAGCGGCGCGCTGCGCCCGCTGGAACGTTTGCGCAGCGCCGTGGAAGAACGTCGGCCGGATGACCTGCGGCCCTTGCCGATGGTCGAGGTGCAGCACGAGCTGCGGCCGCTGGTCAGTGCGCTGAACCACTTCACCGAGCGCCTGCGCCATCAGTTCGAACGTCAGGCGCAGTTCATCGCCGATGCGGCCCACGAATTGCGTACGCCGCTGGCGGCGCTCAAGGCGCGGGTCGAGCTGGGGCTGCGTGAACGCGACCCGCTGCAGTGGCGACACACCCTGGAGTCGGTGGCTCAAAGCACCGACCGCCTGACGCACCTGGCCAACCAGTTGCTGTCGTTGGCACGCATCGAGAACGGTGCGCGCGCCATCGCCGAGGGCGGCGCGCAGCGCCTGGACCTCAGCCAGTTGGCCCGCGACCTGGGCATGGCCATGGCGCCGCTGGCCTACGCTCGCGGCGTCAGCCTGGCGCTTGAGGCTGACGAGCCGGTGTGGTTGCGCGGCGAACCGACGCTGCTCAACGAGCTGTTGAGCAACCTGGTCGACAATGCCCTGGCCCACACCCCTTCTGGCGGAAACGTGGTCTTGCGGGTGCTGGAGCCGGGCATCCTGGAGGTCGAGGACGACGGCCCCGGCATTGCGCCCGAGGACCGCGAGCGGGTCTTCGAGCGCTTCTACACGCGCCAGCCGCATGGCACCGGGACCGGCCTGGGGCTGGCGATCGTGGGCGAGATCTGTCGCGCTCACCTGGCGCAGATCTCGTTGCATGATGGGGCCGAACGAGGCCTGAAAGTGCGGGTGCGGTTTTCCTGAGTGTCCAAGTCACCGCGCTGGGAAAGCCGCCCGGCTGAAGCCGCTATGCGGAAACAGCGCTGAACGCTAGTAGAACAGCCGGCTGGCTTCATCCATATCAATGGCCAGTTGACCGCCGGCCGGGTCTAGGCCCAGACGAGTGAAGGCCGGCAGGTCGATGATGTCGACCTGGCCCAGCGGGTGGGGAGTGCCCCTGTTGATATGTGCGCTGGCCACCTGCACCAGATCGACGTAGTCGGCCTTGCGCAGCGGCCGGTCCAGTATCTGGAACTGGCTGGGCACGGCAGCCAGGGCTTCCGGGAAATCCCAGGTGTGCAGCAGGCGCTCGCCAATGGTCGGGTGGATGTTGTCGATGACGTGATTGAGGCTGATCGGGTCGGCCAGCAGGTCGAAGTGATCTTCGGCGTAGGTCAGGATCGGCAGGATGCCGATCAGGTGGACCAATCCGGCCAGGGTGGCCTGGTCAGGCTTGAGCGCGGTGTAGCGTTGGCACAGGGTGTAGCTGATGCCCGCCACTTGCAGGCTCTGCTGCCAGATTTCGCGCATTTTCTGCTCGATCACCGGCGATTTGGCATGGAACATCTGTTCCACCACCAGACCGATGGCCAGGTTGCTGGTGTAGTTGATGCCCAGGCGCCGAATGGCGGAACCGACGTCGCTGATTTCGACGCTGCCGCGCAGCATCGGGCTGTTGGCGATACGAATCAGGCGTGCGGACAGGGCGGTGTCGTGACCGATCACCCGGCTCAGCGCGGCGACGCTGATCTCGGTGTCTTCGGCGGCCTGGCGGATCTTGAGGGCAACTTCGGGCAGGGTAGGCAAAAACAGTGCGTCCCGATCAATGGCCTTGATCAGGTCTTTTTGTACCTCAGCAGCCATCTTGCTCATGTTAAGTCTCGTAGCTGTGGGCTCTTGTCAGGGGCCGGCAGGCCATGGGCCTGCCGGTTCGGCTCAGCGCTGGATTTCCAGCTTGCTGTCCAGGGTGTACGGCAGATCCTCTAGGCGCAGCTGCGGTCCTTCGGCGCTGCCCAGATGTACCTGGCCATCTTCGATGGCGTTGTCCTGCAGCACGGCCAGCAGTTCGATGCCGTCGTCGGCTTGCGCAGCGATCACCACATTGCCCACGGCGCTGGTATGCACCGGTGAGAACAGTGGCGTACCTGGCTCGGGCAGGGTGTCGCCAGCCAGGCTGAGGCGGTACAGGCGGCGCTTGAGCTTGCCCAGGTACTGCATGCGCGCAACGATTTCCTGGCCGGTGTAGCAGCCTTTCTTGAAGCTCACGCCATCCACGGCCTGCAGGTTGATCATCTGCGGGATGAACTCTTCGCGGGTGGGACCCAGCACCTGGCCGATGCCGGCACGGATCTGTCCCAGCAGCCAGTCGTTGAGCGGCGCTTCGGGCAGGTGTGCGGCCAGCCTGGCGCGCACTTCTTCGGCCTGTGCGGCAGGCACCCACAGCTCGGCGCGTCCGGCGCTGACCCGGGTGGCGAGCAGCCCGGCGTGGCGCACCAGGCTGTTGGTTTCCGCTGGCAGGTCGAGCCCCAGCGTGGCCAGTGCGCTGTCACCCTGCTGCAGGCCGAAACGTACCCAGGCGGCGCTTTCGTCGGTGAGCTTGGACTTGGAAAACACCGCGTACTTGCGCAGGTCGGCCAGTTGCGCCTCGATCAGCTCGCTGGCCATGGCCAGCAGGCAGCCGTCGGTTTCGAAGAGGATGCGGAAGCTCGATTGCATGCGGCCTTTCTGGGTGCAGCGTGCGCCCAGGCCGGAGCGGGTTTCGCTCAGGTAGTTGATGTTGCAGGTCAGTTGGCCCTGGAGGAACTTGCCAGCGTCTACGCCGCGTACGGCCAGGACGCCTTCGTGAGACAACGTGCAGAAGAAAGCTGGGTCGGCCATGGTCATCGCAAAGATCAGAAAGAAATGTCGTACATCATAGTGATGTACCGGGAAGAAAGGTATACGCAAGCCTTTGTCACAGCCTGCCATTCGAGCACGGCGGCAAAGCCTGTATACTCGCCGCCTGATTTCGAGGAGCGATCCATGGTCGATGAAGTAGAACTCAATCGTCTGTTCTGGCACAGCCGCCGCGGCATGCTGGAGCTGGACGTGCTGCTGGTCCCTTTTGTGCGGGAGGTTTACCCGAGCCTGAACGATACAGACCGCGCCTTGTATCGCCGTCTGCTCGACTGTGAAGACCAGGACATGTTCGTCTGGTTCATGCAGCGTGGCGAATCCGAAGACGCCGAGCTGCAGCGCATGGTTCGCATGATTCTGGACCGTGTCCAGCCGAAGTGATCCCTTCGAATGCCGCTGGCGGCCCTCCAGGACGCTGCTGGCGGTCTATCTGACGGCCCAGGTCCTGGCCTGGGTGGCCTTGGGGCTGCTGTCGATTCCCACCTGGCTGGCCCTTTCTGGCTGGCTGCTGTGCCTGGGCCATGCCGCCTGGGTATTGCCGCGTTGCATTCTGTTCACCCATCACCAAGCCTTTCGCGCCTTGCGTCATGGCCCCGATGGCTGGCAGGTCGGTGGCGATGATGGCCGCTGGCGACCCGCCCGCATATGCGCCGACAGCCTGGTCATCCCCTGGCTGGTGGTGGTGCGATTCAAGCTTGCCGACGAGCGGCGTTTTCTTCGCTTCACCCATTCCCTGTGCATCCCCCGCGACGCCTTGCCGGCCGATGCGCACCGGCGTCTGCGGGTGCGCCTGCGTTTTGCCCGGCATGGCTGAAACCGCTTGCGGGGTGGTCAGCGGGCGTGATGTTCCGGCGTCAGTACGGTGTCCGTGGCCTCGGGCAGCATCTGTGGATAGTCCAGGGTGTAGTGTAGACCGCGCGATTCCTTGCGTTCCATGGCCGAGCGGATCATCAGCTCGGCGACCTGGGCCAGGTTGCGCAGTTCGATCAGGTCGCGGCTGACCTTGTAGTTGCTGTAGAACTCGTCGATTTCGTCGAGCAGCAGGCGTACCCGGTGTTGGGCGCGCTGCAGGCGTTTGTTGGTGCGCACGATGCCGACGTAGTCCCACATGAAGCGCCGCAGTTCGTCCCAGTTGTGCGCGATGATCACGTCTTCGTCCGAGTCGGTCACCTGGCTGGCGTCCCAGGTGGGCAGGTGGTTTGGCATGTCAACCTGGTCAAGCTGCGCGACGATGTCGGCGGCGGCGGAGCGGGCATAGACGAAGCATTCCAGCAGCGAGTTGCTGGCCATGCGGTTCGCCCCGTGCAAGCCGGTGCAGCTGGTTTCGCCCACGGCATAGAGGCCGGGCACGTCAGTGCGACCGTGGTTGTCGACCTGTACGCCACCGCAGGTGTAGTGCGCTGCGGGCACCACGGGGATCGGCTCGCGGGTGATGTCGATGGAAAATTCCAGGCAGCGTTCGTAGACGGTGGGAAAGTGCGCCTTGATGAACTCGGCCGGTTTGTGGCTGATGTCCAGGTACACGCAGTCGATACCCAGGCGCTTCATTTCGTGGTCGATGGCGCGGGCCACGATGTCCCGGGGCGCCAGCTCGGCGCGCTCGTCGAAACGCGGCATGAAGCGCTCGCCGCTGGGCAGGCGTAGTACGGCGCCTTCGCCACGCAGCGCTTCGGTGACCAGAAAGCTCTTGGCCTGCGGGTGGTACAGGCAGGTGGGGTGGAACTGGTTGAACTCCAGGTTGGCGACCCGACAACCGGCGCGCCAGGCCATGGCAATGCCGTCGCCGGAGGCGCTGTCCGGGTTGCTGGTGTAGAGATAGACCTTGGCCGCACCACCGCAGGCCAGGAGCGTGAAGCGCGCGGCGTGGGTATCGACTTCGCCGGTATGTCGGTCCAGCACATAGGCGCCCAGGCAGCGCTGGCCCGGCAGGCCCAGACGCGGCTCGGTGATCAGGTCGATGGCCACGCGCTGCTCCAGCAGCTCGATGTTCGGACGCTGGCGAGCCTGAGCCAGCAGGGTGCGGAAGATGGCCGCGCCGGTAGCGTCGGCGGCGTGGATGATGCGTCGATGACTGTGGCCGCCCTCGCGGGTCAGGTGAAAGCCGAAGCCTTGGGCCTGTTCGGGGTCCTCGTCACCGCGGGTGAAGGGCACGCCCTGGTCGATCAGCCACTGGATGGCTTCGCGACTGTGCTCTACGGTGAAGCGTACGGCTTCTTCGTTGCACAGGCCGCCGCCGGCATTGAGGGTGTCTTCTACATGGGATTGCACGGTGTCGCTGTCATCGAGGACCGCCGCCACGCCACCCTGGGCCCAGAAGGTCGAGCCGTCCGACAGGTCGCCCTTGCTCAGAACGGCAATGCGCAGGTGTCCTGGCAGGGTAAGGGCCAGGCTCAACCCGGCAGCGCCGCTGCCGATAACCAGGACATCATGCTGAAAATGTAGGCTCATTCATCAAATCCGCTTAGACCAGGCATCGCGTGCCATGGAAGTTCAGTCTTGTCGCCGCCGGAACCTGGACGGCCCCCTAGTATAAGTAAGGGGGGGACGGCACAATATCCACGTAGTTAGTGGCACTGTGAGACCAGGAGCGGGATCGGATTGTGCGCCACTCACCGGGATGATGCCTACCGTTTTTCGGTGCGTGTGCCGGGGAGGGCGGTGATCGGATCCACTGGGGAGTTTCGGCCTGTGTATACAGGGGTGCGGGAACTTTTCAGCAAGCCCAAAACTCAATAGCGGGATACCTGATAAAGGGAGCGTATCGGCCGTACGCAGCGATCATCGGCGGCCGATCCGACGAAAAGACTATTGACGCAGCCGAGCTTCGTTCGAGCTGCGTTTTTCGTGCAGGCTGGTTCAATGTCTGCAGGAAACTTGCCTGAAGGGGGAGAACTTTTGCCAAAAGCCCGAGTCTATGTTTGCAAGCCTGAGCGATGGCAGATGCAACACTCCTTCAGGCTCAACGAGGAGTGTTCATGCTAACCCAGGAAGAGGATCAGCAGCTGGTCGAGCGCGTGCAGCGCGGTGACCGGCGAGCATTTGATCTGTTGGTGCTGAAGTACCAGCACAAGATTCTCGGGTTGATCGTGCGTTTCGTGCACGACACCCATGAAGCTCAGGATGTCGCGCAGGAAGCCTTTATCAAGGCCTACCGCGCACTCGGCAATTTTCGCGGCGACAGCGCGTTCTACACGTGGCTGTACCGCATCGCCATCAACACGGCGAAAAACTATCTGGTGTCCCGTGGAAGGCGGCCGCCAGACAGCGATGTCAAGTCCGAAGATGCAGAGTTCTACGACGGCGACCATGGCCTCAAGGACATCGAATCTCCGGAGAGGTCATTGTTGAGGGATGAAATCGAAGGGACTGTCCATCGAACCATCCAGCTACTCCCGGAAGATTTGCGCACGGCCCTAACTTTGCGCGAATTCGACGGTCTTAGTTATGAGGACATTGCGAGCGTCATGCAGTGTCCGGTGGGTACCGTGCGCTCTCGGATCTTCCGCGCTCGGGAAGCCATCGATAAAGCCCTGCAGCCGTTGTTGCAGGAAACCTGAGACAGCGGCGATAGCCAAGAGAGGAACCCGCCATGAGTCGTGAAGCCCTGCAGGAATCGCTGTCCGCGGTGATGGATAACGAAGCGGACGAACTGGAATTACGTCGTGTATTGAACGCCATCGACGACGCCGATACACGGGCCACCTGGGCGCGTTACCAAGTAGCGCGTGCAGCCATGCACAAGGAGCTGCTGGTTCCTCATCTGGATATCTCTGCTGCTGTGTCGGCGGCGATTGCTGATGAAGCCTCGCCTCTCAAGCCTGGTCGTGGTCCATGGCGCACCCTGGGTCGCCTGGCGGTAGCCGCTTCGGTCACCGTGGCAGTGCTGGCTGGTGTGCGCCTGTACAATCAGGACGAAATCACCGGCGCCCAGCTGGCCCAGCAAAGCCAGCAGCCCGCCAACCTCTCGGTAGCTCAGCCTCAGGGCCCTGCCGTGCTGGCGGGTTACAACACCAGTGAAGAGGCCGGTCCTGCCGCCGGTGGCGCCGTACAAGGCCAGGCCGGTGTCGATGACCAGCGTGTGCCCGGTTACCTGCGTCAGCATGCCCAGCAGGCTGCGCTGAAAGAAACCGAAAGCGCACTGCCTTACGCACGTGCTGCGAGCTTGGAAAACCGCTAATAAAGGACGAGTATGCGAGCCACTCCTCTATGGTTTTTGTTGTTCAGTGGATGGCTAGCCGTTCCCGCACATGCTGACGATGCGCAAGACCTGCTAAAGCGTCTTGCGCAAGCCGAGCAGCAGCAAAGCTTTCAAGGTGCGTTCATCTACGAGAGAAACGGCAGTTTCTCCACTCACCGGATCTGGCATGAAGTCCTCGACGGCAAGGTGCGCGAGCGCCTGCTGCAGCTCGATGGCTCGGCACAGGAGATTGTCCGGGTCGATGGTCTGACTCAATGTGTCAGCGGCACGCTGGTGGAAGGGTTGGCCAATCTCCCGGATCCTGCCGGACGCATACTTGATGCCCACAAGCTTTCCGCCTGGTACGACCTCAAGGTCGCGGGCAAGTCTCGCGTGGCAGGCCGCCCCGCGACCATTCTGGTCATGTCTCCCAAGGATCAGCATCGTTATGGTGTGGAAATGCACCTGGACGATCAGACCGGCATGGTCCTCAAATCCCTGTTGCTCAGCGAGCGGGGCGTTCTTCTGGAGCGTTTCCAGTTCGTCGACTTCGATCCTTCGGCGCCTTCCGACCAGAGCCTGCTCAGCGCCAGCGCCGATTGCAAGCCGGTGCAGGCTTCGCGCAGCAAACCCGCGGACAAGAGCCCGGCCGGGCAAACCTGGCGCTCCGACTGGCTGCCTTCGGGGTTCGAGCTGACCAACCAGTCAGTGCGCAAGGATCATGACTCCAGTGCGCTGATCACCAGCCAGTTGTATGGCGATGGCTTGACCCGCTTCTCGGTGTTCATCGAGCCGCTGGACAAAAGCCAAGCATCCGATATCCGCACCCAGTTCGGGCCCACCGCCGTGGTGTCCAGGCGGCTTGCAACGGGTCAGAACGACGCCATGATTACCGTCGTGGGTGAAATCCCCGTCGGGACTGCCGAGCGCATCGCCCTGTCCATGCGTCCGGTCAGTGCCGCTGCCGGTAAATGATTGGCAGAACGTCCATACGGGTGAATGTAAAAGGTTTCATATAGTTCGCGGCCGCCCTGAAAGCCCCGGTTTTACTGGCTTCGGCGGCCGATCTTGAAATCTTTGGTGTGCTTTGAAAGTTGCAAGCCCGCGCTTTTTTTTCTATAGGTCACAGCCTGACAGCTATGACCTTTGTTGTTTCTGGAAACAAGAAGCCATTGGGTGCCATTGGAGACTTCCAATGAACTTTCCAGGTGCAAAGGTCGGTCGCATTGGTAATGCTTAACTTCGCTCGTTACAAACGGGAGCCGTATGTCGATATTACGCTTGAAATCCTATTTCTCACTGGTGGCTGCCGTGCTGATGCTTGGCCAGATCGCGACGGCCCAGGCCGAGGATCTGCCCGATTTCACCGGGCTGGTCGAGCAGGCTTCGCCAGCGGTAGTGAACATCAGTACCCGCCAGAAGCTGCCTGACCGTGCCGTCGCCAGCCAGATGCCCGACCTGGAAGGCCTGCCGCCGATGCTGCGGGAGTTTCTCGAGCGCGGCATGCCGCCAAGCTCGCGCGCCCCCGGCCGTGGTGACCGCCAGCGCGAAGCCCAGTCACTGGGTTCGGGATTCATCATTTCCCCAGATGGTTACGTGCTGACCAACAACCACGTGGTTGATGGTGCCGACGAGATCATCGTGCGTCTGTCCGACCGCAGCGAGCTGAAAGCCAAGCTGGTCGGCACCGATCCACGCACCGACGTGGCGCTGCTGAAGATCGACGGCAAAGACCTGCCGACCGCCAAGCTGGGCAGCACCGACAAGCTCAAGGTGGGTGAGTGGGTGCTGGCCATCGGTTCGCCGTTCGGCTTCGATCACTCGGTGACCAAGGGTATCGTCAGTGCCAAGGGGCGCAGCCTGCCGAACGACACCTACGTGCCGTTTATCCAGACCGACGTGGCGATCAACCCCGGTAACTCCGGTGGCCCGCTGTTCAACATGAAGGGCGAGGTCGTGGGGATCAACTCGCAGATCTTCACCCGTTCCGGCGGCTTCATGGGCCTGTCGTTTGCCATCCCGATCGATGTCGCGATGGATGTCGCCAATCAGCTCAAGGCCAACGGCAAGGTCGATCGGGGCTGGCTCGGCGTGGTCATTCAGGAGGTCAACAAGGACCTGGCCGAATCCTTCGGTCTCGACCGCCCGGCCGGCGCGCTGGTCGCCCAGGTACTGGAAGACAGCCCGGCAGCCAAAGGTGGCCTGCGCGTAGGTGACGTGATCCTCAGCGCCAACGGCCAGCCGATCGTCATGTCCGCCGACCTGCCGCACCTGATCGGTAACCTCAAGGATGGCAGCAAGGCCGAGCTGGAAGTGATCCGCGACGGTAAGCGCCAGAAGCTCACCGTGACTGTCGGAGCCTTGCCAGACGAAGGCGACGAGGCGGGTGTGCCAGGGGCGGGTGCCGAGCGCAGCAGCAACCGCCTCGGTGTTTCGGTGGCCGAGCTGACCGGCGAGCAGAAGAAAACCCTGGAACTCAAGGGTGGTGTGGTCATCAAGGAAGTGCAGGGTGGCCCGGCGGCGCTGATCGGCCTGCAGAGCGGTGACGTCATCACCCATTTGAACAACCAGGAAATCGTCTCGGCCAAGCAGTTCACCGAAGTGGCCAAGAACCTGCCGAAGAACCGCTCGGTATCCATGCGCGTGCTGCGCCAGGGGCGAGCGAGCTTCATCACTTTCAAATTGGCGGAGTGATCCGTCTGGCTTGAAGCGGGAAGGGCGGCATGGCCGCCCTTTTTCGTGCCTGTCGGGTGAGGCACGCCGGGCCATTGCGGCAAGCGTGACGCCCCGGCTTCGCTTCAGGTACAATTCCCGGCTATTTTTCGGCGGGCGACGTGCCTGCGACCTTTTCGAGTGTTGATCCGTGAGTGATTTGAGTCATATCCGCAATTTCTCCATCATCGCCCACATTGACCATGGCAAATCGACCCTGGCCGACCGCTTCATTCAGATGTGCGGTGGTCTGTCTGATCGCGAGATGGAAGCGCAGGTGCTCGACTCCATGGACCTGGAGCGTGAACGCGGTATCACCATCAAGGCGCACAGCGTCACGCTGTACTACAAGGCCAGAGACGGTAAGACCTACCAGCTGAACTTCATCGATACCCCTGGCCACGTCGACTTCACCTACGAAGTCAGCCGCTCGCTGGCGGCCTGCGAAGGTGCGCTGCTGGTGGTCGATGCCGGCCAGGGCGTCGAGGCCCAGTCCGTGGCCAACTGTTACACCGCCATCGAGCAGGGCCTGGAGGTCATGCCGGTCCTCAACAAGATGGACCTGCCCCAGGCTGACCCTGACCGCGTCAAGGACGAGATCGAGAAGATCATCGGTATCGATGCCACCGATGCCGTGGCCTGCAGTGCCAAGAGCGGCATGGGCGTGGACGAGGTGCTCGAGCGTCTGGTGACGACCATTCCGGCGCCGACCGGCGATATCGACGCACCGCTGCAAGCCCTGATCATCGACTCCTGGTTCGACAGCTACCTCGGCGTGGTGTCGCTGGTTCGTGTCCGTCAGGGCCGGGTCAAGAAAGGCGACAAGATTCTCGTCAAGTCCACCGGCAAGGTGCACCTGGTCGACAGCGTTGGCGTGTTCAACCCCAAACATACGGTCACCGCCGACCTGAAGGCCGGTGAAGTGGGCTTCATCATTGCCAGCATCAAGGAAATCCTGGGTGCCCCGGTGGGTGATACCCTGACCCTGAGCACGACCCCTGAAGTCGACATGCTGCCAGGTTTCAAGCGTATTCAGCCGCAGGTCTATGCCGGCCTGTTCCCGGTCAGTTCCGACGACTTCGAGGATTTCCGCGACGCCCTGCAGAAACTGACCCTCAACGACTCGTCGCTGCAGTATGCGCCGGAAAGCTCCGACGCCCTGGGCTTCGGCTTCCGTTGCGGCTTCCTCGGCATGTTGCACATGGAGATCATCCAGGAGCGCCTGGAGCGCGAATACGACCTGGACCTGATCACCACCGCGCCCAGCGTGATCTTCGAGCTCAAGCTCAAGAATGGCGAAACCATCTACGTCGACAACCCGTCCAAGCTCCCCGATGTCTCGTCGGTCGAGGATTTCCGCGAGCCGATCGTCCAGGCCACCATCCTGGTACCGCAAGAGCACCTGGGCAACGTCATCACCCTGTGCATCGAGAAGCGCGGCATCCAGCGCGACATGCAGTTCCTCGGTAGCCAGGTGCAAGTGCGCTACGACCTGCCGATGAACGAAGTGGTACTGGACTTCTTCGACCGTCTGAAGTCCACCAGCCGCGGCTATGCCTCGCTGGACTATCATTTCGATCGTTACCAGTCGGCCAACCTGGTCAAGCTCGATGTGCTGATCAACGGCGACAAGGTCGATGCCCTGGCGCTGATCGTGCACCGCGACAACGCTGCCTACAAAGGCCGCGCATTGACCGAGAAGATGAAAGAGCTGATCCCGAGGCAGATGTTCGACGTGGCGATCCAGGCAGCCATTGGCGGCCAGGTCATCGCGCGTACCACTGTCAAGGCACTCAGGAAGAACGTATTGGCCAAGTGTTATGGCGGTGACGTCAGTCGTAAGCGCAAGCTGCTGGAGAAGCAGAAGGCCGGTAAGAAACGCATGAAGCAGGTCGGCAACGTGGAGATTCCACAGGAAGCCTTCCTCGCAGTGCTCAGGTTGGAATAGTCAGGGTCCTATGTCGTCACTAAATTTCCCGCTGTTGTTGGTCATCGCTGTATTCGTATGCGGTCTGCTGGCCCTGATCGATCTGGTATTCCTGGCGCCGCGGCGCCGGGCGGCCATTTCCAGCTATCAGGGCAGCGTCGGGCAACCGGACATGGCGGTCGTCGAGCGACTGAGCAAGGAGCCGCTGCTGGTCGAATACGGCAAGTCGTTCTTTCCGGTGCTGTTCATCGTGCTGGTGCTGCGCTCGTTTCTGGTCGAACCGTTCCAGATTCCGTCAGGCTCGATGAAACCGACCCTCGACGTGGGCGATTTCATTCTGGTCAACAAGTTCTCCTACGGCATCCGCCTGCCGGTGCTCGACAAGAAAGTCATCGAAGTCGGCGACCCGCAGCGCGGCGATGTGATGGTATTCCGCTACCCCAGCGACCCAAGCGTCAACTACATCAAGCGCGTGGTAGGCCTGCCGGGTGACCGCATCCGCTACACCAGCGACAAGCGCCTGTTCGTCAACGGCCAACTGGTCGCCAAGACCCTGGTCGGCAGCGAACCAGGCACCTTGGGCAGCGCCGAGCTGTACATGGAGAAACTGGGTGAGGTCGAGCACCAGATCCGCCAGGAAATGAGCCGCTACCGCACGCCACCGGATACCGAGTGGACCGTGCCGGCCGAGCACTATTTCATGATGGGCGACAACCGCGACAACTCCAACGACAGCCGTTACTGGGATGACCCCAATATTCCCAAGGACGAGCAGGGCATGGTTCCCGACCGCAATATCGTCGGCAAGGCCTTCGCTGTGTGGATGAGCTGGCCAGAGCCGAAGCTCAGCCATTTCCCGACCTTTTCGCGGGTCGGGCTGATCAAGTAATCGATACGGCGCTGCTCGGGCAGCGCCGTATGTCATTTGAGACGGTCGCCGACCCCCGGGTCGCCGGCCATTGCTGGGGAACACCATGGCATTGGAACGCAGGCAGAAGGGCATGTCGCTGATTGGGCTGCTGCTGTTGCTGGGCGCTATCGGCCTGGTGATCACCCTGGCAGTCAAGATGATCCCGCACTACATGGACTACTTTTCAATCAAGCAAAGTATCCAGCTCGCCGGACACAACCAGGCATTGGGCGTGGACACGGTCGATGATTTCTACAGTTATGTCGGTAAGAACATGCAGGTCAACAACATCCGGGACGTGGATTTGAAAAAGGCTTTAACCGTGCGCAGCGAGGACGGCAAGTTCCTGGCGCACTTGAACTACGAACAGCGTGAACACTTGTTTTTCAATGTCGATCTGATCATGACGTTCGACGAGCAATTCAGCGTGGCCAAACCGTGAGTGCATCCCTGAGCCGCCTCGAGCGCCAGCTCGGCTATACCTTCAAGGACCAGGACCTGATGATCCTGGCGTTGACCCATCGCAGTTACGCGGGGCGTAACAACGAGCGCCTGGAGTTTCTGGGTGACGCCATCCTCAACTTCGTCGCTGGCGAGGCGCTCTACGAGCGTTTCGTGCAGGCCCGCGAAGGCCAGCTGTCGCGCCTGCGTGCGCGTCTGGTGAAGGGCGAGACCCTGGCCCGGCTGGCCAAGGGCTTTGCCCTGGGCGAGTACCTGCGTCTGGGCTCCGGCGAACTGAAAAGCGGTGGCTTCCGTCGCGAGTCGATTCTTGCCGACGCCCTGGAAGCGCTGATCGGGGCCATCTACCTCGACTCGGACATGGACACCGCCCGTGAGCGCGTGCTGGCCTGGCTGACCAACGAGTTCGACAGTCTGACCCTGGTCGACACCAACAAGGACCCCAAGACCCGCCTGCAGGAATTCCTGCAGTCCCGGGCCTGCGAACTGCCACGCTACGAAGTGGTGGATATCCAGGGCGAACCGCACTGCCGGACCTTTTTCGTCGAGTGTGAAGTCACCCTGCTGAACGAGAAGAGCCGCGGCCAGGGTGTCAGCCGACGGATCGCCGAGCAGGTCGCCGCTGCTGCGGCCCTTATCGCCTTGGGCGTGGAGAATGGCAATGACTGAAACAACCCCAACCCGCTGCGGCTATGTGGCCATCGTCGGCCGCCCCAACGTGGGCAAGTCCACGCTGCTCAACCACATCCTCGGCCAGAAGCTGGCGATCACCTCGCGCAAGCCGCAGACCACCCGGCACACCATGCTGGGCATCAAGACCGAAGGCGAAGTGCAGGCCATCTACGTCGACACGCCCGGCATGCACAAGAACAGCGACAAGGCGCTGAACCGCTACATGAACAAGACCGCCTCGGCGGCGTTGAAAGATGTCGACGTGGTGATCTTCGTGGTGGATCGCACCCGCTGGACCGACGAAGACCAGATGGTCCTGGAGCGCGTGCAGTACATCCAGGGCCCGGTGATCCTGGCGATCAACAAGACCGACCGTCTGGAAGACAAGGCCGAGCTGATCCCGCACCTGTCGTGGCTGCAAGAGCAGCTGCCCAACGCCTCGGTGGTGCCGATCTCGGCGCAGAACGGCCACAACCTCGAAGCACTCGAAGCCCTGATCGCCAAGAACCTGCCCGAGAACGAGCACTTCTTCCCCGAAGACCAGATCACCGACCGCAGCAGCCGCTTCCTGGCCGCCGAGCTGGTACGCGAGAAGATCATGCGTCAGCTGGGTGCCGAGCTGCCGTACCAGATCACCGTAGAAATCGAAGAGTTCAAGCAGCAGGGTCATACCCTGCACATCCACGCGTTGATCCTGGTCGAGCGCGATGGCCAGAAGAAGATCATCATCGGCGACAAGGGCGAGCGCATCAAACGCATCGGCAGCGATGCGCGCCGCGACATGGAGGTGATGTTCGACTCCAAGGTGATGCTCAACCTGTGGGTCAAGGTCAAGGGCGGCTGGTCCGACGACGAACGCGCCCTGCGTTCGCTGGGCTATAACGAGCTCTGAGCCACGGGCGCCCGGTTCTGCGCCGGGCGCCATCCTTCGTTCTGCGAGCCCCGCCGATGAGCACGCCAACCGCTCAACCTGCCTATGTGCTGCACAGCCGGGCCTATCGCGAAAACAGCGCACTGGTCGATTTCCTCACGCCCCAGGGCCGTCTACGGGCGGTGCTGCGCAATGCCCGTGGCAAGGCCGGCACCCTGGCACGGCCCTTCGTGCCGCTGGAGGCCGAGTTTCGCGGGCGTGGCGAACTCAAGACGGTGGCACGCATGGAAAGCGCCGGGGTGGCTCGCTGGATGGTCGGTGAAGCGCTGTTCAGTGGCATGTACCTCAACGAGTTGCTGATTCGTCTGCTGCCTGCCGAAGACCCGCACCCGGCGGTGTTCGATCACTATGCCGCCACGCTTCTGGCCCTGGCCGAGGGCCGACCACTGGAGCCGCTGCTGCGCGCATTCGAATGGCGCCTGCTCGATGATCTCGGCTACGGTTTCGCGCTGGATACCGACATCAATGGCGAACCGCTGGACGCCGCTGGTCTTTATCGCTTGCAGGTCGATGCGGGCCTGGAGCGGGTCTGGCTGCTGCAACCGGGGCTGTTCCATGGCGCGGAGCTGCTGGCCATGGCCGAAGCCGACTGGAGCGCGCCGGGCGCTTTGGCTGCCGCCAAGCGCCTGATGCGCCAGGCCCTGGCCGTGCACTTGGGTGGGCGCCCGCTGGTCAGCCGGGAACTGTTTCGCAAGCGCTGAACAGGCTTTATGCTCTGCGGCCCGCTTCGCTCTATTTTTCAGGAGACACCCGTGACGCACAGCTCTCGCATCCTTCTTGGCGTGAACATCGACCATGTGGCCACGCTGCGTCAGGCTCGTGGCACCCGCTACCCGGACCCGGTGAAAGCCGCGCTGGACGCCGAAGAGGCGGGCGCCGACGGCATCACCGTGCACCTGCGTGAAGACCGCCGGCACATTCAGGACCGTGACGTGCTGCTGCTCGCCGAAGTGCTGCAGACGCGCATGAACTTCGAGATGGGCGTGACCGAGGAGATGCTGGCATTCGCCGAGCGCCTGCGCCCTGCGCATGTGTGCCTGGTGCCGGAAACCCGCCAGGAGCTGACCACCGAAGGCGGTCTGGACGTGGCGGGCCAGGAAGCGCGCATCAAGGCGGCGGTGGAGCGCCTGGCCAAGGTCGGTTGCGAAGTGTCACTGTTCATCGATGCCGATGAGCGGCAGATCGAAGCCTCCCGGCGGGTCGGCGCCCCGGCCATCGAACTGCACACCGGCCGCTACGCCGATGCGCAAACCCCTGCCGAAGTCGCCGAAGAGCTGCAACGCATCGCCGATGGCGTGGCGTTCGGGGTGGGGCAGGGGCTGATCGTCAACGCCGGGCATGGCCTGCATTACCACAACGTCGAGGCCGTGGCGGCGATCAAGGGCATCAATGAACTGAACATCGGTCACGCCCTGGTGGCCCATGCGTTGTTCGTTGGCTTCAAGGCCGCCGTGGCCGAAATGAAAGCCCTGATCGTCGCCGCAGCACGGGGCTGAGGTCCTGCCACCTGCACCTTGTAGGACCGGCTTCAGCCGGGAAGCTTTTCGCGGCTGAAGCCGGTCCTGCAGGGGCGCAGTGTTGAGAGAGGGGATTCAGGAGCCGGGCTGTGGCTGCTGCTGGTTGGGTGGCGGGTTCTTGTCGACGCCGGGCACGTGCATGTTGCCGTCAGTCACCTGGTTGCCCTCCAGCTGCGGCTGGGTCACCCAGGTCAGGATGTCGTAATAGCGGCGGATGTTGGCCACGAAATGCACCGGCTCGCCGCCCCGGGCATAGCCGTAGCGGGTCTTGCTGTACCACTTCTTCTGCGAGAGGCGTGGCAGCATCTTCTTCACGTCCAGCCACTTGTTGGGGTTGAGCCCCTCGTTGGCCGCCAGCTTGCGTGCATCGTCCAGGTGGCCGCTGCCCACGTTGTAGGCTGCCAGCGCCAGCCAGGTGCGGTCCGGCTCCTGGATGTCGCTGTCGAGCTGTTCCTTGATCTGCGCGAAGTACTTGGAACCGCCCTGGATGCTCTGCCGCGCATCCAGACGGTTGGACACGCCCATCGCCTGGGCGGTGTTCTGGGTCAGCATCATCAGGCCGCGCACGCCGGTCTTGGAGGTGACCGTAGGTTGCCACATCGATTCCTGGTAGCCGATGGCCGCGAGCAGGCGCCAGTCGACTTCTTCCTTCTTGGCCGAGGCCTTGAAGAACTTCTCGTACTTGGGCAGGCGCTCCTGCAGGTGCTGGGCGAAGGTGTAGGCGCCCACGTAGCCCAGTACGTCCACATGGCCGTAATAGCGGTCCTTGAGGCGCTGCAGGGTGCCGTTCTTCTCGGCTTTGTCGAGGAAGGCGTTGATTTCGTTGAGCAGGCTGTTGTCTTCACCCGGCGCCACGGCCCAGCGCTGTTCGCGGGCCTGGCCAAGGTCGAAGGCCACGCGCACGTTGGAGAAGTACACCTGGTTCATCGCCAGTTCGTTGGAGTCCACCAGGGTCAGGTCGATCTGGCCTTCGTCGACCATGCGCAGCAGGTCAACCACCTCGACGGCATCGGACTCTTCGTACGCCAGCGCCGGATACTGCTTCTTGATCTCGGCCAGTTGCTCGGCATGCACGCTGCCCTTGAGCACCATGATGCGCTTGCCGACCAGATCGGCAGGTTCGGTAGGGCGGGACTGGCCGTTGCGGTACACCACCTGCGGGGTCACTTCGAGATAAGGGTGGGAAAAGCGCGCCTGCTGGCGGCGGGTCGGCGTGTCGATCAGGCCGGCGGCGGCCAGTACCGGGCCACCTTGCTTGTGCAACTGGTCGAACAGCTCGTCGAGATTGTCGGCGGTTTCGATCTCCAGCTTCACGCCCAGATCTTCCGCGAAGCGCTGTACCAGCTCGTATTCGAAGCCGGTCTCGCCGTTGCGATCCTGAAAGTAGGTCGCCGGGCTGTTGCGGGTGATGACGCGCAGGACACCGTCCTCCTTGACTCGCTCCAGTGTGTTGGGTTTATCCACACAGGCGCCGAGCATCAGGAAGAGTGCGGTTGCGATGAGCCATCTGACGCAACGAGTGCGAAAATCAGGTCGGGAGAACATCGGTGCAGTATACGCAAAGCACAACGAGCGCCATATATCGACAGCAGAGCCCGCGTCTGATAAGCAAATTGGCATTACGTGTCCGATCATCCGTCCTGCGACAGTCCGGCCGCCGTTTTGGATGCTAGAAAGGCTGCTTTAGGCTAGAATGCGTGGCCTCAAAGTACACCCCCCTTCCCGAGGCTGTCCCGACGATGTTGATCCTGCGTGGTGCTCCTGCCCTTTCTGCCTTTCGCCACAGCAAATTGCTGGAACAACTGAAACAAAAAGTTTCAGCTGTTCATGGCCTGTACGCCGAATTCGCTCACTTCGCTGAAGTCTCCGGCGCCCTGAGCGACCAGGAGCAGCAGGTCCTCGACCGTCTGCTGAAGTACGGCCCGAGCGTTGCGGTACAGGAGCCGGTCGGCCGGCTGTTCCTGGTCATGCCGCGCTTCGGCACCATTTCGCCGTGGTCCAGCAAGGCCAGCGACATTGCCCGCAACTGCGGCCTGGACAAGATCCAGCGCATCGAGCGGGGCATTGCCTTCTATGTACAGGGCGACTTCGCCGAAGCCGACCAGCAGGCCATCGCCGCCGTACTGCACGACCGCATGACCCAGGTGGTGCTCAGCGACCTGGAGCAGGCCGCCGGCCTGTTCAGCCACGCCCAGCCCAAACCGCTGACCAGCGTCGACGTGCTCGGCGGCGGTCGTGCGGCCCTGGAAAAGGCCAACGTCGACCTGGGCCTGGCCTTGGCTGAAGACGAAGTCGACTACCTGGTGAAGAGCTTCATCGGCCTGAACCGCAACCCGAACGACATCGAGCTGATGATGTTCGCCCAGGCCAACTCCGAGCACTGCCGCCACAAGATCTTCAATGCCAGCTGGGACATCGATGGCGAAAGCCAGGAAAAGAGCCTGTTCGGCATGATCAAGAACACCTACCAGATGCACAGCGAAGGCGTGCTGTCCGCTTACAAGGACAACGCCTCGGTGATCGTCGGTAACGTGGCCGGGCGCTTCTTCCCGAATCCTGAGACCCGCCAGTACGGCGCGGTGCAGGAGCCGGTGCACATCCTCATGAAGGTCGAGACCCACAACCACCCGACCGCCATTTCGCCATTCTCCGGTGCTTCCACCGGTTCCGGCGGCGAGATCCGCGATGAAGGCGCCACCGGTCGCGGCTCCAAGCCCAAGGCGGGCCTGACCGGCTTCACCGTGTCCAACCTGCAGATCCCCGGCTTCGAACAGCCCTGGGAGAAGCCCTACGGCAAGCCCGAGCGCATCGTCACCGCCCTGGACATCATGATCGAAGGCCCGCTGGGCGGCGCGGCGTTCAACAACGAATTCGGCCGTCCGGCGCTGACCGGCTACTTCCGGACCTTCGAGCAGTCCATCGACACCCCGCGCGGCAGCGAAGTACGCGGCTACCACAAGCCGATCATGCTGGCCGGCGGCCTGGGCAACATCCGTGGCGAGCACGTGCAGAAGGGCGAAATCGAAGTCGGTGCCAAGCTGATCGTCCTCGGCGGCCCGGCCATGCTCATCGGCCTGGGCGGCGGCGCGGCTTCGTCGGTCGACACCGGCAGCAGCTCGGCAGACCTCGACTTCGCTTCGGTGCAGCGCGAGAACCCGGAAATGGAACGCCGCTGCCAGGAGGTCATCGACCGCTGCTGGCAACTGGGCGACGCCAACCCGATCGCGTTCATCCACGACGTCGGTGCCGGCGGCCTGTCCAATGCCTTCCCTGAACTGGTCAACGACGGTGGCCGTGGCGGCCGTTTTGAGCTGCGTAACGTGCCCAACGACGAACCGGGCATGGCGCCGCACGAAATCTGGAGCAACGAATCCCAGGAACGCTACGTGCTGGCCGTCAGCGCCGAAAACTTCGAGCGCTTCAAGGCCATCTGCGAGCGCGAGCGCTGCCCGTTCGCGGTGGTCGGTGAAGCCACCGCCGAACCGCACCTGACCGTCACCGACAGCCACTTCGGCAACAGTCCGGTGGACATGCCGCTGGAAGTGCTGCTTGGCAAGCCGCCACGCATGCACCGCTCTGTGCAGCGTGAAGCCGAGCTGGGCGACGACTTCGACCCGAGCACCCTGGACATCGCCGACAGCGTGCAGCGCGTGCTGCATCACCCGGCCGTAGCCAGCAAGAGCTTCCTGATCACCATCGGCGACCGTTCGATCACCGGCCTGGTGGCCCGTGACCAGATGGTCGGCCCGTGGCAGGTGCCGGTCGCCGACTGCGCCGTGACCGCCACCAGCTTCGACGTCAACACCGGTGAAGCCATGGCCATGGGCGAGCGCACCCCGCTGGCCCTGCTCGATGCCCCGGCCTCCGGCCGCATGGCCATCGGCGAGACCCTGACCAACCTGGCCGCCGCGCGTATCGGCAAGCTGTCCGACATCAAGCTGTCGGCCAACTGGATGTCCGCCGCTGGCCACCCGGGTGAAGATGCCCGCCTGTACGACACCGTCAAGGCCGTCGGCATGGAACTGTGCCCCGAGCTGGGCCTGACCATTCCGGTGGGCAAGGACTCCATGTCGATGAAGACCCGCTGGAGCGACGAGGGCGTCGACAAGAGCGTCACCTCGCCGATGTCGCTGATCGTCAGCGGCTTCGCCCCGGTCACCGACATTCGCCAGACCCTGACCCCGCAACTGCGCATGGACAAGGGCGAAACCGACCTGATCCTCATCGACCTCGGCCGTGGCCAGGACCGCATGGGCGGTTCGATCCTCGCCCAGGTGCATGGCAAGCTGGGCCGCAGCGCCCCTGACGTCGACGACGCCGAAGACCTCAAGGCGTTCTTCGCGGTCATCCAGGGCCTGAACGCCGACGGCCACCTGCTGGCCTACCACGACCGTTCCGACGGTGGCCTGCTGGTCACCGTGCTGGAAATGGCTTTCGCCGGCCACTGCGGCCTGCAACTGTGCCTCGACGGTCTGGCCGAGAACGTCAGCGAAGTTGCCGGCATCCTGTTCAACGAAGAACTCGGTGCGGTGATCCAGGTTCGCCAGGACGCCACCGCCGGTGTGCTGGCCCAGTTCAGCGCTGCCGGCCTGTCGGCCAACTGCGTGTCGGTGATCGGCAAGCCGCTGAACAACGACGAAGTGTCCATCAGCTACCAGGGCCAGGCCGTGTTCAGCGGTCAGCGCCACCAGCTGCATCGCGGTTGGGCTGAAACTAGCTATCGCATCCAGCGCCTGCGCGACAACCCGGAGTGCGCCGACCAGGAATTCGACCTGCTGCTGGAAGAAGACAACCCGGGCCTGAACGTGAAGCTGGGCTTCGACGTCAATGAAGACATCGCCGCGCCGTACATCAAGACCGGTGTGCGTCCACAGGTCGCGGTACTGCGCGAGCAGGGCGTCAACGGTCAGGTCGAGATGGCGGCAGCCTTCGACCGCGCCGGCTTCAATGCCGTCGACGTGCACATGAGCGATATCCTTGCCGGTCGTGTCGACCTCAACACCTTCAAGGGCCTGGTCGCCTGTGGCGGCTTCTCCTACGGTGACGTGCTGGGCGCTGGCGAAGGCTGGGCCAAGTCGGCGCTGTTCAACGCCCGTGCCCGTGATGCCTTCCAGGGCTTCTTCGAGCGCAGCGACAGCTTCACCCTGGGCGTGTGCAACGGTTGCCAGATGCTCTCCAACCTGCACGAACTGATTCCAGGCAGCGAGCTGTGGCCGCACTTCGTGCGCAACCGCTCCGAGCAGTTCGAGGCCCGTGTGGCGCTGGTGCAGATCCAGGAGTCGCCGTCGATCTTCCTGCAGGGCATGGCCGGTTCGCGTATGCCGATCGCCATCGCCCACGGCGAAGGCCATGCCGAGTTCGCCAGTGCCAGCGCGCTGCAACAGGCCGACGCCTCGGGCACCGTGGCGCTGCGTTACGTCGACAACCACGGCAAGACCACCGAGACCTATCCGGCCAACCCGAACGGTTCGCCACGCGGTATCGGCGGCATGACGACTCGTGACGGTCGCGTGACCATCATGATGCCGCACCCAGAGCGGGTGTTCCGTGCCGTGCAGAACTCCTGGCGTCCGGACGACTGGAACGAAGACGGCGCCTGGATGCGCATGTTCCGCAACGCCCGCGTCTGGGTCGACTGACAGGGTGTACAAGCTCGCCTTCTTCGTCCCGACCAGCCACCTGGAGCCGGTCAAGGCCGCCGTATTCGCCGCCGGTGGCGGCCGGATCGGCGACTACGACCACTGTGCGTGGCAGGTGCTGGGCCTTGGCCAGTTCCGCCCGCTGGACGGCAGCCAGCCGTTCATCGGGCAGAGCGGAGTGGTTGAACAGGTCGAGGAGTGGAAGGTCGAGCTGGTCGTCGCCGACGAGCTGATTCGTGCGGCAGTGGCGGCCCTCAAGCACAGCCACCCGTATGAAACGCCAGCCTACGAAGTCTGGCGCCTGGAAGACTTCTAACTATCGGTTTGTCCGTTGCAGCGAGCTTGCTCGCGATGGTTTCGTCACACATTCAGTGAATCGTTCGGCCTTTTCGTGAGCAAGCTCGCTCCAACAAAGTCCGAATGTGCTTGATTGATCTCGCTTCAACCAAGCGATCACCCCATCAAGGTCTGATTTCGATCAGCGTCCCGTCCTTCACCAAGTCCCAGACTTCGCGCATGTCGTTGTTCTTCATCGCGATGCACCCTTCTGTCCAGTCCAGCGTATGGAAGTACCACTCCGGGTACTCTTCGTCGATGGGCGTGCCGTGGATCATGATCATGCTGCCCGGCTTCACGCCTTCACGGCGCGAGCGTTCGCTGTCGGCGGCGTTGGGGTAGGAAATGTGCATGGACAGGTTGTACTTGTTGCTGGGCTTGCGCCAGTCGAGCCAGTAGAAGCCCTCTGGCGTGCGCTTGTCGCCTTCCTGCAACTTGGCGCCCTTGGGGTTCTTGCCCAGCGAGATGCGGTAGGTCTTCAGCGCCTCGCCTTCGCTGATCAGCTGCAACTGGCGGCTCGACTTGAGCACCAGCACCTTGTCGATACGCCGCTGGGTCAGCGGCGTGGTGTTGATCACCTTGTCGCCGATGACCTTCTGCTCGCTGCCCTTGGGCACGATGGTCTGGGTGAAGGCCGCCTGGGAGGCGGAAGCGAACGACAGGCACAACACAGCGAACAACCAGCGCATCGACATCTTCCTGAAGGCGCGTCCGTGACGGGCCAGGCTAGGTTATTGAACGGGACGGGAAGGGGGCAGGGCCTGGGTATGCACAGGGTAGTGCTGTTTACGCCGGTCTGCGAAGAAGCATTCTAGGGTACGCCTGACCGTCATGAAAGCCAGGTCATCCCATGGAATGTCGGCTTCGTCGAACAATTGCACCTCCAGGCTCTCGACACCGGCGGCAAAGCCGCCCTCGGCGAGTTCGCCACGGTAGAACACGTGCACCTGGTTGATGTGCGGCACGTCGATGAGCATGTACAACTGCAACTCGTGCAGGCTGGCGCAGGCTTCCTCGACCGTCTCGCGGCGGGCGGCCTGCTCGATGGTCTCGCCGTTCTCCATGAACCCGGCTGGCAGGGTCCAGTAGCCGTGCCGGGGTTCGATGGCGCGACGGCACAGCAGCACCTGGTCGCCCACGGTGACCAGGCAGCCGGCCACGATATTGGGGTTCTGGTAATGAATGGTGTGGCAGTGGTCGCACACGTAGCGCAGGCGGCTGTCGCCTTCGGGAATGCGCAAGGCCACGGGTTGGCCGCAATGACTGCAGAAATTCATATGGGGTATTCGATCGCTGGATGCAGGCGTCCATCTTGGCCTTTCGCATGGGCAGTCAGCAAGTTCTGCGCGGCGTGCAGACGCAGCGTTGGCCGACAGGGGCTTGGGCGTGCCGCCGCTTTGGTGCATGATGCCAAGGTTGTCGCCGCTTGATTCCAGGCCGGTCCGGCTCCGGGCCGGTGTCGCTTAACTGATCGGGATTTTCCATGCTGGATGAGCTACTTCGCCGCGTAAGCAGTCATGTGCCAGGTGTTCTGGAGACGGATCAGCGCTTTCCGGAAGCCGCCGTGCTGTTGCCGGTCACCCGCAGTGACGAGCCGGAACTGGTGCTGACCCTGCGCGCCAGCGGCTTGTCCACCCACGGCGGCGAAGTGGCGTTTCCCGGCGGGCGCCGCGACCCCGAAGACCCCGACCTGACCTTCACCGCCCTGCGCGAGGCCGAAGAAGAGATCGGCCTGCCACCGGGCCTGGTCGAGGTGGTCGGGCCGTTGAGCCCGGTGGTGTCGCGCTACGGCATCAAGGTCACTCCCTACGTGGGGATCATTCCCGATTTCGTCGAGTACCGGCCCAATGATGCCGAGATCGCCGCGGTTTTCAGTGTGCCGCTGGAGTTCTTCCGCAAAGACGTACGCGAACACACCCACCGTATCGACTACGAGGGTCGCAGTTGGTACGTGCCCAGCTATCGTTATGGCGAGTACAAGATCTGGGGCCTGACCGCGCTGATGATCGTCGAGCTGATGAACGTGCTCTACGACGCCAACATCGACCTGAGCCTGCCCCCGCGCCCCTACGACAAGAACGCCTGAGGACCCGCCATGAACTACCGCCTGGGCAATGCCCGTGTGCAGACCCACCCCGAAAGCTGGACCGCGCCCACTGCCACGCTGATCGGCAAGGTACGCCTGGAGAAGGGCGCCAGTGTCTGGTTCGGTGCCGTGCTGCGCGGCGACAACGAACTCATTCATATTGGCGAAGACAGCAACGTGCAGGACGGCACGGTGATGCACACTGACATGGGCTCGCCGCTGACCATCGGCAAGGGCGTGACCATCGGTCACAACGCCATGCTGCATGGCTGCACGGTGGACGACTACAGCCTCATCGGCATCAACGCGGTGATCCTCAACGGCGCGAAGATCGGCAAGCACTGCATCATCGGCGCCAATGCGCTGGTCGGCGAAGGCAAGGTGATTCCCGACGGTTCACTGGTGATGGGCACGCCGGGCAAGGTGGTGCGTGAACTCACCGACGCGCAGAAGAAGCTGCTCGAAGCCAGCGCCGCGCATTACGTCCACAACGCCCAGCGCTACGCCCGCGACCTGGCAGTGCAGGAAGACAATGACGACTGAACAGCCCCCTGAAAAACCCGTGCGCTCGCCGTGCGTGAGCATCTGTGCCCTGGACGAGGCCGACATCTGCACCGGCTGCCAACGCAGCGTGCAGGAAATCACCGGCTGGAGCCGCATGAGCAACGACGAACGCCGCGCCGTATTGGTTCTGTGCCATGAACGGGCCAAGGCACAAGGCGTGCTCTGGAGCCTCTGAAGGCTTTTCGCAGTAGGACCGGCGTTAGCCGCAATACTGGTCAGTTAGACCGTGGGAGCGAGCTTGCTCGCGAAGGCGGCGTCACGTTCACAGCAAATTCAGCAACTTTGCCCGCTTTTCGCGAGCAAGCTCGCTCCCACAAGCCGCAAAGCGCTTAATCGAACAGTATTGGCTTTGGCCGGAAAGCCTTTCGCGGCTGAAGCCGCCGCCTGAAAAGCTCGCCCAACCCGGGCCAATCAACGAAACACCATCTCCACCTGCGTACCCTGATCATTGCGCCATACCGGCGTGGCGCCCAGTTGCGCGGCGAAGCTGGCGATGATCTTCAGGCCCAGGCTGCGCGGGTCGGGGTGGCCGTCCGGGCCGGTGAAGCCTTTGCCGTTGTCGCTGATCACCAGGCGGTACCCCTCGGGTTGCACAGGCTGCAACGAGACCGTGATCAA
This sequence comes from uncultured Pseudomonas sp., assembly GCF_913777995.1. Taxonomy (GTDB): domain Bacteria; phylum Pseudomonadota; class Gammaproteobacteria; order Pseudomonadales; family Pseudomonadaceae; genus Aquipseudomonas. Next base: position 52,942 of record NZ_CAJYVE010000024.1, on the reverse strand, counting down.
TCCCGGCTGGTCGTCGGGGAAGGCATGCTTGAGGGCGTTGGTCACCAGCTCGGCGACCAGCATCGACAGCGTCGTCAGGCGCGTCAGGTCCAGGCGTGCCTCGCTGGGTTCGACTTCGCAGTGCACTTGCGGGTTGTCGCTGATCTCCATCAAGTCTTCGCACAGCTCGGCCAGGCAGGCCGACACCGGCAGGTCGGCGCGGCTGGGGTCGTAGAGGCGCCGGTGAATACGCGAGATCCCCTGCAGGCGCTGCTGGGCGTCCTTGAGCACTTCCACCGGGTCTGCGCCTTTGCGGATGTTCTGCTTGCCCAGGTACAGGATGCTGGAGATGAACTGCATGTTGTTGGCCACGCGGTGCTGCAGCTCGGCGAACATCACGTTCTGCCGCTCGTACAGCTCGCGGATCACCCGCTGTTCGCGAAGCAGACGGGTGCCGGTGCTGTGCATGAAGTGGATCAGCAGGATATCGACGGCGACGATGAAGGCGAAGAACGCCAGGGCCAGCAGCGCTCCGCCACTCAGGCTGAACGGCTGCCCGGGGGTGATCAGCCAGTACCAGGCGGCCAGCCCGGACAACACCGCACACAACGCACTGGGCAGGGTGCCGCAGAAGAATGCGGTAAGAATCACCGCCGGGAAGAAGGTCAGGTAGGGAAAGCCCTGCGGCAGTTCTTCCATCAGTTCGAGCCGGGCGAACAGGCTGAGGATGAACATGATCACGCTCACGCTGTAGGCCAGCCGCGGACGGGCGCGCAGTGCGTTGGACAACGCCATTGTCCGTTGCAGGAGAGGGAAGTGCTCAGCCAAGGGAACCCCGAGTCAGGTAATGGAGACCGGTGAAGCGGTGAGTGTCGCGCCGGGCCCGGAACGGTCCCATGCTGATCCCTCAGCAGCCCGGCATCCTATATCAGCCGCAAGGCCAGCAGCTACGGTTTTGTGGCGCCTGTTGTCTGGCAGGTGCGTCACAGCCCGGGGGGCAGGGCAAAAAGGTCGCGGGGTGGCCGGTCTCGCGGGCTGATTGCAAGATGCCTCTCTTTCTCTTGAAGGACTTTTCCGAGAGAATCCCGGCCGCTTGCGCCCATGGACCCTGCTGACTAGGCTGCCTGCCGTCGCTGACAAAGCGGCAGGGCTTGGCCGCCCGGTTCACCATCATAGGCGCAGCACGCCAGCAAACTTCTTCGTGGGGTAACCCTCGCGACGATGCTCCATGGCAGCTGCGCAAGGGACACCTTCGGGTGTGCCGGAGTGCCTATGATCCGGTCGGCCAACCCTTGTGCAGTTGCCACCCATTCGCTTGGCCGCGAACGGTGGCGCTTTCATGAGCGCATAGGAGTTGTACCGATGACCAAGAAACTCGTCCCCGATCCGCCATTCCCCGTTCCGGTTCCCGAACACCTCATCACCGCCTTCGAGACCCAGCTCTGCGAGCTGTACGATGTGCTGCGTTGCGCCACCGCCACGGCCTACGAGTGCGGTGACAACCTGCAAGGCCAGGCCCGCGACCTGGCCATGAGCACCATGCACCTGGTCATCCAGGCACGTCAGCTGGCACACCACTTGATCGACCAGCTGCAGCCGTTGTCTGCCGGTGAGGTGAGTCAGCACTGAGCCCGGTTCTGGCTGGCAGGCTTGAGCCGCGAAAGGGTCAGCACAGCCCCTGCATCTGCTGTGAACATGACGCCGCCTCGTGGCTCAAGCCGCTTACTCGGCCAGCGCCTGGCGACTGCGGTCCTGGTCCGCCAGGCCGTTGCACTGCCAGCGCCAGGCATCGGCGAGCATGCGCTCCAGGCAATGCCGGGCGCGCCATTGCAGTTGCCGGGCGGCCTTGCTCGGGTCGGCCCAGCAACGCGCGATATCGCCCTGGCGGCGCGCCTCGAAGACCCGCGCAATGCGCACGCCGGTGACCTGTTCGAAGGCCGCTACCACCTCCAGCACCGAATGACCGTGACCGGTGCCCATGTTCCACAGGTGCACGCCGTTATGGGCCAGCAGGTAGCGCAGCGCATGGCAGTGCCCGGCAGCCAGGTCCGCCACATGCACGTAGTCGCGTACCCCGGTGCCGTCCGGGGTCGGGTAGTCGTGGCCGAAAATGCGCAGCACCGCGCGCTCGCCGCTGGCCACCTGCAGCAGGTAGGGCAGCAGATTGTTCGGCGTATGGCTGGGGCGTTCGCCCAGCAGCCCGGAAGCATGCGCGCCAATCGGGTTGAAATAACGCAGCAGGGCCACCGACCAGCGGGGGTCGGCGGCGGCCATGCTGGTGATTACCTGTTCGGCCATCAGCTTGGATTGCCCATAGGGGCTGGCCGGCAGGCCGGTGGGGCAGCTTTCGGCGATGGGCATGTGCTCGCACTGGCCATATACCGTGGCCGAAGAACTGAACACCAGCTTGAACACCCCGGCGTCGGCCATGGCCTGGAACAGCGTGAGGCTGCCACTGACATTGGTGTCGAAGTAGCGCAGCGGCTCGCGCACGCTCTCGGCCACTGCCTTGAGCCCGGCGCAGTGGATGACCGCCGTGATGCGGTGGCGGCGCAGCAGGTTGTCCAGCACCGGGCGGTTGCGCACGTCGGCGCGGATGAAGCGCGGTGCCTGCCCGCTCAGCCGGGCGATGCGCGCCAGCACGTCGGGTGAGCTGTTGCTCAGGTTGTCGAGCAGCAGCACCTCGTGGTTAAGCGCCAACAGCTCCACGGCGATGTGCGCGCCAATGTAGCCGGTACCCCCTGTGACCAGAATCATCCGTGAGCCCTCCCGGTGGGCCGTGCCGGCGGCACGGCCAGCGTGCGCATCCGGGAAGCGGGCTCGGATAGCGGATCATTCTCTTCAGGGTGCCGGGGTGGCGCTGGAGTTCAGGGCCAGGGGGCCAGCGGCGGCGGCCCTTCATCGGCTGGCGACGAAAGGGCTGAACGGCAGGCGCGGAGGGGCCTCCAAACAGGCACAAGGCGGAGTGTCAGTGGTCCCGGTCCTTGCTTGGCCAGCCGCAGAGCGCCGGGACCCTCAAGGTGCCGGTCGTTCGACCCAACCCTGACAGGAGCGCCTCCATGAAGCCTGAGCGACAGCCCGGACAGTCCCCGTTGACCCCCTTGCCACCCAGCTCGGCGCGGCCGCTGCTGCTGTGCTTTTCGCACCTGCGCTGGAATTTCGTCTGGCAGCGCCCGCAGCAACTGATGTCGCGTCTGGCGCGTGACTACGACGTGGCGTTCTTCGAAGAACCGCTGTTCGAAGAACGTCCGGACGCCGTGCTGGATACCCAGACGGTGGCCGAGGGGGTGACGGTGCTGCTGCCACGGCTGCCGGCCGGGCTGGATGAAGCTCAGGTGGCCGATGCCCAGCGCCAGTTGCTCGATACCTGGCTGGCGCCGCAGTCGCTGACCTCGCTGCTGCTGTGGTACTTCACGCCGATGAGCATGACCTTCAGCGCGCACCTGCAAGGGCAGATGGTGATCTTCGATTGCATGGACGAGCTGTCGGCGTTTCGCCATGCACCGGCGCGCCTGACGGAGCTGGAGCACGAACTGCTGGCCCGCGCCGACGTGGTGTTCGCCGGCGGCTACAGCCTGTGGAAGTCCCGCACCCAGCGTCACGGCAACGTGCACCTGTTGCCCAGCGGCGTGGATATCGCGCACTTCGCCAAGGCCCGTGAGGCGCAGCCCGAGCCGCCGGATCAGGCGGGCATCGGCCGGCCACGCCTGGGGTACTTCGGTGTCATCGACGAGCGGCTCGACCTGGCCTTGCTCGAAGCGCTGGCCCGCCAGCGACCGGCCTGGCAGATCGTGCTGATCGGTCCGGTGGTGAAGATCGACCCGGCCACGCTGCCGCGCCTGGCCAACCTGCATTACCTGGGGGCGCGGCCCTACGCCGAGCTGCCGGCCTACCTGGCGGGCTGGGAGGTGGCGCTGATGCCCTTTGCCATGAATGAGTTGACGCGCTTCATCAGCCCGACCAAGGCCCCCGAGTACCTGGCCGGAGGCAGGCCGGTGGTGTCCACGCCCATTCATGACGTGCTCAACCGCTTCGATGGCAACGGCGCGGTACTGATCGGCGCCACGCCCGACGAATTCATTGCCGCCGCCGAAGCGGCCCTGCAGCTGGCCCGCGAGCCGTGGCAAGTGGTGGAGAAGGTCGACAGCCTGATCAAGAACATGTCGTGGGACAGCACCTGCGAGCTGATCAGGGAGCAGATCGAATGCCAGCGCTGAACTTGCCCCAGGCCTTGGGCGCGCCAGCCTACGATTACCTGATCGTCGGCGCCGGCTTCGCTGGCAGCGTATTGGCCGAGCGCCTGGCCAGCCAGCTGGGCCGCCGTGTGCTGCTGCTCGACCGCCGTGAGCACATTGGCGGCAATGCCTACGACCACCTGGACGCTGCCGGTGTGCGCGTGCATCGCTATGGCCCGCACATCTTCCACACCAACGCCCCGCGTATCGTCGAATACCTGTCGCGCTTCACCGCCTGGCGGCCTTACGAGCATCGGGTGCTGGCGCAGGTGGACGGTCAGTTGCTGCCGATTCCGATCAACCTCACCACCCTCAACCGCCTCTACGGCCTAGCCATGGACCCGGCGCAGGCCGAGGTTTTCCTGGCGGCGCGCGCCGAGCCGGTCGATCCGATTCGCAGTGCCGAAGACGTGGTGGTCAGCCAGGTGGGCCGCGAGCTGTACGAGAAGTTCTTTCGCGGCTACACCCGCAAGCAATGGGGGCTGGACCCTGCCGAATTGGACAGGTCCGTCACCGCCCGTGTACCGACCCGCACCAGCGACGACGATCGCTATTTCACCGACAGCTTCCAGATGATGCCGCTGCACGGCTATACGCGAATGTTCGAACGCATGCTCGACCAGCCGGGCATCGACCTGTTGCTGGGCACCGACTTTCGCCGCGTGCGCCATGCGCTGCGCTATCGCCAGCTGGTGTATTGCGGGCCGATCGACGAGTACTTCGAGCATTGTTACGGGCGCCTGCCCTACCGCTCGCTGCGTTTCGAACACCAGACGCTGGAACAGCCGTGGTACCAGCCGGTGGCGGTGGTCAACTACCCGGCCGCCGAGGTGCCCTGGACACGCATCACCGAATACAAGCACCTCACCGGCCAGCACCACGCCTGTACCAGCATCACTCGGGAATTCCCGTGCGCCGAGGGCGAGCCCTATTACCCGGTGCCGCGCCCGGAGAATGCCGAGCTGTACCGGCGCTACAAGGCTCTGGCAGAGCGCACCGCCAACGTCACCTTCCTGGGCCGCCTGGGCACCTACAAGTACTACAACATGGATCAGGTGGTCGGCCAGGCACTGGCACTGTTCCAGCGCATCGCCCGGCAGGCGGGCGTGCCGGTGAGCGGTTTCGATGAGCCAGGCTGAACCGGCATTGCCCGTGCAAGGAGGTCGCCACGTGCCAGGGCGTATCTTCAGCAGTTTCCTGATGGCCGGCTACGAATGCGCCGCGCACCGACGCGCCGACGGCCGACGCCTCGACCTGCTGGCGTCCACCGGGCATGCGGCCTGGGCCACGCAGGACTACCAGCAACTGGCCGCGCTGGGTATCCGCTGCGTGCGCGATGGCCTGCGCTGGCACCTGATCGAGCGCCAGTCCGGGCGCTACGACTGGCGCAGCCTGCGGCCGCAACTGCGCGCCGCCCAGGCCTGCGGCGTGCAGGTGATCTGGGACCTGTGCCACTACGGCTACCCCGACGGCCTGGACATCTGGCGCCCGGCGTTCGTCGAGCGCTTCGCACGCTACGCCGGGGCCGCCGCACGCTGGCTGCGCGAGGAGGGCATCGCGGCGCCGTTCTATACGCCGGTCAATGAAATCTCCTACTGGAGCTGGGCAGGCGGCGAGGTGGGGGGCATCAGGCCCGCTGCCCAGGGCCGTGGCGATGAACTCAAGCACCAGTTGGTGCGCGCCAGCATCGCGGCGATCGAGGCGATCCGCGAGGTCGACCCTGGCGCGCGCTTCATGCAGTGCGAGCCGCTGGTGAACGTGGTTTCTGCCTCTCGGCGTGCCGAGCGTGTCGCCGCCGCCGAAGCCTACCGCCAGGCGCAGTTCCAGGCCCTGGACATGCTTACCGGGCGCCGCTGGCCGGGGCTGGGCGGTCGTGAAGACTACCTGGATGTGCTGGGCGTCAATTACTACCCGGCGAACCAGTGGTATTTCCAAGGGCCGCGCATCTCGCCCGACAGCGCGGACTTCCGCCCGCTGGTGGGCATGCTCAGTGAGGTGTACCAGCGTTACCAGCGCCCGCTGTTGCTCTCGGAAACCGGCACCGAGGGCGAGCAGCGGGTGCCCTGGCTGAACTACATCGTCGACCAGCTGCAGCTTGCCCTGGCCCGTGGCGTGCCGGTCGAGGGGCTGTGCTGGTATCCGTTTCTCGACTACCCCGGTTGGGACAACGACCGCTATTGCGCCGCCGGGCTGTTCGGTTACCCCGATGCCCAAGGCCGGCGACCGGTGCACCGCCCGTTGCAAGTGGCGATGCAGGCTGCTGCGGCGCGTTTTGCCCCGGCAACGGGCCGAGACCATGATGAACACTGAACCCCGTGCGTTGCCGGGCCGCGCCCTGGCCTTCCTGTGGCGTTACGTGTGGCGACGTGCCGGGGCGTTCGGCAGCCTGTTGCTGCTGATCGTTGGCGCGTCCGGCTGCGCAGTGGCGGTGCAATACGCCATGAAGCTGCTGGTGGACGGCATGGCCGCCGGCGGTTCGGGCAGTGCGCACATCTGGCAGCCGTTCAGCCTGTTCATCGCGCTGATCGTGTTGGAGAACCTGCTCTGGCGCCTGGGTGGCTACCTGGGTTGCCGCACGGTGGTGGCCACCTGTGCCGACCTGCGTGTCGACCTGTTCCACCACCTGACCGGCCACGCCATGGGCTACTTCAGCGGGCACTTCGCCGGCGCCCTGGCCAACCGCATCGCCTCGGCCGGCGGTGTGGCCGGGTACCTGTACGCCGGCCTGGCGTGGAAGATCATTCCGCCCTGCGTGGACTTCCTCGGTGCGGTGATCGTGCTGTTCAGCGTGCAGTTGTCCATGGGCCTCGGCCTGCTGGGCAGCGTGCTGCTGGTGGCCTGGGTCATCACCCTGATGGGCTTGCGCGGGCGTACCCTGCACATGGCGTTCGCCACCCAGGCCGCACAGGTGAGCGGTGAGATCGTCGATCAGGTGAACAATGTCTGGACGATCAAGGCGTTCTCGGCCAGGGAGCGCGAGCGCAGTCGCCTGGAGCGCGCCATCGGCATCGAAGCACGGGCTCAGCGGCGCAGCTGGCTGCACCTGGAAAAGGTCCGCGCGGTGCACGACCTGTGCATGACTCTGATGGCCGGCGCCATGCTCGGCTGGGCGCTGTGGCAGTGGCAACTGGGACGCGTCAGTCCCGGCGACGTGGTGATGGTCAGTGCGCTGACCTTTCGCATCCTGCATGGCTCGCGGGACCTGGCCCTGGCGCTGGTGGACAGCTCGCAGCAACTGGGGGTGATTGCCGAAACCCTGGCGATCATCGCCCGACCCCATGCCTTGCACGACAGCGGCCAGCAGATGGCCGGCGGGCGCGGCAGTATCCGCCTGGTGGATGTCAGCTACCGGCACGCCGACGGTCGCCCGGCCTTCGAGCATCTGTTCCTGGACATTCCGGCAGGGCAGAAGGTGGGTATCGTCGGCCCCTCCGGCAGCGGCAAGTCGACACTGATCAACCTGTTGCAGCGCCTGGACGACGTCAGTGCCGGGGCGATTCTCATCGACGACCGTGATCTGCGTTCGGTCAGCCAGGACAGCCTGCGTCGGCAGATCGCCGTGGTGCCCCAGGAACCGGCGCTGTTCAATCGCAGCATCGAAGAGAACATCGGCTATGGCCAGCCCCACGCCACCGCCCAGCAGATCGCCGAAGCGGCGCGGCATGCCTGTTGCGAGACGTTCATCGCGGCGCTGCCACAGGGCATGCAGACCCGCGTGGGTGAGCGCGGGGTGCTGCTCTCCGGCGGCCAGCGCCAGCGTCTGGGGTTGGCTCGGGCATTCCTGAAGAATGCGCCGATCCTGATCCTCGACGAGGCGACTTCGGCGCTGGATTCGGAGTCCGAAGCGATGGTGCAACTGGCCCTGCAACGGCTGATGCAGGGCCGTACCGTACTGGCCGTGGCGCACCGCCTGTCGACCCTGGCCGGCTTCGACCGCATTCTGGTGCTGCAGGACGGCCGCGTGATCGAAGACGGCCCCCCGGAGGCACTGCATCGTCGCCACGGGCGCTTTCGCATGCTGTGCCAGGCGCAGGGAATGGAGCAGGCGATCTTTCGCGCCGGGTGAGGCGGGCATGCAGCCCGCTAGGCGCAGCCGCGAAAATCCGCGCTGAAGCCAGTAATGGTCAGTCAAGCGCCCCCTGCTTTTGTTGGAGCGAGCTTGCTCGCGAACAGGTCGGCAAAACCCATGTATTTGTTGTGAACGTGACGCAGTCATCGCGAGCAAGCTCGCTCCAACGGTTTAAGGCGACCCCGCTTGGCGGCTCAAGCCAATACCGTTCGGTTGAGCGGGTGTGGCCCGGTGGGAGCGGCTTTAGCCGCGAAAGCACCAGGAAATTCACTGCATCTGTTGTGCACAGGCGGTCGCTTCGCGGCTGAAGCCGCTGCTACCCGGTCTGACTGAGCCGTATTGCGGCTGAAGCCTGCTACCGGATCACCCCAGCCGCTGTCTGCAGTTCCACTCATTCAGCCTTTATTAAGGCCTCTTCAGACTTCCTTAAGACTCGCTGCTGATACTCGCCCCACACATTGCTCTGGGGGTGCCCCGATGCCCGCTGTCGATTGGAATCTTGCAAGTCCCCTGTGGTTCGGCCACGGCAGCAGCGCGTCCCTGGCCCTGGAACGGCAATTGGTCGGCGAGCCGCAGCGTGCTGCGCTGGAAACCTTCATCCAGCAGCGTTTCTTCGAAGCCCACGGCGCCGAGGTACGGCAGTTCATGCCCGAACTCTGGGGCCTGCGCGGGCCGGACGGTGAACTGTGCGCCGCCGCCGGGGTGCGTCTGGCGGCCGAGCAGCGGCTGTTCCTGGAGCAATACCTGGATGCGCCCATCGAGCAACTGGTCGGTGAACGCAGCGGCCTCCAGCCTGATCGCCAACAGATCGTCGAAGTCGGCAACCTGGCCGCCTGCAGCCTGGGCAGTGCACGGCTGAGCATCATCACCGTGACCTGGCTGCTGGCCGTGCGCGGCCTGCAATGGGTGACCTTCACCGGCAACACCGCGCTGGTGAACAGCTTCCGCCGCCTGGGCCTGCGTCCGGTGACCCTGTGCACTGCCGACCCACAGCGCCTGGGTGAACAACGCCATGAATGGGGCCGCTACTACGACACCCAGCCCAGCGTACACATCGGCGACATCCGCGCCGGCTTTGACCACCTCAGCCAATCGGGCCTGTTCGACCGTTACGGTCTGCCCCTGACCTTGGAGCCTCATTGTCATGTCGCCTGAACTGCATGCCTTTCAACAGCGCCTGGCGCTACACGCTGTCGAGCGTCCGCTGGTTACCGCCCTGTGGGGTGACGAGCGCAGCGTCGACTACGCCAGCCTGCAAGCCGAAATCGACCTGCGCCGTGAGTGGCTGCGTGATGTACAGGCAAGTTCGCTGGGCCTGGCACTGGCCGACGCCACCAACACCCTGCTGTGGGACCTGGCCGCGCTGTTCGAAGAGATTCCCTGCATTCTTTTGCCGCCGTTCTTCACCGCAGCGCAGCGCCGTCACTGCCTGGAACAGAGCCAGGTGTACACCGTGCTTGCCGACCTGGCGCATGACGCCGAACTGGAAGCCATCGGCTATCACCGCGCCGGCCTGTTCTGGTTCCGCGAGCGGGCGCACACGTCGCTGCCGCCCGGTACTGCCAAGCTGACTTACACCTCCGGCTCGACCGGCACGCCCAAAGGCGTGTGCCTGAGCGCGGCCGGCATCCTCGGCGTGACCCAGGCGCTGGCGGCCGCCACCCAGGCCAGTGGTGCCAGCCATCAGATGGCCTTGCTGCCCCTGGCCGTGCTGCTGGAAAACGTCGGCTGCTACGCGGCGCTGTGGCTGGGCGCGACCGTTAGCCTGCCTTCGCAGCAGCGCCTGGGCCTGCAGGGCGCTTCGAGCCTGGACCTGCAGGCGCTGCTGGCCATCCTGGCCGAGCGCCGCCCGGACAGCCTGATTCTGGTGCCGCAACTGCTGCAGGTGCTGGTTGGCGCTGCCGAGCAGGGCTATCTGGCGCCAGGCTGGTTCCGTTTTCTGGCGGTGGGTGGTGCCCGGGTCAGCACGCCGTTGCTCAAGCGCGCCCTCGCCCTGGGCCTGCCAGTGCATGAAGGCTATGGCTTGTCCGAATGCGCCTCGGTGGTATCGCTCAACCGCCCCGGTCTGCAACGGCCGGGCAGTGTCGGCAAGCCGCTGCCCCACGTGCAGGTACGCCTGGCCGACGACGGCGAAGTGCTGGTCAGCAGCAATGCGATGCTCGGCTACCTGGGCGACCCCTCGGCCGTGCCGGTGTGGTGGCCGACCGGCGACCTCGGCCAGTTCGACGAGGACGGCTACCTGTACCTACACGGTCGCAAGAAGAACCAGTTCATCACCAGCTACGGCCGCAACGTCAATCCGGAATGGATCGAGGCCGAGCTGACCCAGGGCGGTGTGATCGCCCAGGCCTTCGTGTACGGCGAGGCGCAACCGCGCAATCACGCCTTGCTGTGGCCGCTGAATCCGGCCAGCGCCGACACGCAGATCCAGGAGGCCGTGGAACGCGCCAACCAGGCCCTGCCGGGCTATGCCCAGGTGCATGCCTGGAGTCGCCTGGACCAGCCGTTCACTCCCGACAACGGGATGCTCACCAGCAACGGACGCCCGCGCCGCGACGCGATCATCGCGCATTACCAGCATTTGCTCATTGCCAACCCTGCCGCCGAGGACATCGCCTCATGAGTTTCTTCCAGCAACTGCAAGCCGCCACCGAGCAGGAGCGCCAGGCGCTCTTCAATCAGCCGATCATTCGCAAGGCGCTGGCCGGCGAGGTCACTCTGCCGAGCTACCAGGCGTTCCTGGCCCAGGCGTTCTACCACGTGCGGCATACCGTACCGCTGATGATGGCCTGCGGCGCGCGCCTGCCGACCCGCCTGGAGTGGCTGCGCGGCGCGGTGTGCGAGTACATCGAAGAGGAATACGGCCACGAGCAGTGGATTCTCAACGACCTGCGCGCCTGTGGCGCGGATGCCGACGCGGTACGCGATGGCACCCCGAGCCTGCCGATCGAACTGATGGTGGCGTTCCTTTACGACCAGGTCGCGCGTGGCAACCCGGTGGGGCTGTTCGGCATGGTCAACGTGCTGGAAGGCACCAGCATCGCCCTGGCCACCCACGCCGCCGGGGCGATCAAGACCCGTCTGGGCCTGCCGGAAACCGCGTTCAGCTACCTGCAGTCGCACGGCAGCCTGGACATCGGCCACATGGAGCATTTCCGCAAGCTGATGGACCGCCTCGACGACCCGGCCGACCAGCAGGCGGTGATCCATGCCTGCAAGGTGGTGTACCGCCTGTACGCCGCCATGTTCGAAACCTTGCCCGACGGTGATGCACTGTCGTCTGGAGACTGCCATGCAGCTGCATGATGCGCGGGTGATTCTGACCGGGGCCAGCGGTGGCATCGGTTTGCATATTGCGGCGGCGCTGTGCGCCGAGGGCGCCCGGGTGCTGGCGGTGTCGCGCAGCGGTGCGGCACTGGAGCCGCTGCTCAAGCTCTACCCGGAGCGCCTGCGGTGGCTGGAGGCCGACCTGGGCACTGCAGCCGGGCGCCAGCGGGTGCTGGCCGCCAGCCAGGGCATGGACGGTTTCAACCTGCTGATCAACGCCGCGGGCGTCAACCACTTCGCCATGCTCGAACAGCTGCCGGAAGCCGACATCGAGGCGATGCTGCAGATCAACCTGCTGGCGCCAATGCTGCTGACCCGCCAGCTGCTGCCGGGCCTCAAGCAGGCCGGCAGTGCGATGCTGGTGAATGTCGGCTCCACCTACGGATCGCTGGGCTATGCCGGTTATGCCGCGTACTGCGCCAGCAAGTTCGGTCTGCGCGGTTTCTCCGAGGCGCTGCGTCGCGAGCTGGCCGACTCCAATGTGCATGTGCTGTACGTGGCGCCACGGGCGACCCGCACCGGCATGAACAGCTCCGCCGCCCAAGCCCTGAATGCGGCGCTCAATACCCAGGTGGACGACCCGGTGCGGGTCGCCAGCGCAGTGGTGCATGCCATTGCCGGCGACCGCACCGAGCTGTACCTGGGCTGGCCGGAGCGCTTGTTCGTGCGCATCAACAACCTGCTGCCCGCGCTGATCGACCGCGGCCTGCGCAAACACCTGCCGCTGATCCGCCAGTTCAGTGCCCACGACCCACAAGGACCCCGCCAGCCATGAAATATCCCCTGATCGCCCTGGCCTGCCTGCTCAGCCTGCCGGCCTGGGCCCTCGACAACGCCGACCAGCAACGCCTGGCCGGTATCCAGCAACAGTGGGCGAAGATCCAGTACCAGACCCCCGAAGCGCAGCGCGCAGCCGCCTTCGAGCAATTGTCGCAACAGGCCGAAGGTTTCACCCGCGAGCGGCCCGCTGCTGCCGAGGCGTGGATCTGGTCGGGCATCGTGCATAGCAGCTGGGCCGGTGCCCAGGGCGGCCTGGGTGCGCTGAGCAAGGTCAAGCTGGCCCGCGAGGAACTGGAAAAGGCCATGGCCATCGACCCGCAGGCTCTGCAAGGCTCGGCCTACACCAGCCTGGCGGCGCTCTATGATCGGGTGCCGGGCTGGCCGGTGGGCTTCGGCGATGCCGACAAGGCCGACAAACTTTTGCAGCAGGCCCTCAAGATCAACCCGCAAGGCATCGATACCCTGTACTTCTGGGGTGATCATCTGTTCCGCCAGGGGCACTATGCTCAAGCCAGGGATGCGCTGAAGCAGGCCCTGCAGGCCGCACCGCGTCCGGGCCGGGAAGTGGCCGACGCCGGGCGGCGCCAGGAAATCCAGCAGTTGCTGGCAGACGTCGACAAGAAGTTGAACTAGTGGAGCAGGTATGCGGCTGTTACTGATCGAGGACGACACGGCGCTGGGCGAGGGCATCCATCAGGTGCTCACCCGCGACGGCTACACCGTGGATTGGCTCAAGGATGGCGCCAGCGCGCTGCATGCCTTGCTCAGTGAGAGTTTCGACCTGGCGGTGCTCGACCTGGGCCTGCCGCGCTTGGATGGTCTGCAGGTGCTGACTCGGCTGCGTGACAGCGGCTCGACCCTGCCGGTGCTGATCCTTACCGCCCGCGATGCCACCGAAGACCGCATCGCCGGCCTGGACGCCGGCGCCGACGATTACCTGGTCAAGCCCTTCGACCTGGCCGAACTCAAGGCCCGCCTGCGCGCCCTCATGCGGCGCAGTGCCGGGCGTGCGCAGGTGCTCATCGAGCACGGGCGCATCACCCTCAACCCCGGTTCCCAGCGGGTGACTCTCGACGGTGAGCCGGTGTCCCTGACCCCCAAGGAGTACCAGCTGTTGCACGAATTGCTGTCACCGGCAGGCCGGGTGATGACCCGCGAGCGTCTGGTACAGCTGCTTTACGGCTGGAACGAAGAAGCCGAGAGCAACACCCTCGAAGTGCACATCCATAACCTGCGCAAGAAGTTCTACAGCAGCCTGATCCGCACCATCCGTGGCGTGGGCTACATGGCGGAGCAGCAGCCTTGAGGTCGATCCGGCGCCGGACCCTGACGCTGATCATCGGCGTCTTGCTGGTGGGGCTGTCGATCATGACCCTGGTCAACGTCCACGACAGCAATCACGAAATTGCCGAGATCTACGACGCGCAGCTGGCCCAGCACGCCCGCCTGCTGCAGGGGGTGATGCGCATGCCACTGGAGCGTGCCGAACACGAGCAGCTCTACCAGGCCTTCGACCGCGCCTTGCAGCAGGCCGACCCGCGTACCGCAGGGCATCCCTACGAGGGCAAGATGGCCTTTCAGGTCTGGGCCGGTGATGGCCGCCTGCTGGTCCATACCACCAGCGCACCGACGCTTGACGGTCCTGCGCAGGCGCCCGGTTTTCACAACCTAACCGACCTGCAAGGTCGCCGCTGGCGGGTGTTTGTCATGGACGATGCGCAGCACGACCTGCGGATCTGGGTGGGCGAGCGCGATGATGTGCGCGCCGACCTGGTCGGGCGCATCATCCATCACACCCTGCTGCCGAACATCGTCGGCAGCCTGATTCTGGTGGCCATTGTCTGGCTGGCCATTGGCATCGGCCTCAAACCGCTCAACGATCTGGCGCGCACCTTGCGCAACCGCAGTCCCGGCTCGCTGGAGCCGCTGAGCCTGGCGCCTCTGCCGCTGGAGCTGGAACCCATGCAGGCGGCGCTCAACCGCCTGCTGGCCCAGGTGCAGGAGCTGCTGCACCGCGAGCGGCGCTTCATTGCCGATGCCGCTCATGAGATGCGCACGCCGCTGGCGGTGCTCAAGGTGCATGCGCAGAGCCTGCAGGAAGCCCCCACCGAGGCGGAGCGCCGGGCCTCGCTGAATTACCTGATGGTGGGGGTGGAGCGCACCACGCGGCTGGTCAACCAATTGCTGACCATTGCCCGCCTGGAACCCAATGCGCCGATTCACCTGGGTGCGGTGGATGCAGTGGCGGTCATTCGTGACGCCATCGCCCAGCTCACGCCCTGGGTCATCGGCCGTGGCGTGGAGCTGGCGTTCCAGTGCGATGAAGCGCGGCGTACGGTGGACACCGATGCCGCATTGCTGGAAATCGCCCTGCAGAACCTGGTTTCCAACGCCGTGAAGTTTTCCCCGCCTGGTGGCCAGGTCACGGTGTCGCTGTTGTTCAGCACAACGGCGATGACCCTGCAGGTCGACGACGAAGGGCCGGGTATCAGCCCGGCGCAGCAGGAGCGTCTGTTCGAGCGTTTCTTCAGCCAGGGCAACGAAGAGGGCGTGGGCCTGGGGCTGGCGATCGTTCAGGCCATCGCCCGCCGCCTGCACGGTTCCATAAGCCTGGAGAACCGTCTGGAACGCGGTTTGCGGGCGTCCTTGACCGTTCGGCTGTAATTTTCCCCTTACGTGTAAAGAAAGCATGGCAGTGGCAGACACAGAGATAAGGCACACTGCCATTAATTCGGTGTGGCGCGATCAGGGAATGCTCCGCTCTGCCGCAGGGGGAATGACCATGAATACAAGAAACCTGTCACTCACCACCCGTACCGTCCTGGCCTTCGGTTGCATCTGCCTGTTGCTGCTGGTGATTGGCGGCAGCGCGGTCTGGCAGCTGCGCACCATCGACGAGTCGGTGGTCGAGCTGCACCGCGACTGGATGCCCAGCGTACGCCAGGCTGGCAAGGTCCAGACGGCCGCGCTGATGTATCGCGTCGATGCGCGGCGTTTCTCCATGGACGATGACCGCATGAGCGCTGAGTCGCTGGCGACACTGGACCAGTTCCGCAGCCGCATGAAGGCCGAGGTACAAGCCTACGGCCCGCTGGTGTCCTCGCCGGAGGAGGCAGCGCTGTACCGCGAGGTTTCGGCCGATGTCGACGCCTATATCGCCTCTATCGACCAGCTGGTCGCTGCCGGCAAGGATGCCACGGTGCAGCAGCTGGGCGGGATCATCCGTACCGTGACCAAACCGGTGGCCGCCAAGTTGCAGGTCGACCTGGAAAAACTCATTGCCATCAACGAGGCCGGTGCCGATGCGTCCAGCAATGAGGCCCATGAGGCACAGGTCAGCGGCGTGCGCCTGATCGGTGGCGTGAGCCTGCTGGCGCTGGTGCTGACAGTGCTGATCGCGCGGGTGTTCATCAACAGCATCCTGCGCCCGGTGCGTGCCTTGCTGGTGGCCACCGAGCAGATCGCCAACGGCAACCTGCGCGCCGATATCAGCGCCCAGGGCGCGGACGAACTCACTCGCCTGGAAAACGCGACCCTGGCCATGCGCGATAACCTGCGTTCGATGCTCGACCTGATCGGCCAGTCGTCCATGCAACTCAGCCAGGCCGTTGGCCAGCTCAATACCGTTACCCGCGAAACCAACGCCACGGCCGAGCAGCAGAGCATGGAAACCGACCAGGCCGCCACGGCCGTGAACGAGATGACCGCAGCGGTGGAGGAGGTGGCCCGCAACGCCTCGGCGGCCTCGCAGTCCAGCCAGCGTTCCGAGCAGGCCGCGCGGCTGGGCAAGGACAAGGTCAACACCACCATCGCCTCGATCAAGCGGCTCAGCGACAGCGTGCGCAAGACCCGCAGTGATGTCGAAGACCTGGCTTCGAAAAGCCACGACATCGCCAAGGTGCTGGATGTGATCCGCACCATTGCCGAACAGACCAACCTGCTGGCCCTCAACGCGGCCATCGAAGCGGCGCGGGCCGGTGAACAGGGGCGAGGTTTTGCGGTGGTGGCCGACGAGGTCAGGGCGCTGGCGCACCGCACCCAGCTGTCGACTCAGGAGATCGAGAAGATGATCGCCGAGATCCAGGGCAATTCCGAAGCGACGGTCACCTCGATGCGCCGCAGCGACAGCGAAGTGGGCGAAACCCTGGCCAGTGCCAACGACACCGGCGAGGCCATTGCCCAGATCGCCGAAGCAATCAGCGACATCAACGAGCGCAACCTGCTCATCGCGACGGCGTCCGAGGAGCAGGCCCAGGTCGCGCGCTCGGTAGACGAGAACCTGGTCAGCATCCGCGACCTGTCGGCACGCAGTGCGGCGGCTGCCGGGCAGACCTCGGCGGCCAGCCAGGAAATGTCGCGCCTGGCCGGGCAGCTCGACACCCTGGTGGGGCGCTTCGTCATCTGAGCGGGTGGACAGGGGCCAAGGGGGGCTTCTCGTGCCCAGGATGCTGACTGACGGGTGGCTGGCGCGGTATTTTTGTCGCGGTGTATGGCAACTGGCTAGGGTGTGGCGTCACTATATGTAGCTACTGGCCATTATTTTCCGGGGACGTGTGCCGATGGGCGTGGTCTGAGGGAAATGACCTCATTCCGGAAGTTGCCATGACCCCACCGCGTATCGGCTTCGCCTGTCAGTATCGCCACCCCGAACGAGGCCTTTCAGCGGCCTCCATCAAGCGGGTGGAAGCGCCGTTCAACCCGCGTACGACAACCCTGCGCTGGTTGAACAGCGTCGAGCCTGCCGTGGCGCGGGCCAAGCTGGTGGAGATCGTCACGCATAACCTCGACGCGCAGTTGCGCCTGCTCGACTACGTGGCGCAGCTGCCCCCCAGCCTGCATATGCTGCGGCTGTCCAGCGACCTGCTGCCGTTCTACAGCCATCCGCAATGGCGCGACTTCTACCGTGAGCCAGCCATCGAGCAGTGGCTGGCGCGTTGTCTGGCGGCGGTGGGCGAGCGCGCCCGGGCGGCGGACATTCGTCTGTCGCTGCATCCGGGGCAATATTGCGTACTGGGTTCGGACAAGCCGGTGGTGGTGGAAAACAGCCTGGCCGAGTTCGAGTACCACGCCGACCTGATCCGCATGCTGGGCTATGGCCGGCAGTTCCAGGACTTCAAGTGCAACGTGCATGTTGCCGGGCGCTTGGGGGTGGAGGGCATCCGCCGGCTGTGGCCACGTCTGTCGCAGGTGGCGCGCCTGTGCATCACCTTCGAGAACGAAGAGAAGACCTACGGCGTGGACGACTGCCTGCAACTGGCCGACCTGGCGCCGGTGGTGCTGGACGTCCATCACTGCTGGATTCACGAGGAAGGTTACATCGACCCGCACGACCCAC
Organism: uncultured Pseudomonas sp.; assembly: GCF_913777995.1. Classification (GTDB taxonomy): domain Bacteria; phylum Pseudomonadota; class Gammaproteobacteria; order Pseudomonadales; family Pseudomonadaceae; genus Aquipseudomonas. The sequence goes on along the minus strand of NZ_CAJYVE010000024.1, from coordinate 35,217 downwards.
GGGTGGCGCAGATCATCGACAGCTGGCGTGGGGTGCGCCCGGTGATGCACTACTCGCAGCCTCCCGAGGACCTGCAGGCGCTGGGCTTCGCTGCCAACCGCAAGCTGGAAATGGAGCGCTTGTTGCGGCGCGTGTCCAAGCGTGAGCTGTACGGGCATAGCGAGCGCATGTGGAACCACTGGAGCAACCGCTATGCACTGCAGTTCCTCGACCGTTTCGACATGATGATCGAAGCCAAGGACAAGAACCTGGCCAGCCTGGCGTTCTATGAGCAGTGGGTGAAGGGCGCGGCGCCGGGCCGGTCGGCCCCGTCAGTGCCAGGGGCCGACTGAAGGCTTGAAGGGGGGCAATCGGCTTGCTCCCGGAAAAACCAACCCGCGCCTGAGTGATCCATCCTGAGGCTCAATCCCCTTAGATCAAGCACTTCCCGGCTAACTGACCTGTATTGGGTTTAACCGCAATACTGTTCGGGTAAGCGCTTTGCGGCTTTAGTGGGAGCGAGCTTGCTCGCGAAAAGCTGGCAAAGTCGCTGCATCTGTTGTGAACGTGACGCCGCCTTCGCGAGCAAGCTCGCTCCCACGGCCTGAACTGACCAGTATTGGGCTTAACCGCAATACTGTTCGGTTAAGCGGCATATGGCCCGGTGGGAGCGGCTTCAGCCGCGAAGCGACCGCCTGTTCACGACAGCCGTGAATTCCTGGCGCTTTCGCGGCTAAAGCCAACCCCGAGCCCCATGACGCCAGACCTTCGCTCGGCAATTTTTCATACAGAGCCCAGGCTTATTTGCCGGGGGTGAGGGTCAGGCGCTGCTTGCCGTAGCCGCGTTCGTAGTTCTGTTGCTGTACCGGCAGGGTGCTGTACTGCGCTTTCAGCCAGGCGTCGATGCTGTTGGCGTAGTACGGGCTGGCCGGGTTGCCCGATTGGCCGGTGCTGACCACCGCCTGCAAGGGTTCGCTCTGGCTGAAGTCGACGATCATGCGCAGGCTGGCGGCCGGCAGGACGTTGAAGTCCTGGCCCCAGGCGTAAGGCGCGGCGGCCAGGCTGCCGTGGTCGCCCCCAAAGGGCACCGGGGCGTGCTCGAAGCGGCCTTCACCGCCCAGGTAGCGGGCCAGTGGGTTGCGCGACGGGCTCCAGTCGTAGCGGTGCAGCTTGCCCCACTGCCAGGCCTTGTGGTCACTGCCCAACTGGCTTTCCCCGGCGCTGATCGCCGCAGCCAGGCTGCGTGCCAGAATCGTTGGCTTGTCTTCTTTCTGCGCGGTGCGCGTGTCGTCCCAGAACGGGCTGTCGTCGCGGCCCAGCAGGTGGTCGGCCTGCGCCGACCAGGTCGAACGCGCCTGCGCCACCAGGGCCTGCCAGGCCGGGCTGTCGGCGCCGCCGAGTTCGTCCTGGAAGGTCAGCCGTGCGCTTTCATGCAAGAACAGCTCAAACAGGGCGGCATCGGCGGAGCCGGCGCTCAGGTTGCCGTCGAAGGCCATCAGCCGGCTGTAGGCTTCCCGCGCCTTGCCGCGCTCGGCTTCGGGCAGCGCGTCGATGGCCTGCTTGAGCGGCTTGGCCATGCCCGGTGCCTCGAACATCTGCTTGAGCCGCGTGGCGAATGGTGTGTGCTGGTCGTACTGCATGGCGATGCTGCTGCGCACGTCCTGCTTGCCGGCGTTGGCCAGCTCGGCCAGGCGTTCGGCACGTGACGGGTAGCCCCAGCTGTTGGACAGCTGCATGCCGTAGCCCTTGGGCGCCACGCGGTTGCCGGCGGTGCCCAGCCAGCCTTGCTGCGGGTCCTGGTCGTAGGGGTGGAGCATGGCGTCGGCGAAGCCGTCCCAGTCGTAGCGGCCGTCCCAGCCCGGCGAGGGCAGCAGGCCTTGGCCGTCGCGACGGTTCGGGTAGCGGCCGGTGACCTGCCAGGCCACATGGCCGGCGTCGGCGAACAGCATGTTCAGGCCGATGGCGCGGATCTCGCGGCTGCTGTCGAAGCCGCGTTCCACGTTGGTGGCGCGGGACAGGTCGAAGAATGCGTCGAGGCTCTTGTCATCCTTGAAGTCCGGCAGCTGCAGGGCCAGCCCCAGGGCACCGTTGCCGGTGTCGAGCAGATCGCCATGGCGGGTGCTGTAGACGGTTTCGCGCACCGGCTGGCCGCCCTTGACCAGGAAGGTTTCCTGGTGGCTGGCCGCTGGCAGCCATTTGCCGTCGGCCAGGTACTGCACGCGGCCGTTGTCGCGCTTGAGCTTTTCCAGGAACAGGTCCTGGTTGTCACCCTTCAGGCTGCCCATGCTCCACGCCAGCTTGCCGTTGAAGCCGCTGAGCAGCAGCGGCAGGCCAGCCAGGGTCACGCCAGAGGCCTGGTACTTGGGGGCGTTGATCTGCACCAGGCTCCAGCCAGCGCCAGGTCCGGCAGGCACCTGCATCTCGCTGGCAAGCAAGCTCTTGCCGCTGCGGCTGCGCTGCGGGCCTACCGCCCACTGGCTGGACAGCGCGTTGCCCATCAGGTTGAGGTCGGCCAGTTGCCGGGCCACGCGGTTCAGGTCGTTCAACGCCTGGCCCTGGCCGGTCAGGCTCAGGCCCTTGAGTTTGTCGGCCTCGGCGAACGGCAGGGCCTCGTCGGGCCAGGTCGGCAGCAGCCAGGCGAGCTTGTCGGCACTGACCTTCTGGCTCAGCGCCAGGGCGCCGAGTTCTTCCTGCAGGTTGACCGACTGGTTGAAGCTCAGCAGCGCGAAGATCAGCGCCGAGTCTTCCGGTTGCCAGTATTCCAGGCGGTAGTCGGCCAATTCCGCCGGCAGCTTGTCGCGGTAGCGGAACAGGTAGGCGTTGACCCCGCGGGCATAGACTTCGAAGAATTTCTGCAGGCGTGGCGAGGCCGACTTGTACAGCTCGCTGGCGCTGCGCTTGAGGTTGGCGGCGCGCATCAGGCGGTCCACCGGCAGCGCCTCGGCACCGGCGACCTCGGCCAGGCGGCCCTGGGCCAGCAGGCGCATGCCGAACATCTGCCCGGCGCGCTCGCCGGCGTGCAGGTAGCCGAGGCTGAACAGCGCGTCGTGGAACGAACTGCTCTCGATCAGCGCCATACCCTGCGGGTTGCGGCGGATCGAGACATTCTGGGCCAGGCCCTTGATGGCCACGGTGCCGGAAGCTGGCAGCAGGGTCGAAGCGTCTTCGCCGCCCAACTGGCAGCCGGCAAGGCCGAGAAAACCGGCGGTGGCGGCGGCCAGGCCGAGGCGGGAAGGCGAACGGGAAGGGACAAGCGAGGCCATGGCGAAACTCCGGCGACGTGGCAACTGCAAAAGCCGCTACGTTAGTGAGCCGCCCGACGCCACGCAAGCGTGACAGGGCGGTTTATTGCGGAATATTTCGGCCCTGGCGCGCCCGCTCGAGTGGGCCTGCCGGGCTGACTCTCGCTCACCCCGGTGGGACCGGCTTCAGCCGGGATTTTCCGCACCTCACGCCGTGCCCTGCGCCGGGGGCGATCTTTCAGGGCGGGGTAGGGTTGATGCGCTCGGCCACGGCGTAGGCGCGGCGGGTGGCGTCCCGCTCGGCGATGGTGTCGAACCAGCGCCTGACGTGAGCGAAGTCGTCCAGGTTCAGGCTCTGCCACGGGTGCCTTGCAATCCATGGATAGATGGCCATGTCGGCGATGCTGTACTCGCTGCCGGCGACGAACGGTCGGTCGGCCAGACGCTTGTTCAGTACGCCATACAGCCGTACGGTCTCGTCCACGTAGCGCTTGATCGCATAGGGCAGTTTTTCCGGAGCGGCGCGGTTGAAGTGGTGATTCTGCCCGGCCATGGGCCCCAGCCCGCCCATCTGCCAGTACAGCCATTGCAGGGTTTCCTGGCGGCCGCGCAGGTCGGTGGGCAGAAAGCGTCCGGTCTTCTCTGCCAGGTACTGCAGAATGGCCCCGGACTCGAACAGGCTCAGCGGCTCGCCGGCATCGGCCGGTGCCTGATCGACGATGGCCGGGATGCGGTTGTTGGGGGCGATTTCCAGGAAGGCGGGGGCGAACTGCTCGTTCTTGGTGATGTTCACCGGGATGACCCGGTAAGGCAGCCCGGCCTCCTCAAGGAACAGGGTGATCTTGTGGCCGTTGGGGGTGGTCCAGTAATACAGGTCGATCATCGGCAGCTCCATTGAAGGTATGACCCGAAAGCAACGGCTGTTTTACCTCCAGGGCGCTGCCGGCACAAACAAAAACGGCCTGCGAGGGGCAGGCCGTGGATACCGTGCGGCGCGTCAGGCGCCGTGGCACTTCTTGAATTTCTTCTCGCTGCCGCAGGGGCAGGGGTCGTTGCGACCGACGTCCTTCAGAGCGTTGCGCACCGGCTCCTGAGGCTCGTGGTTGCAGTGCGGACCATGTACATGGCCGTGGTGATGATGGTCGTGGTCATGATCGTGGTTGCAGTCAGGACCGTGGACGTGGGGTTGGTTCATCGGGGTAACTCCATGATTGAATCGGCGCCCATTATCTCGCCATTGATGCCGATACGCACGCTGTCCCTGAACAGCAGCCCGGTCTTGAGCCGGCCTTCGAGCCGATAGGGAATCGGCCGGTCACGCTGGCGCAGGCGCTCGGCGATGGGTTTGGCGTAGCGCCACAGGTTGGTGCGCACCGGCACCTCGTAGAGTTCATGGCTGTGCGGGGCGACGAAGAACCAGTCGCTGACCCGGTCTTCGGCCAGGGTCAGCTCGCCGAGCATCACCTTGTAGTGCAGCCCGCGCACGAACAGGCGCGAGTCATTACGGTTGTCGATCTCGAAGTACAGGCGAAAGTCCTGCTGCAGCAGGCGCATTTTCACCGGCTCGACCTTCACCAGACGCAGGCCCGGTGGCTGGTAGGGTTCGCCGCCCCACCAGCTGGCGCAGCCGCCCAGCGCGCCGAGCAGCAGGGCCAGCAGGCCAATGCGGGTGCAGATCAATGCCGGGTTCGCCATGCAGGGCTCCGTCGATGGCAGCGGACATCGGTGACCCTGCCTGTGAGCCCAGTTTAGCCATCGTCTTGTTCCCGCGAACAGCCCTGGGCCATACTCGGCCGACATGTACCCGGAGGGCCCGCGATGACCCTTTATGAAATCGTCTTCAGCGGTCGGCTGCTCGAAGGCGCGCAGCCCGACAAGGTCAAGGCCAACTTGGCGCGGCTGTTCCAGGCCGACGAACAACGCATGGCGCTGCTGTTTTCCGGCCGCCGCCTGGTGCTCAAGAACAACCTCGATGCCCAGGCGGCAGAAAAGTACCGCTCGACCCTGGAGCGTGCCGGGGCGCTGTGCGAAGTGGTCGACATGCACCCGCGTATCGAGGAGGTGGAGCTGGCCCCACCGCCTGGCCCATCCAGTTGGCTGCAGCGTGAGAAACCCGCGGCCGGGCGCCTGGAAGTCGCCCCGCGTGACGTCTATATGGCTGCCTTCAGTGCGGTCGATGCGCCCGACCTGCCGTTGGCCGAGGTGGGCGCCGCCCTGCAGGACCCGGTTCCGCCCGCCCCGGCGCCACAGCTTGACCTGTCCGCTATCACCCTGGCCCCGCCGGGCAGCGACATGGGCGAAGCGAAAAAACCGGCGCCCGCCCCTGCACCGGATACCTCGCATCTCAAGATTCTCTGACGGATTTCCGGGCTGGGGAATTCGCGGCTGAAGCCAATACTGTTCGGTTAGGCGTCATGTGGCCCGGTGGGAGCGGCTTTAGCCGCGAAAATGCCAGGAAATTCACTGCATCTGTTGTGAACAGACAGTCGCTTCGCGGCTGAAGCCGCTCCTACCCGGTCTAACTGACCTGTATTGCGGCTAAAGCCGCTCCCGCCCCGCACTTATAGATAAGCTGCGCAGCACTTCTTGAATTTCTGCCCGCTGCCACAGGGGCAGGCGTCGTTACGGCCAGCCTTGAGCGGCACGGTGGGGTCGATGAAATACCAGCGTCCCTGGTTCTGCACGAAGGCCGAACGCTCGCGGTGGCTGTGTTCGCCCTGTTCGTCGTGCCAGCGCGCGGTGAAGGTCACGAAGGCATGCTCTGGCTTGCCGCCCAGCACCTCGGTGCTTTCCACGTCCAGGCCCAGCCAAGTGCTCTGTGCGCTCCACTGGGCGATGGCCTGGCGATCGAGGCCCGGCTGCTGCGCCGGCAAGGTGGTGCCCAGCAGGTAATCCACTTCGCCCAGCACGTAGGCGCTGTAGCGCGAGCGCATCAGCCGTTCGGCGCAGGGCGCCGGCTGCCCGCCATGAAAACGTCCGCAGCAGCTGGCCAGCAGGTCGCCGCTGCCGCAGGGGCAACTGGCGCTATTCATGGCTCGGCACTCGCAGTGGCCAGGCCGGTAGCAGGGCGTTGATGGGCATACAGCCAGGTGGCATTGAGGGCATCGCAAACCTCGGGGCAACGGGACAAAGCAGCAGACAGTGTTGGTGAGAGACGGGCAGACCGCAAGGGCGATCTGACCCGCAGCGTTCGCTACAGCGGGGCAGTGGTGGCCTTTAGCTGACGCAGTACGAAGCTCGACACCGAGTGTCGCAAGCCGGGAATTTTGTACAGTTTCTCGCGCAGCAGGCGCTCGTAGTCGCGGGTGTCGCGCACGGCCAGGCGCAGGAAGTAATCGTACTCGCCCGACACCAGGCACGCTTCAATGATCTCGGGTATCTCGGCCACCGCCTGTTCGAACTTCTGCATGGCTTCATCACCATGCAGGTCCAGGGTCACCATCACGATCAGGCCTTCGCCATAGCCGAGCCCGGCCATGTCGATACGTGCCTGGTAGCCCTGGATAAGGCCGGACTCTTCCATGCGCTTGATCCGCTGCCAGCAAGGGCTGGACGACAGGCCGACCTGCTTGCCGATTTCCTGCAGGCTGGCGCGGGCATCGCGGCTGAGGATCTGGAGAATGCGTCGGTCTATGTCGTCGAGATGGTTTTTTTGCATTTTCCGGCTACCGAGAAAAATATTTTCGGATCTTAGGGTTTCAGCCAAAAAAATCGGAAGCACTTTTTGTGCGAAGACGCACACAATAGCGGCGCAGCCCCGAGACCCAGAAGGTTTCAGCGCAGGCCCGATGGTGCGATCCACCTGGGCGGTGCCGAGGGCAGGAATCCCACAAGGACATGCCATGCATCCACTCGATCAGCAGACGCCGCAGGCCCTCGTCGGCCATCCCGTCCACTCGCTACACAGCCGCTCTGGCAACCCCGCCGGCCCGCACGCCGAGAGCAGGGGAGCAGGCCGCACAGACACACCGCTCGACAGCCCGACCACCTACCCCCGGCACACCGCTGTGGACGATGCCTACGGGCTGTTCACCGGCATCACCCTGGCCGCTACCGGCATCGCTATCCTCGGTCAAAGCGGGCTGATCACCGGCGGTATCGCCGGCATGGCGCTGCTCGGCTCGTTCCTCAGTCCTTACTCGGCCGCCTTGCTGGTGCCGTTGATCAACGTGCCGTTCCTGCTGTTCGCCCTGTTCACCATGGGCCGCAGCTTCGCCCTCAAGAGCGTGCTGGTGAGCTTCGCGTTGGGCGCGGGGGTCAAGCTGGTGTCACCGGCGCTCAATGCTTCGGGGATCAATCCGGAGATTGGCTGGGTGATCGGTGGCACGCTCTTGGGCATGGGCATCCTGTGCCTGGCCCGGCACAACGCGTCGATGGGCGGCACGGGGGCCATGGTGCTGTGGATTCAGCGCCGGTTCGCGATCAACGCGGGCATCTCCCAGCTGGTCTGCGACTGCATCCTGTTCGGCGTGGCGGCGTTCTTCATGCCGGCCGACAAGCTGATCTGGTCGCTGATCGGCACCGTGGCGATGAATCTGGTGCTGATCCGCTGGCACAAGCCGGGCCGCTATCGCGGCTGACGCCGCGTTGCAGGCGTCAGCCTGGGGGCAACGGCGGTCTTACCACCAGTATTTGCCGAAGTTTTCAGGGTTGGCCCAGAACTTGGCATTCAGCCAGTCCGGCACCTGCTTGTATTCACGCAGGTCGTAGGTGAACAGCGTCAGCACCTGCTCATTCCGGGCGAAGCGCTCGCTGGCCTGCAGGGCCAGGGCGAAGAAGTCGGTTTCCTGCCAGCCGCAGGCCGCCAGGTCGGCCAGTACCGCGATGCGGCTGGCGTTGAGGTTGCGGATGCCGCCCAGCAATTGCAGGCCGTCACGGCGCGGCATGTGTTCCAGGCAATCGACCACCAGCGCCAGGTCGAAGCGCTGCGCGGCCAGCTCGGCGGGCAGCGGGCCGGGGCCGGCGACGGCCAGTTGCGTTTGCGGGTGTGCCTCGCGGAATGCCTGCAGGGCCGGAAAGTCTTCGGCGCCGATCAGCAGCAGGCATGCCGGGACGTAGCGGTCGAGCAGGGCGGCCAGGGCTTGCTGCGGGGTGCGGGTGGAAAAACCGGCAGTCATCGAAACGCTCTCCTGAGCAAGCGACAGGTACAGGGTGGGGGGACAGGCGAAAAGTCTACTGGATCGGCGGTTTTTTCGCTCGACCCTCCCAGCCCCTCTAGTCTGCACCCTGGGGGGCAAATGCCGAGCGGCAAAGGACGAAACGCTCGCAAAATCGGCAATTTTATCTGCTCGGGCGGTGAACCTTCTTGAATCGATAAAGGACAAACGCTAGCGCGGTGGCAAATTGCCCTCGCAACGTCATCAGCGGCAGACTCGCCGCCCCCTAGGGAGTGCAGAACAATGAATATGCTTCGGACAGCTGTACCTTTGATTCTGGTGAGCAGTGTTTTGACGGGTTGTGCGGGTCTGCAGAAGGAAGATTGGCCAAAATGTGCGGCCGGCGGCTTCCTCGGCGGCGCGGCGGTGGGCGCGTTCCAGACCGCGGCGGTGGCGGCCAGCCTGGGTGGCGCGGTCGGCGTGATGGCCGGCGCCTACTGCTACGTGCATGGCGACGGTGACGACGATGGCGACGGTGTACCGAACAGCCGCGACAAGTGCCCGAACACCCCACGCGGCACGCCGGTCGACGCTTCGGGCTGCCCGCTGGCCCCGCCACCGGCGCCAGAGCCGGTCCCGGTCGCCCCTACACCGATGCCTCGTGAAGAAGTCATCAACATCAACAAGGAAGTGCTGTTCGAGTTCGACTCGGCACGCCTGACCGCTTCGGACCGCACCAACCTGGACGTGATCGCCGGCCGCCTGCGCAAAGAAGCCGCCAACGTGCAGCTGCGCGTGACCGGCCATACCGACAGCGTCGGCAGTGACGCCTACAACCAGAAGCTGTCCGAGCGCCGTGCCCATTCGGTGACCGACTACCTGATCAGCACCGGCGTGCCGCGTGCTTCGTTCGTCTCGGTAACCGGTGAAGGCGAGGCCCATCCTGTGGCTGACAACCGCACTGCCGAAGGCCGTGCCCTGAACCGTCGCGTCGAGATCAAGATCAACCGCTGATCTTCACGGCTGCGTGTTCCAAGGCCCGACTGGCGCTGCGCGCCGGGCGGGCCTTTTCGTTCCTGCGCCATGGCTCGGCAAACTCCGCTGGCGCCGCGTACCGGCTTGGCGGTACTGTGCGCTACCAACGCGGCGGCGATCGCCGGTGGCATATCAGGGGTGAGCAACGATGAAACTGTTCTGGGGCTTGGGCAAGCTGCTGATGCTGGTGGTCTGGGCCGTGATTCTGCTCAACCTGGCGGTGAGGTTGCCGGGCCCCTTCGATGTGCTGTTCGACCTGGCCGGCGGCCTGCTGCTGGCGGTCCATGTGCTGGACATCTTTGTCTTTAACGCCCGCCTGCGCGGTCGCCCCCAGCCCTGGCGAGATCGCGGCAAGATCATCCTGTTCGGCATTTTCCATATCAAGGCCATTGGTACACCCGAGGTTCGCCATGCGTAAGCTGCTGTTGCTCGCTGCCCTGTGCAGCCCCCTGGCGATGGCCCAGGACATTCTGGTGCAGTCGCACTCTTTGCTGCGCCTGCCGGCTGGCGGTACGTCGCTGGATATCCAGCGCTTGGAGGTCGCCGACTACGGCACCCTGCTGGTGCCCGGCAATATCACGGAACTGAAGGTCGGCCAGTTGGTGCTCGGTCATGAGGCGCGCATCGCCATCGTGCCCAGCGCACAGCCGCTCAGCCTGCAAGTGGGGCAGGGGCAACTGGGTAGCGGCAGCCAGATCACTGCCCGCGGAGCGCCTGGCACCTTCGAGAAGGCGCCGACCCCCGGTCGCAGCCTGACCCTGCGTATGCATGAGCTGCAGGCCGAACGCCTGTCGGTGGACGCGCGTGGCGGCACCGGGGCGCCGGGTTTCGTCGGCCTGGATGGCGCCAACGGCCAGGCGCCGGGTTGCACTTGGGGCCAGGCCGGGCGCGGTTATGACGGCGACAATGGCGGCAACGGCCATGATGGCGCCGCCGGCGGTCTGGTGCGCCTGGAGCTGCCAGTGGCCTTTCCGGCCGAGCGTATCGAGGTGAATGTCCACGGCGGTGCCGGTGGCGCCGGCGGGGAGGGCGGCAAGGCCGGGCGTGGCGGTGAGTCCAAGGGCTGCATCGTCTACCGTGCGGCCGGTGGCAAGGCCGGTAATGGTGGCCAGGCAGGGCAGGCCGGTATGGCCGGGCCTGCCGGTGCGGTCAACGTGCAGCGCTTCTGATCAGAGCATCGGTCGTGCGGCGGCCAACGCCACCACGGCCAGGCCCAGCAGCAGGTTGATACCCACGATGCGGCGGATGCGCCCCAGCACGGCGGCGCCGTCAGCCCATTGCTCGGCGGCCACGGCCTGTTTCAGCTCCGGCAACTGTAACGAATGAATACGCAGGAACAGCGCGACCATCACCACATACAAGCCGATCATGGCCTGCACGTAATGCGGCGCAAGCTCCAGGCTGGGAAATTTGTCCCGGGCAACCAGCACACCGCTGACCGGCAGAATCAGCACCGCCGCCCACACCCAGGCGAAGAAACGCGGAAACACCTGGACCCATAGTTTCAGGCGCAACGGCCCCTCCAGGGCTGCGATGATGGCCGGGCGCAGGACCATCCAGGCGAAGAACATGCCACCGACCCAGACCAGTGCGGCCAGGACGTGCAGGGTGTAGACAAGGCTGGAAAGGGTCATGGAAACCTCGGGGGCGATGAGCGAACGAGCCGGTCGTCCGACCAATGAAGGCGCTTTTGCCGCGATGCGTCCAGCGCAGATGGAATTAGCGCGCTATGATAGCGCCCACTTCGAAACACTGAAAATTTATCCAGCCTTTCTGCCGTATCCCGAACCCGAGCGATGATCAGTACCGAACTCAAATCCCAGATCCAGGGCGCCTACTCGCGTTTTCTCGAAGCCAAAAGCCTCAAGCCACGTTACGGCCAGCGCCTGATGATCGCCGAGGTGGCCAAGGTGCTGGGGGATGTCGAGACCGACGAGGAAGGGCGACGCAGCGGTGACCCGGCGGTGGTCGCGGTGGAGGCCGGGACGGGTACCGGCAAGACCGTCGCCTACACCATCGCGTCGATCCCGGCGGCCAAGGCGGCGGGCAAGCGCCTGGTGATCGCCACCGCCACGGTGGCCCTGCAGGAACAGATCGTCTACAAGGACCTGCCCGACCTGATGCGCAACAGCGGCCTGAACTTCAGCTTCGCCCTGGCCAAGGGGCGTGGCCGCTACATGTGCCTGTCCAAGCTCGACCTGCTGCTGCAGGAAACCAACCAGACCAACGCCACAGCGCAGCTGTTCGAAGAAGAAGGCTTCAAGATCGAGGTCGACGAAGTCAGCCAGAAGCTCTTCAACAGCATGTTGCAGAAGCTAGCCGGCAACAAATGGGACGGCGACCGCGACAGCTGGCCCCAGGAGCTGGACGACCCGACCTGGGCGCGGCTGACCACCGACCACAGCCAGTGCACTGGCCGGCATTGCCCGAACTTCCAGCAGTGCGCCTTCTACAAGGCCCGCGAAGGCATGGGCAAGGTCGACGTAATCGTCACCAACCACGACATGGTGCTTGCCGACCTGGCCCTGGGCGGCGGCGCCGTGCTGCCCGACCCGCGCGACACCATCTACGTGTTCGACGAGGGCCATCACCTGCCCGACAAAGCCATCGGTCACTTCGCCCATTACACTCGGCTGCGTTCCACCGCCGACTGGCTGGAACAGACCGCCAAGAACCTTACCAAGCTGCTGGCCCAGCACCCGTTGCCCGGCGACCTGGGGCGGCTCATCGAACAGGTGCCGGAACTGGCGCGGGAAGTGAAGAACCAGCAGCAGTTCATGTTCGCCGCCTGCGAACAGTTGGCCGATTTTCGCGCCGGTGAAGACATGGAGGGCCGCGAGCGCCCTCGGCACCGCTTCGTGGGCGGGGTGATTCCCGAGCACATCCGTGACATCGGCATCGAACTGAAAAAGGGCTTCTCGCGCCTCAACGACCTGTTCACCCGCCTGGCCGACCTGCTCAAGGAAGGCATGGACGGCGAGGTGAACATCGGCATCGCCAGCCACCAGGCCGAGGAGTGGTATCCGCTGTTCGGCAGCCTGCTGGCCCGTGCCCAGGGCAACTGGGAGCTGTGGACCGCCTTCACCGCCGAAGACCCCGAAGACACGCCGCCGATGGCGCGCTGGCTGACCCTGGCCGACAGCGGCGCGCTGTTCGACATCGAAGTCAACGCCAGCCCGATCCTCGCCGCCGACATGCTGCGCCGCAACCTGTGGAACGTCGCCTACGGCGCCCTGGTGACCTCGGCGACGCTCACCGCGCTGGGCAAGTTCGACCGCTACCGCATGCGCTCCGGCCTGCCCCGCGATGCCGTGACCGCCGTGGTGCCGAGCCCCTTCCACCATGCCGATGCCGGTGTGCTGCGGGTGCCCGACCTCAAGGCCGACCCGCGCAACGCCGCCGAGCACACCGCTGCGATCATCCGCGACCTGCCGGAACTGGTCGAAGGCTCGCGGGGCAGCCTGGTGCTGTTCTCGTCGCGCAAGCAGATGCAGGAAGTGTTCGACGGCCTGGACCGCGACTGGCGCAAGCAGGTGTTCATCCAAGGCAACCTGTCCAAGCAGGAGACCCTCAACAAGCACAAGGCGCGGGTCGACAGCGGCGAGTCCAGCGTGCTGTTCGGTCTGGCCAGCTTCGCCGAGGGCGTCGACCTGCCCGGTGCCTATTGCGAACACGTGGTGATTGCCAAGATCCCCTTCGCCGTACCGGACGACCCGGTGGAGGCGGCGCTGGCCGAGTGGATCGAGGCGCGTGGCGGCAATCCGTTCATGGAAATCGCCGTACCTGACGCCTCGTTGCGTCTGATCCAGGCCTGCGGACGGCTGCTGCGCACCGAGGCCGACCGCGGCACCATTACCCTGCTGGACCGTCGGGTGGTCACCCAACGCTATGGCAAGGCGATTCTCAATGCCCTGCCGCCGTTCCACCGTGAGATTTCCTGAGCACCGTGCCGGTTCACAACCGGCCTGATCACTGGAACAATGCACGCTGTTTTTTCACGTCAGCCTGCCAGGAGCCACGCGTTGCAGATCCAGGGTCATTTCCAGCTCGAATTCGAAGCCGTCCGCGAGGCCTTCGCGGCCCTGTTCGATGATCCCCAGGAGCGTGGCGCCGCGCTGTGCATCCAGATCGGCGGTGAGACCGTGGTCGACCTGTGGACCGGCACCGCCGACCAGCAGGGCAGCGAGGCCTGGCATAGCGACACCATCGCCAACCTGTTCTCCTGCACCAAGCCGTTCGCGGCGGTCACGGCCCTGCAACTGGTCGACGAAGGCAAGCTGCGCCTGGATGAACCCGTGGCGCGGCTGTGGCCCGAGTTCGCCGCTGCCGGCAAGGAATACATCACCCTGCGCCAGTTGCTCTGCCACCAGGCCGGCCTGCCGGCACTGCGTCAGGTGCTGCCGGCCGAAGCCCTTTACCAGTGGGACACCATGACCGCCGCCCTGGCCGCCGAAGCACCTTGGTGGACGCCGGGGCAAGGCCACGGTTATGCGGCGATCACCTATGGCTGGCTGATCGGTGAGCTGCTGCGGCGTGCCGATGGCCGCCAGCCCGGCGATGCCATCGTCGGCCGGGTGGCACGTCCGCTGGGTCTGGACTTTCACGTCGGTCTGGCTGATGAGCAGTTCCACCGCGTTGCGCATATCGCGCGTGGCAAGGGCAACCTCGGCGATGCCGCCGCCCAGCGCCTGCTGCAGGCCACCCTGCGTGAGCCGGACTCCATCACCTGCAAGGCGTTCACCAACCCGCCGTCGATCCTCACCAGTACCAACAAGCCCGAGTGGCGGCGCTTCCAGCAGCCGGCCGCGAATGGTCACGGCAACGCGCGCAGCCTGGCCGGCTTCTATAGCGGCCTGCTCGACGGCAGCCTGCTGGAAGCCGAGCTGCTCGGCGAAATGACCCGCGAGCACAGCCTCGGTGAGGACAAGACCCTGCTGACCTCCACGCGGTTTGGCCTGGGCTGCATGCTCGACCAGCCCGGCGTCGTCAACGCCACCTATGGCCTGGGTCCGCGTGCCTTCGGGCATCCGGGTGCGGGCGGGTCGGTGGGCTTCGCCGACCCCGATTACGACGTGGCGTTCGGCTTCGTCACCAACACCCTGGGGCCTTATGTACTGATGGATCCGCGTGCCCAGCGGCTGGTGGCTATACTGCGTGAAGCTTTGCAGTAACTATCGCTCATAAGTGCTTGTTTAATACCGATTGTCAGTTCGTGGGTCAAAACTGAACCGTAGGACGGTTTCCTTTTCCACTCTGCCTTGAGGCGTGTTATACGGACGTTGCTCGCGTCCATTCGTCTGGTCCATTTCGCTGTAGGTCGTCCATGTCCTCGAAAAGAAGTCTCGCTCTCGCGTTGTGCATCGCTGCCGTTACCGGTTGCGCCCAAACCCCGAAAACCGAATCTGCCGCGGCATCCAGCCCCTGGTACTGGCCGTTCGGTTCCGACGAGGTGGCCGAGTCCAAACCCGATGCGCCTGCCGAGGCGGTCGCCAAGAAGCCCGAGCCCAAGCCCGCTCCGGCCATGGTCGCCAAGTCGGAGACCGACAGCCACTGGTGGTGGCCGTTCGGCAGCAGCGACAAGAAGGAAGAGGTCAAGGCCGCGCCAATGCCTGACCCGAAGATCACCCAGGCCTGGCTGGACGAGTACGAGCCGCGTGTACGTACCGCCATTCAGGACAGCGACTTCCAGCTGGAGCGCCGTGAAGACCTGCTGGTGGTTACCGCTCCGGTAGACTCGTCCTTCAACCCTGACCGCCCGGCCATGCTGCTGCCGGTCAAGCTGGGTCCGATCACCCGTCTGGCCAAGGCGGTCGAAGCCGACCCTAAAACCGCCGTGCTGATTCTCGGTCACGCCGACACCACCGGCGCGGCTGCGGTCAACCAGAAGATCAGCCAGGAGCGTGCCCAGTCGATCGCCGCGATCTTCCGCCTCAGCGGCCTGGAGCGTAACCGCCTGAGCCAGCGTGGCATGGGCGCGGTAATGCCGCGTGCGGCCAACGACAGTGCCCAGGGGCGTGCGCTGAACCGTCGCGTGGAGATTCTGCTCACCCGTCAGGACACCATGCGCGCCCTGATGAGCCGCTACGACGTTCCGGCCGTAGCACCGACCATGGTCGCCGTGCAGGACGTCAAGCCCACCGCTGCCCCGGCACCGGCGGCCAAGAAAGCCGCGCCGGCCAAGGCCGCAACCGCCAAGAAAGACACCGCGAAGAAGGCCGCCACCCCGGCCAAGAAGGACACCGCCAAGAAGCCCGCCGCGCCGGTGAAGAAAGACACCGCCAAGGCTGCTACTCCGGCCAAGAAAGACGCGGCACCGGCCAAGACCGTGGCCAAGAAGAGCGACGCCCAGGCCAGCAACTGACCTGAGCGCCAGCCCGGCACCGCAAACATTGACCGGTGCCGGGCCGGCGGCACTTCGCGTTGTTCGCCGGCAGGCCAATGTGCTTAACTGCCGTGCTCAACAGCTTTGCTGAACTGCCGCGAAGGAACCCCGCCATGACCTCATCCCTGGCCGATATGCGCCGTGACTATACCCGTGACGGCCTGACCGAAATCCAGGCACCGGATGAACCCTTTGCCTTGTTCCATCAATGGTTCGCCGACGCGGTGCAAACCGAGCAGGCGCCGGTGGAAGCCAATGCCATGACCCTCGCCACGGTGGACGCCGATGGTCGGCCGCACTGCCGCGTGCTGCTGCTCAAGGCGCTGGACAGCCAGGGCTTTACCTTCTTTACCAACTACGACAGCGCCAAGGGTCAGCAGATGGCGGCCCGGCCTTTCGCCGCCATGACCTTCTTCTGGCCCGCCCTGGAGCGCCAGGTGCGTATCGAAGGGCAGGTGGCCAAGGTCAGCGCCGCCGAGTCCGACGCCTATTACCAGGTTCGCCCGCTGGGCAGCCGCCTGGGGGCCTGGGCTTCGCCGCAGAGCCGGGTCATCGCCGACCGCGCCGAGCTGGAACGGCTGCTGCACGAGACCGAGCAGCGCTTCCACGACACCCAGCCGCACTGCCCCGAACACTGGGGCGGCTACCGCCTGGTGCCAGACCGCATCGAGTTCTGGCAGGGGCGGCCGAGCCGCCTGCACGATCGTTTGAACTATCGTTTAACAAATGAGGGGTGGATTCGGCAGCGCCTGGCTCCGTAGCATCGATGAATTATTCCAGGCCGTCGCCGTCTTAGGCTGGGTAGGCGCCCCCGCTGTATGGCGCCTGAATGAATCAATGATGCCGCTCCGGTAGCCGTGACGGCGTCGCTCGCCGGGAGTCTAATGGAGACTCGATTTCAGGAGATACCCTATATGCGCAAGTCCGTTCTGCTGGTTGCCTCGTTCACTGCGATGGCATTGACCCTTGGGGGCTGTACCTCCAGCCTGACCGGTGATTCCTATTCCCGTGAAGAAGCGCGTACCGTGCAGACCGTCCGTCTGGGTACCGTACAGTCCTTGCGTCCGGTGAAGATCGAAGGCACCAAGACCCCGATCGGTGCCGGTGCTGGTGCCGTGGTCGGCGGTGTGGGCGGCAGCGCCATCGGCGGTGGCCGTGGCAGTGTCGTCGCGGCGGTCATCGGTGCCGTGGCCGGTGGTGTACTCGGCTCCATGACCGAAGAAGGCCTGACCCGTACCCAGGGCGTGGAAATCACCGTGCGCGAAGACGACGGCAGCATGCGAGCCTATGTGCAGCAAGTGCAGGAAAACGAGATTTTCCGTGTTGGCGACCGGGTTCGCATCATGACCGTCAACGGCACCAGCCGCGTGACGCACTGACCCAGCTCGCAATACCCAAAAACCGATCCTTCTGGATCGGTTTTTTTTGCCTGAGCGTTGTGTGGAAGCGTTGTGTGGAAGCGAGCTTGCTCGCCAATGCCCGATCCCCTCAAGCCGTCTTGCGGCTCGCCCGTGCCATCACTCCATAACCCAGCAAGGCCGCCAGCAACGAGCCGGTGAGGATGCCCATGCGGTCTGTGCCGGTGTAGGGGCTGCTGCTGGCATCGAAGGCCAGGGTGCCGACGAATAGGCTCATGGTGAAGCCGATGCCGCACAGGATCGAAACCCCCAGCACCTGCCCCCAGTTGGCCCCGGCCGGCAGCTTCGCCAGACCGCTGGCGACCACCAGCCAGGTCAGGCCGAACACCCCCAGGGTCTTGCCCAGCAGCAGGCCGGCGCTGATGCCCAGCGACACCGGATGGAGGAAGCTGCCGGTGCTCAGGCCGCTCAGGGATACGCCAGCGTTGGCGAAGGCGAACAGCGGCAGGATGGCGAACGCGACCCAGGGATGCAGGCCGTGCTCCAGGGTCAGCAGGGGTGCGGGCTGGCCTTGTGGTACACGCAGTGGGATGCACAGGGCCAGGGCCACGCCGGCCAGGGTGGCGTGGATACCGCTCTTGAGGATGCACACCCACAGCACGGCCCCCAGCAGCAGGTAAGGCGCCAGGCGGGTGACGCCGGTACGGTTGAGCAGCGCCAGCAGCACCAGCGTGGCGCCGGCCAGGCCCAGTGCCAGGTTGGATAGTTCACCCGAGTAGAACAGCGCGATGATCAGGATGGCGCCCAGGTCGTCGATGATCGCCAGGGTCATCAGGAACAGCTTGAGCGACAGCGGCACGCGTTTGCCGAGCAGCGCCAGCACGCCCAGGGCAAAGGCGATGTCGGTGGCGGTGGGAATCGCCCAGCCGGCCAGCGCCGTGGGGTTGCCGAGGTTGAAAAGCACGTAGATGAGGGCGGGAATGACCATGCCGCCGATGGCCGCTGCACCGGGCAGGACGATCTGCGCCGGGTTGGACAGCTGGCCTTCGAGCACCTCGCGCTTGACCTCCAGGCCGATGACCAGGAAGAACAAGGCCATGAGGCCGTCGTTGATCCACAGCAGCAGGGGCTTGTCGATCAGCAGCGCGCCGAGGCGCAGCGTCACGGGAATGTCCAGGAAGCTGGCGTAGAGGCTGGACAGGGCGCTGTTGCTGGCGATCAGTGCCGCCGCGGCGGCGGCGATCAGCAGCAGCCCCCCGGCTGCTTCGAGCTGGAAGAAACGCATCAGGGTGTTACGCATGGCCGGGCTGTTCTCCAGGTGGCGTGTGAGGGCAGAGGCCGGGTCTGGAGTGCCCGAAGGGCAGAAACGGAAGGCGGGACCGGGCCGGCAGCAAGCCTAACAAGGCTGCGTGCGCCGGCTGGCGAGGAAGGGGCTTCTTGTGGTGTAGGGATTTTCCGAAATTGCCTGCAGCGCCTTGCCAGCCTGGCTGGGCGACGCTGCAGGTGAGGGGCTCAGTCGTGCAGGTCGAGCAAGTCCTTGGCCACCGCCTCGGCGATGCGGATGCCGTCTACGCCAGCGGAGAGAATGCCGCCCGCGTAGCCGGCGCCTTCGCCAGCGGGGTACAGGCCCTTGACGTTCAGGCTTTGCATGTCCTGGCCGCGGGTGATGCGCACCGGCGCCGAAGTACGGGTCTCCAGGCCGGTGAGCACCGCGTCGTGCAGAGCGTAGCCCTTGATCTGGCGGTCGAACACCGGCAGCGCTTCGCGGATCGCCTCGATGGCGAAGGGCGGCAGGGCCTGGGCCAGGTCGACCAGCTTGACGCCGGGCTTGTAGGACGGCTCGACGCTACCCAGCGCGGTAGACGCCTGGCCGGCGATGAAGTCGCCGACCAGTTGCGCCGGTGCCTCGTAGTTGCCACCGCCCAGCTCGAAGGCCAGGGACTCCAGGCGTTCCTGGAGTTCGATGCCCGCCAGCGGGCCGCCGGGGTAGTCGCGTTCCGGGTCGATGCCGACCACCAGGCCCGAGTTGGCGTTGCGCTCGTTGCGCGAGTACTGGCTCATGCCATTGGTGACCACCCGGTTGGGTTCGGAAGTGGCAGCTACCACCGTACCGCCAGGGCACATGCAGAAGCTGTACACCGAACGGCCGTTGCTGGCGTGATAGACCAGTTTGTAGTCGGCGGCGCCCAGCTTCGGGTGCCCGGCGTACTTGCCCAGGCGCGCCTGGTCGATCAGCGACTGCGGGTGCTCGATACGGAAACCTACCGAGAACGGCTTGGCCTCCATGTATACGCCACGGGCGTGCAGCATGCGGAAGGTGTCGCGAGCGCTGTGCCCCAGGGCCAGCACCACGTGGCGCGACTCGATGCGCTCGCCGTTGTCCAGCTCGACACCGACCAGTTGGCCATCGTCGATCAGCAGGTCAGTGACTTTGTGTTCGAAGCGCACCTCGCCGCCCAGCTCGATGATCTCCTGGCGGATGTTCTCGACCATGCCGGTAAGGCGGAAGGTGCCGATGTGCGGTTTGCTGACGTAAAGGATTTCGTCCGGCGCACCGGCCTTGACGAATTCGTGCAGTACCTTGCGGCCGAGGAAGTTCGGGTCCTTGATCTGACTGTAGAGCTTGCCGTCGGAGAAGGTGCCGGCGCCGCCTTCGCCGAACTGCACATTGGACTCGGGGTTGAGCACGCTCTTGCGCCACAGGCCCCAGGTGTCCTTGGTGCGCTGGCGCACTTCCTTGCCGCGTTCGAGGACGATCGGCCGAAAGCCCATCTGTGCCAGCAGCAGGCCGGCGAAGATGCCGCAGGGGCCGAAACCGATGACGATGGGGCGAATGGGGAAACCCTGCGGTGCGTGGCCGACGAACTTGTAGCTGACATCCGGAGCTGGGCCGATCTGCCGGTCGCCGGCCAGTTTATTCAGCAGCCCGGTCTCGTCGCGGACGTTGAAGTCCAGGGTGTAGATGAACAGCATTTCCGAGGATTTCTTGCGCGCATCGTAGCTGCGCTTGAAGACGGTGAAATCCAGCAGGTCGCTGTCGGCGATGCCCAGGCGTTGGACCAGGGCGCTGCGCAGTTCTTCGTCAGAGTGATCGAGAGGCAGCTTGAGTTCGTTGATTCGTAACATTCAGGGGTCCGGTTTCGGGCCGCAGGTTCAGCCCGGCAGCACTACAAGAACCGGGCATTATATGCGGCCTGAGGCCTGGACCGTTATGCCCAATTGACGGGCGCGGCCGTTCAGTCGTTGCGCGAGCCGCCGTAATAGCCGCAGCCGCGCACCGCCTGGCCGTTGATGCGCAGCTCGGCGCTCAGGTGGCGCACCGCGCCGCTCTTGCTGTCGACGCAGCGTTGTGGCGCGACCCACAGGTCGATGCGCTGGCCGTTGGCTTCGCTGCTGAGGTTGAAACGCCCGTCGGGCAGTTGCTCTTCAAGGTAAGGCAGCGCGACCGGCGGCTGGCCCTGTACATCGATGATCATGCCCTTGCCGCTGACCTCGACGTTCCATACCGGATTCAGGCCGTCGGCGTGCAGGGTCAGGCGCTTGAAGTTCGGGTCTTCGCAGGCTTGGCCGGGGCGTTCGACGCGATACAGCTGGTACAGGTCGAGCTGGCCGTCACCGCCCTGGGCCTTGCTGGCGTTGAAGCGTCCGCGCAGGTCGGCGAACACCTTGCCCTGGGCATCGGCCAGGCTGGCGGCTTCCTGAAGGATGGCGGTGTCGCCGCGATCGATCACCACGTAGCGGCGTGGTTCGCCACAGGGCTGGAACAGCAACTTGCCATTTTCGCCACTGAGCGTGCCCTGCATACGGGTCATGCCCACCATGGAGACCTTGGCCGGTGCAGCAGATTGCACGCCCAGCCATTGGCAGCCGGCGAACAGGGGCAGCAGGGAGAAGACGAGGGCAGAGCGGAAAACGGACATGGGGCAACCTCAAGGACAGGTGCCGCCACGTTACTCAGGGCGGGGATGTATCTCAAGGGGGAGGTGGCGTGAGCCTGCCAGTCTGTTGCTGCGCCCGGTTGGGCGGCCGCAGCCTCAGGTGAGGGCGGCTTTAGCCAAGACCGACCGGCGAGACCGGGAGCGGCATTAGCCGCAATACGGGTCAGTTAGCCCGGGTGGGAGCGGCTTTAGCCGCAATACTGGTCAGTTCAGCCCGTGGGAGCGAGCTTGCTCGCGATGGCTGCGTCACGTTCACAGCAGATGCATGAGGTTTGCCGGCCTCTTCGCGAGCAAGCTCGCTCCAACAAAAGCCGAAGAGCGCCTAACTGACCAGTATTGGCTTTAGCCGCGAAGCGACCGCCTGTTCACGACAGATGCAGTGAATTTCCTGGCGCTTTCGCGGCTAAAGCCGCTCCCACCGGGCCTCCTGCAGATGCAGTGATGTTCAGGGCGCTTTCGCGGCAAAGCCGCTCCCGCCGGACGTGCTCCCGGAGGCCGGGAGCATTCAGGTGCCTCAACCGCCCAGATAGGCTTCGCGCACTTTCGGGTCGACCAGCAGCTGTTCACCAGAACCCTGCATCACCACCCGGCCGTTTTCCAGCACATAGGCACGGTCGGCGATCTTCAGCGCCTGGTTGGCATTCTGTTCGACCAGGAACACGGTCACGCCATCGCGGCGCAGCTGTTCGATGATGTCGAAGATCTGCTGGATGATGATCGGTGCCAGGCCCAGGGACGGCTCGTCGAGCAGCAGCAGCTTGGGCTTGCTCATCAGTGCACGACCGATGGCGAGCATCTGCTGCTCGCCGCCGGACATGGTGCCGCCGCGCTGGCTGAAGCGTTCCTTCAGGCGCGGGAACAGGTGCAGGACCTTGTCCATCTGCTCCTGGTAGTCGCCCTTGTCGGTGAAGAATCCGCCCATGGCGAGGTTTTCCTCGACGGTGAGGCGGGCGAACACGCGGCGGCCTTCAGGCACCACCGCGATGCTCTTGCGCATGATCACCGAGGACTCCTGGCCGACCAGTTCCTCGCCCAGGTAGCGGATGCTGCCGCTGTGCGCGCGTGGCGAGCCGCACAGGGTCATCAGCAGGGTGGACTTGCCCGCGCCGTTGGCGCCGATCAGGGTGACGATTTCGCCCTGGCGCACCTCGACGTTGACGCTGTGCAGCGCCTGGATCTTGCCGTAGAAGGTGGAAACGTTCTCGAACTGCAGCATTTACGCTTCCCCCAGGTAGGCTTTGATGACGTCGGGATTGTCGCGGATCTCCTGGGGAGTGCCGTTGGCCAGGGGGGTGCCCTGGTTTATCACGAAGATGTGGTCGGAAATGCTCATGACCAGCTTCATGTCGTGCTCGATCAGCAGCACGGTGGCGTTATGGTCGTTGCGCAGTACGCCGATCAGCGCCTTGAGGTCTTCGGTTTCCCGCGGGTTGAGGCCGGCGGCCGGCTCGTCGAGCATCAGGATGCGCGGACGGGTCATCATGCAGCGGGCGATTTCCAGGCGACGCTGCTGACCGTAGGCCAGCGTGCCAGCGGGGCGGTTGGCGAATTCACGCAGGTTCACCGCTTCCAGCCAGTATTCGGCGTATTCCATGGCCTCGCGTTCGCTGCGGCGGAACCCCGGAGTCTTGAACAGCCCCGACAGGAAGTTGGTGTTCAGGTGCCGGTGCTGGGCGACCAGCAGGTTTTCCACGGCGGTCATTTCCTTGAACAGCCGCACGTTCTGGAAGGTGCGCACCACGCCCTTGCGGGCGATCTGGTGGCCGGCCAGGCCCTGGATCTCTTCGCCATCGAGCACGATGGTGCCGGAGGTCGGCTTGTAGAAGCCGGTCAGGCAGTTGAACACGGTGGTCTTGCCGGCGCCGTTGGGGCCGATGATCGACACCACCTGTTTTTCATTGACGTTCAGGGCTACGCCGTTGACGGCCAGCAGGCCGCCGAAACGCATGGACAGCCCCGAGGCTTGCAGTATGGGTCGGCTCATTTGCCCGGCTCCGCTTTCAATTTCATTTCGGGGCGTTGCATCGGCAGGAAGCCTTGAGGACGCCAGACCATCATCAGCACCATCATGGCGCCGAACATCAACATGCGGTATTCGCTGAACTCACGCATCAACTCCGGCAGCAGGATCATCACGATGGCCGCGAGGATCACGCCCAGCTGCGAGCCCATGCCGCCCAGCACCACGATGGCGAGGATGATCGCCGACTCGATGAAGGTGAACGACTCGGGGGTGATCAGGCCCTGGCGAGCGGCGAAGAAGCTGCCGGCGAAACCGGCGAAGGCGGCGCCCAGGGTGAAGGCCGAGAGTTTGATCACGGTCGGGTTCAGGCCCAGTGCGCGGCAGGCGATCTCGTCTTCGCGCAGGGCTTCCCAGGCACGGCCGATCGGCATGCGCAGCAGGCGGTTGATGACGAACAGCGCCAGCAGCACCAGCAGCAGGGCGACCAGGTAGAGGAAGATCACCTTGTTGATCGAGTTGTACGGCAGGCCGAAGAACTCGTGGAAGGTCTGCATGCCCTCGGCGGCCTTGCGTTCGAAGGTCAGGCCGAAGAAGGTCGGTTTCTCGATGTTGCTGATGCCGTTCGGGCCGCCGGTGAGGTCGGTCATGTTGCGCAGCAGCAAACGAATGATCTCGCCGAAGCCGAGGGTCACGATGGCCAGGTAGTCACCACGCAGGCGCAGCACCGGGAAACCCAGCAGGAAGCCGAAGAAGGCGGCCATCAGGCCGGCGATCGGCAGGCAGATCCAGAAGCCCAGGCCGAAGTAGTGCGACAACAGCGCGTAGCTGTAGGCGCCCACGGCGTAGAACCCCACGTAGCCGAGGTCGAGCAGGCCGGCCAGGCCGACCACGATGTTCAGGCCCAGGCCCAGCAGTACGTAGATGAGGATCAGCGTGGCGATGTCCACTGCACCGCGCGAGCCCATGAAGGGCCAAACGAGGGCGACCAGCACCATGGCCAGGATGATCCAGCGCTGGGTGCTCGGCAGGGTCAGGAAGGTCCCGGCCTTGGGCGACAGGCCTGGCAGGCGTGGCGAGGAACGCCAGGCGGCGGAGATCTGCTCGCTGAACAGCACGCGCAGGAACATGGCTACGGCGCAGCCGAGGATGATCGCGATGGTCGAGCTGCTGGCGTTGAGAACCGCCAGGTTGACGCCGACGATCTCCAGCTTCAGGCCCAGTACCGGGTAGGCCACGGCCAGCACCAGCAGGGCGCTGAAAAAGGCCGATTTGAGATTCTTGCTCATACTTTTTCAACCTCCGGGCGGCCCAGCAGGCCGGTCGGCCGGAACAACAACACCAGAACCAGCAGGCTGAACGCCACGACGTCCTTGTACTGGTCGCCGAACACGTCTGCACCGAACGCCTCGGCCACGCCGAGCACCAGGCCACCGAGCATGGCGCCCGGAATGCTGCCGATGCCGCCGAGTACCGCGGCGGTGAACGCCTTGATGCCGACCAGAAAGCCGGCGTTGGGGTTGATGACCCCGTACTGCATGCTCAGCAGTACTGCGGCCACGGCGGCCAGCGCGGCGCCGATCACGAAGGTGAGGGCGATGATGTTGTTGGTGTTGATACCCAGCAGGTTGGCCATCTTGATGTCTTCGGCACAGGCGCGGCAGGCGCGGCCCAGGCGGGAGCGGGAGATGAACCAGGTCAGGCCGAGCATGGTGATCAGGGTGACGATGAAGATCAGCACCTGCATGTAGGAAATGACCACTTCATGGGTACTGGCCGAACCGAACACGAAATTGCCCGGAATCAGGTTGGGAATCGACTTGTCCTTGGAGTCTTGCGACAACAGCACGGTGTTCTGCAGGAACAGCGACATGCCGATGGCGGAGATCAGCGGGATCAGGCGGTTGCTGCCGCGCAGTGGCCGGTAGGCGACCCGCTCGATGCTGTAGCCGTAGGCGCTGGTGACCACGATGCTGGCCACGAAGGCCGCCGTGATGATCAGCGGCAGACTGCCCAGGCCCAGCATGGTCAGCCCGGCGATGGCGATGAACGCCACGTAGGAACCGATCATGTACACCTCGCCGTGGGCGAAGTTGATCATGCCGATGATGCCGTAGACCATCGTGTAGCCGATGGCGATCAAGGCGTAGGTGCTGCCAATGGTCATGCCATTAACCAGCTGTTGTAGAAAGTGATAGATGTCTATCTCGGGCATTACAGCGCTCCTGAAAACCTGCACGACGGCTCACTGGCCAAACGTTTCCCCGTTGCGCGTCGTGGTGTTGCTCCCGCGTTGACGCAAATCCAGTGAAAGGGGGCCGGCATGGTTTCGAGTGGTTCAGACAGACGGGCCCTTTTGAAGCCCGAGCGTCTCGTAAAACAAAGCCCACTGCGATTGCAGTGGGCTTTGGGTGTTCATCGAAGGCGTGAAATCACTTCACGGGGGCTTCGGTCTTGGTGCCGTCTTTGTGCCAGGTGTAGACCACGAACTTGAAGTCCTTCAGGTCGCCCTTGTCATCGAAGGCCAGGTTGCCGGTCGGGGTCTTGAAGGTGTTGGCGCGCATGGCTTCTGCAACCTTGGCGGTGTCTTCGCTCTTGGCCTTGGTGATGGCTTCGGCGATGACTTCCACGGCGGCGTAGGACGGGAATACGAACGGACCGCTCGGGTCTTCGTTCTTGGCCTTGAACGCATCGACCAGGGCCTTGTTGGCCGGATCCTGGTCGAAGGAGGCAGGCAGGGTCACCAGCAGGCCTTCGGACGCGTCCTGGGCGATCTGCGAGATGGAGGCGTTACCCACGCCCTCCGGACCCATGAAGCCGGCCTTCAGGCCCTTTTCCTTGGCCTGGCGCAGGATCAGGCCCAGCTCAGGGTGGTAGCCGCCGTAGTAGACGAAGTCGACGTTGGCTTGCTTCATCTTGGCGATCAGCGAAGAGAAGTCCTTGTCGCCGGCGTTGATACCTTCGAACAGGCCGACTTTCACGCCGTCTTTCTCGAGGGTCTGCTTGACGGCGGTGGCGATGCCTTCACCGTACTGCTGCTTGTCGTGGATGACCGCGACGACTTTCGGCTTGACCTGCTTGGCGATGTAGTTACCGGCGGCAGGGCCCTGGGCGCTGTCCAGGCCGATGGTGCGGAACACCAGCTTGTAGCCACGGGCGGTCAGGTCTGGGCTGGTGGCCGCCGGGGTGACCATCAGGATGCCTTCGTCTTCGTACACGTCCGAAGCCGGCTGGGCGGAGCTGGAGCACAGGTGACCGATGACGAACTTCACGCCATCGTTGACGATCTTGTTGGCAACGGCGACCGCTTGCTTGGGATCGCAGGCGTCATCGTATTCGACGGCTTCGAGCTTCTTGCCGTCCACGCCACCCTTGGCATTGATCTGTTCGATGGCCATTTTCGCGCCGCTGAACTGCATGTCGCCGTACTGGGCGACCGCACCGGTCTTGGGACCGGCGATGCCGATCTTGATGGTGTCGGCGGCGAAGGAATGGCTGGCTGCACCGGCCAGTACCAGTGCGGCGAACAGCTTGGACAGCTTGTTGGTTCCCTTGATCATGAGTGCTCCACTCTTGCGTTGTAGTTTTTATAATCCCGACGGCCATTGCCGCAGGACCGGATGACGAACCCGGTCTGCCTTCCGCCAACTGTACCGGCACAGTCTAGAGCGCCGCTGGATCGCTTGAAAAGCTGGCGGTTCAAGGCAAAACCGATGGATGTCGCCTGATCGACAGAAACTTACAGAATTTCGCTGTAGTTTTTTCATCCGACCCGTCCTGGATCGAAGGCTGCACGATCATTTTTGTTACCAAGGCTCCCGTCGCGTTGTTTCACTACACAGGGCGGGCCAAGCCGTCATGTGCAGGGAAAACCCGCTGCAAACCGCGTCAGGCGCCATGTTTGCGGGTTGTCTCCGGGGGAGTCGACGTTATCATTGCGCCGATTTTTCCATTCGGTGAAACCCATGAAGCAAGAACCAAGCACCCTCTATGCCAAACTGCTCGGCGAAACGGCGGTAATTCCCTGGCAGCAATTGCAACCATTCTTTGCAAAGGGTGCCCTCTTGTGGGTCGCTCCCGAGCTGGATCTGATCGCCGTGGCCGAAGCCGTTGCCGAGAACGACACCGCGCGGGTTTCCGCCTGGATGGCCGCCGAGCAGGTTGCCAAAGTCTCTGAATCAAGGGCTCTGGCGTTCTACGAAGCGGATGCACAGCTGTGGGCGGTGGTCGTCGCGCCCTGGATTCTGATCCAGGACAGGGCGTCGCACTGATTCGTGATTCATTTTGGTGCGAAGCGATGCGCCGAACTGGACAGCCAGCTTCCATTTCGTGGCGCGAAGAGTAGCAAAAGGCTACTGCGCCAGCCACGCGGTCGCCGTCAATCCGACCAGCGCGTACGCTTGGTGCGCACGGGGTGGCTGCGCGAGTAGTGTTCCCGGCTGGCGGGAAGGTCCTTGAACAGATCCAGCGAGCGCGGGATGTCCACTTCCTGCCGGCGTGATTCGAGCATCACCGAGGCTGGCCACAGGCTGGCCGGCTCACGTTCGTTCATCTGCTTGATCAGCGGCAGCAGTTGCGCCAGGGGCAGCGGCTTGCTGAACAGGTAGCCCTGCACGTAGTCCGAGGCGTACTGGCTGAGGAAGTCCAGTTGTGCCGGGGTCTCCACACCCTCGGTGACGACTCGCAGGTGCAGGGTATGGGCCATGACGATGATCGCGTGGACGATCTCCATGTCGCGGGACGACTTGGGTACGTCTTGGATGAACGAGCGGTCGATCTTCAAGGTGTCCAGCGGCAGGTGCTTGAGGTAGGCCAGGGATGAATAGCCCGTGCCGAAGTCGTCGATGGACAGCGATACCCCCAGGCTGCGGATGTGCTTGAGCAGCACGATGGTATTACTGATGTTGCCCATCAGGGCGTTCTCCGTGACTTCCAGCTCCAGGCGGCTGGGGTCGACGTCAGCCTGTTCCAGGGCGTCCTTGACCTCATCGGCCAGCTCCTCGCGGGACAGGTTCAGGGCCGAGCAGTTGACCGCGATGACCAGTTCGTCGAAACCGTCCAGGCGCAGCGCACCCAGGTCCTTGCAGGCACGGCGCAACACCCAGTTGTCCAGCTCGGCGATCAGGCCGTTGGCCTCGGCGATGCCGATGAAACGGTCCGGACCGAGCAGGCCGTGTTCGGGGTGTTCCCAGCGCACCAGAGCCTCGAGCTTGGCCACGTGGCCGGTGCGCAGGTCGATGATCGGCTGGTAGAACACCTGCAGCCCGGTTTCTTCGCGCAGCGCGTTGCGCAGTTCCTCTTCCAGATGCAGTTCCAGGCTGGCGCGGGTCTTGAGTGCCGGGCTGAAGAAGGTGACACGGTTGCGACCATTGCCCTTGGACTGGTACAGCGCCAGGTCGGCATTTTTCAACAGCTCTTCGCTGGTTTCGCCGTCACGCGGGAACACCGCGATGCCGATGCTGGTAGTCATCACCATGCGTCGGCCGCTCAGGGCGATGGGTTCCTTCATCTTCTGCATGACCCGGTGCGCCAGGTGCCGGGCTTCTTCGTAATGCGGCACGCTGATCAGGATGCAGAACTCGTCGCCGCCGAAGCGTGACACCACGTCCTGCACACGGGTGGCGCTGCGGATGCGTTCGGCGATGACCTTGAGCAGTTCATCGCCGGCATCATGGCCGAGGCTGTCGTTGATGCGCTTGAAGTGGTCAATGTCCAGGAACATCACCGCCAGCATGCCGTGGCTGGTGGCGTGCTCGATGAGCTGCTCGGCAAACAGCTGGTTGAAGCCCCTGCGGTTGACCAGGTTGGTCAGCGGGTCGTAGTGGGCCACCTGTTGCAGTGACATCTGGGCCTGGTCCAGCTGGTTGAGCAGGTTGTTGACCCGCTGCAGGTCCCGCTCCTTGCCCTGCAGTTTCTTGTCGGCCATCGCCGCGCTGATACTGCCCGCGACGATCAGCAACATGATGGCGGCGATGGTCAGCCCCAACTGCTGGCTGTTCGGGGTATCGGCCAGCTGCATCTCTGCGCCTTCCGGCAGCACCAGGCTCAGGGCGTGCATGCCGGTCATGTGCATGGACATGATGCCAGCGCCCAGGAACAGGCTGATGCTGTAACGGAACATCTGATGGAACATGCCGCCGTTCTTGCGCAGCAGGCGTGGCAGGATCAACAGCGCCAGGCTGGCCAGGAAGGCGATCATGATCGACAGCGTGAACAGGTGCGGGTCGTAATACTGTGCCGCGTCCGATTGCACGGCTGCCATGCCGATGTAGTGCATGGCGCTGACCCCAAGCCCGATCAGCAGCGCGCTGACTAGGCAGTCGAGGGTGTTCAGGTGCGGTTTACCCAGGCTGCGTACGGCAACGGCACCGGCGAACATCACGAACAACAGCGAGGCCAGGGTAATGCCCATGTGGAAGGTCAGCCGCAAGGGCGCCTGGAAAGCCAGCATGCTGATGAAATGCATGGCCCACACACCACCGGCCAGGCACAGGGCGGCCAGGCACTTCCAGACACGGCGGTGGCGTGTGACTTCGACGTTGACTGCCCGTTCGGCGACGTCCATGGTGGCGTAGCAGGCAGCGCAGATCACCCCAAAGGCCAACGCGACGAGAAAGATGTTGTGGCTGCAGTCGAGCAAAATCTGCCCGGCATCGGGCGTTCCCACGAAAACATGCAAACTCGGCCAGTCCATAGCATGCCCTAAATAGATTCACTGCCAGGGTCGCCAGGGGGCTGGCAGCACCAATGGCGATTCGATTGCAGTATAGAAGCCGTCAATCACGCAACAGTTCCCAGTGCAATTAAATTGCCTCTATGGTCAGGTTTTTCGACTGGCGGTAGGGGGCTTGGTTACGAATCTTTACAGACTATGTCGAGTCGCGGCGGCAATCTCTGGCTAGGCTGACTACGACTTTCACCACCGCCCTGCGCAAGGATGCTGGGATGAACAACCCGCTCACGGCCGCCGCCACCCAGGCCAGCAACGCCTGGCGTGTGCTGTTCCTGCTGTTTCTGGCCAACCTGTTCAACTTCTTCGACCGGGCGATCCCGTCCATCGTGACCGAGCCGATCCGCAAGGAATGGCAGCTCAGCGATTTCCAATTGGGCCTGATGGGCACTGCGTTCACGTTGGTCTACGCGATTGCCGGGCTGCCGCTTGGACGCCTGGCCGACAAAGGTTCGCGCAAGACCATCATGGGCTGTGGGCTGGCCGTGTGGAGCGGGCTGACGGCCGTGAACGGCCTGGTCGGCAGCTTCTGGAGCTTCCTGCTGGTGCGCATGGGGGTCGGCATTGGCGAGGCCAGCTATGCGCCGGCGGCCAACTCGTTGATCGGCGACCTGTTCCCGGCCCAGCGTCGCGCACGGGCCATGGGCCTGTTCATGCTGGGTCTGCCGTTGGGGCTGTTGCTGGCGTTCTTCAGCATTGGTGCGATGGTCAAGGCGTTCGACAGCTGGCGCGCGCCGTTCTTCATCGCCGCCGTACCAGGGCTTGTCCTGGCGCTGTTCATGTTCTTCATTCGTGAGCCAAAGCGCGGCGCCGCGGAGAGCGTGGTGGTCAACGAAGCGCCGATCGACCAGCCGTTACGTCGCCTGCTGGGTATCGCCACGTTCCGCTGGCTGGTGCTTGCCGGGCTGGCGTACAACTTCGCCACCTATGCGTGCAACTCGTTCATGGTGCCGATGTTGCAACGCTATTTTCAGATTTCCCTGCAAGAGGCGGCGGTCGCCACTGGGGTCATCGTCGGGGTGACCGGTCTGATCGGCCTGACCGCCGGCGGCTGGATCGCCGACAAGCTGCATGAGCGCTCGCTCAACGGACGCCTGTTGTTCGCGGCCTTCAGCATGCTGGTCGCCACCCTAGCCACCGGCTATGCGCTGCATGCCGGGCTGGTGGCCATTTCCTTGTTCGTGGCGCTGTTCAGCCTGGGCTGGCTGTTCGCCTATAACTTCTACACCTGCGTGTACCCGGCAATCCAGGACGTGGTCGAGCCGCGTCTGCGGGCCACGGCCATGGCGGTGTTTTTCGCCGGGCTGTACCTGCTGGGCGGTGGCCTGGGGCCGGTGGTGGTCGGATGGTTGTCTGATCATTTCGCCGTGCAGGCCATGCAGGCGGCGGGGGCGGTCGAGATGAGCGAGGCGTTCAAGGCCGTGGGGCTGCATGGTGCCCTGTACCTGATCCCGGCGGCGCTGCTGGCGACCCTGGTGTTCCTGCTGCTGGCGACCCGCAGTTTCGGGCGCGATGCCCAAGCCATGCAGGCAAGGATGCAGGGGTGACGGCAGTACCGTCGGTTGGAGCTGATGCGAGGAGCGGCTTGCGTCGCGAAGCCGCTCCTGCAGGTGGGAGCGAAGGCGTCAGCCGGCCACCAGCACCCGGATCGCTTCCAGGCGCAGCGCTGCCTTGTCGAGCATGGCCAGGCCTTTCTCGCGCAGCTCACGCAAGGCTTCCAGCTCGCTCTCGCGCACGGTCGGGTTGACGGCGCGCAAGGCGGTCAGGCGAGCCAGCTCTTCCTCGGTATCCGCCGCCAGGCGACGCTGGGCCTCGGCCACGCGTTCGGCATGGCGTGGCGCGACCTTGGCTTCGCCGGCGTTGATCTTCGGCGTCAGCACATCGCGCTGGGCCTGGATGAACTTGTTGGCGCTGGCCTTCGGTACGCTTTCCAGCTGGTCGTTGAGGGTGTTGAAGGACACCCGGCCGGACAGGTCGTTGCCGTTGGCGTCGAGCAGGCAGCGCAGTGCCGCAGGCGGCAGGTAGCGGCCCAGCTGCAGGGCGCGGGGCGCGACCACTTCGCTGACGTAGATCAGCTCGAGCAGCACGGTGCCGGGCTTGAGGGCCTTGTTCTTGATCAGCGCCACGGCGGTGTTGCCCATCGAGCCGGACAGCACCAGATCCATGCCGCCCTGCACCATGGGGTGTTCCCAGGTGACGAACTGCATGTCTTCGCGGCTCAGCGCCTGGTTGCGGTCGTAGGTGATGGTCACGCCTTCCTCGTCGCCGAGCGGGAAGCTGGCGTCGAGCATCTTTTCGCTGGGCTTGAGGATCAGTGCGTTTTCCGAATGGTCCTCGCTGTCGATGCCGAAGGCGTCGAACAGGGTCTCCATATAGATAGGCAGGCTGAACTGGTCGTCCTGTTCGAGGATCGCTTCCACCAGTGCCTCGCCTTCACCGGCGCCGCCGGAGTTGAGTTCCAGCAGGCGGTCACGGCCGGTGTGCAACTCGCTTTCCAGACGCTCACGCTCTGCGCGCGCCTCGTCGATCAGCGCCTGCCACTGGTCGTCGTCGCCGCCTTCGAGCAGTGGTAGCAGGCGTGGGCCGAACTGATGCTGCAGGGCGTTGCCGGTCGGGCAGGTGTTGAGGAAAGCGTTGAGCGCCTCGTGGTACCACTGGAACAGCCGCGCTTGCGGGCTGGTTTCCAGGTACGGCACGTGCAGCTCGATGGTGTGCTTCTGGCCGATGCGGTCCAGACGACCGATACGCTGTTCCAGCAGGTCTGGGTGAGACGGCAGGTCGAACAGCACCAGATGATGGGCGAACTGGAAGTTGCGGCCTTCGCTGCCGATTTCCGAGCAGATCAGTACCTGGGCGCCGAACTCTTCATCGGCGAAGTAGGCGGCGGCGCGGTCGCGTTCCAGGATGCTCATGCCTTCATGGAACACCGTGGCCGGAATGCCGGAACGCACGCGCAGAGCGTCCTCCAGGTCCATGGCGGTCTCGGCGTGGGCGCAGATCACCAGGACCTTGACGCGCTTGAGCATCTTCAGGGTATCGATCAGCCATTCGACACGGGGGTCGAAGCGCCACCAGCGATGTTCTTCGTCGGTGTCGGTCTGCGCCTGGAAGCTGACTTCCGGGTAGAGGTCGGCGTGCTCGCCCAGCGGCAGCTCCATGTACTCCACCGGGTTGGGCAGCGGGTAGGGGTGCAGGTGGCGCTCCGGGAAGCCCTGTACGGCGGCGCGGGTGTTGCGGAACAGCACACGGCCGGTGCCATGGCGGTCGAGCAGTTCGCGGATCATCCGTGCCTTGGCATCGGTATCGCCGGCATTCACGGCGCTGATCAGGCTTTCGCCTTCGGCACCCAGGAAGCCACGAATGGTTTCGGTGGCGGCGGCAGACAGGCGCCCCTGGTCGAGCAGCTCTTGCACGGCTTCGGCCACCGGGCGGTAATGCTCGCTCTCGGTGCGGAACGCGGCCAGGTCATGGAAGCGGTGCGGGTCGAGCAGGCGCAGGCGGGCGAAGTGGCTGTCCTGGCCGAGCTGTTCCGGCGTGGCGGTGAGCAGCAGCACGCCCGGAATCACTTCGGCCAGCTGTTCGACCAGCGAGTACTCGCGGCTGGCCTTTTCTTCATGCCACACCAGGTGGTGGGCCTCGTCGACCACCAGCAAGTCCCAGCCGGCGGCGAACAGCGCGTCCTGGGCCTTTTCGTCCTCGACCAGCCACTCCAGGGCCACCAGGGCCAGCTGGGTGTCTTCGAAGGGGTTGCTGGCATCGCTTTCGATGAAACGCTCGCTGTCGAACAGCGTGACCTGCAGATTGAAGCGCCGGCGCATTTCCACCAGCCATTGATGCTGGAGGTTTTCCGGTACCAGGATCAGCACCCGGCTGGCGCGGCCGGAGAGCAGCTGGCGGTGGATCACCAGGCCGGCTTCGATGGTCTTGCCCAGGCCCACTTCGTCGGCCAGCAGAACCCGCGGTGCAATGCGGTCGGCCACTTCGCGGGCGATGTGCAACTGGTGAGCGATGGGTTGGGCGCGTACGCCACCCAGGCCCCAGAGCGACGACTGCAGCTGGCGGCTGGTGTGTTCGAGGGTGTTGTAGCGCAGGGCGAACCAGGGCAGGGGATCGATCTGCCCGGCGAACAGGCGGTCGGTGGCCAGGCGGAACTGGATGAAGTTGGACAGCTGGGTTTCCGGCAGGGTGACCAGTTCGTTCTGGCCGTTGAAGCCGTGGTAGACCAGCAGGCCGTCGACGTCTTCGACCTCGCGCACGGTCATCTTCCAGTTCTCGAAGTGGGTGATGACGTCACCCGGCGAGAAGCGCACGCGGGTCAGCGGTGCGTTGCGCAGAGCATACTGGCGGGTGTCGCCAGTGGCCGGATAGAGCACGGTGAGTAAGCGGCCATCCTGTGCCAGAACGGTGCCTAGTCCGAGCTCGGCTTCGCTGTCGCTGATCCAGCGTTGCCCCGGTTGATACTGCTGCGCCATTCTGCATGTCTCCGCGATGAAAAAAGCCGGCTATGGTAACGGATGCTGCTCCTCAAGGCCAAAGGCGTCACGAAAAAACAACGGGTATCCGCCCACGTTTGCGGGTATTTTGCTTCGTGAGGGCACTAACAGCTGAAAACATAGTCCAAATGTTTCAGCCAGACGGGCTCAAGACGACGAAACGGCCGCCGACCAGGTGGGGATGAGGAGGACACAACTATGCTGCAACCGATGCTTCCCCTGAGTGTGGTGCCCGTCACATCGCAGCTCGACCCTGCCAAGCGACTGCCCGAGATTCCGCCGGTGGTGCCGACCCAGCCGAGCGGCAGCGACAACAGCATCGACCTGCGCCATGACGATGCCGAACAGGCTGCCTTGCGATTGCGTGAGGAGCAGGAGCGCCAGCAACGCCAGCAGCGTGGCGAAGCCCCGCCCGAGCATGATCAGGAAGAGGGGCCGCTGGTGGTGCCAGGCGACTCGCTGAATGCCGACAACACCGTGCCGGTGGTGCCACTGATCGACAACGAGCCACGCCAGGGGCTGTGGGTGGACGTCGAGGTCTGAGGCTGCGGTTGCCAGCCAGGCCTGCCTTTGCGCATCATGCGTCTCGATACCACGTTGTCCGAGAACCGTCCGCCATGAGCGATGAAGCCAAACTGATCGATTTCGGTGCCGAGCGCGCCAAGCGCATCCACGACCTCAAGGACAAGCGCCTCGATGAAATGCGCCAGGCCTTCGAACAGGCCATGCCGCTCAACGCCAAGAAAAAATCGAAGAAGAAGCCCAAGAAGCGCTGAATCTCCTGCCTTTATTTCAATACTGATCAGTTAGACCGGGTAGGAGCGGCTTCAGCCGCGAAGCGATAGCATGTTCACAGATGCGGTGAATTTCCTGGCGTTTTCGCGGCTAAAGCCGCTCCTATGTATGGACTCGCCCCACACTGTCAACACGCTTTGCTTTAAACACTGCTGCCCGGTTGCATCTATGTATCAGGCCTATTCGAGGAAGCGCCTGGCTTCTGGCCA
>NZ_CAJYVE010000023.1 GCF_913777995.1 uncultured Pseudomonas sp. | reverse complement strand
TGTGCGTGACCTTCCCGGTACTCTCGGCCCTGCAGGAAGGCTTCGAAGTCTTCGTGGTCACCGACGCCTCCGGCACCTTCAACGAGACCGTGCAGCAGGCCGCGTGGAACCGCATGAGCCAGGCCGGCGCGCAACTGATGAACTGGTTCTCGGTGGCCTGTGAGCTGCACCGCGACTGGCGCAACGACATCGAAGGCCTGGGCAACCTGCTGAGCCAGCGGATTCCCAACTACCGCAACCTGATGAACAGCTACGCGGCGCTGAGCGCCCGCTAAGCAAGGTCAGCCCATCCCGTCGATCTTCAGGCCGGTGCCATCCAGGTGGCACCGGCCTGCGCTCGTCTGTACATGTTCGTTCGCCGCAACCTGTGTCACCCTTGCCGACGCCATGGCTACGGAAAGGAAATGATCGATGCGTCTTTGTGTGTTCTGCGGCTCGAGTGCCGGCAGCAATCCGGTGTACATGGAGCAGGCCAGCCAGTTGGGTGAAGCCCTGGCCAAGGCCGGAATCGGCCTGGTCTACGGCGGCGCTTCGGTGGGGCTGATGGGCGCGGTGGCCGATGCGGCACTGGCCAATGGCGGCGAAGTGATCGGCGTGATTCCCCAGGCCCTGAAACAGAAAGAAATCGCCCACCCCGGCCTGCAGGACCTGCGGGTGGTGAAATCCATGCACGAGCGCAAGGCGCTGATGGCCGAGCTGTCCGATGGCTTCATCGCCATGCCCGGCGGTGTCGGCACCCTGGAAGAACTCTTTGAAGTCTGGACCTGGGCGCAGCTGGGCTATCACGACAAACCCTGTGCGCTGTTCAACGTCCACGGTTTCTACGACGGGCTGTCGGCCTTCTTGTCCCACGTCGTCGACCAGGCCTTCCTGCGCGACGAACACCGCAGCATGGTGATCGTGAAGAACAGCGTGGAAGACCTGCTCGCCGCCATCCAGAACTACGAACCGCCGAAGGTGGTGAAGTGGATCAAGAAGGATCAACAGACCTGAAACGGGTCGGTGAAGAACGAGGGCTCGGTTGAGCCCTCGTTGTATTGGCCTGTTTCCGCCAAGTCGAGCTTAGTCAGCCAGGTCGAGCGCGTAGAACTTGCTGTCCACCGCCATCAGCGGAAAGCTCGCCGGCAGGCTGTCCTTGGCCACTTCGCTGAAGCCGTGCTTTTCATAGAAGCGGTGGGCGGCGAGGAATTTGTCGGTGGTGCCCAGGTAGATGCGCTGCACGCCCTTGGCCCTGGCGCCGTCGAGCAGCTCGGCCAACAGGCGCGCGGCCACACCGAACTCGCGACCGCGAAATGGCGCGGCGACGAACATCTTGCGCAGTGCGGCCAGGCCATCGCCGATGTCCTTCAGGCCGATGGTGCCAACCACCTGTTCGCCCTGTTTGGCCACCCAGAAGTTGCCGTTGCCACGCTGGTAGAAGTCCGGGATCGCGGCCAGGTCCGGCTGCTCGGCGGCGGTGATGGCGATACCGAATTCTTCACGCTGAATCGGCACGATCACGTCGAAGACGCCTTGCTGGTCGGCGGGCTGGAACGGCTGGATCTGGATGCTGGGAAAGGTCACGGGCGGTCCTGATGACGGGCAGCTGGAGGGAAAGCATTGTTCCAGACATCTCGTGCAGGTGCCAGGCTCACCAACAAAGCTTCACTGAAGCTGCTACCCGGTGGGAGCGGCTTCAGCCGCGATGCTTTGCGCAGGAAAAATGCGCAATAAAAAACCGCCCCGAAGGGCGGTTTTTGTACAGCGGGTCCGCGCTTACAGCTGTGGACCGGCAGCCTTGATGGCGTCGCTCACTTCGAACTTCTTGAAGTTCTCGATGAACAGGCCGGCCAGGCCTTTGGCCGCTTCGTCGTAGGCCGCTTTGTCAGCCCAGGTGTTGCGTGGGTTGAGCAGTACGGTGTCGACGCCCGGAACGGCCTTCGGCACGTCCAGGTTGATGATGTCCAGGTGCTCGGTTTCGG
Source organism: uncultured Pseudomonas sp. (assembly GCF_913777995.1). Classification (GTDB taxonomy): domain Bacteria; phylum Pseudomonadota; class Gammaproteobacteria; order Pseudomonadales; family Pseudomonadaceae; genus Aquipseudomonas. The sequence goes on along the minus strand of NZ_CAJYVE010000023.1, from coordinate 24,172 downwards.
CACCGACCAGCGCGCCGCTCTGGATGGCCGCGATCACCGCACGGGTGGTCGGAATGTTGAAGCGCTTGCCGACGCCGTAGCCACCGCCGGTCCAGCCGGTGTTGACCAGGTAGACCTTGGAGTTGAAGCCACGGATACGCTTGATCAGCAGCTCTGCGTAGATACCGGCCGGACGCGGGAAGAACGGCGCGCCGAAGCAGGTGGAGAAGGTCGACTTGATGCCGGCGCCCGAACCCATTTCGGTGGAACCGACCAGCGCGGTGTAACCGGACAGGAAGTGGTACGCGGCCTGCTCTTCACTGAGGATCGACACAGGCGGCAGTACGCCGGTCAGGTCGCAGGTCAGGAAGATCACGGCGTTTGGCTCGCCGCCCAGGTTTTTCGGTGCGCGCTTCTCGATCAGTTCGCGCGGGTAGGCCGCACGGCTGTTCTGGGTCAGGCTGTCGTCGGCGTAGTCGGCCTTCTTGGTGACGGGGTCGAGAACCACGTTCTCCAGCACGGCGCCGTGCTGGATGGCTTTCCAGATGACTGGCTCGTTCTTCTCGGACAGGTCGATGCACTTGGCGTAGCAGCCGCCTTCGATGTTGAACACCACGCCTTCACCCCAGCCGTGCTCGTCGTCACCGATCAGGTAACGGCTTTCGTCGGCCGACAGGGTGGTCTTGCCAGTGCCGGACAGGCCGAAGAACAGGGTCACGTCGCCCTCTTCGCCCATGTTGGCGGCGCAGTGCATTGGCAGCACGTCAGCGGCCGGCAGCAGGAAGTTCTGCACCGAGAACATGGCTTTCTTCATTTCACCGGCGTAGCGCATGCCGGCGATCAGGACTTTCTTGGCCGCGAAGTTGATGATCACGGTGCCGTCGGAGTTGGTGCCGTCGCGCTCAGGCTCGCAGACGAACCATGGGGCGTTGAAGATCTGCCACTCATCCTTGCCACCGGCGTTGTATTGCTCGGGGTTGATGAACAGGCAACGACCGAACAGGTTGTGCCAGGCGGTCTCGGTGGTCATCTTGACCGGCAGGTAATGGGCAGGGTCGGAACCGACATGGACGTGGGAAACGAAACGCTCACGCTCGGCCAGGTAGGCCCCTACGCGTTCCCACAGGGCGTCGAACTTGTCGGCCGGGAACTTGCGGTTGATCGGGCCCCAGGCGATGGCGTCCTGGGTGCTAGGCTCTTCAACGATGAAACGGTCCACCGGAGAACGACCAGTACGGTGGCCGGTTCTCACTACCAGTGCGCCAGTGTCGGCGAGTTCGCCTTCGCCTCGGGCAAGGGCTTCCTTGACCAGGTCGTCGATGCTCAGGTCGGTGTACACAGCGTTCTTGGTTTGCGTCATGAAGGGTCCCCATCGGCGGAATGCCGAGTGTTCCAAACGGTTTTGTAGTAAAAAAACAACCACTACTACAGCCAAAAGTGGGCCGGATTATGCCAGAAATGCTACGAAATGATAGAACCCTCCTGTCAGAACGATATGAACGTGTCTGACAGGTTTTGGGCGTCAAAATTTCAGTGGCGGGTGTTGGAAGGGGACTCGACACCACCACCGGCGAACAGCTGGGCAACGTCCGTGGAGTCGAACAGATAGCGCTCGTTGCAGAACTGGCAGTCGATCTCGATGGCTCCGCCATGCTCGGCCACCAGTTGCTGGGCGTCCTCCTGGCCGAGGCTGATCAACGCATTGCCGGAGCGCTCGCGGGAGCAACTGCAGCGGAAGGCGATCGGCTGTGTGTCAAACAGTCGCACCTGCTCTTGGTGGTACAGGCGGTGCAGCAGGGTCTCGTTGTCCAGCCCCAGCAGCTCGTCGTCGCTCAGGGTATTGGCCAGGGTCACGACATGCTCCCAGCTGGCAGCGCGCTCTTCGGCATCGGTGATGCGCGCCACCGGCAGTTGCTGCAGCAGGAAACCACGCGCCTGCTGGCCGTCGGCCTTGAGCCAGAAACGCGTGCCCAGCTGCTCCGACAGCGCGAAGTAGCTGGACAGGCTTTCGGACAGGTCGGCGCCGTCCAGGGCGACGATGCCCTGGTAGCGCTGGCCCTGGCGTGGGTCGATGGTCATCGCCAGCGAGCCGTCGGGCATCAGCGCCTGCAGCCCGGCCTCGGGGTCGTCGATCAGCGCCTCGTCATAGCGCGCGATGCCGCGCAGCTCGCGCTCGCTGGAGCACTCGACCATCAGCAGCGGCACGGCACCGCTGGAGCGCGCCTGAAGAATCAGCAGCCCTTCGAACTTCAGGGTGCCGACCAACAGGGCGGCGGCGGCCATCAGCTCGCCGAGCAGGCGAGCTACTGGTGCCGGGTAAGGATGACGAGCCAGCACTTCGGCGTAGCTGCTTTCCAGGGCGACCAGCTCGCCGCGGACATCGCTGTCGTCGAAGATGAACCGCTGGGTGAAGTCTTTTTTGGGAAATTCGGACATAAGAACCGGGTCTGATTTGATGACAAAATGATGACAGGCGCTTATAAGAGCGCCCTCGAGCACCGAATGGGTGCATGGATTTCAAGCGATTCAAGGAGCAGTTTATGGAGTATCCACCTCTCTTCCAAGCCAGGTGGAGGTTCCGCCCCCTCATCCTGTGCAACCTCGCAGCCCTTGTCCTGCTTGGCCTGTGGGCCTGGCCGGAAGGTCATGCGCTGATGAACCGCTTCGACGAATGGCTGTTCCATCTGCTCAACCAGCCGCTGGCCAGCAACGACCTGTGGCTGTACGCCTGGACGGTGGCCAGTATGCGGCCTTTCGATGTCGTGGTCGGCTTGATTCTGTTGATGTTGCTTATCAAGGGCGATTGGGTATTCCGGGCTGCCCAGACCCGCGCGGCGATCTTCGGCTTCATCGCCATCCTGGTATTGCTGCTGATCATCCGCAGCCTGCTGGCGAAATACATCAACACCACGGACCTGCAGCACGACAGCCCGTCACGCGTGCTGCCCGAGGCCGTGCGCCTGAGCCACATCTTCCCGCAGTTGGAAAAGACCTGGGAGCTGAAGGACAACTCGGGACGCAGCTTTCCCGGCGACCATGCCTCGGTATTGTTGATCTGGGCCATGTTCATGTCGCTGTATGCCCGCTCGTTCGGGCGCCAGCTGGTGATCTGGAGCCTGGCCGTGCTGTTCATGCTGCCACGCCTGGTGGCCGGCGCACACTGGGGCCAGGACGACTACATCGGCGGCGTCGCCATCGCCCTGGCAGCGCTGGCCTGGGGTATCTACACCCCTTATGCGGCCCACGTCACGCGCCTGGGGCTGCGCCTGAGCGAACCGCTGTTCGCCATCGCCCGTGTCATCCCGCTGGTCAACCGCATGAGCCTGGTACGGGCGGGGTTCAGTCGTTAGAGAAATCGTGAAAGCGGTCCAGCTGGCGGCGCTGCTTCTTGTTCGGGCGGCCGTCAGTGGTCACGCCGAGGTTGCCGGCCTTGCGCTGCGCCGCAGCGGCCTCGCGGCTGGCAATGCTTTGCGGGGTTTCGCGGTACAGGGTCTGTGCCTCGGGGGCGCCGCGACGCACCACTGACAGTGCCTCGACCACCACGGTGCGCTCGTCGAAGCCGGTGCGAATCTGGAATTCGTCACCAATGCGCGGTTCCTTGCCGGGCTTGCAACGCTCGCCCCGGCAGTGCACCTTGCCACTTTCGATGGCCGCCTTGGCCAGGGCCCGAGTCTTGTAGAACCGTGCGGCCCACAGCCATTTATCCAGGCGAACCTTATCGTCGTCTTCTACTTTCTGAGCCATCTGAATTTCTCATCTGCGTGACAATCTGAAGCTTTACTGAACACTGCCAGGCCACACGCCCAGCCGAGTTGGAACATGAAGTAACCCTGACCCGATTGTCAAAACCGGTCATCCGGATTTTGATGTCTACTTCCCGCCGCACCTGGAGTGTGCCATGACCATTTTCCCCACCTCACTGACTGCACGCACGGGAGGGTGTCAGGGATGCAAGGACAGCCCGCCGCTGGATTTTTCCTTCGACTATGCCTACCAGCCGATCGTCGACCTGCGCGATCGCTCGGTGTTCGCCTACGAGGCCCTGATACGCGGCCCCAATGGCGAGAGCGCGCAAAGCGTGCTGAGCCAGGTCAACGACCGTAACCGCTACCGCTTCGACCAGAGCTGCCGGGTGGCGGCGATCGCCGGAGCGGCAGCTCTGGGCATGACTGAACGCTTGTCGATCAACTTCCTGCCCAATGCGGTGTACCGCCCGGAGCTGTGCATCCGCAGCACCCTCGAAGCCGCGCGTGAGCACAACTTTCCGGTCGAGCGGCTGATTTTCGAGACGGTAGAAGTCGAGCATGTGGACAACGTGAAACATTTGCAGAATATTCTCCGCGAGTATCAGCAGTTCGGTTTCATGACGGCCATCGACGACTTTGGCGCCGGTTACGCCGGGCTGAAGCTACTGGCCGACTTTCAACCCGACCTGATCAAACTGGACATGGATCTGATCCGCGACATCCACCGCGACCGTGCGCGTCAAGCCATCGTGCGGGGCGTGGTCAGCATGTGCCAACAACTGGAAATCACGGTGATCGCCGAAGGCATCGAGCATGCGGAAGAACGCGATTTTCTCGCCGATTGCGGGATTTTCCTGATGCAGGGTTACTGGTTCGCCCGCCCGGCATTCAAAGCCCTTTCCGAGATTCGCGCCGATGCCTGGCCAACGCCTTGAGTAGTACGGAATCCGCGCCTTGAAGACATTCGACCATCTGACAGTCATCGGTCTGCGCGAGTGGGTGGCGCTGCCCGATCTCGGGGTAGCCGGCCTGCGGGCCAAGATCGACACCGGTGCCAGCACCTCCAGCCTGCATGCTACCGAGATCGAGCCATTCGAACGCGACGGGCAGAAATGGGTGCGTTTCAATGCGCATCTGGGCACCGTGGTGCAGTTGCGCCACCGCCGCTGCGAAGCGCCACTGGTGGCCATGAAAAGTATCAAGAGCTCCAACGGCCACGCTCAGGTCCGCTACGTGATCCGCACCCTGCTGGCGCTGGGTGATCGCGTGTGGCCGGTGGAGTTCACCCTGGCCTGCCGCAAGTCGATGCGCTATCGCCTGCTGCTCGGCTCCAATGCCTTGATCGACGGCCAACTGGTGGTCAACCCGGGTATTACCTACGTACAAGACAAGCCGGTGTTCCCGGCCTCCATTCCCTCAGGTGCTGCATGAAGATCGCTGTGCTTTCGCGTAACCCGCGTCTGTATTCCACCCGCCGCCTGGTCGAGGCCGGCCTAGAACGCGGCCACGAGATGGTGGTGATCGACACCCTGCGCGCCTATATGAACATCGCCAGCCACAAACCGCAGATCCACTACCGCGGCAAGCCGCTGGAAGGCTTCGACGCGGTGATTCCGCGCATCGGTGCCTCGGTGACGTTCTACGGCTGTGCGGTGTTGCGCCAGTTCGAAATGATGGGGGTGTTCCCGCTCAACGAATCGGTGGCCATCGCCCGCTCCCGGGACAAGCTGCGCTCGCTGCAGCTGTTGTCGCGCCGGGGCATCGGCCTGCCGGTCACCGGCTTCGCCCACTCGCCGGACGACATCCCCGATCTGATCCAGATGGTCAACGGCGCCCCGCTGGTGATCAAGGTGCTGGAAGGCACCCAGGGCATCGGCGTGGTGCTGTGCGAAACCGTCTCGGCGGCAGAATCGGTGATCGAGGCATTCATGGGCCTCAAGCAGGACATCATGGTTCAGGAGTACATCAAGGAGGCCGGTGGGGCAGACATTCGCTGCTTCGTAGTCGGTGACAAGGTCATCGCCTCGATGATGCGCCAGGCCAAACCCGGCGAGTTCCGCTCCAACCTGCACCGTGGCGGCACCGCCAGCCTGATCAAGATCACTCCCGAAGAGCGCATGACCGCACTGCGCGCCGCCAAGGTCATGGGCCTGTCGGTGGCCGGCGTAGACATCCTGCGTTCCAACCATGGGCCGCTGGTGATGGAGGTCAACTCCTCTCCGGGCCTGGAAGGCATCGAAACCACCACCGGCAAGGACGTCGCCGGGATGATCATCGAGCATCTGGAAAAGAACAGCGGACCGAACATGACCAGGACCAAGGGCAAGGGCTGAAAAGCAGTAGCAAGCGGTGAGCTAACGCCGTTCGCGTCGCTAGCATCACCGCGATCAGCTTATAGCTTGCCGCTTGTGGCTTGCCGCCGCTTCACACCGCGTCGCGCGGCAGCATCAGCCCCAACGGCAGGCGTACGCGGGCTTCCAAGCCGCCGCCGGAGCGGTTGCGCAGCTCCACGTTGCCGCCGTGCATCGCCGCGATACGCTTGACGATCGCCAGTCCCAGCCCGGTGCCCTTGCCGCTGCGCGCCCGGTCACCACGAATGAACGGGTTGAAGATGACTTCCAGCTCCGAAGGGTCGATGCCCGCCCCGCGGTCCAGCACGCTGAGCACCACGTAGGGAGCACCGGCGTCCCCCGACACGTAGGCCGCCACTTCGATACCGCTGCCGGCGTGGTGCATGGCGTTGCCGATCAGGTTGCTCAGCAGGCGTTTCATCGACACCCGGCGCAGCGGGAATGGCGGGATCGGCTCGACGCACACGCGGATGTGCTCGGCATCGCTGTTGAACGGCTCGACCACTTCGCGCACCAACGCGCCGAGGTCGACTTCCTCGATCTGTTCGTCGCGGCCGTCACGAATGAACGCCAGGAACTGATCGAGGATGGCGTCCATGTCCTCGATGTCACGCACCATGTCATCGACGAATTCGTTCTTTTCGGTCATCAGTTCCAGCGACAGGCGCAGGCGGGTCAGCGGCGTGCGCAGATCGTGGGATACCCCGGCGAGCATCAACTCGCGCTCCTGGCCAGCCTGCTCGACATCCTCCGCCATCTGGTTGAAGGCGCGGTACACCTCGGTCATCTCGCTGGGCGTGTCGCTGATCGGCAGGCGCACGCTGCGCCCCTGGCCCAACTGGCGGGCAGCGAACACCAGGCGCTTGAGCGGCTGGTTGAGCTGGCTGACGAAGATCCATGCCGACGCCGTGGACAACAGACCAATGGCCAGGAACCAGCCCAGCACGCTCCAGATCTTCTGCCCACGCAGCGGGTGCGGATACAGCGGCACCTTCAGCCAGCCATCCCCCAGGCTCGGCGCGCGCACCCACAGCGCGGGTGGCGCATGCACGCGCAGGCGTACTTCGGTGTCCTCACCCAGCTCGGCCTGCATCTGCCGCTGGTAGATTTCGCTGTACGGCCAGTGCTGCTCGCCTTCCGGTACGCCGCCGCCCACCACACGGATCAGCCCGGCCGCCTCGGCAATCGCCTCACGGTCATTCTCGTTGGCCGCCCAGTAGGCACGCAGGGTCAGCGCCACGCCGTGGCTGTACTGGCGGTCGACCAGCACGTCCTCGTTCATCAGCAGGTAGACCAGCGTCAGCGCCTTGGAAAACAGCACGACGATCAGCACCAGCCAGAGGGTGCGCGAGAAGAAGCTTTGCGGGAACCACAGCGGAGTCTTCATAGGTGCAGCAGTCACACTTTGCAGGGCGAGAAGAACTCGCGGTTTCTGTCAGGCCGGCAAAACCAAAAAAGCGTCGATAACCCGACGGGCTATCGACGCGTCAATGCAAGCACGGGGCCGACGGTCTGGGGTCAGCGGGCACCGCTGCCGTCGGGTACGAACACATAGCCCACGCCCCATACGGTCTGGATGTAGCGGGGTTTGGAAGGATCGGGCTCGATCAACCGGCGCAGGCGGGAGATCTGCACGTCGATGGAACGCTCCAGGGCATCCCACTCTCGGCCACGCGCCAGGTTCATCAGCTTGTCGCGGGTCAGCGGTTCGCGCGCGTGCATCACCAGGGCCTTGAGCACCGCGAACTCGCCGGTGGTCAGCATATGCACTTCGTCGCCGCGCTTGAGTTCACGGGTGGCCAGCGACAGCTCGTAGTCGCCGAAGGTCACCGACTCTTCCTCGCTGCCCGGCGCGCCCGGCACCGAAGGCGCCTGACGACGCAGCACCGCCTTGACGCGGGCCATCAGTTCATCGGGGTTGAAGGGTTTGGCCAGATAGTCGTCGGCGCCCAGCTCCAGGCCCTTGATGCGGCTCAGCTCGTCGCCCTTGGCGGTGAGCATGATGATCGGCACCTGATTGTTGGCGGCGCGCAGGCGGCGGCAGGCGGACAGGCCGTCCTCGCCCGGCAGCATCAGGTCGAGAACCACGAGATTGAAAACTTCGCGGGCCAGCAGGCGGTCCATCTGTTCGACATTGGCCACCGCCCGGGCGCGATAGCCCTTGCTGGTGAAAAACCGTTCCAGCAGGCTGCTCAGCCCCGGATCGTCATCGACGATCAGGATCTTTTCGCCTTCGGCATTAAGTGCAGTGCTGCTCATCGGATGCTCCTTTGTTCACGGGGCGCATTATGGCGTAGCTGTTGTGACGCGCATCGTGCGCATTGTTAGCAGATTTTACGGCGCCAGGCATGCGCACCGCCGGAGATCGCTGCCGATTGCGCCCCGCGTCGGTGCGATCCCCCAAGTGGAGCGAGCTGGTTATAATGCGCCGCCCTCACAGTCAGGCAACGCCGGACGACGTTTTGTTCGAAAACACTGGCATTGAGCCAGTCCTTGCTTAGGTGGTCTTATGGACAGCATCAACAGCCGCATCGCCGAAGAACTCGGTGTCCGCCCCATCCAGGTCGAAGCGGCCGTAGCACTCCTGGATGAAGGCTCGACCGTGCCTTTCATCGCCCGTTACCGCAAGGAGGTGACCGGCAGCCTCGATGACACCCAACTGCGTCATCTGGAAGAGCGCCTGCGCTACCTGCGTGAACTCGACGAGCGCCGCGTCAGCATCCTCGCCAGCATCGAGGAGCAAGGCAAGCTGACCCCGGAACTGGCCCGCGACATCAAGCTGGCCGACACCAAGACCCGCCTGGAAGACTTGTACCTGCCGTACAAGCAGAAGCGCCGCACCAAGGGCCAGATCGCCCTGGAAGCCGGCCTTGGCGAACTGGCCGACGGCCTGTTCAACGACCCGAACCTGAACCCCGAACAGGAAGCGGCACGCTTCGTCGACGCCGACAAGGGCGTGGCCGACGTCAAGGCCGCCCTGGAAGGCGCCAAGTACATCCTCATGGAGCGCTTCGCCGAAGACGCCACCCTGCTCGACAAACTGCGCAGCTTCCTCAAGCAGGAAGCGGTGCTCAGCGCCCGCGTGGTGCCGGGCAAGGAAGAAGAAGGCGCCAAGTTCCGCGACTACTTCGAGCACGACGAGCCGCTCAAGAGCGTGCCGTCGCACCGTGCCCTGGCGATCTTCCGCGGGCGCAACGAAGGCATTCTCAGCAGCACCCTGAAGGTCGGCGAAGAGCTGCCGGGAACCCTGCACCCGTGCGAGCTGATGATCGGCGAGCGCTTCGGGCTGAGCAACCAGAACCGCCCGGCCGACAAATGGCTGGCCGAAGTGGTGCGCTGGACCTGGAAGGTCAAGCTCTACAACCACCTGGAAACCGACCTGCTCAGCGAGCTGCGTGACAGCGCCGAAACCGAGGCGATCAACGTCTTCGCCCACAACCTGCATGACCTGCTGCTGGCCGCCCCGGCCGGCCCGCGCGCGACCCTGGGCCTGGACCCTGGCCTGCGTACCGGCTGCAAGGTCGCGGTGGTCGACGCCACCGGCAAGCTGCTCGACCACGCCACCGTCTACCCGCATGCGCCGAAGAACCAGTGGGACCAGACCATCGCCGTGCTCGCCGCGCTGTGCGCCAAGCACTCGGTAGACCTGATCGCCATTGGCAACGGCACCGCCAGCCGCGAGACCGACAAGCTGGCCGCCGAGCTGATCAAGAAATACCCAGGCCTGAAGATGACCAAGGTCATGGTCTCCGAGGCCGGCGCCTCGGTGTACTCGGCCTCCGAGCTGGCCGCCCGCGAATTCCCGGACCTCGACGTGTCGATCCGTGGCGCAGTATCCATCGCCCGCCGCCTGCAGGACCCGCTGGCCGAACTGGTGAAGATCGACCCGAAATCCATCGGTGTCGGCCAGTACCAGCACGACGTGTCGCAGCTCAAGCTGGCGCGCGGCCTGGACGCTGTGGTCGAGGACTGCGTGAACGCCGTGGGCGTGGACGTGAACACCGCTTCGGTGGCTCTGTTGACGCGCATTTCCGGCCTCAACGCGACCCTGGCGCAGAACATCGTCGCGCACCGTGACGCCAATGGCGCGTTCAAGAACCGCGCCGAACTGAAAAAGGTCAGCCGCCTCGGCGAGAAGACGTTCGAACAGGCGGCCGGCTTCCTGCGCGTGATGAACGGCGACAACCCGCTGGACGCCTCGGCGGTGCACCCGGAGGCCTATCCGCTGGTACAGCGCATCGCCGTGCAGACCGACCGCGACATCCGCTCGCTGATCGGCGATACCGGCTTTCTCAAGCGCCTTGACCCGAAGAAATTCACCGATGAAACCTTCGGCCTGCCCACCGTCACCGACATCCTCAGCGAGCTGGACAAACCGGGCCGCGACCCACGCCCCGAGTTCAAGACCGCCGAGTTCCAGGAAGGCGTCGAGGACCTCAAGGACCTTCAGCCAGGCATGATCCTCGAAGGCGTGGTGACCAACGTCACCAACTTCGGCGCCTTCGTCGACATCGGCGTGCACCAGGACGGTCTGGTGCACATCTCCGCGCTGTCGGAGAAGTTCATCAAGGACCCGCGTGAAGCGGTCAAGGCCGGCGATGTGGTCAAGGTCAAGGTCATGGAAGTCGACATTCCGCGCAAACGCGTCGGCCTGTCGATGCGCATGAGCGACACCCCGGGCGAGAAGATCGACGGCGCGCGTGGCTCGCGCCCAGGCTCCAGCCCACGGCAGTCTGGCGGGGCGCCCAAGCGTGAAAGCGTCGCCGCGGCGCCGGCCAACAACGCCATGGCTTCGCTGTTCGCCAACGCCAAGCAGTTGAAGAAACGCTGATGCAAGTGCCCGAGGAGCTGACCCACAGTCCCTATTTCCGCATGCTCGGCTGCGAGATCCGCAGCCTGGACAGCGGCGTGGCCGAAGTCGCCCTGCCCCTGGAAGCGCACCTGCGCAACCGGGGCAACGTGATGCACGGCGGAGCGATCTTCAGCCTGGTGGACATCGCCATGGGCCTGGCCTGCTCCAGCGCCCATGGCTTCGACCAGCGCAGCGTGACCATCGAGTGCAAGATCAACTACATGCGCGGGGTCAGCGACGGCGAGGTCCTGTGCGTCGCCAAGGTCCTGCACGCCGGGCGCCGCACCCTGGTGGTGGAAGCCGAGGTGCTGCAGGGCGACAAGCTGGTGGCCAAGGCGCAGGGCACCTTCGCGGTGCTCTGAGCGCTTATGCCTGGCGGGCGCAAGGGCCGGTGCGTTTCATCACCGGCCCGCATCACGCCGAGCAGCGCACGACCTGGCTGGCGCTTTTTGGCTGGCAAAGATCGCAGGCGACCTAGCTGCCTGTCATCGATTTGCGGTACTTTCCCGCTCAGGCCTGGTCTGTGGTGAAAGGGTGAATCCACTTGGTGGATCAACCTGTCCATGAAGCCCGGGCAGACAACCGTGAATCTCGAGCAGGCGACAACGCCAGTTCCTTTCTTCACCCTTGTAGACCGTCATGTCCACCCCAATATCGGGGCGACCGATGTGTGAAGGAATCCACCTTGAGCGAATTTCTCAACCGCCGTCTGGCCGTGCTCGGCGAAAGCACCCACCTTCCCCTTCTGGGGCAGTGCCTGCACGGTATCGAGCGGGAGTGCCTGCGCGTGACAGGCCAGGGCGAACTGGCCCAGACACCGCACCCCAGGGCCCTCGGGTCGGCGCTGACCAACGAGCAGATCACCACGGACTATTCCGAATCGCTCCTGGAGTTCATCACCCCGGCGCTGAAGAACCCGGCCGACACCCTCGACAGCCTGGAAAACATCCATCGCTTCGTCTACAGCCAGCTGGGCGACGAACTGCTGTGGAGCCCGTCGATGCCCTGCCCGCTGCCGGCCGAGGAAGACATTCCGCTGGCCTACTACGGCACCTCGAACATTGGCAAGCTCAAGTACGTGTACCGCAAGGGCCTGGCCCTGCGTTACGGTCGCACCATGCAGTGCATCGCCGGCATCCACTACAACTTCTCGCTACCGGAAGGCGCCTGGGCGCTGCTGCGCCAGAACGAGGCGTTCGCCGGCAGCGACCGCGACTACCAGTCGCATTCCTATATCGCGCTGATCCGCAATTTCCGCCGCTACAGCTGGCTGCTGATGTACCTGTTCGGTGCCTCGCCGGCGCTGGACAAGGGCTTCCTGCGGGGCCGTGCCCACCAGTTGCAGGATTTCGACGCCGACACCCTGTACCTGCCCTACGCCACCAGCCTGCGCATGAGTGATCTGGGCTACCAGAGCGAGGCGCAGGCCGACCTGACACCCTGCTACAACGACCTGCAGAGCTACACCGACAGCCTGCGCCGCGCCGTGGCCACGCCCTACGCGCCGTATGTCGAGGCCGGTACGCATGATGCCCAGGGTGAGTGGATCCAGCTCAACACCAACGTGCTGCAGATCGAGAACGAGTACTACTCCAACATCCGCCCCAAGCGCGTGACCTACACCGGCGAACGGCCGATCCAGGCGCTGATGGCGCGTGGCGTGCAGTACGTCGAAGTGCGCTGCCTGGACATCAACCCCTTCCTGCCCACCGGTATCAGCCTGGAGCAGGCGCGCTTCATCGATGCCTTCATCCTCTACTGCGCGCTGGAAGAAAGTCCGCAGCTGTCGAACGGCGAATGCGGCAACGCCGGCAGCAACTTCCTCAGCGTGGTCAAGGAAGGCCGGCGCCCCGGACTGCAGTTGCAGCGCCAAGGTAAGGCCGTGGAACTCAAGACCTGGGCCAGCGAGTTGCTGGGCAAGATCGCTCCCATCGCGCAGCTGCTCGACCAGGCCAACGGCAGCGACGAACACCGCCGTTCCCTGGCCGCGCAGCAGGCGAAAATCGATGACCCATCGCTGACCCCGTCGGCGCAGATCCTCGCCGCCATGCGCGAGCGCGGAGAAGGCTTCGCGGCGTTCTCCCTGCGCCAGAGCCAGGTGCACGCCGAGTACTTCCGCAACCGACCGCTGCCCGCCGAGCAGCAGGCACGCTTCGAAGCGCTGGCCAGCACCTCCCTGGCCGACCAGACCGAGCTGGAGTCCAGCGAAGAAGTGGTGGATTTCGACACCTTCGTCGGTGCCTATCAGGCCAGCATCCTGTCGATCAGCAACTGATCACCGTGCCTGGGGCCGCTGCTGACCGGCAGCGGCCCTGGCAACCTCAACTGCCCGGCGTGCCGTGGGCTTCTTCGAAAAAGTAATCCTTCCAGCTGCTCGCCTTGTTCTTCAGCACACCCAGCTCATGCAGTTTCTCGGCATAGATGAAGGTGCGTTGTGGGGTAATGGTGAAGTCGATCTCCGGGTCGGCGACGATCTTCTCTACCAGCGGCAACGGCAGTTTGGACTGCTCGACGCGGATGTAGGTCTGCGCCGCTGCCGGCTTGTCGGCCTTGATGATCTGCTCGGCCTCGGCCAGCGCGTCATAGAACGCCTTGTAGGTCTTGGGGTTCTGGTCGTGGAATTTCTGCGTGGTGTAAAGCACGTTGAAGGTCGCCTGGCCGCCGAGCACGTCGTAGGAACTGAGCACCTTGTGCACGTTGGGGTTCTCCAGCGCCTGGTACTGGAACGGCGGGCTGGAGAAGTGCGAGTTGATCTCCGAACCACCCGCGATCAGCGCAGCCGTGGCATCCGGGTGGGCCAGGCTCACCGAGATGTTGTCGAACTTCTTGTAGTTGTCGTTCCCGAACAGCTTGGCGGTCTCGATCTGCAGGGTTCGCGACTGGAAGCCCACCCCTGCCGCCGGTACGGCGATGCGGTCCTTGTCAGTGAAGTCCTTGATGCTCTTCACGTTGGGGTTGTTGGTCAGCAGGTAGTTGGGCATCGAGCCCAGCGAGGCGATGGCCTTGACGTTCTGCTTGCCCTTGGTGCGGTCCCAGATGGTCAGCATCGGCGGCACACCGGCCGACACCACGTCCAGCGCGCCGGCCAGCAGCCCCTCGTTCATGGCCGTGGCGCCCGACACACTGGTCCAGTCCACCTCGATATCCAGGCCCTGCTGCTTGCCGTGCTTCTCGATCAGCTTCTGGTCGCGCACCACATCGAGAATCAGATAGCCGATGCCGAACTGCTGGGCGATGCTGATCTTGCCTTCGGCCTGGGCCGTGCCGCTGAGCAGGCCGCCCAGCAGGAAAGTCGCCGCCAGGCCGGTGAGTACCGGGCGCTTGAAAGTCTTGCTCATGAAAGTGCTCTCTTCTAAGGGTTGGCGATGGGCAGGATCAACGCTGCATGCCCCAGCGCTTGACGGTCAGTTTTTCAATGTTGGCGAACAGCAGGTTCTCCACCAGCAGGCCGATGAGAATCACCGCCGCCAGGCCGGCAAATACCTTGTCGGTGTACAGCTCGTTGCGGTTCTGGAAGATGTACCAGCCCAGGCCGCCCTTGCCGGAAGACGCACCGAACACCAGCTCGGCGGCGATCAGGGTGCGCCAGGCGAAGGCCCAGCCGATCTTCAGGCCCGCCAGGATCGACGGCAGCGCCGCCGGAATCAGGATGTGCCAGACGAAGCGCAGGCCCTTGAGCCCGTAGTTGCGCCCGGCCATGCGCTGGGTCTCGGACACGCCGAGAAACCCTGCATAGGTGTTGAGCGCCAGGGCCCAGAGCACCGAGTGCACCAGCACGAAGATCAGGCTGTTCTGGCCCAGGCCGAACCACAGCAGCGCCAGGGGCAGCAGGGCGATGGCCGGCAGCGGGTTGAACATCGCGGTCAGGGTACTGAGCAGGTCGCGACCCAGCTGGGTGGACACCGCCAGGGTGGTCAGGGCGAAGGCCAGCACGATACCGATCAGGTAGCCCTGCACCAGCACGGTCAGGGAAATCCACACCTTGCCCGGCAGCTCCCCACTGAGCAGTCCGTCATAGAACGCCTGGGCAGTCTGCAGAAAACCCGGTAGCAGCAGGTCGTTGCCCTGGAGGCGTGCGACCACCTCCCAGAGCACGGCCAGCACGACCATGATCAGGCTCTTGCGTACCCAGCCCTGTTGCCAGATACGCTGGGCCAGGGGAATGTCATGGGCCAGTTCGCTCTGCACGAAAGGCTCGAGCGCGACTTCATATTCTTCGCGACGCGGCGAAGATGCATGGGGAGAAATGCTCATGGTTCGGATCTCTGCGGGCAGGGCCGACACGGCCCGCCGATGAATGCTCAATACGCGATGCGTATGTCCTGGAAGCCCAGCTCACGCTCGGCCTGGCCGTCGCCGCCGGGTTCATCGAACAGCAGGCGGTGGATGCGCTGCGCGGTGTGCTGGAAGCCCACACCGCCCAGGCTCTGCAGGTCGTACTGATGGCTGTTGATTTCGGCCCGCACGCGGCCCGGGTGCGGTGACAGCAGCAGGATGCGATTGCCGACCACCAGGGCTTCCTCGATGGAGTGGGTGACGAACAGCAGGGTGAAACGCACCTCCTCCCACAGCTCCAGCAACTCTTCCTGCATCTTGCGCCGGGTCAGCGCATCCAGCGCCGCGAAGGGCTCGTCCATCAGCAGGATCTTCGGCTGCATGGCCAGGGCGCGGGCGATCGCCACACGCGCTTTCATGCCGCCCGACAGCGTGTGCGGGTAGGCCTCGGCGAAGCCACTCAAACCGACCTTGTCGAGGTAGTACCGGGCGCGCTCCAGCGCTTCGGGGCGCTTGAGGGTGCGTGAGGCCAGCAGCGGGAACATGACGTTCTCGATCACCGTCTTCCACGGCGGCAACTGGTCGAACTCCTGGAACACCACGATGCGGTCCGGACCGGGTTCACTGACCGGCTGGCCCGCCAGGCGGATCTGCCCCTCGCTGGGGCGGATGAACCCCGCCACGGCCTTGAGCAACGTCGACTTGCCGCAACCGGAGGGGCCGAGCAGCACGAAGCGATCGGCCGGGTCGACCTCGAAACTGACCCGATGAGTAGCGCGTACCACGCGCTGTGGGGTGCGGTATTCCAGACTCACACCCTGCACGTGCAGCAGCGCCTCAGCGGTGGGCTGATTGGCCTGCGGCGTCGAGTGGCCCTGGCTAGCCGTGTGGCTTTGCGCGACAGCGTTCATGTCCGCTCTCCTCGATCAGTAGGGCGCAGTGCCCTGGATGGTGGTGCGGTGCAGGCGGCGGCGCAGATGAGCCGGGCAGCCAGTGGCCAGGTGGATCAGCGAGCGGTTGTCCCAGAACACCATGTCGTTGTCCTGCCATTGATGGCGGTAGACGTTCTGCGGGCGGGTGCTGTGGGCATACACCTCGGCGAGGATCTGCCGGCTCTCGTCTTCGGGAATGCCGACGATGTGAGTAGTGAAGTTCTCGCTGACGAACAACGCCTTGCGTCCGTTCTCCGGATGGGTGCGCACGATGGGGTGCGCGACTTCCACGACCTGGGCCAGTTGTTCGGCGGTGAGCGTCGGACGCCAGTTCTCGGCGTTGTGCCCGTCGCGGTAGCGGGCGGTGTAGCTGTGCACCGCCTGGCGACCTTCGACGGCCTGGCGCAGGTGCGCCGGCAAGGTGTCCCAGGCCTTGTGCATGTCGGCGAACAGCGTGTCGCCGCCTTCGCTGGGCAGCTCCTGGGCGTAGAGCATCGAGCCCAGGCTCGGCAGCTCTTTGTAGGAGAGGTCCGAGTGCCAGAACTTGCCGGCATCGCCCAGCCCGATGGGTTGGCCGTTCTCGACGATGTTGGAAACGATGAGGATTTCCGGGTGGCCGGGCAGCAGGAACTGCTTGAGCACGTGGATCTGCAGCACGCCGAAGCGCCGGCTGAATTCGATCTGCTGTGCGGGGGTGATGTGCTGGTCGCGGAACACCACCAGGTGGTGATCCAGATGCGCCTTGTGAACACGCGCGAAGTCGCTGTCGTTCAGTGGGCGGGAGAGGTCCAGGCCGAGGATTTCAGCGCCGACGTTGCCGGCCAGGGGACGCACTTCGAAAGACTGGCTGACCGGTTGCGCGGCTGAAGAAGCAAGGGAGGCTGCGGGCATGAGTACTCCAATTCACTGGGTCAGGTAGGGAATGGGAGTAACTGTATCGATATAAAAAACTAAATTTAAATACCGTTATCGAATATCTATATACACATCCTTTGCGCCGCCAGAAGCATCCTCAGCCGCAACAAACCCAACAGATCAAAGCATATTTCCTGATCTTGCAGGCCTTTTCGCGGCTGAAGCCGCTCCTACCGGTAGGAGCGGCTTCAGCCGCGATGAACCTTCAACGCCCCAATCAGAACGCCGGCAGTACCGCGCCGTCGTACTTCTTGTTGATGAAGTCCTTCACTTGCTGGCTGGTCAGTGCCTTGGACAGCTTCTGGATGGCATCGCTGTTGGCGTTGTCCTGGCGGGTGACCAGGTAGTTCACGTAAGGCGAGTCGGCGCCTTCGAGAATCAGCGCATCCTTCTTCGGATTGAGCTTGGCTTCCAGCGCGTAGTTGGTGTTGATCATGTCCAGATCGACCTGATCCAGCACACGCGGCAGTACCGCCGACTCCAGCTCACGGAATTTCAGCTTCTTGGGGTTGGTGGCGATGTCCTTGGGGGTGGACAGGGCGTTGGTCGGATCCTTCAGGGTGATCAGGCCGCCTTTCTGCAGCAGCAGCAAGGCACGACCGGCATTGCTGCCCTCGTTGGGAATGGCCACGGTGGCGCCTTCAGGCAACTCGGCCAGGCTCTTGTACTTCTTCGAGTAGCCACCGAACGGCTCGACATGCACGCCTACGCCAGTGGTCAGGGTTGCGCCCTTGCCCTTGTTGAAGCCATCCAGGTAAGGCTTGGTCTGGAAGTAGTTGGCGTCCAGGCGCTTCTCGTTGAGCTGCACGTTGGGCTGCACGTAGTCGGTGAAGACCTTGATCTCCAGGTCGACCCCTTCCTTGGCCAGGGTCGGCTTGATCAGCTCGAGGATCTCGGCGTGCGGTACGGGCGTCGCGCCGACCACCAGTTTTTCACCCGCCTGTGCCAGGCCGGCCGAGAAGGCAACGGCCAGCGCGGCCATCAGGAATGTCTTTTTCATGCATGCCCCTTAGAAATGCTTTTATCGGTATTGGCGGTCCGGCCGGAATCGGCCGGACGTGAACGGACAGTAGCGGGATTTTTTATTCCCATAAAATACTTTTTATTCAGCTGCTTATCACCTTTGTAGATATGCCCGGGTGTTGACGGCCGCTCATAGAAAAAGACGCCACTGCCTGTCACGGCCAGCGGCGTCAAAACCTTCCGCTCTCAGAACAGCGACAAACGTGCCGACAGTTCGCTCAGCAAGCTCTTCAAGTGCGCCTGCTCAGCCGGGCCGCCGGCTTCCAGCAGCACCGCCGCCTGGCGACGGATTTCGGCCAGTGGGTCCGGCGCGGCAGGCAGGTTGAGGTGCTCGGGCAGGATCTCGTCGCCACCATGGAGCAGCAGGGCGAAGTGAATGACGTTCTCCAGCTCGCGGGTATTGCCTGGCCAGGGGTGGGCCAGCAGTAGCTGCTGGGCGGACAGGCTGAGCAAGGGCAGCGGCAGCCCCAGGCGTTGGCTGTAGATACCGATGAAATACTCGGCCAACGGCAGGATATTGCCTGGCTGCTCACGCAGTGCCGGCAGGTCGAGGCGGCCATCGCTCAGGTACTGGAACAGCCGCTCGTGGAAGCGACCGGCCGCCACTGCCTGGCTCAGGTCGATACTGGTGGCGGCCACCAGCCGCACGTCCACCGGGCTGGCTTGCTGCGCGCCCACACGGGTGACCTCGCGGTTTTCCAGCGCCGCGAGCAGTTTGGCCTGTACAGCCAGGGGCAGGTCACCGATCTCGTCGAGGTACAGCGTGCCGCCGTTGGCCGAGCCGAACCAGCCAGCACGGCTGCTGGCCGAAACACCGTGGGCGCCCGGCGCGTGGCCGAACAGTTCGGCCTCGGCGTAGGTGGGGCTCAGGGCTCCGCAATTGACCGACACGAACAGCCCGCCCCGGTCACTGCCGCGATGGATGTGACGGGCCAGCAGCTCCTTGCCGGTGCCGGTTTCGCCACGGATCAGGATCGGCAGCGGCCCGGCGGCCAGCCGTTCCATGTCGGCGCGTAGCTGGCGCGAGCGGGGGTCGATGAACACCAGCGCCTTGGCACGAATGCTCAGCGGGCTTTTTTCGGCATCGGGAAAGGTCAGGAACTGACCAGGGGAATCGTGAACACTCATGAAGAACTCCCGCCAGCACTCAGGGCACCGGCGTTACACGAAGCGACCGCCAGGCGGTGTGAAAATCAAGGGCTCAGGCACGCCGCCGGGCCTGCTGCTCCAGGCGGTTCTGCAGCCGGTACAGGTAGGCGAAGCCTTGTTCCCAACGGGTGTGGCCGGATTTGACGTTGATGTGCCCGGCCTGGTTGAGCAGGCCCAGCTCGGCGCCCCAGTTGCTGGCCATCTGCATGGCGCGCCGGGTACTCACTGCAGGGTCGTTGTCGGAGCTGACCACCTGCGCGGGGAATGGCAGCAGGTCAGTGGGAATCGGTGCGAAGTTGCGCAAGGCCGGCGGGCAACCCGGACGCTCCACGTCGGCGGGTGCGACCAGCAGCGCGCCATGGACCTGGCGCAGCGACTCCAGCGGCGCCAGGCGCGCCCAGTGGGCGACAGTGATGCAGCCCAGGCTATGGGCGATCAGGATTACCGGCGAGTCTTCGGCGGCCACCGCACGCTGCAGCTCGCCGACCCAGTCCGCGCAGCGCGGGTGATGCCAGTCGGCCTGCCGCACCCGCTCACTGTTGGGCAGGCTGTTCTGCCAGTGCGTCTGCCAGTGCTCGTCGGGCGAGCCCTGCCAGCCTGGCACGATCAGGTAACGGATGGGTGCGTTGTGCATGGGGTCGCCTCCTGAAGGCCTGTATCCATGCCGCGAGTATAGGGAGGCCGAAACCACACAAGAAGGAATAAGAAGATATTTGCTAATTCAATTTAGAAATAAAAGGTGCCTGACTCCTGTGTGACGGTATCCATTCAGTCCGATGAACTTGCAAATATCCAGACGGGTTCCATGCTCTGAATAACCTGGCAACGGATCTGCCTGGATCGCCCTTGGGCGACGCCTCTTTCCTCCAGCCGACAGGAAGTAGCCCGCGCATGCCAGAGCCAAGCAGTCTCGCCAGTTGGACCCGCGCCCTGCGCAAGCAACTCGACGCCCTGGGGCTGGACAGCGCAGCGCTGTGCAACGCCGCTGGCATAGACCCGCTCGCCCCGCTGCCAGAGCCAGCGCACGCGACCCTGCGCCTGTGGCAACTGGCGGTGCAGGCCAGTGGCGACCCGGCTCTGGGGCTGCGGGTGTCGCGTTTCGTCAGCCCCACGCGCTTCCACGCCCTGGGTTACACCCTGGTGGCCAGCGAGTCGTTGCGCGAAGTGTTCGAGCGCATCGTGCGCTATCAGCCACAAAGTCGCGACAACCTGCGCCTGAGCCTGGACAAGACCGCTGAGCACTATGAATTCCGCTTCAGCCCGCCGGCAGATTGTCCGGCACCGGCGGCAGAGATCTTCGATGCCTTCGCGGCCATCTACGTACGCACCTGCCGCAACCGCCTGGGGCGGGCTTATGCGCCACTGGCGGTGCACTTGCAGCGAAGTGCGCCAGTCGACCCCCAGCCCTGGCAGGAGCTGTTTCGCGCGCCGCTGTATTTCAGCGCGTCCGACAACCGCTTGCTGTTCGCCTGCGGCGACTTTGACAGCCACCTGGAGGATGGCGCCACGCAAGCCGCCGAGGCCGCTACCGGCCTGATCTGGGAGCCTCGGGTACGCAGCGTCATCGAAACCCAGTTGCCCGAGGGCGAACCCAGTGCCGAAAGCGTCGCCCAAGCCCTGGGCCTGAGCCTGCGCAGCCTGCAACGCCATCTGGCCGACGAAGGCTGCCGCTACGACCTGCTGCTCAACCAGTGCCGGGAAAACCTCGCCCTGTTGCACATCTGCGACGCCCAGCTGTCACTCAACGAGGTGGCCTGCCTGCTGGGCTTCAGCGACCTGGAGGGCTTCAGCCGGGCCTTCAAGCGCTGGACCGGACTGACTCCGCAGCAATACCGGCTGGGGCTGCTGAACCCTTGAAGGGCCCGCTCAGCCAACGGCCCGAGCGCGCAGATGATTGGCCACCTTGCGCAGGCGCGCGACGTCGAAGACCTCCACCTGCTCGCTTCCCAGGCGGATGATCTTGCGTTGATGCAGGTCTTCCAGCACTTGCCGTAACGCCGGGCGTGGCAGACTCACTGTCGGGCAGGCCTCGATGGCCTCGAAACCGATCAGCCGCCGGGCATTGTTCAGCAGGCCATAGCCCTCACTGAGCAACAGCAGGCGCCAGGCGACCCGCGCCCGTTCGGGCAACGTTTGCAGACGCTCCGGACGCAGCAAGGGCAGGCCCAGCTTGAGGCTCAGCAGGGCGGCGAAGAAACGCAGGTACTCGGGATGCTGGCCGAACAGCTCATGCAGGAACGCCTGGGGCACCTGGAGAAAGATGCTTTGCCCGATGGAGTGGACGTTATGGGTGCGCGGCAGACCGTCGAACAGGGACACCTCGCCGAACCAGCACGGCAGGCGGGCGCGCTCGCGCGGCGAGGTCAGCCGCTGGTCCTCCACGGCGCCCATGCGCACCGCGCCTTCGAGCAGCAGGTACAGCCCGCAAGGCGCATCGCCCTTGGCGAACAGCCGCTTGCCGGGCGTGACCCTGCGCTGCACCGCGGCCCCGATCAGCGCGTCCTGCAAACCCGCAGGCAAACGGCCGAACCAGTCCTCGGCCATGAGGTGCGAGCGCCACAGTATTCCATTTGTCATTTCTGCTCCCTTGTTTCCTGAGCGGGCGCCGAGCGAACCGACTAAGGTGAACGGACGCGGTCCACGCCACAGGCAGGAATCATAATGAAAACCCTGGTCGATCATCTCAGCCAATACGCCGCTTATCACCGAGACTCACGCAATATCGTGACTCACTTCTTCGGCATTCCAATGATCGTACTGGCCGTGACGATTCTTCTGTCGCGGCCCGGTATATCGGCCTACAGCCTATGGCTGGCCCCCGCCACGCTGGTGGCCGGCGCCAGCATGCTGTTCTATCTGCGCCTGGACCGCAGGCTGGGTATCTTGATGGCCGCGCTGTTGCTGCTGTGCCTGTGGGTGGGCGCCGCGCTGGCCCGGCAGAGCACCGGGACCTGGCTGGGCTGGGGTGTGGGGCTGTTCGTGGTGGGCTGGATCATCCAGTTCGTCGGGCACTACTACGAGGGTCGCAAACCCGCCTTCATCGACGACGTGTCCGGGCTGATCATCGGTCCGTTGTTCGTGGTGGCGGAAATGGCCTTTCTGCTGGGCCTGTGCAAGCCGTTACAGCACGCCATCGAAGCACGTGCCGGCACCGTGCGCCGCAACAGCAGCCTGCGCAGGGCCTGACGGCAGTCCCGGCGGCTGGCGGTAAACGCGGGCAGAAGCCTCAGGGAAACGGGTCGTTCCCCCGACGCCGGAACCAGCCGGTGAGCGAAAGCCGGTCACGGCTGGCCGGCAGCACTTCGTGGGGCACGTCACCCGAAAGGAACACCGCCAGGCAGCCGCCCGCTGGCTGCACGTCATGGGACACGTCGTCCTTCAGGTACATGCGCAACTGCCCGCCCTGCTCCGGGAGCCAGTCGGCATTGAGATACAGCACGGCGGAAACCATGCGCCGGTCGTCATCGCGAAAACGGTCCACATGCCGTTTGTAGAACGCACCGGGCGGGTAGAACGCGAAATGGCTCTCGAAGTCTTCCAGGCCCATGAACAGGTCGCGGTTCAGCGCCACGCGCAGGCTGTCCATCACGTTCAGGTACTGGTCGCAGAACACCGACTGGCCGGGCTCCAGCCACTGGATACGATCACCACGAATCCCTTCGCGTACCTCCTGCGCCGGCCCGCGCCCGACACTGGCAGGTTCGAGGTCACCGGCAGCCGCACGCCGACGGCACTCGGCCGCCAGGTCGCGGGTCAGCGCGTCGGGCAGGAAAATATCCTGTTGCGACCAGCCACGGGCGGCCAGGTCGTCAACGATACGCTGCAACGAAAGGTGATCGATGGGTGTTTGCATGGCGTGCATAGTAGCCATAACCCCGACAATCCAATAGAGGGCGGCGCACAAGTTGTTCGCGCATCGGGATTTACTTGATCCGGCTCAGGCGCAACTCGACAAACGCCGGTAAACGCACCGAGAATAGCGGCCTGCCGACAGGAGTCCCGAATGCGTCGTTTGTGTGTGTTGCTGTTGATGTTATGCGCGTTGCCCGCCTGGGCGGACGCCTACGACCAGTTGTACAAGGCTGCCGGCTGGCCGCAGCAGCGGGCGCACTTCAACGACGCGCTGAAAGCGGCGCAGCAGCGCTACAGCAACAACCTGCCGCCGGCGGTGTTCCAGGCGCTGGTCAACAACAGCAACCAGCGTTTCGCCCCTCAGGCCGTGGACCAGCGTGCTGCGCAGCGGCTGCGCGAGAGCCTCAAGGATCCGGCCCCCGCATTGCGCTTCTTCCAGTCGCCGCTGGGCCGCAAGATCGTCAACGCCGAACTGACCGCCACCCGTGCCGACCAGTTAGCCAAGCACGCCCAGGGCCTGCCGGTGATGCAGGCCGACGACAGCCGCCAGTTGCTCATCGGCCACCTGGCCCAGGCCCTGCCCGCTCGCCAGGCCGGAGCAGAGGTCAGCCTGGCGCTGGCCGGCGTCGCCGCCGACAGCCTCAGCCAGATGATTCCCGGCCTGAACCTCGGCGGCCAGGCCCAGGGGGTGGTGGAAAGCCAGCGTGAGCGGCTGATGGCGCAGATTGGCGCCGACCTCAATAACACCCTGCTGTACGTCTACCGCGACCTTTCCGACCCGGAGCTGGAAGAGTTCTCCAGCTTCGCCGAGTCACCCGAAGGCCGCGCCTATTACCAGGCCGCCCTGGCCGCCATCAAGGCCGGTCTGGCGGTCGGCCAGAGCAACGCCAGCCTGGCGCCCTGAGCACCTGCAACCTGACCTCGACCGGTAGCGGCTTCAGCCGCGAAAGCGCCAGGAAATTCACTGCAGCTGCTGCGAACATGCGGTCGCTTCGCGGCTGAAGCCGCTCCTATGTATGGACTCGCCCCACACTGTCAACACGCTTTGCTTTAAACACTGCTGCCCGGTTGCATCTATGTATCAGGCCTATTCGAGGA
>NZ_CAJYVE010000022.1 GCF_913777995.1 uncultured Pseudomonas sp. | reverse complement strand
AACCAAAAGTAACCCGCCGTAAAGGCGGAAAGGTGACTCAAGGGCACTGATGCTGCGGCGGGTGTACCCGGTCCAGATAGCCTGCCATTCGCGAGCAAGCTCCAACGGTCTAACTGATCAGTATTGGGGCTAAGGCCAATACGGGTCAGTCAGGCCGGGTAGGAGCGGCTTCAGCCGCGAAGCGACCGCCTGTTCACAACAAATGCAGTGAGTTTCCTGGCGCTTTCGCGGCTAAAGCCGCTCCCACCGAGCTACATGCCGCTTAAGCGAACACTATTGGGGCTAAGGCCAATACTGTTCGGTTAAGCGCCTTGCGGCTTGGTGGGAGCGAGCTTGCTCGCGAAAAGCGGGCAAAGTCGCTGAATTTGCTGTGAACGTGACGCCGCCTTCGCGAGCAAGCTCGCTCCCACGGGCTAACTGACCAGTATTGGGGCTAAGGCCCGTGCAGTTTGGTCAGACCGGATGGGAGCGGCCTCAACCACGAGCTTTCCGGCCTCGGCAGAGGCATCGAATTCAGTCAATTCCCCGGCTTAACGCCATTGATCTCGCCCCGACTCAAGCTCTGTGCACTGTTCCCAAGCGCATCGGTCGCGTTCAAGTCCGCACCCTGTGCCTTCAGCGCCTCAAGCAGCTCCTGACGATGGAAGAGCGCCGCATACATGGCCGCCGTCTGCCCGCTGGCATTGCGCTGATCCGGACTGCACGGGGCGTTGAGCAGGCGCTGGGCGATGCGCACCTCGCCCTTGAAGACCGCCCCCATCAACGCCGTATTCCCGTGCAAGTCCTGGGCACAAGGGTCGGCCCCCGCCGCCAGCAGCTGTTCCACGGCGTCGCGCTGGCCATGGTAGGCCGCGAGAATCAAGCCGGTGTAGCCTTTGTCGTCATGAACGTTCAAGTCATAACCGGCCTTGATGAATTCATCCAGCATTGCCTGGTCGCCGCGACGTGCGGCGTCGAGGAAGTAGCCGCGCAGGCGTTGTGCGGTGTCACCGCTCTCATTGGGCAGCGCTTGCTGGCCTTCAGCGTAGGTGGTGTTGAGCATCAGCCCCAGTACGACCGCCGCTATCCATCTGTACATGGTCTCGACCTCCTGAATGCAAGGCGGGCCCGCAGGCCCACCCGTCTTCTCGTCAGTCCTGCAGCTTTGCCGCCAACTGCTGAACACGCTTCAGGTCGGCCTTGGCGACATTCGCCAGGCCAGTGCCGTAGTCGCTGTCAGCCTTGTAGAAGAACGACAGCATGATGTACCGGCTTTCCTCATCGGTGACCGCCAAGGCCCCGCCCAGACTGTTGATCAGGTCGGTCTGCTCCTTCTTGCTGTATGAGCGGAACAGCTCGCCCGTCTGCTTGAAGTTCTGCTCGCGCTGGATCTTCGCCTGCTGGGTGGTGCCGCTCAACGGCATCTGCGAGTAGCGCGCGCTGGGCTGCTCCTCTCGTGGCTGCAGACGGCTCGGCTGGTAATTGACGCCACTGGTGGTATGTCCGCTATTCGTCTCGCCATCCTGATTGATGTTATTCACGTCATTACGCGGACGGTTCACCGGCAGGCTGAGGCCGTTGGCACCGATCCGGTACATCTGCGTGTCGGCGTAGGCGAAAAGACGCCCCTGAAGCAGACGATCTTCAGACGGCTCGATCCCAGGCACCAGGTTCGACGGCGCCATGGCTACTTGTTCGGTTTCCTGGAAGAAGTTGTCGACGTTGCGGTCGAGCACCATCTGACCAATCTTGCGCTCCGGCACGTCAGGCCAGATCTTGGTTGCATCCAGTGGATCGAAATCGAACTTGGCCAGTTCTTCAGGCTTGAGCACCTGGATGTACAAGTCCCATTTCGGGAAGTTGCCATCGTTAATGGCTTTGACCAGGTCGTGAGTCATGTGGCTGTAGTCACGCCCCTGCACTTCTTCGACTTGCTTGGGGTCGAGATTCTTCTGTCCTTGCAGGCTCTTCCAGTGGAACTTCACGTAGTGCACTTCGCCCTTGGCATTGACCAACTTGTAGGCGTGCACGCCGTTGCCGTCCATCTCACGGTAGCTGGCCGGAGTGCCCTCGTTGGAGTACAGCAGGGTCAGCGTACGCGTCGCTTCCGGTACATGAGAGAAGAAGTCGAAGCGGCGCGAGTCATCGTCGAGGTTGCTGCGCGGGTCAGGCTTGAAGGCATGGACCATGTCCGGAAACTTGATCGCGTCACGGATGAAAAAGGTCGGGAAGTTGTTGCCGACCAAGTCCCAGTTGCCATCGGCGGTATAGAACTTGGTGGCGAAACCGCGCGGATCACGCAGCGTTTCCGGCGAATGGTTGCCATGCACCACGGAGGAAAAACGCACGAACACCGGGGTCTTCTCGCCGGGGCGGAAGACCTTGGCCATGCTCAGTTCGCTGATGTCGGCACTGGCCGTGAACTCACCATGGGCGCCTGTACCACGGGCATGTACCACGCGCTCCGGAATGCGTTCACGGTCGAAGCGCTGCAGTTTTTGCAGCAGTTGAACGTCCTGCAGCAACACCGGACCATTCGGTCCGGCGGTCTGCGAATTCTGGTTGTCGCCGACCGGCGCACCGTTATCGCGGGTTAACGTGGCAGCCTGCACGGACAATGACAATAGGCTCGCAGCCAGTGTTGCAGCAACTAACAGGCGGCCGGGTTTAAAAAAGCTCAGCGAAGGATTCATAGGTGGACTCCGATGTCTCTAATTGGGCATTTTCGCTCGCAGAGAGTAGTAAGCCCCCTCCGGAAAATTTAAATAGATTCTCTAGATGCCACCGATGAGGTTTTTCAATAACGCCACGCTACTTAGTTGATTAGTTGATTCGAGCACGCGCAGATCGGCCAGATTTTCAATCGAGGGCACTAAACAAGACCCAGCGTCAGCAGCACGACCACCAGATAACGCAGCCCCTTGGCCAGGGTAACGATCAGGGTAAAACGCCACAGTGGCTCGCCCATTACCCCGGCCACGACGGTAAGGGCGTCGCCGATCACCGGCACCCAACTCAGCAGCAACGACCAGTAACCGTAGCGGCCATATTGGAGGCGGGCCTGCCCCAGGCGCTGTTCAGACACCGGGAACCAGCGCTTGTGGCGCACCCGCTCTACCGAGCGGCCAATCAGCCAGTTGGTGATCGAACCCAGCACATTCCCCAGGGTCGCGGCCAGCAGTAACAGCCAGGTCAGGTAATGCCCGGAAATCAGCATCGCTACCAGCACCGCCTCCGACTGCATGGGCAGCAGGGTGGCAGCGCCGAAGGCGGCGAAAAACAGACCGAGGTAGCTGGACAGTTCGAACATGGCGGACGAGCCTTGAAACGGGGGCGCCATTCTAACCGTCTCGTAGCAAAACGATATCGGGTCAAATTGACCAAGCAGAGTCATTTTGACCAAAGCAAACCAGCAGTCTTAATGACTACAAGCAGCCAAGAACCCCGGTTTACAAGGCTTGCGGAACTGGCACGGAAGTTGACTCCTCCCTGGTAATCGTCATCCAGCCAAGGAGTCACCCATGCTCAACGAAGCGCAACGCGCGATCATCAAGGCCACCGTCCCGCTTCTGGAGTCCGGCGGTGAGGCGCTGACCACGCATTTCTACCAGATGATGCTCGCCGAATATCCGCAGGTCCGTCCGCTGTTCAACCAGGCCAACCAGGCCAGCGGCGCCCAGCCCCGAGCCCTGGCATTCAGCGTGCTGATGTATGCACGACACATCGACCGCCTGGAAGCCCTTGGCCCGTTGGTGGGCCAGATCGTCAATAAGCACGTGGCACTGCAGATTCTGCCCGAGCACTACCCCATCGTCGGCACTTGCCTGTTGCGCGCCATTCGTGAAGTGCTGGGTGAAGAGATCGCTACCGATGAAGTGATCGCCGCCTGGGCTGCGGCCTACGGGCAACTGGCGGATATCCTCATCGGCGCGGAAGAAGCCAAATACCTTGAGAACGAAATCGCCCAGGGCGGCTGGCGCGGCGCGCGAACCTTCAAGGTGGTGCGCAAGGAACGCGAGAGCGAGCAGATTACCTCGTTCTGGTTCGAGCCCGAAGACGGTGGCGCCGTGGTGAGCTTCGAGCCCGGCCAGTACCTGGGGTTGAAGCTGCTCATCGATGGCCAGGAAGTACGCCGCAACTATTCACTTTCAGCCCAGGCCAATGGCCGTGGCTACCGCATCAGTGTCAAGCGCGAAGCCGGCGGCGTGGTCTCGGGTTACCTGCACGACCGGCTGCAGGTCGGCGAGCGCATCGAGCTGTTCCCACCCGCCGGCGATTTCGCACTGGAGGCCTCGACTCGCCCGCTGGTGCTGATCAGCGCCGGCGTGGGCATCACTCCGACCCTGGCGATGCTCGAAGCCGCCCTGCCGACCGGGCGCCCGATCACCTTCATCCACAGCGCCCGCAACGGCAGCTTGCAGGCTTTCCGCCCCTGGCTGGAGGAACAGCAACGCCAGCATCCGCAATTGAGGCTGCACTTCTGCTACAGCCAGCCACAAGCCGGCGACCGCTTCGACGCACAGGGCCGGCTGTGCCAGGAAGTGCTGGCCAGCTGGTTGCCAGAGGACCGCAACCTGGATGCCTACTTCCTCGGCCCGGCGGGTTTCATGGCCAGTGTCAAACGCGACCTCAAGGCCCTGGGTGTGCCCGTAGCGCAAAGCCACTACGAGTTCTTCGGTCCGGCCGCGCAGTTGCCGGACTGACACCCGCTCTACCTCAAGCGCCAGGGCCCGTGACGTTGGTCACAGGCCCTGGCGCTTGAACATTTACAGTTGCCCTGGCAGGCGGAAGCCGCGCAGCGCGCTCATGTCGAACGGGCTGGGCATTCGCTGGCTGGCCAGCAGGTAATTGGCCCGCAGGCCGCCAAGCTCGGCCTTGAACAGCAGCACGTCACGTCCGCTCAAGGGCTCGCTCTGCAGCAGGTCCAGCAGGCGGAACAGCGACCAGGGCCCGACGTCTTTCTCGATCCCCACCGCACGCCCTCCTCGGCGCTCGACCAGCAGGCTGGCCGCGCCCTGCCCTTCGGCGTCCGGCCAAGTCAGTGGCAACGGCACGATCGGCCCATGTCGGTATTCCTGCCGCGCCGCTCCGAAACGGAACTCCACCCGGCTGGCGGCGCTGTCCAGGCCGTAAGGTTCCAGGCGAAAGCGAATCTGCGGCTGCGCCGGGTCTTCGGCGAAAAACGCCTCGCGAATCCGCTGCGCCCTGCCCAACTGTTCGAGGAAAGCGACCGACATTGGCAGGCCGTGCCCATCGACGCTGCGCAAACGCAGGTTGCCCGGCTGACCACTGACGAAGGGTTGCAGGTGTCGCTCAACGAAGCGTTCCAACAGGCCCTGGGGCTTGAAGAACTCGCGAAAGTCATTCAAAGCCACGTCACTGCTGGCATGCGCATGGAAGGGATAACGCTGCGCCAGGGCCTTGGCGTAGAACGCGTGCAGCTCGTTCCGATAGCGCTGGTCCAGGTACCGATACGCATCGGCCAGCATCAGTCGCCAGGCATCGTCGGCCAGCACGGCGAACCAGTCGGCCGCCGGGCGCGGCAGGCGTGCGGCACTGTTGCGCAACTGGCTCAGCGCATCACGCTGGCCGCCCATTCGTGCACGGGCCATGTCATAAGCCAGCTGTTCAGGCTGGCTGGTACGCGCCAGGCTCGCCAGCTGTTGCTGCACGGCGTCCAGTGCCTGCAGCACCCCAGCCAGCTCGGGCACTGGCGAGTCGTCTTCATCGAGCAGGCGGTGCAAGGGTTCGAAGCGTCG
This sequence comes from uncultured Pseudomonas sp., assembly GCF_913777995.1. GTDB lineage: Bacteria > Pseudomonadota > Gammaproteobacteria > Pseudomonadales > Pseudomonadaceae > Aquipseudomonas. Next base: position 57,859 of record NZ_CAJYVE010000022.1, on the reverse strand, counting down.
TTGCAGCGTCTTGCGGGCATTGTCCGGCGTGGCCAGGGCCTTGCCGGTCTGCGCCAGCGCCGCCAGTCCCGCTGCGGGTTGAGGACTGGAGTCCGCCTCCTGGGCGGGGGCAAAGCGGGTGTTGTCGCGAATCTGCACCAGCATTTGCACCACCGGTGAATGCGCCGACAACAGGCCGTTGGCCAGGTCCGCGCCCTCACCGGCATCGTTGAACGGCAGCAACCCCAAACGCCCCACGGCTTCGCTCCAGTAGCGCGCGTAGTCGCGGAAATACAGCTGTTCCAGTTCCGTAAGCAATTGGCGCATCTGCCGGGCGCTCAGCTCGCTGCCCCCGCCGAGAATCCAGTTGTCACGCAGCAGTTCGCTGACATGAGTGGCGCTGTGCACCGAGAACAGCTGTCGGTAGCCCTGCCGCGTATACAGGCCGGGGATGCCATGTTCGGCGCCGACGAACAGCTCACGTTGCGCCCCCAGGTGCTGGCCCAGGCGGTATTCCGGCAGGTCTCTGGCCTGCTCACGCAGCACCTTGTAGGCCAGGCTCGCCAAGGATTCGCCGCGCAATACCTGGCGGGCCTGGCTCACCAGCTTGTCATCCAGTGGCTGGCTGAACGGCACCTGCAGCAAGGCACCGAAATGCCGGTTCAGGCCCTCTTGTACCTGCGGCTGGGCCGGGTAGATTCGCCCCCACTCCTCGTCCAGGCGCTGCGCCAGCCAGGTCGGGTCACGCCGCGCCGGCAGGTTGAGCATCAGATAGGCGCGCAGGTTGTCCAGCAGTGCATCACGGTCGTGCAGGCTGGCACGGATGCGGGTTTCTAGCAGGCGACTGACCCGCGGCAGCAGCTGCGTCTGCAACTCGGCGTGGTAGGCGGCGACCACCACCGGCCGGGTGACGCCGCCCTGGTACAGCCCGTTGCGCTCATGCCAGGCCAGCGCCTCACTGGCGGGAAACACCTGGGTGGCCTGCCAGTGGTTATCGAGCAGCTTCAATGTGGTCTGGCTGTCGGCATCCGGGGTCAGAAGCTGGCGATGAAGCGCCCCGTCATTGGCCAGTTGGCGCAGACTTTCGAGACGCTGATGATTCAACGCGAAGCCTTGGGTCCACAGCAGGCCGCCCACCACCAGCGCCGCCAGGCCGGTGCTCAACACCGCACGCTGGGTCCAGCGGATGCGCCGCTGCTCACCTGGCTCCAGACCGGCCAGGGCGGCTTCAGCGAACATGACGCGGGCGAACAGATCATGGATGAACAACGACCGGCTGGGTGCGTGTCTTTCCGGGTGGAACTCCATCGTTCCATCCCGTTCCTCGTCACCCAGCGTCGGCACCGCCGCGCTGGTCAGGTAGAACCCACGCAAGCCGTGCACGGCCCCCATTCGCCCAGGCGTGAATACGCCGTCGATGAAGCTGCACAGGCGCTCGCCCAGCACGGCCATCTGCTGGGCGAACTCCAGCATCAGACTGCGCCGACGAACGTCCCGGTCATGATGCAGGCGCCCCAGCAACTGGCTGTCCAAGTGCGCCAGCAAGGCCTGCACCTGTTGGCGAACCTGATGCGGGTCAGTGGCCATGCGCGGCGACGCCAGGCTGGCCCCCAGCACCTGTTGCTGCTGTTCCCGGCTCAGCGAGCTGAAGAACGCGGTGAAGCCCGGTAGCTGATCGGCCTTGCTCAGCACCAGGTAGACCGGTACCTGGGCGCCGAGGATGCGGCGAATTTCGTCCAGGCGCTGGCGCAGCTGCAACCTCAGCGCCTGCATGGCCTGCTGGCCGCCTTGCAACAGCATGGGCACCGGCACGCTGAGCAGTACGCCGTTCAACGGCCTGGCCCGGCGACGCTGGCGCAATAGCCTGAGCAGGGTTTTCCAGCCATGTGCATCCACACCGGCATCGAGCTGAGTCAGGTAGCGTGAGGGTACGTCGATCAGCAACGCCTGGTCGGTGACATACCACTCGCACTGGTCAGCGGTACGCTCGGCCGCCAGGTCGAAACTGTGCAGAGGAAACTCCAGCCCTGAACAGGCCAGCAGGCGGGTCTTGCCGCTGCCTGGCGGGCCGATCAGCAGGTAGCAGGGTTGGCGGCGCGCAGCAGCACGACTCAAGCCGCAGGTGGTCAGGGCACGCATCGCAGCGGCAAAGCCCAGGCGCAGTGCCTTGCGCTCGTCACCCTGGCGCAACAGCTCGGCCTGGCGTACCGGGTCTTGCCCGGCAGCACGCCGTTTGGACCAGCCGGCCAGCAGCATTGCCGCGCCCCAGAGCAGCAGCAGTGCGCCTGCCGTCACCAGCCGGGCGCTGACCGACGCCCAAGGCCGCGACTCGTCGATGGCCAGGCGTGGGCCGCCCCACCACAGCAGGGCAATCACGCACAGCAGCAACACCAGGCTCCAGAGCCAGGCCTGGCTCAGTATGCGCAGGCATTTATTGATCATCATCTTCATTGGCGGCCTCGCGTGCCTTGCGGTTTTTCATCCAGGATCAGGCCCTGCGCCTGCCATTGCTGCACCACACTGTCGCGCTGCTCGCCCAGTACCCAGGCAAAACCGGCGTACAGGACGCTCAGGCCCACCGCCGTGAACAGCGCGACCAGCCAGCGCGGTACGATGCGCAACGCTGGCGGTGGTTGCTCGCCAGGCCTTGGAGCTGGCACTGACAACTCACCGGAGGGGTCGCCACGCCAATGACGGATCTGCCGGTACAGCGCATCGCGGACCTGCTCCAGTTCCACTGCGCCTCCCGGCTGGACCCGGTAGCGACCCTCGAAGCCCAGGGCCAGGCACAGGTAGCTCAGTTCCAGCAGTGGCAGGTTGCGCAAGGGGTCTTTCGACAGTTGCTCCAGAAAATGGAAGAAGCGGTCACCACCGAAGGTCTCGTTGTGAAAGTGGCTGAGCAGGCTGTGTTGCGCCCAGTCGCCGTGCCGTCCCCAAGAGGTGGTGAGCACGGCCTCGTCGAGCACGGTGCACAACAGGTAGCGGGCAGTTTCGACCTGTTCGCCGTCGGCACCGGCATGCAGGGCCTGTCGCTCGAAGTCACGCAAGCGCTCGCGCAGTTGTGCATTGAGCGGGTCAATGGCCGGCTCGTTTTCGTCGTAGCGGATGCGCACCAGGCCGCTGAGCAAAGGCATGGCCGCCGCCACCAGGGCGTTACCGGGGGGGATTTCAGGCTGGCCTGGCGGGCATGAGGATGAAGCCGTGAGTGGCCGCGTCGGCCATGAGGTATTCAAGAATCCAGGGGCTGCGTGCTGTGGGAGGGAATGATTCATGGATGTCAGTTCCTGATCGCCCAGAAGCTCAGTTCGAGGTCGCTGAACTCGCCCGAGACGTGCAAGGCGAAGCCGCCGGAGCTTTCCAGCTGGGCCAGCTCTTCGCTGGCGGGTTCGAGGACGAAATAGATCTTGTTGGCATGGAACGGCATCTGCTGCGGCGCCACGGGCAAGGGCCTGAAACGGATACCCGGCAAGTGCAGGTTGACCAGCTGGCGGATACGCTCCACCGCACCGACCTTGAGATGCGCCGGCAAGCGCTGACGCAGCGTTTCGCTGTCGCAATCGGCACTGGCTACCAGTACGAAGCTGCAGGAGGCCAGCAGGTTGCGGTCGTGCAGCACGGCGACCTGAACGCCGTATTCGCGAGGCTCCAAAGGCAGTTCGATGGCATGCTGCTCCAGGACCATCGACAGCGCGTGGCGGATAGCATCCATCAGCGGCGTGAAGCTGGCGTGCAGGTCTGCGTGCCGATAGTGGCCCTGCACGACGGCACGCTTGCCATCGCTGGCCAGGGTCGCCAGGTCGCCAAGCAGTGCCAGCAGCTGGCGGTACAGGTCCTCCGGTACGAGGCGCTGTGCCTCCAGGCAGTGGCGCAACAACAGTTCATGACGATTGATCAGTTGCAGCATGAGCAGGTCACCCAGCTGCGCGCTGCCATGGCTGGTGGTGTCGCCCAGACGCTCGGCCAGGATATCGCCCCGGTAAGCCAGCAGGCTGATCACTTCCTTCAGGCACGACAGCAGCCAGGTGCTGGCCTGGACATGGATGACGCTGGGCAGGAAATCTGCCGCCAGGGTGACCACCCCCGCAGCAGTGGCCTCACGGACCTGGCAGAGCTTGAGGCGCACCCAGCCTTCAGCAGCGGACGGCTCACCGAGCATCAGGCGCAGGTCGGGGCGCGCGCAGTGCACCAGGCTGCTGGCCTCCTCACCAGCATTGGAATCGGCGACCTGCATCGGGTACGCGATGAAACGCGCCAGCACATCGACCTGTTCGGGCTGCCGCGCCTCGACATGATTACCGGTCACCAGTGGCAAGGCCAGGTACACCGCAGCATCGGCAGTACCCGGCGGAATATCCAGCGCCAGGGGCTGTGAGGCGCCCGCCAGGTCGAACAGCGTACCGTCGGGCAGGATGCCGCTGGCCTGGCTGACCACCAGCTTGCCCATATTGAGAAACTGCACGTCGATCTCCAGCGCGAAGAATCCCCAGTTGTAGCCACCGAGCTGACAGGTGCGGGCGCGCAGTTGCTGATCGAGATAGCGGTCGTTGTGCTGCAGGTGCTGGGGACGCAGCAGCATGCCTTCCTGCCAGATGACCTTGTGCGCGATCATGGCTGGCCTCCCTGACTGCCCGGCGCGACGGGCGCCTGACCCAGACCTTCTTCGTCCAGTAGCAGCACGGCTGTGTTGCGCTGCCCTCGGGACAAGCTGAGTACCTGGCGCCAGCGCCCCGAACCCAGGTCACGGTAGCCCGCCAGCACACCGACATAGCGCCCCTGCTCGACCAGCAGCTTGAGCCGACGGGTTTCGCCGGGGCGCAGCTCCAGTTCTTCGCTGGCCAGCAGGTCCGCGGCCAGATTGGCGCGGGCCCGCTCATAGAGGTCGAAGAACGCACTGGCCTGGAAAGCCGCCGGCTGGCGCAACTCGTACAGACGCACCACCACTGGCGATGGGCGCCCATGCAGGTCGGGGTTGAGTCGCTCGCTGGCCGCAAGGGTCAGGTCGAGCCGCGTCGGTTCAGGCTCCGACAGGGCCGCGCAGCCGCCGAGGCCCAGCAGTACGCACAGCACCAGTGCCCCGCTCACCGGCTGTCTGGCAGGTGAAATTCTCGCACTCACGGCTCAAGCTCCAGGGCCGGCGGTTCGCCGAGCGGGCGGAACTGGTGGTGGTCGGAAGGTTGCAACAGGCTGCAGCCGGTCATACCGGCAAGCGTCAGCGCCAGTGACAAAATACGCCACGTGGTTGGGGACATCGGTGAATCTCCAGATCATGAGGTGGCGGTTTCAGCAACCGCCATCGGGTAGGGATTGAATGTTCAGGCGCTGCAGGCGGTACTGCAGGGTGCGGCGCGCCACGCCCAGCTGGCGGGCGGTCCTGGTGCGGTTGCCGCCGTTGCTGTGCAGGCTCTCGATCAGCAATGAACGCTCGAAGCGCTCCAGTCGCTGGCGCAGGCCAGGTTCGCGCTCGGGCAGCGCACCGGGACGGCAGATGAAATGTTCCAGCGACAACTGCCCGTCCTCGCACAGCAATACCGCGCGCTCGACCATGCCCTTGAGTTCGCGGACATTGCCGGGAAAGGCATGAGTGGCAAGGAAATCCAGCACCGCCGGGGACCAGCGCAACGGCGCCACGCCGGTTTCGCCAGGACGGCTGGCCTGGCTCGCGAAATACCGGGCCAGCGGCACGGCATCGCCGGTGCGATGACGCAAGGCTGGCAGTTCGATGGGAAACTGCGCCAGGCGGTAGTACAAGTCTTCGCGGAACTGCCCCGTCTTGGCCATGGCGAGCAGGTCTCTGTGTGTCGAGGCGATCACTCGCACATCGATGCGATGCGTGGTGTTGGCCCCCAGTGGTCGTACTTCACCCTCTTGCAGCACACGCAGCAGCTTGGCCTGCAAGGCCAGAGGCATGTCGCCGATTTCGTCGAGCAACAGCGTGCCGCCATGCGCGGTATCGAACAGCCCTGGACGGTCGCGCAGGGCACCGGTGAAGGCGCCCTTGCGGTAACCGAACAGCTCGCTTTCCAGCAGGCTTTCCGGAAAGGCGGCGCAGTTCTGGACCACGAAGGCGCCTGCGCGCCGGGTGCCTTGCTCATGGATAGCGCGCGCCGCCAGTTCCTTGCCAGTGCCGGTTTCACCGGTGAGCAGCACCGTGCAGTCACTGGCCAGGACCTTGCTGATCATGCGCCGGGCATCGCGGATCGCCGGGCTGTCGCCCAGCAGCCCGAAGTCGTCGGAGCACGACGGGTAATGCACAGGTGTCTCTTGCAATAGCGGTACCTGCAACGCGGCCAGGCGGCTGGAGAGCAGATCGCCAAGCTGACTGAGCAACCCGCTGTGATGACCCAGTGGCAAGCGCCTGGCGCTGACACACAGCAGCAGGCCAACGGCCTTGCCTCGGCGGTCGCACAATGGCACGCACAACAATGACTGCCAGGGCATCTGAGCGGACGGCAGGAAGGACGTGTCGTGCAGCGCGGGGTCGAGGCTGTCCAGATGCAGCGCCGTCCGCTGACGCAGCACGAACGCCAGCAGCGGGCAGCTGTGGTAGCTCGGCAGCGCTGCGCACTGGCGTGGCGAGAGCGGCGCGACCAGGTGTTCGGCGGCAAGCTGCAGGTCCGGGCCGCCATCTGCCAGCAGGTACAACTGCCCCAGCTCACAGCCAGTGATATACGACAGTGCCTGGACGAAGTCGTCCTTGAGACGTTGCGGGCACTCGTTGCTGAACAGACGGAGGCAGCGCATCAGCAGGGCCTCGGCCTGCTCATCGAGAATCGGCGGGGTCATTTCAGGAGAACTCCCAGGCCAGAGCGCCTTGCGCATCGAGGTCGGCATGCGCATGTTCCAGGCGTTCCCCCCTGGCCATGGCGGCGAGCAGGCGGTCGACCAGGGTCGGCATCAACCCGTTTTCCAACAGCTGATCGATGAGCCTGGCCCCGCTGTGGTCCTGACGGCAGCGTGCGCTCAGGTGCTCGGCCAGCCGGGGGCTGTAGCTGAAGCGCAGGTCGCGCTCGCGCAGCCGGCTGGCCAGGCGTTGCAGCTTGAGCGTCACGACCTCACCGAGCACTTCGCCCGCTATCGGGTAGTAAGGCACCACCTGCATCCGCGCCAGCAGCGCCGGCTTGAAATGGCGGATGAGCGTGGGGCGAATGTGCTCGGCCAGCAGCGCGGCCTCAGGCCGTGCGCCGTCGGCACAGAGCGCCTCGATCTGTTCACTGGCCAGGTTGGAAGTCAGCAAGATAAGGGTGTGACGGAAGTCGATCTCACGGCCTTCGCCATCGTTGGCCAGGCCTTTGTCGAAGATCTGGTAGAACAGGTTCAATACCTCAGGATCGGCCTTCTCGACCTCATCGAGCAGCACCACCGAGTAAGGGCGCTGGCGTACCGCCTCGGTGAGCATGCCGCCCTCACCGTAACCGACATAACCCGGCGGCGCGCCGATCAGCCGCGACAGGCTGTGCTTTTCCTGGAATTCGGTCATGTTCAGGGTGGTCAGGAAGCGCTCGCCGCCATACAGCAGGTCGGCCAGGGCCCGCGCCGTCTCGGTCTTGCCCACGCCACTGGGGCCTACCAGCAGAAATACCCCCACCGGCGCATCGGCGCGGTTCAAGCCGGCAGCGGCGCAGCGCACCGCACGATCGAGCGCCTGCACGGCATGTCCCTGCCCACGAATGCGCGCCTGCAGGTCGCTGGCGAAGCCCTCGACCCGCGTATTGTGTTCTCGGGCCAGCTGCTGCACCGGCACCCCGCTCCAGGCGCTGACCACTTCGGCCACCACACGCGGACATACCTCGAAACTGACCAACCGCTGTCCGCGCTCATGCTCTTCCAGTTCGGCCCTGGCAACCGTCAGTTCACGCGCCAGGCTGCTGCGCTCCTCAGGCAAAGCCTCATCCAGACCCATGCCGCCAGGCCAACCGCCATCGTCCAGCGGTAGCCGCAACGCCAACAGGCGACCGGCCTGTTCACGCTGGATGTGCCAGTCCGCTTCCAGGCGGGTCAGCTGCCGCTCGAGTTCCGGCAAGCGGGCCTCCAGGCTGGCCAACGCCCGGCGGTCGACCCGCAACCCGGCCAGGGCATCCCGGCGCAACGCCTGCACCTGCCGGTAACCGGCAGCCCGCTCACCGCGCAACCTGGCCAGGCTCTGTGGGGCACTGGCCAGGCTGATGCGCACCCGCGCACAGGCGGTGTCCAGCACATCCACGGCCTTGTCCGGCAGTTGACGACCGGCCAGATAGCGAGCCGACAGGCTGACGGCGGCCTGCAAGGCATCGTCGCGAATGTAGACCCCATGGCTGCGCTCGTAGGTGGCAGCCAGGCCACGCAGAATCGCCACCGCCTGCTCTGGGCTCGGCTCGTTGACCTGCACAGGCTGGAAGCGCCGAGCCAGTGCGGGGTCTTTTTCGAAGTAGCGCTTGTACTCGCTCCAGGTCGTGGCGGCGATGGTGCGCAACTGGCCACGCGCCAGGGCGGGCTTGAGCAGGTTGGCCGCATCGGCGGCGCCGGGCTGGTTGCCACTGCCGATCAGGGTATGGGCTTCATCGATGAACAGGATTACCGGGGGCATGGACCGGCCGGCTTCGTCGATGACCCCTTGCAGGCGCCGCTCGAATTCACCCTTGACGCTGGCCCCCGCCTGCAGCAGTCCAAGATCCAGAGTCAGCAGCCGCACAGCCTCCAGCACCGGCGGCACCTCGCCCGCCACGATGCGCAGGGCCAGGCCTTCGGCCAGCGCGGTCTTGCCGACCCCGGCCTCGCCTACCAGGATCGGGTTGTTCTTGCGACGCCTGGCCAGCACGTCGATCATCCGGGCGATCTCGCTGTCGCGACACAGCACCGGGTCCAAAGCGCCCTCGCGGGCCTGGGCCGTCAGGTCATGGGTAAAGCGCTCCAGCAGGGAGTCGCCGCCAGAACCGGCGCCCGCCCGGGCGCCAGGTTCATCCACGCTGGCCTTCAAGCGGCTGGCATCGAGTTTTGCCAGCCAGGGCTGGTAGGCGCAGCCGGCATGCGCCAAGGGGTTATTCAGCACCGCCAGCAACAACGCGGCTTCGCCAACACTGCTCTGGCCTAGTTCGAGGTGGGCCAGCAGCAGCGCCTCCTGCAGCCATTGCACCAGCTCGGGGGCGAACGCCGGGTTGCGCGAAGTGCTCTGCCCCGGCTGCGGCTGTAACAGGTTGCGCAGCGCCCCGGCATCGACGTCGGCATCACGCAGGCCCTGCGGCAGCAGCCCCTGGGGGCGCTCCAGCAGGCATAGCAGCAAGTCCTCGACGAGCACTTGGCTGGCGCCCCGGGTCACGCAGCGTTGCGCGCAGGTTTCCAGGTCGCGGCGCGTGTCGGCGTCGAGGGCCTGAATGAGTTTTTGCAGGTCCAGATTGATCATGCTCAAGGTCCTTCAGTGAATCCGGTGGCCGAGGGTGACGACGCCGTCGGCGCGCTCGCGGCCCAGCCAGCTGGTCCAGCCCAGACGACACGGGTTGTGCTCGCCAAGGCGCAGCTCGCGAAGTTCTTCGTGACGCAGTTGCAGGCGGATGTCGTAGTCCAACGGGTCGCGCAAGGTGAAGCGCACCAAGGCGCACAACGGCTCATGGCCGCTGCCTCCGGGCAGGAAGTCGTGGAAGCGCTGCCAGTCGAGCTGGCAAACATGGATGCGGAATTTGCCGGCCCGATCGCGTACCTGCCGGCCGATCACCAGGTCATTGCCCAGGCATGAGTGCCCCAGGCCGAGGCGATTGAGCTGCTCGGCGACAATGTCGACGCGGCGCTCAACGCACTGCTCGATGTGTAACCGGGCATGCTTGAAGTAGTAGCGCAGGACCGCCTCGACCAGCGCGGCGGAATGGCCGCGCAGGCTGAGCAGGCCGAGATAGGGCAACAGGCGTTTCCAGTTCAGGGCCCGGGAGGCACGCAGGGCGGGCGAACCCAGGCCGATCAGGGCGAACAGGCGCTGTGAGAAATCGTCTTCGGCTCCCCGACGGAAGCTGGCGTAATAACGATACCGGCGCCATACCGGCAGCAGCAGGCGCTGCAAGCGGTGATGAAACAGGTCGAGAAACGCCCGGGTTCGCGTGCCCTCCTCGCCATCGCGCAGCGCCTGCTCGGCGTAGAACGCCGGCAAAGGCGATGCCGAACCGCACAGGGCAAGCAGGTTCAAGTGCAGCCGGGCATGCAACCGCCCCTGTTCTTCAAAGAACTCCAGACGCTCGATGTCACTGCCGGGAAAGCCCAGGCCAGGGTTGGCCTGGAACTCCACCAGCTCGTACAGCGCCTGCTCATCGAGCTGCGGATGGTGCTCGCGCAACCGCGCGATGATCTGGCCCAGGGCCTGGTACAGCGAGTACTCGCGAATCGAACCGGTCAGCCGGTTCACAACAGGGGTTGTTGCCCCATGCGTGGCTTCCATCGGTGGTTCTCTCCCTGAGTGGTGATGACCTGCAACTCGTGAAAGGAGTTGAGGCTGGCGTAGAGCGCGAAAAATTCGTTGAGCACCGAGGCGAACAGGAACAGATCGCCTGCTCCGCTGAAGTGGCGTGGGTCGATGCGCAGCAGGGTGCGCAGGCCACGCACCGGCAAGCCCTGGTGCAAGCGGTCGACGCCCAGGTGCTGCACCGCCTGCAGGCCGCCGATCAGGTGGTTGCTGAGCCTTTCGGCATGCGGGTCGTAGTGACGTGGCAGGTCGTAGGTCTGCAGGATGACCTTCAGCGCCTCGACATTGGTCAACGACAGGTAGTTGAGCGACATGTTGCTGATCAGCCGCCATAGAAAGTCGCGACCCAACGGCGGCGGATAGCTGCGGGTCGCCGGTACGATATTGCGGAACCTGACGAATGCGGGACCGTTTTCACAGGGCTGGTCGATTTCACCGACCTGCAAGCGGCGTGGCAGGTCGTGGTTGGTACAGGTCAGCTCGACGGACAGGGTTTCACCGACCTGCGGGCTGTCACCGGTAAAACTCAGCCAGGTTTCCAGGCCGCCATGCACCGGCGACGGACGCTGGCGAACGCTGTAGTAAGGCTGGCGCCCGGTCATTTCGAAGCTGGGGTCATGCTCGAAGGACTCGAATGGCACGTAGTTGCGGTAGCCGAGTCCGCCACTGCGCCAGCCCACCACGGAATCCACCGAATACACGGCACGGCTCTGTGCTCCGTCGGCGCAGGCCATCAGCAGGTAGTCGTCACGCCGGCCATCGATACGCAAGGGTAAGGCGTCGTGACGGAACAAATTGACGATGGGTGTGCAGTACAGGCGCACATTCGCTGCGCCAGGCTGCAGTTGGCAAAGCGCCGGGTTGCCCATGGCCAGGCGCAGTTCGAAACCCCGCCCCTGTTGCAGCAGCCGCTGCGGCAGGCTCTGGAGGGCGTCCAGGCCTTGCAGCTCGACGAACAGGAACTTGTCCTGAAACGCGAAGTATTCCTGGAGGATGCGATAGCCACGAAAGGTGTTGAGCGGGTACGGCACCAGTGCTTCGTGCTCGGCGAAGCCCACGGGCTGGACGCTGTCGGCGGGCAACTTGAGCGTCACAGGGTGGCCGCTCTCATCACACAGCGCCTGTCCGTCGCCACCCAACGGCAGCAGTACAACGTCCTGCAAATGACGCAGCAGGCTCAGGTAAAGCGTCTGGCTGACCGGGCGCTCACCGGCCAGGTGCAAACGCAGGCGCTGCAGGGACAATTGCCCCAGATGCCCTTCGCCGGTCACATGCAGGCGCAGCGTCAGTAGCGCGCCTTGGGCGTCGGCCGACAGGCTCAGTTCGGTCAACGCCAGGGGATGGACTTCAGTGTCGTAGCAGGTGCGAAAGCCGCAGCGTACGCCGTCTACCGGCCGGCTTTCGATAGGACTGCCACGCACCACCAAGCGCCCCGCCTCGGGCTGTTCCAGAGGCTCGAACTGCAGAATGCTGAACGCGGGCAGCGGCCGCAGGTAGTTGGGCCACAGCAGTTGCACCAGCGAATGCGTCAGCTCGGGCAGATCATCGTCGAGCTTTTGCCGCAACCGCCCGGTCAGAAAGGCGAAGCCTTCGAGCAGACGTTCGACATCCGGGTCCTGGCCAGGCTGGCCGAGCCAGGGCGCCAGTCCCGGATTGCGCTCGGCAAAGCGCTGCCCGAGTTGGCGCAAGGCGCTCAGCTCGCTCAGGTAATAGTCATTGAAGGTCAAGAAAGGTCACCCACGGCGCGCGGTTCGATCCGTATCTGGCTGCCACCCTGCAACCGCAGTTGCCAGTGCACTGGCCGACGCAGATCGTCGATGCGCAGCCAGGCCGCGACGCTGAAGCCCAGCTGTAGCGGGTCATGGCCACCAGGCAGCGCCGCCACGCGCACCTCCTCAAGGCGCGGTTCGTAACGACTGATCACCGCCTCGATGGCCGTGCGGGCCTGTTCAAGGGCATCGTGCAGGCTCAGGCGCAGATCATTGAGGTCAGGCAGCCCGTAATCGCCAAGGGTCGGCACACTACCGGCGCGTACCACCAGCATGCGCTGCAGGTGAGTGGCCACCGAGTCCATCACTGCCTGCTCGTGAGTCCATCCGGCCCGCCGGGCCGAATCGCCGGCCAATCGTTCGAAAAGGCTGCCATAACCGTTCATGGCGTCATTCCTTGTCGAGCTTGCCGACCAGCGACAGGGTGAAATCGGCGCCCATGTATTTGAAATGCGGCCGCACATCGAGGCTCACCCGATACCAGCCCGGCTCTCCCTCTACATCGGTGACTCGCACCTGCGCAGCGCGCAGCGGGCGCCGGCCCCGCACCTCGGCAGCGGGGTTCTCCTGGTCGGCGATGTACTGGCGAATCCACTTGTTGAGTTCCAGCTCCAGGTCGGTGCGCTCCTTCCAGGAACCCAGCTGCTCGCGCTGCAGCACCTTCAGATAATGGGCCAGACGATTGATGATCATCATGTAGGGCAATTGCGCGCCCAGTCGGTAGTTGAGCTCGGCCGCCCGGCCCTCGGGGCTGTTGCCGAACAGCTTGGGCTTCTGCACCGAGCTGGCGGAAAAGAACGCCGCGTTGTCGCTGCCTTTGCGCATGGTCAGGGAAATGAAGCCCTCTTCGGCCAGTTCGAACTCGCGGCGGTCGGAGACCAGCACCTCGGTGGGAATCTTGGTCTCGATCTCCCCCATGCTCTCGAAATGATGCAGCGGCAGGTCTTCCACGGCCCCGCCGCTCTGCGGGCCGATGATGTTCGGGCACCAGCGGAAACGGGCAAAGCTGTCGGTCAGGCGCGTGGCAAAGGTCCAGGCGGTGTTGCCCCACAGGTAATGCTCGTGGCTGGCTGCCACCGACTCGCGATAGGCAAACGACCTGACCGGATTTTCCTCGGGGTCGTAAGGCGTGCGCAGCAGAAAGCGCGGCAGCGTCAGGGCCAGATAACGGGCATCTTCGGACTGGCGCAGGCTCTGCCATTTGGCGAACTGCGGGCCTTCGAAATGATCACGCAGGTCCTTGAGGTCGGGCAGCCCGGTAAAGCTCTCCAGGCCGAAGAACGCTGGCGAGGCGGCAGCGATGAAGGGCGCATGAGCCATGCAGGCCACGCTGGCGACGTACTGCATCAGTTTGATGTCGGGGGCGCTGGGCGTCAGCTCGTAGTTGGCGATCATCGCCGCGACAGGTTGGCCGCCGAACTGCCCGTACTCGGCGGTGTAGACATGCTTGTAGAGACCCGACTGGACGACCTCCGGAGAGTCCTCGAAGTCGTCGAGCAGGTCATGGCGCGAGACATTGAGGATCTCGATGCGGATGTTCTCGCGAAAGTCGGTGCGGTCGACCAGCAGCTTCAGGCCACGCCAGGCCGACTCCAGGGCCTGGAATTGTGGATGATGGAGTATTTCATCCACCTGCCGGCTGAGGCGTGCGTCGATCTCGGCGATCATGCGGTCGGCCAAGGCCTTCTTGACCGGCTCGGCGTCGTTGTGCGGTTTGAGCAGTTCGGCGATGAATGCCGAAACGCCGCGCCGGGCGATGGCCCAGGCTTCGTCAGCCGGGTTGAGGCGGGTCTGCGCGATGATCGTATCGAGCAGGCTGGGCTGGGCGTGCTCGGCTTGAGCTTGGGTCTGGCTTGCAGTCGTCATGAAGCGGCTTTCCTTGGCAGTGGCATCATTGGTCGCGGGACGGTGTGCTGGCGGGCGCTTCGAGGGCCAGCCCCAACTCGCCGAGCACACGGGCACGGGATTGTTCGTCGGCCAGAACGTCCTCGATGGCCTTGCGGAACGCCGGTACATTGCCCAAGGGTCCCTTGAGCGCGACCAGTGCATTGCGCAGCTCCATGAGCTTGCGCAACTGTGGCACCTGCTCGACCAGGCTGGCAGGGCTGAAGTCCTTCATCGAACGGATCTGCAACTGCACGGCTGTCTCGTCGGCCTGCGGCTCATCCTCCAGACGGTTGGGGACGCTGAAGACCAGGCTCAACGCCTGCTTGGCCAGTACCTCGTCAAAGCTGTTCTTGTCGATGGCGATGGGCTTGCGGTCTTCGAGCTTGCGCTCGTCGGGGCGCCCGGTGAAATCACCCAGGGCGAGCAGCTTGAGCGGCAGCTCGATCTGTTCCTGGGCACCACCGGTCGCCGGTTTGAAGGTGATATTGATGCGTTCCTTGGGTGCTACCGAGGCATCTTTGGCCATGGGGTTTCTCCTTGGGGTTCACGGCACGGGGGCCTGTTCGAGTACCACGTCGGGGTCGAGGCGGCACAACCTGCGAAAAATCTCTTCCTTGCGTTCGCGCACGGCATGGCTCTGCGGCAGGCGTTCACAGCAGGCATGCAGCAGATGCAACACCTGACACGCCAGGGCGGGCTCCCAACCAGGGTCGCCCTGGCCGACCAGCAAGGCATCCAGCCCATCGAGCTGCACGCGCGCCAGCTCGTACTGCCGGGCGGCGAAGCACAGCCGCGCCAGGCTCAACTGCCAGAAGAAGCGCTCGCGCCCGCCCAGAGCCTGCGCCAGCCCCAGCTTGAGTGGCTGCCCGGCAGCCTTGAGGCCTTGCTGCGGCAACGTCTGCACGGCGTCTTCGAGTGCCAGTTCCCAAGTCGGACGCTCGCCAGCCGGCGCTACGGCGGGCGGCTCGGTGCTCGGTTTGTGCAGATGAACCTGAACCCGCTCCTGCAACCAGACCTGGGTCGCGGCGTCGGCAAACGGGGTGCCGTCGTGAAAGCACAACCGGGGCAGTGCCGGCAGGCGTTGCAACAGCAGGGCGAGGTGGAATTCGATGCACTGCATGGCCGGCTCGGCGTTCAGTTGTTGCAGGCATTCCCAGCCGAGACGCTGCCCGTCGAGCCAGAACGGCGCGCGCACCAGGCTCGCCTCGACGTCGAGCAGCAGGTCGGCGTACTGGCCCGCAGCGAAGCGCATCTGGTAATCCTTGAGCCGGTCAGCCGGCACGCCACGCAAGGCGGTGATGCCTTCAGCGTTGCGCTCGGGCAGCGTATCCACCGCCAGCCATAGCAAGGCGCGGCTCAAATGCAGGGCTCGCAGGTCACAGGCCTGGTTGCGCAGCCACCACTTGCACAGCGGTAGCGCCGTATCCTGCAGGCTGCGCAGGCTTGCACTGGCGCTCTTGTCGCTGTCGATGGCTGCCGATGCGCGCCACTGGCTGGCGACCTGACGCACCTGGGCGGTTGCTGCACCGACCAGACCGGGCTTGGGGCGATTGTCCGTGGCGCGCTGGAGCATTCCGGCCAGGCGGCGGCACAACGGCAGGAACAGCGGCGCGTCAGCTCCCAACCTGGAACTCAGGATTTCATCCAGCGCTTGCAGCAACTCCAGCAGACGCCGGAACAGCTCGATCTGCTCCAATACCGGCACGCGGTCGTCCAGCAGGCTGTCCAGGCGCTTGAGCAACCAGTCACAGGCGGCGATACGGGTCCGGTTCTTGAGCGGGTGCAGCACAGGCCAATGCCTGGCGCAGAGTTCCTGCAACATGCCCAGGCCAGCCAGCAGCCCGGTGAAAGATTCGCACTGATAAAGCGCCCAGGTCAGCCAGGCCGCGACGCGCAGATCCTTGGAGCGTGTGCGCAACAGCGTCTCGCTGCCCTCCAGTACCTTTTGCCAGTCAGTCGCGACACCGGGGTGCAGGGACTGCCCTTTCGCCAATTCCATCTCAAGTGCTTCGTACTCCACGGAAAAGCGCATGTCCTCACCGACAACACTGTTTTCATCGACGGCGCAATGGGCGATTTGCAGATACGAAGAGCACAACTTTCCGAGGTACGGCATAAGGGTTCCGGCGGCGAGAGAGCACGATAAAACTTGGCGCCGGAGGATATAGCGCTACGCAAAAACGCAAAGCGTTGAACAATTAACGAATATTTAATCCAGTGAGAAAGTATGACGCCAACATCATGAACAACCGAAAGAAAGCAACATAATCAGTAACATATACTTGCATGCAACTTTCCCGTCGGCACTCGTCCACCGCGCCGAACCGGCCACTTCAGCCGCCGACGTCGGCACTCCCCAACGCACACGTACATGCTGTTCAGCGGCACATGAAAAGCTAAAGACTCTGCAACGACGGCCGATAACCCGTTGTATTGCATGCATCGCCGCCCGGACTCGCGGGCGCGCTTTCGATCCCGCAGACAAGGAATTCTGCAGTGCCGGCCTCCCTTCTTTCGCTCATTCCTGCCACCGTCGCAGCCCGCTTCAAGGAGCGTCCATGAACGGTGAAATCATGCATTTCCTGCTGCCCTCGCTGGACAGCGGGCTGGAACTGACCTTCTTCATCCTGATCTTGGGCGGCCTGCTGGTATCGCTGATCAGCGCCGAAATGCTGGGCCGCGAAACGAACTGGGAACGCAACTGGAACGGCACCGTGCAGACCGGCGCCCTAGACCCGCAACACGGTTCGATCAGCGAACTGTCCCATGCCCTGGCCTCGCTGCCGGAACGCATCGTCGGCAACATGCCCGGCCTGCTGCTGATCTTCGGCCTGCTCGGCACCTTCCTCGGCCTGGGCCTGGCCCTGGACAAAGCCTCGATGGTGTTGCAAGGCAGCGGCGACTCCATCGGTGCCATGAGCGATTCGCTGGGGCAACTGACCGGCATGATGAAAGACCTGGGCTCGAAGTTCAAAACCTCGACCTGGGGCATCATGGCCTTCATCGCTCTGAAGCTCTGGGAAGCCTCGCGCTGGTCGGCGGAGAGCCGTCGCAGCGCCTGGTGCGTGCGCCAGATGAAGCTGGACATGGAACTCGAACGGCGCGGTCGACGTGCCTACGACGAGCGCCGCGACCTGCAGGCCCGGGAAAGCCTGGAAGTGCTCGGCGAGCGCCTGGTACAAGGCATGCACCAGCAGTCTTCACAACTGGCCGAAGACCTGCGCGCGCTCATGGCCCTGCAAGTGCAACTGGCCCGTGACAGCCAGGATCAGACGCAAGACTTCCACAAGAAATCCCTGGCCCAGGCGGCCACCGGCAATCGTCTGCTCGGTCAGCTGGAACAGAGCGCCGCCAGCGCTGCACAGCGACTGGAGGCCATCCAGAGCCGCCAGGCCGATGCCGACCGGCACGCCGCAAGCCGCCACGCCGAAACCCAGCAGCAGCTGGCAGACCTCGCCGCACAGCACCGCGAGAGCAATCAGACCCTGCTCGCTCTGCACCAGCAGGCCGGCAACCACGCCGCCCAGTTCGACGACCTCAAGCGCTTCAATGCCCGGCTGCTGAGCCTGGCCCAGGAGCGTGACGACCACCTGCTCGAACAGGTGACCGAGTTCATCAACCAGATCCGTGAAAGCAACCTGTCATTGGCCAGCCTCGACCAGCGCAGCGAGTCGGTGGCGCGACAGCTCGATGGCCTGCTGCAGGGTACTCGCGACATCAACCAGCGCCTCGATGCCCTGAATGCGTCGAGCATTTCCCAGGAAAGCCATCTGGAAAGCACCCTGGAAGGCCTGGCCGGAGTCAATGAGTCGCTCAACGCTGCGACCGATTCGGCCGTACAACTGTTCAAGCATCTGGGTGCGCCCGCGCCTCGCAAGACCCCAGAGCAATCAGCCGCGCGCCACTCGGGGTGATTGCTCGATGAAGGACAAAGCCAGTGAATGGGTGTCGGTTTCCGACCTGATGGCCGGCGTCATGGCGGTGGTGATGCTCATGCTGGTGGTCTCGGTTCTGCAGAACAAGGCCGCCGAAGCCGCCAGCCAGGTACAACGACAGCTGCAGGAAAGCGCACGCAACCAGGACCTGCGTGACCTGCTCGCCGACATGCAGCGCGACCTGCTGCACAGTGGCGAATCGCGCCTGCTGGACATTGATGTCCAGGGCCGCCGCCTGGTGTTGCCCGACGACGCCTTCGCCCGCGGCAGCGCCTGCATCACCCCGGCCACCCGTAACCTGCTGGGCCGCCTGGCGCTGCGCGTAGCGGAATTCATGCGCACTCACCCACAGGCGCAACTGCTGGTGGAGGGCCACACCGACAGCCTGCCGGTGACCCGACCGGTCACCGACCTGAACCGCTACTGCACGGTCTACGACGACAACTACACCCTCTCCGCCGCCCGCGCCCGCGAGGCCCGCAAACTGCTGATCCCGGCACTCGACACAGGCCAGGCTCTGCGTGTGGTGGTGGCCGGATACGGCGATTCCAGGCCACGCCCCGGTCTGGCGCCGCAAGACGCGCTGAACCGCCGGGTGGAAATCCAGCTCCAGGCGGCACCTACCAGCACCGGCCTTTGAGACGGGCAGCGCCTCGGCCACCTTCTCCTGCCACCGCACCTGAACCGGGCGAGCAAGGTTGACGCTACCGTTCATCGGTGTTCATATGCCGCCCAGTTTCAGGTGTCCCATGCCGCCGTGCATGGGGTGAAACGGGAAGCCGGTGCGTCACTCAGGTGATCAGTCCGGCGCTGCCCCCGCAACGGTAGGCGAGCGAAACCTTCGATAGACCACTGTGCCACTGCCCCACGGCAAGCATGGGAAGGTGAAGGTTTCATGATCCTCGCAAGCCCGGAGACCGGCCTGGAACTTCGTTTTGCACTCCCGCGGTGGGCGGGCGCAGGCCGGTACCCGTGCGCCCCTGCGCGCGTGTTTGCCTATGCGTTATTCCCTCCGGGCTCATCTTTCCTTTACGAAGTGGAACAGCATGTCCCGATTTCTCCCTGCCAGCATCGTGCAGCGTTCGCTGCGCTGGAACCTCGTGCCGTTACTGGCCTTTTCTCCCCTCGCCCTGGCCGAAAGCGGCCTGTCGTTGCCGCCGACCACCGTCAGTGAGGTGGGCGAAGTGCCCGCTTCCGGCCTCGACGCCCCGCAACCCAGCGCTTCGCGGCTGGCCCTCAGCGCGCTGCAGACGCCGGCCAGCGTGACCCGCATCGATCACCAAAGCCTGGAAAGCCGCGCCAACCCCAGCGTGCAGGATGCCGTGAGCCGCTCACCGGGGATCACCAGCATCGCCGCCCCCGGCAATGGCAACACCGCGCTCTCGGCTCGCGGCTTCAGCGGCCATGAGTCGGTAATGACCCTGTTCGACGGCTCGCGGCTGTACACCGGCATGGGCAGCCAGACCTTTCCCGTAGACACCTGGATGGTCGAGCACATCGACGTGCTGCGCGGCCCGGCCTCGGTGCTGTATGGCGAAGGCGCCACCGGGGCGACAGTCAACATCGTGCCGAAGAAGCCCTTCGAAGGTGAGATCCGCAACCGCCTGCGCCTCGGCTACGGGTCGTGGGACCAGCAGCAGGCCGCGCTGGACAGCGGCGGTTCGCTGAATCAGCACCTCAGTTATCGGCTGACCCTCAACCAGCAGCAGAGCAACGGCTGGGTCGACCACGGCAACTCGCGCAACACGGCCTTGAGCGCCGCGCTGCGCTGGCAAGTCACCGACGCGCTGAGTTTCACCCTGGCCCACGAGCGGGGCGACAGCGAACCGGCCAGTTATTTCGGCACCCCGCTGCTCGACAGCCACTACCACGACAGCCTGCGCGACAAGAACTACAACCTGCACAACGCGGTGCAGCGCAACGACGACCAGTGGACGCGACTGAACACCGACTGGCAGATCAACGACAGCTTGAGTGCTAGCAACCAGCTCTACTTCATCACCAGCCGCCGTCACTGGCGCAACGCCGAGATCTACACCTGGAATGGCGCGCGCGAACAACTGCTGCGCAGCGATTACCTGGAAATCAAGCACGACCAAGAGCAGCTCGGCGACCGCCAGACCTTTACCTGGCGCCACAGCCTGTTCGGCCTGGACAGCCAGACCCTGGTCGGCGCCGAGTACAACCGCATCCGCTTCCGCCTCGACAACAACTCGCCTTACACCGACGTCGGCGGTGACTACATCGACGCCTGGCGGCCTGCCGACGGCTATTTCCAGAGCCAGTCAGCGTTTCGCCCACTGGCCGACACCTTGACCCACAGCGTCGCGCTGTTCGCCGAAAACCGCCTGCAGCTCTCCGAGCGTTGGTCGCTGGTCACTGGCGTGCGCCGCGACCATAACCAGCTGCAACGCGACGACCTGCGCGACGCCAGCCGCAGCGAGCGGAACCTGAATGGCGGCAACTGGCGCGCCGGGCTGGTGTTCGCGGTCACCGACCAGCTGTCGCTGTATGGCCAGTATTCGACGTCCGAAGATGGCATCAGCAACCTCATCACCCTCAGCCCCAGCCAGCAGCAGCTGGACCTTACCGAAGCGCGGCAGACCGAACTGGGCCTGAAGCAGCGCTTCTGGAACGGCGATGGCGAGTGGACCCTGGCGGCCTTCCATATCGTCAAGAAGAAACTGCTCAGCACCGACCCGCTGACGCGCCTCAGCCAGCAGGTCGGCCAGCAGTCTTCCGACGGCCTTGAGGCCAGCCTGGAGCTGAACCTGGAGCGTGGCTGGCAGGTGTCGGCCAATGCCTCGTTGCTGCGCGCGCGTTTCGATGACTTCGACGACCTGGCCGGCGGCGAGCCGGTGTCGCGGGCCGGCAACCGCCCGATCGACGTGCCGCGGCGCACCGCCAACCTGTGGTTGAACAAGGACCTCGGTCATCAGGTGGATGCCGGTGTCGGCCTGCGCTACGTGGACGCGCGCTACGCCGACGTGGCCAACACCACCCAGGTGCCGGGCTACACCGTGGTCGACGCCAGCCTGGGCTGGCAGGCACTGCCCGACGTGCATCTGGGCGTGCAACTGTATAACCTTCTGGACCGCCGCTATGCGGTGACCGGGCAGAACAGCGGCCAGCAATGGCTGATGGGGGCGCCCCGCTCGCTGCTGGTCACCGCCGACTACAGCTTCTGATCGGCTCGACGAGGAGTACCCATGACCCACCTGGCCATCGAACGCCTGAATTGGGGCGATGCGCAGCGCTTTCGCCTGGTCGATATCGACCTGCAGGTCGCCGACGGCGAGTTCGTTGGCCTGATCGGCCCCAACGGCAGCGGCAAGACCAGCCTGTTGCGCTGCGCCTGGCGCTTCAGCCGTCCGGCCAGCGGCCAGGTACGGCTTGCCGGCGAAGACCTGTGGCTGCGCAGCCAGCGCTGGAGCGCACAGCACATTGCGGTGATGCAACAGGAGTTTCCCCAGGACTTCGGCCTGAGCGTTGCCGAGGTGGTGGGCATGGGCCGCGCCCCGCACAAGAAGCTGCTCGAGGGAGACAGCGCTGAGGACCGGGCGCTGGTCGAACAGGCCCTGCAGCGCACCGGCATGCACGCACACGGCGCGCGAGCCTTCGCCAGCCTCTCCGGCGGCGAGAAGCAGCGCGTGCTGCTGGCCAGGGCACTGGTGCAGCAGCCGCGCCTGCTGATCCTCGACGAGCCCACCAACCACCTGGACCCGCGCTACCAGCTGGAGCTGTTGCAGTTGCTGCGCCGACTGCGCCTGAGCACCCTGGCCAGCTTCCACGATCTGAACCTGGCAGCCGCGTTCTGCGACCGCCTCTACGTGCTCAAGGACGGCCAGGCGGTGGCCAGCGGCACGCCTGCCCAAGTGCTGACCCCGGCGCTGCTGCACGAGGTGTTCGGCCTGCAAGCGCTGGTCGACACCCACCCTCTTGCCCCCCATCCACGCATTACCTGGATAACCCGACCATGATGCGACTGCTGTTTCTCCTCGGCCTGGCGACCAGCTTCGGCGCCTACGCCAGCGACTACCCGCTGACCGTGCGCAGTTGCGACCGCGACGTGACCTTCCAGCACGCGCCGCAACGCGCGGTCAGCCAGGACGTGAACATGACCGACATGCTCCTGGCCTTGGGCCTGCGCGAGCGCATGGCCGGCTTCAGTGGCATTACCGGTTGGAAGACCCTGCAAGATCCGCTGCGCGAGCAGCTTGCCGGGCTCAAGGAAATCGCCCCGCGCGACCCTTCGCTGGAAAACCTGGTCGATGCCGGCACCGACCTGTATTTCGCCGGCTGGAACTATGGCATGCGTATCGGCGGCCCGGTCACCCCGCAGACCCTTGCGCCGTTCGGCATTCCCGTCTACGAGTTGAGCGAGTCCTGCTTGTTCGTCATGCCCCGCCCCGCCGCCAGCTTCGACGACCTGTACCACGACCTCGATAACCTGGGGCGGATCTTCTCGGTCGAGAAACGCGCCCAGGCCCTCATCGAGCAGACCCGCCAGCGTGTCGCGGCCGTACGTGAGCGCCTGGAAGGCGACCTCGAGCGCCCACGGGTATTCATCTACGACAGCGGCGAAGACCGCCCCTTCACCTCCGGGCGCCTGGGCATGCCCCAGGCGCTGATCGAGGCCGCTGGCGGGCGCAACATCATGGACGACGTGCAAGCCAGCTGGACCAGCGTCGGTTGGGAGAGCGTGGTGGAGCGCAACCCCGAGGTGATCATCATCATCGACTACGGCCCTACCTCCTGGGAGGCCAAGCGCGAGTTTCTGGTCAACCACCCGGCGTTGCGTGAGGTCGCGGCGGTGCACAACCTGAACATCGAAGTGCTCAGCTACCTGCAGGCCACACCCTCGCTGCACAACGCCGAGGCCCTGGAGACACTGGCCCGGGTGCTGCACCCCGAGCGTTTCGCCGAGGCATCGCGTTGAGACGCCTGGCCAGTCGCAGCGCCTACCGAGGGCTGGTCATCGGCCTGCTGGCCCTGTTGGCGCTGTCGTGCGTACTGGCGCTGGGGTTCGGTTCGGCCCAGATACCCAGCAGCCAGGTCGGCGACATCCTGTTGAGCAGGCTGGGACTGACCAACGCTGAGGCCTGGCCC
This sequence comes from uncultured Pseudomonas sp., assembly GCF_913777995.1. Taxonomy (GTDB): domain Bacteria; phylum Pseudomonadota; class Gammaproteobacteria; order Pseudomonadales; family Pseudomonadaceae; genus Aquipseudomonas. The sequence goes on along the minus strand of NZ_CAJYVE010000022.1, from coordinate 34,760 downwards.
TCCAGCCAGGAGGCTATCGTCTGGCAACTGCGTGCGCCACGGGTGTTACTCGGTGCGCTGGTCGGCGCCGGCCTGGCGATGATCGGCGCCGCCCTGCAGGCGGTGACGCGCAACCCGCTGGCCGACCCGCACCTGCTGGGGGTGAGTTCCGGCGCAGCGCTGGGTGCGGTACTGGTGATCATGTACCTGGGCCACTTCGCCGGCACCTTGAGCCTGCCCCTGGCGGCCTTCGCCGGGGCGCTGGGCAGCATGCTGCTGGTCCTTGACCTGGCGCGCCCGCGCCAGCGGCAGGACGAGGCACGACCCCAAGGCGAGCGGCTGCTGCTGGCCGGAGTCGCGGTATCGTTCGTGCTCATGGCGCTGGTCAACCTGCTTCTCTATGTCGGCGACCCGCACGCCGCCAGCTCGGTGATGTTCTGGATGCTCGGCGGCCTGGGCCAGGCCAGCTGGAACCTGCTGCCGCTGCCGGCGCTGGGCGTGCTGACCGCGCTGCTAGCCTTGCTGGTGCTGGCACGCCCGCTCGATGCCCTGCTGTGCGGCGAGCACACCGCCGCCAGCCTGGGCGTCGACACCCGGCGGCTGCGCTGGCAGGTGTTCGTCTGCTGCTCGCTGCTCACTGGCGTGCTGGTCTCGCTGGCCGGCGCCATCGGTTTCGTCGGCCTGATGCTGCCGCACCTGGCGCGCTGGCTGGTGGGCAGCGAGCATCGCCGGTTGATTCCGGTCTGTGCACTGCTGGGCGCGCTGTTCCTGGTCTGGGTGGATGTCGCGGCGCGCAGCCTGATCGCCCCTCAGGACCTGCCGATCGGTATCGCCACCGCCGCACTGGGCGGCTTGTTCTTCATCGGTATGCTGCGCCGCCGCTGAATGCCCTGGCCGCACAGGCTGCACCTTTGGCACAAACTGGTTCATGATGACGGGCCACGCGAATCGGGCCGCTACAGGTCCGCTCTCTCGCTACCCGGCGCCAGCGGGCGCCGCCAGAGACCAGGAGGACCTGCATGACCCAAGGTACTTACACGCCCCCAACCGTCTGGACCCACGAGGCACCATCCGGCGGACAGTTCGCCAACATCAACCGCCCCGTGGCCGGTCCTACCCACGACAAGGAATTGCCGGTCGGCAAACACCCGCTGCAGCTGTACTCCCTCGGTACGCCCAATGGCGTGAAAGTCACCATCCTGCTCGAAGAGCTGCTCGCCCTCGGCCACCCGGGCGCCGAATACGATGCCTGGCTGATCCGCATCAACCAGGGCGAGCAGTTCTCCAGCGGCTTCGTCGCGGTCAACCCCAACTCGAAGATCCCTGCCCTGCTCGACCGCAGTGTGGCGCCAGCGCAGCGCGTCTTCGAGTCGGGCGCGATCCTGCTGTACCTGGCGGAAAAGTTCGGTGCGTTCCTGCCCGCTGACCCGGCAGGCCGTACCGAGACCCTGAACTGGCTGTTCTGGCAGATGGGCGCGGCGCCCTACCTCGGCGGCGGCTTCGGGCATTTCTATGCCTATGCCCCGGAAAAGCTGGAGTACCCGATCAACCGCTTCACCATGGAAGCCAAGCGCCAGCTCGATGTGCTGGACCGCCGTCTGGGCGAAAGCGCCTATCTGGCCGGCGAGCACTACAGCATCGCGGACATCGCCGTATGGCCGTGGTACGGGCAATTGGTGCGCGGCAACCTGTATTCGGCCGCACAGTTCCTGGCCGTGCATGAGTACACCCACGTGCAGCGCTGGGCCGAAGCCATCGCCCAACGCCCGGCCGTGCAACGCGGCCAACGGGTCAACCGCACCTGGGGCGACGAAGCCAGCCAGGTGGCGGAGCGTCACGACGCGAAAGACCTGGACTGATCGGGCTGGCCGCTCTCACCCCCGGAGAGCGGCCTCATATTCACAGCAGATACAGTGAATTTCCTGGCGTTTTCGCGAGCAAGCTCGCTCCCACGGCTCAACTGACCCGTATTGCGGCTTATCCGACCCAAAGCGCGTGGAACTTCTCGCTCACTTTCAACGGTTCGTGATCAAAAGGAATAAAGCGCGTTTTTTAATGACACCTTTATATAAATAGCCCCGCCATACTGACACCAGCTGTCAAAAACCTTACAAAGGTTTCCAAACTTATCACTCCATTTGCAGCTCGCTGATTCATAAAAGTTTTTATAGTTTTCTTCATACCATTGACACTTCATTACTACCATTCATCCGGCCACACAACAATTCCAGAAACATTCCACACCGGACACTTATCGGATCTAGTGCCCGTTAATTAAAACGGGCATTTGTGAACTGTTGGAACTCATAGCCAATATTGGAGTGCTATCATGACTACAGGAAACAAGAATCCCGGCAACTTCGCCAACGACCGCGAGAAGGCTTCCCAAGCCGGCAAGAAAGGCGGTCAATCCTCGGGCGGCAATATGTCCCAGGACCGGGATAAGGCATCGGAAGCCGGTAAGAAAGGCGGACAAGGCAGTCACCGCGGTGGTCGCCAGTCCTGAGCCCTTGCCGTTTGAAACCTGCGCAGCCTGGGCCATGATCCGCCCATGAACACCACTGCGCCATGGGCGGGGCCGATCTGGCAGCGGGTGGTCAACCAGAACCTGCTGTGGAGTGGCTCCGTCCTGTCGGCGTGCAGCGCTGACACCTTCGCTGCACAGCCTCCTCGCCACGCTGCGGGGTATGCAACTCGTTCGATCCGCGCTCATCGTTCAAGAGGTAGCGAACATGGCGATTCACATTATCCATTTCACCGCCCCCATCAACTCCGCAACCTGCGGACAACTGATCGACAAGGCCTCCCAGGCCGCCCAGCAGAACGCCGAACGCCTGGTGCTGAACATCGCCACAATGGGCGGCGAATGCAGTTACGGCTTCACCCTCTACAACTTTCTGCTGAGCCTGCCGATGCCGGTACACACCCATAACCTGGGCACTGTGGAATCCATGGGCAACGTCATTTTCCTCGCGGGGGAACACCGAACCGCCTGCCCGCACAGCAAATTCCTGTTTCACCCCTTCCACTGGCACCTCAACGGCGCCGTGGACCATTCACGCATGTCCGAATACGCGATGAGCCTGGACTTCGACATGCACCTGTACTGCCGCATCGTGGCCGAGCGCACCCAGGGCGCGCAGGAACCGCTGGAAACCGAAAAGTACCTGACCGCCGCGCCACGGATTCTCGAACCGGAGCAGGCGCTGCTTTGCGGGGTGATCCACGAGGTGCAGAGCCCTTTGCAGAAAGGCGAGTACGTCACTCACTGCGTGCACAGCTGAACGGCAGCGTGCCAGCGGGCGTCACATTGCAGCCTCACCGGGCAGCGGCGGTGTGAGGGCGACGAAACGACTGGTGTTGCGCCCGCCATCCTTGGCCTGGTAAAGCGCCCGGTCGGCTTGTGCGAGCAGCGCCACCACAATGGGTTCGGGGGGCACTGGCGGTGTCGAGCGGGCTGGGCAGTTGACCCCGGCTTCCAGGCTGGCCGCGCCCACCGATACCGTCACCCGTCCATACTCACTGGCTTCGTGCACGCGCTCTAGCCCCTGGACGGTCTCGACCACCTCCTGCGCCATCTGGCGGGCGCCTTCGGCCCCCGTATCCGGAAGCAGAATGACGAATTCCTCGCCACCATAGCGTGCCACCAGGTCAGTAGACCGATGCACGCAGCCCTTGAGTGCATGAGCCACGGCAATCAGGCACTCGTCGCCCTGCAAATGACCGTAGCGGTCGTTGTAGCGCTTGAAATAGTCGATATCCAGCAGCAACAGCGAGAAGGCACCCTGATTGCGCCTGGCCCGCGACCATTCGCGCTCGATGGCCTCGTCCAGCAGGCGGCGGTTGGCCAGGCCGGTCAGGCCGTCGGTCTGTGCCAGGCGGTTGAGACGATCCATGGCCATTTTGAGGCGCAGATGGGTCTTGACCCGGGCAGTGACGATCGCCGGCTGCACCGGCTTGCCAATGAAGTCCACCGCCCCCAGCGCCAGACCCTGCTCCTCGACGCGGGTCTGGGTGTGGCTGGTGATGAAGATCACCGGCACATCCTGCAGCAGCGGGTCGCTCTTGACGGTTCGGCACACCTCGAAGCCGCTCATACCCGGCATTTCGGCATCGAGCAGGATCAGGTCGGGACGCTGCTCCTGGATCATGCGCAATGCCTGTTCGCCGCCGGTGGCGAAGCGAATCTGCCCCAGGCCCTGCAACACTTTGCTCAGCACCCGGATAGCGGAAATGTCGTCATCGACGATCAGCAGGCTGGGGGTCGGTTCCATTACGTCTGTTTCTCCATTCCCTGTTTGCCCTTCAAAGATCGGCACGTTCGAGCAGATCCAGGGCACGCTCGAACTCGAGGCCCTCGACAGCCTGCCAGAGCTGTTCGACCAGCGGTCGACCGGCTGAAGCCTGCAACGCCGGTGCGGCCAGGGCGAACAGGTCCAGGGCGGCGAGGTCACGTTGGCCCAGCGACTCGCGCAGGCGGGTCAGTGCTTCGCGGGCCGTCTCCGGGTCCGCCTCGGCTTGCGGCGCCGGCAGGCTGGAAACCTGCAGCGCGGCAGTCTGTTCACGCAGCTCATGATAAGCCTCGGTCAATCCGTGCAGGCTGGGCGCGGCATCGGCAGACTCTCGCAGGGCCGTCTCGGCCTGCGCCGCCAGGCGCCCCAGTTCCCGGGCACCCAGCAGGTTCGCCACACCCCGCAGCTTGTGTAGCTCGGCCGCCACCACCATGGGCTCACCGATGGCGCGCTGCTGGATCGTCGATACGTCACCGAAGCCGGCGAACTCGGCGAAGAAGCGTTTCAAGGACGACAGGAACAGCTCCACATCATGCCCCAGGCGGGTGGCCACCTCCTGACTGTCGATGCCGTCGATCTGCGGCCAGTCACCGCCCTGCGCAGACGACTGCGGAACCTGACTGACCTGCAGCGGTACACCGCGCACGCGCTCCACCGCCTGGCGAATGGCGCGGATCAGTGCCGCCGGATCCAGAGGCTTGGTGAGGAAATCGTCCATCCCGGCCTGCTCGGCCTGGCGTCGCTCTTCGGCCAGTGCCCCGGCGGTCAAGGCCAGTACCGGCAGGCGGGTCAGGCCCAGGTCGCCGCGCAAGCGCCGAGTGGCTTCGTAGCCGTCCATCTCCGGCATCTGCACATCCATCAGCACCGCATCGAAGAACTCCGGCGCCTGGCGCAAACGCTCCAGGGCCTGCAACCCGTTGGTGCAGGTATGCACCTTGGCGCCCTGCTGCTCCAGCAGCAGGCTGGCCACTTCCAGGTTGATCTCGCTGTCGTCGACCAGCAGCAGCTCCAGGCCGCTGAGCCAACGGGTCACGCTGGTGTCCAGGCGGGTCGCCTGGATGACCCGCGCGGTACTGCCCTGGCACCGGGCGATGCAAGCATTGACGGCGTTGAACAGCGCCGAACTGTCCAGCGGCTTGAGCAACAGCCAGTCGACCGGCAGATCGGCGACGGCCTGCTCTGTACCGACGCGGGTTACCAGGATGACCGGCAGGCCGGCGATTTCACGAACCCGTTGCAGCTCACCAGGCTGCACCTGCTGCCAGTCGAGCAACAGGACGTCCGGCAGCGGGCCGCTGCGTTGCCGACGCTCGTCGAGCAAGGGTTGCAGCGCTTCTTCACCGGGCGGGCAGCAGACCCGCCAGCCCAGGCCGCGGCACAGGCGTTGCAAGGCCTGTGAGGATTGCACGTTGTCGCTGAGCACCAGCACTTCCAGGTTGCTGCCCGGCACGGCCGGTTCCACGTCACTCTGGCCGATGCGAAACGGCAAGCGTACCCAGAACTCGCTGCCCATGCCCAATTCGCTGCGCACGCCCACTTCGCCGCCCATCTGCTCGGCCAGCCCACGCACCACCGACAGGCCCAGGCCGGTGCCGCCGAAGCGGCGTGTGGTGGAAGCGTCGGCCTGGGTGAATGGCGAAAACAGCTGACCCAGCACATCGGCGGCGATACCACAGCCGGTGTCCTGCACGCTGAAGCGCAACCAGCAGTGCTCGGCATCACCGCTCTCGCGGCTGGCGCTCACCTCGACGCCGCCCTGGGTGGTGAACTTGAGGGCATTACCCACCAGGTTCATGAGGATCTGGTTGACCCGCAAGGCATCGCCAATCAGCAGGTTCGGCAGTTGCCCCGCGCCCTTGACGGAAAAACGCAGGCCCTTTTCCTGGGCCTGGGAGGTAAACAGCTCGTTAAGCTCGCCGAGCAGTTGCCGGGGGCTGAAGGGGTTGCTTTCCAGGCGCATCTCGCCCGCTTCGATCTTGGCGATGTCGAGGATGTCGTTGATGATGCCCAGCAGCGTGCGTCCGGCGATCTGCAGCTTGGTCAGCAGCTGCCGCTGCTGCTCGTTCAAGGAGGTGTTCTGCAACAAGTGGGCGATACCGATCACCGCGTTCATCGGTGTGCGGATCTCGTGGCTCATGTTGGCCAGGAACAGGCTCTTGGCGGCGTTGGCGGCTTCGGCGATGGACTTGGCATCATTGAGTTCGGCGCTATGGCGCAGGCGCTCGGTGATGTCCTGGGCAATGGCCAGATGGCCGATGATTTCGCCCGTTTCGGTACGGATCGGGGTGATCACCATCGACACCTGGACGTGCGAGCCGTCCTTGCGCACGTAGGTCCACTGGCGGGTTTCCGCGCCTTCCAGCTGGGCCTTGAAGGTGAATACGTCGACGCCCTCGATGAGGATGCCGTACTCACGGCTCAGTTCCAGCGAACGAGCATCCATCTCGGCACGCAGGTGGAACCCTACGGCGGTTTTCTGCCCGACGATCTCCTGGTTCGAATAGCCGAGCAGCAATTCCGCGCCGCGGTTGAACACCACGACGCGCCCCTCGGTATCGGTGGCGATGATGGAGACTTCCGAAGACGCATCGAGTACCGCCTGCAGCAAACCGGCCACCCGCGTCAGTTCGGCGGTGCGTTCGTTGACCTGTTGTTCCAGTTCGGCATTGAACTCCATCAGGTAGCGCTCGACGCGCTTGCGGTCGGTGATGTCGTGCATCATTTTTGCCGCGCCAAGAATGCTGCCGTCCGCCTCGCGGATCAGGCTGCAGGTGATGGTCACGTCGATCAACCGGCCTTCCTTGTGCAAGCGCTGGGTTTCCAGGGTCGAGCCGCGCTCGCCACGCGCCACGCGTTCGAGCAGCTGTTCATCCTCGTGCACCCGCGACAGGGGCACCAGCAAGGGCGCCAGCGGGCGACCCAGCACCTCGTCCTCGGTGTAACCGAACATCTGCTCGGCGGCGCGGTTCCAGGTGATGATCCGCCCATCCAGGGCTTCACCGATGATTGCATCGCTGGAGTTCTCGACGATGGTGGCCAGACGTGCCTGGCCGGCGATCACCTCGTGCTTGCGCAGGCGTGACAGCATCAGGTTGCCGACCATTGCGGTCAGCAGCAGCGTGGCCAGCATGCCAATGAAAAACACCCGGGCCGGGGGTACCAGGTCCAGGGAGGTGATGAACAGCGGATGGGCACCGACCTCCATGCGCCATACCCGGCCATAGATCTCGCGTTCGAAAGCGTACACCTGGACGACTTCCGGCTCCGGTTCATCGTCATGGGTCTGATAGATCAGTTGCCGACCATCGCTGACGTCGTACAGGGTCAGGTGCAGGCGATGATTGGCGGGATCGAGGCTGGCCATGACCTCGCTCATGGCCAGCGGCGCGTAGGTCCAGCCGATGGCGGACGCCTCGCGCTGTGCAACGTCGGGCGGCGTTTCCGGCGTGCTGTAAACCGGCAACAGGAACAGGAACGCCCGCAGACGCTCTTCATTGCTCTGTTGCAGGGTGATCGGCGCCGAAAGTGTTGCCTCGCCGCTGCGCATGGCCTGAATGGCAGCATCGCGACGACGCGGCTCAGAGGCGATATCCAGACCCAGAGCCTGGATGTTGCGTACGGAAGGGTCGATGAACTGGATGATGTAGCGGTCACCCTGATGGGCACTGAAACGGCTGAGGGCAAAATCCGGCCGACCATCGGCGCGTACGGCGCGCAGGAAGTCCCCCTCCTTGTTCTGTGGCACACGACGGATGAAACCGAAGCCACTGGCCCCCGGATACTCTTTCTCGATGTTGCGGCCCTGACTGTAGCGGCTCATCTGGCTGCCGCTTATGTCCTCCGGGTTCATCATGTGGATCGCGCCGCGCAACCCGCGCAAGCGGTATTCATAGACCCTCAGGCGGGTCTGCAGATCGTCGGCGATGCCCTGCCCGGCATCCTTGAGCGCCATCATCACATAACGCTCGATGGCCTTGGCCTGCTCATGACTGGCGAACCAGCTAAGCGCCAGCCCCGCCAGCAGGACCAGCGACGTCCAGCCACACAGCCACTTGAGCGAATTGGTCTTCATCCACTGCATGCTCCCTTGCCTGCATGACCCTTCACGGCCGTCTCCCCGAGCCTTGAACGGCTCATATCTGGAAGCGCCCGACCATCGTCCTTAATTCCATGGCCAGCCCCGACAGGCCGCGGCTCGCCGTACTGGTCTGCTGCGAACCGCTGGAATTGCTCAGCGCCAAGTCACGGATGTTCACCAAGCTACGGTCGACTTCACGGGCGACGTGGGCCTGCTGCTCGGTCGCGGAAGCGATCACCAGGTTGCGATCGTTGATCTGCCCGATCGCCTGGATGATCTGCTCCAGTGCCTGCCCTGCCCCCTGCGCAACATCGAGGGTCTGCTTGGTGAGTCCATTGCAACTGTCCATCGAACGCACCGCCTGGGCGGTATCGTTCTGGATGGCACTGATCATGGTTTCGATCTCTAGCGTAGATTGTCCTGTCTTGTGCGCCAGTGCGCGCACCTCATCGGCGACCACGGCGAAGCCACGGCCGGCTTCCCCGGCACGTGCCGCCTCGATGGCGGCGTTGAGCGCCAGCAGGTTGGTCTGCTCGGCGATGCTGCGAATCACGTCGAGCACCCGGCTTATGCCATGAATCTTGCCGGCCAGGTGGGTAAAGCTCGATGAGGTAGTGTCGACATCGGTGGCCAACCTGCCGATGGTCGCCAGGGTCTGGTTGATCGACTCGCTACCCTGGCGGGCGATCTGCCCGGACTGCACCGAACTCTGCGAAGCGCTGGCGGCGTTGCGCGCCACCTCGTCGACGGCACTGCTCATCTGCGTGACCGCCGTGGCCGCCTGATCGATCTCGGTACTCTGGCGCTGCAGGTTGCGCGAGCCCTCTTCGGTCACCCCGTTGAGTAGCCCGGCGGCCGATGCCAGCTGTTCCGAAGCCTGGGCAATCTGACCGATGGTGTCGCGCAGGCGATCCTGCATGTGCTGGAGCGACTGCAGTAGCCGCGCCGGTTCGTCACTGCCACGGGTATCGATTTCCAAAGTCAGGTTGCCCTGCGCGACCGAACCGGCCACCTGTACGGCAGTCGCCAGCGGCCGCACGATGCTGCGAGTGAACAGCAACGCCAGCCCCAGGGTGAAAATAGCCGCCAGGCCCATGACCACCAGGGTGCCCTGCACGGCGTGCTGGTAGACCTGCGCCGACTGCGCCGCCGCGTCCGAGGCGCCTTGGCGGTTGATGCCGATCAGCGCCTGCATGCGCCGCACCATTTCATCGGCATTGGGGTTGAGCACCTTCATGATCAGTGCGTAAGCCGCCTGCCGCTCGCCGGCCTGGACCTGGCTCACCACCTCCGACTGACCCGCCAGGTAAGCGCTCTCGGCCTGGTTGAATTGCTCGTAGGCGGTACGCTCGGTGGGCGAGCTGATCAAGCGCTCGTACTCACCCTGCATGCGCTGCAGCTCGCTGCGCAGCTCCTTGACCCGGGTCAACGTGGACTGCAGCTGCTGGTCGTTCTCACTGAGCATCAGGCGCAGTGTGGCGCTGCGCAGCAGGAGCATGTCGCGGCTGACGTCCGACAGCGCATTGAGGCTGGGCATCCAGTCGCTCTCGACCTCAGCCGAACGTGCATGCATCTGCGACATCTGCATCAGAGCGAAACCGCCGAAAATAAATACCAGCAGGGCGATCACACCGAAACTCAGCATGGCCCTTGGAGCAATGGACAACGATCTGAACGTCATTTTCGAATACCCCCTGGAAAGCAAGACGTCAGGAACTCAGGAGACGCCGACAGGCCATGGGCCGCTGGGCCTGAAATGAAGCGTGAACGCGAACGGAGGGAAGACCCGGCAGCGCAGACTGACCAAGACAGGGAGCGTGTCGAAAAAAGCTGTGCGGCAGCCTTCAACTGAATTGAGATAATCATGCTGGTGATTCCCGCTCGAAGCGCGATATTGCATTAATGGCCATATGATGGCCACACAACTAACACTTGTATAGTCATCCGAAAGTCTTAATGCAAACTTAAGAGCGACACGCTTCGAGCACCGCGAATTTCTTATTATACAAGCGGCTGAAAGCCTTGAAATACGGGGCTCTCACCACCCTCATCGAAAACAGGTCAAGGCACTGTGAAAAATAAGTTCGCGCCACCCTTACAACTTTCTGCAAACGTTTGCAGCGAGAATAACTTTCAAATAACGCTCATTATAAATTCGACCCGTGCCGATACTTTAGGCACAGGTCGAACGCGTCAGGTTTATAAGAGAAGTGCTCAGCCGAGCAGGAACCAGGCCAGATAGAACCCCACGCCACCCAGCACGGTGGCAAACAGGCTGCGGGTGAACAGGGCCAGCAGGGTCGCGACCAGACTCGCCAGCAGCGCCGGCAGCAGGCCACCTGGCTTGTCGGCATGCCCAGCCAGTTCAAGGACCACGATGGCGACCATGATCGCGCAGGGCACGAAGCCCAGCCAGTCGAGGGCGAAGCGCGGCAGCGACACGCCGGCCAAGAACACGATGGGCAAGGCGCGCACGGCGATGGTCAGTGCCGCACAGGCAATCACCGTCAGCAAAAAGGGGTCAGCGATCATGCCCTGCCCTCCGCCGGAAACACACGCAGCAACGCGGCGCAGACGGTCGCAGCCACGGCGGTGGCCAGCAGCAGCGAGAGGTTGACGTCGATGACGCCCAGACTGGCCAGGATCACCGCCGCGGAAATCAGCATCGCCACGATCTCCAGCTTGCGGTGCCGGCTGGCCGACCAGGTCAGCACGATCAGGCCGATGAACATCGCCGTCAGGCTGAACCCCAGACGGTGCGCAAAGACTTCGGGGATCGAACGGGCGAAGACGGCGCCCAGCACGTTGGCGACGATCCAGTTGAGGTAGGCCGCGCCGTTGAGGCCGAACATCCACCAGAACGGAATCTTCTCCTGGCGGGCCGCCTGCTGGGCTGCCACGCCGAAGGTTTCATCGGTGAGCAGCATGCCGCTGACGAACTTCTGCCAACGGCTCAGGCCGTTGAAATAGCGCGCCAGGTAAGAACTCATCAGCAGGTAGCGGATATTGACCAGCAGCACGGCCAGGACAATGGCCAGGCTGCCCGCACCGCCGATCCACATGGAATAAAAGAGAAACTGTGCCGAGCCGGCATAGAGCAGCATCGCCAGCAGGGTCACCTCGCCTGGGCTGAAGCCTGAGATGGCACCAATGGCGCCAGCGGCAAAGCCGATGCTCCAGTAGCCGAGAATGGTAGGGCCGCAGGCAATCGCCCCGTCGATGAAGGCCGAACGCCTGATGGCGGCGGTATGGGTGGCTGTCATGGTCCGATCCCTGTTGTCATGAGGCAGCTGCCCGTCAGGCAACGGGCAGATGCAGGCTGCGTCAGGCGCGTCGTGTCGCCGACACCACATAAGCGGCCATCGGCAGGCCGAAGCCGTCACCGTGGCGATAATCGAGACGGATCGACTCGGCCATGGCCTGGCCGATGCGTGCCTGGACCGCCGCTGGCTGCTCGCGCAGGCGCGCTCCGGAGCGTACCGAGCCGACCCGCTCGGAATTGAACAGCTCGGCCGGGTCGCGCATCAGCCAGGTGTGCTGGACCAGTTTGCGGGTCACCGAGCCCTTGTCGAAACCGGCCTGCTCCAGCAGCCGCACCAGCGAGGAAAAGTTGTCCAGTTCGTGATAGGCCGGCCCTGGAGGAACCGGCGAGGCCACCTGGGCATGCTCGTCCAGCGCCTTGTTCAGCACGTCACCGGCCTTGTTGAGCGAGTCGGGCGCCCACAAGGTGAAGGCCCAGGTGCCGTTGGCCCGCAACACCCGCGCCACCTCGGCAAAGGCGCGCTGCGGATCGGAAAAGTGCTGCACGCCGAAGTTCGAGAACACCGCATCGAAGCTCTCGTGCTCGAAGGGCAAGGCGTGCACATCGCCGAACTGAAAATCGATCTGCGGATGCAGCTGACGGGCATGCTCGAGCATGGCTTCACTGAAGTCGACCGCGACCACGCTGGCGCCAGCCGCCGCCGCCAGACCGGCGCCATAGCCTGGCCCGGTGGCGACATCCAGCACCTGGGCGCCGGGGAACAGGCCAGCCTTTTCCAGCATCGGCTCGATGAACGGGCTGGTGGTATGCCCCCAGGCGGCATGGTAGGCGCTGGCGACCTTCTCCCAACCGTCGTATTCGAACTGCTCGAACGCAGTGCGGGCTTTGACAGAACTAGCTTGCATGGCGAATCTCCTGCTCGGGCAAGGCTTCCAGATAGCCTTCGCCGGCGTCGTAGATGAGGGTCACAACCAGATAATCGGGATAGGCGTCAGCCCAGCGCTGCGCCAGGAAATAGTTGGCGCCCGACGAGGGGCCCGGATACAGGCCGGTGGCCGCCGCGAACAGGCGCTGGCCTTCGCGTGCCTCGGCATCACTGACTTTTTCGATATGGTCGACCATGGCCAGATCGAGAAATGGCGGACGCACGCCGACCGCCGTGCCCTTCTGCGCATGGTCACCGAACACCCCTTCGACATAGCAGCACTGCTGCGGCTCGTTGAGCACCACCGTCACGTCCGGCAAGGCGGCCTTGAGGCGCCGCGAAATACCGGCGGCGCTGGCCCCGGTTCCGGCGGCCACGATGAGCATCACCGGGCGGTCCAGGGCTCCCAGCGGCAGCAGCTGGGCCAGCAGTTCCGGGCCGGTACCGTCGAAGTGCGCGGCCAGATTGGCCGGGTTGGAAAACTGGTCGGTATAGAAGTAGTCATCCGGCTGCTCGCGCAGCAAGGTCTCGATCACTTCGCGCGGCTGTGCGCCGGCCAGCAGCATGTCCCGCCCGACCAGACGCGCACCGTATTCCTCGCACAGGGCCATCTTGACCCGCGAGAACGACAGGCCCACGACCAGGTCGACACCGATATCGAACTTTCGCGCTTCGAAAGCCAGGCCGATGCCAAAGTTGCCGCCGCTCTTTTCCAGGATGCGGCGCCGCCCGCCGGGCTGCAGGTGCCCCGCCGCAATGGCCTGGCGCACCACCGCCTCGGCAGCGCGGGCCTTGTGGCTACCGGCACGGTTGAACATTTCCAGCTTGGCATAGACGTTCCCCGCTCGAATGAGCGGCGTCCTGCGGTTCTGCAAGTCCGTCAGCATTGCTCACACTTCCCTCGTGCAGCGAGCGCCAGCGACCGACGCTGAATCGCCGGCCGCTCACGCTTGATGAATACATGTTGTTGCGCGTCGATATCTTCGGTGATGGTCACATCGGAACCGATGATCACGTCATCGCCAATGCTCACCGGGCCGAGGATCTTCGAATTGGCCGCGATCTGCACCCGATGGCCCAGGGTTGGATGGCGCTTGCCGTTCGGCGCATCACCGATCCGGCGTCCACCCAGGACGATGCCGTTGAGCAGGTAGGCATCGTCACCGACCTCTACGGTCTGGCCGATCACCGTGCCATAGCCATGGTCGATCACGAAGCGCCGACCCAGCCGCGCCTCGGGATGGATGTCGATGCCGGTCAGGCTGCGGGCCACGAACCCGAGGCGCATGGCGGCAATCACATGCGCCGTGGGCGCGTCGGCAGCGCCGATCAGCACGTGGCCCACCCGATAGCAAAGCACCGCGAAAAACGCCGAATGCACCGACAGGTGGCACTCCAGCGGTTTGAAACGTGAGGCGGGATCGCGCTTGCGGGCGGCCAGCAGATCCTCCTCGGCGCGGTCGATGACAGCTGAATAAATCGCTTGCCGGTCCGTTTCTACCAGCTCGAGTTCGCTCAATTGCAAGGCAATGGCGACCAGTCTGGCGAGTTGCTCCCTGACGGAATTTCCGTTATAGACGAACGCAAGGTGTTTATCTGACTGCATGACGTTCACTCGTCTGCCCCCCGAATACCCAATGAGCTTTCAGACTAACCGGACCAAAAAGACCGGTATTGGAAAATCCTGCGCATGGACACGCGACCGAACTCCGCACCACCCGACCACGGGAACGGATCGATGAACGCCGAACACATCCGGCTATGGCGCGACAGCGATCTGGGCGACGGCATGGAATTGCTGCGTGCGGTGTGCTGCTCACATCGCTACCCGGCCCACTCCCACGACGAATTCGTCATCGCCGCCTTCGAAGGCGGTGCCCAGCGGCATAGCATCGAGAAGCACACCGGCGTCGCGATACCCGGCACGGTCATGATCATTCAGCCCGGCCAGGTGCATACCGGCGAGGCGGCCAAGGACGTCGGGCAATGGGCCTACCGGGCCTTCTACCCGCAGCCGCAGGTCCTCGAAGCGGTCGCGGCGGACGTGTTCGACGCCCCGGCAACCGGGCTGGACCTCGGTCGTGCGGCCCTGCACGACGATCCGCTGCTGGCGCGCCAGCTGACCCTGGCCCACGGCGTCATCGAGACCTCCCCCGACCCGCTGGAACGTCAGAGCGCGATGCTCGAAGCATTCGCGGCGCTGATCCGCCGCTACGGCCAGTGCGCTCGCGGCCGCACGCTGCGCGAAGCCCCGGCGGCGGACGTGCGCCGCGCGCAAGACCTGATCCAGTCCTGTTTCGACGAGCGTTTGTCGATCTCCCAGGTGGCCAGTGCGGTGGGGCTCAGCGAGTATCATTTCATGCGCTCGTTCCGCCGCCAGACCGGCATGACGGTGCACGCCTACATCACCCAGGTACGCCTGCAGGCGGCCAAGGACCGTCTCGCCAAAGGCATGAGCGCCGCACAAACAGCCATCAGCGTGGGCTTTTTCGACCAGAGCCATTTCACCAACCGCTTCCGGGCCAGCTTTGGCGTGACGCCCGGGCGCTTCGCAGAGGCCTGCCGCTAGACAAACGAGTCACCGCTCTGCCCGCTGGCGGGCCATCACGGGTTCAAGCCCCTACCCGGCAGGCTTTTTTCTGCTGGGGCGGCACGGACGCAGCATGGACGGCAACTTTCTGATACCTTCTGTAACTGAATCCTGTGCCAAGACTTCCGGCCTTGATAGAACGGACCCTACAGGAGAATTTGCTCTTGCCGACCGCGAACCCCGCCCTCGACCAAGCCATCGAGCTGTGCAGCCAGGAACCCATCCAGATTCCCGGCAGCATTCAGCCGCATGGCTTCCTGCTAGTGCTGGACGAGTCGAGCCTGACCATCCTGCAAGCCAGTGAGAATGCGCAGAGCTGGCTGGGCGTGCCCGCGCAGGAACTACTGGGCGGCGACTTCAGCCACTGGGTGGACCAGGACTTCGACCTGCGTGATCACCTGGGCTATCTGCCCGACGCCGAGATCTTCCCCTTCCATATCGGTAACGTCCAGTTGCGCCATGGCCCGCAGGCGGGTGAACTGATGACCCTGCTGGTACACCGTCATGACCAGGTATTGATCGCCGAATGCGAACCGGCGCAACGCGAGACAGACAAGGGTCGTAACGACTTCTACCCGCTGGTGCGCGCTTTCGTCAGCGGTATCCAGCAGCTGCACAGTATCGAAGAGCTGCTGCAGCGCTCGGTGCAGCAGCTCAAGCAAGTCACCGGTTTCGGCCGGGTCAAGGCCTACCGTTTCGACAGCGAAGGCAACGGCCTGGTGCTCGCCGAAGAAGCCGACGCCGGTTACCCCAGCTACCTCGGCCTGTGCTTTCCAGCCTCGGACATCCCGCGCCAGGCCCGCGAGCTGTACCGTATCAACCGCATTCGCCTGATCCAGAACGCCAACTACCAGCCTTCGCCGCTGGTGCCGACGCTCAACCCGCTGACCGGCAAGCCGCTGGACATGAGCTTCGCTGCACTGCGCAGCGTATCGCCGGTGCACCTGCAGTACATGCGCAACATGGGCACCCTGGCGTCGATGTCGCTGTCCATCGTGGTCGATGGCCGCTTGTGGGGGCTGATTTCCTGCCACCACGACCAGCCGCGCCCGGTGGATTTCCAGACCCGCACCGCCTGCGAACTGCTCGGCAGCGTGCTGTCGCTGCAGATCGAGTCGCTCGAATCGCACGCCACGACCCGCAAGCTGCTCGACCTGCGCAAGCGCATCGTGCAGATGCTCTCGTCGATGGCCGACCACGACAGCGTCAGCAACGGCCTGCTGGAGCTACCCGAGGTCTTGCTGGAGTTCGCCGATGCCAATGGCGCGGCGATCATTTCCGCCGAACGCTGCGACCTGCTGGGCGCCACCCCTCCGGAATCGATGGTCAATGCCTTGGTGCACTGGTTGAGCCTGCGCGGCGAGGAAACGGTGTTTCACAGTGACAACGTACGCCGCGACATCGAGGACCTGCCCGAGCTGTCGAAACACGTGGCAGGCGTACTGGCCGTGGCGATTTCGCAGATCCACTCGCATTACCTGGTGTGGTTCCGCAGCGAGCAGACCCGTACGGTCAACTGGGCCGGCCGCCCGGAGAAAGACATCGGGCCGCAGGGCAGCCTTAACCCGCGCCACAGTTTCGAGCGCTGGCACGAGGAAGTGCGCGGCTTTTCGGCGCCCTGGAACCCGCTGATCATCGAAGGCGTGGGTGAGCTGCGTACCGCCGTGCTGGGCATCGTGTTGCGCAAGGCCGAGGAAATGGCCCAGCTGACTGGCGAACTGCAACGCTCCAACAAGGAGCTTGAGGCATTTTCCTACAGCGTCTCCCACGACCTGCGCGCGCCATTGCGGCATATCGCCGGCTACACCGAACTGCTCACCGAAATCGAAAGCAGCGCGCTGACCGAACGCGGCCAGCGCTTTCTGCGACATATCGAGGACGCCGCGCGCTTCGCTGGCACCCTGGTGGACAACCTGCTCAACTTCTCGCAGATGGGCCGCTCGGCGCTGCGCCTTTCGGACGTCGACCTGAATGCGCTGGTCGGTACCATCCGCAATGACCTGTGGCCCGACTACAGCGAGCGTGAGGTCGTCTGGGAAGTCGCTACACTGCCCAAAGTGATCGCCGATCCGGCGTTCCTCAACCTGGCCCTCAACAACCTGATCGCCAACGCCCTCAAGTACACCCGCGGTCGCCAGCCGGCGCGCATCGAGATCGGTGCACGCCAGGACGAGAGTGAAACCGTGGTGTGGATCCGCGACAACGGCGTCGGCTTCGACATGGCCTACGCCAGCAAGCTGTTCGGCGTGTTCCAGCGCCTGCATCGCATGGAGGACTTCGAAGGCACCGGCATCGGGCTGGCCAGCGTCAAACGCATCATCGAACGTCATGACGGGCGGGTCTGGGCCGAAGGCCAGATCGATCAGGGCGCGACGTTCTATTTCGCCCTCCCACAACACCCTTTGCACAGCTGAGAAACTGCCAATCATGCTCAAACCCATTCTGTTGGTCGAAGACAACCCCAGGGACCTGGAGTTGACCCTCGTCGCGCTGGAGCGCAGCCAGTTGGCCAACGAAGTCATCGTCCTGCGTGACGGTGCCGACGCCCTGGACTACCTGCTGCGTCGCAATGCTTTCACCGAGCGTGACGACGGCAACCCGGCAGTCCTGCTGCTGGACCTCAAGCTGCCCAAGGTCGACGGCCTGGAAGTGCTCAAGGTGGTCCGCGACACCCCCGAGCTGCGCAGCATCCCGACGGTGATGCTGACCTCCTCGCGCGAAGAGCCCGACCTGCTGCGCGCCTACGAGCTGGGGGTCAATGCCTACGTGGTCAAACCCGTGGAGTTCAAGGAGTTCGTCGCGGCAATTTCCGACCTCGGCGTATTCTGGGCCGTGCTGAATGAACCTCCGCCCGGCTCCCTGCGTCTGAATCGGCGTCGTAATTCCTGACGGAGCCCGGATGTTTTCCAAGCCCATGAAACTGCTGATGGTCGAAGACAGTTCGATGGATGCCGAACTGACTCTTATGCGCCTGGAGCGCAGCGGCCTGCTGATCCAGGCGCATCAGGTGTTCGATCATCTCGGCGTCGAACGTGCGCTGCAGGAGCAGCACTTCGACCTGATCCTGTGCGATTGCGTACTGCCCGGCTCCTCCGGCACCGACGTGTTGCTCACCGCCCAGCGCCTGGCGCCGGACACGCCGTTCATCTTCCTGTCAGGTATCTACGGCGAAGAGCATGCGGTGGAAATGATCCGCCTGGGCGCCACCGACTACGTGCTGAAGAAGAACCTCTCGCTGCTGCCCAAGGCGGTACGCCGGGCCCTGACCGAAGTGCAGGAGCGCCAGCGCCGCCGCCGCGCCGAAGAGGCCTTGGCCGAAGTCGAGGCGCGGGCACGCATCGCCATCGACGCCGCCGGCATGGGCAGCTGGGACTTCCACCCGTTGGACGGCCAACTGCTGTGGGACGACCGCTCCAAGGCGCTGTTCGGCCTGCCGGCGGACGCCGTGCTGACCCTTGAGCGCTTCTACGACGGCATCCACCCTGACGACCTGCCGATGGTCCGTGAAGCCGTGGAGCGCGCCATGTCGCCCGAGGGCAATGGCCACTACCGGATCGAGTTCCGCTGCATCAATGCTGAAGAGCCGCGCTGGCTGCTCAGCAGCGGCCAGGCACGTTTCATCGATGGCCAGTGCGTGCGCTTCTCCGGCGTCCTGCAGGACATCCACCAGCAGCGCCAGGCCACCCTGGCCCTCAAACAGCTGAACGAAATGCTCGGTGAACGCATCGAGCGACGCACCCGGGAGCGCGACCGCGCCTGGGAGCTGTCGCGCGATCTGCTGGGGGTGTTCAACAAGGACCTCACCCCGGTGGCCCTCAACCCGGCCTGGGAACAGGCCCTGGGTTTCAGCCGCCAGGTCATGACGCACATCTCGCTGCTGGAGCTACTGCCGGCGGACGACCGCCTGGCCTTCAATGCCGAGCTGGAAACCCTGGCGCGCAACGGCGGCAGCGTGCGCATCACCGGGCGCATCCGCCACGCCACCGGCCAGCAGCGCTGGTTGTCCTGGGTGGTGGTGCCGGAAGACACCCTGCTCTACGTGGTGGCGCGGGACATCACCAGTGAGCGCGAGGCCACGCAGAACCTCGCCGAAGCCAATACCCGGCTGCTCGACCAGATTGCCGAGCGCGAACGCATCGAGGCCGCGCTGCAACAGATGCAGCGCCTCGAAGCGGTCGGCCAGCTCACCGCGGGCGTGGCCCACGACTTCAACAACTTGTTGACGGTGATTCTCACCGGCGCCAGTTTTCTGGAACGCGAACTGGACCGCCATGACCTGGAAAAGGCCCGCAAGCGCCTCAAGCACATCCGCGAGGCTGGCGAGCGCGGTGCCAAGCTGACCTCGCAGTTGCTGGCCTTCTCGCGACGTCAGCGCCTGGAGCCGGTGCCGCTGAACCTCAACGACACCCTGGGCGGCCTGGAAGAACTGCTGCGCCGCACCCTGGGCGGCAGCATTCTGGTGCGCCTCGACCTGCATCCGCAGCTCTGGCAGGCACTGACCGACCCCACCCAGACCGAGATGATCATTCTCAACCTGGCGATCAACGCCCGGGATGCGATGCCCACCGGCGGTCTGCTGATCCTGCGCACCCACAACACACGCATCCGACACGTTCCGCAGCGCCCGGAAGATCCGGAACCGGGCGACTACGTGATGCTGTCGATCCGCGACACCGGCTGCGGCATGAGCCAGGACGTGCTGGCCAAGGTCTTCGAGCCCTTCTTCACCACCAAGGACATCGGCAAAGGGTCCGGCCTGGGCCTGGCCCAGGTGTTCGGGTTCGCCAAACAGTCCGGCGGCGGAGTGCGCATCGACACCGAGCCGGGACGCGGCACGGAAGTCAGCGTCTACCTGCCGGCGGTGCGCCAGGCCTCGCCGGTCGAAGATCCGCAGCCCCAGGCCCACGCGCAGCCCGACAGCGGGCACGACCGCTGCATCCTGGTGGTCGACGACGAAGACCTGATCCGCGACATGATCGGCGAGATGCTGCAGATGCAGGGCTACCAGGTGCGCAAGGCCAACAGCGGTGAACAGGCCCTGGCCCTGCTCGATGACCAGGTCGACCTGCTGCTCACCGACTTCGCCATGCCGGGCTTCAACGGCGCCCAGCTGGCCCAGGCGGCCCGCGAACGTCAGCCGCATTTGCCGGTGGTGTTCCTTACCGGCTATGCCGAGCTGCAGGGCCTGGAACTGCCGGGCAGTGTGGTGCTGCAGAAGCCGGTCGATCCGGACAGCCTGTTCCAGGCCCTGGGCCAGATGCTTGGCCTGGCGCAGGTGTCCACGGTCTAAGGCCTTGGCTGCGAAAGCCAGCCGTGCCGTCCGGCTCCGATCAGGGGGCCGGTAGGACCGGCGTTAGCCGCAATACTGTTCGATTAAGCGCCTTGCGGCTTTGTGGGAGCTTGCTCGCGAAAAGCGGGCAAAGTCGCTGAATTTGCTGTGAACGTGACGCCGCCTTCGCGAGCAAGCTCGCTCCCACGGTCTAACTGAACTGTATTGGCGTTAGCCGCAATACTGATCAGTTAGGCCGGGTAGGAGCGGCTTCAGCCGCGAAGCGACCGCCAGTTCACAGCAGATGCAGTGATTTTCCTGGCGCTTTCGCGGCTAAAGCCGCTCCCACGGGCCCATAACGACTAACTGAACAGTATTGGCGTTAGCCGGGATGCCTTCGCGGCGTCAGCGTCCTGCCCGTCACCCGCGGCAAGAGCGAATGGCCAGCAAATGCCGTCGAGCAAGGGCGGTCTGCCCGCCGGGCAAACCCGAACCCGGCGCAGTGGGGCAGGCTCAGGCGCGGGCGGCCATTGCCGTCACTTCCACGCGCATGCCCGGCACCGCCAGGGCCGCCACGCCAACGGCGGCGCGGACCGGCCAGGGTTTGCTGAAGAAACGCTGGTAGACCTCGTTGAACGCCGCACGGTCGGCCATGTCGGTGAGGTAGATGGTCAGGTGCAGCACGCGGTCCATGCCGCTGCCGGCCTTTTCCAGGGCCGTTTTCAGCGCCTGCAGGGTGCATTCGCTCTGCTCGACGATACCACCCAGCTCCAGGCTGCCATCGGCACGGGTGGGGATCTGCGTGGACACCAGCAGGCCGCCAAAGCCGGCGACGTCGGAAGAGATGGACTCGGGGTCCGGATCGGGGAGGAAATCGATATCGTGATTGGCCATGCAATCCTCGGGTCTGGTTGAAGGGAGGCCGACTAGTGTAACGTTCATCGCCCGACCACCAAAGCCGTCGGCTTACACCGCTCTTCCACCTGTCCAGCCCTACGGAACACCCATGACCCTGCCAGACTCCCAGCAAGCCCTGCGTGACCGGCTGATCGGCCAGCCACTGCCGAGCACCACCCTGCCCGCCACCGATGGCCAAACGGTGGACCTCAGCCGCGAGCGCGGCCTGTGCGTGGTGTTCATCTACCCGCGCAGCGGCAACCCGCACCTGCCGGCCCCGGCCGAGATGGCCAGCGTACCGGGTGCCAAGGGCTGCACGCCGCAGGCCTGCGGCTTTCGCGACCACTTCCAGGACTTCGCCGCGCTGGGCGCGACACGCCTGTTCGGCCTGTCCTCACAAGACACCGCCTACCAGCAGGAGCTGATCGAGCGCATTCAGCTGCCCTACCCGCTGCTTTCCGACCCGGCCTGCCGACTGGGAGAAGCCCTGGGCCTGCCGCTTTACCAGGCCGGGCCGATACGCGTCTACGGCCGCGCCGCGCTGGTGATTGACAACGGCCGGGTGGCCCAGCTGTTCAGCGACATTCCCGACCCGGCCAACAACGCCGGGCAGGTGCTGGACTGGCTGCGTCAGGCGCGCTGCTGAGGCGATCGGCCTTCATCGGCATGAATCAATGCCGCCTGGCGCTCGCTCAACAGGCGGATACCGGCGTAACACACCAGGCTCGCCACCCCACACCCCCCGATCACCAGACACATCGGGCGCGCTGTGCCGTCACCCAACTGGCTGACCAGAGCACTGAACAGCGCGCCACAGGCGAATTGCAGGGCCACGGCCAGGCCCACGGCGGCTCCGGCATTGTACGGGAACAGCGCCATCAGGCTGGCGATGCAGTTGGAACCGATCAAGCCGCTGATGCCCATGAACGCCACCACGCAGAGGATGATCGACAGCGGCTGCGCCCACCCTGTCAGGCCCACCACCAGCAGCGCCGCACCCGCGGCCCCGGCCACCAGGCTGCCGATCCCCAGCATCGCCCTTGGCCCGCGCCGCCGCACCCAGCGTGCATTGATTACGGTGGCGATGATGATGCCGACGATGTTCAGGGCGAACACCAGGCTGAAGCCGCGCGGCGAAAAGCCGAAGTGCTCGATGAACAGAAAAGACGAAGCGGTGATGAAAGCGAACATGCCACCCACCGACAGGCCCATGGCGAGGATGTACAGCAGCGCCAGCGGGTGGCGCAGGATCGCCGCGTAATGCCGGAACGACGCCCCCAGCGAGGCCGTCCGGGCGTGTGTCGGCAAGCTTTCCGGCAACAGCCGCCAGGCCACCAGCAGGCACGCCGCTGCTGCCAGGAACAAGGCCACGAAGATCGTCCGCCAGCCGTGCAGCAGCACCAGCCAGGTGCCCAACACCGGTGCCACCAGCGTGGCGAGCATGGCGATGACGTGCATCAGCGACAGCAGCCGCGCCGACTCGCTCAACGGGTACAGGTCACGTACCACGGTGCGTGCCAACACCAGGGCCCCCGCGCCGCCCAGCGCCTGGATGAAGCGCAGGCCCTGCAACTGGGTCACGTCGGTAACCTGCGTGCAAGCCAGCGAGGCCAGCAGGTACAAGGCCAGGCTGCCAAGCAGCAGACGTCGACGCCCATGACGGTCCGACAGCGGGCCGCAGATCAGCATGCCGCTGCACAACCCGGCGAGAAACAGGCCGATGGTCGACTGCACCCGCGCCGTTTCCGCGTTCAGGTCGAGGGCGATGTCCGGCAGGCTGGGCAGGTAGGTGTCAATCGACAAAGGCACCAGGGCACACAGCGTAGCCAACAGTGCAATCAGCGGCGCAGAACCTTTCGCAGCGCTCATCAGGCGTTGCCGACCTTGCAAAGCGGGCTGCCAGCCTGGCGCTTGGTCTGCGACGGGTACTCGCCGAACAGCTCGCGGTAATTGAGCGAAAAATGGCTGAGGTGGCTGAAGCCCATCTGCCCGGCGATCTCGCCCACCGTGCCCTGCTCCACCGCCGTGGCCCTGAGTTTGCGGCGCACGGCATTGAGACGCAGGTTGCGCAGGTATTCGATCGGGCGCATGCCGGTCACCGCCTGGAAACTGTTCTGCAGGGTCCGCCGGCTGACGCGCAGCTCGGCGCACAGGTCAAGGATGCTCGGCGGCTGCTCCAGGCGCGCCAGGGCCAGTTCCTGGCTGCGCTTGACCAGCCAGGCACTCACCGCAATGTTGCCCTGGCGTCCACGCGGCACGTCGCAGGCGCCACTGAACAGGTCCAGCAAGGTCTCCAGCAGGGTGTCCTCGATGAACTTCTCGGTGCTGTGATCAGCCGCGCCGTCACGTTCGACCATCAGTTGGAACGCGGCATAGATGCGCTGCAACAGGCGTTCGATGAGTGCCCCGGGCACCTCCAGCTGCGACAGCGTCTTGGCGCGCTGCAACTGCCCGGCCGACAGCTCGAAGGCTGCCAGTTCGGCGAAGCGTACCAGGTCGACGGTAGCACCGAAATAACGCGTGCCGGCCGGCGCCTGGACCACGAAATCCTCATCCGGACGCAGCAGCATGACGCTGTGCGCGCCCACCAGTTGCTTCTGCACGATCGGCGCCTGCCCGGCCGGCAGCACCACCGCGATGCACATGCGCCCCCGCGGGGCCTGGCCGTGTTGCGCGATACGGTTGTCGAAAGACTCCTGAAACAGCTGGAAGCGCTCGCCACACACCTGCGACAAGCCGGTGTTCAGCGGCCCGCGGCCCATCTGGTCATAGGTCTGCCGCCAGCCGGAGATGGCTCCGGCGTGTTCGTGCAGATCGGTGAAACTACGGGTTTGCGCGAACATCAGGCATCCTCCTTGGCGCTGACCTCTCGACTGACGAAATCCAACTCCAGCGCTCGCCCGGCGAGGGTGAAACGGAAATGGCCAGGCTCGATGGCCAACGGCGCCAGCAAGGCACCGGTCAGCACCACCTGCCCGGCGCGCACCGGCTGCTTGTCGGCCAGCAGGCGGCGAACCAGCCAACAGGTGATCGGCAGCGCCGAGTCTGCGGCGTCGCCAGTCTGCCCGCGGCCCAGCGCCACACCGTCGCGGGTCAGGGCGTAGTCCAGCGCTTGATGGCGGCTGGCGCTGAACGGCAGCGCCGCCGACAGGCAATAGCGGCCGGCGGCGGCGTTGTCGGCCAGGAAAGCGCCGGCCTCGAAGCGCCAGCCAGCCCAGCGGCAATCCGCCACTTCGAAGGCCAGGGCCAAGCCACCGATGGCCTGGATGATCTGCTCGTCGCTGTAGTCAGCGGGCGGCAGGTCACGGGCAAAGATGAAGGCGATCTCGATCTCCAGCCGTGGGTCGACCAGGCCCGCGAGATCCAGGGCCGCCCCTGGCAACACCGCCATGGCCTCGGTGAGGCCGCCATAGACCGGCTCGCCGAGGCCGAAGCGCGCCTGCGCCGCAGCGCCGGCAAAGGCCACTTTCCAGCCGCTGAAGCGTTCACCACGCGCCAGGCGCAGCGCCAGGTTGCTGCGCTGTAGCCGGTAGCCCGTCGTCACATCCAGGCCCGCCGGGGCCTGCTCAGCCGGCAGAGCTACGGCCTGGTCGGCGCAGTGCAGCAGGCGGCCAGGTAAATCGTCGAGAGGGTTCATGACAGTTGTTTCTCCAGGCGAGCGAGCACCGATTCCAGGCGTTCCGGCGTGGTGATGGCCGCCACGAAGCGGTCCGGGCGTACCACCACGACGCTGTCGCGCACCTTGGAGAACCAGTTGGCCAGGCGGTTATCGACATCCTCGACGCTGATCGCCCCGTCGGCGCTCAACGGCTGGCCGCGCATGCCACTGCGCGAACGGTTGACCTGAATGAAACGGGTGTCCCAGCGCTGCCAGTAGGCGCGCGTGGCCTCGCTCAGGCCGGCGGCCGGGTTGACCCGGTAGCCGAGTACAGCATAGGAGTCGCCCAGCACTTCATCCAGGCGTCGGCGGCGGCCTTCGGCATCTTCGACCTGCGGTTGCACGAACAGCTGGCCGACCAGGTCGCCTTCGCGCAACTCCTCGCGTTCGTGGTAGACCAGCCCCTTGGTGATGGTCGCCTTGGGCTTGAACTTGAACTCCAGCAGGTGCGAACGCAGGTTGTCGACCGTGTTCACCGCTTGGAACAGCCAGTCGCGCACCCCGGCCATCAGCGGGTTGGTCAGGCCCAGCACCGCGCCCATGTTGTCGGCCAGGCCGATCAGGTCGGTGGCATGACCACGCCGCTCGGTGTCGTAGCTGGCGATGATTCTCGGCGAGGCCCGCCCCTTGAGCACCGCAGCGATCTTCCACACCAGGTTGGCCACGTCGCGCAGCCCGGAGTTGAGACCTTGCCCCGCCCAAGGTGGCGAGATGTGCGCAGCATCGCCGACCAGCGCCACGCGGCCCTCGACGAAGCGCGCCGCCACACGGGAGTTGTGGGTGTAGGCACGGATGCGCACGATCTGCAGCTCATCCACCGCGTCGCCGATGTGCCCGCGGATCAGCCCGCGGATGGTCGACTCCCCGCACATGCGCTGCTCGTCCTCGCCTTCCTTGAGCATGAATTCCCAGCGCCGCTGCCCGTAGGGCAGGTAGATGCATACGAAAGGCCGCTCGGGGTCGGCGTGCAAGGCCGTGTAAGGTGCGTCCAGGGAGTCGTTGCAGACATCCACCACCACCCACTTGCGCGGGTGAGTCATGCCCAGCAATTCGATGCCGAGCTTCTTGCGCACGTTCGAACGTCCGCCGTCGGCGCCGATCAGGTACTGCGTATGCAGCTCGTAGGTCTGGCCGTCGGCACCGCGCACCTGCAGGGTCACGCCCTGCTCGTCCTGGCTGAGGTCGAGCATCTCGTGGCCCAGGCGCAGCTGCACCTGGGGGTGACGCCCGAGTTCGTCACGCAAGGTGCCTTCGAGCAACTGCTGCATGAAGATGTTGCGCATCGGCCAGCCATACTCGGCCACGCTCGGCTTGACCTCGGCAAAGCACACGCCCCGCGCGTTGTAGTAGCGCAGCGGCACGTCGCAGATCATGTCGCGCACGGCGATGTCGGCGATGCCGATGCCCTGCAGCACGCGCAAGGCTTCGTCATCCATGCCCACCGCACGCGGGTACGGCAGGATGCCCTCGGCCAGTTCCAGCACCACGCAGTCGATGCCATGCAGCCCCATGTAGTGGGCGGCGGTGATCCCGTTCGGCCCGGCGCCGACGATTACAACCTGAGTGGTCTCGCGTCTCATGCTCTCTCACCCGTTTCTTGTAGGTTTTGCGGTGATACTCAGCGGTCCTGCGACTCTTGCAGGAACGCGCTGACTACCTGGTTGAAGATGGCGCTCTGATCATCATGAACGTAATGGCTGGCATCGGCGACTTCGACGGCACGAATACGGGCATTGGCCTGTAACATCGCCGCGACGGTGGCCGGCGGCAGGAAATCCGAGCAACCGCCGCGTACGAACAGGGTCGGGCATTGCAGCGCCCGTACCGCCGGCCACAGGTCGGTCGGTTCGATACTCAAGCGGGCCTCGGCGATACCCTGCTGGTCGTGACGCCAGACGATGCCTTCGGGGCTTTCCCGCATCGAATGCGCCAGGCGCGACTCGATACCCTCCTCCGTCAGCCCAGGCCGTGCGCGACGCCAGAACTCACGAGCGGCGTTCCAGTCGGCGAACACCAGCGGGGTCTGCTGCATTTCCCGGCGGATGCGTGCTGCGCCGTCACCGGCGCTGGACGAACCCGGCCCGATGTCTTCGATCACCAGCGCCAGCAGGCGCCGCGGATGACGACGCGCGTACTCCAGCGCGTTGGCGCCGCCCAGCGAGTGACCGACGAGCAAGAAACGCTCCAGGCCCAGATGGGCGACCAGGTCTTCCAGGTCGTCGACATAACAATCGGTGCGGTAGCTGTCACTCGGTGCCCAGTCGCTCAGGCCGCGTCCGCGCTGGTCCAGCGCGTAGCAGCAGTAGCCGTCGCCCAGCGCGGCAGCCAGCGGCGCCCAGGTCTGCGCATAGGCGCGCAGCCCGTGCAGCAGCACCACCGGGGTGGCGCCGGTCGCGCCATACTGCAGGGCATGCAGGCGCACGCCGCTGCGGTTGGTGAAAAACACACTGCGTACTGACATCACGGTTCTCCCCCGGCCGACCTGTCAGGTCAGGCCGTTATCGCCTTTGATCGCCTCGGCGCTGAGGCCGCCCAGACGCGCATGCAGCCGGCCGCGTGTGGCGAAGGCCCAGATGATGATCACCTCGTTGGGCGCCGGGCCATCGCCGAACGACACGGAAATGGTGTCGTAGTGCGAGCGCACGTACAGGGCATCCTTGTGCGCCAGCGGCACGTCGATGGTCACCCCTGGCGCACCGCGCTTGCCGGTCGAAGGCACCCACGACATGCCACCGCCCAGGGCCACCCGCACCGGGTCGGCAGCCGGGTTGGTGAGGAACGCGTTGCCGTGCTCGTACTCGCCCTGGCTGCCGACCACGCAGGCCTTGCCGTAGCTGACGATCGAGCGGCCGGCGGCCAGCTCACGGATGCGTCGGCCGAATTCCTCACCCAGCTTCGGTGAGTCGTCCACCAACTGCGCGAGATCCTGGCTGAACTGACCGGCGTAGGGGTTGTGAATCGCTGCCGCGATGACGTACTTGAACAGCGGCTCGCCATCGGCCAGCTGGCCACTCTCGTTGGCGAGGGTCTCTTCGCTGAAGCTGTACCATTTGCGAATGTGGTAGGTGGCGAAATTGCTCGGTTTCATAGCGGTGTCCTGGATTAAAGAGGATCGAGGTCGAAATGCCGGCTGGGTGCGCCAGCGACGCGAAAGCGCTCCTTGGCCCGCGCGTCGTCGTGCTCGGTTTCGAGGAAGAATTCCATGCGATTGCCATCGGGGTCGTTGAAGTAGAGGCCGTTGCCGATCTCGTGGTCGGTGATCTTGACGATCTCCACGCCCTTGCCCAGCAACATGCCGTACAGCTGGCGCAGGGTGGTCATGTCACCGGCGATTTCCAGGCCGTAGTGCTGCAGGCCGAGGCCGCCCTGGTGGGCGCCCGGCTCGGCCTTGATCAGGGCAATGTCATGGTGCTTGGCGCCGAAGGCCATCATGATCCAGCTCTCGCCCCTGGCGCTTTCGTGCATGCCCAGCACATCGGCATACCAGCGCGCCGAAACCTCCGGGTCGCGGACGAACAACGACAGGTGCGTACGAACGATCTCGACTTTCATCGCCCTCTCCTCACGTGTGCTTGATGACGGACTGGTGTCCAGACTTGATCTGCGCCACCGCCGGTGTCCACAGCACGTCGGCGATCTCGCTGAACTCGCGCCACTGCTTCTGCCAGCCCTGGCCGCCGTTCAGCGAGGTGAACAGATGCCCGTACTTGGTCCCGGCCAGCAGCTGGCGCGGGTCGGCGGGGTTGAAGGCCATGGCCCACACGCAGGAATTGGGCTGTTGCGGCAGCGGCAGCACCTCCCAGCTCTCGGCCGCATCCTGCGAGACCAGCACCTTGCTGGTGGTGCCCGGCGTGCCGTCGGAGATGCTCAGGTACAGCGTGTCCTCGCTGCCTGCCGGGGCATTGAGCACGCGCAGGTAATACAGCCCGAAGGCCTCCTTGCCGATGATGCCGCTCCAGGTACGGCCTTCGTCGAGGCTGCGGTACACGGCGTTGACGCACACCACGACGATCACCTTGCGGCCATGGTTGGGCAGCACCACGATGTTGTGTACGTCGGAGTTGTAGTCCCACAGCAGGCGATCGTCGACACGGGTGAAGCTCTCGCCGCCATCGCGGCTGTGAAACAGGCCGCCCTCTTCAAGGCCGAACCACACCTGGTCACGGTCGGTCGGGTCGTAGGCGAAGGCCAGCAGCCGCGGCTTGCTCACCCCTTCGCAGAACTCCGGAATCTCCACCGGCACCCGGTACCAGCTGGCGCCGCCATCCAGGCTGCGCCACAGCACCGCCCGCGAGGGTGCGCCGGTGCCAACGAAGATGCGCTGCGGGTCCTGGGGGTCGACCGCGACTTTCCACACGGTCTGGCCGTTGAACGGCGACTCGACCCGCGCCCAGTGGCCGCCGACATCGTGGCTGACGCACAGGCCCACGTCGGTGCCGGCATAGATCACTTCGGGGTTGGCCGGGCTCAGGCTCAGCGAACGGGTGATGGCGTCGAACTCGATGGCCTGGCCCAGCCCCAGGCGATGCCAGGTCTGGCCGTCGTCGGCGCTGCGGATCACCGCCTGGCCGACAGTGGCCACCAACAGGGTTCCATTGTTCATGATTGCTTCCTCAGATGAAGATGCCGCGGGTCAGGCCGCCATCGATGCCGATGGACTCACCGGTGATTGCGCCGGCCTTGGGCGAAGCCAGGAAGCCGATCAGCCACCCCATCTCGATGGGCTGCAGGGTCCGGCGGATGGGAGTGGCGTCGATGTAGCCCTGCTCGACCTGCTGCGGGGTCTTGCCCTGCTTCACGCCTTCGCGCTCGTAGAGTTCCTGGATATGCGGGGTGTCTACCACGCCGGGGTGAATCAGGTTGACGGTGATGCCCGAGGGGCCGAGCTGGTCGGACAGCGTCTTGGTCATGTGGGCAATGGCCAGGTTGCGCATGCCCGACAGCACCTTGCTGCCACGGCCGGTCAAGCCGCCGATGTTGATGATGCGCCCGAAGCCGCCCTGCTTCATGTGCGGGGTCACCGCCTTGGCACAGCGGAAATAGCCAATCACCTTGGTGTTCATGTCCGAGAGCAGCTCGTCGTCGCCGGCGTGCTCGATGTCGTTGCGCACCACGCCCGATGGCGCGGCGGCGCCATTGACCAGGATGTCGATACGGCCAAAGCGTTCGACGGCCTGCTGCACCATGTCGGCCACCGCCGCCATGTCGTTGGTGTCGCAGAACAGCGGCAGCACTTCGTTGCCGGTTTCGGCGCTGATCTCTTCGGCGGCCGGGCGCAGGTATTCCATGCGCCGGGCGCAGATCACCACCTTGCAGCCTTCCTGCGACAGGAAGCGCGCGACTTCCTTGCCGATACCCATGCCGCCGCCGGTGACGATGGCCACACGGCCTTGCAGTTGCAGATCCATGATCGTTCCTCTTGTTATTGGTTGGTCAGGCGAGATCGACGAAGACACTCTTGGTCTCGGTGTAGGCGTCGATCACGTGCTTGCTCATTTCCCGGCCCCAGCCGGACTGCTTGTAACCGCCGAAGGGCGAGGCCGGGTCGACCACGTTCCAGCAGTTGATCCAGATCGAACCGGCCTTCAGCTGCGCTGCCAGGCGGTGCGCCGAACGCAGGTCGCGGGTCCACAGCCCGGCCGCCAGACCGTAGGGCGAGTCGTTGGCGCGCTGCACCAGGTCCTCCGGTTCACGCCAGCTCATCACCGTCAGCACCGGGCCGAAGATTTCCTCGCGGGCCACGCAGGCGCGCTCGGCGCGGTCGAGGAACACCGTCGGCTGAATGAAATGGCCTTGCTCCAGGTGCTCCGGTCGCCCGCCACCACAGACCAGCTCGGCGCCCTCCTCGGTGCCACGGCGCAGGTAGCCAGTGACCGTCTCCAGCTGACGCCCGGACACCAGCGGCCCGAGGGTGCTGCGGCTGTCCAGGCCGGGGCCGAGCACATGCGCGCGGGCATGCCGCTGCAGCTCGTCGAGCACCGCATCCAGCACGCTTTCATGCACGTAAAGACGCGACGCAGCGGTGCATACCTGGCCCTGGTTGTAGAAGATGCCGTCGGCCGCGCCCTTGGCGGCGCGGGCGATATCGGCATCGGGAAGGATGATGTTCGGCGACTTGCCGCCCAGCTCCAGCGACACCTTTTTCATGTTGCCGGTGGCCGCCTGGGCGATCAGCCGCCCCACTTGGGTAGAGCCGGTGAAGGCCACCTTGTCGACGCCTGCATGGGCCGCCAGCGGCGCGCCGGTGTGCAGGCCCAGGCCGGTGAGCAGGTTGACCACCCCGGCAGGAAAGCCGGCCTGCTCGATCAGTTGCACCAGGCGCACCGCCACCAAGGGGGTCTGCTCGGCGGGCTTGAGCACTGCCGTACAACCGGTGGCCAGCACCGGACCGAGCTTCCAC
The DNA here is from genome assembly GCF_913777995.1 of uncultured Pseudomonas sp. Taxonomy (GTDB): domain Bacteria; phylum Pseudomonadota; class Gammaproteobacteria; order Pseudomonadales; family Pseudomonadaceae; genus Aquipseudomonas. Next base: position 3,410 of record NZ_CAJYVE010000022.1, on the reverse strand, counting down.
ACGCACATGGTCAGCGGGAAATTCCACGGCACGATCAGCGCGCAGACCCCCACCGGCTCACGCAGGGTGTAATTGAGCATCGGCGCACCGCTGGCCGGCGACACCGGCAGGGTGCTGCCCTCGATCTTGGTCGGCCAGCCGGCGAAGTAGCGCACGATGCTGGCCGCGCTGGCTGCTTCGCCCCGCGCATTGGCGATCGGCTTGCCGTTCTCCAGGGTGATCAGTTGCGCGAGTTCTTCGGCATGGCGGTCGATCAGCTCGGCCAGTTGCCACAACAGCTGGCCACGGCGTGCCGGCGACACTTGGCGCCAGGGGCCTTCGAAAGCGGCGCGGGCAGCTGCCACGGCCGCGTCGGCATCAGCTTCGGCGCCTTCGGCCACTGCGGCGATGACGCTGGCGCTGGCCGGATTTTCCACCTCCAGGCGACGACCGCTGGCCGCCGCCTGCCAGGTACCGTCGATGAACAGGCCGTGGGGCGCGGCCAGGAACGCCCGCACCGCAGGCAGCAAGGCAATTTCACTCATGGCTTACAACTCCATCTCGATCAGGCAAGGGGCTGCCGAAGCCTTGGCGCGCGCCAGGGCCTGGTGCAGCTCGGCGTTGGTGCGCACGGTGCTGGCGGGCACGCCATAGCCACGCGCCAGCGCCGGCCAGTCGATACGTGGCCGGTCCAATTCGGTAAGGGCCAGGGCCTGGGGGCCAAAGTCGCTGACGCCGTAGCGGCGCAGCTCGTTCTGCAGGATCGCGTAGCGATGGTTGGCCGCGATGAGGATGACCACCGGCAACTGCTCGCGGGCGATGCTCCACAGTGTCTGGATGGTGTACTGCGCACTGCCGTCGGACTGCAGGCAGAACACCGGCGTACCCGGCTCGGCCAGCGCGGCGCCGAAGCCGGCGGGTATGCCCTGGCCGATGGCGCCGCCGGTGTTGGTCAGGACCCGATGGCGGGCGGCACGTGCCGAGGCGGTGAAGAACGGGTAGCCACAGGTGCCGCCCTCTACCGAGACGATGGCGTCCTGGGGCAGCGCGGCGGCCAGCACCAGGCCCACCGATTGCGGGCTCAGGGCGGCATCGCCAGCCGGCAGCTCGATGCCCTGCGGGGCTGCTGTCCAGGCCGGCGCCTGCACGGCGTCGGCCAGGGCGGCCAGGGCGCCGCTGACGTCGTCGCCGACTTCGGCCAGATTCAGCAGGCGCTCACGACCGGCCAGACGCGACGCGATGCCTTCGTAACCGAAATAGCTGATCGGTTCGCCAACCCCGGCACACACCACCAGGTCGTACTGGTCAAGGATGCCGATGGCCACTTCCGGGAAGTACGGCAGGCGGTCCAGGTCCGGCAGGCCACCGCCACGCTGGCTGACCCGCGGGAAAGTCTCGGCGAACAGCTTGACCCCTGGCAGGCCGGCCAGGCGTCCGGCAGCTTGCAAGCCAGCGATGCTTAGGCCGTCGTCACCGACGATGAACACCAGGCGCTTGCCGGCGCGCAACTGCGCGGCGACCTGCTCGACGCGGTCGGCGGCAAAGCGACGTACCGGTGCCTGCAGTGGCGCCAATGGGGCAATGGGGGTGTCGAGTTGCTGGGCCTGCAGGTCCATGGGCAGGATCAGGCTGGCAATCTGTCCGCGCGGCTGCCAGGCCGCCTGCACCGCGTCCTGCAGGTCTTCCCCCAAGTGCCGGGTACTGCGCGACAGGCGCACCCAGGCGGACACCGAGCCGGCCAGCGCCTGAATATCGCTGGCCAGTGGCGGGTCGTAGTTGACGTGCCAGGAGGCGTGGTCACCGATCACGTTGACGATTGGCGTATTGGCGCGGCGGGCGTTATGCAGGTTGGCGATGCCATTGGCGAAGCCTGGCCCCAGGTGGGTCAGGGTCATGGCCGGTTTGCCGGCGATACGCCCGTAACCATCGGCGGCACCGGTGCACACCCCTTCGAACAGCGACAGCACGGGCTTGAGCCGAGTGTCTCCGGCCAAGGCGGCGACCAGCGGGATTTCGGTGGTCCCGGGGTTGGCAAAACAGTACTCGACCCCGCTCGCGGCGGCGGCCTGGATGAGCAACTGGGCTCCGTTCATTTGTCTGGCCTCACAGGCTGGCTTTGTTGTGTGAGATTTATTCCATTTTGAAAAACGACAAACAACCTAATTTTGTCGTTTTACTCAAAATACGAGACAAATGAGATTTTTAAGGGTATTTTCCGCCACACCCAAGAGACACTTCGCCATCGAGGCAACGATATGAGCAGCCTGCGCAAGACCCTGGCCGTCCTGGACCTGTTCGGTCCTGACCAGTTGCAGATCGACCCGGAGACCATCGCCGCGCGCATGGGCTTGTCCAGGGCCACGGTGTACCGCTATGTGAAAGACCTGTGCGACGCCGGACTGCTGACCCGCGTCGGTGCCGGCAGCTACGGCCTGGGTCCGCGGATCATCGAACTGGACTGGATGATGCGTCAGTACGACCCGATCCTCAGCGCCGGACGCCAGGAAATCGAGGCACTGTCGGCCGAGACTGGCCTGGCGGTGTTCGTCAGCGTGTTCTACGACGGGCACATCATCAACACGTGGATCACCGACCCGAGCAGCCAGCACCAGTTCACCTTCGGCCGTGGCCAGCCACTGCCGATCTTCCGCGGCGCACAATCGAAGGTGCTGGTCGCCTACCAGAAGGGCCGCCACCTGCTGAAGCTGTTCGAAGACCATATCGCCGGCGACCCGGGCCACCCCTGCAACCACTACGCCTGGTCGGAGTTCGCCCGGGTGGCGAAGAAAATTCGCAAGAACGGCTACTGCATCACCCACGACGAACTGAACAAGGGCCTGACCGGGATCGCCGCACCGATCGTCAGCCTGGAGGGCAAGGAAGTGGTCGGCAGCCTGTCGGCGGTGGGCGACACGGCGAGCTTCAAACTGCTGCGCCAGGAAACGGTCACCGACATGGTGATCGAAACCGCACGGCGCATCGCCGCCAACATGCACGCCCAGCGTGCCGACGGTCCGTGATGGAGCCAGCCGTTTCGAGCAGGCCAGGCATCCATTACGGATAAGTCAGTTGGGCCTGTACTGGGCCTAGAACCAATAATGGTCAGTTAGACCGGGCAGGAGCGGCTTCAGCCGAGAAGCGACCGCCTGTTCACAACAGATGCACTGAATTTCCTGGCGCTTTCGCGGCTATGGCCGCTCCCACCGGGCCATATGCCGCTTAAGCGAACAGTATTGCGGCTAAAGCCAATACTGGTCAGTTAGACCGTTGGAGCTTGCTCGCGAATGGCAGGCTATCTGGACCAGGTACACCCGCCGCAGCATTAGTGCCCTTTAGTCACCTTTCCGCCTTTACGGCGGGTTACTTTTGGTTTCCAGGTGCCCTGCGCGCCAAAAGTAACCAAAAGCCATTGCTCCTGGCTTGGGTCTGCC
>NZ_CAJYVE010000021.1 GCF_913777995.1 uncultured Pseudomonas sp. | reverse complement strand
TCCCTGGCCCAGTGCGCCTAAGCCGGCTTCCCTGCCGGCTTACCCCCTTCCATGACACCTCCACTCGGCCTGCACCGAAGTCGCGTTTTGCGGCGTCTGTGAGGGCGATGCTTGAAAAGCAAAAGCGGCGCCAGATCGGATTGCTTTGGTCTAAAAGATCAGTATTGGCCTTAGCCCCAATACCGGTCAGTCAGGCGGTGGAAGCGCTTGATCGAACGGTATCGGGCTTGGCCCTACCGCCTCGGGCTCCTGGCCAGGGCCAGGCCATCCGGCGGCAAGGGCAGGGCGGTCTTGTACAGCACCTGCTTGAGCGCAAAGCTGGAGCGGATGTTGGCCACCCCCGGCACCTTGGTCAGGTGTTCGAGAATGAAACGTTCCAGTTCATGGATGTTCGGCACCAGGATGCGCAGCAAGTAGTCGGCGTCGCCGGTCATCAGGTAGCACTCCATCACCTCCGGGCGGTCGGCCACCGCCGCTTCGAAGCGCTGCAGGGCGCCTTCGTCCTGCTTCTCCAGGCTCACATGAATGAATACGTTGAGGTCCAGGCCCAGCACCCTGGGGTCGAGGAGGGTGACCTGGCCCTTGATCAACCCGGCCTCCTGCATGGCCTTGACCCGATTGAAGCAGGGCGTGGGTGACAGATTCACCGAACGCCCCAGTTCGGCATTGGTGATGCTGGCGTCGCGCTGCAGGCTGTCGAGAATGCTGATATCGGTGCGGTCGAGTGTCTTCAAGAGAACAAACCTCTGCAAAAAGTCGTGAAGGAAGATGTTAATGCTTCAAATAGCTCTTGATGCAGAAGAATCAGGAAAAATTTTCTGCGGACCTTTCACTAGCATGGCTTTGGCGAACTGACCCGTCGGAGCCCCGTCATGCCTGGAACCAGCAAGATCATCCCCGCCATTCCTGCCAGCGGCCCGCTGGCCACTCCACAGGCCAAGGGCGTGTTGTTGCTGGTGCTGGCGATCGTCATCTGGGGCGCCAACTGGCCGGTTATGAAGGCCGGTCTGCAGCACATCAGCCCGGTGTGGTTTGCTGCGGTGCGCTTCGCCGCTGGCGCAGCCTGCCTGTTCGCCCTGCAACTGGCGACCGGCAGCCTGCGGGTGCCGCAACGTCGCGACCTGCCCCTGATCCTCAGTGTCGGCCTGCTGCAGATGCTGACCTTCACTGTACTGGGCGCCATGGCCATGACCCAGGTGCCTGCGGGCCGCTCGGCAGTACTTGCCTACACCACGCCGCTATGGGTCACGCCACTGGCTGTGAGCTTTTTCGGCGAGCGGCTGAGCCGCCGGCAACTGGCCGGCACCTTGCTGGGCGGCATTGGAGTCGGCGTGCTGTTCAACCCGCTGACCCTGGACTGGCACGACAGCGCCTTGCTCAAGGCCAACCTGATGCTGATCGCCGCCTCGTTGTGCTGGGCGCTGTGCATCCTGCATATGCGTCATTCGCGGCCCGCTGCCAGTGCCTATCAGCTGGCGCCCTGGCAGATGCTCACCGCCACCGTACCGCTGCTGGGCCTGGCGTATGCGCTGGAAGGGCCATTCACTGGTGACGGCTCGGCCACGCTGTGGCAGATCATGCTGTTCATGGGGCCACTGGCTACCGCGTTCTGCTTTTGCGCGGTGAATGCCGCGAGCATGTGGCTGTCCAGCACCAGCATGTCGACTGCCATGCTCGGGGTGCCGGTGGTGGGGCTGTTGATGTCGGTGGCGTTCATGGGTGAACAGCTGACCTGGCCGTTGCTGGCGGGCGTGCTGGCGATTCTGGCGGGCATCGTGGTGGTGACCTGCGGACGTACTTCGGGTTGATGGCTTTGGCTTAATACCACCCCTTATCTATGCCTGGTTCATCCGCCCACCTCCTGCGGCACGTTCGAAGTGGTCAGCAGGAGGGGGCTGGGTGCGCTTGTCTGACCACCACCACATTGCGCTGAATCTATTTACCCGCCCAGGGTCCCCTTAAAGGTCCGGTCATGTCCGGAAGGCGGCGACGGCGTATCGCGGCCCCTCATGACCTACAGCGCCAGCGTGAGCGCGCCAATGAAGGGTGATCCTGATGAAAGATTCAACCACAGCGTCCAAGGCCGATGCGGCGGCCACGGCCTTGCAGGCTTCAAGGCGGCATTTTCTCAAGGTCGGTGCCTCTGGCCTGGCAGCGGCGACGGTCGCCACCTGGGTGCCGGAGTCCGCTGCACAACCCGCCCAGGCGGCGCCCGCTGGCGAGCAGTCAAGCGCACCGGCTGCTGGCGAGCGCAGTATCGAGCTGAAGGTCAACGGCCAGAGCCATCGCCTCAACGTGGCACCCAACGCGATCCTCCTCGATGTGCTGCGCGACCGCCTGCAGCTCACCGGCACCAAGAAGGGTTGTGACCATGGGCAATGCGGGGCCTGCACCCTGCTGGTCAATGGCGTGGCGATCAACTCGTGCCTGTCCATCGCCGTGCAGCACGACGGCGACGAGATCACCACCATCGAGGGCCTGGCCCGCGACGGCCAGTTGCATCCGGTGCAGGAGGCCTTCTGGGAGCACGATGCCTACCAGTGCGGCTACTGCACCTCCGGACAGATCATGAGCGCCGTGGCGATCCTCAACGACCCGAACATTCCCGCCGACGATGCCAGTGTGCGCGAAGCCATGAGCGGCAATATCTGCCGCTGCGGGGCCTACAAGAACATCCTCGCCGCCGTGCAGTCGGCGCGCAGCAAGATGGGGAGGCCGACCTGATGCGGACCTTCGATTATCAACGCGCCAGCTCGCCGGCCCAGGCGGTCAGCCAGGCCACCGGCGACGGGCAGCGCTTCTACCTGGCCGGCGGCACCACGCTGCTGGACCTGGTGAAGCTGGATGTGATGCAGGCCGACCAACTGGTGGATATCAACCGCCTCGACCTGCGCAAGATCGAACCCTTGAGCGATGGCCGCCTGCGCATCGGTGCGCTGGTCAGCAATACCGAGCTGGCCCAGCATCCGCTGGTGCGCGAGCGTTACCCGGTACTCGCCGAAGCCATCCTGCAAGGCGCCAGTACGGCGTTGCGCAACAAGGCCACCACCGCTGGCAATGTGATGCAGCGGGTGCGCTGCAATTACTTCCGCGATGGTCTTTCGGCGTGCAACAAGCGCGAGCCGGGCTCGGGCTGTGCGGCCATTGACGGCCTGAACCGCAGCGTGCATGCGGTGCTCGGCACCAGCGACCAGTGCATCGCCACGCACCCCTCGGACATGTGCGTGGCGGTGGCGGCCATCGGTGCACAGGTCACCGTGCAGGGCGCCAAGGGCAGCCGCGACATCGGCTTTGCCGATTTCCACCTGCTGCCCGGCCAGACCCCCTGGCGTGAGCATGCCCTGGAACCCGGTGAACTGATCACCCACCTGACCCTGGACGCGCCGCTGCCCGGCAGCCGGTCGGCGTATCTGAAGCTGCGCGACCGCACCTCCTACCAGTTCGCCCTGGCCTCCAGCGCCGTGGTGCTGGTGCTTGAAGGTCAGCGCATCAAGGAGGCACGCATCGCCTTGGGCGGGGTCGCCACCAAACCCTGGCGCGCCGTCGAGGCGGAGCGTGCGCTGGCGGGCCAGCAGGCGTCGCTAGACCTCTACCAGCGCGTTGCGCAGCTGGCCATGAAAGAGGCCATGGCCTACAGCCATAACGCCTTCAAGATCCCTCTGGGGCAACAGGTCATCACCCGCAACCTCCGTGATCTCACGGCCAAGGAGCTCGCATGAGTCAGACCATCATCGGCAAGGCGCACAAGCGCATCGATGGCCGCCTGAAGGTCAGTGGCCAGGCGCGCTACGCGGCGGATCATCCGTACCCCGGCATGCTCTATGCCTATGGCGTGTACAGCAGCATCGCCTGCGGGCGCATTCAGACGCTCGACACCTCGGCGGCCAAAGCCATGCCCGGCGTAGTGGAAATTCTCCACCATGGGCACTGCCCGACGCTGCATCGCACCCCGGAAAGCGCGATGAGCTTCGACCAGATATTGCAGGCCAGCAAGGCCGACGAACACCGGTTGCCATTCGAGGATGACCGCATCTACTACCCTGGCCAGTTCGTCGCCCTGGTGGTCGCGCAAAGCTTCGCCCAGGCGCGGGCCGCCGCGCAGGCGGTGAAGGTCAGTTACCAGGCTGAGGAGCCGGTGAAGAATCTCGAGGAGGGGCTGCGCCTGAAGGGCTTCAAGCCCAGCAGCGGCACCCACGAGCGCGGCGACCCGGACACCGCGTTCCAGCAGGCCACCCAGCGCATCGACGTGACCTACACCACCCCGGCAGAAACCCACAACCCCATGGAAATGCACGCCACCACCGCGCACTGGCAGGACGGTCGGCTGTATGTGGAAGAAAGCACCCAGGGGGTGGTCAACCATCGCAACTTCCTGGCCAATGTCTTCGACCTGGCGCCGGAGCAGGTCGAAGTGCGCGCGCCGTTCATCGGTTCCGGGTTCGGTGGCAAGCTGTGGCCCTGGCCGCATTCGGTGGCGGCCTGTGCAGCGGCAAAAATGACCGGCCGCCCGGTGCAACTGATGTTGCCCCGGGCGCAGATGTTCAGCACCGTGGGCCATCGTCCGGAAACTCGCCAGCGCCTGCGCCTGGCCACCGATGACCAAGGCCGTCTGGTGTCGCTGCGTCACGAGTCGATCAACAGCACCTCGACTGTGGACACCTACACCGAGACCTGCGGCAGCGTCACCAAGAGCCTCTACAGTTGTGCCAATGTGCTGGTCAGTCATGCCACCAGCCCGGTCAACCACGGTACGCCGACCTCGATGCGCGCCCCTGGCGCGGCACCGGGGCTGTTCGCCCTGGAGTCGGCCATCGATGAAATGGCCGAGGCGGCGAAGATGGACCCGCTGGCGTTCCGTCGCCTGAACCTGGCGAGCAAGGATGAAAGCAGCGACCTGCCCTGGTCGAGCAACCACCTGGCCGAAGCCATCGACCGGGCGGCCGAACGCTTCGGCTGGAACCAGCGCGATGCGCGCATCGGCGCAATGCGTGACGGTGACGAAATCATCGGCTACGGCATGGGTGCCTGTAACTGGGAGGCGTTCCAGGTGCCCACCGAAGCGCGGGTCAGCCTGCGCGCCGATGGATCGGCGCTGGTGCAGTGCGGCGTGCAGGACATCGGCACCGGCACCTACACCATCGTGGCGCAGACCGTCAGCGAACTCACCGGGCTGCCGCTGGAGCGTATCGAAGTTCAGCTGGGCGATTCGTCGTTCGTCCCCGGCCCGGTGTCCGGGGGCAGCTGGATGACTGCCAGCGTCATGCCGGCCCTGGCCGGTGCCACGCGCCAGGCGCTGGACAAGCTGCGCAGCTTCGCGGTGGCCGACAAGGCCGCCTTTGCCGGTGAAAAGCCGGAGAACCTGGAGGTGCGCGACGGGCAACTGGTCAAAGATGGTCGTCAGGTGAGTTTCGCCGAGATTCTCAGGGGCCAGCGCCTGGCCCGCGCCGAAGGCACCTTTCGCAGCGGCATGGGCGACCAGAAGAAATTCTCCTATCGCTCGTTTGGTGCGCATTTCGTCGAAGTGCGCTGGGACCCGGGCATCTCGCGCCTGCGCGTGGCGCGGGTGGTCAGTGCCATCGACGTCGGCAAGGTGGTCAACCCGCTGGCGGCGCGCAACCAGGTCGAGGGCGCCATCGTCATGGGCGTCGGCATGGCGCTGTTCGAGGCCACCGAGTACGACCCGCGCACCGGCCTGCCGGTCAATGACAACTACGCCGAGTACGTGGTGCCCGTGCACGCCGACCAACCGGAGCTGGATGTGATCCTGCTCGATTATCCGGACCTCAACCTCAACGAGTTCGGTGCCCGGGGCATCGGCGAAATCGGCATCACCGGGCTGGCCGCCGCCGTCGCCAATGCGGTGTACCACGCCACCGGCCAGCGCATCCGCAACCTGCCCATCACCAAGGAGAAGCTGATGGCCGGTCTTTGATCGGCGTGCGCGCCTGCCCGGTCAATGGACCGGGCAGGGCGGTCTTCAGCGAAGGAGGCTAGCGATGCAACAGCTCGATTTGCAGGTGGTGCGCCAGGCGCGGGACTGGCTGGCGACGGGGCAGCCGGTGTGGTTGTGCACGGTGCTGGGCACCTACGGCTCCGCCCCGCGTGGCCCGGGGGCCATGCTGGTAGCGTTGTCGGGCGGGGAGCACCGTGGCTCGTTGTCCGGTGGCTGTATCGAGGAGGATTTTCTCGAGCGCCTGGCCAAGGGCTCGCTGCCCATGCGCAACCAGATCGTGCGCTATGGCGAAGGGGGTATAGCCCCTGGATTGTCGTTACCCTGCGGGGGCGTGCTCGATGTGCTGGTCGAGTACCTGACGCCGGGCGAAGAGATACAGGCGCATCTGGGGCAGGTCGAACAGGCCCTGAGCGCAGGCCCGTTGCTGACGCGCCAGGTCACCCTCGGGCGGCAGGCGCCCGATCTGCTGCCGGGGCGGCTCGGTGAGGCGCGGGTGCAGGTGGCGGCTGAGGCGGTACGTATTCGCGTGGGGGCGGTGCATCGCATCCTGCTGGCGGGGTTGTCGCCGGTAGCCGAGTTCTGTGCCAGCTTTGCCCTGGCCCTGGGTTACGAGGTGATTCTGTGCGAGCCCCGCGAAGAGGTGCTGGCCGGCTTCTCGATACCTGGCGTGGAGGTGCGTCAGCAACTGCCGGCGGTGTTCATCGCCGAGGGCGGCTGCCATGCTGCCACCGCAGTGGTGGCGCTGACTCACGACCCGCGCCTGGATGACCTGACCCTGATGGAAGCGGTGCGCACCGAGGCGTTCTACATCGGCGCCATGGGCTCACGGCGCACCAGCGACCTGCGCCTGGAACGTCTGGCGCGCGTCGGTGGCCTGGGTCGTGAAGAACTGGCGCGCATTCATGCACCAATCGGTCTTGATCTGGGCAGCAAGACCCCGGCAGAGATCGCCCTGGCCGTGATGGCTGACATCCTCGGCACCGCCAACGGTTGCGGCGTTCAGACCGAGCGGTCGCGCAGCGCCTGACTCAGGGCTGTCGGGGTGTCGGCATCCAGCAGCGTGCCGCGGTCGTTGCACGGCACGTTGATCCAGGCCTGCGGGTGTGCGGCGACCACGGCCCGCGCGCCCTGGTCGCCGCTCAGCGTTTCCAGCATCGGCCAGAAGTGCCGACCGATGATCACCGGGTGGCCGCGATGCCCATCGCACAGCGGCAGGACGATGTGCTGCGCGCTGGCGCGAGCCGCGAGTTGCACCAGGGTGTCCACCTGAAGCCAGGGCATGTCGGCCAGCAGAATCGCCACGGCTTCGGCAGGCGAGTCGGCCAGGGCGCGCACACCGGCCGCCAGGCTATGGCCCATGCCCAAGTGCGCCTGCTCACTGCGAATCACCGGTGTATCGGGAGCGATGCCGAGGGCGGCAGGTGGGTCATCGACGCGCAGCACCACCCGCACGTCGGCGAAGGCGCTACGTGCATTGGCCAGGCAGGTGCCCAGCAACGGGCGGCCGTCATCCAGCCTGGCCAGGCGCTTGTCGCTGCCAAAGCGCCGGCTGGCCCCGGCGGCCAGCAGCAGGGCCACGACCTGGGAAGTGGAAGGGGCGGTCATGATTCGGCGGGCTCCGGAGTTGGTTCGCAGCTATGACACCGGCGGGCGCCAAGTGTGGCATCTTTATGCCCTTTACCGCTGCCAGAGTGTTTCCATGACCGCTTCAATTCGCCCCGTCGAACTGGAAAAAGCCTACCGCCTGCTCAACCATGGCCCCACCGTACTGGTCTCAGCCAGTCACGCCGGTACCGATAACGTCATGGCCGCCGCCTGGGCCTGCGCCCTGGATTTCGACCCGCCCAAAGTCAGCGTGGTGCTGGACAAGATCGCCGCGACTCGGCGTCTGGTGGAGAAGAGCGGCCATTTCGCCCTGCAGGTGCCGAACCTGGCGCAGTTGCAGCTGACCCAGGCGGTGGGCAGCCGCAGCCTGGCCGACACGCCGGACAAGCTGCAACAGTGTGGGGTGGAGCTGCTGCGCATGGACGGTTTTGACACGCCGCTGGTGGCCGGCTGCTCGGCCTGGCTGGTGTGCAAGGTGATCCCCGAACCGCACAACCAGCAGACCTACGACCTGTTCATCGGCGAGGTGGTGGGCGCCTGGGCCGACGATCGAGTGTTTCGCGACGGCCACTGGCGCTTCGAAGAAGCCGGCCCCCAGTGGCGCAGCCTGCACTACATTGCCGGCGGGCATTACTACGCCATTGGCGATCCTGCAGACGCCGAATAATCATCAGGCAAACCCAGTGGGAGCCGCTTCAGCGACGAAAACTGCTAAAGCGGTCGTTATCGCGGCTGAAGCCGCTCCTGCAAAATGCAGCGCGGCCTGCCTGGGCTCAGTTGCGATCCAGCCACACGGTCTGGGCGTTGCAGAACTCGCGTACGCCGAAATGCGACAGCTCCCGGCCAAAACCGCTCTTCTTCACCCCGCCGAAGGTCACTCGGGGGTCCGAGGCGCTGTAGCCGTTGATGAACACGCCGCCGGTTTCCAACTGCGCGCCCAGTCGCTCGGCGCGTTCCACGTCGGCACTGTAGAGGGTTGCGGTCAGGCCGAACTCGCTGTCATTGGCCAGCGCCAGGGCATGTTCGGCATCACGCGCCGTGATGATCGAAGCCACGGGCCCGAACAGTTCCTCGCGAAACGAAGTCATCTGGTCGGTGACATCGCCCAGCACCGTCGGCTGATAGAAGTTGCCGACGCCCTCGGTCTTGCCGCCACCCAGCAGCAGGGTCGCGCCTTCGCTCAAGGTGGCCTGCACCTGCTGGTCCAGCTCGTCGCGCAGGTCGAAGCGCGCCATCGGGCCGATGTAGGTGTCAGCGTGCAGCGCATCACCGATCACCAGCTGGCGCGTGGCCTCGACGAAGCGCCGGGTGAATTCCTCGACCACACCTTGTTCGACAATCAGGCGCTTGGCTGCGGCGCACACCTGGCCGGTGTTCTGGTAACGGCCGATCACCGCCGCCTGCACGGCGGCATCGAGGTCGGCATCGTCGAGCACGATGAACGGGTCGGAACCACCCAGTTCCAGCACGCACTTCTTCAGCGCAGCACCGGCCTGGGCACCGATGGCCATGCCGGCGCGCACGCTGCCGGTCAGGGTCACCGCCGCGATGCGTGGGTCGGCGATCGCCTGGGACACGCCTTCGGGGGTGACGTTGAGCACTTCGAAGGTGCCAGCCGGAAAGCCCGCTTCCTGCATGGCGTTACCCAGCAGGTAGGCGCAACCCATGATGTTCGGTGCGTGCTTGAGCACATAGGTGTTGCCGGCCAGCAGGGTCGGGACCGCACCGCGCAGCACTTGCCAGTAGGGGAAATTCCACGGCATCACCGCCAGGATCGGCCCCAGAGGGCGGTATTCGATGCGCGCCTGGCCATTGGGTACCGGCGCCGGCTCGGCGGCCAGCATCGCCGGGCCTTGTTCGGCGTACCACTCGCACAGCTGCGCGCATTTCTCGATTTCGCCACGCGCCTGTGCAATAGGCTTGCCCATTTCCTGGCTGGCCATGCGCGCCATGGGTTCGACCTGCCGGCGCAGTACCTGGGCGAGCACCACCAGCCGTTCGACGCGTTGGCTGAGCGGCAGGTGTTTCCAGCTGGCGAAACCGGACGCGGCTCGTGACAGCGCGGCGTCCAATGCCTCGGCGGATTCATAGGGGTAGGCGGCCAGCTGTTCGCCGTTGCCGGGGTTGATGGAGATCGCGTGGGTGGCAGGGGAAACGCTGGACATGACAGCCTCCTCGAATGCGTGAAAGTGGCGTCAGGTTAATTCCCTGTTATGCTCCTGAAAACTGAATAATATTGAGCAACTCATTCACGTTTGGAGAATGGCTTGGACCTCGTACAGCTGGAAATCTTCAAGGCGGTGGCTGAACACGGCAGCATCAGCGCCGCTGCGCAGCACATCCACCGCGTACCCTCGAATCTCACCACGCGCATCAAGCAGCTAGAGGAAAACCTCGGCGTGGAGCTGTTCATCCGTGAGAAGCAGCGCCTGCGCCTGTCGCCGGCGGGCTGGAACCTGCTCGACTACGCGCGGCGCATTCTGGAACTGGTCGACGAGGCGCGGATGACCGTGGCCGGGCAGGAGCCGCGCGGGCCGCTGGCCCTGGGTTCGCTGGAAAGTACCGCGGCGGTGCGCATCCCGGCCTTGCTGGCGGCCTACAACCAGGCCTGCCCGAAGGTGGAACTGGCGTTGTCTACCGGTTCTTCCGGCACCATGATCGACGGCGTGCTGGGCGGCCAGCTTGCGGCGGCCTTCGTCGACGGCCCGGTGCGTCATCCGGCGCTGGACGGCGTTGCGGTGTTCGAAGAGGAAATGGTGGTCATCGCACCGCTGAACCACGCGCCCATTCATAGCGGCGCGGACGTCAACGGCGAGCCGATCTACGCCTTTCGCTCCAACTGTTCCTATCGCCATCATTTCGAAAGCTGGTTCGCCCACGCCGGGGCGGTGCCAGGGCGGATCTTCGAGATGGAGTCGTACCACGGCAAGCTGGCTTGCGTGAGTGCCGGCGCTGGTCTGGCGTTGATGCCGCGCAGCATGCTGGAGAGCATGCCGGGCTGCACCACGGTCAGTGTCTGGCCGCTGTCGGAGCAGTTCCGCTACCTGAATACCTGGCTGGTGTGGCGCAAGGGGGCGGTGCCGCCCAGCCTGGCAAGTTTCATCGAGCTGTTGCAGCAGGCTGGTTGAGTCTTACCTTGGCCGCGCACACAGGCGCAGCGCGCGCTCGCCGGCCTGGGCCACCTGGGGGTGAGGGTGGCTGGCGCATTGGCGCGCCAGTGGCAGCAGGTCGGCCGCCGGACGTGCGCACACTTGCCGGGCGATCGCCTCGCCGAGGTAGAAGTCTTCATGGGCAAGCAGCGTCTGCAGCAGCCGGGTGTCGCGCAGGTCCAGCGAAGGGATGAGCGCCACGGCAACCTCCACCTGGTCCTCGGCCAGCGCCTCGCCGATGAGGCTTGCCAGTGCCGCCTGGTCTGTGACTTGAATCGCCAGGGGCGGGTGCAGCTCGGTCAGCGAGCAGCCCTGTGAGATAGCCTGGTCGGCGGCGTCGAGCAACGCATCAAAGCTGGCGAACACGGCACGCGAGTCGCCGTCGTGAGCGAGGAAAAACACCTGGCCTGCGAAGGGCGCGGCCCTGGCCAGCAGGTGATGATCGCTGCTGCCGGGATCATCCAGCAGCAGGCCGTCGAGAAACTGCACCAGCGGATGCCAGGCGAAGCTCATGGTCAGCGCCTGGATTTGCTCAGGTTCCAGCAGGTGGATCGCCAGCTCCTGGCGGTCGGCGTAGTGACCCTGTTCCAGGCGGGCCAGGTACAGGTCGAGAGAGTCGTCCAGGGCAGTCACGGTCGGCGGGCTCCATGTGCAGGTAAAGACGCCCAGTAGACCGCAAACGCCCTGTGAGGTCGAGGCGAGGCAGCCACTCAGAAACTCAACGGATAGCTGAGTCTCAGCGTGGTCTCGTCGAAACTGCTCTGGAAGGTCGAGCGCAGGCTGGACAGCCCCAGGGCCACGCTGAAGTTGCGCAGCGCGCCAGACTGCCACACGTAGCGCAGGCTGACGTCGCGTTCCCATTCATGGCCGTTCACCTCGGCACCGCGCTGCACGTCCCAGCCACGGATGTAACGGGTCATGAAGTTCAGGCCTGGCACGCCCATGGCCACGAAGTCGTAGTCATAACGCACCTGCCAGGATTTCTCGCGGGCGTAGGCGAAGATGTTGTTGGCGTGGTTGACCATAGGCGTGCCGGAGTCTTGCAGGCCGACGAAATCGCTGTCGCCGAACATGCGCTGGTAGCCCAGCAGTACGCTGTGACCTGCCTGGGTCCACTTCAGGCCCAGCCAGGCGGCGCGGTTGTCCTGTTCGCCGGCCAGCGCCGCGCCGGTTTCGCGGCTGACATACAGGCCGCTGTCCAGCCTGACCACGGCAGTGCCCAATGGCTGGTCGTAGGTGAAGCGGTAGAGGTCCTGGCTGTAGATGTCCTTGAGTTCTGCGCGCCAGTAAGCCAGTTGCAGGCGTTTGTCTGGCGAACGCCACTCGGCGCCAGCGTAGTCGAAGTGTTTGCCGCCGACCGGGCTGCCGTGCATGTGCAGCCTTTCCAGGTTGGCCGAGTCGCGACCGCTGAACCTGTCCAGGCGCCCGGCGTACAGGGTGGTCTGGGGCAGGTCGCGGGACACCAGGGTGGTGCCGTCGTAGGTCTGTGGCAGCAGGCGGGCATCGTTGGTCCTGACCACTGGCAGGGCCATGATCTGCTCGCCATGCTTGAGTTCGGTGTGCGCCATTCGCGCCCTGAGCGCACCGCCCAGGCGGCCGTACTCCCTGGCCGGCCCGTCTTCGTGTCGGGGAAACAGCGCCAGCCCCGTACGTCCGGCGCCGCTATCGAGGCGCAGGCCGTACTTGCCAGTGACTTCCAGACCCAGGCCCAAGGTGCCGGGGGTGTAGCCCGAGTGGCCCTGAAAGACCAGGCCCTGACCCCATTCGGCGCGGCGGGGCGCCGGAGCGGTACTGCCCTTGTAGTCGCGCTGCATGTACAGGTTGCGCAGGTTCAACGTGCCCTTGGCATCGTCGATGAAACCTTCGGCCTGGGCGGCGGTGCCCAGGGCGCACAAGCACAGGCCGGTGAAAAAATGGCAGGCGAAACCAGACCGCGCGGCAACAGGCGAGTCAGCATGCATGGTGCATCTCCATGATTCTTGTTGTTGTGACGGGGCCGCCGCGCAGGGCGGCCCGTGGAGCAGGATGGGTTCAGACCCCGGATGGATCAGGCTCAGTGAGCCTGGGCAACACCTGGCGCTGGCGTGCGGCATTCGAAGGAGGCGGCCAGCTGCGGGTCACCGCTGCCTCGGTAGTGGGCTTCTTGCGGATACGCGCACAGCGGGCGGCTGCGGCCAGGGAAGGCCGTGCCGGTGGCGAGCAGTTGCGCCGGCGGCTTGCCCTCGGCCTGCCAGCTTTGCAAAGCCTGCAAGGGGTCGAAGTCGTCCAGCGCCGGGCCGTCCCCGCAATGCGTCATGCCCGGCACCATGAACAGCCGTGCCCACTGGCCGAGTGGTTGCGCGCCGCCGTTGTCTTTGGCAAGGCGGTCCCAGTAGCGGCGCAGGTCATTGGCAGCGAACACCGGGTCGCTGTTGCCGTGGATGACCATCAGCTTGCCGCCGTTGGCGACGAAGCTCGACAGCTGGGTGCCGGTGGGGTCGTTGATCGCGCCGGTCTGCGCCACGGCTTCGGCGGCGCGGTCGAAGTCCACGTCTGCCAGGCTCAGCTGCGGGTTGGGCGGGGTCATGAAATAGTAGCCCAGCGAGTTGGGTGCCAGGGTGGCGTTGCGTGCGTTGGGCTGCCCGGTGTCCGAGGTGCCGAGCTTCCAGGCGCGCCAGCCATCGCTGGCAATGCCGGCATCCCACGGCCAGTCGCTGTACAGCGGTGTGCCCCGGCTGTCTTTGGCGCCCTCGAAGACCTTGCGCAGCGCCTGCACTTTGGTCGCCGACAGGCATTCAGCCTGGCCGGAGGATTGGCACTGCAACTGCGCCGGGTCGAAGTGACACTGGCTCATGGCATCGATGCTGCCATCGCGGGCACCGTCCAGGGCGTCGCACGTTTCCAGCACCCGACGTGCCACCAAGGCCTGTTCGTCGCGGGTCAGGGCCTGGGCGAGAATCGGCTCGCCGGCGGCGGTACGCGGGGCGGCAGCCTCGAGGGCGCGCGTGTCCCAGGCCTGCGCCACGGCGGCGCGCGACAGACGCAAGCCGGGGTTGCCGGCGATGATGCCGTCGAACTCGGTGGGAAAGCGCTGCGCCGCCATCAACGCGGCGCGGCCGCCGTTGGAACAGCCCATGAACACACTGTGCTGCGGACCCTTGCCGTAATGCTCGGCGAGCAACTGCTTGGCTTCGCGAGTCACCTGGCCGATGGCGGCGTAGGCGTAGTCGAGGCGCGCCTGCTGGTCGAGGCCGAAGCGTGCATCGCTGCTGTCCTGGCCGGCGTGCCCGGAGTCGGTGGAGACCACCGCGTAACCGCGATTCAGCGCCGGTAGCGAGCTGGCACCACGAAACGGGATGGCACCGACCGCCTGGTTGACCACGCCGTCCATGCCGCCGCCACCCTGGAACAGGAACTGGCCGTTCCAGTCCTGCGGCATGCGCAGCTCGAAGCGGATGCCATAGGCCTGGCCATCGCTGCCCTGGCGGGCGTCGATCAGTCCCTCGACCAGGCAGTGGGCGGGCATGGCGGCCTTGGTCAGTGCCTGGCCGGTGAGCGCCGCACGCCCCGGATTGGCCTTGGGCAGCTCCCCGGCCGGCACCTGGCGGGCCTGCAGCAATTGCACACGCGGGTCATGGCTGGTCAGCCCGCTACAGGCGTTTTCGGCGGCATGGGTGAGGGCGGAGAGGCCGAGCAGGGGGAGGGCTAGAAAGATAGGATGCGTAACTAAATGCATGGGTAAGTCCATTTGCTTGTTGTCTTATTTTTGGAATGCACGCTATAAAGTTAATAGTATTAACTAAATGGTCGGTCAAGTTTTTCACTTACAACAACGAAATGGAGTTCCCTCATGCGTCAGGTCCTTGCCATGTCCTTCCTGCTCCTGTCTGCCCCCCACGTGAATGCTGCCGAGGTCGCGCCGCCGCGCAGCGAACTGGTCTACGAGGCGATCGTCGATATCGCCCCTTCGATGAGCCTTGGCCAGGGGCCGCTGGGTGAGCGGCGCATGGTGCCGATCACCGGAGGCGAGTTCCACGGTGCCGGGTTGTCGGGCAAGGTGCTGCCCGGCGGCGCAGACCGGCAGTTGATTCGCAGCGACGGCGTGCGCCAGCTGGATGCGATCTACGAGATGCAGACCGACGACGGGGTGATCATCAGCGTACGCAACGAAGTGCTGGTGCGCGGCGAAGGTGCTGATCGCTACGCCTTCTCGAAAATCACCTTGAACGCCCCCAGCGGGCGCTACGAGTGGCTTAACCAGTCGTTGTTCATCGGCACTCTGAGCAGTCTGCGCCCGGCCCGTAATGCGGTGTCGATCAAGGCCTGGCGGGTCTACTGAGCACTCGGTTTTGCCATGAAAAGTGGCTGCGCGTGGCCATGGTGCCCTGACAATTTAGTCGTCGCGGGTCAGCACTTCGAGCAGCTCGATCTCGAACGTCAGGTCCGAATGCGGCGGGATGCTGCCGACCTTGCGCTCGCCATAGCCCAGTGCTGCCGGCACGCGCAGTTTGCGCTTGCCGCCGACACGCATGCCCATCAGGCCTTGGTCCCAGCCTTTGATGACCCGGCCGGTGCCGATCACGCACTGGAACGGCTTGCCGCGCTCGAACGATGAGTCGAACACCGTGCCGTCGGCCAGCCATCCGGTGTACTGGGTGGTGATCAGGGCGCCCTTGACCACGGCTTTGCCGTCGCCAGGGTGCAGGTCGATGATTTCCAGGGTGTCGCTCATGGTTCGGCCCGCCGTGCAGGAAAAAGGGCGGGCTTTGTCGCAGGAAAGCGCCGGGTGCGCAAGCCCTGGCGGTTCAGGTCAGGTGGTCGAGCGGCACCGGGGTGTTGGCCTTCACCTCGCGGATCACTACCGACGAGCGAATCTCGCTGACCCCCGGCAGCTTGAAGATCACCTTGTGCAGGAAGTCGTCGTAGTGGGCGATGTCGGTGGTCAGCACCTTCATGATGTAGTCGGCCTGCCCGGTGGTGCTGTTGCACTCGATGATCGCCGGGCAATTGCGCACGGCCTCTTCGAAGGCTTCGACGACATTCTCGACGTGCTTGGAGAGGTTGACCTCGGCCAGCACGCAGTTGCCCAGGCCCACCTTCTGACGGTCGACTACTGCGGTGTAGCGTTTGATGTAGCCACTCTGCTCAAGCGACTTGAGGCGTTTCCAGGTGGGTGTCGAGGACAGGCCGATACGTTCGGAGAGGTCCTGCACCGAGAGCCGCGCGTCGGCCTGCAGGGCGTCGAGAATACGGGTGCTGTAGGAATCGAGGTGATCTTTCTTCATTTGTTGTTGTTCTGAGAATGAGCATTCTCGATTCTGGCCATAGCGCGGAAAAATAGAAAGCACATTCTCCGGGTCGGTCCCTACGATTTGCACAAAGGATTGCGCGCCACCGGCGCCGCACCGCTCAACCGTAGAGGACAACAACAAAATGACGGTGATACAGCCCAAGCCTGCCCTGACCACGCCTGCCGACCTGGGCGCGGTTGCCTGCGACTGGCGCCGCGTGGCCTACCTGCTGCTGGTTTCGCGCCAGCTCGATGAGCTTGAAGAGCGCACCCTGGTGCCGGAGAAGAAGGTGCTGTACCAGTTCTCTGCGCGTGGCCACGACATGGCGCAGATCCTTCTTGGCCTGCAACTCGACGACCCCCACGACGCGGCCTGCGGCTATTACCGCTCGCGGCCGCTGCTGCTGGCTCTCGGTGTCGATCTGGACGATGCGCTGGGTTCTTCCATGGCCCGTGCCGGTGGCTACTCGGATGGCCGCGACATCGGCGTGGTGTTCAACTACCCCAACCCCGGTGGCGTGGCGGCCTTGCCGATGTGCGGCGGTGTCGGCGCGCAATACACGCCCACCGCTGGCTGGGCCCAGGCCATCGAGTACCGGGTCAAGGTGATGGGTGAACACGAGCGTTCGCGGGCCATCAGCGTGGTGCTGGGCGGTGACGGTTCGGTGGCGACCAACGGTTTCTGGTCGGCGCTGACCATTGCCACCACCCAGCAGTTGCCGATGCTGTTCTATATCGAAGACAACGGCTTCGGCATTTCCACTCCCTCCACCCTGCAGACCCCCGGCGCCGACATCGCTCGGAACCTGGCCAGCTTCCAGGGCCTGCACGTGATTTCCGGCGACGGCTGCGATCCGCAGCAGAGCGCGGCACTGATCGCCGATGCGGTGGCGCATGTGCGTGACCGCCAGGGGCCCTGCCTGCTGCGCCTTACCGTGCCGCGCCTGCAAGGCCACAGCTTCCAGGATACCCAGGCCTACAAGTCCCCCGAACAGGTGGAGGAGGAATGGCGTCGCGACCCGCTGCCGCGCCTGCGCGATTACCTGGTGCCGGCGCAACTGAGTGAAAGTGAATGGCTGGACCTCGAACAACGGGCCGCCGCTGCGGTGCGCCAGGCCCGTGAGCAGGCCGAGGCACGCCCGCTCAGCGATCCGCAGCGGGTCGCCGACAACGTGTTTTTCGAAGGCAGCCTGCAATTGCGTGGCGGGCAGTGGAGCGAAGGCTACACAGCCCCGACCGGCAGCGAGCAGGCCCGGCCTGAAGGGCCGCGGCTGAACATGGTCGCAGCGATTCGCCGGACCCTCGACCACGAGCTGGCCAGCAACCCGCGCGTGGTGGTGTTCGGCGAAGACGTCGGCCCCAAGGGTGGCGTACACGCGGTGACCTTGGGTTTGCAGGACAAGTACGGCAGCGAGCGGGTGTTCGATACCAGCCTGTCGGAAGAGGGCATCATCGGCCGCGCCGTGGGCATGGCCCTGTGCGGGTTGATGCCAGTGCCGGAAATCCAGTTCCGCAAGTACGCCGACCCGGCCGTGGAACAGATCAACGACTGCGGCACCATGCGCTGGCGTACCAACAACCGCTTCGCTGCGCCCATGGTGGTGCGTATTCCGGGTGGCTTCTTCAAGTGCGGCGACCCCTGGCACAGCCAGACCAACGAGGTGCAGTTCGTCCATTCGCCGGGCTGGAAGGTCGCCGTACCGTCCAATGCCGAAGACGCCGTGGGCCTGCTGCGTACCGCGCTGCGCGGCAATGACCCGGTGATCTTCTTCGAGCACCGCGCCATGCTCGACGCCGCCAGTGCGCGGCGCAGTTACCCCGGTGACGACTACGTGCTGCCGTTCGGCAAGGCGCGTCGGGTGACCGAAGGCAACGACCTGACCGTGGTGACCTGGGGCGCTATGGTCGAGCGTTGCGAACAGGCGGCTGAAGGCCGTTCGGTGGAGGTACTCGACCTGCGCACGCTGATGCCTTGGGACCGCGAAGCCGTGCTGGCCTCGGTGGCCAGGACCCACCGCTGCCTTGTTGTTCACGAAGACCTGGAAACCGCCGGTTTCGGCGCCGAGATCCTCGCCGTGGTCGCCGAACAGGCGTTCATGGAGCTGGACGCCCCGGTGGCGCGCCTGACCATGCCGGACATTCCCAGCCCGCACCATCCGCTGCTGATGGAACATGCGTTGCCGTCGGTGGAGCGCATTCGGGCCAAGATCGACGAAATGGTGGGGTTCTGAGATGAATGACATGACCATCGCCACACACGCCCAGGACATCGTCGCGCCGCTGCAGCAAGAGGGCACCAAGGCCGTGCTGCGCACCTGGCTGAAACAGCCGGGTGAGCCGGTACGCCGTGAAGAACCGGTGCTGGAATTGGAAACCGACAAGGTCGTGGTGGAAGTCTGCGCGCCCTGCGACGGCCTGCTGCAGGTGGTCCTGCAAGAGGGGCAGGACGCCGCGCCCGGCGCCGTGCTCGGGCGTGTCAGTGTCGCCGGTGAAGCACCGCTGGCGGTGCCCGCGCCCACCGCAGACAAGCCTCGACAATGCAGTGCGGCGAGCGAGGCGAGCGAAGAGGTTCGTGCGCGACTGTCGCCAGCGGTACGCCGGTTGATCGCCGAACATGACCTGCACCTGGACGACCTCGAAGGGTTGGGCACTGGCCGCGACGGGCGTCTGACCCGTGAAGACGTGGTGCGTTTTCTCGAACGCCAGCCGCCCGTCACGCCGCCGTCGCCGGCCCAGCCTGGCGTAGTGCCAGCGGCCAGCGAGGCCTCGACGGCGCCACGGGTCGCCGAGCGTATTGCGCACACGGCGATGCGCCGACGCATCGCCGAGCACATGCAGCGCTCGGTCACGGTAGCGCCGCATGTCACGGCGGTCTTCGAGCTGGACTGCACGGCGCTCATCGCCCATCGCCAGCGCCACAAGGAAAGCTTCGCCGCCCAGGGGGTCAACCTCACCTACACCGCCTATTTAGTCGCGGCAGCGGTGCAGGCCATGCAGGCGGCGCCGGCGGTCAACAGCCGCTGGCACGAGGACGCCCTGGACGTGTTCAGCGACGTGAACATCGGCGTGGGTGCCGCGCTGGGCGACCAGGGCCTGATCGTCCCGGTCATCCACCGCGCCCAGGAGCTGTCGCTGCTGGGCATCGCCAGCCGCTTGCAGAGCCTCACCGAGGCTGCCCGTAACGGCAAGCTGAAGCCGGCGGACGTGCAGGGCGGCACCTTCACCATTTCCAACCATGGCGTGTCCGGTTCGCTGCTGGCCAGCCCGGTGATCATCAATCAGCCGCAGTCGGCGATTCTCGGTATCGGGGCGCTGGAAAAGCGTGTGGTGGTTCGCGAAATAGACGGCGTGGACAGCTTCCAGGCACGCACCATGGCCTATGTGTCGCTGACCATCGACCACCGCGTGCTCGACGGCAGCCAGACCAACGCCTGGCTCAAACGCTTCGTCGAGGTGCTGCAAAGCTGGCCGGCCTGATTTTTTTACTGCGCCTGGCTAATGAATGTCGAGCATGATGGTCTGAGTTGGGGTTTCTACCTCTAGCCATCAGGGAAGTCAGACCATGCAAGCCGACCCGACCTTGACCACCGCCTGGGACCTGCTGCGCGATCCCCAGGCCCCCCTCCCGGCCACTCGACGCGGTGCCACCTGGAGCGGCGGCTGGAGCTTTGGCCTGCCGCCGGGCATCAGCACCGCCCAGTGGCCCCTAAGCCCGCTGCACGGCTACCCGATGCGCCACGCCTTCACCCTGCATGTACCGTCCGAGTATCGCGGTCAGGGCCAGGAATACGTGGCATTCAGCCTGTTCGTCGACGATCAGTTCGAGGAACTGTCGAGCAGCGATGCGGTGGAGGCGTTCTTCGCCGAGCCGCTGACCGAGCAGTCGCCTGCGGATACTCATTTGCGGCCGTTCTGGGAACACCGCCGGGCTCGCCACCCCATGCAGTTCGACATGCAGGACATTCTCGGCACCCACTATGCGGTGATCTGGCTGACCCAGGCGGCCTTCGAGGGCGCGCTGGCCGAGCCGCCGCAACTGGAGGGCAATCCGCTGTTGGGCGACGCGCCCCGCTGGTTGCACGCCAGCTACGTGGACTACCTGCCGTATGACAAGGTCCGCAACCCCGGCCAGGAGGCCTTCGAATGGCTGCCGGCCAACGGTCGCGCCGCCGGCCTGGACACTGCCTTCCCGATTCGCGCCCAGCGCCGCGAAGACGACCCCAACGTCGGCAAGCCGCCGCGCGAGTGGGAAGATGAATGCCAGGAAAGCGGCTACATACCGGCGTTCAGCGATGAAGGCGTGGCGCTCAACCTGGAACGCTTCCACGCGCACAACCACCTGGGCGGCACCATGATTCCGATCCAGGGCTACCCGGAGTTCGGCCCGCGCTACCTGGAATTCGAAGAGGACTTCGGCGGTTTCAATTTCGGCGGTGGCAATGGTCAGGTCGACCTGGTGAAGATGGAACTGGACTGGGCCTGCGGCTAAGGCAGAGCAGGTGAGGTGGACTGGCGGGGTTCTTGCCGAACCCCGCCAGTGCCTGGCAGGTCAGTTGCCGAGCATCAGCTTCTGCATTTTGGCCTGCGCCTGCTGCGCATTCTGGGCCTGGTTGTTGAGGTCCTGCAGCAAGCCGTTCAGTTCCTGCTGAACCTTCGGGTCCTTGACGGTAATCGTCGGGCCTTTCACATCGATCTGCTGCTCGTGTGCCTTGACGTAATCCGCGACTTTCAGGCCGCTGTCCAGGGTCGCGCCGATCTGCGGCAGCACCTGCATGAAGGTGTCGGCCGGCAGCGTGACGGTCTTGGCATAGGCCTTGTCGTAAACCGGTTTCAGGTCATCGGGCTGCTTGAGTTGGGCGTGGGCGCTGTCAGCCTTGGCTTTCTGCTCCTTGAGCTGCACGCCCATATCGTTGAGCCCGGTCTGCGCCGCCTTGATGTCATCGCGGCGTTCGAGCACATCGCTGAGCGAACGGATCGCGCCTTTCTGCAGCAGGCCGGAGAAGGGTTTCACGGTGCTGTCCATGGCGGCATTGAAGTCAGTGATCACCGCGTAGTCGCGGGTGTAGTCGCCAAATGACTTGGACTCCTCGGGGGTGAGCTTGGGCACCCTCAGTCCAGGCTTGTCGATGATGCGGGTCTGCAGGAACTGGCTGAAGGCCGCCCGCTGCTTGGGTTCATCGTTGCCGCAGCCGATCAGGACCAGGGGCAGGGCGAGGGCAAGCAGCCATTGGGGGCGAAACGAGACATTCATGTCGAGGGGGACTCCGGAAATTCACGAGGTGCCGGCAGGGCAGGCGTGCGCGGCATGAGGCAGCCGGGCGTTACGCCTGGCTCGCCGGATAGGATGCGGCCGCATGCAGGAGGTTCCATGGGCCTCAGCCCGAGAAGAAGTCGCCAGGGGTGACGCCGAAGTGCTCGCGAAATGCAGCAATGTAGGCCGAGGTGGACTGGTAGCCGAAGTTCAGTGCCACCTGGGTGACCCTGACCCCGCGCCCCAGCTCTTCGATGGAGCCGAGCAGGCGCAGGCGCTGGCGCCAGATACGGAACGACAGCCCCGTTTCGCGCAGCAGGATGCGCCGCAGGGTCTTTTCCGAGGCGCCCAGCTGGCAGCCCCATTCGGCCAGGGTACGGGCGTCGTCCGGGGTGTCCTGCAACTGCCGGCACAGTTGCAGGGCGCGTGGGTCCTGCGGCAGCGGCAACGACATGCTCACCTCGCGGGCGCGGCGCAACTGGTCGACCAGTACCAGCGACAAGCGGCCTGCCTCACCCTGTTCGTCGTACTCGGTCTCCAGGGTGCAGAACTGCTTGATCAGTTCATGGGTAAGCGGGGTGATCTCGATGACCCGGCAATGGTCGTGCGGCGCGCCGAACAGCGTCGCATCCAGGTACAGGCTGCGCATTTCGGTATTGGCGAAGCTGAACACCTCGTGCTCCATCTGCGCCGGGATCCACACCGCACGCTGTGGCGGCGCGACGAAGCTTTCACCGGGGGTGTGCACATGTAGCACGCCGCGTATCGCGTAGGACAACTGTACCCAGGGGTGGTGGTGCATGCGCGTGCGCTCGGCCCGCGCCAACGACTCGCTGCGCGCATAGAGCGGGCGTGGCAGGGCGTCCAGTGGCGGGATGGGGCGCTCGTGGACGGCAGTTTGGCCGTTTATCGACATTTGTTGCCCTGATCGCGTTAGTCGGCAGAAGGGATCAAGGCTAAGGTGTGCGGGCTATTCTGACAATACAGGACTCTCACCCATGGCCCGTTCGCGTTTCTTGCCGGACAACTTCACCCTGACCCTGCTGGCGGTGGTCATCACCGCCACCTTCCTGCCTGCCCGTGGCCAGGTGGCCGTGGCGTTCGACTGGATCACCGACATCGCCATCGCCCTGCTGTTCTTCCTCCACGGCGCCAAACTGTCCCGTGAAGCCATCCTCGCCGGTGCCGGGCACTGGCGCCTGCACCTGCTGGTGTTCTGCTGCACCTTCGTCCTCTTCCCGCTGCTGGGGCTGGCCATGAAGCCGCTGCTGCTGCCACTGGTCGGCCAGGACCTGTACATGGGCTTCCTGTACCTGTGTGCGCTGCCGGCCACGGTACAGTCGGCGATCGCCTTCACCTCGCTGGCGCGCGGCAACATTCCGGCGGCGATCTGCAGCGCCGCCGCATCCAGCCTGCTGGGCATCTTCCTGACCCCGCTGCTGGTGGCGTTCTTGATGGGCGTGCATGGCGATGGCGGCTCGACCCTGGAGGCGATCCGCAAGATCAGCCTGCAACTGCTGGTACCCTTCATCGCCGGTCAGATCGCCCGGCGCTGGATCGGCGGCTGGGTAGGGCGCAACAAGAACTGGCTGAAGTATGTCGACCAGAGTTCGATCCTGCTGGTGGTCTACTCGGCGTTCAGTGCGGCAGTCATCGGTGGCCTGTGGCAGCAAGTGCCGCCGGTGACCCTGGCCTGGGTCGTGGTCGGCTGCATCGTGCTGCTGGCGGTGGCCCTGGGCATCACGGCGCTGCTGGGGCGGCTGCTGGGCTTCAACCAGGAAGATCGCATCACCATCCTGTTCTGTGGCTCGAAGAAGAGCCTGGCCACCGGCGTGCCCATGGCCCAGGTGCTGTTTGCCGGCAGCACCATCGGTCTGATCATTCTGCCGGTGATGCTGTTCCATCAGATCCAGCTGATGGTCTGCGCCGGTCTGGCCCAGCGCTACTCGCGCCGCGCGGAACCCCCGGTAGTTACCGAGCAGAAGGTCGAGCCGAGCACTGCGCGTTAGGTTCGTCGTGCCTACCGGCCTGGCGGCACCCGCCGGGCCGTCAGTGCCAGGGCGATGCCGCCCAGCACGATCAGCGACGCCAGTATCAGGCGCAGCGACAGCGGTTCGTCCAGCAACAGTACGCCGACCAGCGCCGCCAGGACTGGCACACTCAACTGCAAGGTTGCAGCTGTCTGTGCGCTCATCCGCCCGACCACCGAATACCACACGGCATACCCGGCCCCGGAGGCCAGCACGCCAGACGCCAGGGCATAGACCACACCGGGCACGCTGACCGATATTCCGCCCTGCACCAGGCCCAGCGCCACGGCCACGCCCACCCATGGCAGGCTGCGCAGGAAGTTGCCGGCGGTATTGCCCAGTGGATTGCCGCCCGCTCCCCGGCCCAGAATCGAATAAACGCCCCAGGCGATACCGGCGACTACCATCGCCAGTGCACTGGACAGCGGCGGCGCCGTGCCACCAGGCGCCAGCAACACCAACAGCCCGCAAAAGGCGATGAACATGCCCAGCGCGACCCTGGCACGCAGTTTTTCGCCACCTTTCCAGCCCAGCCCGAACATGCTGATCTGCACCGCGCCGAACAGGATCAGCGCGCCCACGCCGGCATCCAGGTGGATGTAGGCCAGCGAGAACAGATAGGCATAGACGAACAGGCTCACTGCGCCACGCCAGCTGCCGCCCAGTGGCGTGCGCTTGCCCAGGTTGAGGAGCATCAGCAGAAACAGCGAACCGCCAAGCAGGCGGATGGCGGTGAAGGACTGCGGGTCGATGGCGCCGCTGCGCAGGGCCAGGCGACAGAAGATCGAATTGGCGGCGAAGGCCAGCAGGCTGAACAGGGTTCCGGCGATCCACAGCCAGTGGCGTCGGTCGGCAGCGGCAGGCAGAGGTGTGTTTCCCATCATCGATGGCTCTCGTGTCAGTGGCGGTCTGGCGCCGCCTGGTGCTGAACGATAGCCGATAAGCCGGTCGCCGTGGGGAGTCCCCGGTGGGAGCGGCTTCAGCCGCAAAAGCGCCAGGAAATTCACTGCCTCTGCTGTGAACAGGCGGTCGCTTCGCGGCTGAAGCCGCTCCTGCCCGGCCTAACTGACCAGTATTGGGCTTAGAACCAATACTGGTCAGTTACCCCGTGGGGGCGAGCTTGCTCGCGAAGGCGGCATCACGTTCACAGCAAATTCAGCGACTTTGCCCGCTTTTCGCGAGCAAGCTCGCTCCCACCAAGCCGCAAAGCGCTTAACCGAACAGTATTGGGCTTAGAACCGATAGTTGGCGCTGACCTCCAGGGTACGCGGGGCGCCTGGAGTGATCAGGTCTACCGAGCCATGCGCCGAGGCGTAGTAGTCGCGGTTGAAGACGTTCTTCAGGCGCAGCGCCATGTCCCAGTGCGGCACGTTATACAGCAGTGCCGTATCAAACGTGGTGTAGGCGGGCATCACCACGTTGTTGTCCAGCGCGGTATAGCGGTCGCCCACATAGTTGGCACCGGCTGCCACGCGCCACTGCGGGGTCAGGCTGCGCACCAGCCACAGGTTGGCGCTGTTGCGCGGCGTGAGGGTCGGGGTCTGGCCCTTGTTGGCCACGCCATTAGTGAAGCTGTTGGACTTGGTGATTTCTGCATCGAGGAAGGCGTAGCCGCCATAGACCTGCCACTGGTCGCTCAGCTGGCCGCTGATCGTGGTCTCGAAACCGTCGGTGCGCTGTTCGCCGGCCAGGATGGTGAGGTTCGGGTTGGCCGGGTCGGCGGTCTTCATGTTGGTGCGTTCCAGGCGGAACACCGCAGCAGTTACCGCCAGGCGGTTATCCAGGAGGTCCCACTTGGCGCCCAGCTCGTAGTTGGTGGTCTTCTCCGGCTCCAGGTCCTGGTTGCTCGTCGAAATGGCGAACACTTCGCCCGAAGGCTGGTAGCTGCGGCTCACCGACACGTAATAGGACTGCACCGAGTCGGGCTGGAACACCAGGCCTACGCGTGGGCTCCAGGTACGGTCGGTACGCTCGAGGTCGACGTTCTGCACGCGGCGGTCGTCATAGTCCTGGCCGAAGATGTCGTAGCGCGCGCCCAGCAGCGCCTTCCACTGGCTGCTCAGCTCGATCATGTCCTGCACGTAGAACCCGGTGGTGGTCTGGGTGTTGGTGCCCTTGGACGACAGGGTCGAAGCGTGTTCCGGCACGCCTACCAGGGCATCGCGGAACACCGGCACCTGGGCCACGTTGTTCTGGCTGAACACGCGCTGGTGTTTGTCCTGCACGCCGACTTCAACGCCGTACAGCAGGTTGTGCTGCAGGCCGGCGAGGTTCGCCTGCTGCTTGAGTTCGGTCTGGTTGAACACCCCCGACTCGTCGCGGGCCACGTTGCCGCGGTTGAGCTTGACCAGCAGTTCGCCGTTCGGCGCGGTGACGAAGCGCGTCGGGCTGCTGTCGGCCAGGGTGTTGTTGCGGTCCAGGTCGTAGCGGTAGTAGCGGGTGGTGTTGCTCAGGTTCAGGTTGTCGTTGATGCGGTAATCCAGGCCGGCGGTCAGCGTGAAGACTTCGCTGCGTGCATAGTCCTGCGAAGCGTTGCCCGAGCCGAAGCGTCTGTCGCGGCTGACATCCACCGGGCGGTTGCCCAGGGCCGGCACACCGAAGTCGATCAGGCGTTTGTCGTACAGGTAGCTGGCGGCCAGGTTCAGCTCCAGGTCGTCGGAGAGCTTGAAGAACGCCGAGGGGGCGATGGCCTTGCGGTCGGTATAGGCGTCGTCGCGGAAGGTGTCGCTGTCCTCGACGGCGCCGGTCACCCGGTAGGCCTGCCGGCCGTTGGAGTCAGCCCAGCCGCTGTCGAACTGGGTGCGGCGCTTGCCCTCGCTGTCGAAGCTCACGCCCACTTCCTGCTTGGGGTCGAAGTTGGGCTTCTTGCTGACGCTGTTGATCAACCCGCCCGACGAGCCGCGACCGTAGAGCACGGCGGCGGGGCCCTTGATGACCTCCACCCGTTCGACGTTCGACAGGTCGCGGAAATACAGCGCATCGTCGCGCACGCCGTCGGTGTAGAAGTCGCCGATGGCGCTGAAGCCACGGATGGTCACCTGGTCGCGCTGGCCGTCGCCGTTGGACAGGCCGACACCGGGCACGTTCTTCAGCACATCTTCCATGGACTGCGCACCCTGGTCCTTGATGACGCTCTCCGGCACCACGTTGACCGTCTGCGGGATGTCGCGCTGGGCGGCGTCGATCTTCATCGCGCTGCGGTTCTCTGCGGCCTTGTAGCTCTGTTGTTCGTAATCACTGTTGACCGAGGTGGCCGGCAGGGTAAGGGGGGCGCCGGTATCGGCGTGGACAGCAGGAATGACCAGCAGCATCGACAGCGATGCCGGGGCGATGGAGCGCTTTGCCATGGACGTGTGACTCGTTGTTTTTGAGGTGGCGAATGCTAATTAATCGCAAATACAAATCAAATACTATAACGACACATTTTGAAAATATTTTCCTCCAAGCGTTCGGGCCACAGCGGCTGCGCGGCGTCAGAGGTGGCAAGGATTGGCGATTTCTATCGGCACCCCTGCGATTGATGATTGGGAATTTCTGACGCCTTCGGCTATCGTCGGCGCCAAGTTCGATATCACTTTGATATTGAAGATGTCCTTCCGACCTTGGCGAGCCTGGCGATGAAAAAACCGATCTCCCTCTCAATGCGTATTGGCCTGGGCTTTGCGGCCATCGTCTCACTGCTGGTGCTGATCACCGCGGTGGGTATCCAGCGTGTGGCCTACATCGACACCACCCTGGCACACGTCAACGACAACGCCGCCAAGGTGCAACGCTATGCCATCGATTTCCGGGGCAGCGTGCACAACCGTGCCATCGCCATTCGCGACGCGGTACTGGTCGACAACCCGGCGGCGCTCAGTGGCCATCTGGGGGAGATGACCCGTCTGGAGAACGACTACACCCAGTCGGCTGCGCTCATGGACCAGTTGTTCAATGCCCGCGACGTGACCCCCGAGGAGCGCGGGCTGCTGGCGGCGATCAAGGACATCGAGCGGCAGACCCTCGACTCTTCCAGACGTGTTCTCGCCCTGCGCCAGGCGGGTGACATCGCCGGCAGCCAGGCTCTGCTGCTGCAGCAGACCTCGGCGCTGTACAGCGAATGGCTCAAGCGCATCAACGCGCTCATCGACCACGAGGAAGCCGCCATCAAGGGCCAGCTCAACGACGTACAGAGCACCGCCAGTTCGTTCCGTGGCCTGATGCTGGTGGCCACCGGCATCGCCTTGCTGCTGAGCATTCTGCTGGCACGGCAGATCATCCGCTTCGTCACTTCCACGCTCGGCGCCGAGCCCACCGAAGTGGCGCAGGCCATCGAGCGCCTGGCAGCTGGCGACCTGCAGCAGCGTCTGGAAACCCGCTACCCGGCCAGTGTCATGGGCGTGCTCAAGTCGGCGCTCGCGCAATTGTCCGAAACCATCACCCAGGTGCGCGCGGCGGCCCATGAAGTGAGCCATGCCTCGGCGCAACTGACCGCCACCTCGTCGCAGAACAATGCGCACATCAGCCGCCAGAGCCAGGAGGCCCAACAGGTCGCCACCGCCATTACGCAGATGGCTGCCAGCGTCAGTGAGGTGTCCGGTTACGCCTTGCAAGCCGCCAGCGCCACCGAGCAGGCCGACGGCGAAGTGAACAGCGGCAACCGCCTGGTGACCGACACCTCACAGGCCATCGAAGCGCTGGCGGTGACCCTGACCCAGACCACCGACACCGTGGAAAAGGTGTCTCGCGACAGCGAGCAGATCGAGACGGTGATCGAGGTGATCAATTCCATCGCCGCGCAGACCAACCTCCTGGCGCTGAACGCCGCCATCGAGGCCGCACGCGCCGGTGAATATGGTCGTGGCTTCGCCGTGGTAGCCGACGAAGTGCGCTCGCTGGCCAACCGCACCCAGGAGTCCACCCAGGAAATCCGCGAGATGATCAGCAACCTGCAGAGCGGCACCGAAGCCGCTGCGCAGAACATGCGCGACAGCCGCGACCTGGCCGAACGCACCGTGGCCCAGACCCGCAACGCGCAGAGTGCATTGGAGAAGGTCAACCAGCAGGTCGGCGCGATCAACGACATGAACGCCCGCATCGCCAGCGCCGCCGTGCAGCAGAACGCCGTGGCCGAAGACGTGGCGAAGAACATCGGGCGCATCCACGAACTGACCGTGCACACCGCCACCGGCTCCTCGCAGGTGGCTTCGGCCAGCGGCGAACTGGCCCAACTGGCCAGCCGCCTGACCGACAAGGTGGCGATGTTCAAGGTCAGTGCCTGACTCGGTGGGAGCGGCTTCAGCCGCGAAAGCGCCAGGAAATTCACTGTATCTGTTGTGAACAGGCGGTTGCTTCGCGGCTGAAGCCGCTACCCGATCTGACTGACCAGCGTTGGTGCTAAAGCCAATACAGTGCGGTCAAGCGCTCGTTGGCATTTGTTGAGCGAGCTTGCTCGCGAACAGGTCAGCAAAATCCATGCATTTGCTGTGAACCTGACGCGGCCATCGCGAGCAAGCTCGCTCCAACGGTCTAATTGACCAACGTTGGCTTTTGTTGGAGCTTGCTGGCGAAGACGCTGGCAAAGTCCATTCATCTACCGTGAAACGGGATTGTGCCCCCAGCTATGGATTGGTCACACTGGCGTTCGTCCTTCCTGCCAGGTAACTGCGCATATGCCCCCCGAAAGCCTGCACCCCAACGCCGCCCTGTTGCTCATCGACATGCAGCAGGGCATGAACGAGCCGCGCCTGGGCCGGCGCAACAACCCCGATGCCGAGCAACGCCTGTTGCAATTGCTGAGCGCCTGGCGCGCTTCGCAACGCCCCGTGGTGCATGTGCGGCACATCTCCCGTACGCCCGGCTCGGTGTTCTGGCCGGGCCAGCCGGGCTGCGAGTTCCAGCCGGCCCTGGCGCCGCTGGACCACGAGCATGTGGTCGAGAAGAACGTGCCGGATGCCTTCGCCGCCAGCGGCCTGGAGCGCTGGCTGCACGCCCGTGGCATCCGCCAGCTGGTGATCGGCGGGGTGATTACCAACAACTCGGTGGAAGCCACGGCGCGCGCCGCCGGCTGCCTGGGCTTTGACGTGCGGGTGGCCGCCGATGCCTGCTACACCTTCGACCAGACCGGCCTGGATGGTCGGCTGTGGAGTGCTGAGGATGTGCATGCGCTGTCGCTGAGCAACCTGGCGATGGATTACGCGCAGGTGTGCGACGTGGCGCAGTTGCTCCAGTCGATTTGAAATCCCTGCCGCACCCCGCTAGAGTCGCGCCCCGTTCCAGTCGCCGGTCGTGCGTGCGGAACGAACCTCATGTTCAGAAGGGGCGCCCGTTGAAGCAACCGACACTATCCCAACGCCTGGAGCGCGTGGCCGCCCACGTGCCTGCCGGTGCGCGCCTGGCCGACATCGGCTCGGACCATGCGCAACTGCCGGTGGCCCTGGTGGCGCGCGGGCAGGTGCTGGCGGCCATCGCTGGCGATGCCGCCGCCATGCCGTGCCAGGCCGCCCGCCAGTGTGTCGAGGAGCACGAACTGCAGGCGCGGATAGAGGTACGCCTGGCCAACGGCCTGGCCGCCATCGCGCCTGAGGATGACATCACCGCCATCAGCCTGTGCGGCATGGGCGGCGAGACCATTCGCGACATCCTCGCCGCCGGCCGCCAGCGCCTGACTGGCCGCGAACGGCTGATCATGCAGCCCAACGGCGGCGAGCAGCCGCTGCGCCAGTGGCTGATGGACAACGGCTACCGCATCGTCGAGGAAGAAGTGCTGCGCGAGCACCGCTACGATTACGAGATCATCGTCGCCGAGGCCAGCGGCCCGGTCAGCTACAGCCCCCGCGAGCTGTACTTCGGCCCGCTGCAACTGCAGGCCCGTACCCCGGCGTTCATCACCAAGTGGCAGCGCGTGCTGCGCCAGCGCCAGCAGACCCTGCACAACTTCGCCCATGCACGCCAGGCGGTGGCCGAGGCCAAGCGCGAGGAAATCAGCCGTGAGGCGCGCTGGATCAGTGAATTGCTGGCCTGACGCCCCGGCCGCTACAAGTACTCAGTGTGCCGTGCGATCAACAGTTGCCGGTCATGGGCGGCCATGAAGGGTGTCAGTAATTCGAACAGTCGCTCCCGCATGCTCGGGCTCAGCCAGCTTTCGTCATCGCCGAGCGCTTCGAGCATGGCCCTGAAGGTGTAGTCGATATTGACCTCGGAATCTTCGGCAAGGGTTCGCTGGCGCAGCGTTTCGACCGCCTGGCGCAGGTCGGCGTGATTGGTACAGCTGGGCTGCACGCCAAGGTTGCCGCACAGGTAGCCGAGGTAACCGCGTTCGCCTTGCAGCAGCAGGGCAAGGGCTTCGTAGAGTCCGGCTTTTTGTTGGGCGGTGAACCAGGCCCTGTTGCTGGATGCAGCGATGTGGAAGCTTTGCAGCGTCTGCAATAACTCGCGCAGCCCTATGCTGCGGAAGTGACTCGCCTCCAGTAACGGCTGGCGACGCAGATCGGTGTAAATGTCAGCGCGGCGCCAGTGCTCGCGTGCCGCCTGCATGGCCCGATGTGTACGCCAGGGGCGCAACCAGTTGCGCCAGTATCCGGCGATCCGCCGGGCCTGCCAGCGGCCTACGGCCGGCAGCAGGTCATTCACCAGCCAATCATGGGATTCTCGGCATGACCAGCCGCTGCGGTCGGCAGGACGATGGCGGTCAGGGTTGGGCTCCCAGAGAATCGCTATTTCCCCGCCATGACACAGGCCCGCTACCTGCGCCCCGTAGAACACGCCGTGGTAACCGCTGCGGCTGGTCGGCATCAGCCGGTTGGTGGCCGCATGAAAGAGATGCCAGGGCGAGTCGCCTTTTTCGGTGTCATGGGCGTTGGCGAAACCCAGTATTTGTCGCCAGGTATCCAATCCGACCTTGCACAGCGCCACCCGCACGCCCAGCCATCTGACCAGCGGAAAGCCTTCGGCCTGCCACTGCCTGTCCACCTCGCGCAGGCTGTGCAGATAGGCCCGGGAGAACTCATCGGCGGCACGGGCTACGGCCTGGGCACCTTCGGCGGGCATGAAAAATCGGCAGTTCTTCAGGTCGATGATGTGGTCGGCGCCCGGCAGGCTGGCAACGCCCTGGAAGAACGGCCGGGCCTGTGGCGACAGCGGCTCGCCGTCATTGCCCAGAAAATGCTGCAGCAGCCAGCGGTGGTCGAGGCTGACCATCACCCCGGCGGTGTCGGGCATGCGCAGGGTTACCAGGGCCGAGCCGGGATAGTCCTGGGCCGTCGGCAACAGTCCGGAAATATCGATCCAGGGTTGGCGCAGGTGCCAGTGCCGGCCTTCGACGTAGCGGCGCGTCAGGGCTGCATCGTCCATTACCCCGCTGGCGAGGAACGCCTGGGCTGGGCCGGATACTGCTCGGCGAGGGTCGGCGTGGGCCTTGAGCAAGCGTTCATCGAGCGCGACTCTCTGCTGCCACTGGTTGCAATACAGCTCGATATCCACCCCGGAAAAGAACCGTGTCAGTACATCCGGTGCGTCCTTGAGGCGTTCGGTGAGGTGTTCGGCGGTCCACAGGTCCGCCTCGATGCCGCGGGCCGCCAGGGCTGCGCGGGCCTTGACCCAGGCCGTATCGAGGGCGCCGATACCCGACTGGGCGAGGATCAGGGTGAAGCGGCCGGCCACCTCCGCCCACTCGCCAGCGAGAAACCGCGCTACGGTCCTGTTCAGGTCGCTGGGCCCGAAGCGGCCCCGGCACTTGCACTCGAACACCAGCAGGCGTTCGGGTTGCCAGCGGTCGAAGGCGAACAGGTCGATACCCTGCTGTGACACCCGGCCCTTGTCGCCCAAGCGCTGGCAGCCCACCAGCGCGTGATCCTTCTGTAACAGCCACCAGCACAACTGCTCGAAGGTGTCGCCGGCCATGCGCTCGAACTGCAAGGGGCGGAAACCGTTGGGTGGGGTGGCGTGCTGCGGGTCGACCCTGGCATGCGTGTGCAGGTGGTCGGGGTATTCTTGGGGATAGCCTGGCGCGTGATGCATGGCGAGCGAGTCTTGAGCGGTCAACGCCCGAGGAAAACATGACCGGGCAGGCGGGAGCAAGTTGTCGCTTGCTGCCCGCGGGCGTCGCTGGCGTTTCTCGATGGGCTTCACGTACGGTTCAAGCTCAGCCGCTTGCAGCCGAAACAGTATGAATGGAAAAAATTACTGCCAGGGTCGGCAGTTCCTTGATCCCCTTCGGCTCTATTAAACGTCAACTTCATAGAACGTATGCCCGAGGTAGCTTTAACCACCTTTGAATGATTGAGCCTGCCATGATTAAGAACGCGTCTTTAAGTACCAAGTTATTGCTTATCCTGATTCTTCCCCTGCTCGGTTTTCTGGCTTTCGCAGGGATCTTTGTGGCGGACAAGCGCCAGACGCTGACGGAGATGAATCGCGCCGTCAACGCCACCAACGCAGCGCAGAAGTTGAGTGACGTGGTCACCACCATCCAGCGCGAGCGCGGTGCCAGTGGCGTATTCCTGGGCAGTGGCGGCAAGACCATGCAGGACAAGCTGAAAAGCCTGCGCCAGGAAACGGATAAGGCGGTAAGCGCGATGCGTGCGCAATCCACCGAGGACCTGCCGTCACCGAACAGGATGCTGCAGGCCATGAATGACCTGACCGAACTGCGTCAGAAAGTGGACTCGCTGGCCATCAACAATACCGAGTCCGGCACTCGCTTCACCGACCTCATCAAGAACCTCATCGGCTTCTCCTACTCGCTGGAGACCAGCATCGAGGAGCCGAAGATCCTGCGCGCCTTGAGTTCGCTCAACCAGTTCGTCGACATGAAAGAGCGCGCGGGCCGCGAGCGCGTACTGCTGGGCCTGGCGTTCGCCCAGAACCGTTTCGATGCGCCGTTGCTGTCGCGTTTCAGCCGCAACATGGGCGAGTTCTCCGGCTACTTCGAAGCCTACCAGCGCTGGGCACCGGCGGAGTTCAAGACCAAGCTGGATGCGGTGCTGCAACAACCTGCCTCCTTGGAAGTGGCTCGCCTGCAGAAGCTCGGCTTCGATACACCGCTGGGCGAGCCGCTGAATATCAAGCCCGAAGACTGGTTCAATCTGGCAACCACGCGCATCGACATGATGGCCCAGGTCGAGGCCGAGCTGGGGCAGACCGTGATTGGTCTGGCCACCGTCGAGCGCGACCAGGCCCGAAACAGCCTCTACATGGCGGTCGCCACCGTGGTGCTGATATTGATTGCGGTGCTGTGGCTGGCCTCGGTGATCATTCGCAACATCAAGATTGCCGTGACCGACGTGAACCGCACGCTCATCTCGCTGGCCACCCGTGATCTGACCGCCAGAACCCAGTACACCGGCCAGGACGAGTTTGGCGAGATCTCGCGCAACCTCGACAACATGGTGCAGCAGATCAGCGAAGTGATCCGCGAGATCGAAAGTGCCACGGCACAGGTGGCCACGGCGGCCGAGCAGTCTTCTGCAGTGGCCCTGCAAACCAGCAACAACGTGGCGCAGCAGCGCCTGGGCACCGATCAGATGGTCACGGCCATCAGTGAAATGAGCGCCACGGTCAAGGACGTGGCGCGCAGCACCACCGACGCCGCCGAGATGTCGCAGCGCGTCAACGCCAGCACAGTGCAGGGCAAGACCGAAATCGAGAACACCATCAGCCTGATCCAGGGGCTGGAAGTGCAGGCGGAGCAGACAGCGCGGATCATCCATGAACTCAAGGGCGAAAGCGATTCGATCTCCTCGGTGCTGGATGTGATTCGTGGCGTGGCCGAGCAGACCAACCTGCTGGCGCTGAACGCCGCCATCGAAGCGGCGCGTGCGGGCGAACAAGGGCGCGGCTTTGCCGTGGTTGCCGATGAAGTGCGTAACCTGGCGAAAAAGACCCAGGATTCGACTGTCAGCATCCAGGCGATGATCGCCAACCTGCAGGCCGGCTCCGACCGTGCAGCCGTGTCGATGCAGGAGACCCTGGGCAAGGCCCAGGCCGGGGCGAGCAACGTGGTGCGCGCCGGCGAGCTGCTGGAAGAAATTGCCGAGGGCATCGCGACCATCAGCGACAGCAACATCCAGGTTGCCTCCGCCGCCGAGCAGCAGAGCCAGGTGGCCGAAGAGATTCACCGCAACGTCAACGACATCAATGCCCTGGTCATTCAGGTCAGCGCCGGTGCCGAACAGACCTCCGTCACCAGCCGCGAACTGGCCCGCCTGGC
Organism: uncultured Pseudomonas sp.; assembly: GCF_913777995.1. Taxonomy (GTDB): domain Bacteria; phylum Pseudomonadota; class Gammaproteobacteria; order Pseudomonadales; family Pseudomonadaceae; genus Aquipseudomonas. The sequence goes on along the minus strand of NZ_CAJYVE010000021.1, from coordinate 25,480 downwards.
CGAGCAGCAGCAGGGGCTCGTAGGGCGGTTCACGGTGAGGTGATCTCCGTTGGGTAGGGCTTCAGCCGTGAAGCGCTTCACGGCTGAAGTCGATTCCACCGATCCAAGTCGCCTTGGGTCCCAGGCTTGCCTGCGTTCCGCTCGGCAGGCTTCGTTTGCCGATTACTGAATCGGCACTTTGCGCACAGGGCGGACCGAGCGTGCATAGCTTTTGCCGCTCAGACTCTGTGTGCCATCAGCGAAGTTCAGGCAGAGCGCACTGCTGGTCGTGCGCTGCGAACTGGACCACGTCCACCCCCAAGGACGGTCGTCAAGGTTCAGCCAGGCCTCGTAAAGCTCGGCGGCAGCTGGCAGGTAAAAGTCCGTATGGCCGTCAGCTGCGTAGGCGGCTGCCGCCTGTGCCGCTGGGTGGGTGGGGCCAGATTCGAGCAGCGCTTGCGTGTTGGCCAGCCCATCGATGAGGCTGGTGGCTGACGACTCATCGTCGTATGGGCCCCATTCCAAGCTGCCGATATCGCTGTCGGCGATGATCAGGTGGTAGGCGGCATTGCCATTGCGGGCTGGGGCGATGCCAGCGTAGATGCCGCCTTGGCCTGGCCACACCTGGCCGATTGCTGGGGGAATGATCGAGTTGTTCATGTGGTTTCTCCAGTTTGGTTTTTCCTCTGGCCCTCGCATGAAGGCCAGCCAGTGAAGTGGTAATTCCGTTTCGAGAGAGCCTTCAACCAGCGGTCCATGCCGCTGGCTCCTCGTTGTTTGGCGGTATCACCGGTCGCGGGCCTTGGCCCCTCGCAGCCAGTGTTGCGCTGCGACAGATGGAAAATTAGCAAAGGCTAAATTATCAATCAATAGCTAATGCTAAATTTCATTGCGATTGCGGGAATGTTCCGAATCTCACAAATGATGAATGGGCGCTCGACGCAGCGCTGGCGTCCGGTCCTGAACCAGGGACTGGGTTGCGATTCAGAAACGTCGTGGGTGGGGGGGAGAGTCGAGACGGGCTGTGCGACTGTCGTCTTTCGCAGCCGTGATGGGTGAGGGGTGTTCGGAGAGAGCAACGAGTCAAAGGGGTAGAGGCACTGGAACAACATCCTGACGTACTACAGCCCCGTGCGCAGGCGCCATCCTTGCAGGGGCTGCGAAAAGCTTTCAGAGTTGGTGCTTTACCGGAAGGCGTCTGTATCGTCCTAACCGCTTACAGCAAATGCCCGTTCCATACGTACAACACTTTTGCCTGGATATGCACTTCTTCCCGTCTGATCGTGCGGTCTTTATGCATGGCGTTATCCGAGATCATTTCGTAGTGCTCGGCATCAGCCACCTGCAGGCGTTTGACATAGAGCATGTCGTGCCAAGTAAGAAGATAAATCCCGTCGCCGATGAATTCCCGCACCGTCACGTCCACGATCAGCGGATCGCGATCACGGATGGTCGGCTCCATGGATTGTCCCCATCCCGTGAGCATTTTCAGGTGCCAGGGCTCTTCGAATCGTAGGCCCATATCTCTGAGATGGCGCAGGCTGACCTTCACGTCCTGCAACATTTCAGGGTATTCGGCCGGAATTTGACCGCTACCCATTGCCGCACGCACATCGTAATGCGCAATGCTGATCTCGTCGCCGACCTGACCGGAGGTAATGGTCGAAGCCGCAGTGCCAATACTCGTCTCATCGGCGGCAGCCAGCAGGCGCGCCTTGGCATCGGCGGTCAGGTTCTTGCCGTGCTTCATCAACATCTGCCTGACTATTTCGGCAGCGGTCGAGCGGGTAACGACCCGCTGATCGACGTCGGATTCGCTGGCGGGCGATACCAGGGTCCCAGAAGGCAAGCCAATTTTTTCTTCCAGGGTGGCTGCGGCTTTCTCACCCATATTCCGATGCCCATTCAGAATCTGGGACAAATAGGACGCGTCCAGGCCGTGCTGCTTCGCGAAATCCTTCTGGGTGGCGCCGGCCATGATGGACCTCAACGCTTTGACTCTGATCATGTTTATATCCATCTGCCAATCATCGCTGCCACTTGGCAATCAGTAAATTACCCTTGGCTGATTTTTTTACAGATGAGCAACTGCTGTTTTCTGCACCCAGAGGCCTGCCGCCAACCAGCCTGCTGGTCCGCCCCTTTTACCACCGTCTCATACCGGCAACACCTACGTTGCCGCCCCGTGACACCCTCCCAAAGCACACATGCCCGTTCGGCTGGTGCCTTGAACTGCCAGCCTATCGAGGCCTCGTACGGGCAGGCGCAGGCGAGTGTACGGCGCGTGCCGTGCTTCGCCTCATGGGCGAGAAAGGGGCAGGGCCTCGAGGGAGCAGAGATGAAGTACGCAAGCAAGCTGAAATGGGCACTCACCGCCATTGCGTGTGGTGTGCTCAGCGCGCAGGCCGCGGAAACCAGGCGGGTGGATGTGCTGCTGGTGGGTGGCGGGATCATGAGTTCGACCCTGGCGGTGTGGCTCAACGAGCTGGAGCCGGGTTGGTCGATGGAGATGGTCGAGCGCCTGGACAAGGTCGCCGAGGAAAGCTCCAACGGGTGGAACAACGCCGGCACCGGCCATTCGGCACTGGCCGAGCTGAACTACACCCCGGAGAAGGACGGCCACATCGACATCACCAAGGCCGTGGAGATCAACGAGTCGTTCCAGATAACGCGCCAGTTCCTGGCCTGGCAGGTGCGCCAGGGCGTGCTGCAGAACCCGCCGTCGTTCATCAACAGCACGCCGCACATGAGCTTCGTGTGGGGCGATGACAACATCCGCTTCCTCAAGAAGCGCTACGAGGCCTTGCAGGCCAGCCCGCTGTTCCGCCCCATGCAGTACTCCGAGGACCCGGCGCAGATTCGCCAGTGGGTGCCGCTGATGATGCAAGGCCGCGACCCCAACCAGAAGCTGGCCGTGACCTGGACGCCCATCGGCACCGACGTGAACTTCGGTGAGATCACCCGCCAGTACGTTCGCTATCTGCAAAGCCGACCCAATTTCGACCTGCGGCTGTCCACCGAGGTGCAGGACATCACGCGCAACGACGACGGCTCCTGGCACGTGGAATACAAGAACCTCGATGACGGCAGCCGTGGCGTCACCGACGCGAAATTCCTGTTCATCGGTGCGGGCGGCGCGGCCTTGCCGCTGTTGCAGAAATCCGGCATCGAAGAGGCCAAGGCCTATGCTGGTTTCCCGGTGGGTGGCTCGTTCCTGGTCACCGACAACCCGGCCATCGCCAACCAGCACATGGCCAAGGCCTACGGCATCGCTGCCACCGGCGCGCCGCCGATGTCGGTACCGCACCTGGACACCCGGGTGCTGGACGGCAAGCGCATGATCCTCTTCGGGCCGTTCGCAACTTTTTCCACCAAGTTCCTCAAGGAGGGTTCGCTGCTCGACCTGTTCGGCAGCATGAGCGTGCACAACACCTGGCCGATGGTGCGTGTCGGTGTGCGTGAGTTCGACCTGGTGCAATACCTGATCGGCCAGGTGATGCAGTCCGATGACGACCGCTTCGCCGCCTTGCAGACCTACTTCCCCACGGCGAAGAAAGAAGACTGGCGACTCTGGCAGGCCGGCCAGCGCGTGCAGATCATCAAGCAGGACGAACAGCAGGGCGGGGTGCTCAAGCTCGGCACCGAAGTGGTGGTCTCCGGCGACCGCAGCATCGCCGGCCTGCTCGGCGCCTCACCGGGTGCCTCCACCGCGCCGCCGATCATGCTCGACCTGCTGGGCAAGGTGTTCAAGGAACGCCTTGCCACCCCGGCGTGGCAAGACAAGATCAGGCAGATCATCCCCTCGTATGGCACCCACCTGAACGACCACCCCGAGCAGGTGCAAAAGATGTGGGCCTACACCAACCAGATACTGCAACTGGCCCCGGCGCCGGCCATCGACAAGCGCCAGGACCCGAGCAACCCCGATGACATCGACCCGCTGGGGCAGGGGAACCAGGATGCGGATCCGGATCTTAGGCCTTGAGTGCGTGAACTGCCGTATAGATGAGAACGGCGAAATTTGAAGACTGAACGGTGCCGGAGCAGCGTGCCAAAGCGATTTGATGCCCTGTTCAATGTAATGAGTAGTTGCTTGGCCGTTTCCGTTGGTTTTATTGATCTCAAAGATATAGGAAGTTATTTGGGCTCTGTTATTTTTAGGTTGGGGCTGTTGAAGAGTATATTTCATCGAGTATGTTCGTAGGCTCCTGCGCAATTAGGTGTTGGTCGTGTAATTAGGAGTTTGGTAGTTGCCGTAGGCGCCGTTATCACGATGGGGGTATACGGCGAAGGTGTGGCAAGCATCTCTCATGAGTCTTCCCTTGCAGTTGGACAGATTTTCCATGGGCAGCGGCCAAGATTGGGTCGCGTTTGCTAATTTACGATTGTGGTGATTGGTAACTGATAGTAGAGTGACAGCTTTCGTAGTCGCGCCCAAGGAAGAAATCATGTCAAGTGTGTTCCTGTGTCATCGGAAGGTTGATTCAGAAAAGGTCAAGAAACTGGCGGCAGCTATTAGTAAGGTAGGGCACGATGTGTGGTTTGATGAATGGGAAATTGGGGTGGGCGATTCTATTGTTGAGAGAATTAACTCTGGCCTATCCAGTATGTCGTACTTGGTGCTGTGTTATTCCAGCTTGGAAAGCTCAGAGTGGACTGATCGCGAGTGGAACTCGACATTGCATCGCCAGTTGAGCGGGCAGCCAGTGAAGGTCTTGCCTGCGCGTTTGAGCGGCGGTGAGGTGCCTGCAATCCTTGCCGATGTTAAGTACGCAGATTTGATGGCAGATTGGGATCGAGGTGTAGCTGATTTGCTAAAGGCTATCAAATGAGGACAAACATTCTAATTGCACATGGAAAAAACGAAGAGCGATTGGCCGAAAATATTGCTGTTCCACTTCGAGCTGCTGGCTATCTCATAACCCATGAAGGAACTCTGCTTGTTGGAGAGTCTGTGGTGGGTCAGTCTACGAAGCTACTTAGACAGGGTGGGCCTCTAGTTATTTGCGGAACCACCGCAGCTTTGGGCTCTCGATGGACTAGAAAGCTTGCTGAGGCTGCTCGGAAGACGCCTGGTGTTCGCATATTTGTTGTGCAAGTCGATGAAGATGCAGATGTTGAGACTATCTCGTTGGATGAGACTATTGCGGATTATTGGCGAGACCCGGACGCGGCGCTAGACAGATTAGTTGCATCGATTGTTTCGCAATATCCGCTCGATGCGTCTAGAAAGTCAAAGCTGATAGATAATGACTTGGAAGCAAGCTATCGTCAAATGGCCTTGCGAGCATGTGATATTATTGATCTGGCCAATCTTCCTGAAGATGATCGCCATTTGGCATCGCGAGAGTTAGAGTTGCGTAGGCTGTATGTGGCCTTGCGGATGGAGGTCCAAGTGTCATCGGTAAAAAATTTTAGCGAAGACAAGTGGGAAGAGATAGAACGTCTGCGAAGGAGGAACTTTTGGGGTGATATTCCCTTCAATGAGCGGAAATTGGTTTCGCTGGGCGAAAGGCTTGGTGGTGTTAAAAGGTTAGTTGTGCTTGGGGATCCCGGGTCCGGGAAAAGCACATTGCTGAGATGGCTTGCAACTGCTTACTTGCTTAGGTCGCACTCTGAATTCGACTGGAAAGACATGCCTGATGTCGAAAGCCTGCCAGATGAATCGTGGTTGCCTATATTGGTTAGGTGTCGTGATTTGCCTGCGACATCGATTACTCTCGACTCGATGCTTCTACACAGTCTTAGAAAAAATGAGATTCCGGAAAATGACTGTGAACCGTTAAAAATATTGCTTAGGGATAAATTGGCGAAAGGGGAGGCACTACTATTGGTTGATGGGTTGGATGAAATTGCTGATCCATCTGCACGGTCAAACTTTGCTGAGCAACTATCCAAAATCCATCATGCAATCCCGAAGGCGCCAGTTGTTATTACATCCAGAATAGTTGGTTATCGGGAGATGGGGTACAAAATTGGGTGCGGATTTGAGCACCTGACGGTCGCTGACCTTACCCGGAGTGACAAGGATGAGTTTGCTCGTCGTTGGTGCGAATTGACTGAGAGGTCAGGGTGTCTAGAGGCGGCTAACAGCTTAATTGGGGATATCCATTCAAGTGACCGAATTGAGCGATTGACTGGTAATCCCATGCTTCTGACAACAATGGCGCTGATTAAGAGGAAAATTGGTAGGCTTCCTCAAAGACGTGTTGATCTGTATGAAAAAGCGGTAGAGGTTCTATTGAATTGGAGGAGCGCGATTGATGCAGCACTCGATCCAAGAGAAGCATTGCCCCAGTTGGAGTATCTAGCTTACGCAATGTGCGACGAGGGTATTCAACAAATTAGAGAAGATCAAGCTATTGAACTTCTACGACAGTTGAGAGATGAATTTCCTCATGTTCACCCTTTGCGAGAGCATAGCCCTGAGGATTTCTTGGCGCTACTTGAGCGTCGTACAGGCTTGCTGATGCAGACAGGATTTGTTAAGTATAATGGACGAGGTGTGCCTGTATATGAATTTCGCCATTTGACGCTGCAGGAATACTTGGCTGGTATGGCAATAGTGCAGGGGCATTATCGAGGGCGTGCTAAATTCTCAAGTCAAATAGATGCGGTTCGCCCGTTGGCTGGAAAGGTTAGCGAGGGTTTCGAACTTGATCATGACAATGATGAGTTTGGAGGGGCAGAGAATTGGCGAGAGCCTCTGAGGCTGTGCGTTGCAGCTAGTAATGATGATTTGATTGATGATTCTGTTCTAGCAATATTGCGAAAAGAATCAGGCGAAAGTTTTTCTTCTCAGCGTGCCAGAGCTATGCTGGCGTGCCTATGTTTGGCTGATGAGCCAAATGTTAGTGAAAGTGTTGTTCGAGAGGTTTTTGAAACTTATGTGGGAGTTGTTTTGGAGGAATACAAGTTGTCGGGGGATGACGGAAGGTTAATTGATGTTTCACTGAGTGTTGCCAAGTCGCGCTGGGGTTCAGATTTTTCTGACCACCTTCTGAGCGGATTTTTTAACGGAGGAAGCGAATATAGATATGCTTGTGGAGGTGTGTTCTCAATGGTGGAAGAAGCGCGCCTTCCCGACTTTAAGCAGCAAGATTTGCGGCTAGAGGCCTTTAGGCAGCGTATTCTTGAGCTTCCTGATTTAGATGGGCGGAGATTAGCGGGTCTCGCTTTGTTTATTTCAGAGATTGCATATTCCAATACACTAGATTTATCAGGTTTTCCAGTTCTTGGTAGTGAGTTGGTGTCGCGATTCTCATCGGATCCTGCTGTGAACTTTGCTCTGTCGTGGGCAATTGGCTGGATTCATGCTAATACTTCTTGGGAGCCGACTGGCGAAGATGTCAGGGTGATGCTGGATTTGCTCAAGTCAGGCTGCTGTGAGGTTGAAACTGTATTCTGGTTGTCTCGTGTGCTTAAGGGTGAGAGCGATGAAAGGATCGCTGATGCTCTTGAGGGTTATGTAGATGCTGGTGGAGCTAAGGTTAAGACGGCTATTTTTTCTGCTTTGGTGGCAATCCGTGGAGCGCACTATCTTCCACTATTCAGGAAGTACTTGTTGGCAACAGACTCGGGTGTTTGGAGGGGAGCTCTTAGTGCGATTGCTGAGTGCTGTGCGGATGGCGAGCACAAGGAGCTGCTAATGCTTATTGTTAAAAATAAGCGAGGTAATAGACTTTCAGTGACAAAGCACTTACTAGTATTGGCGGCCGATAAGCTGGATAAAACCATGTTGGAAGTGCAGGCGCTGTATGCTGAGATCTCTCAGTTGTATGGCTTTTCACTTCCAATTTATAAGGGCTAGAGCTGTGTGTTGTGATAGTTTACGGGGGGGGCGGGTTTGTGCTTTGTTTTGAGTTTCTGTAACTCAAATCTACGTGTTCAGTCCCAGAGAGTCATGGCACATCCTTAACCCCCAGAAGGAGGACGGACTTGAACACCCCTTTGCATTCAACCTCACCGGCCCGCCGGTTGGTCTAACGTAACCGCTCCACAAACCCCACATTCAAAGCGGCCAGATGATCTTGGATGCTGTGCTCCCGATTCCCTCCGGAGCCAGCACCTCATGATGCGACCCGACGCCAAAGTCGAAAAAGTCTATCTCTACCCCAAGCCCGTGGACTTCCGAAAATCCATCGACGGCCTTGCTGCGCTGGTCGAGCTGGATATAAAAGTTGCGGTATTCGATCCCGTGCTTTTCGTCTTCCTCAACAAGCCCCGCAATCGAGTGAAGATCTTGTATTGGGAGCGCAACGGCTTCTGCCTTTGGCTCAAGCGCCTGGAGTCCGAGCGGTTCAAAACATCGCCCGATGCCACGGAAGAGGCGATTGTCCTCAGCGTTCAGGAACTGAATTGGTTGCTCGACGGTTTTGATCTTTGGCGCAACCGCCCTCATCGAGTTTTGACCCCGCGCTACGTGGCATGACCCGGTATAATCCGGGCCATGATTTCTCTGCCCGATGACCTTCCTGATGATCCTGTCTTGCTCAAGCAACTGCTGCTTGAGGCGCTCACTCGACAGGAGGAATCGGCCCAGGCTTATCAGACCCACATCGTCGACCTGAAAGAACAGATCAAGCTGTTGCGCGACCGTCTGTTTGGGCGCAAGTCCGAGCAAACCGTTGAGCCCAATACGCCGCAACTGGCCTTGTTCAATGAGCCTGAAAGCGAGCCGATGCCTTCAGTTGGTGACGCTGATGAAGAAGTTGTTGCACCGACACCTCGCCGTGGCAAACGCAAGCCCCTGTCGGCTGATCTGCCGCGTATCGAAGTCATCCACGAACTGCCCGAACACGAACTGACCTGTGCGTGCGGTTGCCGCAGACACGCCATCGGCGAAGAGACCAGCGAGCAACTGGACATCGTGCCGATGCAGATCCGCGTCATCAAACATATCCGCAAGGTCTACGGTTGCCGGGGCTGCGAAGCAGCCCCCGTGACGGCTGACAAACCTGCGCAACTGATCGAAAAGAGCATGGCCAGCCCGAGCGTATTGGCCATGCTGCTCACCACCAAGTATGTCGACGGTTTGCCGCTGCATCGGTTTGAAAGTGTGCTGAGTCGCCACGGTATCGATATCCCTCGGCAAACGCTGGCTTGCTGGATTATCCAGTGCAGCGAACACTTCCAGCCGCTGATCAATTTGATGCGTGACCGACTGCTGGAAAGTCCGGTCATCCACTGCGATGAAACCCGCGTCCAGGTGTTGAAAGAGCCGGATCGAGACCCGACCAGTCAATCTTGGATGTGGGTGCAAGCCAGCGGCCCGCCGGATCGAAAAGTCGTGCTATTTGATTACACGTCCAGCCGTGCGCAGGAAGTGCCGTTGCGCTTGCTGGAAAGTTATCGCGGTTATGTCATGACCGACGATTACGCCGGCTATAACGCGTTGGCGTTGCAGCCAGGTGTGGAGCGTCTGGCGTGCATGGCCCATGCACGACGCAAGTTCGTGGACGCGCAAAAAGTGCAGCCCAAGGGTAAAACCGGAAGGGCCGATGTCGCGCTGACGATGATCAACAAGCTGTACGGCATCGAACGCGAGCTCAAGGACGTCAGCGATGAACAACGGTTTATCGGTCGTCAGGAACAGAGCCTGCCGATCCTGGCCCAACTGAAAAGCTGGCTGGATAAAACCCTGCCTCAGGTGACAGCACAGAGTGCGTTGGGTAAGGCAGTGCATTATCTGGCGAATAACTGGAGCCGGCTGGAACGCTATGTCGAAGCGGGTTACTTGCCCATCGACAACAATGCGGCCGAAAGAGCGATCAAACCGTTTGTCATCGGGCGCAAGGCCTGGCTGTTCAGCGACACCGTCAATGGCGCGAATGCCAGCGCGAAGATCTACAGCCTGGTCGAGACCGCCAAGGTCAACGGCCAGGAGCCTTATACGTGGCTGCGCCACGTACTGGAGCGGCTGCCGCACGCCTCGTCAGTAGTAGACTATGAAGCCCTGCTGCCGTGGAACTGCTCGCCAGAAATGCCACGGTAAACCGTTAGCCCATTGTTGGGCAGGTGGGTTTTGTGGATCGCATACCCCCAAACTGACTTGCACCGCAGCCAGCCTAGACCAACCAAACAACCACCCACCCGTCACGAAAACCCCTCATCGTCAGTCACCCGCTGCAGCAATTCAGCAATCTGCTCGCGATGAACCTGCTGCCTGCGCTGCGCCTCTTGCAGCGCGTCGACGATGGAGCGGCTTTTCGCCAGGTAGATCAATTGCGAGTACACGTCGATCTGGCGGTCTTCCAGTTCGATGTAGCGCTTCAGGTAGTGGTGTGGGTCACGAGGGAAGGGGTACAGCGCCTGTTGGCCCGCTTCGATTGCCTCGACCCGGCGGGCGAAGGCTTTGGCGATCTCGAAGCAGTCGGTCTTGATGCTGCGGCTGTGCAGCAACTGGTGGAGTTCGTCTGGCGGCGGGTTGCGCGAGAAGCGCCCGCGGCGCCTCCTGGCCAGGTGCACGAGGATGGCGGCCAGGATTTCGGCATTCTCGATTTTCTCCCTTGCGATCTGGGTAATGGTCCTTCTGCGTTCAGCTTGTCGATCCATCGCGGCGTTGACGAGGTAGGCGGTCGCGGACGGCAGTTCGCCTTCCATCCCGCGAAACTGTTCCAGTAACAGCTCGAACAAGGTGATTCTGTCTTTCGCCGGTAATGAAGTGGACACGATGGCTCCTGACGGTCGTCAAGTGGTCGTTCAATGGAAAGGCCCGTTAAGGGAAGTTCAGCCAACGTGACAGATGGGCGTCCAATGCATGGCGTTAAAAAAGCCCGCATTGCTGCGGGCAATGTCTTGCGCGTTTCAGTAGCGGGTCATGCTCGTCGAAGCTTGGGCTTCATCGCGCTGAATGCCTTGACCATCTGGCGGGCCTTGAAGGCCGACCTCAAGCCATGGGCTTCGGCGCTGTAATGGTTGAACGACTCGCCGAAGCGCTGTATCAGTTGCGCGCCCAGCTCGGTTTCGTGGGGTAGGGTCTGCATGTCGACGCTCCTCATCAAGGTTGTTCCGCGGCTTTGCCCTGGGCCAGGCCCGAGCCCATTTCTGCGCCGGTGATGGGCATGCTGTCAGGGTCTGATTCGGTGCGCCGCTTCATGTTGGCCAGTGTGGTTTCCTCTTCGGCCGACAGCGTGACGCTCGCCAGGCCGTCGCCGCCATCCACGGCTGGCTGCGGATCCTCGACGTACTCGAACTCGTCGCCGTTCCATGGCCCACGCACGCTGGGTTCGCCCTGGGAGAGGTTGAAGTACTTGCGGGTGAACTGCGGGTCACCCGGCAACTTGCCTTGCGGGAAATTGGGCTGAATGGCATGCAGCGCTTTCTCGAAAGACAGCTGGTGGGCGATTTCCCGGGTCATGAGAAAACCCAGGGCGTCCTTGATACCGGGGTCGTCGGTCACGTTCATCAGGCGTTCGTAGACGATCTTGGCCCGCGCTTCGGCGGCGATGTTGGAACGAAAATCCGCCGTCGGCTCGCCGATGGTGTCGACATAGGCGGCGGTCCAGGGCACGCCTGCCGAGTTGACCAGTGGCGCGCCACCGCCATACAGCAGGCTGGTCACGTGCGAGTCATTGCCTGCGCCGGTGAGTGAGCGATACAGCTCGCCTTCCTGCTCGACGCCTTCGGCCATGCGGCCTTTGGCGCCGCGGTTGAGCATGACGATGATCGAGCCGATCACCTCCAAGTGGCTCAGCTCTTCGGTGGCGATGTCCAGCAGCAGGTCTTTGCGCCCGGCATCTTCTTCGCTCAGGCCTTGGGTGAAATAGCGGGCGGCGGCGGCCAGCTCGCCCTGTGGGCCGCCGAATTGCTCCAGCAGCAGGTTGGCCAGGCCAGGGTTGGGGTTGGCCACGCGAACGGTGTATTGCAGACGCTTGTTATGGATAAACATGATCTACCTCGTCATCGTTATTTTTCCTGGTTCGCCAGGGTGGCGGCCTGGTTGCCGCCTTGCTCGGCGATTGCGGTCAACTTCTCGTCAGCGCCTTTTTCTTCGGCGAGGGTTTCCTTGAGCAACTTGGTCGCGTCTTTCATGCCCAGTTGATTGGCCATGGCGATCAAGGTGCCGTAACTGGCAATTTCGTAGTGCTCGACCTTTTGCGCCGCGCCGATCAAGGCAGCGTCCAGTACTTCGCCTTTTTCGATTTCGTCGAGCAGTTCCTTGCTTTCCTCCACCAGGCCCTCCATGGCCGCACACTTCATGCGCTTGAGCTTCAGCCCGGCGTTCTCGACCAGTTGGTCGATGCGCTCGATCTGCCCCTGGGTTTCTTCCAGGTGCGCTTCGAACGCTTCCTTGAGCAGCGGGTTGGTGGCGGCGCGTGCCAGTCTTGGCAAGGCTTTGGTGATCTGCTTTTCCGCGCTGTAGACGTCTGAAAGCTCGTGAATGAACAGATCGTCGACGGTGGTGCGTGCTGATTTGGCCATGCTGTATTCCTCGATGCTGTCGCGAAGATTGGGCAGAGCGTGATACGCCCTACACAAAGGTTAAACAGGTTGAGTGGGGCCCCGTTCGTTCTATTTGCGAGAATCTGCGATGAGCGGTCTCATGGCTCATGGCTATCTGATTTTGTGGCGATTGGGGGTTTAAAATCATCGAACGTCTTTAAATTTCTAATAAATGGACATCTTCAAGCGGCGCTTGAAGGCGAGCGTTGCGTCGATGATGGGTGGTTGTTGGCAGGGCGCCCGAGGCATGACGAGGCGGGCTCGTGCCGCCGCGCACATGCAGATTGGGGTGTTCAGACGTTGTGCGCGTGCAAGTTCAGATGCTCGTGATACTCGATGCTGAACAGAATGACGTTTCTGAATATTCGGTTCGCCGCTGTATCTGGAGAGAACCTGGTGGAGGCTGAACCGCAAAGCCCCATGGAAGACATAAACCACCTGTGCGTTAAGCAATGCGGGAGGTTAGTTTCGTGAAGGCAACAATGGTTAGTTGATACATGGGGTTTGCAGATAAGCGGTGTAAGGTGAGAGTTACAGGCAAGATAATAACCATAGCCAATGCGCGAGATGGCTATTGGGTGTGAATTGGCTATTAACATGCTTCGTGATACCGCTGGTCCGACGCGGGCCATTTATTTGAAGTACTTGTTCGGAAGCTGTGTCACAGCTGAACACAGAATGTCCTGTGTGATCGTAACGAGGAATACATCATGGCTCGCAATCAAGATGATCGTGAAAATCAAGGCAATGCTGGAAACTTCGCCAATGACCGGGAAAAAGCCTCAGAAGCCGGAAAGAAAGGCGGGCAGAATTCTGGCGGCAACTTCGCCAATGATCCTGAGCGGGCGGCTGAGGCCGGCCGCAAGGGCGGGCAGAATTCCGGGGGTAATTTCGCCAATGATCGGGAAAAGGCTTCCGAGGCGGGTCGCGTCGGCGGGCAGCACAGCCATGGCGGAGGTCGTGGCAGCGATGACAAATAACGCGCAGCTTTCCCGAAAGGCTGTTGCGTGACCATCAGATGGGGGTGTTAGCAGTCCTCCCATCCCCCTCGAATGAATTGGCATCAATATCAGATGCCGCAGGTGTCCGCTTTGTGTTCTCTTGGGCTATATCAGTTGGGCTGGGATTCGCTACCTATAGGCTTTTATTCATTTACACAGTTCGGCTGAGATGAAACTTGTAGATGTCGATGAAGTGGCGCGTCTGTTGTTGTAGGAGGAATTCTGGCGATGAAAATTCAGCCCTGGGCGTATAGTTTTAACTACCGCGATCATGTTGTAGAAGTTTGTCTGACTCAACATCCGCATGGCGTGTTGTGTGAATTGCTGGTAGCCCGATCAGGAGCGCCGGTTTCTGCAAGTTCCATTCATTCGAATGCGTTCTATCGGGATGCCCAGTCTGCGTGCAAGTACGCCGCTGCCGAAGCATTCGGTTTGATTGATCGCATTCATCGTGCTGGTTGCAAACTGGGTTTACAGCGTTCCGTCCTGAAGGGGCCGAGAGGGCGGCTTCTGGATTGATCTGATCACCGAGACCGTGGCCTGATTGCAAGACGCCTCCCTTTTCCTTGAGTGAAATTTCCTAGAAAATCCCGGCCGCTTGCGCCTGCCCGATTCGCTCTCTAGGCTGCCTGCCGTCGCTGGAAACAGCGGCAGGGCTTGGCCGCCCAGTCAGAGAAAGGATGCAGTCGCTTGTCGTCGTGGACGAGATTCGTTCGCGCGTGCGTCATGGCAACTGTACAAGGGACACCTTCGGGTGTGCCGGATGCCTTCTCTCCGGTCGGCCAACCCTTGTACCGTTGCCACCTTGTCCGCTTGGCCGCGGCATGGCTGGCAATTCCTGTGAAACGAGAAGGAAGTTGCCATGAAAAAGATCGTCCCCGACCCACCGGTCCCCGCCACTCAGTCCAGCCCCAGTCCACCACCCCTCAATGTCGAAGAGCAGCTCAGTCAGGCCTGGGATCTGCTGCGTTGCGCCAGCGCTACAGCCTTCGAGTGCGGCGACGGCCTGCATGGTCAGCCTCGCGACCTGGCCATGGCCACCTCGCACCTGATCGGCCTGGCCCAGAGCGTGATCGGCCAGCTCATCGACCAATGGCCCGGCGCGCGTCTATAGGCGCTCCGGCTGAATGGCCGGGCAAGCCCGCAGGTCCGGGCTTGCTCGCGAAAAACTGGCAAAGTCGCTGAATCGGCTGTGACGTTGACGCCGCCTTCGCGAGCAAGCTCCACGGTCTGACCAGTATTGGGCTTGCTAGTCCATCGTCATCTCGCCGTGCTACTGTCCCAGGTTTTCAATGCCAGGCTCAGGGGCCGATATGTCCGAATTCAAGCTGCACTGCTTCGCACTCTCCGGCAACGCCTACAAGGTCGCGCTGTTCCTGACCTTGGCTCAGAAGCCCTGGGAAGCGGTGTTCGTCGACTTTCTCAATGGCGAGACCAAGACCCAGGCCTGGCGCGACACGGTCAACGAACAGGGCGAAGTACCGGTGCTGGAACACCGTGGCCAGCGCCTGAGCCAGTCCGCGCTGATCCTCGATTACCTGGCCGAAGTCACCGGCCAGTTCGGCGCGCAGACGCCCGAGGAAAATCAGGAAATCTGGCGCTGGATGCTGTTCGACAACCACAAGTTCACCAGCTACTACGCCACCTTGCGGTTCATGTACGGCATCCAGAAAAGCGGCGAGACCGACGTGACGCGCTTCCTGCGCGAGCGTGCGCGGGCGGCCTACCAGATCGTCGATGCCCACCTGGCCAAGACGCCGTTCCTGGTCGGCGAGCGCCTGACCATCGCTGACCTGTCGCTGGCCGGCTACGTGTTCATGCCCGAAGACACCGGCCTGGACATGCACGACTTCCCGCATATCCAGGCCTGGAAGGCACGCATCCAGAGCCTGCCGGGCTGGCAGCACCCCTATGACCTGATGCCGGGGCCGACCAGCCTCTGAGTCCTTCAGTCAGCCCGCTCCAGCGTCAGAAGTCATACGCCAGCTTGGTGTACCAGAAGCCGCCGTTGGGGCTGAACGGTGGGTTGCCGTAGATGCCCTGGCCGCCGTTGGAAGGGCTGGCGACCACGCCGTTGCGGTCGGGGTAGACGTTGAAGATGTTGGTGCCACCCACGCTGGCGGTGAGGTTGTCGGTGATCGAGTAGGCGATGTCCAGGTCGGTGATCCACTTGGCGTCGAAGCTGCGGTCGGCGCGGGCGTCGTCGGCCCAGGTCTCGACCTTGCCGTAGCGGGTGGTCTGCAGGTTGACCGCGAAGCGCTCGATACGCCAGTTGGCGCCCAGTACCCATTTGGTCTTTGGCGAGGCGGCCACCAGGTTGCCCTCGGCAGCGTGGCCGATCACCTCGATGCCGGAGGCGGCGAGGTTGGCCGGGGTGCTGCGGCTGCCTTCGATGGTGGTCTTGTTCCAGTTGAACGCCGCGCTCCAGCGCACGTCGCCGAACGCGCCCAGCGGGGTGCTGTGGTCGAAGACCAGGTCGAGGCCACGGGTGCGGGTGTCGAAGGCATTGGTGTAGTAGCTCACCCAGGAACCTTCGGCCACGCCCAGCGAGCGCAGAATGCCGTTCACCGCGCCGTTGCCGGTGTCATAGATGTTCTGCGACAGCAGGATGCGGTCATCGATGTCCACCACGTAGGCGTCCAGGGTCACGCTGGTGCGCCGCGCCGGTTGCCAGGTCAGGCCCAACCCCAGGTTGCGGGTCTTTTCCGGGTCCAGGTCGCTGGCGCCGAAGGCCTTGGCCAGCGCGCTGCCGGGGGTGGCGGTATAGCGCAGCGCCGGCACCACCACGCCCTGGGCGTTGACCCCGGTGCGGTTGTCGGCCACCGAATAGCCCAGCTGGGTCAACGACGGGGCGCGAAAACCGGTGCCCAGGGTGCCGCGCACGGCCAGGGTGTCGGTCAGCTCGTAGCGCGAGTTGAGCTTGAGCGCGAAGGTGTTCTTCTGGATGTCGTCGTAGTGCTCCACGCGCCCGGCCAGGCCGATGTACCAGCGCTCGGTGGGGTTGAGGGCGAAGTCCAGGTAGGCGGCGTAGTTGTTGCGCTCCAGGTCGGCTTCGTCTTCTGGGCGAATTACCAGCGCCGCCTGGGCGCCGCGGCTCGGCCCGCCGTTCAAGCCGCTGCGCACGCTCAGGTCATAGAGCGGGTTGCGGCTGCCATCGGCGAGCAGCTGCGGGTAGGTGTAGCTGCCCACGCTGTAGGCGTCGGCTGAGCCGGCGAAGGTCTGGAAGCGTTCCCAGCGGTGCTCCAGGCCGGCGGACACCTGCACCGCGAAGGGCAGCAGCGGCAGGCTGTCGAAGTGCCGGGTGACGTCGAGGTTGTTGACCCATTGGTCGAACTGCAGGGTCGCCAGGTCGCCGAACGAGGTGGGCGAGGCCGGCCCGTAGGTGGGGTTGATGGTCAGGTCGCTGGAATGGTGGTTGCGGTTGCGCCCGTAGGTGGTCGAGAGGTCCCAGTTCCAGGCACCCCATTCGCCCTTGCCGCCGAGCAGCCACTGCCAGTCGGTGTCCTTGATGTTGTTCAGCGGGTCGTAGCCGTCCGGGTACAGCTCGGGAATCGAGGCGGTGCTGTAGGCCAGGCGCTTGTTGTTGTAGATGGTCGCGTCGCGTTCGCCATAGGTGGCGTAGGAATACACGCGGGTGCTGTCGGTGAGTGGCAGTTCGGCGTTGTAGCCCAGGTTGAACGCTTCCAGGTCGGGGTCGCCGTTCTTCAGTGCGCGATGGTCCCAGCTATCCTGGCGCGGGTCGCCGGGGGCATAGCCCCGGTAGTTGGCGTCGGCCTTGTCGTAGACGAACGTCTGGTTGCGCTTGCGCGCGTCCGCCGAGACATGCAGGAAGCCACCGTCGCCGAGCGACAGGCCTTTGTCGCCCGCAAACTTGATGTTCTCACCCTGGCCGTCGCCCAGGCGGCCGTAGCTGGTTTCCAGATGCCCGCCGCTGGCCGACGATTTGAGAATCACGTTGATCACTCCGGCCACGGCGTCGGAGCCGTACTGCGCTGCTGCGCTGTCCTTGAGCACCTCGATGCGCTCCACGGCGCTGATCGGAATCAGGTCGAGGTCCACCGCGTTGGCGCCACTGGTGTCGATGTTACCGCCGGCGGGCATGGCGCCGTTGTGGCGGCGCTTGCCGTTGACCAGCACCAGGGTATAGGCCGGCCCCAGACCTCGGTTGGTCAGGGGCCGGGTGGTGGACTGGAAGCCCGAAGTGTTGGCGCCGAAGTTGAACGATGGCAGCAGCTTGGAGATGGCCTCCGACAGCTCGGCGCGACCGGTCTTGAGCAGTTGTTCGCTGTTGATAATGTCGATGGGCGTCGGGCTGTCAGCCACGGTGCGCTGGGCGCCGCGTACGCCGGTAGAGATCACCGTCACGGTTTCCAGGCGGGTGTCATCCTGGGTGTCGGCCCAGGCGCCGGGGGCCAGCAGGCAGGCCAGGGTCAGGCTCGACAAGGTGCTGGTCTGGGGGATAGACAGGGCAGAGCGGTGCAGCTTGGTGGCGGTCAGGGTCATGGGTGGTTCCAGATCACGGCAGTGGCCAATCCGCTTGCGGCGGGCTTGGCAGTTGGGCTCGAGCGTCGCTGCCGGTGGCAGGCAGGCGGCGCTTGTCGGTGGGTTCTGGAGCGAGGCGGGTGGTGGTGGGTCGCTCGGGTGACGCCGCTATCCGGGAGGCGGCCGGTCAAGCGAAGGTGAAGTCGAGGCTGATCTTATAGTTATGAAAAAGAGTGGAAAAATTCTTTTTTGGAATATTTTAATATTCAAATAACAAATCAAATATCTGTCTGATTATGTTATTTGAGTATTTATTGCTGGGCGTGCAGGTTTACCAGGCCGCTGTTTTCAGGCACTGGCAATCTGAACAATAGCGGCGTTGTAGCGTCTCAGTGGACAGGTCGTTCCAGCTTCCAGCCAGGTCATGCATGAAATTTCTCTCCCGCCTGTTTTCCCGCACGAAATCTCCAGCTCCGTCGCCAGCGGCCACGGATTTGGCCAATGACGCTTCCCAGGATGCCGAAACGCTGCAACAGGCAGTGCGTCAGGCCGGTCATGAGCGTATGGATCGCCACTGGCGTTCGGTGGGGCAACTGGAAAGCGATGTGCTGACCTACCTGATCAGCCCCGGGCTCAGTGGTGGCGCGCAGTGGCCGAGCACCCGCCAGGCGTATCGGGTGGTGCGCCGGGGCGAATCGCTGCTGCTGGCCACCGATGGTCTCTCTGATCCGTTCGACGGTGTGGAAGGCATGGGCAACGGTTTCGAAATGGAACTGTTCCTGGAGACGTCGGACCTGCCCGAGACGATGCGCGGCGAAGCCGGGCAGGTGGATGCCCTGAAGGGCAGTTGGGCCTTCGAGCTGCTCGAACACGTGGCCAGTACCGTGGCGGATGCTGGCGGTATTACCCATCAGCTGGCGCAGTACGGCGTGCTGTCGCTGGAGCTGCCCGGGGTCAGCCAGTCGCGCAGCATCGCCGCGCAAGTACCGACCCGTTTCGTCAGCGCTGACGACTGCATCGGTGTATTGCTGGGTGGTCCGGGGCCGGATTTCCCGACCCGGCTGGAGGATATGCCGCTGTCGCCGGTGACATTGGTGCCGGTGGTGTTGATCACCGCCGCCGAGCTGGACTACGTGCGAGCCGGCGGCGGCGCAGCACGCGCCCAACTGGTGGCGCGCCTGGCGGGGGCGGGCGTGCTGGGCACCAGCTCGCTGCAGCGCGACAGCGTGGTCTGAGGGCTGCGCCAGGCCTGTGTCGATCGACGAATATGTTTCAATTTGATGCGAAGCGAGCTGTGCCTAAGGCCAGCGCAGCCCTCGCATTTCGTGCCTCGCAGCGAAGCGACGGCTCTGGCGCGGGCACAAAGCGAGTGTCCTGCACTGCACAAACAGTTATGCAAGTAAAAATCATTGCCATTAGCGATATTGATTGGTGATAGATTCCTGCCCCTCCGAACGCTGCGTCCGGTGTTCCGGCACTAGGGCTTCTGATCCGACCCCGCCCAGGCCGCAGTCCTTCATGCTCTTGCAGGAATCTTTCCGATGTCTCGTCTTGTCTTTCCCGCCCTGGCGGGTGTGATCGCCCTGAGTGCGCCCGCCTGGGTCATTGCTGCGTCCCAAGGCTCTGCGGGGAGCCTGACCCTCGACACCCTCAACATCAATGCCGAGCAGCCCGGCCTGGACGCGGCCACCACCGAAGGCACAAGCTCCTACACCACCGGTTCGATGAGCACTGCCACCAAGCTGCCGTTGTCGATTCGCGAGACACCCCAGTCGGTCAGCGTCATCACCCGGCAACGCATCGAAGACCAGGGCATGAACGACCTCAATGACCTGGTCAAGTACGCGCCGGGCATCACCCTGCGCAAGTATGGCTCCGACCGGCTGGAGTATCTGTCGCGGGGCTTCAAGATCGACAACCTGATGTACGACGGCCTGCCGACCACTGTGGGCGGCTTCACCCAGGACACCATTTCTGCGGCCGACCTGGCGATGTACGACCGCATCGAGGTGGTACGCGGCGCCACCGGCCTGATGACCGGTGCTGGCAGCCCGGCGGCGACCCTCAACCTGGTCCGCAAGCGGCCCACCGCCACCCCGCAGGTCAGTGTCACCGCCAGTGCCGGCAGCTGGGACCGCTACCGCCTGGAAGTGGACGCCGCCAACAAGCTCAACGACGCCGGCACCCTGCGTGGCCGCGTGGTCACCGCCTACGAAACCAAGAACAGTTTCCAGGACGTGCGCGAAAACGAGCGCCAGCTGTTCTACGGGGTGATCGAGGCCGATCTGTCCGAGGCCACCACCTGGACCCTGGGTGCGTCCAAGCAGCGTGACGACAACACCTCCGACTGGGGCAGCCTGCCCAGCGGGCCGAACGGCGAAGACCTGCACCTGTCGCGCTCGACCTTCCTGAGCAACGACTGGTCGTACTGGGACAAGGACAACTACACGCTGTTCTCCGACATCACCCATCGTTTCGACAACGGCTGGACCGCCAAGCTGGCGGGGCAGAAGATCTGGGCCGAGGCCGATACCTTCTCCAGCTACCTGGGCTACAACGGTCCGACCCTGGAGCAGTACTCCGGCCAGTACTTCAACACCGATGACCAGACCAACCTGGATGCGTCGCTGTCCGGGCCGTTCCAGCTGCTCGGGCGTGAACACGAGCTGGTGTTCGGCGCCAGCCGCCGTGAAGAGAAATTCGACCAGGCTGGTGGCTGGTGGGGGCAGGGCACGCCGATCGACCCTTACAACTTCGATCACCACATCGCCAAGCCGTCGTCCGGCAACCGCAACCCTTACGCCGGGCGCAACACCAGTATCGAGAAGAGTGTCTACGCTGCGGCGCGGCTCAACCCCATCGACCCGTTGCACGTGATTCTGGGCAGCCGCCTGAGCTGGTACGACTACGAGAACCGCGTCAGCGGCGATACCTACAAGGTCACCCAGGAAGTCACGCCCTACGCCGGGGTGATCTACGACCTGAACGACACCTACTCGGTGTACGCCAGCTACACGCAGATCTTCAAACCGCAGAGCGAGCAGAACGCCAGCGGCTCGGTGCTCGACCCGATGACCGGCGAGAGCTACGAGGTGGGGATCAAGGGCGAATACTTCGACGGCGGCCTGAACGCGTCCCTTGCAGTATTCGACATGACGCAGGAAAACCGCGCCTACGCCCTGACCAGCCAGTCGGCCACCTGCCTGTCGCAGAACCGCACCTGCTACGAGGCCGCCGGTGAAGTGCGCAGCCGTGGCATCGATGCCGAGCTTAGCGGCGCACTGAGTCCCGACTGGCAATTCAGCGCCTCCTACACCTACGTGCTCAGCCAGTACGTCAAGGACGCCAACCTGCGCAACGAGGGCCGCCTGTTCGCGCCCAACCAGCCCAAGCACCTGTTCAAGGCCGCCACCAGCTACCACCTGAGCGGCAGCCTGGAGAAATGGCGCGTGGGTGCCGATGTGTTCGCGCAAAGCGAAACCTTCAACCGCGTGGGCAGCGGCTACGCCACCCAGGATGCCTACGCCGTGGTCGGCCTGATGGCCGGCTACCGCTTCGACGAACACTGGGATGCGCGGGTCAACCTCAACAACCTGTTCGACGAGAAGTACTGGCAGGGCATTCCAACGGGTTCGGGCAGCGGCGTGTACGGCGACCCGCGCAACGTGATGGTCTCGCTGAAGTGGACGCTGTGACGAGGGCCCGGTTTCGGTGGGTGTGGCTGTCTCTGATGCGTGGGCACGTGGTGGGACCGGCTTCAGCCGGGATGCTTTCGCGGCTGAACGCCGTTGCTGCAAACCGAAACCGGCTTTAGCCAACATGAAGCCGCTCTGATTTGAAAGGGCTTTGGCTTTTTTACATCTCCCGCACCTCGCGCAGGCACTGGCGCAGCAGTTCCGAGCTGTCGCCCTGGCGGTAGCTGATGACGATGGGCGAGGTGGCGTGGCTGTCGAGCAGTTCGGTGTAGCCGATGTCGTCGCGGTGCAGGCGTTGCACCGAAGCGGGTACCAGGGTGATGCCGATGCCGGCGGCGACCAGGCCGATGGCGGTCTGCAGTTCGTTGGCCATCTGCGCCACATGGATGCTCAGGCCCTGGCGGCTGAACATCCCCAGCACATGATCGGCGTAGCTGGGGCGCGGGTTGCCGGGGTACAGCACGAAGGGCTCCTGGGCCAGTCGTTGCAGGCTCACCGGGCCGGCCAGCAGCGGGTGGCCGGCAGGCAGGGCGGCCACCAGCGGGTCTTCGCGCAGCACCTCCTGGGTGATGGCCGGGTCATCGAACAGCATGCGCCCGAAGCCAATGTCGATACGCCCGCTCTTCAATGCTTCCACCTGTTGCAGGGTAATCAGCTCCGACAGCCCCAGCTCCACGTCACCGAAGCCACGCAGGCGGCGGATCAGCTCCGGCAGCTGGCCATACAGGGTCGACGGCGCGAAGCCGATGCCCAGCCAGCGCTTGCTGCCGTTGGCAACCCGGCGGGTATCGTCACTGATACGCTTGAGCTGCTCCAGCAGTTGCGAGGAGTGTTCATAGAAGAAACGCCCGGCTTCGGTGAGGCGCAGCGGGCGGCTGCGTTCCAGCAGCTCGACACCCAGTTCGTCTTCCAGCTGCTGGATCTGCCGGCTCAGCGGCGGCTGGGCGATGTTCAGCTGTTCGGCAGCGCGGGTGAAGTTGAGGGTTTGCGCGACGACCCGGTAATAACGCAAATGTCGCAGTTCCACGATACCTCCTGGGTATGGAGCGAGACTTAATCAATATTGGACCGGCCGGCCCCGCAGGGTCAATCTTGCTGCACGCCCAACCCACAGCCGGATAGCTTCATGAGCGCACCCATAACAATACAAAGCTTCGAGACGCTGATCGTCGACCTGCCGACCATCCGCCCGCACAAGCTGGCCATGCACACCATGCACGGGCAGACCCTGGTGATCCTGCGCATCCGCTGCAGCGATGGCATCGTCGGTATCGGCGAGGCCACCACCATCGGCGGCCTGGCCTACGCCGGGGAGAGCCCAGAAAGCATCAGGACCAACCTCGACACCTATCTGGCGCCCCTGGTGATCGGCCAGGACGCCGACAACCTCAATGCCGTGATGCAGCGCGTGGAGCGCAGCGTGCGCGCCAATACCTTCGCCAAGTCGGCCCTGGAGACCGCCCTGCTCGATGCCCAGGGCCAGCGTCGCGGCTTGGGCCTCGCCGAACTGCTCGGCGGCCGGGTGCAACAGGGGCTGGAGGTGGCCTGGACCCTGGCCAGCGGCGACACCGCCAAGGACGTCGCCGAAGCCGAACGCATGCTCGAGCTGCGCCGCCATCGCCATTTCAAACTCAAGATCGGCGCGGCCGAACCGGCCCGGGACATCGCCCACGTGGCAGCCATCAAGCGCGCCCTGGGCGATCGCGCCAGCGTGCGGGTCGACGTCAACCAGGCCTGGAGCGAAGGCGTGGCCTTGCGCGCCTGCCAGGCCCTGGCCGACGCCGGGGTGGAGTTGATCGAACAGCCGGTGCCGCGCCATGACGTCCAGGCCCTGGCGCGGGTCAGCGCCCGCAGTCCGGCGCCGGTGATGGCCGACGAAGCCATCGAGAGCCTCCCCGACGCCTTCGCCCTGGCCCGTGCCGGTGCCGCCCCGGTATTCGCGCTCAAGATCGCCAAGACCGGCGGTCCGCGGGCGGTGCTCAAGGTCGCCCACCTGGCGCAGGCGGCCGGCATCGGCCTCTATGGCGGCACCATGCTCGAAGGCAGCATCGGCACCCTGGCCTCGGCCCATGCCTTCGCCACCCTGGAGCGGCTGGACTGGCACAGCGAACTGTTCGGTCCACTGCTGCTCACCGAGGACATCCTCGTCGAGCCGCCGACCTATCGCGACTTCCAGCTGCTGCTACCCCAGGGTCCCGGCCTCGGCGTCAGCCTCGACGAAGACCGCCTCGCCCATTTCCGTCGCGATCGCAGCAGCCTCGCCGTCGCCACCGCCTGATCACGCCCCGTGGAGGATTCACCATGCTGTTCATGGTCCGCATGACCGTCAAACTGCCCCACGATCTGCCCGCCGCCGACGCCACGCGACTCAAGCAGGCGGAAAAGGAACTGGCCCAGGAGCTGCAGCGCCAGGGCACCTGGCGCCACCTCTGGCGGATCGCCGGGCTCTACGCCAACGTCAGCATCTTCGACGTGGCCGATACCCAGGCGCTGCACGATACCCTGCTGCAACTGCCGCTCTACCCCTATATGGAGATCGAGGTCACCGCCCTGTGCCGGCACCCCTCCTCCATCCACACCGACGACCGCTGATTGGCCACCCATAACAACAACACCGAGGATCGCTCCATGACCCTAGCCCTTTCCCAGACCGCCGATGTGCAGAAGTTCTTTGAAGTCGCCAGCGGCTTCGAGCAGGACGCCGGCAATCCGCGCCTCAAGACCATCGTGCACCGTATCCTCACCGACAGCATCCGCATGATCGAGGACCTGGAGGTGACGCCCGAGGAATTCTGGCAGGCGGTGAGCTACTTCAACGACCTGGGCGCGCGCCAGGAAGCCGGACTGCTGGTCGCCGGCCTCGGCCTGGAGCACTATCTGGATCTGCTGCTGGATGCCCAGGACGAACAGGCCGGCCGCACCGGTGGCACCCCGCGCACCATCGAAGGCCCGCTCTATGTGGCCGGTGCCCCTCTGTGCGAAGGCGAAGCCCGGCTCGATGATGGCCAGGACGCCGGCGTGCCGCTGTTCATGACCGGCCAGGTGCGCGACACCGAGGGTCGCCCGCTGGCCGGCGCCCTGGTGGACGTCTGGCACGCCAACACCGGCGGCACCTATTCCTACTTCGATCCGGCGCAGTCCGAATTCAACCTGCGCCGACGCATCCGCACCGACGCCGAGGGCCGCTACGCCTTCCGCAGCATCGTGCCCTCCGGCTACGGTTGCCCGCCGGACGGCCCCACCCAGCGCCTGCTCGACGGCCTCGGCCGCCATGGCCAGCGCCCGGCCCACATCCACTTTTTCATCTCCGCTCCCGGCCATCGCCACCTGACCACCCAGATCAACCTGGCCGGCGACAAGTACCTGCACGATGACTTCGCCTACGCCACCCGCGACGAACTCATCGCCGACATCCACTTCCACGACGACGCCAACGCCGCCCGCGCCCGTGGCCTCGACGGCAGCCAGTTCGCCGAAATCGACTTCGACTTCGAATTGCAGCCCGCCGAAGAACCCACCGCCGAGCAGCGCAGTGCCCGCCCGCGCGCCCTCGAAGAAGCCTGAAGGCACCCTGTCCTCATCGGTCCGCCGGTGAGGACAGGTCCATCGATTGCCCCACCTGTCCTGCTTGGGCATAGTGAACCGGCCTGCCAGACGCCGGAGTCACCCACCATGCCCGTCCTGTCGCCCCTCGTCCGCCCCGCTGCCTGCCGGGGTCGCCCATGACCCAGCGCACCATGCTGCTCACCGGTGCCAGTCGCGGGATCGGTCACGCCACCGTCAAGCTGTTCCGCAGCCTGGGCTGGCGTCTGCTCACCGTCTCCCGCCAGCCGTTCTCCGAAGAATGCGCCTGGCCGGAAGCCCGCGACGCGCACATCC
>NZ_CAJYVE010000020.1 GCF_913777995.1 uncultured Pseudomonas sp. | reverse complement strand
TCTGCCCGCAGGGCAGACCCAAGCCAGGAGCAATGGCTTTTGGTTACTTTTGGCCGAAACCAAAAGTAACCCGCCGTAAAGGCGGAAAGGTGACTCAAGGGCACTGATGCTGCGGCGGGTGTACCCGATCCAGATAGCCTGCCATTCGCGAGCAAGCTCCAACAAAAGCCGAAGAGCTCTTAACTGACCAGTATTGCGTCTCAGCCTTCGCGGTCCAGCAGCCAGCGCTGCATGTGCTTGGCGCTCAGCGGCCGGGAGAACAGGTAGCCCTGGGCGACGTGATAACCCTGGCGGCGCAGGATCTCGTGCTGGCCGACCGTCTCGATGCCTTCGGCCACCACGGTCAGGTTGAGGCTGTTGCCGATATGAATCACCGCGTCGCTGAGGGTGCGTGCGGTGGCGTCGTTTTCGAGGTCCATGACGAAGCTGCGGTCAAGCTTGAGCTCCTGGATCGGCAACTGGCGCAGGTAGCTCAGGCTGGAATACCCGGTGCCGAAGTCGTCCATGGCCAGGCGGATCCCCAGGGCGTGGACATCGTTGAGCACCTTCAGGGTGCTGGGGTTGGTGTCCATCAGGATGTTTTCGGTGAGTTCCAGGGTCAGGTCGCCGGGGCTGAGCCGGTAATGCTGCAGTAGGTCGGTGAGGATGGCCGGCAGTTCCAGGTCGTGGAAGTTGGTCGGCGACAGGTTCACCGAGATGGCCGGCAGCTCGGCCCCGGCGCGACGCCACTCGGCCAGTTGGCGGCAGGCTTCGCGGATCGCCCACAGGCCCAGTTCGACAATCAGGCCGCACTCCTCGGCCAGTGGAATGAAGCGCGCCGGTGACACCTGGCCCCAGTCTGGATGGTTCCAGCGCGCCAGCGCCTCGGCACCATAAAGGTGCCCGTCGGCCATGCTGATCTGCGGCTGGTAGTGCAGTTCCAGGGCATTGTCCTGCAGCGCCTGCTGCAGGGCGGTTTCCATGGCCTGGCGCTGTTGCGCCTGCTGGTTCAGCTCATGGCAGAAGAAACTGAAGCGGCCACGCCCGGCATGCTTGGCCTGGTACATGGCCATGTCGGCGCGGTGGATCAGGGTGCCCATGTCGTGACCGTCTTCGGGAAGCAGGCTGACGCCGATGCTGACCGACGGCGTGACCCGGTTGGTGCCGACCTGACAGGGCTGGCTGATGGTCAGCTTGAGTTGCTCGACCAGTTCGGTGGCGCGTTGGGCGTCGCAGTCGGGCAGCACCACGACGAACTCGTCACCCGACAGGCGCCCGACCACATCCTTCTGGCTGCGGTTTTCCAGCAGGCGCCCGGCGATGATCTGCAGCAGCTCATCACCGGCCGGATGACCATAGGAGTCGTTGACCTGCTTGAACCGGTCGACATCGATGAACAGCACCGCCAGGCGGCTCTTGTTGCGCAAGGCGGCCTGCACCGCCTGCTCGGAGTTGGCCATCAGCAGGCTACGGTTGGGCAGTTCGGTCAGGCTGTCGTAGAACGCCAGCTGGCTGATGTGGGCGCGGGCCTTTTCACGCTCGATGGCCAGTGCGCACAGCGGCACGACCACGTCCACCAAGCGCTGGTGGAAGGCCGACGGACCGCGCACTTCCTTGAAGTAGAAGGCCAGGGTGGCGATGACCCGTTGTTCGGCGTCCAGCACCGGCGTGGACCAGCAGCTCTTGATCCCATCGGGCAGCTCGACGTCGCGGAAGGCCTCCCACAGTGGGTCGCTGGCAATGTCCCGGGTAATCACCGGCTGGCGGCGAAAGGCGGCGGTGCCGCAGGTGCCGACGCCCTCACCGATCTGCAGCCCCTCGGCCAACTGGAAATAACTGTGGCGCAGACGGGTGGTGGCCAGCGGATGCAGCAGGCCGTCGTCGTCCACCAGCAGCATGGAGGTGGTCACTTCCGGGGCGATGCGCTCGATTTCCTCGCAGGCCAGCTGCATCAGGTTTTCCAGCGGCTCTTCGCGGACCATGGCGTTGAGCATGCTGTGCTGCAACACCTCGTGCATCTTGGTGTTGGTGATGTCGGTGAGGATGGTGACCGAATGCAGCAGGTCACCCTGGACCGAGAAAATAGGGTTGATGACCATGCTGCACCAGAGTCGGTCGCCATTCTGGGCATAGACCACTTCGTCGGTCTTGATCGACTGGCCCTCGGCGAGCTTGCGCCGGGCTTCGCCGACCGAGTGCCGGTCCAGATGCGGCGCCAGCAATTCGGACGGATGATGACCGCAGGCCTGGTCGAAGCGGTAGCCGAACAGTCGCTCGAAGCCGGCGTTGACGTAGGTGATGCGCCACTGGTGGTCGGTGATCACGATGGCGTTATCGGAGTGGTCACTCACCAGTGAGAGCAGGCGCAGCCGTTCATGCTCTTCATGCTGCTGGGTGATGTCCTTGACGGACGTCACGAAGTACACCTGTTCTTCCTCAGCCAGCCGCGACACCGTCAAAGCCCCCCAATGTCGGCTGCCATCGCCGTGGGGAATGTCGATGAGCGTCAGCTCCCCGTCACCGCCCTGCAGGCGCTGGTAGTAGGCCTGAACCGGCAAGGGCAGGAGCAGACGGGCATCCTGGCCGATGACCTCATGGTGACTCTTGCCCCAGAGTTTCTCCGCTGCCGCGTTGAACAGCAGCACCTGATTCTCGGCGTCGCAGACCAACGTGGCGCTGCCGGCCATTTCGACGGATTGGACGAACAGATCGGAAAGGCTATTGATCAGAGGCATGCTCGTCCCTTGAAGCTTCAAGTTGGGCAGCGGTGGTTATTCAATATCATGTAGCCATCATGGCGTGAAGAGTTGGAACGCGAGCTTTACAAAAAGTCTCCGCGACGGCGTTAGAAAAACCGCCGTTCGTCGCCAAAACGCCGCTGCTGCCCGGCAGGGTGAGGCAAGCGGTCACGCGACAACGCGCCACGCCGCTTTCCAGCGCGGCAGGAGCTAATCTTTAGCCGTCGGTTGACCTGCATCATGGCACTCGAACTCTGCCTGTGCCTCAACCGTCAGACGTTTAGTGCCGAGACTCTCAACAGAAGCCGCCCGGCACGCGAAAACCGCCCTGCCGTGGGGTATCGCTGCCGGTGATCTGCGCCGCAGCATCTGAAAGGGGTAGTCCTATGTTCGGTTTGGAGTCGCTCGACCTCGCGCGGATCCAGTTCGCGTTCACGATCTCGTTCCACATTCTGTTTCCCGCCATCACCATCGGCCTGGCCAGTTACCTGGCGGTGCTCGAAGGGTTGTGGCTGAAGACGCGCAACGATGTCTACCGTGACCTGTACCACTACTGGCTGAAGATCTTCGCGGTCAACTTCGGCATGGGCGTGGTCTCGGGCCTGGTCATGGCCTATCAGTTCGGCACCAACTGGAGCCGCTTTTCCGATTTCGCAGGCGCCGTCACCGGCCCGCTGCTCACCTACGAGGTGCTCACCGCGTTCTTCCTGGAGGCCGGCTTCCTCGGTGTCATGCTGTTCGGCTGGAACCGCGTGGGCCGTGGCCTGCATTTCTTCGCGACGGTGATGGTGGCGATCGGCACCTTGATCTCGACCTTCTGGATCCTTTCGTCCAACAGCTGGATGCAGACCCCCCAGGGCTTCGAGATCGTCGATGGCCGGGTCATTCCGGTGGACTGGTTCGCCGTGGTGTTCAACCCGTCGTTCCCGTACCGGCTGGCGCACATGGCGATTGCCGCGTTCGTCGCCACGGCGTTCTTCGTCGGCGCTTCGGCGGCCTGGCACCTGCTGCGCGGTCGTGACAACCCGGCGGTGCGCAAGATGCTTTCGATGGCGATGTGGATGGCCCTGCTGGTCGCTCCCATCCAGGCGGTGGTCGGTGACTTCCATGGCCTGAATACCCTCAAGCACCAACCGGCGAAGATCGCCGCCATCGAAGGGCACTGGGAGAACGTCGGCGACGAACCCACGCCGCTGATCCTCTTCGGCTGGCCGGACATGCAGCAGGAGAAAACCCGCTTCGCGGTGGAAATCCCTTACCTGGGCAGCCTGATCCTGACCCACAGCCTCGACAAGCAGGTGCCGGCGCTCAAGGAGTTCAAGCCTGAAGACCGGCCCAACTCCACCGTGGTGTTCTGGTCGTTCCGGGTCATGGTCGGCCTGGGCATGCTGATGATCCTCACCGGACTGTGGAGCCTGTGGCTGCGCAAGCGCGGCACGCTCTACCAGACCCGGCCGTTCCTGCATCTGGCGCTGTGGATGGGGCCTTCGGGGCTGGTCGCGATCCTCGCAGGCTGGTTCACCACCGAGATCGGTCGCCAGCCCTGGGTGGTCTACGGCCTGATGCGCACCGCCGAGGGCGTGTCGAACCACAGCGTCGCGCAGATGAGCTTCACCCTGGTGATGTTCGTGGTCGTCTACTTCCTGCTGTTCGGTGCCGGTCTGGGCTACATGCTGCGTCTGGTGCGCAAGGGACCGCAGCCGCATGTGGAGCACGTGCCGAGCGGTGGCCCCGGCAAGACCCGTACACCGGCCCGTCCGCTGTCCGCCGCCACCGAAGGCGCGGAACCGGGCGACGCACTGGACAACCTGAGCAGGGGGAACTGAGTCATGGGCTTCGATCTGGCACTGCTGTGGGCCATCATCATCATCTTCGGCATCATGATGTACGTGGTGATGGACGGCTTCGACCTGGGCATCGGCATTCTCTTTCCCTTCATGAAGGACAGCCGTGACCGCGACGTGATGATGAACACCGTGGCCCCCGTGTGGGACGGCAACGAGACCTGGCTGGTGCTCGGCGGCGCCGGGCTGTTCGGCGCCTTCCCGATGGCCTACTCGGTGGTGTTGTCGGCGCTGTACCTGCCGTTGATGCTGATGCTGGTGGGGCTGATCTTTCGCGGCGTGGCCTTCGAGTTCCGCTTCAAGGCCACCGAGCACAAGCGCCATCTGTGGGACAAGGCCTTCATCTGCGGCTCGCTGGCTGCGACCTTTTTCCAGGGCGTGGCGCTGGGCGCCTTCATCGAAGGACTGCCGGTGGTCGACCGGCAATATGCGGGGGGCTCGCTGGATTGGCTGGCACCGTTTCCGCTGTTCTGTGGCCTGGCGCTGATCGTCGCCTACGCGCTGCTGGGCTGCACCTGGCTGATCATGAAGACCGAAGGTGCGCTGCAGAAAGCCATGCACGATCTGGCACGTCCCTTGGCCCTGGCGCTGCTGGTGATGATCGGCATCGTCAGCCTGTGGACGCCGCTGGCGCATCAGCAGATCGCCGAGCGCTGGTTCACCCTGCCGAACCTGTTCTGGTTCCTGCCGGTACCGATCCTGGTGCTGGTGACCCTGTTCGGCCTGTTCAAGGCGGTGGCGCGCAACGCGCACTACACGCCGTTCCTGCTCACCCTGCTGTTGATCTTCCTCGGCTACAGCGGCCTGGGCATCAGCCTGTGGCCGCACATCGTGCCGCCTTCGGTGACCCTCTGGGAAGCCGCCGCACCGCCGCAAAGCCAGGGCTTCATGCTGGTGGGCACGCTGTTCATCATCCCGCTGATTCTCGGTTACACCTTCTGGAGCTACTACGTGTTCCGCGGCAAGGTGACTGCCGAAGACGGTTATCACTAGAGGAGCCTGGCCATGCCCGACAAGCCTTCCCTGCATGAGGACGATCCGGCGCGCAGCAAGCCGTTATGGCAGCGTCTGGCCTGGCTGGCCGGCATCTGGGCCGGCAGCGTGCTGGCGTTGTTCATCGTCGCCAGCCTGATGCGCCTGTTCATGAGCGCTGCCGGGCTGACCACCCACTGAGCGGCCTGACACCTGATATCCCTCCGTGTTTCGTGGACACGGCTTTCGTACCCTCCTGATCGGGCTGTGATGGAGGGTTTTTTTTGCCTGGAAGACGCGTTGGCGGTAGGACCGGCTTCAGCCGGGAAGCTGTTCGCGGTAATGCGCGCTTGCGCCCGGCCCGTGCGCCCGGCGCCTACTTGCGCGCCTTGAGGATAACGAACTTGGGCGTGGCTGCGACCTGTTGCACATCGCGGAATAGCCGTGCCAGCTTGGTGTGGTAGCCCAGGTGGCGGTTGCCGACGATGTACAGCGCGCCGCCCGGTACCAATGCGCTGCGGGCCTGGAGGAACATGCGCCAGGCCAGGAAGTCGCCGACCACCTGCTGCTGGTGGAACGGCGGGTTGCACAGCACCACATCGAGCGAACCGGGGGCCTGGGTGGCGAGGCCATCGGCGGCGCGCAGGGTGACCGGGCGCTCGCCGAAGGTGGCCTGCCAGTTCTCGGCCGCCGACTGCACCGCCATGTACGACTCGTCCACCAGGGTGTACTGCGCCTCCGGGTTGTCCAGCGCACTGGCAATGGCCAGCACCCCGTTGCCGCAGCCCAGGTCGGCGACCCGCGCCTGGCCCAGATCGCGTGGCAGGAAGGGCAGCATGGCACGCGTGCCGATGTCCAGGCCGTCGCGGCAGAATACGTTGGCATGGTTGACCAGTTCCAGCGCCGGCTGCTCGATGCGGTAGCGGGTCGGGAAGGGGGAGGGCTGGAATTCCTTCGGCTCGGGGGTGGCGAACAGCAGGCGGGCCTTTTTCACCGCCAGCGAGGCTTGCACCGGACCGACGTAATCTTCGAGCAGCTCACCGGCCGAGCGCGGCAGGTGCTTGACCATCGCCGCCGCCACCACTTTCGCATCCGGCGCGAGCTGGCCCTGCAGGCGGATCAACTGCTCTTCGAGTAACGCCAGGGTCTTGGGAATGCGGATCAGCACCCAGTCGAACGGGCCTTGCGGGGTTTCGCTGGCCGGTACCAGGGTCACGGCATCGGCGGCCAGGTCATTACGCTGCAGGTTGATGCCCAGCGCCTGGGCGGCGAGGTACGAGTCCGTGCTGCTCGTCACTGTCGCATGCGGCGCCAGGCTGGCCGCCAGGCCGCCGAAGCTGTCGTTGAGCACCAGCACCCGGGTGGTCAGGCTCAGGCCGTGTTCGGCCAGATGGGCGAGCAGGTATTCATCCGCAGCATCGAAGGCCTGCAGTGGTTCATTGGGCTGTTCCGGCTGGCGAATCAGGTCCAGTTCGGCGAAAGGGCTGGTGAGCAGGGGCATGGCAGGAACTCTGGGCAGACGACGAGTATCACGCGAGGCCGGTACACCCGGTCAGGCTTGAGGGGCGTGATTCTACGTGCTTTTTGCCTTTGGCACCTGCCATCGTGGTGCGAGGGACAACGGATCAGAACATCCCGCTCAATGCAGCTTGCACGGCTGCGGCGGTCTTGTTGCAGACCCCCATTTTTTGAATGGCACTGGCAATATGAAAATGAATGGTTCGCTCCTTCAGGCGCAGGATGATTGCGATGTCGGCGGCTGTCTTGCCCTTGGCGGACCACTTGAGGATTTCAATCTCTCTCTGCGTCAAGGTCTGGGCTGGTGGCTGCCGGGTTGCTAGGGGCTCGGTTGGCTGCATGGTCGCCTCCAGATTCGTACTGGCGAAACCCCGGGTGGGGTAAGTTGATTCTAGGGAAAAAGCGGCGCCGACATGAGCAGAGCGGATCCAATCCAGACGGGTGGAATGCTGGCGTTCTATGTATTCAAAAGGGTGTTAATGGTTGAGGCGCCGCTCTGCCTGGCCTGCGCTGAAGTGCTCGTTTCGGTCATGCCTGTCCGCCCCCCCCCATCAAGAGCGAAACGGTCTAAGGTAGGGCGCCGGTGCCTGCCCCTACAAAGAGGTGGTGTTTCTCGACCCGCATTTGCGGGAAACTGGGCGCCTGCAATTATCTTCAGGAGTCGCGAGCACACCATGACCGTCAGCGAAGACAAGTTCACCCGGCAGACACTGCAGCGTGTGAGCCCCTTGACCAGCAACCTGTTCACCCTGCGGGCCAGTCGCGATGCCGGTTTCCGTTTCCGTGCCGGGCAGTTCGCGCGCCTGGGCGTGACCAAGGCCGACGGCAGCACCGTGTGGCGTGCCTATTCGATGGTGTCTTCGCCCTATGACGAATTTCTCGAATTCTTCTCCATCGTGGTGCCGGGCGGCGAATTCACCAGCGAGCTGAGCCGCCTGCGCGAGGGCGACGAATTGCTGGTGGAAAAGCAGTCGTTCGGCTACCTCACGCTGGACCGCTTCGTCGACGGCCGTGACCTCTGGCTGCTGTCCACCGGCACGGGGGTTGCGCCATTCCTGTCGATTCTGCAGGACTTCGAAGCCTGGGAGAAATTCGAGCGGATCATCCTCGTGTACAGCGTGCGCGAGGCCCGGGAGCTGGCCTACCAGCCACTGATCGCCGAGCTGACCCAACGCGAGTACCTGGCCGAGTATGCGCACAAATTCCACTACATTCCGGTGGTGACCCGTGAGGCGCATGCCGGGGCGCTGGGTGAGCGCATCACTGCGCTGATCGCCAATGGTGGCCTGGAGGCGGCTGCCGGTGTGGCGCTGAGTCCCGAGCACTCGCGGGTGATGCTCTGCGGCAACCCGGAGATGGTCGACGAGACCCGCGCCCTGCTCAAGCAGCGCGGGTTGCAACTGAGCCTGAGCCGACGGCCCGGGCAGGTGGCGGTGGAAACCTACTGGTAACCCGGGCCAGCCTTACAGCGGCTTGTTGGGGTCGACAACCACCGGTTCGGCAGGCTTGTTCTGCTCCTTGAGCAGGTCGCGGATTTCGGTGAGCAGGACTTCCTGCTTGTTCACCGCCGGGGCCTTGGCCTGTTCCTGACGCAGGCGGTTGATGACCTTCACGCCCATGAAAATGGCGAATGCGACGATCAGGAAGTCCACTACGGTCTGGATGAATTTGCCGTAGGCCAACACCACGGCCGGTGCATCGCCCTGGGCGGCGCGCAGGGTGATGCCCAGGTCGGTGAAGTCCACGCCACCGATCAGCAGGCCCAGTGGCGGCATCACCACATCACCGACGAACGACGACACGATCTTGCCGAACGCGGCGCCGATGATGATCCCCACGGCCATGTCGACCACATTGCCCTTGACGGCGAAGGCTTTGAATTCGTTGATGATGCTCATGGGTCATTCCTTGTTACAGATGAAGGGTTCCGCTCCAGTCTAATGGAGCGCGAGGCAGCCTGCCCTCAAACATCGACCGGATCGCCCCCTACAAGTTTTATCCGATCTTGGACGCGACTGGCCGCCCCGCCTGGCCGTGTGGTGGACAAGCTGGGTTATCATGGCGCCTTTTGCGAGCGGGGTTCCCATGGCCAAGGCCAAGCGCTTGTATGGTTGCACCGAGTGCGGTGCGACCTTTCCCAAATGGGCAGGGCAGTGTGGCGAATGCGGCGCCTGGAATACCCTGGTCGAGACTGTCGTGGAGAGCGGCGCGGCGGCGGCGCCCAGCGGGCGCACCGGCTGGGCCGGTGCGCAGGCGCAGATCAAGACCCTGGCCGAAGTCAGCGTCGAAGAGATTCCACGCTTCACCACCCGCTCCACCGAGCTGGACCGGGTGTTGGGCGGCGGCATGGTCGACGGCTCGGTGATCCTCATCGGCGGCGACCCGGGCATCGGCAAGTCGACCATCCTGCTGCAGACCCTCTGCCACCTGGCCGAGAGCATGTCGGCGCTGTACGTCACCGGTGAGGAGTCGCAGCAGCAGGTGGCCATGCGCGCCCGGCGCCTGGGCCTGCCCCAGGACAAGCTGCGGGTGATGACCGAGACCTGCATCGAGTCGATCATCGCCACGGCGCGGGTCGAGCAACCCAAGGTCATGGTCATCGACTCGATCCAGACCATCTTCACCGAGCAGTTGCAGTCGGCCCCTGGCGGCGTCGCCCAGGTGCGCGAGAGCACGGCGTTGCTGGTGCGTTATGCCAAGCAGAGCGGCACGGCGATCTTCCTGGTCGGCCATGTCACCAAGGAAGGCGCGCTGGCCGGCCCGCGGGTGCTGGAGCACATGGTCGACACCGTGCTGTATTTCGAGGGTGAGGCCGATGGCCGCCTGCGCCTGCTGCGCGCGGTGAAGAACCGCTTTGGCGCGGTCAACGAGCTGGGCGTGTTCGGCATGACCGACCGGGGCCTGAAGGAAGTCTCCAATCCTTCGGCGATCTTTCTCAGCCGTGCCCAGGAAGAAGTGTCCGGCAGCGTGGTGATGGCCACCTGGGAGGGCACGCGGCCGATGCTGGTCGAAGTGCAGGCGCTGGTCGACGACAGCCACATGGCCAACCCTCGGCGCGTCACCCTGGGGTTGGATCAGAACCGCCTGGCCATGCTGCTGGCCGTGCTGCATCGCCACGGCGGTATCCCGACCCATGACCAGGATGTGTTCCTCAACGTGGTGGGCGGGGTCAAGGTGCTGGAGACCGCCTCGGACCTGGCACTGATGGCGGCGGTGATGTCCAGCCTGCGCAACCGCCCGCTGTCCCATGACCTGCTGGTGTTCGGCGAAGTCGGCCTGTCCGGCGAAGTGCGCCCGGTGCCCAGTGGTCAGGAGCGTCTCAAGGAGGCGGCCAAGCACGGCTTCAAGCGGGCCATCGTGCCCAAGGGCAACGCCCCCAAGGAAGGCTTTGCCGGTTTGCAGGTGATCGCGGTCACGCGCCTGGAGCAGGCGCTGGATGCGCTGTTCGAGTAACCAGCGCCCTCAGATATCGATCAGCGCCGCCAGTTCGCGGTCCAGCTCCTTGGAGTCGGCCAGGTTCAGTTCGACCAGGCGCTTGAGGTGACTGATCGACTCCAGGCCGATGTGCAGGCATTCGAAGCCCAGGTGGTGCTGGTTGTCGTGGGTCTGGCGCACATCCATCCTCACGCAGGCGTCGGTGCTCAGGTGGATGTCGACCACGAACGGTTGCGTCGGGTCACCTTCCCAGGGCTCGGGGCGCTCGATGAGCAGGCCCTTGAGGGACAGGTCGAGCAGCTGGACCTCCCAGGTCACATGGCCCTGTTGCAGTTCGGTCCGGGCATCGAAGGCGATGCGCTTGAAGCGCCGGCGATCGGCGGGGGAATCGGTCATCACGCGCACTCCTGGGGTTGCTGATGGCAGGGCTGCCGGCCTACGGGCTGGTGGCCAGCTCCAGAGAAAGCCAATACCGCGATATGGCTTGCGGGAGCGAATGTTAGTGAAGATAAACCCGAACCGCTCTGGCGAACAGTTCCGCGTGCATCGCCACCTGGCATTCGTCGTCCGCCGCTGTGCCAGCAGCCGCTCTGGTTCAAGGTTTTCGTTCCTGCCGGATTAATTCCCGATAGACCATCGTGGGGGGTGGCCTTTCGCTGTGGCACAGCTACACTCGCATCGTCGGGTAGCATCGTCGCGCAGCGTCTCTGGCCGCTCGCGCGTGTCACCCAGATCTTCTGGTCATTACTGCTGGAATAAAAAAATGAAAAATAATAATAGCTTGTTGCGCCATGTGCCCTGGGTGCTGCTTGCGTTCATTGGGGCCTGTGCCCTGGGGGTCGTCGCGCTGCGCCGCGGCGAAGCGATCAATGCCTTGTGGATCGTGGTGGCTGCGGTCGCCATCTATCTGGTTGCCTTCCGTTACTACAGTCTGTTCATCGCCAACCACGTCATGCAACTCGACCCGAGCCGCGCGACGCCGGCGGTGGTCAACAACGATGGTCTGGACTACGTTCCGACCAACAAACACATCCTGTTCGGCCACCACTTCGCGGCCATCGCCGGTGCAGGCCCGCTGGTCGGCCCGGTACTTGCGGCGCAGATGGGCTACCTGCCCGGTACGCTCTGGCTGATTGCCGGCGTGGTCCTGGCTGGCGCCGTGCAGGACTTCATGATCCTGTTCCTCTCCACGCGCCGTAACGGCCGTTCGCTCGGCGACATGGTCCGCGAAGAAATGGGCCGTATCCCCGGCACCATCGCGCTGTTCGGCTGCTTCCTGATCATGATCATCATCCTCGCGGTGCTGGCGCTGATCGTGGTCAAGGCCCTGGCCGAGAGCCCGTGGGGCATGTTCACGGTGATCGCCACCATCCCGACCGCGATCTTCATGGGCGTATACATGCGCTACATACGCCCGGGTCGTATCGGTGAAATCTCGCTGATCGGCGTGGTGCTGCTGCTGGGCTCCATCTGGCTGGGTGGCGCGGTCGCAGCCGACCCTGTATGGGGCCCGCGCTTCACCTTCACCGGCGTGCAGATCACCTGGATGCTGGTCGGCTATGGTTTCGTCGCCGCCATGCTGCCGGTGTGGCTGCTGCTGGCACCGCGCGACTACCTGTCGACCTTCCTGAAGATCGGCACCATTCTCGGTCTGGCCATCGGTATCCTGATTCTCGCGCCAGAGCTGAAAATGCCGGCCCTGACCCAGTTCACCGACGGCACCGGCCCGGTGTGGAAAGGCGCCCTGTTCCCGTTCCTGTTCATCACCATCGCCTGCGGCGCGGTGTCGGGCTTCCATGCGCTGATCTCGTCGGGCACCACGCCCAAGCTGCTGGATAACGAGGTCAACGCCCGCTACATCGGCTACGGCGGCATGCTGATGGAGTCCTTCGTGGCCATCATGGCCATGGTCGCCGCTTCGGTGATCGAGCCGGGCGTGTACTTCGCCATGAACAGCCCGGCGGCCATCGTCGGCAGCGACGTGATGACGGTCGCCGCCAAAGTCTCCGAATGGGGCTTCGCCATTACCCCCGAGCAGTTGACCGCCACGGCGGCCGACATCGGCGAGCACACCATCCTGGCCCGTGCCGGTGGTGCGCCGACCCTGGCCGTGGGTATCGCGCAGATCCTTCACCAAGTCCTGCCGGGTGAAAACACCATGGCCTTCTGGTACCACTTCGCGATTCTCTTCGAGGCGCTATTCATCCTCACGGCAGTGGACGCCGGTACCCGTGCCGGTCGCTTCATGCTGCAGGACCTGCTGGGCAGCTTCATTCCGGCCCTCAAGCGCACCGAGTCCTGGGGTGCCAACGTGATCGGCACCGGCGGCTGCGTGGCGCTGTGGGGCTACCTGCTGTACCAGGGCGTGATCGACCCGCTGGGTGGTATCAACACGCTGTGGCCGCTGTTCGGCATCTCCAACCAGATGCTCGCCGGTATCGCCCTGATGCTGGCCAGCGTGGTGCTGGTGAAGATGAAGCGCCAGCGCTACGTGTGGGTCACCGCGTTCCCGGCCGCCTGGCTGCTGATCTGCACCGTGACCGCCAGCCTGATCAAGCTGTTCGACGCCAACCCGGCGGTCGGCTTCCTGGCCCTGGCCAAGAAATACTCCGCCGCCGCCGACGCGGGTCAGATCCTGGCGCCGGCCAAGAACATGGACCAGATGCAGCACGTCATTCTCAATGCCTACACCAACGCGGGCCTGAGTGTGCTGTTCCTGTTCGTGGTCGGCAGCATTCTGTTCTACTCGCTGAAGGTCGGCAGCAAGGCCTGGAGCAAGGCCGAGCGTTCCGACAAGGAAGCGCCGTACCAGGCCATGCCGTCCGGGTCGCAGGTGTGAGTCGTGTGATGGGAGGAACTGCAGATGTTCAATGACCTTGGCCGGCTCGGCAAATACCTGGGCCAGGCTGCCCGCCTGATGGTGGGCATGCCGGACTACGACACCTACGTCGAGCATATGCAGAACAAGCACCCGGACCAGCCGGTGATGAGCTACGAGGCGTTCTTCCGCGAGCGCCAGGAAGCCCGTTACGGTGGCAAGGGTGGGCCGAAGTGCTGTTGACCCCCTGATCCATGCTGGACCCCGCGCGCCACAGGTGAGAGCCTGTGGCGCGTTTTTTTTCTGCTTCACGCATCCTGCCAAGGAGCCTTCATGAGCGAGTTGCAACCCATTCCCGTCACCGTGCTGACCGGCTTTCTCGGTGCCGGCAAGACCACGCTGCTGCGCCACATCCTCAAGGCCGAGCACGGCCTGAAAATCGCGGTGATCGAGAACGAATTCAGTGATGCGGGCATCGACAGCCAGTTGCTCGGCGACGAGCCGGTGCAGGTCATGACCCTGTCCAACGGCTGCGTGTGCTGCAGCATCCACACCGACCTGACCAAGGCCCTGTTCCTGCTGCTCGAACGCCTGGACAGCGGCGAGATCGCCTTCGACCGCCTGGTAATCGAATGCACCGGCCTGGCCGACCC
The DNA here is from genome assembly GCF_913777995.1 of uncultured Pseudomonas sp. Lineage (GTDB taxonomy): Bacteria > Pseudomonadota > Gammaproteobacteria > Pseudomonadales > Pseudomonadaceae > Aquipseudomonas. The sequence continues at coordinate 142,323 of NZ_CAJYVE010000020.1, read as the reverse complement.
GGCGCCGGTGGCACAGACCTTCTTTATCGACGAAGAACTGCGCGAGCGTTATATCCTCGACGGCATCATCACCCTGGTCGACGCCGCGCATGCCGACGTGCACCTGACCCAGACCATCGCCCAGGCGCAGATCGGTTTCGCCGACCGCCTGCTGGTGAGCAAGCGCGACCTGGTCGACGAGGCCCACTTCGAGGCGCTCAGCACGCGCCTGGGGCGCATCAACCGCCGCGCGCCGATCCGTACCGTGGACCACGGTCGTATCGATCTGGCCGAGCTGCTGGACGTGCGTGGCTTCAACCTCAACGCCGACCTCGGCGGCAGCCTGACCCTGCGCCCGGTGGCGCCGGCCGGCAGCAATGGCGACCGGATCTCCAGCCTGGTGCTGCGCACCGAGCAGCCGCTGGACATCGACCGCCTCAGCGACTTCATGAACGAGTTGCTCGAAGACCACGGCAAGCAGCTGCTGCGCTACAAGGGCGTGCTGAACATTGCGGGCGAAGCGCGACGCCTGGTATTCCAGGGCGTGCTCAAGCTCTACGGCTTCGACTGGGACAGCGAATGGGCCGAAGACGAACAGCGTGAAAGCGTGATCGTGTTCATTGCCGATGAGCTGCCGGAAGAGAAGATTCGCGCGGGGTTTGCGGCGTTGGCTACGAATTAGCGCGTAGTTCAGGTTTCGCAACGCAAGAGAAGCCTTGGGCTTCGCTTGCCGAGCGTCCTTGCGAAACCTAACGTACGCTACAGGCGTCGACCTCCTCTTGAGTGAAAGGCGGTGTGTTTATACCCAGTCGATATTTGCAGTAGTCCTTGAGGGCCTGCCATTCGGTATCGCTCAACTCGCTCCGAGGTCTTCTGTATCGGTCACTCGTATAGATATTTTCAAACCTCATTTTTAATGTGGGGTATTTCTTGATGAAAATCATGAGGCGTGGATCCTCCATATCCTGCGATATGTAATAGCCCACATAGAGATGAGCGACCGCGGCCAGCGCAATGATGCAAAGTGTTTTTTTCATGTTCCGGCAGGTTGTTGAAGTTGTGTGATTGAGCGAATGGCCCGTACGAGTTCCATGCCCACATTGCCTGGGCAGATTTTTCCTGCGGTACCTTGGTCCGGGTATTCCCGGTGACCTCCAAAATGCGTGAAGCGGGCTGGCGCCTTGAACATCACATGGAGCGATATCGATGAGTCGGGTGATGGCGCCTGTACGTGTGCGAGCCCGGCGGCGTCGGTAAGCCCGGTGATTTCCTCATTGCCCACCATCGCGATGAAGGGCCGGTGGGCCAGAGGCCGGCGCGTCTCGCTATCGATGGCCTGAAATGAGCAGGCATAGCTTCGCGGGGTGGTGGGCGCCTTGTCGGGGTCGATCAGCGCGCCGGCCTGGCGGGCGTGCTGTTCCAGCTGGGGATCGGCCAGCAAGGCTTGCAGGCGTTGGTCGTCCAGCCGGCCCTGTTCATCCATGACGCCCAGGCGTGCGAAGTCCACCACCAGGGGAGGCCGCTGCGTGCCGTTCTGGCTGCCACCAAAAGTGTCGCCGCTGCCGGCCAGTACGGCGCCGCCGTGGCTGCTCAGGCTGCCCAGGTGCGCCATGGGGCGACCGTTGACCAGGATATGCGGGAACCCGCTGACCAGCACCGCGCCGCAGCCGCTGCGGTCACCGACTCGGGCCACGGGCAGGCCGTTGACCTGAACGTCGGCTGCCCCACTGACCAGCGGCGTGATGCCGTGCAGGGGAAGGGGACAGGCGTGCAGGTCGGTAAGGCGGGAGATGCGGATCATGATCAGCCTCGGGATGCGTAGGGAAGGGCATCCTGCCGGAGCTGACCGGGGCGTTATGTAGGGCGATTCTTCATCGCATGCGCAGTATGGCCTCTGTGGCTGTAGGGCAGGCCTTGGGCAAACCGCACAAACGAAAACGCCCGGCACTGTGGCCGGGCGTTCTCATGCTGCGGGTAACGGTGCTATCAGGCGCCGTACACCGGCAGGCGGGCACAGATGGCCTTGACCTTCTCACGAACGGCGTCGATCACCGCTTCGTTGTTCAGGTCGGCGAGGATGTCGCAGATCCAGCCAGCCAGTTCCTTGCACTCGGCTTCCTTGAAGCCGCGAGTGGTAACGGCCGGGGTGCCGAAGCGCAGGCCGGAGGTGACGAACGGCGAGCGTGGGTCGTTGGGGACCGAGTTCTTGTTCACGGTGATGTAGGCGCGGCCCAGGGCGGCGTCAGCATCTTTACCGGAAATGTCCTGCTTGATCAGCGACAGCAGGAACAGGTGGTTCTGGGTACCGCCGGAAACCACGTCGAAACCGCGCTCGATGAACACCTGGGCCATGGCCTGGGCGTTCTTCACCACCTGCTGCTGGTAGGCCTTGAACTCAGGCTGCAGCGCTTCCTTGAAGCACACGGCCTTGGCGGCGATGACGTGCTCCAGAGGGCCGCCCTGGGCGCCAGGGAACACGGCGGAGTTGAGCTTCTTCTCGATGTCGGCGTTGGCGCGTGCCAGGATCAGGCCGCCACGTGGACCGCGCAGGGTCTTGTGGGTGGTGGTGGTGACCACGTCGGCGAACGGCACCGGGTTCGGGTAGACGCCAGCGGCGACCAGACCGGCCACGTGGGCCATGTCGACGAACAGGTAGGCACCGACCTTGTCGGCGATGGCGCGGAAGCGCGGGAAGTCCAGCACCTGCGAGTAGGCCGAGAAACCGGCGACGATCATCTTCGGCTTGTGCTCGACGGCCAGGCGCTCGACTTCGTCGTAGTCGATCAGGCCATTGGCGTCGATACCGTACTGGATGGCGTTGTACAGCTTGCCCGAGGAGCTGACGGCGGCGCCGTGGGTCAGGTGACCGCCGTGAGCCAGGCTCATGCCCAGAATGGTGTCACCGGCCTGCAGCAGGGCCAGGTAGACGGCGGCGTTGGCCTGGGAGCCGGCGTGCGGCTGGACGTTGGCGTAGTCGGCACCGAACAGTTCCTTGGCGCGGTCGATGGCCAGTTGCTCAACCACGTCGACGTATTCGCAGCCACCGTAGTAGCGCTTGCCCGGATAGCCTTCGGCGTACTTGTTGGTCAGGGCCGAGCCCTGAGCTTCCATGACGGCCGGGCTGGTGTAGTTTTCCGAAGCGATCAGCTCGATGTGCTCTTCCTGGCGCACGGCTTCCTGCTCCATGGCGGCGAACAGATCGGGGTCGAACTTGGCGATAGTCAAATCACGGCTGAACATGGCAGTCCTCGAGGGCTTGGAGCGAAAAGGGGGGCATTCTACCCCATCGGGCGAACTGTGGCATATGAAAGGCCCTCATCCGACGGGTGAGGCGGCTGCATGTGTTGCGTAGGCTGGGTGAGCGGGGCCGCCAGGCTCAATCGAGCATGAACAGCGCGTCGTTGCTGAACTGCGCTTCGAACTGGCTGGCCGTCATCGGGCGGCCGAACAGGTAGCCCTGCACTTCGTCGCAGCCGTGCTCACGCAGGAATTCCAGCTGTTCGTGGGTTTCCACACCCTCGGCGATCACCGCCAGGTTCAGGCTGTGGGCCATGGCGATGATCGCCCGGGCGATCTGCGCGTCCTGCTCGCCCGACGGCAGGCCGTCGACGAAGGTGCGGTCGATCTTCAGTACGTCGATGGGGAACTGCTTGAGGTAGTTCAGCGACGAATAGCCGGTGCCGAAGTCGTCGACGGCGATGCTCAGGCCGAGATTCTTCAGCCCGGCGAGGGTCTGCATGGCTTCGCCCACTTCGCGCATCAGGATACTTTCGGTCAGTTCCAGCTCCAGGCACGCTGGCGGCACGCCGGTGTCCTGCAGGGCGGCCGCGATGCGCTCGCCCAGCTGGCCGTCGGAGAACTGCCGTGCCGAGATGTTCACCGACACCTTGGGCACGCGTACCCGGGCCTGGTGCCAGGCCCTGAGCTGGCGGCAGGCCTCGGCCATCACCCAGTCGCCGACTTCCACCACCAGGCCAAGCTCTTCCAGCACCGGGATGAATTCGCTGGGCGGGACCAGGCCGCGCCGCGGGTGGCGCCAGCGCAGCAGCGCCTCGGCGCCGGTCAGGCGCTTGCCGTCGCCGCTGAACTGCGGTTGGTAGTAGATCTGGAACTCGTGCTGCTCCAGGGCATGGCGCAGGTCGCTTTCCAGTTCCAGGCGTTCCAGTGCGCTGGCGTTCATGTCGGCCTGGTAGAACTGGAAGTTGTTCTTGCCGCGCTCCTTGGCGTGGTACATCGCGGTGTCGGCGTTCTTCATCAGCTGGCTGAGTTCGCGGCCATCCTGCGGGCTCAGCGCGATGCCGATACTGGCGGTGACGAAGAACTCCCGGCCTTCGAGCACGAACGGTCGCACCAGGCTGTTGAGGATCTGTTCGGCGACATGGATGGCGCGGTTCAGCGCCAGCTCACGGGTCGCACCGGGATGCAGCAGCAGGGTGAATTCGTCGCCGCCCATGCGCGCTACGGTGTCGTCGTCGGTCACGCAGGCCTGCAGGCGGTTGGCCATTTCCTTGAGCATCCGGTCACCGGCGGCATGCCCGAGGGAGTCGTTGATCGGCTTGAAACGGTCCAGGTCGAGGAACATCAGCACCACCCAGGCACCCTGGCGCTCGGCCTGCAGCAGCGCCGAGTGCAGGCGGTCCTGGAACAGGGTGCGGTTGGGCAGGTGGGTCAGCGCATCGTAATAGGCCAGGCGGTGGATGCGTTGCTCACTGGCCTTGCGCTCACTGATGTCGCTGAAGAAGCACACGTAGCTGGCCAGGTCGCCTTCTTCGTCGAAGACGGCGGTGATGCCGACCCAGGCGGGGTATTCCTCGCCGTTGCGCCGCCGCAACTGCACTTCGCCTTCCCAGTTGCCGCGCTGGTTGAGCTGCTTGAGCACCAGTTGCAGGTGCGCTTCCTCGTGTTCGACGGTCATCAGGGTCGGCAACTGGTCGAGGACCTGACCGACCGCATAGCCGCTCACCCGGGTGAAGGCGTCGTTGACCTGCACGATATAGCCGGCCGGGTCGGTGATCAGGATCGCCGAGGTCGAGTGCTCGAAGACCGTCGCGGCCATGCGCAGGTCCTTTTCCGCACGCCGCTGCTGGCTGACATCGCGGGCCACGCCGAGAACACCTTCGAAACTGCCCTGCTGGTCCCAGACCAGCGCCAGGCGCAGTTCGATGGGAATCTTGCGGCCGTCGGCGCGCAGGCAGTCGAAGACGAATTGCCGGGTCGCCACTTCATTGCGCAAGCGCTCGAGTTCTTCGGGTTTTTTCAGCGCCTTGCGAATCTGCGAGATCAGGCTGTAGATGCCGGCCAGTTGCTGCGGGTTGGCCAGGGCCGCGCTCCAGCCGTGGCGCAGGACCCATTCGCTGCTGTAGCCCAGCACCGTCTCCACCGAGGGACTGACGTAGTTGAGCCCCAGGCGGGCGTCGGTGGAGAAGATCACGTCGCTGATGCTTTCGGCGAGCATCCGGTAGCGTTTTTCGCTGTCGCGCAGCGACTGGCTGGCGCTCATCTGCTCGGTGATGTCCTTGGCCACACCGATGATCCGCGTGGGCTGCTCGTTCCTGTCCCACGCCATGGCCTGTTCGCGGATGTCGAAGTGCCGCCAGTTCTGCTCGCGGTCACGAAAGCGCAGCACGCATTGCAGCAGTTCGGTATGCCCGTGATGCCGCTGGCGCAGGCGCATGTCGCGATAACTGTGGGCATCGTCCGGATGCAGCAGCAGCTCCCAGAAGAACTCGCCCATGGCATGCAGCTCGGCCTTGCTGTAGCCCAGGGTCCGCCCCAGATGGTGGTTGCTGTAGATCATGCGCTGGCTGGGCACGTCCTGTACGTAGAGGTGGTCGGGGACGGTACGCACCACGTCCGACCAGAAGCTCTCACGGTCCAGCAGCGACAGCTCGATCTGCTTGCGGCTGGTGATGTCGCCGATGCTGAGGATCACCGCATCGTAGTCGTTGTCTTCTTCGGGCAGGCGGACGACCAGCCACAGGTGCTGATCTTCCCCGCCATCGCGGGTCAGGCGGATTTCCAGCTCCAGGCGCGGCTGGCCGCTCAGGACCGCCTGGATGATGCGCGAACCGGTGCCGTTCTGGCTGCGTGAGCAGCCCTCGATCAACTGTTGCCAGGCTTGTTCATTGCCTTCGATGCCCAGCAGGTCGCGGGCCACCTGATTGACTTCGGTGATCCGCACCTGCTGCAGCAGCAGCTTGAGGCGGCCGGGCTGGGTACGTGCCAGCCTGTCGAACTCTTCGACACTGTCGATGCGCAGGCTGGCGAGCATGGTCGGCAGGGTCGACATGTCCAGTACGCAGATCGCAACCCCGGCCCCTTCGAAAATGTCCTGGTAGCGACGCCGGCTTTCCACCAGCTGGATCTGTCGCCGACGCAGGCTGATCAGCGCGGTCAGCGGCAGGATGGCGAACATCAGGGCGAACACGCATTTGACGATCAGCGGCACCAGCAGTGCCTTGCGCTCGCGCTCGGCATCGAACAGCCCGCGCAGTTGCCAGTCGGTGTTGCCGATCGGCTGTAGCATCACGGTTTCCGGCGTGCCGCCGTTACGATGTGCGTCGCGCGCGATGACCTGCGGCTGCTCGCGGTTTTCCAGGCGCCACAGGAACAGGAAGTCATGCTCGGGCTGCTGGCTCAGCGCCTTCAGGGCGTCCGGGTGCAGGCGCAGCACCCAGTAATCGCCGGTAAAGCCGCCGGCCTGGCGCACCAGCAGGTAGAGGCGTGTGCCGTCTTCAGAGTTGGTGTAGTAGAAAGGTTTGCTCTGGGCTTTCTCGGGCAGGGTTTTCAGCAGCGCCGCATCGTCGGTGCTCGGGGCGCTGTCCTTGATGACCTGGCCGCTCGGGCTGAGCCAGACGACGCTGTGCAGGGCCGGCAGGGCCTGACGCAGGCTGTCGAGGGTCGCGGGCTCGGTCAGCGACTGGCCCATGCTGGTTGCTTCTTCGAGCAGATTGACGCTGACCTGCGCGGTCAGCGCCAGGTTCAGGCTCAGCCGGTCGCTCAATTGGGTGCTGTAGTCCAGGCTGCGCTGGCGCTGGCGCTCCTGGGTCTGCTGGAATTGCTCGAAGGACTGCCAGATCAGCAGCGTCAGCATCAGCAGCACCAGCCCGGCCAGCGCCCCCTTGAGCGAACCTCGCCATGGCGCATGGGCAGAGCCCTTGGCAATACGCAGCGATGAGGTGGGGGTCGGAGTGGGCAAGTCGATGTTCCTGACTACTGGACTGAAGCAACGAATGCGGTGCGAACTGTATGCCCGCCGCCCAGGGGGCGGTTAGCATGCCCTGAGTTGTGGCGAAGAGCCAGCAATTATTGAGCCTGTTCTGCTACCGACCATCATGGCGGTCCAGGGTTCTGCCTGCGCTCGCCAGATTTCTGTTTTATTCAAGGCTGCACAGCAGGTTCCGGCAAGTCTGGCACACTCATTACTTCCCTTATAGGTGAAAACACAGGGCTCATCCGACAATCGCGGTGACGGGATTGTGGCGGGCAGCGCCTGGCATTCGGCCTTGCCGGTTGGCCGGGTGGTGCGCCGCCCCCCCTGCCAGCCTTCTTCGAGTTGGGTTAAGCTTGCCCACCCGGAGCGCAGCTGGCCTGTGCTCGTGTGTCGTTTTCAATGCAGCCAGCCCGGTGCCCCCGACCGTGATCGCGCGGCCCGCGCCCGTCCGCTGCTCTCAATCTGACCCATGCAGTCTTTACGGCCCTGCCTGCCAGGCGGGGCTTTTCACTACGTTTTCGAGCGAGGTCCACGTTTTGGCTCAATACGTCTACACCATGCATCGGCTGAGCAAAGTAGTGCCGCCGAAGCGGGAAATCCTGAAGAACATTTCCCTGTCGTTCTTCCCCGGCGCCAAGATCGGCGTCCTCGGCCTGAACGGCTCGGGCAAGTCCACCCTGCTGAAGATCATGGCCGGTGTCGACAAGGAGTTCGACGGTGAAGCCCGCCCGATGCCCGAACTGAATGTCGGTTACCTGCCACAGGAGCCGCAACTGGACCCGAACAAGACCGTTCGAGAAGTGGTGGAGGAAGCGGTCAGCGTCATCAAGGACGCCCAGGCACGTCTCGACGAGGTCTACGCCGCCTATGCCGAGCCGGATGCCGACTTCGACAAGCTGGCTGCCGAGCAGGCCAAGCTGGAAGCCATTCTGCAGGCGGCCGATGGCCATAACCTGGAGCGCCAGCTGGAAGTCGCCGCCGATGCGTTGCGTCTGCCGGCATGGGATGCCAAGGTCGAGCACCTGTCCGGCGGCGAGAAGCGCCGCGTAGCGCTGTGCCGCCTGCTGCTGTCCGCCCCGGACATGCTGCTGCTCGACGAACCGACCAACCACCTGGACGCTGACTCGGTGGCCTGGCTGGAGCGTTTCCTCCACGACTTCCCGGGCACCGTGGTTGCCATCACCCACGACCGGTACTTCCTCGACAACGTTGCCGGCTGGATCCTCGAACTCGACCGCGGCGCCGGTATTCCGTACGAAGGCAACTACTCGGGCTGGCTGGAGGCCAAGTCGGCGCGTCTGGAGCAGGAATCCAAGCAGCAGAGCGCTCACGAGAAGGCCATGAAGGAAGAGCTGGAGTGGGTGCGCAAAGGCGCCAAGGCTCGCCAGTCGAAGTCCAAGGCCCGTCTGGCGCGCTTCGAGGAAATGCAGTCGCAGGAATTCCAGAAGCGCAGCGAGACCAACGAGATCTACATTCCGGCCGGTCCGCGCCTGGGTGACAAGGTCATCGAGTTCAAGAACGTCACCAAGGGCTACGGCGACCGCGTGCTGATCGACAACCTGTCGTTCGCCATGCCCAAGGGCGCCATCGTCGGTGTCATCGGCGGTAACGGTGCCGGTAAGTCGACCCTGTTCCGCATGATCATGGGCAAGGAGCAGCCGGACTCGGGCACCATCGAGATCGGCGATACCGTGCAACTGGCCTGCGTCGACCAGGCCCGTGATGACCTGGATGGCAGCAAGACCGTGTTCCAGCAGATCTCCGACGGTTCCGACCAGATTCGCATCGGGACCTACGAGATTCCTTCGCGTACCTACGTCGGCCGCTTCAACTTCAAGGGCGGTGACCAGCAGAAGTTCGTCAAGGACCTGTCGGGTGGTGAGCGGGGTCGTCTGCACCTGGCGCTGACCCTCAAGGAGGGCGGCAACGTCCTGCTGCTCGACGAACCGTCCAACGACCTGGACGTGGAAACCCTGCGTTCGCTGGAGGAGGCCCTGCTGGACTTCCCGGGCGCCGCCATCGTGATTTCCCACGATCGCTGGTTCCTTGACCGCGTGGCGACGCACATCCTGGCTTATGAAGACGATTCCAACATCGTGTTCTTCGAAGGCAACTACACCGAGTACGAAGCCGACCGTAAGAAGCGCCTGGGCGATGCGGCGACCCAGCCGCACCGTGTACGGCACAAGAAACTGGCCCAGTAAGCCGTTTCGCTGCACACCAATGGGGCCTTCATGGCCCCATTTTCTTGCCTGGCTGAAAGCGCGGGTCGATCAGGTGCCAGGGTCAGCCTCGATGTCCAGCACCTCGATCAGCCGCTCGCCCGCCGGTCGCTTCCACAGCACTTCGTCGCCCGGGCGGGCGCCCAGCAACGCGCGGCCCAGCGGCGAGCCCCAGTTGATCAGGCCATGGGCGGCATCGGCCTGGTCTTCGCCGACCAGTTGCACCCGATGATGGACGTCGTCTTCATCGGCATAGGTGACCCAGCTGCCGATCTGCACCTTGTCGGTGGACAGCGCGGGCGTCACGACCTGGGCACTCTGCAGGCGCTGGGTGTAGTAGCGCAGATCGCGTTCGATATCCACCAGGCTTTGCTTGTCGGCCTTGTCGCCCAGCCCCGATTGCTCACGGTGCCGGGCCTGCAGCTCGCGAACCTGGCCCTGCAGCAGCACCAGGCCGTGTGCAGTGACGTAATTGGGTTGTTCGCTGACCCGCCGCTCCACGGGCTGGCTGGTCTGCTGGGCGTTGTTGTCTTCGTTGACGAAAGCGCGGCTCATGATGGTCCTCCCGGTAGGCAGTATTGGGCATGAGCGTGCCCGATAAGTTTGCCCGACGGCCGCCAGCGCCCGACCGCCGCGTGTAGGGCGCTCACCGTCCGGTGCTTCAGTCCGGGCGGAAGGCCCTGGCCTTGTCGCGGGTCTTCTGTTGCTCCCATTGCCGGTCGCGGTCGTTCATCCAGCCGTTGTTCTCACGGTCCCGGCTGTCCTGCATGGCCTGGCACTGGCGGAATCCGTCGTTCCAGCCCTGGGCATAGAGCCGGTCCTTCATGAACCGCGGTACATCCTTGCGGTAGATGCCGCCGATCGATCCTGCTGCCTGCCGACCGCTGCCGCAGCCATCCTGGAAGCCATCGGCGAACGGCGGAGGGTAGCCCTCGGCCAGCAACTGGTCATGGGTGGACTGGCATCCTGCAAGCGCCACGATCAAGCCCAACAACGCGATACGCATGTTCATGATCGATTTCCTTGGTGTCTGAACAGAGTCTAGTCAATACCCTGTCCGGACCCAGTGAACGGCTTGTCGGAAATTTGTTCAGTAGTGATACCAGCGCACTTGCAGCATGACCTCGTTCTGGGTTCCGCCCAGATGACTGAAGTCGCGTTGTGCGCTCAGGCGCAGGCCCAGGTTGCGCGACAGCTCCCATTGCTGGTTCAGGCTGATGCTGCGGCGCACTTCGCCATTGGTGAAGTAATCGCCCTTGGCCTCCAGGCTCAGGTTGCCCAGCGGGTTGCGCCACAGTACGCCGGTATTGAAGCCGGCGGCCGGGGCGACGAACTCGCTGAAATCATTGTTGTGTTCGACGCGCGCGGTGCCCAGGGCAAAGCCCAGCAGGCCGTCGGCCAGCTGCCAGGTGCCGCCGCCACCGCCATTGACGTGGCTGACCAGGGTCTGGTCGCCATGTTTGCCTGGCACGCGTTCCAGGCCGCCGGAGACCTGCCAGGACCAGGGCTTGAGCAGCTCGTTGCGTGGTGTCAGCGAGCGGATGGTCGCCAGATCCAGGCGCTGCAGGTGCCAGTCGTTGCCTTCGTACTGGCGCAGTTTCAGTTGCAGGATCTCGATCTGGGCGCCCAGCGGGAAGCCGTAGGCGTTGTCATTGAGGTCGTGATAGGCCATGCGCAGGCCGTACTCGGCGAACGCACGATCATCGCGGCTGCCCAGGCCGAGCTGCCAGGTGCGCGACTGGTGGCCTTCCTCGGGCAGGCCGGGACGCTCGATGTCCAGTGCCGGTGGCGGATTGCGGTTGATCGCCCGCAGCAGCTCGAAGCTACGCTGCGCGGCTTGCCTGTCGCGCTCCTGGCCGTTGGCCCGGTAGCGCTCCAGGCGGTAGGCGGCATCCTGGATCAGCGCGCGACGCTCGGCCGGCAGGCGCAGGTATTCGGCACTCTGCAGTTGCGTCGGGTCGGCGCTGACGGCCAGCACCCAGTGTTGTTCTGCATGGTCGAGCGGTTCGGCACGGCCGAGCAGTTCGCGCTCCCGCGAGGGGCGGTAATCGATGCGTTTCACCAGCCCGGCAGCCTTGACCGCCTTGACCGTATCGGTGGGGATGGCAGTCAGGCCGAACTGTTCGGTCAGTTTCAGGCCGGGCCGGGCGATTTCCAGCAGTTCCAGCAGGCGGTAGGAGCAGTTCTCGTCGAAGAAGAAGTAGCGGAAGCGCACCTGCTTGAGTTCCCAGACATGCTCAACCATGCGCTGGGTTTCTTCGGGGCTCAGGTTCAGCTGGTATTCCCACAGGTCGCGGTTTTCCAGGCTGCGGTATTCGGCGAGCTTTTCCTGGTAGGGCACCATGGCGAACAGCCCTGGGTAGCCGCCGGCCAGGCCTTTCCAGGCGTACAGGATGCTGTTGTCGGAGCCCTCGATGTAGGCGCCGAAGTTGATCGCATAGCTGAGCAGGGTGGTGTTGTCGGCCTCGGCGCCGGCCGGGTCGATGCGCAGCAGGGTGTGGCCGAACATCGATGACGGGCTGTTCAGGTAGGCGGCCGGGAACACCAGCACGGCACTGTTGGGCGCCACGTCCTTGAACCACTCGTCGAAGGTCTTGCACGACACCTTGGGCAGGTCGGTAAGTTGCAGTTGCTGGCGTAGCCAGCGGGTGCGCGCCGGATAAACGCACTGCGCATGGGTTTCGGCGTCGCGCACCGGAGCCTGGATGGCCGCCAGGGTCGCACTCAGTTCTGCGCGCGGGTCCTGGGCGCCATCGGCGGCCAGGAAGAATTTCGGGTCGTCGACATAGCTGCGCCAGCCGCCGAGACGGGTCTTTTCATAGTGCCCCAGGGAAATCCAGAACGTGTCGTCGGCCAGTTGCTGCACACGCCGGGCGTCCACAGAGGGGGCTGCGCACAGTGGCGCACAGACGAACAGCGTCAGGCAGGCGAGACGTTTGAGCATTCGGGAGGCAACTTTCGCGGGATGGGAACCCGCCTCCTGTGCGGAGGCGGGGACTGACTCAGGCCTGGGTAGCGTACTTGGCCAGGGTTGGGTCGTTTTTCAGCACATTGAGGGTGTTGGTATGGACATCCTCGGCAGTGACATCGGCCTTGTCGAAGATCTTCCCGAAGTTGTCGTGGGTGACGGCGGCGAAGTGCGCGCGGTCTTGCGGTGCGACGCCCAATACCACGGCATAGGTGGTCAGTGCTTCGCCCTGGCCCATGGCCATGTCCTTGCTCAGCTCATCCATCATGCCGTTCATGGCGATCCACGACTTGCCGCCGTAGGTCAGCGCGCCGGCAGTGGAGCAGCCGTTGGTACCACTGGTCATGCCGAAGGTGGCGTTACCGGAGGTGCCGTTGGTGGTGGACGCGAGGAAGTGCGCAGGGGTGCCGCGCTGGCCTTCGAACAGCATGTTGCCCCAGCCGCAATCCGGGCCGCCTGGGGCCTGGGCCATGGCGTTGAAAGATGCTGCGGCGAAGAGCGTTCCGAGAAGAATCCGTTTCATAGCTTTATTCTCTTTGTGATCGACCCTTGGGGCCAGGTGTCATGCGTCAATGCATTACTGCAAAAGGCCATGCTGGCCAATGTGCGCAGGTTGGAGTCTAGGCCGTCCGGGCAGGTTCCGTGATTTATTGCGTTTTGTAACCTTACAGTTTGCCCCAAGCCCCTCGCCACAGCGCGTCGGTGTACCTGCACGGCTGCGCAACCGCCTTGCAAGTGGTGTCCGGCGAGCGCCAGAATGCCGCTATCTGCCCGCCTGATGTAAGGAACACTGATGCCCGATTCCGTTGCCGCCAGCCTGCGTCTGGCGCCACAAGCGCTGACCCGACCATTCTCTGCCGAGCAGTTCGCTTTCGCGACCACCAACGACCTCGACCCCTTCCGCGGGGTACTCGGCCAGGAGCGTGCCGTGGAGGCGTTGCAGTTCGGTGTGGCGATGCCGCGTCCCGGTTACAACGTCTACGTGATGGGCGAGCCCGGCACCGGGCGCTTCTCGTTCGTCAAGCGCTACCTCAAGGCCGAGGCCAAGCGCATGCAGACCCCCTCGGACTGGGTCTATGTGAACAACTTCGACGAGCCCCGCGAACCCCGTGCCCTGGAACTGGCGCCTGGCACCGCGCAGGCCTTCATGGCCGATATCAACGGCCTGATCGACAACCTGCTGGCGACCTTTCCGGCCGTCTTCGAGCACCCGACCTACCAGCAAAAGAAGAGCGCCATCGACCGCGCCTTCAACCAGCGCTACGACCGCGCCCTGGATGTGATCGAGCGTCTGGCGCTGGAAAAGGACGTGGCCCTGTACCGCGACAGCTCCAACATCGCCTTTACGCCCATGGCCGATGGCAAGGCGCTGGATGAAGCGGAATTCGCCCAGTTGCCGGAATCCGAGCGCGAGCGTTTCCACGACGACATCGCCGCGCTGGAAGAGCGTCTGAACGAAGAGCTGTCGAGCCTGCCGCAGTGGAAGCGTGAGTCGAACAATCAGCTGCGCCAGCTCAACGACGAGACCATCACCCTGGCCCTGCAGCCGCTGCTCGCGCCGCTGTCGGAGAAATACGCGGAAACCGCCGCGGTGTGCGCGTACCTGCAGGCCGTGCAGGTCAACCTGCTCAAGACCCTGGTCGAACAGCTGGTCGACGATGCCAAGAGCGACGCTCAGGCGCGCAAGCTGCTCGAAGAGCAGTACAGTCCCAGCCTGGTGGTCGGGCACATGCATGACAGCGGTGCGCCGGTGGTCTTCGAACCGCACCCGACCTACGACAACCTGTTCGGGCGTATCGAATACAGCACCGATCAGGGCGCCCTGTACACCAACTACCGTCAGTTGCGCCCTGGTGCGCTGCACCGCGCCAACGGCGGCTTCCTGATTCTCGAAGCCGAGAAGATGCTCAGCGAGCCCTTCGTCTGGGACGCGCTCAAGCGCACCCTGCAATCGCACAAACTGAAGATGGAGTCGCCGCTGGGCGAGATGGGCCGCCTGGCGACCGTAAGCCTGACCCCTCAGGTGATCCCGTGGAACGTCAAGGTGGTGATCATCGGCTCACGTTCGCTGTACTACACGCTGCAGGACCTGGACGCCGACTTCCAGGAGATGTTCCGCGTGCTGGTGGACTTCGACGAAGAAATCCCCATGGCCGACGAAACCCTGGAGCAGTTCGCCCAACTGCTCAAGACCCGTACCTCGGAGGAGGGCATGGCGGCGCTGACCGCCGATGCCGTGGCACGCCTGGCCACCTACAGCGCGCGCCTCGCCGAGCACCAGGGACGGCTGTCGGCGAAGATCGGCGATCTGTTCCAGCTGGTCAGCGAAGCGGACTTCATCCGCCAGCTGGCCGGTGACGAGTTCACCGATGCCGGGCACATCGACCGCGCCCTCAAGGCCAAGGCCACCCGCACCGGGCGTGTTTCGGCAAGAATCCTCGACGACATGCTGGCCGGCATCATCCTCATCGATACCGATGGCGCGGCAGTGGGCAAGTGCAACGGCCTGACCGTGCTGGAAGTCGGCGACTCGGCGTTCGGTGTGCCAGCGCGGATCTCGGCGACGGTCTACCCGGGCGGCAGCGGCATCGTCGACATCGAGCGCGAGGTCAACCTCGGTCAGCCGATCCACTCCAAGGGGGTGATGATCCTCACCGGTTACCTGGGCAGCCGCTACGCTCAGGAATTCCCCCTGGCGATCTCGGCGAGCATCGCCCTGGAGCAGTCCTACGGCTACGTCGACGGCGACAGCGCCTCGCTGGGTGAAGTCTGTACGCTGATCTCGGCGCTCTCTCGCACGCCACTGAAGCAGTGTTTCGCCATCACCGGCTCGATCAACCAGTTCGGCGAAGTGCAAGCGGTCGGGGGCGTCAACGAGAAGATCGAAGGCTTCTTCCGTCTGTGCGAGGCCCGTGGCCTGACCGGTGAGCAGGGCGCGATCATCCCGCGTTCCAACGTGGCGACCCTGATGCTCGACGAAAAGGTCCTGCAGGCGGTCAAGGCCGGGCAGTTCCACATCTACGCGGTCAGCCAGGCCGATGAGGCGCTGAGCCTGCTGGTCGGTGAGCCGGCCGGTGATCCGGACGAGCACGGCCAGTTCCCTGAAGGCAGCGTGAATGCGCGGGTGGTGCAGCGCCTGCGCGACATCGCCGAAATGCTCAGCGACGAGGAAATTCGCGAAGAACTGGAAAAGGAGCCTGTGCAACTGCCTGCGGAACTCAAGGTCTGATGTGCTGAGGATGCCGGGCCGACTTCACGTTCTCCGGCATCCGCTCATCCATTCCTCGCATTTTGTAGGGTTTTTCTTCTATGCTCTTGGGTCAAGCAGTCGCCAGAGAGTGGGGGTGCCGTCGCAGCTTTGCGCCGGTGACCATACCGTCGAAGAGGAGGAGCTCGCCATGCCGCGACGTCTCTGTCTGACCCGCCAGTGCCTGGGCCTGGTGACGCGCATCGAATGCGTGATCCGGCCACTGGGCGATGGTGGCATGTGGACCTTGCTGTTCGCTGCGGGGATGTCGGGTGAACAGCCTTCAGCCATCAAGGCCCAAGGACCCTTCCAGGGCGCCAGCGCGGCCGAGTCAGTGCTTCAGGCGATTGCCGAGAGCCTGGCGCTGAACGGTTACCGTTGCACGGATGACGTGCCGATCTGGAGCCTGCACCTGCAAAGCGAACTGCGCCGTCTCGGCGGTGGCGTTGCGCACTGCCAGCAGTCTTCTCCGTTCTGAGGCAGGCGGAAAAAGGCGCCCCGCAGGGCGCCAGAGAGGGTCTTGACCAAAGGAGGGGTGAAGACGGCCTCTATCATGGATCGCGTGTCCTTACCGCAGGATGAGCGGCGCGTGACAGTTTTGTCATTCCTCTCCCAATACTGGGCAGTTAGACCGAGTAGAAGCGGCGTCAGCCGCGAAGCGGCCGCTGTTCAAAACAGATGCAGTGAATTTTCTGGCGCTTTCGCGGCTGAAGCCGCTCCCACCGAGCCACATGACACTAACCGAACAGTATTGATCCTCATCCGGGCCCTGCCAGCACCAGGGTTGATCTCGGCGACATTCTGTCGCGTCTTCAGGGGGGTAACATCTCGCTGATATACTCGCGCGCTCCATCATTACCCCTGTGAGTTTCAATGGAACGCTTTTTAGAAAATGCCATGTATGCGTCGCGCTGGCTGCTGGCGCCCATCTACTTCGGTCTGTCGCTCGGCCTGCTGGCGCTGGGCCTGAAATTCTTCCAGGAAATCTTCCATGTGCTGCCCAACGTGTTCAGTCTGGCCGAGGCCGACCTGATCCTGGTGCTGCTGTCACTGATCGACATGGCGCTGGTGGGTGGCCTGTTGGTGATGGTGATGATCTCCGGCTACGAGAACTTCGTTTCGCAGCTGGACATCGACGAGGACAAGGAAAAGCTCAACTGGCTGGGCACCATGGACTCTTCGTCGCTGAAAATGAAAGTGGCGGCGTCCATCGTGGCGATTTCCTCCATCCACCTGCTGCGGGTGTTCATGGATGCCAGCAACATCCAGCCCGACTACCTGAAGTGGTACGTGATCATCCACATGACCTTCGTCATCTCGGCGTTCGTCATGGGTTACCTGGACAAGCTGACCAAGCACTGAGTGCTGGGCAGGGCAGGTGGGTGCCGTGGCTGCTTTGCGATAGGGGCGTGTAGCGCAAGTGTGCTAGGCTGCCTGACCTTTTACCTCGGGGTGTTCGTTGCGGCCTGTGCGCCGGGCGGGCGCTCCATGCAGCGGAGCAGTGTTAATGTCCGAAGTCAATCTGTCCACCGACGAAACCCGCGTCAGCTACGGCATCGGCCGCCAGTTGGGTGACCAACTGCGCGACAACCCGCCGCCCGGTGTTGACCTGCAGGCGATCGTCGCGGGTCTGACCGACGCGTTCAACGGCCAGCCTAGCCGTGTCGGCCAGGAAGAGCTGTCGGCGGCCTTCAAGGCCATCCGCCAGGTGATGCAGGCCGAAGCTGCCGCCAAGGCCGAGAAGGCTGCTGCCGCTGGTGTGGCTTTCCTGGCCGACAACGCCAAGCGCGAAGGCGTGACCACCCTGGCATCGGGCCTGCAGTTCGAAGTGCTGACCGCCGGTGACGGTGCCAAGCCGACCCGTGAAGACCAGGTGCGCACGCACTACCACGGCAGCCTGATCGACGGCACGGTGTTCGACAGCTCCTATGATCGTGGCGAGCCTGCCGAATTTCCGGTCGGCGGCGTGATCGCTGGCTGGACCGAAGCCCTGCAACTGATGAATACCGGCAGCAAATGGCGCCTGTATGTGCCGAGCGAACTGGCCTATGGCGCCCAGGGCGTGGGCAGCATCCCGCCGCACAGCGTACTGGTGTTCGACGTCGAGCTGCTGGCCGTTCTGTAAGCCTGCCGCTGTCCTGCCGGACGAGTCCTGGTGGCTCGCCCGGCGGTGACTGCTTCTTCCCTCATGCCGTTGCCAGTTCTGCTGTCGGGCGCAAGGCCCGCGCGTAGCAGAACAGAAACAGATTGCGCACCAGTTCCTTCAATACCCCGGGCTCGCTCGAGTTGAGGCTGCTGACGTCCAGGTCGCCCTGTTCGCGCAGTTCCTCCAGGGCGTCCTGCCCAAGCACCGCACACACTTCGCCGGTTTCGCGATGCAGAATCCGCAGGTAGGGGTGAGGACGGTCCAGCCAGGCATCGATCAGATAAGTCATGTTCCATCTCCTGTGTCAGTGAGATGAGAATAATTCCTATCGAGATAATAGCAAGCCGCTATTGAGATTAATTCGCATTTTCTGCTCGATGGTCGAATCGCGCGCACAAAAAAGCCCGTCCTGGGACGGGCTTGGGCGGCTGCCGTGGATCAGTGGGTGCGGGCGACGGCGAACTCGCTCAGCTCCACCAGGGCGTCACGGTATTCGCTGGCCGGCAACACTTCCAGGCTGGCGATCGCCTTGGCGGCGAACTCGCGTGCCAGGCGTGCGGTGTAGTCCAGCGCGCCGGCACTTTCCACGGCCTGGCGGATGCTTTCGAGGTCTTCCAGGCCGCCTTTCTGGATCGCCTGGCGAACCAGGGCTGCCTGCTCTGCGGTGCCCTCACGCATGGTGTAGATCAGCGGCAGGGTGGGCTTGCCCTCGGCCAGGTCATCGCCGACGTTCTTGCCCAGGGTCTCGGCGTCGCCATGGTAGTCGAGCAGGTCGTCCACCAGCTGGAAGGCCACGCCCAGGTGGTCGCCGAAGGTGCGCAGGGCTTCGCTCTGCTCGGCGCTGGCACCGCACAGGGCGGCGGCGCTATGGGTCGAGGCCTCGAAGAGCATGGCGGTCTTGCCGCGGATCACTTCCATGTAGGTCTCTTCGGTGGTGCTGGCGTCACGCACCTTGGACAGCTGCAGGACTTCGCCTTCGGCGATGACCCGCGTGGCCTTGGAAAGGATCTGCATGACCGACATGGAGCCCAGCTCTACCATCATCTCGAACGAGCGTGAATAGAGGAAGTCGCCGACCAGCACGCTGGGCGCATTGCCCCACAGGGCGTTGGCGGTGGAGCGGCCGCGGCGCATGCCCGACATGTCGACCACGTCGTCGTGGAGCAGGGTCGCGGTGTGCAGGAATTCGATGGTGGCCGCCAGCAGGCGCAGATCGTCGCCCTGGTGACCGAGAGCCTTGCCGCTGAGCAGGACGAGCAGGGGGCGCAGACGCTTGCCGCCCGCCGAGGTGATATAGTCGCCGATCTTCGAGACCAGCGGTACGCGCGACGTCAGTTGCTTCTTGATGATCAGGTCAACGGCACTAAAGTCGTCCGCCACCGCGCGGTAGAAGGCTTGGGGTTGCATCAGCGACAGGTGCTCCAGATAGGTTGCGCCGCATGCTAGGTCGCGGGTCAGGGTGTGTCAAGGCGTGTCCGCCCGGCACTTGCAAGGCTTCCCGGCCTTGCGTACAATCGCGCACCCTTACTTTCTTGGGCATCACCTGCCTTACGCAATTGCAATCGGGTCTCCTGCCCGATGCAGCCATGCCAGCCGCCACTATTCCTATAAAGAGCTGGGTGAGCAGGAATTTCGGAGATACAACATGTCTTACGCAGTAATCGTTACCGGCGGCAAGCAATACAAAGTCGCCCCAGGTGAATACCTGAAAGTCGAAAAACTGGAAGTCGCCACTGGCGAATCCGTTACCTTTGACCGCGTTCTGCTGGTCGGCAACGGTGACGACGTCACCATCGGTGCTCCAGTCGTTGCTGGCGCTACCGTCGTAGCCGAAGTGGTTTCGCAAGGTCGTCACGACAAGGTTCGCATCATCAAGTTCCGTCGTCGTAAGCACCACATGAAGCGCCAGGGCCACCGTCAGTGGTACACCGAGATCAAAATCACCGGTATTCAGGCGTAATCCAGCCTAATCCTCATTTGGAGAATTGACTCATGGCACACAAAAAAGCCGGCGGTAGTACCCGCAACGGTCGCGACTCAGAAAGTAAACGCCTTGGCGTGAAAATCTACGGCGGCCAGGCCATCGTTCCAGGCAACATCATCGTTCGTCAGCGTGGCACCGAGTTCCACCCTGGCTACGGCGTTGGCATTGGCAAGGACCACACCCTGTTCGCGAAAGTGGAAGGCGTCGTGAAGTTCGAAGTCAAAGGCGCCTTCGGTCGTCGTTACGTGAGCATCGTTCCGAAGGCTGAAGCCTCGGCAGCGTAATCACGCAGTTGCATGAAAAGCCCTGTCCTGCGACGGGGCTTTTTCGTTTCGGTGGTGGTGAGTCTCTTGCAAAGCTGTTTGTGCGAGCGATTGTGATGCGGGCCTGTGCCTTCGGTTGTTGATCGGTATCGCAACGCTCATTTTTGCAAGGGGCTTATGAATTCATGTGGTTCGGCTCGTCCTCGTGACGGGAGCAGGCGTTATGAAATTTGTTGATGAAGTATCGATTCGGGTCAAGGCCGGTGATGGTGGCAACGGGTGCATGAGCTTCCGTCGCGAGAAGTTCATCGAGAACGGTGGCCCCAACGGCGGTGATGGTGGTGATGGTGGTTCGGTGTTCATGGTCGCCGACGAAAACCTCAACACCCTGGTCGACTACCGCTATACGCGGCATTTCGAGGCCCAGCGTGGCGCCAATGGCGGCAGCACCGACTGCACCGGGCGCAAGGGTGATGATCTGTTCCTGCGCGTGCCGGTCGGCACCACGGTGATCGATGCCGGCACCCAGGAAGTCATCGGTGACCTGACCAAGGACGGCCAGCGCCTGATGGTTGCTCAGGGCGGCTGGCACGGCCTGGGCAACACCCGTTTCAAGTCCAGTACCAACCGTGCGCCGCGCCAGACCACGCCGGGCAAGCCGGGCGACCAGCGTGACCTGAAGCTGGAGCTGAAAGTGCTGGCTGACATCGGCCTGCTGGGCCTGCCGAATGCCGGCAAGAGCACCTTCATTCGCTCGGTGTCTGCGGCCAAGCCGAAGGTGGCGGATTATCCGTTCACCACGCTGGTGCCGAACCTGGGCGTGGTCAGTGTCGACCGCTGGAAGAGCTTCGTGATCGCCGACATTCCGGGGCTGATCGAGGGTGCTTCCGACGGTGCCGGCCTGGGCATTCGCTTCCTCAAGCACCTGGCGCGTACTCGCCTGCTGCTGCACTTGGTCGACATGGCGCCGATGGATGAGTCCGATCCGGCCGACTCGGCCGAGGTGATCATCAATGAGCTGATCCGCTTCAGTCCGGCGTTGGCCGAACGTGATCGCTGGCTGGTGCTGAACAAGTGCGACCAGTTGCTGGAAGACGAGCAAGAGGAGCGCAAGCGCGAAATCGTCGAGCGTCTGGGCTGGACGGGTCCGGTCTACGTGATTTCGGCCATTGCCCGTGAAGGCACCGAGCGCCTGTCGCGTGACATCATGCGCTACCTGGAAGATCGTGCCGATCGTCTGGCGCATGACCCCGGGTATGCCCAGGAGCTGGCTGAACTGGATCAGCGTATCGAGGATGAGGCGCGTGCCCAGCTGCAGGCCCTGGATGACAAGCGTGCCCTGCGCCGCAGCGGCGTGAAGAGCGTCGATGACATCAGTGATGACGACGACTGGGGTGATGACCTGGACGACGAAGATGGTCCGGAAATCATTTACGTCCGTGAGTGATGGCTTGCAGTAAACTAACGCCGCTTTCGAGCGGCGTTTTTGCGTTTTGTGTCCTGAATTCGAATTGAAAAAAGCTCTCTGGCTAAGGTTGGAAAGATGATGCGCAGCAAAGTGACGGGTGCCCGGCGCTGGGTCGTGAAAATCGGTAGTGCCTTGCTGACCGCTGATGGCAAGGGCCTGGACCGCTCGGCGATGAGTGTGTGGGTCGAGCAGATGGTGGCGTTGCATGAAGCAGGCGTCGAGCTGGTGCTGGTGTCCTCCGGGGCGGTGGCGGCCGGCATGAGCCGTCTGGGCTGGGTGACCCGACCGAGCGCGATGCACGAGCTGCAGGCGGCGGCTGCCATTGGCCAGATGGGCCTGGTGCAGGCCTGGGAGTCGAGCTTTGCCGAGCACGACCGGCACACGGCGCAGATTCTGCTGACTCATGACGACTTGTCCGACCGCAAGCGTTACCTGAATGCCCGCAGCACCTTGCGTACCTTGGTGGAGTTGGGCGTGGTGCCGGTGATCAACGAGAACGACACCGTGGTCACCGATGAAATTCGTTTTGGTGACAACGACACGCTCGCGGCGCTGGTGGCCAACCTCGTTGAGGCGGACCTGTTGGTCATCCTTACCGACCGCGATGGCATGTTCGATGCCGATCCGCGTAATAATCCTGATGCGCAACTGATCTTCGAGGCGCGCGCCGATGATCCGGCGCTGGACGCCGTGGCGGGTGGCACCGGGGGTGCGCTGGGGCGTGGCGGCATGCAGACCAAGCTGCGTGCTGCGCGCCTGGCGGCGCGTTCCGGTGCGCACACGGTGATCGTCGGTGGTCGTATCGAGCAGGTTCTGTCGCGCCTCAAGGCGGGCGAGCAGCTGGGTACACTGCTGTCGCCCGAGCGCGAAATGCTCGCCGCGCGCAAGCAGTGGCTGGCGGGGCACCTGCAGACGCGTGGCACGCTGGTACTGGATGCGGGGGCGGTGAATGCCTTGGTGGCAGATCACAAGAGCCTGCTGCCAGTGGGCGTGAAAATGATCCAGGGCAGCTTCCGCCGCGGCGAGATGGTGGTCTGTGTGGGGCCGGATGGTCGTGAGGTCGCGCGGGGCTTGAGCAACTACAGCGCGATCGAGGCGCAGAAGATCATTGGTCAGTCCTCCGAAGCCATCGTGCGTGTGCTGGGCTACATGGCCGAGCCCGAGCTGGTGCATCGCGACAACCTGATTCTGGTGTGAGGGTGTCGATGCGCATGCTCAAGGTGGGATTGGCGCTGTTGCTGGCCTGGCCGGTGCTGGCGGCGGCTGAAGAAGTCGGGCAGGTCTCTACGGTGTTCAAGTTCCTCGGCCCTAATGATCGGATCGTGGTCGAGGCTTTCGATGATCCCAAGGTGGCGGGAGTGACCTGCTACCTGTCACGGGCCAAGACGGGCGGGGTGAAGGGTGGCTTGGGGCTGGCGGAGGATCGTGCCGAGGCTTCGATCGCCTGTCGCCAGGTGGGGCCGATCCGCTTCGTGGGTGAGCTGAAGGAAGGTGAGGAGGTGTTCAAGGAGCGCACCTCGCTGGTGTTCAAGACCATGCAGGTGGTGCGTTTCCTGGACAAGAAGCGCAATACGCTGGTTTATCTCGTCTACAGCGACCGGCTGGTCGAGGGCAGTCCGCAGAATGCGGTGACTGCCATTCCTATCCTGCCCTGGCCGAGTTCGCCTGCCGCGCCCTGAGCGCTGCTTTCGCTGCCTGGGCTTGCGGGGTGGCAAGGTCTGAGTGTTGTGGGTGTGCTGCAGCCTTCGTGGCTGAAGCTTCTCCTGCGGGGTGTCGCAGAAAAATACAGGCAATAAAAAACCGGCCCTGGGGCCGGTTTTTCAAGAACGGGTCAATCAGGCAGCTTCTTTCAGTGCCTTGATGTGGCCATTCAGGCGGCTCTTGTGGCGAGCAGCCTTGTTCTTGTGGATGATGCCTTTGTCGGCCATACGGTCGATGACAGGCACAGCCAGGGTGTAAGCGGCTTGCGCTTTTTCTGCGTCTTTTGCGTCGATGGCTTTGACCACATTCTTGATGTAGGTACGAACCATGGAACGCAGGCTGGCGTTGTGGCTGCGACGCTTCTCAGCCTGTTTTGCACGTTTTTTGGCGGAAGGTGAGTTGGCCACCGTCAAGCTCCTCGAAAGACTTCTTTATGAAATAGCTAACAAACAAGGCCGCGAATCATGCCGATGCGCCAGACGAATGTCAAGGGCGGATGCAAGTTTACGCCGAGTGGTCTTGCGCGTGGCCGGTGATTCATTTCCGGCGCTGGCGCTGTAAACTCGCGGCTTTTGGCTTCGGGCTCGAAAGGGCGCGGAGTATGGCATGAAATGGCGTGCAATGCGCGTCCAACAGTCGAGGCGTACCCTTTCGCATGAACCTGCTCAAGTCTCTGGCTGCCGTCAGCTCCATCACCCTGCTATCCCGGGTGCTGGGTTTCGTGCGCGACACCATCATCGCCCGGGCCTTTGGCGCGGGCATGGCCACCGATGCCTTCTTCATTGCTTTCAAGCTGCCCAACCTGTTGCGACGGATCTTCGCTGAAGGGGCGTTCTCCCAGGCGTTCGTGCCTATCCTGGCCGAGTACAAGAACCAGCAGGGGGAGGAGGCGACCCGCACCTTCGTGGCCTATGTCTGCGGCCTGCTGACTCTGGTGCTGGCCCTGGTGACCCTGCTGGGTGTGCTGTTCGCGCCCTGGATCATCTGGGTCACCGCGCCGGGGTTCGCCGATACGCCGGAGAAATTCGCCCTCACCTCCGATCTGCTGCGGGTGACCTTTCCTTATATATTGCTGATCTCGCTGTCATCGCTGGCCGGTGCCATTCTCAACACCTGGAACCGCTTCAGTGTGCCGGCCTTCGTGCCGACGCTGCTCAACGTCAGCATGATCCTGTTCTCGCTGTTCCTGATTCCGTACTTCGATCCGCCGATCATGGCGCTGGGCTGGGCGGTGCTCGCCGGTGGCCTGGCGCAGCTGCTTTACCAGCTGCCGCACCTGAAGAAGATCGGCATGCTGGTGCTGCCGCGCCTCAACCTGCGCGACACCGGCGTGTGGCGGGTGATGAAGCAGATGCTGCCGGCGATTCTCGGGGTGTCGGTGAGCCAGATCTCGCTGATCATCAACACCATCTTCGCGTCGTTCCTGGTGGCCGGCTCGGTGTCGTGGATGTACTACGCCGACCGCCTGATGGAGCTGCCGTCCGGTGTGCTGGGCGTGGCGCTGGGTACCATCCTGCTGCCGATCCTGTCGAAGACCTACGCCGACCGTGACCGCCATGAGTATTCGCGGATTCTCGACTGGGGGCTGCGCCTGTGTTTCGTACTGGTGCTGCCCTGCACCCTGGCGTTGGGTCTGATCGCCGAGCCGCTGACCGTCGCGCTGTTCCAGTATGGCAAGTTCGATGCCCATGATGCGCTGATGACCCAGCACGCGCTGATCGCCTATTCGGTAGGGCTGTTGGGCATCATCCTCATCAAGGTGCTCGCGCCCGGTTTCTATGCCCAGCAGAACATCCGAACCCCGGTGAAGATCGCCGTGTTCACTCTGGTGGTCACGCAACTGCTCAACCTGGCTTTCATCGTACCGCTGCAGCACGCCGGGCTGGCCCTGGCCATCAGCGTCGGGGCGACGCTCAATGCGCTGCTGCTGTTCTGGCAACTGCGCCGGCAGCGACTGTTTCAGCCGCAGCCTGGCTGGCCGCTGTTCCTGGGCAAGCTGTGCGTGGCGGTGGTGGTGATGGCCGGTGTGCTGCTGGCACTGATGCACCTGATGCCGGCCTGGGAGCAGGGTGGCATGCTTGAGCGTCTGCTGCGTCTGGGGGTTCTGGTGGCTGCCGGCGCCGCGGCCTACTTTGCCATGCTGCTGCTGCTGGGCTTTCGTCTGCGGCATTTCGCCCGCAAGGCGATCAAGTCGTAAGGCTTCTGTCGTAGCGGGCATTGTCTGGGTATAATCGGCCACTTTATGAGCAAGATGCGCGTTATGCAGCTGGTTAGAGGCCTTCACAACCTGCGCCCCCAGCACCGGGGCTGCGTCGCCACCATTGGCAACTTCGACGGCGTCCACCGTGGCCACCAGGCGATCCTGGCGCGCCTGCGCGAGCGAGCGGTCGAGCTGGGCGTGCCCAGCTGCGTGGTGATCTTCGAGCCACAGCCCCGCGAATTCTTCACCCCCGACAGTGCCCCGCCGCGCCTGGCACGCCTGCGCGACAAGATCGAGCTGCTGCGTGGCGAGGGCGTTGACCGGGTGCTGTGCCTGTCTTTCAATCAGCGCCTTGGCGGCCTGAGCGCCACCGAGTTCGTCGACACTATCCTGATCGACGGCCTGGGCGTGAAACATCTGGAAGTGGGCGACGATTTCCGCTTCGGTCATGACCGCTCCGGCGATTTCGACTTCCTGCGCCAGGCGGGTGCCGCTCAGGGTTTCAGCGTCGAGGCGGCGCAGACCGTCGAGATCGACGGCATGCGGGTTAGCAGTACCAAGGTCCGCGATGCCCTGGGGCAGGCCGATTTCACCCTGGCCGAGCACCTGCTGGGCCGCCCGTTCGGCATCGCCGGGCGTGTGCTGCATGGCCAGAAGCTGGCGCGCCAGCTGGGCACGCCGACCGCCAACGTGCAGCTCAAGCGCCGCCGGGTCCCGCTGAGCGGCGTTTACCTGGTCAGCACGCTGATCGATGGCAAGGCCTGGCCCGGTGTCGCCAACATCGGCGTACGGCCTACCGTGGCCGGCGACGGCAGCGCCCACCTGGAAGTGCATGTTCTGGATTTTGCTGGTGATCTCTATGGCCGGCGTTTGACGGTGGTGTTCCACCACAAGCTGCGTGATGAGCAGCGTTTCGCCTCGCTGGAGGCCCTCAAGGCGGCGATCAATGCGGACGTCGCCGCCGCCCGTGCCCATTGGCACGGCCAACCCGACGAGCGTCCATGAGCTGCAGTCGAGTGCCGTGCGGGCGAGCGCAGACTTTTCATTTGCACATTCTTACCAAGAGCCTGAAATGACCGATTACAAAGCCACGCTTAATCTTCCGGACACCGCCTTCCCGATGAAGGCCGGCCTGCCCCAGCGCGAGCCGCAGACGCTGCAGCGTTGGGACAGCATTGGCCTGTACCAGAAGCTGCGCGAAATCGGCAAGGACCGTCCCAAGTTCGTCCTGCACGACGGCCCGCCCTATGCCAACGGCAAGATTCACATCGGTCATGCACTGAACAAGATCCTCAAGGACATGATCGTGCGTTCCAAGACCCTGGCCGGCTTCGACGCGCCGTATGTACCGGGTTGGGACTGCCACGGTCTGCCGATCGAGCACAAGGTCGAGGTCACCCACGGCAAGAACCTCAGCGCTGACCAGACCCGCGAACTGTGCCGTGCCTATGCTGCCGAGCAGGTCGAGGGCCAGAAGGCCGAGTTCATCCGTCTGGGCGTTCTGGGCGACTGGAGCAACCCGTACCTGACCATGAACTTCGCCAACGAGGCCGGTGAAATCCGCGCCCTGGCCGAGATGGTCAAGGGCGGCTTCGTGTTCAAGGGCCTCAAGCCGGTGAACTGGTGTTTCGATTGCGGTTCGGCTCTGGCCGAAGCGGAAGTCGAGTACCAGGACAAGAAGTCCGCGACCATCGATGTGGCCTTCCCGGTGGCCGACGAAGCCAAGCTGGCCGCCGCGTTCGGCCTGCCGGCGCTGGACAAGCCTGCCGCGATCGTCATCTGGACCACCACGCCCTGGACCATTCCGGCCAACCAGGCGCTGAACGTCCACCCTGAATTCACCTATGCCCTAGTCGACATCGGCGACCGCCTGCTGGTGCTCGCCGAAGAGCTGGTGCAGGCCTGCCTGGCGCGCTACAAGCGCGAGGGTTCGGTCGTCGCCACCGCGACCGGCAAGGCGCTGGAGCTGATCAACTTCCGTCATCCGTTCTACGACCGCCTGTCGCCGCTGTACCTGGCCGAGTACGTCGAGCTGGGCGCCGGTACCGGCGTGGTCCACAGCGCCCCGGCGTACGGCGTGGACGACTTCAACTCGTGCAAGAACTACGGCATGAGCAACGACGAGATCCTCAGCCCGGTGCAGAGCAACGGCGTGTATGTCGAGTCCCTGGAGTTCTTCGGCGGCCAGTTCATCTTCAAGGCCAACCAGAACATCATCGACAAGCTGGCGGAAGTCGGCTGCCTGATGCACACCGAAACCATCAACCACAGCTACATGCACTGCTGGCGCCACAAGACCCCGCTGATTTACCGCGCCACCGCGCAGTGGTTCGTCGGCATGGACCGTCAGCCGACCAGCGGTGCCAGCCTGCGCGAGCGTTCGCTGCAGGCCATCGACCAGACCAAGTTCGTTCCGGCCTGGGGCCAGGCGCGCCTGCACTCGATGATCGCCAACCGCCCGGACTGGTGCATCTCGCGCCAGCGCAACTGGGGCGTGCCGATCCCGTTCTTCCTGCACAAGGAAAGCGGCGAGCTGCACCCGCGTACCGTCGAGCTGATGGAAGAAGTGGCCCAGCGTGTCGAAAAACAGGGCATCGAGGCCTGGTTCAAGCTTGACGCCGCCGATCTGCTGGGCGACGAAGCCGCCAGCTACGACAAGATCAGCGACACCCTGGACGTGTGGTTCGACTCCGGCACCACCCACTGGCACGTACTGCGTGGCTCGCATGACATCGGCCACGAACAGGGCCCGCGTGCCGATCTGTACCTGGAAGGCTCCGACCAGCACCGTGGCTGGTTCCATTCCTCGCTGCTGACCGGTTGCGCCATCGACGGCCATGCGCCGTACCGCGAGCTGCTGACCCACGGCTTCACCGTGGATGAGAATGGCCGCAAGATGTCCAAGTCGCTGGGTAACACCATCGAGCCGCAGAAGGTCAACGACACCCTGGGCGCCGACATCCTGCGTCTGTGGGTTTCGGCCACCGACTACTCGGGTGAAATGGCCGTTTCCGAGCAGATCCTGCAGCGCAGCGCCGATGCCTACCGGCGTATTCGCAACACCGCGCGCTTCCTGCTCTCCAACCTGTCCGGCTTCAATCCGGCCACCGACCTGTTGCCGGCCGACCAGATGCTGGCGCTGGACCGCTGGGCCGTGGACCGTGCGCTGCTGCTGCAACGCGAGCTGGAAGAGCACTACGGCGAATACCGCTTCTGGAACGTCTACTCGAAGATCCACAACTTCTGCGTGCAGGAGCTGGGCGGCTTCTACCTGGACATCATCAAGGACCGCCAGTACACCACCGGTGCCGACAGCACCGCGCGGCGTTCCTGTCAGAGCGCGCTGTTCCACATCGCCGAGGCGCTGGTGCGCTGGATCGCGCCGATCCTGGCATTCACCGCCGACGAGCTGTGGCAGTTCCTGCCGGGCGAGCGCAACGAATCGGTGATGCTCAATACCTGGTACCAGGGCCTGAGCGAACTGCCGGAAGGCTTCGAGCTGGACCGCGCCTACTGGGAGCGCGTCATGGCGGTGAAGGCTGCGGTCAACAAGGAAATGGAAAACCTGCGCGCGGCCAAGGCCATCGGCGGCAACCTGCAGGCCGAAGTGACCCTGTACGCCGAAGACTCCCTGGGCGCCGACCTGGGCAAGCTGGGCAACGAACTGCGCTTCGTGCTGATCACCTCCACCGCCAGCGTCGCGCCGTTCGCGGCAGCGCCGGCCGATGCCGTGGTCACCGAGGTCGCCGGGCTCAAGCTCAAGGTGGTCAAGTCGGCCCACGCCAAGTGCGCACGCTGCTGGCACCACCGCGAAGATGTTGGCAGCCATGCCGAGCATCCGGAAATCTGCGGTCGCTGCGTAGACAACATCAGCGGTGCCGGTGAGGTGCGCCACTATGCCTGATCACGCTGCGGGCCGTTTCGGTCGCTTGTCCTGGCTGTGGCTGAGTGTGCTGGTA
The DNA here is from genome assembly GCF_913777995.1 of uncultured Pseudomonas sp. Taxonomy (GTDB): domain Bacteria; phylum Pseudomonadota; class Gammaproteobacteria; order Pseudomonadales; family Pseudomonadaceae; genus Aquipseudomonas. The sequence goes on along the minus strand of NZ_CAJYVE010000020.1, from coordinate 112,973 downwards.
CTGGTCATCGACCAGGCCAGCAAGTACTACTTCGAGCACTCGCTGAACCTGTACCAGCAGATCATCGTGATCCCGGACTACTTCAGCTGGACCCTGGCCTACAACACCGGCGCGGCCTTCAGCTTCCTGGCTGACAGCGCTGGCTGGCAGCGCTGGCTGTTCGCGCTGATCGCCCTGGTGGTCAGCAGCGTGCTGGTGGTCTGGCTCAAGCGCCTCGGTCGCCACGATACCTGGCTGGCGGTGGCCCTGGCACTGGTGCTGGGCGGTGCCATCGGCAACCTCTACGACCGCGTGGTGCTGGGCCATGTCATCGACTTCATCCTGGTGCATTGGCAGAACCGCTGGTACTTCCCGGCGTTCAACGTCGCCGACAGCGCGATCACCGTCGGTGCGGTGATGCTGGCGCTGGACATGTTCAAGAGCAACAAACGTACAGAGGCCGCCCATGACTGAGCACTCCCCACAGGCTGAGACTCGGATCGCTCAGAACACCCAGGTGACGCTGCATTTCGCACTGCGCCTGGAGAATGGCGACACCGTCGACAGCACCTTCGACAAGGCGCCGGCCACCTTCAAGGTCGGCGACGGCAACCTGCTGCCAGGCTTCGAAGCGGCGATCTTCGGCTTCAAGGCGGGCGACCACAAGAGCGTGCGCATCCCGCCGGAGAACGCCTTTGGTCAGCACAACCCACAGAACGTGCAAACCATGGCACGCTCGCAGTTCGAAGGCATGGAGCTGTCCGAAGGCCTGCTGGTGATCTTCAACGACGCGGCCAACACTGAGCTGCCCGGTGTGGTCAAAGCCTTCGACGACCAGCAGGTGACCATCGACTTCAACCATCCGCTGGCCGGGAAGGCGCTGGAGTTCGAAGTCAGCATCCTTGAGGTCACGGCGCTGGCTTCCTGAGCCAGGCCGCATTCCGAGCCGTGGCGGCCCCGGCCGCCAGGCGCCGCTCCAGTAACCTTACGCAAGCGCCAGACGCAGCCGAGGCACAGCATGCAAATCAGACTCGCCAACCCCCGCGGTTTCTGCGCCGGCGTGGATCGCGCGATCGAAATCGTCAACCGCGCCCTCGAGGTATTCGGGCCGCCGATCTACGTGCGCCATGAAGTGGTACACAACAAGTTCGTGGTCGAAGACCTGCGTTCGCGCGGAGCGATCTTCGTCGAGGAACTGGATCAGGTGCCGGACGACGTCATCGTGATCTTCAGCGCTCATGGCGTGTCCCAGGCGGTGCGCAGCGAGGCGGCCGCGCGCGGCCTCAAGGTGTTCGATGCTACCTGCCCGCTGGTGACCAAGGTGCATATCGAGGTGGCCAAGTACAGCCGTGACGGCCGCGAATGCATCCTCATCGGTCATGAAGGCCACCCCGAGGTGGAAGGCACCATGGGCCAATACGACGCCAGCAATGGCGGGGCCATCTACCTGGTGGAAGACGAAGAAGACGTCGCCAGCCTGCAGGTCAAGGATCCAGAGCGTCTGGCCTTCGTGACCCAGACCACGCTGTCGATGGATGACACCAGTCGGGTCATCGACGCCTTGCGCCAGCGCTTCCCGGCCATCGGCGGGCCGCGCAAGGACGATATCTGCTACGCCACCCAGAACCGCCAGGATGCCGTCAAGCAATTGGCCAGCGAATGCGATGTGGTACTGGTGGTGGGCAGCCCGAACAGCTCCAACTCCAATCGCCTGCGCGAGCTGGCCGAGCGTATGGAAACTCCGGCCTACCTGATCGATGGCGCCGAAGACCTGCAGCGCAGCTGGTTCGACGGTGTGAACAACGTCGGCATTACCGCTGGCGCCTCGGCGCCGGAAGTGCTGGTGCGCGGCGTGATTCAGCAACTCCAGGCCTGGGGCGCCGCCGGGGCCGAAGAACTGGACGGGCGCCCGGAGAACATCACCTTCTCGATGCCCAAGGAATTGCGCGTCAAGAACGTCGGTTAACCGCAGGGCGGATGCTCCACGCGCCGCTCTGCCAGCCGGACCTGCCCGGTGATCGCCACGATCACCTGGTAGTCGCTGCTCGTCTGCCGGGGCTGGCAGACATGCAGGGTGCCGTTGGCCGCTCCCAGCAACCCGCCCAACCCTGAAAAGCTGAGCTTCTCCGCCACCTTGCTGTTGCCCACGATACGCACCCGGCCATCGAGCGCGCGTTCGACCAGCAGCGGTCCATCCGGGCGGCCGGTGTTATGTTCGGCAATGATCTGCCAGCCGTAGCTCCAGTCCTGGTCGATGGCCTGGATGGTCACCTTCTGGTTGCGGCTGATCGCCGCCACGCGTGCCGCACGAATGCCGCTGGCCAGTTCCCGCGCGGCGGTGAGCCGTTGCTGGTTCTCGTACAGCTCGCCCAGTCCGGGCGCGGCGGTGCCAATCAGCAGGCTGAGGATGGCCAGGGCGATCAACAGCTCTACCAGGGTGAAACCGCTCTGTTTCATGTCTCTTCCCTCCTTGGAAGCGGTGCTTCACACTCGTCAGCGAAAAAGCACCGTATATCCTTATAAGCGTTGTTAAGTGTTGCAGCGGCTTTATAGTCGGTCCGTCAAGGAGACACTCGATGCGTCATCACGCCAAGGCCTTCACCCTCGTCGAATTGTTAGTCACTGTGTCGCTGGTGGGCATCCTGGCGGCCATCGCCATTCCCAGCTTCAGCAGTTCGATCCAGAACAACCGCGCAGAAACCGAAGTCAGCGAACTGCAGCGGGCGCTGAACTACACGCGCCTGGAGGCGATCAACCGCGGCATCACCCTGCGTATCGCGCCGGTCAGCGGCAGCGACTGGACCACGGCGTTGCAGGTGACAGACCCCACCAATAGCAACAACCCGGCCATCCGTAACTTCCTGGACATGAGCAGCGGTGCGGCGATCAATACCGGGAATGTCGCTGCAATCGATTTCAACAATCTGGGCGGGGTTTCCTCGCCGGCCAGTGCGGTGACCATGACCTACACCCGTGGCTCGATCACCCGCACCCTCACGGTCTGTCTGACCGGCAGGATCGTTCTGAATGGAAGCTGCTCATGATCGCTCTGAATGGAAATTGCAATGCGTAAGGCCGGTCGAGTGCCCCAGGCGGGCATGACCCTGATCGAGGTGCTGATCTCGGTGCTGATCCTGGCCATCGGCCTGCTGGGTGCCGCGGCCATCCAGCTCAATGCGCTGAAATACACCGACAGTTCGGCGATGAGCAGCCAGGCCAGCTTCATCGCCTACGACATGATGGACCGCATCCGCGCCAACGTGATCGGCAACGCCACGGGCAATGGCGCGACCAATGTGCTCGCCACCTACGCGCTGGCCAACCTGGCAGCAACACCAGCGCGGGGCACCGACGCCCGTTCCATCGACCTGAACGACTTTCAACAAAACGTGACCAACCTCGCCGGCACCGATGGCGCCAACAGCAGCATCGCGGTGAACGGGCAGGTGGTGACCATCACCATCCTGTGGAACGACACCCGCGCCGCCAGCGCCAGTGATCAGGCGCTGGCGGCGACGGCATCCGGCAACCAGCGTTCATTTCAGATCCGTTCGCAGATCGGTGTGACAACCATCGGAGCGACACCATGAAGTCTCGGGTGCGCGGTTTCGGGCTGGTGGAAATCATGGTGGCCCTGGTGCTGGGCCTGGTGATCAGTGCCGGTGTGGTGCAGGTGTTCATCGCCGCGCGTGGCACCTTCGCCAGCCAGGGCTCGGCAGCGCGCATGCAGGAAGATGCACGCTTCGTGCTCAGCAAGATGGTGCAGGAACTGCGCATGACCGGCATGTACGGCTGCCTGGGCACTGACAGCTACACCTTGGCGCCGACAGCGCCAGAGATTTCCCGGACCACGACGGTGGCGCTGAACAATCCTATCCTGTGGGATAGCACCACCAGCACCCTGACGCTGGTCACCGCTGATATCGGCACGACAGGCACCGCGCCCACCTGGACCATCCTGTCCAACTGCCAGACCGCCTCCCAGTTGTTCGCTGGCGCCAGGGCGCCGGCTGCCGGGCAGACGGCTTTCCCGTTGCGGCAGCTGTTCTACACCTTCGCCAATAACACCCTGAGTGTCAGAAGTCAGCTGAATGCGACGCCTCAGCCCTTGCTGCAGAACGTCATCAACTTTCAGATCCGCTTTGGTCTGGCGGGCAGCCCGATGACCTACGTCGACAATGTCACGGCGGCTAGCGCTGCAGAGGTTCGCAGTGTGCGTATTGCATTGACGCTGCGAGACCCGGATGGCCGGGTCAGGGACCAGGACTATAGCGTGGTCGCCTACCTGCGTAACCGGATGTGATCGGGTGTTCAATGAGACAAGAAAGGAGAGTGTGGCAATGACCCCGTTGCGCAATGCGCCGTCCCGCCAGCGAGGCATGGTGTTGCTGGTCAGCCTGGTATTCCTGCTGCTGCTGACCATGTTGGGTATTTCTTCCATGCAGAACGCCAGCCTGCAGGAGAAGATGGCCGGCAGCGTGAGCCTGCGCAACCAGACTTTCCAGACTGCCGAAGCGGTATTGCGTGTGGGCGAGTCGCAGATCAACGCAACCTTCCAGATGGCCCAGTGCGCCAACGCTACCGCCTGCCTGCCGCCGACCGATTCCACCATCGTGACCCGAGCAGGTTCGGGATCGGGTGGGGCGGTCACCTGGGTGGCAGTAGGCGATGGCGGGTTCTACGCCATCCAGAACCTGGGTACCACGGCGAGCCCTGTGCAACGACCACCCAACTGCAGTGGCTCAGCGACTCTGTACCGAGTGACCGCCGTGGCCATTCAAGGACCGTCGCGTACTGTACTGGAGAGTATCTATGCCAATTGCTAAGGCCCTGCTGCACGTGGGCAGGTATCTGGCGGGGGCCTTGTTGGGGCTGTACCTGGCCGCGCCGGCTTATGCCTTCAACCCGGCCCAGGTGCCGCTGCTCAGCGCGCCGGCGGTCACCCCCAACGTCATGCTGCAAGTGGATAACTCCGGCAGTATGGACACCATCATCACCGCCACGGGCTACAACCCGTCCGTCAACAACGGGCCGATCTATACCCCGGTGTACAGCTGCTTTCTGATCTTCTGTGGCTATTCGCAAGGCAACCAGGTCAGTAACGGAACAGCCGATTACGTGTTCGTCGGCAACCTGAGCAGAAATGGCTGCAGTGGCACCAACGCCTATGCGTTCTACAGAAATTCCAACGCGATCATCTGCATCACCCTGGCCGACCCGGCCGGCGGGGGCAATACTCGTTATCCGATCAATTACCTGTCCTGGCTGGTCTCCGAAGTCAACGCAGGGCGCAGTGTTTCAGGCATCCCGACTCAAAGTCGCCTGACCACGGCCATATCCGTGGCGCAGAACCTGGTGCAGAACAACCGCGCGCTGCGCATTGGTCTGGCCGCCTACAACCCACCCATCCCTGGCGGCGACCTTGGGCCGGGAGGAAGCATCAAACAACTGGTGGCCGATCTCTCGCCGGTGGCAGCCAATGCCTACCAGGCCGCCGTCAGTCAGCAGACCGCCGATACCAACTACAACAACCTGCGCAATGCCATCGCCAACCTCAAGGCCGAGTCCAATACGCCGTTGGCGGAAACCTACTACCAGGTCACGCGATACTTTCGTGGTCTTTCGCCGTACCCGGCCTATAACGGTTCGCCAGCGACTTATACCAGCCCCATCCAGTACCGCTGCCAGAAGAACTACGGTGTGGTGATCACCGATGGCCTGCCCACCTATGACAGGACCTTCCCCAACAACGACCCGGACGACCCCAACGGCTGGCTGCCCAACTGGGACCGTATCGCCAACGACGGGCCGGGCGGTGATGACGAAGGCGATACGCTGTATCTGGATGACATTGCCAAGTTCGCCTACGACATCGACATGCGTCGGGATTCGCGCACGCCGGGCGGCGACCTCACAGGCAAGAGTTGGGACACGGCGGGTTTTTCGGTGCAGAACATGCGAACCTACACTATCGGGTTCACCACCAATGACCAGATGCTGATCGATGCCGCCGACAACAACCATGGTCGGGGGCGCTATTTCCAGGCCAATGACAGCGCCGCGCTCAACAGCGCGCTGAGCCTTGCCCTGGGCGATATCTATGCCAAGGTAGGGTCGGGAGGTGGTGGAGCATCCAACACCTCTACCTTGCAGACTGGCACACGTCTGTACGATACCCGTTACGATCCTGCCGACTGGCACGGGACAATCCGAGCCTTTGATGTCAACGCGACTACCGGAGATCTGGGCTCGCTTCTCTGGAGTACCGATAGCACCATCACCAGTGGCGCCAATACCACCTTCGAGTCTTGGAATACCGCCACGTCGGCCCGGATCAACCTGGATTTCAACAGCTTTTCCCAACCACAGCAGGCGGCGATCAATGCTACGCTGCCGAGCGGTGTCGACGGCCCTGCGCTGATCAACTGGAGCAAAGGCTCAGCCAATGCCAACCTGCGCACGCGTAGCGTACTGCTTGGAGATGTCATCAATTCTCCGGTGGTAGCCGCCATGCCAGCGGACAAGACCGCTACCAGTCTGCAGGGAGATACCAGCTACTCCACTTATCTGACGAGCAAGGCGGCGGGTATGATCAGCAGCCTGCTGGTCAATTCCAACGATGGCTTCTTCAATGTCATCAGTGCTGAAACGCGCAGTGCCCCGGTCAGCCAGCAGGGGCAGCGTCGCTATGCCTTCATGCCGTCGTCGGCGTTGACGTCGTTGTCTACCATTGCCTCACCGTCCTACGGCTCGGGTGTACACAAATTCACCGTTGACGGTCCTATCTCCGTCTTCGATACCCAAGCGGGTGCTGGCTCCGCCTGGCGCACCGTGGCCTATGGCGCTACCGGAGCCGGAGGCAAGGCCTACTTCGCGGTCAAGCTGTTCGAGGTCGGCAACAATGCACCCAGTGTACTTTGGGAAATCAAGGCGCCCGATGCGTCGACTCCAGCCAATCAGTTCAACAATCTGGGCTACGCCTATTCCAAGCCGGACGTCGCGCGGATGGCCGACGGCACCGGGATCATGGTGATCGGTAATGGCTATGGCAGTTTCACTGGCCGCGCTTCGCTGTACGTCGTCAATGCCAATACCGGCGCTTTCATCACCGAGATCCAGACGCCGCAATTGAACAACGAGACCGATAACGGCCTTTCTTCGGTCAAGCTGCGGGTCAATGCACAGAATGTCGTACAGGCCGCTTATGCGGGCGACCTGAAGGGGCGGATGTGGAAATTCGATCTCAGCGGTGCCAACCCCAGCAGCTGGAAGCTGGCCTTCAATGGCCAGCCGCTGTTTACCGCTCCTGGCGGTGCCAACCAGCCCATCACTGTGCAACCGCTGGTGCTGGATCACCCGTTGAATGGCAAGCTGGTCTACTTCGGTACCGGCAAATTCAGCGAAACCTCCGACAAACAGACTACCGCGCAGCAGGCGTTCTACGCTATTTGGGACGCCGACTCGGGTTCGGGCAACATTGTCCAGACTAATCTGCAACCGCAGACCATCAGCGGTACTGTTACCGGCAGCAATGCGACCTACTCCACATCGACTAGCTATGACGTGGACTGGAGTTCGCGCAAGGGATGGTATCTACAGTTGGCAACGGCTGCGCCCTACCTTGGCGAACGGGTGATTTTCCCGGCCCAGTCGCTACGTGATCGTATTCTCCTGACTACGGCGGCAGTCAACTCCTCGGATCCCTGCGAGAGCATCGGGACGAGCCGGTTGTTCGAACTGAACGCCGCGACAGGTAGCATGTTCAGTTATCCGGTGCTGGACACCAACGGTGATGGGCGCATCAATAGCTCTGACACGCTGGTGTCAGGAAGGGCATTCTCAGGAATCATTTCCGTAGCTGCGATCATCATGGGAAGCGAAAACATCATGAAGTTCGTTGTTGGTGGCGACGCCCCTGAAAGTGTCAAGAACCCGAGTTTCGCCGCCGGGGTTTACCAACGCATCATGTGGCGCCAGATCCAGTAGAAAGGAGCATTCATGCGATCCAGCAACCGTGGCTTTACCTTGATCGAACTCATGATTGTGGTGGTGATTGTCGGTATCCTTGCCGCCATTGCGTACCCCAGCTACACCGAGTACGTGAAGCGTACTCAGCGGGCGGCGATCGCCAGCCTGCTGACCGAGCAGGCGCAGGCCCTGGAACGCTACTTTTCGCGGGTCGGCACCTACAACGGCAGTGCCAATACGGCGGCGCCTACCGTGTCGGCCGGTAACGACTTCTACACCATCGCCGCCAACCTGAACGCCCAGGACTACAGCCTGGCGGCCACCGGCAGAGGGCTGATGGCCAATGACAAGTGCGGTGTGTTCACCATCACCAATACCGGTGCGCGCACCAACCCCGGTGCAACTGGCGGCATGACGGCCAGGGACTGTTGGGGCCGTTGATAACCCTTCTTTTAGCGTGACCAGAGAGCAGAATGTCCAGGCAAGACGTGGTGGTGGTCGGTGGTGGTGTCATAGGCCTGTTGACGGCCTTCAACCTGGCGCAGGCCGGGCAGCGCGTGTGCCTGCTGGAGCGTGCCGAGGTGGGGCGCGAGTCTTCCTGGGCCGGCGGCGGTATCGTTTCGCCGCTCTACCCCTGGCGCTATAGCGCTGCGGTCACCGCGCTGGCGCATTGGTCGCAGGACTTCTATCCACAGCTGGGTGCGCGGCTGTTCGAGCACACCGGCCAGGACCCCGAGGTGCATGTTACCGGCCTGTACTGGCTGGACCTCGACGACGAAGAGCAGGCGTTGGCCTGGGCGCAACGTGAGGGGCGGCCGCTGAGTCGCGTCGACCTGTCGGCGGTCTACGATGCGGTGCCGGTGCTCGGCAGCGGTTACCGCAGCGCCATCTACATGGCCGAGGTCGCCAACGTGCGCAATCCGCGGCTGGTCAAGTCGCTCAAGGCCGCGCTGCGCGGCATGACGAATGTCGAAATACGCGAAGCCAGCGCCGTCACCGGGCTGCTGTATGAAGGCGGGCGTATCACGGGCGTCGCCCTCGGTGATCAAGTACTGCGCAGCGAGCGTGTCGTGCTCAGTGCCGGAGCCTGGAGCGGCGAGCTGCTCAAACCGCTCGGTATCGACCTGCCGGTGGAGCCGGTCAAGGGCCAGATGATTCTGTTCAAGTGTGCGCAAGACTTCCTGCCCAGCATGGTGCTGGCCAAGGGGCGCTACGCCATCCCTCGGCGTGACGGGCACATTCTGGTGGGCAGCACCTTGGAGTACCAAGGCTTCGACAAGACCCCTACGGACGAAGCGCTGGAAAGCCTCAAGGCCTCGGCCATCGAGCTGCTGCCGGCGCTGGCGCAGGCCGAAGTGGTCGGCCATTGGGCAGGCCTGCGCCCCGGCTCGCCGGAAGGTGTTCCGTTCATTGGCGCAGTGCCGGGGTTCGAAGGGCTGTGGCTCAACTGCGGGCACTTCCGCAATGGCCTGGTACTGGCGCCGGCCTCCTGCCAGTTGCTCACCGACCTGCTGCTGGACCAGCCGCCAGTCATCGACCCGGCACCTTACTCGCCGGCTCGCTTGTTCGCCTGAGCGCTCAGTCCAGCCCCAGCTTCTTGAGCCGATAGCGCATCGAGCGGAACGACAGGTTCAGCCGCTGCGCGGCGGCGGTGCGGTTCCAGCGGGTTTCTTCCAGGGCCTGGAGGATCAGCTTGCGTTCGATGCTCTCCAGGTAGTCCTCCAGGTTGTCGATGCTGGCCAGGCTCGGGCTGTCGCCTTCCGGGGCCGGCGAGCAGTCGGCCAGACGCAGGTCGCTGGCGAGGATCTGGTCGTCTTCGCACAGGGTGTAGGCCCGCTCCAACATGTTCTCCAGCTCCCGCACGTTGCCCGGAAAGCGGTAATTCTTCAGGGTTTCCAGCGCTTGTGGATGCAGGCGCGCCAACGGCTGTGCATAGCTGGCAGCCAGGCGCTGCAGCATGCTGGCGGCCAGGGGCTCGATGTCTTCGCGGCGCTCGCGCAAGGGCGGCACGCGCAGCTCGATGACATTCAGCCGGTAGTAGAGGTCCTGGCGGAAACGCCCGGCGCTGACTTCCTGGGCCAGGTCCTTATGGGTGGCGCACAGCAGGCGTACGTCCACCACCTGCTCCTGCTGGCCGCCGATGCTGCGCACGGCCTTCTCCTGGATGACCCGCAGCAGCTTGACCTGCATGCCCAGCGGCAGGTCGGCGACTTCGTCGAGGAACAGCGTGCCACCGTCGGCGAGCTGGAACAGGCCGGGCTTGTCTTCATGGGCGCCGGTGAAGCTGCCCTTGCGGTGGCCGAAGAATTCGCTTTCCATCAGTTCCGATGGAATGGCGCCGCAGTTGACCGGCACGAAGGGCTTGTCGATGCGTGGGCCCTGCTCGTGGATCAGTCGCGCCACCAACTCCTTGCCGCTGCCGGATTCGCCGCTGATATAGATCGGCGCCTGGCTGCGCGCCAGCTTGCTGATCTGCTTGCGCAGGGTGCGCATCGGCGGGGCATCGCCCAGCAGGCGGCTGTCGATGCTGTGCTGCTGGTCGGTGCCGCTGCGCAGGCGCAGCGCGCTGCCGACCAGCTCGCGCAGGCGGGTGAGGTCCACCGGTTTGGTGAGAAAGTCGAAGGCGCCGGCCTTGAGGGCGTTGATCGCCAGGTCGAGGTTGCCATGGGCGGTGATCATCGCCACTGGCAGCTGCGGGTGCTGCTGCTGGATGTGCTGCACCAGTTCCAGGCCGTTGCCGTCCGGCAGGCGCATGTCGGTCAGGCACAGGTCGAAGGGCTCGCGTCTGAGCCAGTCGTGAGCCTCGGCCACGTTGCGGGCGGCGCGGGTGTCGAGTTTCATCCTGCCCAGGGTAATTTCCAGGAGTTCGCGGATGTCCGGCTCATCGTCAACGATGAGGATCTTCTGCCTTGAAGTCATGCTCAACTCAACTTGAACGGGTGGGCGAAGGTAATGCGCAGGCAACTGCCGCCTTCGGGCCGCAGGGCATAGTCCAGATGCGCCTGGTTGCTGGCACACAGCTCACGGGACAGGTACAGACCCAGCCCCGTGCCTTTGGTTTCGGTGGTGAAAAAGGGCTCGAACATCTTGCCCAGGTGCTGCTCGGAGACCCCGGCACCATCATCGAGTACATCCAGAACCGGCAGGTGGCTGTCTGGCTGGTGATAGAGCCGCAACCAGACCTGCGCCTGCTCATGCACCTGGCCGCTGTGGCGCAGACCGTTATGCACCAGGTTGGTCAGTACCTGGGTCAGGTGCTCGGGGTCCATGCGCGTGCTCAGCGCTCCGTCACCGATCTCGCAGTGCAACTGATGCCGGGGCGGCGCGCTGGCGCGCCACTGGCTGACGAAGTCTTCCAACCAGGCTGCGAGGTTCAACTGTTGTGGTGCGGCTTCGCGGCGGCGCGACAGCTGCAGGACGTTTTCGATTACCACGTTGATGCGCCGTGACTGGTCATGGATGATCTGCGCCAGACGCCGGTCGGGCGTACTGAGTTCTTCCGATTCTTCCAGCAGTTGCACCGCGTGGCCGATGGCGCCCAGCGGGTTGCGGATTTCATGGGCAATGCCGGCGGTCAGCCGCCCCAGCGCCGCCAGCTTGAGCTGCTGGGCCTGCAAGGCGACCTGCGAGAGGTCTTCGAGAAACACCAGGGTCTGTTGCTGGTCGTGGCGGTTCAGGGTGGCGAAGCTGGCCTGCAGCACCGGCCCGGCGGGCGAGGTGCGCAAGCTCTCGGTGATCCGCACCGGGTTCATGCGCCAGTGCCTGAGGCGCTCGACCAGGGCCGGGCAGTAGTCATCCAGAACTTCGCCGTTCAGACGCTCGTGGCCTAGCAGCGCATGGGCGGCCTGGTTGATCAGCAGAATGCGTCGGTTGGCATCCAGTACCAGAATGCCGGTGCGCATGCGCTGCAGGATCAGGCCGTTGAGTTCTTCGAGGTTATCCACATCCACGGCGCGTTGCTCGGCCAGGACCTCGCTCAGGCGCAAGCGTGCGGTCAACGCCTGCATCAGCAAGGCGACGGCGAAGCACAGGGCGCCCAGGCTGCCGGCTTGCACGTAGTCATTGGCGACCTTGGGGTTGTCGAAGCTGAGGTAGAAGGTCAGGTAGATGATGCCGATGGCCGACACGGCGGCAATCGACAGACCGACCCGCCCGCGCAACAGGATATTGCTGATTGCCACCGAGGCGATCAGCAGGTTGCCGATGCCGCTGGCAGTGCCGCCGCCGGCATAGAACAGCCCCGACAGCAGGATCGCATCGCTCAGCGCCAGGCTGAACATCAGGGCCTTGTGCTGGGGGCGCTCGAGCAGCACCACCACCAGGATGTTGGTGACCAGGTAGATCCAGCAGCCGGCGCGGAACAGGCCGGGATTGCTCATGTCCAGCAGTTCGACATCCATGTCGCTGGACACCAGCAGCACCAGCATGATGCCGATGATCAGCCGGTAAAGGTGGTAGAGCCGCAGGATGCGCTGGGCCAGGGGGCTGTTGAGGGACAGTGGCTCAACGCTCACGTGAGGCGGGGCCTTGGAGCCGGTGAGCCTCGCTGCAATACCATTGCTGTTCCTGGCTCAATGCACGGTCGCGAGGCAGATGAACGCCGCATTGCGCACAGCGCACCATGGGCGCGGGAGCATCCTGAGCCGAGGCATCGGCAGCGGGTTTGCGGCTGGGCGGGTTGAGCAGGCGCTTGACGAACCAGATGGCCGCCAGGATCAGGGCTGCCCAGAGAATGATGCGAATCATGGAGAACCGATCGAAGTGAGTTGATTGCGCAGTTTAGCCAAGGACGGGAATGCCGCACAGGGGCGCAAGGCATTGCGCCATCCCGGCGACCGGGCTAGTCCGCCGAAGCATGGCCGCAGAAACGACAAAGAGGCCCGTGGGCCTCTTTGATCGTTAACCGCTCGGCTTAGTCGAACAGGCCGAAGGTCATGTAGCTGAACCACGAACGGCTCTTCTTGCCTTCGGCGTTCTTGGCCGCTTCTTCCTCGACCTGTGCCTGGTTTTCCGGCAGCAGCTCTTTCGGAATGGCCTGCTTGGCTTCTTCGTACTGGCGCACGATGTCCTGGTTTGCGCGGGTCTCGCCCGGTGGCAGCGGCGCGCCGTTGCCGATCAGGCCCAGGGTCGCCTTGGACAGCCAGGAGCGGTTGTCGGCTTCCGGCTCGCGCGGGGTGAACTCGCCACCGGCCAGCTGTGGATGGTTCGGGTAGTTGGCCTTCAGCACTTCCAGGCTGGTGGCCGCCAGGTCGTCCAGGTGCAGGCGCTGGTAGGACTCGACCATCACCGCCAGGCCGTCGCCGACCGAAGGGGTTTCCTGGAAGTTCTCCACCACGTAGCGGCCACGGTTGGCAGCGGCTACATAGGCCTGACGGGTCAGGTAGTAGTCAGCCACGTGGATTTCGTAGGAGGCCAGCAGGTTGCGCAGGTAGATCATGCGCTGCTTGGCGTCTGGCGCGTAGCGGCTGTTGGGGTAGCGGCTGGTGAGCTGGGCGAACTCGTTGAACGAGTCACGCGCTGCGCCCGGGTCACGCTTGGTCTGGTCCAGGGGCAGGAAGCGCGCCAGCAGGCCGACGTCCTGGTCGAAGGAGGTCAGGCCGCGCATGTAGTAGGCGTAGTCGACGTTGGGGTGCTGGGGATGCAGACGAATGAAACGCTCGGCGGCCGACTTGGCGGCTTCCGGCTCGCTGTTCTTGTAGTTCGCGTAGATCAGCTCCAGTTGAGCCTGATCGGCGTAACGGCCGAACGGGTAGCGCGACTCCAGGGCCTTGAGTTTCTCGGTGGCACTGTTGTAGCTCTTGTTGTTCAGGTCGTTCTGCGCCTGCTGGTACAGCTCGACTTCGCTCAGGTTCTCGTCGATGACTTCTTTCGACGAGCAGGCCGCGGTCGTTGCGAGGATGGCGATCAGCAGCAGGTGTTTCACTTGCATGGCGGCTTGCGTCCCTATAACGGCCTGCTGTCTTGGGCGGGGCCGTCCTGTTATGATGAGCGCCCCGCAAAAGTGCCGGGGCAAATGACGCCGTATTTAACCACAAGCGCGCAGCCGAAACCAAAGGCTAGCCGCCTCCCAGTCTGGTCATGTCCGAAAATATAGAACTCAGCGCCGAGGTGCCGTCCGAATCCGGCGGTCAACGCCTCGATCAGGTCGCCGCCCAACTGTTCGCCGAATACTCGCGTTCGCGTCTTGTCACCTGGATCAAGGACGGTCGCCTGACCGTCGACGGCCAGGTGCTGCGCCCGCGCGACACCGTCCATGGCGGCTCCGTACTGCACCTGACCGCCGAGCAGGAGGCCCAGGGTGAGTGGGTCGCCCAGGACATCGAGCTGGACATCGTCTACGAGGACGAGCAGATCCTGGTCATCAACAAGCCGGCCGGCCTGGTGGTGCACCCGGCAGCGGGGCATGCCGATGGCACCCTGCTCAACGCCTTGCTGCACCACGTGCCGGACATCGTCAATGTGCCGCGTGCCGGCATCGTCCACCGTCTGGACAAGGACACCACCGGCCTCATGGTGGTGGCCAAGACCCTGCAGGCGCAGACCCAACTGGTCAACCAGCTGCAAAGCCGTACCGTCAGCCGCATCTATGAATGCGTGGTGCTCGGTGTGGTCACCGCCGGCGGCAAGATCGACGCACCCATCGGCCGTCATGGCCAGCAGCGCCAGCGCATGGCGGTGATGGAAGGCGGCAAGCCCGCGGTGAGTCACTACCGCGTGCTGGAGCGCTTCCGCTCCCATACCCATGTGCGGGTCAAGCTGGAAACCGGCCGTACCCACCAGATCCGCGTCCACATGGCCCATGTCGGCTTCCCACTGATCGGTGACCCGGTCTATGGCGGGCGCTTCCGCATTCCGCCGGCCGCCAGCCCGACCTTGGTGGAGTCGCTCAAGACCTTCCCGCGTCAGGCCCTGCACGCCCGCTTCCTGGAGCTGGACCACCCGGCCACCGGCCAGCGCATGCGCTGGGAGTCGCCGCTGCCGGAAGACTTCGTCTGGCTGCTGTCGCTGCTCAAGCAGGACCGCGAGGCGTTCGTCGGGTGAAACACGACTGGCTGATCCCGGACTGGCCTGCTCCGGCCAACGTGCGTGCCTGCGTGACCACGCGTGCCGGTGGGGCCAGCCAGGCGCCTTTCGACAGTTTCAACCTGGGCGCACATGTACAGGACGACGCCCAGGCCGTGGCGAGCAATCGCCGACAGTTGACCGACACCCTGCAGGTGCAGCCGGCCTGGCTGAGCCAGGTACATGGCGTGAATGTGGTGCAGGCCGACCCGGCGCGGGTCGATGAAGCCGATGCCAGTTGGACCGCCATACCCGGAGTGGCCTGCACCATCATGACCGCCGACTGCCTGCCCGCGCTGTTCTGCGACCGTGCCGGTACGCGGGTCGCCGCTGCCCATGCCGGCTGGCGCGGCCTGGCCGCGGGTGTGCTGGAGGCCACCGCTGACAGCCTGGCGGTCGCCCCCGGTGAAATTCTGGTGTGGCTGGGTCCGGCCATCGGTCAGCCGTCCTTCGAAGTGGGCGGCGAGGTGCGTGAGGCCTTCGTGTCCAGCCACCCGCAAACCGCTGCGGCCTTCATTCCCAGTATCAATGCCGGGCGCTTCATGGCCGACATCTATGCCCTGGCGCGCCTGCGCCTGGCCGCACACGGCATCGACGCCGTGTATGGCGGCGGTCTGGACACCTACACCGACACGCGTTTCTTCTCCTACCGGCGCAGCGCCCGTACCGGCCGTTTCGCCTCGCTGGTCTGGCTGGCCAACGCCTGACATCTGTCAATCCGCATTCACTTGAATCCTGCAGAATCGTCCGCATCTAAGCGGTAACCCGGCAGGTTTTCTTTACAGGTGTGTTCATTACTCCGGCCTGCTCTGACGCAAGAGGAAGGTGACTAATGCGTATCGACAGATTGACCAGCAAGCTCCAGCTCGCTTTATCCGATGCCCAGTCGTTGGCCGTGGGTTTCGATCATCCGGCCATCGAACCTGTGCATCTGTTCCAGGCCCTGCTCGAACAGCAGGGCGGTTCCATCAAGCCCCTGCTGATGCAGGTCGGCTTCGACATCAATAGCCTGCGCAAGGAACTGGGTAAAGAACTCGACGCCTTGCCGAAGATCCAGAACCCTACCGGCGACGTGAACCTGTCGCAGGACATGGCGCGCCTGCTCAACCAGGCTGATCGCCTGGCCCAGCAGAAGGGCGACCAGTTCATTTCCAGCGAGCTGGTGCTGCTCGCGGCGCTCGATGAAAACACCAAGATCGGCAAGTTGCTGCTCGGCCAGGGCGTGAGCAAGAAGGCCCTGGAGAATGCGGTCAACAACCTGCGCGGCGGCAATGCGGTCAACGATCCCAACGTCGAGGAATCCCGCCAGGCCCTGGACAAGTACACCATCGACCTGACCAAGCGTGCCGAAGAAGGCAAGCTCGACCCGGTGATCGGCCGTGACGACGAGATTCGCCGCACCATCCAGGTTCTGCAGCGCCGCACCAAGAACAACCCGGTACTGATCGGCGAGCCCGGTGTGGGCAAGACTGCCATCGCCGAGGGGCTGGCCCAGCGCATCATCAACGGTGAAGTGCCCGACGGCCTGAAGAGCAAGCGCCTGTTGTCGCTGGACATGGGCGCGCTGATCGCCGGTGCCAAGTTCCGTGGCGAGTTCGAAGAGCGCCTCAAGTCGCTGCTCAACGAGCTGGCCAAGCAGGAAGGGCAGATCATCCTGTTCATCGATGAGCTGCACACCATGGTCGGCGCGGGCAAGGGCGAGGGCGCCATGGATGCCGGCAACATGCTCAAGCCGGCCCTGGCGCGGGGCGAGCTGCATTGCGTGGGCGCCACCACCCTCAACGAATACCGGCAGTTCATCGAGAAGGACGCGGCCCTTGAGCGGCGTTTCCAGAAAGTGCTGGTCGACGAGCCGAGCGA
Source organism: uncultured Pseudomonas sp. (assembly GCF_913777995.1). Classification (GTDB taxonomy): domain Bacteria; phylum Pseudomonadota; class Gammaproteobacteria; order Pseudomonadales; family Pseudomonadaceae; genus Aquipseudomonas. Next base: position 96,104 of record NZ_CAJYVE010000020.1, on the reverse strand, counting down.
AGAAGACACCATCGCCATTCTGCGTGGCCTGAAAGAACGCTACGAGGTCCACCACAAGGTGGCGATCACCGACGGTGCGATCATCGCCGCCGCGCGCCTGAGCCATCGCTACATCACCGACCGGCAGTTGCCGGACAAGGCCATCGACCTCATAGATGAAGCAGCCAGCCGCATTCGCATGGAGATCGACTCCAAGCCTGAAGTGCTGGACCGCCTGGAGCGTCGCCTGATTCAGCTGAAGGTCGAGGCGCAGGCGCTGAAGAAGGAAACCGACGAGGCGACCCTCAAGCGCCTGGAAAAGCTTCAGGTCGAGATCGACCGGCTGGAGCGTGAGTACTCCGACCTCGAAGAGGTATGGACCTCGGAAAAGGCCGAAGTCACCGGCTCGGCACAGATCCAGCAGCAGATCGAACAGTCGCGTCAGGAGCTTGAAGCCGCCCGGCGTCGCGGCGACCTGAACCGCATGGCCGAGCTGCAGTACGGGATCATCCCGGACCTGGAGCGCAGCCTGCAGATGGTCGACCAGCACGGCAAGCCGGAGAACCAGCTGCTGCGCAGCCGGGTAACCGAAGAAGAAATTGCCGAGGTGGTTTCCAAGTGGACCGGTATCCCGGTGTCGAAGATGCTCGAAGGCGAGCGCGACAAGCTGCTGAAGATGGAAAGCCTGCTGCATGAGCGGGTGATTGGCCAGGAAGAGGCCGTGGTGGCGGTGGCCAACGCGGTAAGGCGTTCGCGTGCCGGTCTGGCCGACCCCAACCGGCCGAGTGGTTCGTTCATGTTCCTCGGCCCGACCGGGGTGGGCAAGACCGAGCTGTGCAAGGCGCTGGCGGAGTTCCTCTTCGACACCGAAGAGGCCATGGTGCGCATCGACATGTCCGAGTTCATGGAGAAGCACTCCGTGGCACGGCTGATTGGTGCACCACCAGGCTACGTGGGCTACGAGGAGGGCGGTTATCTGACCGAGGCGGTGCGACGCAAGCCTTACTCGGTGATCCTGCTCGACGAAGTGGAAAAGGCCCACACCGATGTGTTCAACATCCTGCTGCAAGTGCTTGAGGATGGCCGTCTGACCGACAGCCATGGGCGGACCGTGGATTTCCGCAATACGGTGATCGTCATGACCTCCAACCTGGGCTCGGCGCAGATCCAGGAGTTGTCCGGTGACCGCGAAGCGCAGCGCGCGGCGGTGATGGACGCAGTGGGTACGCATTTCCGCCCCGAGTTCATCAACCGTATCGACGAGGTGGTGATCTTCGAACCGCTGGGCCGTGAGCAGATCGCCGGTATCACGCAGATCCAGCTCAGCCGCCTGCTCAGCCGCCTGGCCGAGCGCGAGCTGACCCTGACCCTCAGCCCCGAGGCGTTGGACAAGCTGATCGCGGTGGGCTACGACCCGGTGTATGGCGCCCGGCCGTTGAAGCGGGCGATCCAGCGCTGGATCGAGAACCCGCTGGCGCAACTGATTCTCTCCGGGCGCTTCGTGCCGGGGGCGAACATTACCGCCAGCCTGCAGGACGACGAAATCGTCTTCGCCTGATTCCGGCGTTGTGGCACAAGAAGGGCTCCTTGAGGGAGCCCTTTCTTTTATGCAGCAATGGGGTGTTTTTCTAGGCTGGACAGACACTTCGAAAAAAAATCGCAAATCATTGTAGTAAAAGCAATTTAGGGTGTTGACAGGGTAATTGTTTCTTGTAGAATGGCGCGCCTCAGAGACGTGAACGCAACGCGAAACGCGAAGCAAAAATGTCAAAGAGGTTGAATTGAAGCTAAAAAGCGTTTAAATTCAACGCCGTAGCTGAATCTGAAAACGATCCGCGATAGCTCAGTCGGTAGAGCAAATGACTGTTAATCATTGGGTCCCTGGTTCGAGTCCAGGTCGCGGAGCCAGATTCAACGAGCGGTAAGCTGTATTTGTCGGGGTGTAGCGCAGTCCGGTAGCGCGCCTGCTTTGGGAGCAGGATGTCAGGAGTTCGAATCCCCTCACCCCGACCATGTTTTGGGTCGTTAGCTCAGTTGGTAGAGCAGTTGGCTTTTAACCAATTGGTCGTAGGTTCGAATCCTACACGACCCACCATTTTTGATCTGGCTGTTTCAGGTCGAATCTTAGGGAGATGATGCCAATTGCATCATCATTCGGAAAACGCCTTAACGGGCGTTTTCTTGTGTCACCTCGGGGTGTAGCGCAGCCCGGTAGCGCGCCTGCTTTGGGAGCAGGATGTCAGGAGTTCGAATCCCCTCACCCCGACCATTTTCACTCGGCATCAGCCGGGGCGAAAATACAGGTTCAGAGCCAGTTGCGCTGAACCGGAAAAAAGGCGTCCTTCGGGACGCCTTTTTTCGTTTGGGTGTCTGGGCTCAGTTCTGCACGGCCTGCACCGAGCCGCCATCGACCCGCAGGTTGCTGCCATTGACGAAGGTCGCGCGGTCGGACACCAGCCAGGCGATGGCTGCTGCCACTTCCTCGGGTTGCCCACGACGCTTCTGTACGATGCCAGGCCGCTCTTGTTCCAGAAAGCTTTCCACCGCCTCATCGAACGACACGCCCATTTCCTCGGCGCGCTGTTCCATCATGCCGTCGGTCATGCCGGTCTCGATGAACGCCGGGGCTACGGTATTGCACAGCACGCCGTGAGCGGCTTCCTTGTAAGAAAGGTTCTTCATGAAAGCCGCCAAAGCAGCCTTGGCGGTGTTGTACACCGCCTCTTCCCAATAGGGCTGTACGGCGTTCTCCGAGGTGATGCACACGAAGCGGCCCCAGTGGCGGCTGCGCATCTTCGGCAGGGTGGCGCGGGCGATACGCACGGCGGAAAAGAAATCGGTTTCCCAGGCGTGCTGGTAGTCTTCGTCGGACAGCTCCAGCGGGTCGCCCTTGGCACCGGTGACCCCGGCGGTATGCACCACGATATCCACCTGGCCGAAACGCGCCTGCGCTTTCTCGACCAGCGCTTCTACCTGCTTCTGGTCGGTCATGTCCGCCGCCACCAGCAGTGGCTCGCCTGGCAGGTCGGCGCAGGCTTTCTCCAGCGTCTCCTGCTTCATGTCGGTGAGCACCAGGTGCACGCCTTCTTCGCCCAGCAGCCGCGCCGTCGCCAGGCCGATACCACCGCTTGCGCCGCTGATCAGCGCAACCCGCCCCTTGATTGCCAAATCCATACAACACCTCATTCGATGGGCATGCCGGTTTGCAGGCCGTCTGAAGGTGTGACTGATGGCGGAAGGCTTTGATTCAAGAAATTTCTGTGGGCTAGGCTTGAGCCGCGAAGCACCTAGAGTCTTCTCGGCCCAAGCCGCCCCATGGCAGGCGGGCAGATCAGTGCAGCTTCATGCGCGGTTCGGTGCCTTTGCCGAGGCGGCTGCCGAGCATCAGCATCAGCGTGCGGAATGGCCCGTACAGGGCCATCTGGTGCATGCGGTACAAGGAAATGTAGAACATCCGCGCCAGCCAGCCTTCAAGCATGACGCTACCGGTCAGGTTGCCCATCAGATTGCCCACCGCCGAGAAGCGCGACAGCGAGATCAGCGAGCCGTAGTCCTTGTAGGTGTACTCCGGCAGCGGCTTGCCTTCGATGCGCAGGCGCAGCGATTTGACCAGCAGCGAGGCCTGCTGGTGCGCGGCCTGGGCACGCGGCGGCACATTGCGGTCGCTGCCTTTCTGCGGGCAGGCGGCGCAGTCGCCGAAGGCGAAGATGTTTTCGTCGCGGGTGGTCTGCAAGGTCGGCAGCACCTGCAGCTGGTTGATGCGGTTGGTTTCCAGCCCGTCGATGTCCTGCAGGAACGCCGGGGCGCGGATGCCGGCGGCCCAGACCTTGAGCACGGCCGGAATGACCTGACCGTTGTTGGTGACCAGGCCGTCTGCATTCACTTCGCTGACGGCCGCGTTGGTCAGTACCGTGACGCCGAGTTTTTCCAGGGTCTTGTGCACCGGTGAACCGATGCGCTCGGGCAGTGCCGGCAGTACGCGCGGGCCGGCCTCGATCACGGTGATGTGCAGGTTCTCCGGCTTGATCTGCCCCAGTCCATAGGCTGCCAGCTCATGCGCGGCGTTGTGCAGTTCGGCAGCCAGTTCGACGCCTGTGGCACCGGCGCCGACGATGGCTACGCTGATTTCCTCGGTGCGCCCGGCCTGGCCGGCATGGGCGCGCAGGTACAGGTTGAGCAATTGCTGGTGGAAGCGCTCGGCCTGCTTGCGTGAGTCGAGGAACAGGCAGTGCTCGGCCGCGCCCTGGGTGCCGAAGTCGTTGGTGGTGCTGCCCACCGAAAGCACCAGGGTGTCGTATTCCAGGCTGCGTGCCGGAACCAGCTCCTCGCCCTGTTCACTGTGGGTGGCGGCCAGGTGGATGCGCCGGTTGGCACGGTCCAGGCCGGTCATGCGCCCCAGCTGAAACTGGAAGTGGTTCCACTTGGCCTGCGCCACGTAGTTCAGCTCGTCCTCGTAGGAGTTCAGCGAGCCGGCGGCCACTTCGTGCAGCAGCGGTTTCCAGATGTGGGTGAGGTTGGCGTCCACCAGCGTGACACTGGCCGTGCCTTTCTTGCCCAGGGTCTTACCCAGGCGGGTAGCCAGTTCGAGACCGCCAGCGCCGCCGCCGACGATAACAATGCGATGTGTCATGGAAGTTACTCATAAGGTCAAGGAAATCTCGGGTGGTCTGCGCGAGCGCCAGGCAGCTCAAAGCGGCAGACCGGCCAGCCGGTAAATTCGGGGTGCCAGGACACTTTCCCGCTTTCTTGCGGGAGCTCGACCGGATTCGGGAGGCGGGCGACCTGGCTGGACAATTCAGACTGTTCAAATGGACTGTGGTTCATGGACGCCTCGGCGGGCGACCGGGCTACAGCACCTCAGGCAGGGCTTCGACCTGCACGCTGTCGTGTAAGCGAATGATTCCGCTTTGTATCACTCGCGCGGTGATTCCGCCATGCCCACGTACCGCCTGGAAGGTGCCACGCCCCAGATTCTGCTCCAGGCGTGCGCACGGCTGGCACCAGCCGGTGGTTTCCAGAATCGCCTGGCCAATGCGAAAGCGCCGGCCCTTGAGGCTGAACAGGTTGATGCCGCTGACCACCAGATTGCGGCGCAGGTCGCCGGGCAGCACCGGGTTTTCAGGCGTACGGCCGAGCAGCGCGTTGATCACTGCCAGATGCTCCCACTGGATGAGTGTCACCTGCCGCGCATTCCGCGGGCCGGGGCGGGCGTGGTCGCCGGTCAGGCCGGCCTCGCGGCGCGCCTCGACGGCGTCCAGCGCCAGCATCGGCGCGCGGGACTGCGGACGCACGCCGATCCAGCGCACCTGGCCCTGCTGCGGGACATCGGCGAGCAGTTGTTGCAAGGGACTCATCACAGGCTGATACCTACATCGAACAGCACGGTGCGGCCCAGGTTGGTGCGCAGGAAGTCCGGCGCACCGGGGTGGGCGAACAGCACTCGTGCGAAGTTGGGGCCGACCAACGACAGCGAGCGCCAGCCCTGGCGCAGGTATTCGGTGGGCGGAGGAAAGTGGCTGTTGAGGTCCAGCGCCTCGCGCTTGAGGCTTGCGAAGGCGATGATGTCCAGGTCGCCCAAGTCCAGGCCGCGCTCGCGGTAGTTGCTGGCCTTCTTGCTCAGGGTCGGCGCCAGGCGCTTGAGCAGGGCAGGGGCGGGCACGCGCTTGGGCTTGGCTTCGCGGCGCACCAGCTGGCTCAGCGAGAACGCGTTGCGCCGCCGTTGCAGCTCTTCGCGCCACTCGTCATTCAGGCGCCGACCCTCGTCGAGCACGAAGAACACCTCGAAGCGCGCATCCTGGAACAGCACGTCGGGCGGCTCCTGGTTGGCGGGCAGGAAGTCCTCATGACGGTACGGAATGTTCAGGCCCTGCAACAGGCGCTGGCACACCCAGCGCTCACGCTCCCATTTACGCGCGTTGGACAGGAACGCATTGGCTTGTTCGGCCTGGATCGTCAGCAGGCGCAGGTAATCGGAATCATCCATAGCCGTCGCATCGCAGTCGCTGAAAGTGAAAATGCCAGTGGTGAAGCACCCCGACATGGCTGTAGCCTGCCATGCGCTACCCAGGCATACAATCGCCGTCATTCATTCCCCGGAGGACAACGCCTTGAAATTCCTGCCCATCCTGCTGTTGGCGCTGCTGCCCCTGGCCGCCCAGGCCGTCGAAAACGGCGCGCGCCTGGAACCCTGGACCCTGCTCGATCAGTACGACCAGCCCTACACCCTCAACGACCAGGCCCAGGTATTGCTGGTGGCGCGCAGCATGGATGCCGCCAAGCTGGTCAAGACGGCGATGGAAGGCAAGCCCAAGGGCTACCTGGAGGCACGCCACACGGTGTTCGTCGCCGATATCCAGAAGATGCCCGCCGTCATCGCCAAGATGTTCGCCATTCCCAAGATGCGCGACTACAGCTACCGGGTGATGCTCGACCGCGACTCGCGCATCGTGCCGCGCTATGCCGGCGATGAAGATAAGGTGCTGTGGCTGCAATTGCGTGACGGCAAGGTGGTCAGCCAGCAGCAGTTCGGCGATGCCCAGGCGCTGCGCGCAGCGCTGGAGAAGTAATCTCGAAGGGCAGGTGAGGACTGGTAGGTAGCGGCTTCAGCCACGAAAGCGCCAGGAAAATGACTGCATCTGCGGCGAAAATTCGGCCTCTTCGCGGCTGAGGGCGCTCCTACAGGGCTCAGTGTTCGCGGTGCGGGCGTTCCAGGTCGCCGGAGAACAGCTCGTCTTCGGCATCCGGGGCCACAGGAATGGCATGCTCCTCGGCGGCCCAGGCCCCAAGGTCGATCAGTTTGCAGCGGTCGGAGCAGAATGGCCGGGCCGGGCTGGCGGCGCTCCATTCCACGGGGGCGCCGCAGGTCGGGCACTGGACGGTGGTAGGTTGGCTCATCAGTGGCCTCCTGTCAGGGTCAGATAAAAGTGATGCAGGCGCTCGACCTCGCTTTTCAGCCAGGCCGGGGCGCGGTCGTTGACCAGCACATCGTCGGCGTGGCGCAGGCGTTCTTCACGCTGTGCCTGGGCCTGGAGGATGGCCTCGACCTGGGCCTGGCTGGTGTTGTCGCGCTGCATGGTGCGGGCGATCTGCAACTCCGGCGGTACGTCGATCACCAGTACGCGCTGGGTGGTTCGGTACTGGCCGGACTCGATCAGCAGCGGCGAGACTAGGATGGCATAGGGCGAAGTGGCGCGGCTCAGGTTGGCGGCGATCTCTTCGCGCACCAGCGGGTGCAGCAGCGCCTCCAGCCAGCGGCGCTGCTCGGGGTCGCTGAAGATCAGCTGGCGCAGCGCCGCGCGGTCGAGTTCACCGCTGGCCTGCAGCACGCCGGGGCCGAAGTGTTCGACGATGCGGGCCAGCGCCGGGCGGCCCGGTTCGACCACCCAGCGTGCCGCATGGTCGGCGTCCACAGCATGGATGCCCAGGTCGATGAAGCACTGCGCCGCCGCACTCTTGCCGCTGCCGATGCCACCGGTCAGGCCGAGAATCCAGGGTTTTGAAACAGGGTGGGTCATTTGAAACCGGCAAATTGCAGATAGGAGTCGGTTATTTGACCACCCCACAGCAAGGCGATCCACCCCGCAATGGCCAGATAGGGACCGAAGGGCATGGGTTGGCCGGCTTCATGGCGGCGCAAACGCATGAGGACCACCCCCAGCACGGCGCCGACCAGTGACGACAGCAGGATGGCCAGCGGCAGGATCTGCCAGCCGCCCCAGGCGCCGAGCATGGCCAGCAGCTTGAAGTCGCCATAGCCCATGCCTTCCTTGCCGGTGAGCAGCTTGAACAGCCAGAACACGCTCCACAGCGCCAGGTAGCCGAACACCGTGCCCCACAGCGCGTCGCTGAGCGAGGTGAACAGCGCGAAGCTGTTGACGATCAGGCCCAGCCACAGCAGGGGCAATACCAGGGCATCGGGCAGCAACTGGTGATCGGCATCGATCAGGCTCATGGCCAGCAGGCCCCAGGTCAGCGGCAGCAGGGCGGCGGCCTGCCAGCCGAAGCCGAAATGCCAGGCGATCAACCCTGACAGCAGCCCGCAGGCCAGCTCCACCAGAGGGTAGCGTTTGCTGATCGGTGCCCGGCACGCCGAGCAGCGGCCCCGCAGCAGCAGCCAGCTGAGCACCGGCAGGTTCTCCCAGGCGCGAATGCGGTGCTGGCAGTGCGGGCAGTGGGAGTGCGGGAGGATCAGGTCATAGCGCGGCGTGGCGGGTTCGGCCGGCAGCTCCAGCATCTCGCGGGCCTGAAGCTGCCAGTCGCGCTGCATCATCTGCGGCAGGCGATGCACCACCACATTAAGGAAGCTGCCGACCAGCAAGCCGAGAATCAGGGCAAACACGACGAAGGCCGCCGGCGAGGCGGCGAAGAAATCGACCAGGAGCATGTCAGACAGCGGCCCCCAGCTTGAAGATCGGCAGGTACATGGCAATCACCAGGCCGCCGACGATGACCCCGAGCACCGCCATGATCATCGGCTCCATCAGTGTGGTGAGGCTGTTGACCATGTTGTCGACCTCGTCTTCGTAGTAGGTGGCGACCTTGTCGAGCATGGTGTCCAGCGCGCCGGACTCTTCGCCGATGGCGGTCATCTGAATGGCCAGGCTGGGGAACACGTTGACCGTGCGCATCGAGAAATTCAGCTGCATGCCGGTGGCCACGTCTTGCTTGATCTTGTTCACCGCATTGCGAAACACCACGTTGCCGGTGGCGCCGGCCACCGAGTCCAGCGCCTCCACCAGCGGCACGCCGGCCGCAAAGGTGGTGGCCAGGGTCCGGGCATAGCGCGCCACCGAGGACTTGAAGATCAATGGGCCGATCAGCGGCACTTTGAGCAGCCCGCGATCGATACGGTCGCGAAAGGCCTGCGACTGCTTGTAGCCGCGGCGGAACAGTACGATGCCAAGAACCAGCCCGATGAGGATGATCAGCCACCATTCCTGCACGATCTCGGACAGGCCGATGACCATCAGGGTAAAAGCCGGCAGCTCGGCGCCGAAGCCCTGGAACACCGACTGGAACTGCGGCACCACCTTGAGCAACAGAATGGCCGAAACGATGAAGGCCACCACCATCACCGCTGCCGGGTAGGTCATGGCCTTCTTGATCTTGGCCTTGAGCGCCTCAGTCTTTTCTTTATAAGTGGCGACGCGGTCGAGCAGGCTTTCCAGCGCACCGGCCTGTTCGCCGGCGTCCACCAGGTTGCAGTACAGGTCATCGAAGTACTGCGGTTTGCGCCTCAGCGCGGTGGCGAAGCTGTTACCGGCGGCGACGTCCTGCTTCAGGGCTTCGACCAGGCTGCGCATGGCCGGTTTTTCCGCGCCTTCGGCAATGATGTCGAAGGCCTGCAGCAGCGGCACGCCGGCTTTCATCATGGTCGCCATCTGCCGTGAGAAGAAGGCGATGTCCAGCGGTTTGATTTTCTTGCCGCGGCCGCCGAACAGCGAGGTGCTCTTCTTGCGCACCTTGGTAGGGTTGATGCCCTGCTTGCGCAGCAGCGCCTTGACCAGCGCCAGGTTGTGGCCTTCCAGCTCGCCGCTGACCTTGTTGCCCTTGCGGTCGCTGCCTTCCCAGGTGAAGGTGACGATTTTGGCTTGCTTGGCCATGTTCAGTCCTTGGTGACCCGGTTGATTTCTTCCAGGCTGGTGACGCCCTGCATGACCTTGTGCAGGCCGGAGGTGCGCAGGTCATTGAAGCCGTCACGGCGCATCTGCGCGGAAATCTCCAGGGCGTTGCCTTCTTCCATGATGATCTTTTCCAGTTGCGGGGTCTTTTTCACCACCTCGTAGATGCCCACGCGGCCACGGTAGCCGCCATTGCAGTGGTCGCAACCCACCGGTGCATAGAGGGTGAAGGTGCCGAGCTGCGCTTCGCTGAAACCTTCCTTGAGCAGCGTGTCGTGGGGCACATCCACGGCCTTCTTGCAGTGCGGGCACAGCTTGCGCGCCAGGCGCTGGGCGATGATCAGGTGGATCGAGGTGGCGATGTTGAACGCCGCCACGCCCATGTGGTGCAGGCGGGTCAAGGTTTCCGCCGCGCTGTTGGTGTGCAGGGTGGAGAGCACCAGGTGGCCGGTCTGCGAAGCCTTGATGGCGATCTCGGCGGTTTCCAGGTCACGGATCTCGCCGACCATGATCACGTCCGGGTCCTGACGCAAGAAGGCGCGCAGGGCCTGGGCGAAGTCCATGCCGTAGCGGGCGTTGACGTTGACCTGGTTGATGCCTTCGAGGTTGATCTCCACCGGGTCTTCGGCGGTGGAAATGTTGATGCCCACGGTGTTGAGGATGTTCAGCCCGGTGTACAGCGACACCGTCTTGCCCGAGCCGGTGGGGCCGGTGACCAGGATCATGCCTTGCGGCTGCTTGAGCGCCTCCAGGTACAGGGCCTTCTGTTCCGGCTCGTAGCCCAGGGCGTCGATGCCCATCTGCGCGCTGGCCGAGTCGAGGATCCGCATCACGATCTTCTCGCCCCACAGGGTCGGCAGGGTGTTCATCCGGAAGTCGATGGCCTTGCTCTTGGAAATGCGCAGCTTGACCCGGCCGTCCTGCGGCTTGCGGCGTTCGGAGATGTCCAGGCTGGCCATGACCTTCAGGCGCGCGGCAATACGCCCGGCCAGCTGGATGGGCGGGCGCGCCGCCTCGTGCAGGATGCCGTCGGTGCGAAAGCGCACGCGGTAGGTCTTTTCATAGGGCTCGAAGTGCAGGTCCGATGAGCCGAGGCGGATGGCATCCAGTAGCATTTTGTTGACGAAGCGCACCACCGGCGCGTCTTCGGCGTCGGTTTCGGCGCTGAGGGCGGTTTCCTTTAGGTTATCGCTGGGCTCCAGGTCGAGGTTGAGGTCGACGTCGCCCATGTCGCCCAGGGCCGCGCCGCTGTCGAAGAAGCGCTCGATGGCGTCGCTGAGCTTGTCGTCCTCGACCAGGATGGCCTCGGTGTTCAGGCCAGTGCTGAACTGGATATCGGTGACCGCCTGGTGGTTGGACGGGTCGGAGACGCCGATGAACAGCTTGTTGCCGCGCCGCCACAGGGGCAGGGCATGGTGCTGGCGCACCAGCTTCTCGCTGACCAGGCTCTTGGGCTGGCTGTCCTTGTCCAGGCTGTTGAGGTCCATGAACGGCATGCCGAACTGCTCGGCAGCCACTTCGGCCAACACCCGGCTGCCGACCAGCTTGTGCTGCACCAGGTAGCTGACCAGAGAAACCTTGTCGCGGCGTGCCTGCTGGGTGGCCTGTTGCGCGGCTTTTTCGCTAAGAAGCTCGGACGCGACCAATTGCTTGGCCAGACCGCTGAGAACGACATCGGACATAGAACCACCAGACACAGACAGTGGGAGGGTTATAACGCAGTCGAGCGACGCTGCCAAATGACGACGCCATGAGTGACAAAAAATGTCAGTTTGTGCGGAATGTTGATGCGGCAGCGCCAGTCTAGAGCGGGTTTCGACACGCAGATGTGATGGATGTCACCTTGGCATGCCCTGTGCTTTTGTCCTGTCAGGCACCCTTTCCTTGACGCCTGGAGATGCGCAGATGAATGCACAAAAAGGTTTTACCCTGATCGAGCTGATGATCGTCGTGGCGATCGTCGGCATTCTGGCTGCGGTTGCGATTCCTTCGTACCAGAGCTATACCCGTAAAGCCGCTTACACCGAAGTTCTTTCAGCGATGGGCGCGGTTAAAACGGCGGTAGGTGTTTGTGCCGCGCAAAGTGGTGTCGCTGCGTGTAACACTGCTGGCGCTGTTGGCCTTACTCTGCCCTCGGGCAACACCGCTGGCGCGGTTAACACCATCACGATTGGCGATAACGGTGTGATCACCGCCACTCCTAATGCTTACAAAGGTATCGCGACTTCCGACACCTGTGTCCTTACTCCAACCGTTGCTACTGATGGCACCAAAGTCACTTGGGTTTACAGTGGCGCATGCGTGAATAATGGATATGTCAAAGCTACCTGAATGTAGCTAAGTTTTGCGACAGCCCTGTTTTACAGGTTGTTTGATGAGCCCGCCCGAGTGCGGGCTCATTTCTTTTCCGCCGCTATACGCAATCAGCAAACCCAACGTCGCCCCCAGTCACTCCCCCTCGTCCTACCCCCGGTACTCTGCGCTGACTTTTCAACCACCCCGGGCGCCGTCCATGAGCCAGAAACCCATCACCGTCCTGCGCGACACCACACCCTTGCCTGTCGTCGATGCCTGCAAATGGGAGCGCATCGAAGGTGAGCCGCATACCGTCAACCTCAATGCCTACACTTCCGAAGATGGCTCGAAGATCATGGGCACCTGGATCTGCACGCCGGGCAAATGGCGGGTCGAATACGTGAAGTGGGAATACTGCGACTTCCAGGAAGGCTATTGCATCATCACCCCGGACGGCCAGGAGCCGATCCACCTCAAGGCCGGTGACAAGTTCATCGTCGAAGTCGGCATGAAAGGCACCTGGGAAGTGGTCGAGACCGTGCGCAAGTACTTCGTCTTCGCCTGATTCCGCGCATCACCCCTCATTCGCTTCAACCTCCTTTCGATGGCCGCCAGACTCGCGGTGGCCATCGGTTTTTTTCTGTCTGACCGGTGCGGCTTCAGCCGCGATGGCCTACAGCCAGATTCTTTTCCACGCCTTTTATCGCCCCGCCTGGTCATGTCGTGATTGGTTTCGGTCACGGCGTATTCGAGCAACAGCCCCCGTGTATCCGGCGGTTAAGGTGGCGGTGCTTTTTCATTGGCGTGCGTTGTCGTGTTTTCGATGTGCCACAGCGTGTAAGGTGCGCCGTTTCCAGGGTGCTGCCCCGGCTGCATCCGCAGACAAAAAGAGAAGAACAAGCACCATGATCAGCCCTGATTCCAACGGCCAGCTGGCGCAAGGCTTCAAGCCGCGCCATGTGACCATGCTCTCGATCGCCGGCATCATCGGCGCCGGCCTGTTCGTCGGCTCCGGCCACGCCATCGCCGCCGCCGGCCCGGCCACCATCCTTTCCTATTTCTGTTCCGGCCTGCTGGTCGTGCTGGTCATGCGCATGCTCGGCGAAATGGCGGTCGCCAACCCGGACACCGGCTCGTTTTCCACCTACGCCGACCAGGCCATCGGCCCTTGGGCGGGCTTCACCATCGGCTGGCTGTACTGGTGGTTCTGGGTATTGGTTATTCCCATCGAAGCCCTGGCTGCTGGCCACGTGCTGCACCAGTGGTTTCCCCAGGTGGATGCCTGGTTGTTCGCCTTGCTGTCCATCGTGCTGCTGGCGGCCACCAACCTGTTCAGCGTGGCCAAGTACGGCGAGTTCGAGTTCTGGTTCGCGTTGTTCAAGGTCACCGCGATCATCGGTTTCATCAGCCTGGGCTTCGCGGTGCTGATGGGCTGGGTGCCGGGGCGTGAGGTCAGCGGCCTGAGCACGCTGATGCAGAACCACGGTGGCTTCGCCCCCAACGGCTGGTCGGCGGTGGTCGGTGCGTTCATCACCGTGATGTTCAGCTTCATCGGCACCGAGGCGGTGACCATCGCCGCCGCCGAGTCGGCCAGCCCGGCACGCAACATCGCCAAGGCGACCCGTTCGGTCATCTGGCGTATCGGTGTGTTCTACATCCTCTCGGTGTTCGTGATCATCTCCGTGGTGCCGTGGAACGACCCGCAGTTGACCGTGGTGGGTTCCTACCAGCGGGCGCTGGAAATCATGGATATTCCCTTCGCCAAGTTCATGGTCGACGTGGTGGTGCTGGTCGCCGTGGGCAGCTGCATGAACTCGTCGATCTACATCTCCTCGCGCATGCTGTTCTCGCTGGGCAAGCGTGGCGAAGCGCCGGCGGCGGTACGCAAGACCTCCGGGGTGGGCGTGCCGCGCATGGCGGTGTACGCCAGCACGGTCATCGGCGCGATCATTACCGTGGTCAGCTATTTCGCCCCTGCCGGGCTGTTCGAGTTCCTGCTTGCCAGCTCCGGGGCCATCGCCCTGCTGGTGTACCTGGTGATCGCCATTTCGCAACTGCGCATGCGCCGCATGCTGACTCGGCAGAACGTCGAGATCGCCCTGCCGATGTGGCTGTTCCCCTGGCTGACCTACGCGGTGATCCTGTTCATTTCCGGCGCCCTGGTGGTGATGATGTTCACCCCCGAGCACCGCGCGGAAATCACTTCGACCATCAGCCTGGCCCTGGTGATTTCGCTGATCGGCATCTTCGTCGCCGGCCGCCACGGCCACGCCCAGCGGCCTGCGACGCTGCCCGAGGCGGACTGACTCGCCGTGAACCCAGCCGCGGCTGGACCGGTAAGAGCGGCTTTAGCCGCGAATGGGCCAAGAAGTTTCCTGCATTTGCTGTGAACATGCGGTCGCTTCGCGACTGAAGCCGCTCCTACCCGGTCTAACCGCACCGTATTGGCTTTAGCCGGGATGGGGTGCAGGATTTCGCGGCTGCAGCCGCTCCCAGGCCTCAGGCCAGCAGGCCCACCCAGGCCGACCCCAGCAACAGCAGCGCCATGCAGCGGTTGAAGCGCTGCATGGCCTGGGGTGAGTCCAGCACCCGCATCACGCCCTGGCCAAGCAGCGCCCAGGCCGCCAGGCAGGGTATGGCCACCAGGCAGAACAGCGTGGCGTACAGGCCGTAATCGGCGGCGCTGGCCTGGGCACCGGCGAATACGCTGACCACCGCCAGGGCCATCATCCAGGTCTTGGGGTTGATGGCCTGCAACCCGGCACCGCCCCAGGCGCCCATCACCTGGCCGCCAGTCTGCGCGCTGACCGCCGCCGGTGCGCTACGCCACAGTTGCCAGGCCAGCCGGCTGATCCACAGCGCGCCGGCCCAGCCCATCAGGCGTTGCAGCCAGGGCAGGTTCTGCAGCGCTTCGCCCAGGCCAAGCCCGACGAGAAAGACGATCAGCGCCGCACCCGCGCAGGCCCCCAGGGTCAGGCGCAAGGCGGTGCCCAGGCCGTGCAGGGCGCTGTGGCTGAGCACCAGGATGTTGGTCGGGCCGGGGGTGATCGAGGCGACGAAAGCGAACAGCAGGAAGGGCAGGTACTGGGTCATCGGCAGGCTCCTTGAGACGTGCCGCTATTCTCGGTGCCTGCTGCCTAGCGGTCTGGAAGGTTTGTGCAATGCCTGCAATAGCCGGCCGGGCTGAGGCCGTAGGCGCGGCGGAACCAGCGGCCCAGGTGGCTCTGGTCGGCAAAGCCCAGCGCCGCAGCGACGTCCGCCGGGGTCGAGCCCTGGCGCAACAGGCGCCGCGCCAGGCTCAGGCGCAGTTGCACCAGGTAGGCGTGGGGTGCCAGGCCGTAGGCGGCCTTGAAGGCCCGCGACAGGCGAAAGCGATCGGTGCCGGTGGCCGCCGCCAGGTCGTTGAGGCCGATGTCCTGCTCGACATGCGCGTGCAGGTATTCTCTGGCGCGCATCGCCACCGCCGGCAGGTGCGGGCTGCGCTGCTCGACGCGGCGCCAGTGCAGCGCCGCGCTGAGTGCTTCCAGCAGCCTGTCCAGTGCGGCATGGCGCACGATGCGCAGGTCCTGGCCATGCAGGGCATTGAAGGCTTCGGCGATATGCCTGACCAACTGCGGCTCTTCGGCCAGGGTATGGGCAAAGCCGGGCAGGCAGTCGTCGGGTGCGTCTTCGAACAGCGCCTGCATCTGCCCCCGCAGCCAGTGCGGTTGCAGATACAGCGTGGAGTAGGTGAAGCCGCCTGGCGCTGGCGCATGGCCGTCGTGGATTTCGCCTGGCTCCAGCAGAAACGCCTGGCCCGGCGTGCTGCTGTGCAACTGGCGGCGGCAGTGGAACTGCTGCACGCCCTGCTCGGTGAAACCCACCAGGTAGCTGTCGTGCCAGTGCGGATCGTAGGCATGGCCGGTGAAATGGGCACGGATGGTCTCGATACCGGTTTCGGTATCCAGCCTGAGACTGATCCAGCGGTCTGTGCCCATGTGCTACTGCCCGTTCATTCACCAGCCAGGATTTTCGCGCAAGGCCTGGCGCCTCGATCTAGAAGATTTGTGCAACCTTCGCGCTGACGGCGTCTGGCCGGCAGGCGCTTCAGCCGCGAAAAGCTTCCCGGCTGAAGCCGGTCCTACCGGTCAAGGCGCGCCGTGGGCGCTAGCGGCGAAATGGCCGATGCAACGCCACAGCCTCAGCGCGCCAGGGCCAGTGCCACACCCTGGCCGCCGCCGATGCACAGGGTGGCCAAGCCCTTGTGCACGTCGCGGCGGATCATTTCGTGCAACAGGGTCACCAGCACCCGGCAGCCCGAGGCGCCGATGGGGTGGCCGAGGGCGATGGCGCCACCGTTGACGTTCAGCCGCTCGGGGTCGAACCCGAGTTCCTTGCCCACCGACAGCGCCTGGGCGGCGAAGGCTTCGTTGGCTTCGATCAGCTCCAGCTCGTCGAGGCTCCAGCCGGCCTTCTGCAGGCAGCGGCGGGTGGCGCTGACCGGGCCGATGCCCATGATCGCCGGGTCGACGCCAGCGCTGGCGTAGGCTGCCACTTTCGCCAGCACCGGCAGGCCCAGTTGCTCGGCCTTGGCGGCGCTCATCAGCAGCACCGCTGCTGCACCGTCGTTGATCGACGAGGCATTGCCGGCGGTCACCGTGCCGTCTTTCTTGAACGCTGCCTTGAGCTTGCCCAGGGTCTCGGCGGTGGTGCCGGCACGCGGCTGCTCGTCGGTGTCGAAGCGCAGCGGCTCGCCCTTGCGCTGGGGGATCATGATGGGGGTGATTTCGGCAGCGAAGCGGCCGGCCTCGATGGCGGCCAGGGCCTTCTGCTGCGACGCGGCGGCGAAGACGTCCTGGGCGGCGCGGTCGATCTGGTACTGCTCGGCCAGGTTTTCGGCGGTGATGCCCATGTGGTAGTCGTTGAAGGCGTCCCACAGGCCGTCGCTGATCATGGTGTCGACCAGGTTGGTGTGGCCCATGCGCAGGCCGGTGCGTGCGCCGGGCAGCACATAGTTGGCCAGGCTCATGTTCTCCTGGCCGCCGGCGATGACGATGTCGGCGTCGCCGCAGCGGATCGCCTGGGCGGCCAGGTGCAGGGCCTTGAGCCCCGAGCCGCAGACCTTGTTGAGGGTCATGGCCGGTATGCTGAACGGCAGCCCGGCCTTGACCGCAGCCTGGCGGGCGGGGTTCTGCCCGGCGCCGGCGGTGAGCACCTGGCCCATGATCACTTCGTCGACCAGCGCGCCGTCGAGCCCGGTGGTTTCCAGCAGGCGACGGATCACCGCCGCGCCCAGGTCCACGGCCGGTACGCTGGCCAGCGAGCCCTGGAAGGTGCCGATGGCGGTGCGGGTGGCGGCTACGATAACGACGTCTTGCATGCTGCTGCTCCTGATTGTTCTTGGCGAGTTGGGCGGTGCGTGGCACATCTTGGCACAGATGCTCGCCAGTGGCGCCGTGGGAACCGACCGGTCATCTCATTACCCGGCCATGCGCCGTCGGGCGCGATGCACCGAGCCGTTGCGCACGGCCCAACGCAGCAGCGGTGCCACCTGGCGTACGGCAGCGCGGACCAGTGCGCGCTTACGCGGGCTCTGCTGGCGCCCGAGCATGGCGCTGGCCCAGTCTGGCAGCAGGTCGATGCCGGCCTGCATCATCAGCTTGCCGAACGGCGCCACCAACGGATTGGGCGCCGGCTCAGCGAGCAGCAGGCGCACCACCTCATGGCTGCGTGCGTCGCACAGCAGTTCGCTGCGCATCCGCGTGAGGTAGGCGTCGATGGCCTGGCGCGATTGCGGCACGTCGCGGGCGCCAAGCAGCTGTGCCACGCGGGCGGTCTCGGCGAAGTAGGTGTCCTGCTCGGCCAGCGACAGCTGCGGGTTGAGGTAGCGCAGGTGGGCGGCCATGAAGCTGCTGACCTCCGCCACATGCACCCAGGTCAGCAGGTGCGGGTCGCTGGCGGCATAGGGCCGGCCGTCGGGCGCGGTGCCGGTGATCTGCAGGTGGATGCGCCGCACCTTGTCGATCAGCCATTCGGCATCACGGGTCGAGCCGTAGGTGGTGCCGGAGATGAACTGCCCGGTGCGGCGCAGGCGGCCGAGCATGTCCTGGCGGAAGCTGGAATGGTCCCACACCCCGGCCAGCGCCAGGGGGTGCAGGGCCTGCAACATCAGCGCGCTGATGCCGCCGATCAGCATGCTGGTGAAGTCGCCGTTGACCCGCCAGCACACTGCCTCGGGGCCGAACAGCCCGGGGTCGCCCTTGGGGTTTTCCAGGTCCAGCTGGCCCAGGGCCAGGCCCGTGAGGTTGAGCACCTGGGCTTCGAGACGACGGCGAATGAATTCCATGATGACCGATAAAAAGCGAAGACCGTCGCAGGATAGCGGCGTCGGCTGATGGGCGCGAGTCTGCTGGTGAAGCCTGGGCCGGTGGCGGGAGCGAGCTGGCTCGCGAAAAATGCCGCACTCGGATGCCCGAGCCAGCGCGCTCCCATAGGTCATTTCTTATCCGTCACTGCTTCACAACCAGGCGCCTGCTCAGCGGTTCAGGCGCTTGTCGATCAGCTCATCGACCACGCTCGGGTCGGCCAGGGTCGAGGTGTCGCCGAGGCTGTCCAGTTCGTTGCAGGCGATCTTGCGCAGGATGCGCCGCATGATCTTGCCCGAACGGGTCTTGGGCAGCGCCGGTGCCCACTGGATCAGCTCCGGCTTGGCGAAGCTGCCGATCTCGGCGCTGACATGCGCCAGCAGTTCCTTCTTCAAGGTCTCGTCAGGCTCTACGCCGTTGATCGGGGTGATGAAGGCGTAGATGCCCATGCCCTTCACATCATGCGGGTAACCCACCACCGCGGCTTCGGCGATGCTGTCGTGCAGCACCAGGGCGCTTTCCACCTCGGCGGTGCCGATACGGTGGCCGGACACATTGAGCACGTCGTCGACCCGCCCGGTGATCCAGTAGTCGCCGTCTTCGTCGCGGCGTGCGCCGTCGCCGGTGAAGTAGTAGCCGGGGTAGGGCTTGAAGTAGGTGTCGACCATGCGTTGCGGGTTGCCGTACACGCTGCGGATCTGCCCCGGCCAACTGGCCTTGATCGCCAGCAGGCCGCTGCCGGGGCCCTGGATTTCCTGGCCTTTGTCGTCGAGCAGCACCGGCTGCACGCCGAACAGCGGGCGCGTGGCGCAGCCGGGCTTGATGCGTGGATCGCCGACCAGCGGGCTGAGCATGATGCCGCCGGTCTCGGTCTGCCACCAGGTGTCGACGATCGGGCAGCGTTCCTGGCCGACCTGGCGGAAATACCACTCCCAGGCTTCCGGGTTGATCGGTTCGCCGACGCTGCCCAGCACCCGCAGGCTGGCCCGCGAGGTGCTCTGCAAGGGGCCGGGTCCTTCGCGCATCAGCGCACGCAGGGCGGTGGGCGCGGTGTAGAAGATGTTCACCTGGTGCTTGTCGATCACCTGCCAGAAGCGCGAGGCGTCCGGGTAGTTGGGCACGCCTTCGAACATCAGCGTGGTGGCGCCGTTGGCCAGTGGGCCGTAGACGATGTAGCTGTGCCCGGTGACCCAGCCGACGTCGGCGGTGCACCAGAAGATCTCGCCGTCCTGGTAGTCGAATACATGCCTGTGGGTGAGGGCGGCCTGCAGCAGGTAGCCACCGCTGGTGTGCAGCACGCCCTTGGGTTTGCCGGTGCTGCCCGAGGTGTAGAGGATGAACAGCGGGTCCTCGGCGTCCATCGGCTCGGGCGGGCAGTCGTCGCTGATGCCGTGCAGGGCCTCGTGGTACCAGAGGTCGCGGTCCTTGACCCAGTCGATCTCGCCCTGGGTGCGTTCGACCACCAGCACGGTGCTGACATCCGGGCAGCTTTTCAGCGCCTTGTCGACGTTGCTCTTGAGAGGAATGTACTTGCCGCCGCGCACGCCCTCGTCGGCGGTGATCACCGTGTGGCAGTCGGCATCCAGGATGCGGTCGCGCAGCGCCTCCGGCGAAAAGCCGCCGAACACCACCGAATGCACCGCACCGATGCGCGCGCAGGCCAGCATGGCGTAGGCGGCCTCGGGGATCATCGGCATGTAGATGCACACGCGGTCGCCTTTTTTCACTCCGCGCCGCTTGAGCACGTTGGCCAGCCGCGCCACGTGGTGGTGCAGCTTGCGATAGGTGATCTCGGCCGATTCGCCGGGGTTGTCGCCTTCCCAGATGATCGCCGGCTGGTCGCCACGGCTGGCCAGGTGGCGGTCGATGCAGTTGTAGCTGACGTTGAGCCGGCCACCGGCGAACCAGCGGGCCTGGCCGCTGTGCAGGTCGGCCTGGCAGACCTCGGTGAAGGGCGCCTGCCAGTCGAGCAGGGCCTTGGCCTGTTCGGCCCAGAACTGCTCCGGCTGGTCCACCGACTGGCGGTACAGGCGCTGGTAAGCCTCGGGGCTCAGGCTGGCGGCACGACGCACTGCATCAGCCTGGGGGAAATCGCTGATCTCGAACATGACGGCTTCCTTGTTCTTGGTGGCTTGCAAGAAGGTGCTTACAAGAATAGGAGCTGTTCGCGATTCAAGGGGTTCAACCGCACCCGCGGTGGCGAAACCGCGGGGCAGGTGGGGAGGGGCGGGTCAAGCGGCGACGAATTGCTCGGCGTGGTGGCAGGCCACCTGGCGGCGGTCCAGCTCACGCAGTGCGGGCACCTCGATGGCACAGCGCTCGGTGGCATACGGGCAGCGCTTGTGGAAGGCGCAGCCCGGAGGCGGATTGAGCGGGTTGGGCAGCTCGCCGGCGATGCGGATCTTCGGCTTCAGCGGGTCGGGGTGAATCGCCGGGGTGGCCGACAGCAGCGCCTGAGTGTAAGGGTGCAGCGGACGCTCGTAGATGGCTTCCTTGGGGCCCATTTCCGCCGGGCGGCCCAGGTACATGACCAGCACCGTGTCGGCCACGTGGCGCACCACCGAGAGGTTGTGGGAAATGAACACGTAGGCGGTCTGGAACTCGGCCTGCAGGTCCATGAACAGGTTCAGCACCTGAGCCTGGATCGACACGTCCAGGGCCGAGGTCGGTTCGTCGGCCACCAGGACCTTGGGCTGCAGCATCATCGCCCGTGCCAGGGCGATACGCTGGCGCTGGCCGCCGGAGAACATGTGCGGGTAGCGCTGGTAGTGCTCGGGGCGCAGGCCCACCTGGCTCATCATCGCCTGGACCCGCTCGCGGCGCTCGGCACGGCTGAGGTCGGTGTTGATCAGCAGCGGTTCGCCCAATTGGTCACCGATCTTCTGCCGCGGGTTGAGCGAGGCGTAGGGGCTCTGGAAGACCATCTGCACGTCACGGCGCAGTTGCTTGCGGTCCGCCTTGCTGGCCCCGGCGACTTCACGGCCGGCGATCTGCAGCGAGCCGGACGACGGCTCTTCGATGAGGGTCAGGGCGCGGGCCAGGGTGGATTTGCCGCAGCCGGACTCGCCGACCACCGCCAGGGTCTTGCCGGCTTCCAGTTCGAACGACACGCCATTCAGGGCACGCACAGTGGCGTTGCCCTTGAACAGCCCCTGGGAGACTTCGTAGTGGCGATGCAGGTCGCGGGCAGTCAGTACGACGCTCATCACGCCACCTCCTGGTTCAAGGGATAGAAGCAGCGCGCCAGGCTGTGGGCCTTGGCATCCAGCGCCGGGCGTTGCGTGCGGCAGTTGTCCTGCACGTAGGGGCAGCGCGGTGACAGCAGGCAGCCCTGTGGCCGGTCATAGCGGCCCGGCACCAGGCCGGGCAGGGTGGCCAGCCGTTCGGCGCCCAGGCTGTGTTCGGGAATCGCCGCCAGCAGCGCTTCGCTGTAGGGGTGTGCAGGCATGTCGAACAGGCCGGGCACCTGGCCGACCTCGACCGCCTGGCCGGCGTACATCACGCACACCCGCTGGGCGGTCTCGGCCACCACGGCCAGGTCGTGGGTAATCAGCACCAGAGCCATGTCCTGCTCTTTCTGCAGGCTCAGCAGCAGCTCCATGATCTGCGCCTGGATGGTCACGTCCAGGGCGGTGGTCGGCTCGTCGGCGATCAGCAGCTTGGGTTCGCCGGCGATGGCCATGGCGATTGCCACACGCTGGCTCATGCCGCCGGACAACTGGTGCGGGTAGGCGTCCAGGCGCTGGGCAGCGCCCGGAATCTCGACCTTCTCCAGCAGTTCCAGGGCGCGCTGGCGCGCGGCCTTGCCGGACAGCCCGAGGTGCTGACGCAGCACTTCGATGATCTGGTAGCCCACGGTGTAGCTGGGGTTGAGCGCGGTCATCGGGTCTTGGAAGACCATGGCCAGGTCTTTGCCGATGATCCTGCGCCGTTGCCGGGCGCTGAGGCTCAGCAGGTCCTGGTTGTCGAAGCGCAGGGCGTCGGCCTGGATGATGCCGGGGTGATCGATCAGGCCCATCAGCGCCATCATGGTCACCGATTTACCCGAGCCGGATTCGCCGACGATGGCCAGCACTTCGCCGCGCTCTACGCTCAGCGACAGGCCATCGACCACGGGCACGGCATTGGCGTCGCCGAAGCGCACGCTGAGGTTGTTGATTTCAAGCAGGGACATGTCGGCCTCCTCAGAGCGCGTTCTTGAGTTTAGGGTCCAGCGCGTCGCGCAGGCCGTCGCCCATCAGGTTGATTGCCAGCACGCTGAGCAGAATGGTCAGGCCCGGCAGGCTCACCACCCACCAGGCGCGTTCGATGTAGTCGCGTGCCGAGGCCAGCATGGTGCCCCACTCCGGGGTTGGCGGTTGCACGCCCAGGCCCAGGAAGCCCAGGGCGGCGGCGTCGAGAATCGCCGAGGAAAAGCTCAGGGTGGCCTGCACGATCAGCGGCGCCATGCAGTTGGGCAGCACGGTGATGAACATCAGGCGTGGCAGGGTGGCGCCGGCCAGACGCGCGGCGGTCACGTAGTCGCGGTTCAGCTCGCCCATCACCGCAGCGCGGGTCAGGCGCACGTAGGACGGCAGCGAAACGATGGCGATGGCGATCACGGTGTTGATCAGGCCGGGGCCGAGGATGGCGACGATGGCTACCGCCAGTAGCAGCGAGGGCAGGGCCAGCATGATGTCCATCAGGCGCATCACCGACGGGCCGATGAAGCGCGGGAAGAACCCGGCCAGCAGACCCAGCAGGATGCCCGGAATCAGCGACATGACCACCGACGACAGACCGATCAGCAGCGACAGCCGCGCGCCGTGGATCAGCCGCGAGAGCAGGTCGCGGCCCAGCTCGTCGGTGCCGAGGATGAACTGCCACTGGCCGCCCTCCAGCCAGGCCGGTGGGGTGAGCAGGAAGTCGCGGTACTGCTCGCTCGGGTCGTGTGGGGCGACCCAGGGCGCGAACAGCGCGCTGAACACGATCAGCAGCATGAAGGCCAGGCCGGCCACCGCGCCCTTGTTGCGGGCGAAGGCTTGCCAGAATTCTTTCAGTGGAGAGGGGTAGAGCAGGCTCTGGTCGACCACGCTGGTCGCGGCCTTGCTCATGACTGGATGTTCGCTCATGGCATTGACCTCAGCGTTGATGACGGATGCGTGGGTTGGCCAGGCCGTAGAGGATGTCCACCACGAAGTTGACCAGGATCACCAGGCAGGCGATCAGCAGGATGCCGTTCTGCACCACCGGGTAGTCACGGGCGCCGATGGCTTCGATCAGCCATTTGCCGATACCGGGCCAGGAAAAGATGGTCTCGGTGAGCACCGCACCGGCCAGCAGCGTGCCGACTTGCAGGCCGAACACGGTCAGCACCGGGATCAGTGCGTTGCGCAGGCCGTGGACGAACACCACGCGGGCTGGCGACAGGCCCTTGGCGCGAGCGGTGCGCACGTAGTCTTCGCGCAGCACTTCGAGCATCGACGAGCGGGTCATGCGCGCGATCACCGCCAGCGGGATGGTGCCCAGCACGATGGCCGGCAGAATCATATGGTGCAGCGCATCGAGGAACGCGCCCTGTTCGTCGCTGAGCAGGGTGTCGATGAGCATGAAACCGGTGACCGGCGGGATGTCGTAGAGCAGGTCGATGCGCCCCGACACCGGGGTCCAGCCCAGCGACACCGAGAAGAACATGATCAGGATCAGGCCCCACCAGAAGATCGGCATGGAATAGCCGGTCAGGGAAATGCCCATCACCCCGTGGTCAAACAGCGAGCCGCGTTTGAGCGCCGCGATCACCCCGGCCAGCAGGCCGACGGTGCCGGCGAACAGCAGCGCCGCCAGGGACAGCTCGACGGTGGCCGGGAACAGCGACAGGAACTCGCGCCATACGCTCTCGCGGGTGCGCAGCGACTCGCCCAGATCGCCTTGGGCCAGCTTGCCCACGTAGTCGATGTACTGTTCATAGAGGGGCTTGTTCAGGCCCAGGCGCTCCATGGCCTGGGCGTGCATTTCCGGGTCGACCCGACGTTCGCCCATCATCACTTCCACCGGATCGCCAGGGATCAGGCGTATCAGGGCGAAGGTCAGCAAGGTGATCCCGAAAAAGGTGGGAATCAGCAACCCCACCCGGCGGGCAATGAAACTCAGCATTTCTTGGTGTTCCTCTTCGGCCGGTCAGGCAAATCCGCCGTGGCCTGGCCACGCAGCACCGGAGTAGGGTGGCTGCGCGGCTGGCCGTTCCTGTCGGAGTCGGCGGTGTCGTTATCTACTTCACGCTCGTGGTCGTGAAGTTGTTGTTGGTCAACGGGCTGATGTGGAAGCCGTCGACGTTTTGCCGTCTTGCGACGAACAATTTGGGGTATGCCAGGCTGATCCACGGCAGCTCGCGGATGAAAACCCGCTGTGCTTCTCCGTAGAGGTCGGCCCGCGCGGAAGGTTCGTTGCTGGCGCGCGCGGCGTTGATCGCCGCTTCGAACTCGGGGTTGCACCAGCGCGCGTAATTCTCGCCATTGCGCGCCGCTTCGCAACTGAGCATCGGCGTGAGGAAGTTGTCCGGGTCGCCGTTGTCGCCGGCCCAGCCGGCGAACACCATGTCATGTTCGCCGCTCTTGGCGCGGCGCAGCATCTCGCCCCATTCCATGACGCGAATGTCGACCTTCAGGCCGATTTTCGCCAGGTCGGCCTGCAGCATCTGCGCGCCCAGGGACGGATTGGGGTTGGTGACCCCGCCGCCATTGCGGGTGAACAGGGTGAACACCTGGCCCTCGGGAACGCCGGCCTCCTTGAGCAGTGCCCTGGCTTTCGCCAGGTCCGGGGCCGGGTTGCGCGCCTGATGGTCGAAGCCCAGCAGTGTCGGCGGGTACGGGCCGACCCCGGCAGTGGCCTTGCCGGCGCCGAACAGCGCGTCGATGAAGGCCTGCTTGTCGAATGCCAGATTGATCGCCTGGCGGACCCGCAGGTCCTTGAGCCAGGGCTTGCTGGTGTTGAAGGCCACGTAGCTGACCATCATGGCTTCCATTTCGTCGATGGCCAGTTTCGGGTCGGCCTTGATGGTCTCGATGTCATCCGGCTTGGGGTACAGCGCTACCTGGCATTCGTTGGCCTTGAGCTTCTGCAGCCGGGTATTGCTGTCCAGGGTGATGGCGAAGATCAGCGCTTCGCTGGGCACCGGGCCTTTCCAGTAGTGCGGGTTGGCCTTGAAGCGGACCTGGGCGTCCTTGGCGTAGCGAGTCAGGATGAACGGGCCGGTGCCCACCGGGCGGCTGTTGAGCTGCTCCGGCTTGCCGGCCTTGAGCAATTGATCGGCGTACTCGGCCGAGTAGATGGCCGTGAACGGCATGGCCAGGTCGCGCAGGAACGGCGCTTCGGCGCGCGTGAGGGTGAAGCGCACGGTGTGCTCGTCGAGCTTTTCTACCTGCTTGATCAGCTGGCCGAAGCCCATGCTTTCAAAGTACGGGAAGCCGATCGAGGTCAGCTTGTGCCAGGGGTGGGCCGGGTCGAGCTGGCGCTGAAAGCTCCATAGCACGTCGTCGGCGTTCATCTCGCGGCTGGGGGTGAAGTAGTCGGTGGTGTGGAATTGCACCCCACGGCGCAGATGGAAGGTGTATTGCAGGCCATCGTCGCTGATCTCCCAGCGCTCGGCCAGACCGGGCACCGGGTCGGTGGTGCCGGGGGCGAAGGCCACCAGGCGTTCGAGCAGGGTTTCCGCCGAGGCGTCGGCGGTCACCGCGGTGGTGTACTGGGTGATGTCGAAGCCTTCGGGGCTGGCTTCGGTGCACACCACCAGGGGCTTGGCCAGGGTGACACTGGCGGCGCAGGACAGCGCCAGGGCCAGTGGCCAGTGCAGGAATGTCGGTTTCAAGGTCGGTGCTCCTTTGCTCGCCCGTGAGTCATGCCCGGCGGATCAGTCCGCCAGGCTCACGCCGAAAAAGCTGTTGCGTCCGAAAGGGCTGACTTCGAAGCCCTGGACATTGGCCCGCAGCGGCTGGCTGACGGTGGAGTGGGCGATAGGCGTGATCGGCACCTGCTGCTTCAGGTAGCGTTGCGCCTGCTGGTACAGCGCGGTGCGCTTGTCGCGGTCGGTGGTGGCAATCGCGGCCTTGATCAGCTTGTCGTACTGCTCGTCGCACCACATCGAGTAGTTGTTGCCGCCGATGGCGGCGCAGCTGTAGAGGGTGCCCAGCCAGTTGTCCGGGTCACCGTTGTCGCCGGTCCAGCCGATCAGCGAAATGTCGTGTTCGCCGTTCTTGGTGCGCTTGAGGTATTCGCCCCATTCGTAGCTGACGATGCGTACCTTGATGCCCACCTTGGCCCAGTCGGCCTGGAGCATTTCGGCCATCAGCCGCGCGTTGGGGTTGTAGGGACGCTGCACGGGCATGGCCCACAGGGTCAGCTCGGTGCCTTCCTTGACCCCGGCGTCGCGCAGCATCTGGCGCGCCTTGTCCGGGTCGAAGGGCGCGTCCTTGATGCTGCTGTCATAGGACCATTGGGTCGGCGGCATGCCATTGACCGCCAGTTGCCCGGCGCCCTGGTAGACGGCGTCGAGAATCGCCTGCTTGTTCACCGCCATGTCCAGCGCCTGGCGCACCTGCAGGTTGCCCAGCGGCGCGTGGCGCACGTTGTAGCTGATATAGCCGAGGTTGTAGCCGGGGCTTTCCAGGACTTTCAGCTGTGGGTCCTGCTTGAGCGCGGGGACGTCGGCCGGACGCGGGTGCAGGGTGACCTGGCATTCGTTCTTGCGCAGCTTCTGCAAGCGCACCGATGGGTCGGTATTGATGGAGAAGATCAACTGGTCGAGCTTGACCTGCTGCGGGTCCCAGTAGTCCGGGTTGCCCTTGTAGCGGATCTGCGCGTCCTTCTGGTAGCGCTGGAAGGTGAACGGCCCGGTGCCGATCGGCAGCTGGTTGATGTCGCGAGCCTTGCCGGCGGCCATCAGCTGCTCGGCGTACTCGGCGGAGAGAATCGAGGCGAAGTTCATCGCCAGGTTCTGGATGAACGCGGCATCGACGGTATTGAGGGTGAAGACCACGGTCATGGGGTCGGTCTTTTCCACCGAGCGGATCTTCTTGTCCAGGCCCATGCCGGTGAAATAGGGGAATTCAGTGGGGTAGGCGACACGGAACGGATGGTCTGCCTTGAGCATGCGGTTGAACGTGAACAGCACGTCATCGGCATTGAATTCGCGGCTTGGCTTGAACTGCGCGTTGCTGTGGAACTTCACGCCTTCACGCAGGTGAAAGGTATACACCAGGCCGTCGGGGGAAACGTCCCAGGACTTGGCCAATGCCGGCACGGCGACGGTGCCGCCCTTTTCGAATTCGGCCAGGCGGTTGTACAGCGGGTAGGCGGCATCGCCGTCGGTGGCCGAGGTGTACTGGGCGTTGTCGAAGCCCGACGGACTGGCTTCGGAACAGAACACCAGGCTGTTGGCGGCGATGGCGGCGGGAGAACCGGCCAGCAGGGCCAGGCTGATGAGTGATGTCTTCATGATGATCGAGCGCATGATTTTCCCTTTCTCATGGCACAGGCGAGTCGGGTGCTCGTCTTGGCCGTGGGCTCGTCACGCCATGCCTGGGGCCGGCGACTTGAGCGTTGCACTGTATGTCGGACGATACGTGCGGTATGTCGGTCCAATGGATGCAAGTCTTGTAGGAAACGTCTTTGGAGCGGTTCCGGACACGGCGCCTGGCAAGCGGCTCCATGTCCGGAACCCGTGCATCACTTCACGCCCACGCCATAGAAGGAGTTGAGGCCGAACGGGCTGATCTTGAAGTCCAGCACGTTGGCGCGCATCGGCTGGTACACGGTGGAGTGCGCGATGGGGGTCATCGGTACCGCGTCTTTCAGGATGTGCTGCGCCTGCTTGTACAGCACGGTGCGCTGGTCCTGGCCCGGCGTGGACTTGGCCTGCTTGATCAGCTTGTCGAAGGAGGCATCGCACCACTTGGAGTAGTTGTTGCCGTTGACCGCGTCGCAGCCGAACAGGGTGCCCAGCCAGTTGTCCGGGTCACCGTTGTCGCCGCTCCAGCCGATCAGCATGGCGCCGATTTCGCCGGCCTTGGCGCGCTTGAGGTACTCACCCCACTCGTAGCTGACGATCTTGGCGTTGATACCGATCTTCTTCCAGTCGGCCTGGATCAGCTCGGCCATCAGGCGCGCGTTGGGGTTGTACGGACGCTGGACCGGCATCGCCCACAGGGAGATCTCGGTGCCTTCCTTGATGCCGGCTTCCTTGAGCAGGGCCTTGGCCTTCTCCAGGTCGTACGGGGCATCCTTGATGGTGGTGTCGTAGGACCACTGGGTCGGCGGCATGGCGTTG
This sequence comes from uncultured Pseudomonas sp., assembly GCF_913777995.1. Taxonomy (GTDB): domain Bacteria; phylum Pseudomonadota; class Gammaproteobacteria; order Pseudomonadales; family Pseudomonadaceae; genus Aquipseudomonas. The sequence goes on along the minus strand of NZ_CAJYVE010000020.1, from coordinate 67,566 downwards.
ACCGCCAGTTGCCCCGCGCCCTGGTACACCGCGCTGATGATCGCCGGCTTGTTGACCGACATGTCCAGCGCCTGGCGCACTTTCAGCTGGGCCAGCGGGTTGGGGGCATCGCTGCCCTTGACCTTGTCGGAGACGTTATAGGCGATATAGCCGAGGTTGAAGCCGGCCTGCTCGGGCATCTGCAGGTTCTTGTCGGCCTTGAGACCTTCGAGGTCGGCCGGGCGCGGATAGGCGGTGACCTGGCATTCGTTGCGCTTGAGCTTCTGCATGCGCACCGACGGGTCGGTGGTGATGGCGAAGATCAGGTTGTCGACGCGAACGTCGGAAGGGTTCCAGTATTCCTTGTTGCCGGTGTAGCGGATGTTGGAGTCCTTCTGGTAGCTCTTGAACACGAACGGGCCAGTGCCGACCGGCTTCTGGTTGATCTCTTCGGGCTTGCCTTCCTTGAGCAGCTTGGCGGCGTACTCGGCGGACTGGATCGAGGCGAAGCTCATGGCCAGGTTCTGGATGAACGCGGCGTCGACGGTGTTGAGGCTGAATTTGACCGTGTAGTCATCGAGCTTTTCGATCTGCTTGATGTTGGTGTCCATGCCCATGTCGGTGAAGTACGGGAACTCGGTCGGGTAGGCCTTACGGAACGGCTGGTCCTTGTCGATCATGCGGTTGAAGGTGAACAGCACGTCGTCGGCGTTGAAGTCGCGGCTAGGCTTGAACCACGGGGTGGTGTGGAACTTCACGCCCTTGCGCAGGTGGAAGGTGTAGGTGAGCAGGTCCGGAGCGATGTCCCAGCTGGTCGCCAGGCCCGGTACGACAGCGGTGCCACCACGCTCAAACTGGGTCAGGCGGTTGAAGATCGTTTCGGCACTGGCATCGAAATCGGTCCCGGCCACGTACTGGGCAGGGTCGAAGCCGGCAGGGCTGCCTTCGGAGCAGAACACCAGGTTACCGGCGGCCTGTGCGAGGGGCGCGCCGGCCAGCAGGCCGGCACTGACGAAAAACGGAACAAGCGCGTGTTTGAGCATGTTGGCCTCAATTTATTGTCACTTTGGATTCGGGCAGCAATGCGCTGCACCAGAAAGGGCGTCATGCAGGGTATATACCCAAATTGGAAAACTGACGTCAGATAAGCGCGCCAGGATGGGACGTTCGTACAGGAATGTCGCAAATGTGTACAAAGTCTGCCCGGTTGATCGTTTGCGCGGCGGAGTTTACGCCTAACGTGCATCAAAATGTATCGGGCCGGTGTGTACGATGCACCCGAATGGGGCCCGGTGTGTTACCGGGCCCGCAGGGTGGGGTCAGCGGCTCAGGCTCACGCCGTAGAAGGGCGTCAGGCCGAACGGGCTGATGCGGAAGTCCTGCACTTCCTTGCGCATGGGCTGGAACACCCGGGAGTTGGCGATCGGGGTGATCGGCACCTGGGCCTTGAGGATCTGCTGGGCCTGCTGATACAGCTTGATGCGCTCGTCGCGGTTGCTGGTGGTCTTGGCCTGGGTGACCAGCTTGTCATAGGCCGGGTCGCACCACTTGGCGTAGTTGCTGCCCTTGACCGCCGCGCAGCTGTACAGCACGCCCAGCCAGTTGTCCGGGTCACCGTTGTCGCCGGTCCAGCCGTAGATCATCACGTCGTGCTCGCCGGCCTTGGCGCGCTTGATGTACTCGCCCCACTCATAGCTGACGATGTTGGCCTTGATGCCGATCTTGTCCCAGTCGGCCTGAATCATCTGCGCCGAGAGCCGGGCGTTGGGGTTGGAGGCGCGCTGCACGGTCATGGCCCACAGGTTGATCTGCGTGCCGGGGGCGACGCCGGCTTCCTTGAGCAGTTGCCGGGCCTTTTGCGGGTCGTGCGGGGCGTCCTTGATCTTCGGATCGAAGCCCCACTGGCCGGGCGGCAGAGCGTTTTCGGCGAGTTGCCCGGCACTGCGGTACACGGCCTTGATGATCGCTGGCTTGTCGATGGCCATGTCCAGTGCCTGGCGCACTTTCAGCTGGTCGAGCGGCGCATGGGTCACGTTGTAGGCCAGGAAGCCCAGGTTGAAGCCCGGCTGGCTGAGCACCTTGAGATTCGGGTCCTTCTCGGCCACCTCGATGTCTTCGGGGCGCGGGTAGCCGCTGACCTGGCATTCGCCGGCCTTGAGCTTCTGCAGGCGCACGGCGGCGTCGGTGTTGATCGAGAAGATCAGGTTGTCGATCTTCACGTCTTCGGGTTTCCAGTACTGCTTGTTGGCGGTGTAGCGGATCTGCGCGTCCTTCTGGTAGCGCTTGAACACGAACGGCCCGGTGCCGATCGGCTTCTGGTTCAGCTCGCCGGCCTTGCCTTCCTTGAGCAGCTTGGCGGCGTACTCGGCAGACTGGATCGAGGCGAAGCTCATCGCCAGGTTCTGTACGAAGGCGGCATCCACATTGTTGAGGTTGAAGCGCACGCTGTAGTCGTCGAGCTTCTCCACGCTCTTGATCGTGGTGTTCAGACCCATGTCGGTGAAGTAGGGCGATTCCGAAGGGTAGGCCTTGCGAAACGGCTGTTCGGGGTCGAGCAGGCGATTGAAGGTGAACAGCACGTCGTCGGCATTGAAGTCGCGGCTGGGGGTGAAGTAGTCGGTGGTATGGAATTTCACGCCCTTGCGCAGGTGGAAGGTGTAGCTCAGCCCGTCACTGGCCACCTGCCAATCGGTGGCCAGCCCCGGTTCGACCTCGGTGCCGCCACGCTTGAACTGGGTCAGGCGGTTGAACACAGTTTCCGCCGAGGCGTCGAAGTCGGTGCCGCTGGTGTACTGGCTGGGGTCGAAGCCGGCGGGGCTGGCCTCGGAGCAGTACACCAGGGTACTGGCGGCCTGGGCCAAGGGCGCGCAGGCCAGCAGTGCGGTGGTCAGCAGCAAGGGTTTGAAGACGGTCTTGTCCATGAATTCCCCATCGTCGGGCGTGGATTGGCGTGTCGATGGAGCATGCCGCACTGGTGGCTTTGCCTACAAGATCAGATGGTTCGCTCGTCAGTACTCACGGTTCTAACCCCAGCGGTGGCGGTTCGGCGCCATCGAGTCGATCGCCCAGCCATTTCCACAGCTCCGACTCCTTGAAGTCTGGCCATTGCGCCAGCCAGCTTTCGAAGGTGCGCTGCAGGTAGTGCCAGGTGGCCTGGGTCTCTTCGGCCAGGTGCTGCAGGGCGCCCAGGCTGTGCTGGAAGGCCTGATCCTGGAGTTTCTTCAGGTCGCTGAGCGAGCTGGCCTGCTCGACCCGTGCCGGATTCGCCAGGGCCCATTCGGCCAGCAGTTCGTCCTGCCAGTCGGTGTCTTGCGGGTGGGCGAAGTAACTGGCCGCCAGGGCCAGCGGGTCTTCTTCCGGCTGGCCGTTCCAGTGCGCGAGCATGGCCTGGGCGACGCGCATGACGGCTCGCTCGGCCAGCAGCGCGGCGGCTTCGTGCAACGGATGGTCGCCGTGATCCTTGGCCAGTTGCGAATGCGTAGGGTCGGTGGAGCCGTTACGGTTCGGGTCGCCGCCCAGCAGGATCTGTGCCTCGTCGACCTGGTTGCCGAGCAGTCTCAGCAGGCCACGCTGCACTTCGTTCCAGGCGTTGTTGAGCAGGCGCAGCGGCGCGGCTTCGGCCCAGGCCTTGAACTTGACGAGGGGATAGAGCTTGCTGGCCCTGACTTCATCGCAGAATTCCAGCCAGCGGCTGTAGTCCTTGAGGTAGCGCGGGTCCGGGTGTTCGCGCAGCAGCACCAGCAACATCAATTCGTTGTCGGAGCGCTGCCCCGGCTGGGCGAGGGTGAATGCCCAGTTCTGCGCCGGGGCGACCAGGCGCGCCACGGGCGGTGCCAGGCTGGCGATGACGTCAGCGCCGGCGAAGCGCCCGGTCACCAGCGGCAGCCCGTGACGGCACTGTGCCGGAGAGGTCCAGGGCAGCACGGCGTGGCCCAGCTTGTTGAGCGCCAGTTCGACGAAGTTGGAGTGGGCGAACAGGTCTTCAAGGACATGCAGCGCGGCGCCGAAGGCGTGCAGGCCGTCGCTGTTGCGCCCGGCCTGCATGGCGACGCGCAACTGTTCCTGCAGGTAGTCCACCGAGCGCTGGATATAACGCTTCATGGATGTTTGCGGGTCGACCTGCAGCGCTTCGTCCTCAGGCAGCACCCAGGGCTCGAAGTCGCGGTCGCGTTCGGCCGGGTCGAAGGGCACCGGCGGCTCCACACGGGGGTTGTCGATGTGCTCGGTGGGGCGGTAGACACCCAGGCGGGCGTCGGTCACCCGAAACGCCTCGCGGTCCTGCAGGCGCTGTTCGGCGAACTGGCGGGAAGCGAGGATGTCGACGATGTCGGTCAGCGCTTCTCGGGACAGCAGCGTGGGAAAGGCCTTGGCCATGCGCGGACCCCGCACCAGCTTGGGGTCGAGCAACTGCGAATAATCGCGCAGCCAGTTGCCGAAGTAGACCTGCTCTCGCTCCATCTCGGAAAAGCCCAGGGTCAACAGCCCCTGTTCAAGACGCTGGTGGCTGAAATGACCGTCGTGGTGATCGGTGGCTTCGAAACGCTCGCGATGCCGATGCAGCGTGCCCGAGGGCCGCATGCCGAGTGAGCGGTGGTCGCGCAGAATACGCCGCAGCGCTGCTGGCGCCTCGACATATAGCTCGACCGTCTCGCCCTGCAGGTCGGTGTAGCGGGCCAGCAGGGTGGGCTGCTGCGTGTTCCAGCCGGCGCTGGCCAGGCGTTCTGCGTAGCGCACACCCTCCTCGCCGGAGGCGTCGCGGCGAACCAAGGGTTCGGCCAGGTCCTCGCGCAGCACGGTGTCGAGATAATGACCGAATTCGTGGAGAAGGATCTCCAGCAGTTCCCAGGTTCGCTGCGGGTTGGCCCGGACGTGTTCCAGCGCCGCGAGGTGAATGAGCAGGGTGCGGGTCTGTGGGTCGTACTCGGCCGGGTAGAAGCCATTCTGCACGATCTGGCATGCCGGCGACGCCACGCGCCCCTGCAGCAAGGCCGCCCTGAGCCGGGCGTAGACCTGGGGTGAAAGGTCCAGGCCGAACACCGGGGCCAGCAGCATGACGAATTCGGGCTCCAGGCAGTCGCGCGCCAGGGCGGTGAGCTGCTCCAGGGCAAAGGGGCTGTGCAGATGGGCCGCTGGCCGGGGCTGGACGCGTAACGCCAGGTCGCTTGTGGTGGGCCTGCCCATCGGCAGACGGTGATGATGGCGTCGGCCGAGGGGCCGAGTCTGTGCCATGACAGGAGTCATCCGTGATTCCTCTTCGGGTGGTGAATGAAGGTGTACGGGACTGGAGCTTACTGTTCAGGGCAGGCAGGCCTATCGGCACGGGGCGCCGCAAGCTGTGGGATCGTCAAGCGTCGCCGGCAGGAGTGTCCGCACCGGCGAGAGAGAAAGGGGCCCGCCAGCCGGCGGGACCTGTCGCCCGGCAAGCCGGGCGGTATGGATCAGGGGATCTGCACTTCGATGGTGCCGTTGGCGGTCACGCTGACCTTGGCGGTACCAGCTTCCACATCCGGCGTGACGGCGGCTTCGGCGCGGTCGAGCTTCATGCTCATCGGTGCCGGGGCCGGCAGGAACGGCTGTGGCGAACCCGTCGTGTTGAGGTTCAGGTTGACGACCTTGTAGCCCTGGCCGCCCATGGCCTGGGTGACCAGTTCGGCGCGCGACTTGAAGGCTGCCACGGCGTCCTTGATCAGGGCGTCTTCGCTGGTCTTGCGGGTGGCCGAGGAGATGGCGAAGTTCATGCTGTCCATCTTGAGGTCGGTGAGCATTTCACCGGTCAGCTGCGACAGCGCGGCGAAGTCGGCGCTTTCCAGGCGTACCTCGGCACGCTCGCGCCAGCCGGTGATCTTCTGGCCCTTGTCGTCGTAGATCGGAAAGCTGTTGCGGCTGCCCTGGCGAACATCGATGTTCTTGACCTGGCGGGCCTGGCCCAGGGCCTTGTTCAGCGCTTCGGTGACCTGTTTGGCGAGCTTGGCCGGGTCGCTGTCCTGGGCTTCGGTGTACAGCGTGACTTCCATCAGGTCGCGGGGTACTTCCTTGTCCACTTCGGCGCGCAGCGACACCTGGTTATAGCGGGGTTCGTCGGCCAGGGCCGGGGCACTGGCCAGGATGGCGGCACCGAGGCCCAGGAGGGCGGCGGCAGGGCGAAGTCTAAGCATGGGAACTCCTTGTTGGCGAATGGCCCTGGCTGGCAGTCTGGCCGGGCCGTGGCATAAGACTACCGGGAAAAGGTTGCGGTTCCGGTCTGCGTGCAGGCCTTTCTCCACGTGCCTCATCGCTGTGGCGCATTGCCGCAGCGTTGCCGGTAGCCGGCCTGCCTTGGTTATACTCGCTCCGATCCACCCGCGCGCGTTGCGCCCAGCAGGAGAGCTCATGCTCGTCCCCGTCCTAATGCTTTCCGCCACTCGGCAAAATCTGTGGCGCCTGACCTTCATCCGTATTCTGGTGCTGGCCGCGCAGGCGGGCTCGGTGGGGGTCGCCTGGCTGTTCAACGTACTGCCCCTGCCGTGGCTGCAACTGTCGATCACCCTCGGCTGCTCGGCGATCCTCTGTGCCCTGACCGCGTTGCGCCTGCGCATGCCCTGGCTGGTCTCCGAGCAGGAATACGCCGTGCAATTGGCACTGGACCTGATCATCCACAGTGCGCTGCTGTATTACTCCGGTGGTTCGACCAACCCGTTCGTGTCCTACTACCTGGTGCCGCTGGCCATCGCTGCGGTGACCCTGCCATGGCGCTATTCGCTGATCCTGTCCGGCATCGCCCTGGCCCTCTACACCTGGCTGCTGGCCCAGGTCTACCCGCTGGAAAACTACCCGATCTCCCGGGAAAACATGCAGGTCTACGGCATGTGGCTGAGTTTCGTGCTGGCTGCCGGGGTGATCACCTTCTTCGCCGCACGCATGGCCGAAGAGCTGCGCCGTCAGGAACAACTGCGCGCCGAGCGCCGCGAAGAGGGCTTGCGTGACGAGCAGTTGCTGGCCGTGGCCACTCAGGCCGCTGGCGCCGCCCATGAATTGGGCACCCCGCTGGCGACCATGAGCGTGCTGCTCAAGGAAATGCGCCAGGACCACAGCGACCCCGGCCTGCAGGAAGATCTGGCGGTGCTGCAGGAGCAGGTGGGCCAGTGCAAGCACACCCTGCAGCACCTGGTGCGTGCCGCCGAGGCCAACCGGCGCATGGCGGTGGAATACCAGACCGCCTCGCGCTGGCTGGACGAGTCGCTGAACCGCTGGCACCTGATGCGCCCCGAGGTCAGCTACCGCTTCCAGCAACTGGGGCAGGGCAGTGTGCCGATGCTGGCGCCGCCCCCGGATCTCACCCAGGCGTTGCTCAACCTGCTCAACAACGCCGCCGATGCCTGTGCCGAGAACCTGCAGGTGGCCCTGGACTGGGACCACTCGGAGATCGTCATCAGCATCCGCGATCATGGCTCGGGTGTGCCGTCAGCGGTCGCCGAGCAGATCGGCAAACCCTTTTTCACCACCAAGGGCAAGGGCTTCGGCCTGGGCCTGTTCCTGAGCAAGGCCAGTGTCACCCGTGCGGGCGGCTCGGTCCGGCTCTATCGTCATGAACAGGGCGGCACGCTCACCGAGCTGCGCCTGCCGCGTGACAAGCGAGGAGAACAAGCATGAGCGATGAAAACCAGGTCGATCAGGCCGACGGCGAAGAGCTGCCGCACCTGCTGCTGGTCGATGACGACGCGACCTTCACCCGGGTCATGGCGCGTGCCATGAGCCGCCGCGGCTTTCGCGTGAGCACCGCCGGCTCTGCCGAAGAGGGCCTGATCATGGCCCAGCAGGACCTGCCCGAGTACGCCGCGCTGGACCTGAAGATGGATGGCGATTCCGGCCTGGTGCTGCTGCCCAAGCTGCTGGAACTGGACCCGGAGATGCGCGTGGTGATCCTCACCGGCTATTCGAGCATCGCCACCGCCGTCGAAGCCATCAAACGCGGCGCCTGCAACTACCTGTGCAAGCCGGCCGACGCCGATGACGTACTGGCGGCGCTGCTCTCCGAGCATGCCAACCTGGAGACCCTGGTGCCGGAAAACCCGATGTCGGTGGACCGCCTGCAGTGGGAGCACATCCAGCGCGTGCTGACCGAGCACGAGGGCAATATCTCGGCCACTGCGCGGGCCCTGGGCATGCATCGGCGTACCCTGCAGCGCAAATTGCAGAAACGCCCGGTACGTCGCTGAGCGACCCGGCCTGCGGCGCGAAGCCTCGGGCTTGAGCGCTCGCGTCGCGATCCTCGGTCCACAAGCCGGTCACCCGCGCTGCGCGCAGCGGCTGGCGCGGGCTGGCGGGAGTTATTCACAGGTGTGATCAGACAACCGCTGCGCTATGATTGCGGGTCATCGCTTACCTAGAAGACCGACGTTGGATATGGAAAGTCAAAGCAATCCGCCCCGCGCCCGCCGGAAACACCGCAGTCTCGCTCAGGAATTGGTCACCGAACTCTCTGAGCGTATCCGTTCCGGCCAGCTCAAGCGCGGCGACAAGTTGCCCACCGAGTCGGCCATCATGGAAGAGCAGGGCGTGAGCCGCACCGTGGTGCGCGAGGCCATTTCCCGCCTGCAGGCCTCCGGCCTGGTGGAGACCCGGCATGGCATCGGCACCTTCGTGCTGGACCTGCCAAGCCCCAGCGGTTTTCGCATCGACCCCGCGACCATCGTCACCTTGCGCGATGTGCTGGCGATCCTCGAACTGCGCATCAGCCTGGAGGTCGAGACGGCAGGGCTGGCCGCGCAACGCCGTACCCCCGAGCAACTGCAGGCGATGCGCGAGGCCCTCGATGCCTTGAATGAAAGCGCTGCGCATGCCAGCGACGCGGTGGCCATGGACTTCCAGTTTCACCTGCAGATCGCCCTGTCCACCGGCAACCGCTACTTCACCGACATCATGACCCATCTGGGGGCGAGCATCATTCCGCGCACCCGGCTGAACTCCGCGCGTCTGGCGCATGATGACCAGCAGCATTACATGGTGCGCCTGAGCCGCGAACACGAGCAGATCTACGAAGCCATCGAGCGCCAGGACACCGAAGCCGCCCGTGCGGCCATGCGCCTGCACCTGACCAACAGCCGCGAGCGGCTGCGCCAGGCCCACGAAGAAGCCGCTGCTCAAACCCGCTGAGCGGTCGTTGCTCAGCTGCCAGCCTGCCTCTGCAAGGACTTCGGTCGGGACGCTTTCCGGCTGAAGCCCATACTGTTCGATCAAGCGCTTTGCGGCTTTGTTGGAGCGGCTTCAGCCGCGAAAGGCAATCCCGGCTGAAGCCGGTCCTACCCGTGCCAGACGTTCTTATCTTTTCTGCCGGCCCTGCCACCCGCCAGGCGCGGCTTCAGTCGCGAAAACGCCTTACGGCTGAAGCCGGTCGTCTCTGCTTCAATACCATTTGCTGAGCAATCGAAAGGCGGAGGTCATATGACTAAAGTCGCACGCTGGTCCCCGCACAGCCCGCGGAAATAAAGCCCTGTAGCGTCTCAAACGGCCGTTTGCGGAAAAAACCGCAAATCCCTGTTGTGGCATTCATCTTTCAGTTGTACGATGACTTACGACATCGGCAATCAGCCAGATGACTTTTCCTCTTCATGTCCCCAGGGTGTTCGAATAATGACTCCACAAGAACTCAAGTCCATCCTCTCCCACGGTTTGCTGTCTTTCCCCGTTACCGACTTCAATGCCCAGGGCGATTTCCACCGCGAAGGCTATATCAAGCGCCTGGAGTGGCTGGCCCCGTACGGCGCCAGCGCGCTGTTCGCCGCTGGCGGCACCGGTGAATTCTTCTCGCTGTCGTCCAGCGAGTACTCGCAGATCATCAAGACTGCCGTCGATACCTGCGAAAAAAGCGTACCGATCCTCGCCGGTGTAGGTGGCGCGACCCGTCAGGCTATCGAGATGGCTCAGGAAGCCGAGCGCCTGGGCGCCAAGGGCCTGCTGCTGCTGCCGCACTACCTGACCGAAGCCAGCCAGGACGGCGTCGCCGCCCACGTCGAAGCTGTGTGCAAGTCGGTGAAAATCGGTGTGGTGGTTTACAACCGCAACGTTTGCCGCCTGAACGCGTCGCTGCTGGAAAAACTGGCCGAGCGCTGCCCGAACCTGATCGGCTACAAGGACGGCCTGGGTGACATCGAACTGATGGTGTCGATCCGCCGCCGCCTGGGCGACCGCTTCTCGTACCTGGGTGGTCTGCCGACCGCCGAAGTCTACGCCGCTGCCTACAAGGCGCTGGGCGTACCGGTCTACTCCTCGGCAGTGTTCAACTTCGTACCGAAACTGGCCATGGACTTCTACCACGCCATCGCCCGCGACGATCACGCCACCGTCGGCAAGTACATCGACGACTTCTTCCTGCCATACCTGGACATCCGTAACCGCAAGGCCGGCTATGCCGTGAGCATCGTCAAGGCCGGCGCCAAGATCGCCGGCTACGATGCAGGCCCGGTGCGCGCACCACTGACCGACCTGACCGGCGAAGAGTTCGAAATGCTCGCCGCGCTGATGGACAAGCAAGGCAAGCAGTAAGACCGCCAGGGACCCAGGCCGCTGAACCTTCAGCGGCCTTGGTCGTTGCGGGCCCGGCCGGTGGACGTGTCGTTGTCTACGATGTGACCAAGGGGCCGGTCGGGCAACCTAAAAAACAGCATTAACCCGCGTAAAAAAATAATGAGTGGGAGTTCTACCAATGCAAACGTCCAAGCCGACCCACGTCCGCTATTTGATCCTGTTGATGCTGTTCCTGGTCACCACCATCAACTATGCCGACCGGGCCACCATCGCCATTGCCGGCTCCAGCCTGCAGAAAGACCTCGGCATCGATGCCGTAACCCTCGGTTTCATCTTCTCCGCCTTCGGCTGGGCCTACGTGGCCGGGCAGATTCCCGGCGGCTGGCTGCTTGACCGCTTCGGCTCGAAGAAAATCTACGCCCTGAGCATTTTCACCTGGTCGCTGTTCACCCTGCTGCAAGGCTATGTGGGTGAGTTCGGCCTCTCCACCGCGGTTGTCGCGCTGTTCATGCTGCGGTTCCTGGTCGGCCTGGCCGAAGCGCCATCCTTCCCCGGTAACGCGCGCATCGTCGCGGCCTGGTTCCCCACCTCCGAGCGCGGCACCGCCTCGGCGATCTTCAACTCCGCGCAATACTTCGCCACCGTGCTGTTCGCTCCGCTGATGGGCTGGATCGTCTATCGCTTCGGCTGGCAGCACGTGTTCGTGGTCATGGGCGCAGCCGGTATCGTGTTCTCGGGTATCTGGCTGAAAGTCATCTACAGCCCGCGTCAGCACCCGATGATCAACCAGGCCGAACTCGAGCACATCGCCAACAATGGCGGCATGGTCGACATGGATGAGAAGGCCAAGGACAACGGCGCCGCCAAGGCCGGTCCGAAATGGGACTACATCCGCCAGCTGCTGACCAACCGCATGATGCTGGGTATCTATCTCAGCCAATACTGCATCAACGCCATCACCTACTTCTTCCTCACCTGGTTCCCGGTGTACCTGGTGCAGGAACGCGGCATGACCATCCTCAAGGCCGGTTTCATCGCCTCCTTGCCGGCCATCTGCGGTTTCATCGGTGGCGTGCTGGGCGGGGTGATTTCCGACTACCTGCTGCGTCGTGGCCACACGCTGACCTTCGCGCGCAAGGCACCGATCATCGGCGGCCTGATGCTCTCCACCACCATCGTCACCTGCAACTACGTCGACATCGAGTGGATGGTCGTGGGCTTCATGGCTCTGGCGTTCTTCGGCAAGGGCGTGGGCGCGCTGGGCTGGGCCGTGATGTCCGACGTTTCGCCAAAGCAGATCGCCGGTCTGAGTGGCGGCCTGTTCAATACCTTCGGTAACCTGGCATCGATCACCACCCCGATCGTCATCGGCTACATCATCAGCACTACCGGCTCGTTCAAGTGGGCCCTGGTCTACGTGGGCGCCAACGCCCTGCTGGCGGTGTTCAGCTACCTGTTCATCGTCGGTGAGATCAAGCGTGTGGAATTGAAAGAGCCCCCAAGCAAGGGGTCATCGCTGAATCAGCCAAGCAGCGACCTTTCCAAAGCCTAAACCTGAGGTAACCGTGATGAGCCTGATCCAACACGCCGATTCACCGCGCTACATCCGCCTGCACCCGCGGGACAATGTGGTCGTGGTGGTCAACGACCAGGGTATCGCTGCCGGTACCCGCTTCGAGGATGGTCTGGAAACCGTCGAGAACGTGCCGCAAAGCCACAAGATCAACACGGTGGACCTTGCCGAAGGCGATGCCGTGATCCGTTACGGGCAGACCATCGGCTATGCCTTGCAGCCGATCCCGCGTGGCAGTTGGGTGCGTGAAGACCTGCTGCGCATGCCAGCGGCCCCGGCGCTGGACAGCCTGCCGATGTCCGACGCCGTGCCGGAGAAGGAGCAGCCGCTGGAGGGGTACACCTTCGAAGGCTATCGCAACGCCGACGGCACCGTGGGCACGCGCAATATCCTGGGCATCACCACCACCGTGCAGTGCGTGGCTGGCGTACTCGAACATGCGGTCAAGCGTATTCGCGACGAGCTGCTGCCCAAATACCCCAACGTCGACGACGTGGTGGCGCTGACCCACACCTACGGCTGTGGCGTGGCGATCACCGCCACCGATGCGTACATCCCGATCCGTACCGTGCGCAACCTGGCACGCAACCCCAACCTGGGCGGCGAAGCGCTGGTCATCAGTCTGGGCTGCGAGAAATTGCAGGCCGGGCAGGTGATGCACGAGAACGACCCCTCGGTGGACCTCAGCGATGAGTGGCTGTACCGCCTGCAGGACGCAGGCAATGGCTTCAACGAAATGATCGAGCAGATCATGGAATTGGCCGAGGTGCGCCTCAAGAAGCTCGACCAGCGCCGTCGCGAGACCGTGCCGGCCTCCGAGCTGATCCTGGGCATGCAGTGCGGCGGCAGCGATGCCTTCTCGGGCATCACCGCCAACCCGGCGCTGGGCTATGCCTCGGACCTGCTGCTGCGGGCTGGCGCCACGGTGATGTTCTCGGAAGTCACCGAAGTGCGTGACGCCATCTACCTGCTCACCTCGCGTGCGCAGGACGAACAGGTGGCCAGCGAACTGGTGCGCGAGATGGACTGGTACGACCGCTACCTGGCCAAGGGCGAGGCCGACCGCAGTGCCAACACCACGCCTGGCAACAAGAAGGGCGGGCTGTCGAACATCGTCGAGAAATCCCTGGGCTCCATCGTCAAGTCGGGCAACAGCGCCATCAACGGCGTGCTCGGTCCTGGTGAGCGCGTCAAGGGCAAGGGCCTGATCTTCTGCGCCACCCCGGCCAGCGATTTCATCTGTGGCACCCTGCAACTGGCCGCCGGCATGAACCTGCACGTGTTCACCACCGGTCGCGGCACGCCTTACGGGCTGGCCATGGCGCCGGTGGTCAAGGTCTCGACCCGCACCGAACTGGCACGGCGCTGGCCGGACCTGATCGACGTCGACGCCGGGCGCATCGCGACTGGCCGGGCGAGCATCGAAGAACTGGGTTGGGAGCTGTTCCACTACTACCTGGACGTGGCCAGCGGCAAGAAGAAGACCTGGACCGAACACTACCGCCTGCACAACGACCTGGCGCTGTTCAACCCGGCGCCGGTGACCTGACTGCTGTCAGGAACGGTTTCAGCGGCAATACCGTTCGATTAAGCGGCATGTGGGCCGGTGGGAGCGGCTTTAGCCGCGAAAGCGCCAGGAAATTCACTGCATCTGTTGTGAACAGGCGTCCGCTTCGCGGCTGAAGCCGCTCCTACCCGGCATTGGTTTCAGCCGTGACGCTTTTCGCGGCTGAAACCGCTTCTGTCGGGTCATCCAGCTGCCGTCACGGCACCACCTCTCCCAGCGTTTCCAGCACGTACTCCGGCCCCAGCGCCTGCCACAGATTCATCGCCAGCCACAGCGTCAGCAGCGTCACCCCAATGGCGAGCACCCAGACCAGCAGCGCATAGGGCAATGCCTTGCCCGCCGGCGTGCGCATGAAGCCCGGAGCACCCACCAGCAACAGCCAGCTCGACCACAGCGCCGCGACGATCAGCGCCAGCCCGGTCAGCCAGCGGTTGGGATAGAGCATTACGATGCCAGCGATGAAGAAGGGGGCGGCGGCATAGGTCACGAAGCCGATGCAATGGTTGTAGCCAGGACGCGGGCCGAAGCGTCCGGATAGCCACTGGATCAGCAGGCTTACCACCCACACCGAGACCAGCATCGCCAGATACAGCAGCATGCACAGCTGCAGCGCGCTGCCGGTGGCCAGCCATACGCGTTCCTGGTCGCTGAGGGGCCAGCCGGTCTGGCTGGTGCCGATGAACAGGCACACCGCCGGCAGCAGCGCCAGCAGCACCAGGTGGCCGAGAAACTGTCGTGGGGCGGCGGCTTCCTGGCCGTGCATTTCCTGCCAGGCCTCGTGCGGATGGATCAACAGTTTGAACAGGGGCACGTTCATGCTCGGTTCTCCTTGGGGGCAGCGCTGCGCAGACCCCAAGCTTGGACGATGAGCCGTGCTGAAACGGACCGACAGTCGCGCCGGAGTGGAAAAAACGCCGAGTTTTCCTACTACTCTGAACTTTACGCGGCGTGCTGGCCTCTTCTATGGAAGGCGCGCCGCATCGGGTGCCGTAGACAAGCATGTCGGGGAGGTTTCAGATGCCACTATCAGAACTGGGTTTGTGGACCAGCACCTTGCTGGTCGCCCTCATCATCCTGTCGGACCTGTGGGCGGTCATGCGGGTTCGTAAAAGCCGTACCAGCGCCTCGAACAAGGCGATGTGGATCATCGGCATCGTTGCGGTGCCCATCATTGGCGTACTGGCGTGGATCGTCGCCGGACCGCGCCACGCGCCCGACACTGCGCGTTACTGACCTTCGACCAGGCACCCGCAGGGCTGTCCTGCGGGTGCTGCCTGCTCAGGAGGCGTTGCTCAACGCCTCGATCAACTGCTGCTTGTTCATGCTCGAACGCCCGGCGATCTTCTGCATACGCGCCCGGTGCAGCAGCTCTGCCTTGGTCTGCCCTTGCAACGGACGGTCACTGTGCACCACGCCGCGCCGGGTCTGGGCGGCACGCTGCGCGGAATCCTCACGGTCCCGGCGCTTGGCAGCCTCTGACTTGCGGGTGCCGGAGCCGCCCTGACGTTCGCCACCTCCGGACTGTTTGTTGACCGTCGCCCAAGCCCTGGCTTCGGCCTCTTGCCTGGGCACGCCCTGGTCTTCATAGCTTTGCTCGATGGCCGCGGCCTTGCGCTTCTGCTTGGCGGTGTAGCGTTTCTTGTCTCCGACCGGCATGTCCCATCCTCCGTTTGCTGGCGCCACGCCATTTGTGCGCCGTTCAGGTATGGAAGCGCTACGCTTGATAGGAGTTCCTGGCAATGGATCAGCGGCCGCTTGCAATGCCCTTGCAACAGTGCGGTGGTTAGATGCCGGGCATGCAAAAGCACAGGGGAGTATCGATCATGGCGACAATTGGCAAATGGGCATTGCAACTGCTGGTGCTGTTTCTGTTCGCCTGGCTGGCCAGCATTGTCGGCCACTGGAGTGGGCAGGTCGTGAGCGGTACCAGCAGCGAGCGGCTGGCGCAGTTGCAGGTGCTGAACACACCCATGACCGCTGCGGTTTCGCGAGAGGCTGAGGCTGCGCAGAGCCGCTGAATCGCGGGCAAAAAAAATGGCTCGCGGGGCGGCGAGCCAAGGGGATTCATCAAAGGAGTGATGTAACTTTAGGACTCCTCAGGTGAAGAGGATGTGAAATGGATGTAGACGAAACGGAAACTTCGCCGCTCAGTGTGCGGTAGCGGCGAGCGCTTCCTGAGGGGCCGTGGCGCTGATATCGGGCAGGGGGTGCGGTGCGTCCAGGCGTTCCTGCATGCGCTGGGCGAAGGCGTGGGCTTCCTCCCGGCTGCGGCAGGTCACCGGGTAGTCATCGAGTTTCACGATCCACAGGTTGGCACTGAACCCTTCTTCTATCTGGATGAGCATGACGCAATCTCCATCAGGCAAGGTGAACGGAGCCGGATGACCGGCACGGGTAATCGCGCCGAAAATCCTGCGCTTCTATGCCGATGGGCGCCAGTGCTATTTGCATGAATCGATGAATGCCCTGCCGCCGGTCAACGTACGGCAGGGCAGGGCTGTGTTCTGGCGGCTGGTGTCGAAGGCTTCAGAACGCCAGTTTGAAGCCGATCACGCCGAGCATCACGGCCAGGAAGGGGCGCAGCAGGCCGTCGGGCACCCGACCGGCCATGTGGCTACCCAGATAGATGCCCGGCAGCGAACCCATCAGCAGGAAGCCCAGCAGTTCCCAGTTCATGTTGCCCATGCTGGCATGGCCGATGCCGGCTACCAGGGTCAGCGGCACGGCGTGGGCGATCTCGGTGCCGACCAGGCGCCGCGTGGGCAGCAGCGGATAGAGGATGAACAGCGCCACGGTGCCCAGTGCGCCGGCACCGATCGAGGTCAGCGCGACCATGGCGCCGAGGATCAGCCCGGTGACCACCGTGAGCACATTGAGGCTGGAACCCTTGAACAGCGAGTGACCTTCCACGCGGCTATGGGAAAAGGCCAGCAAGCGGTTCTTGAACAGGATTGCCAGGGCGGTGAGCAGCAGCACGAAGCCCAGCGCCTGCTTGATGATGGCGTTCAGGGCCTCCGGTTTATGGCCCAGATTACCGAGGAACCACAACGTCAGCAGCACCGCCGGTACGCTGCCCAGGGTCAGCCAGCCGGTGATCTTCCAGTCGATGTTGTCGTTCTTCTTGTGAACGTACACGCCGCCGGCCTTGGTCACTGCGGCGTAGAGCAGGTCGGTGCCTACCGCCGTGGCCGGGTTGATGCCGAACCACAGCAGGATCGGCGTCATCAGCGAACCGCCACCCACGCCGGTCATGCCGACTATGAAACCGACCACCAGGCCGGCGACCGTAAAACCGAAACCGCCCACATCCATTATCGAACCCTGAATCACTGTTATCTGTTGTCAGGTAAAAAGTGGCGGGCAGCATAGCGATTTATGTTCTTAGAGGGTTAGAGGGATATGTTCTAACGTTATAACCATTTTCGAAGGTCGATGAATCACCACCCCTCGGGACCCGCACGAACGCCATTGGTCGCCTGCTGGGAGCGTCGCTGATGCTGGCCACACTCCTAGACAGTGCAGCCGTGCTCACGCGGTGTGCATTTGAGGAGGATATGCAAATGGCCAATACCGGTAACAACAATCCGGGCAATTTCGCCAACGATCCTGAACGGGCCTCCGAGGCCGGTAAGAAGGGCGGCCAGGCTTCGGGGGGCAATTTCGCCAATGACCCCGAACGTGCTTCCGAAGCAGGCAAGAAAGGTGGCCAGGCGTCGGGAGGCAATTTCGCCAACGATCCCGAGCGGGCCTCCGAGGCTGGCAAGAAAGGCGGGCAGGTGTCGGGCGGTAACTTCGCCAATGACCCTGAACGCGCCGCCGAAGCAGGCCGCAAGGGTGGCCAGGCATCCCACCAGCAGGGTGAAGACAGTGGCGGGCGGGAGCAGGTCAGCGAACGCAGCGATGAAGACGAGCAGCCTGAGCGTTAAGCCTGCCGGGTAAGGCAAGGGGAGCCATGCTCCCCTTGCTTCGAAAGGTGGGTGAGCCTGCCACTGAAAATCGCCGGACCTGGTCGTACAACTCCCCCCGTGAAAGGCGTGATCTCCACGCTGAAATCATTTTGCCATCTCTCGGTAAAGCCTCCGTTATATAAGCCTTTGGTCGAAAGTCACGACGCTGAAAAGGTGTTGTACGACGACTTATGACATGTCAGAATCATTTTGAAACAAGTTGCCTCGACCCGCTTGAAGACAACGGGGCACTCACCAGCAATCTAAAAATAATCAGGTGAAAAAATGAGAATCAAAGGCATCCGGTGGTGGATGGTCAGCCTTGTGACGGCTGGCCTTGTGGTCAACTATCTCGCTCGCAATACCTTGTCCGTGGCCGCGCCTACGCTGATGACCGACCTGTCGATCACCACCGAGCAGTACGCCAAGATCGTTGCGGCCTGGCAGCTGTGTTACGCCTTCATGCAGCCTGTGGCTGGCTGGATCATCGACTTCATCGGCACCAAGCTGGGCTTCGCGGTCTTCGCCCTGGCCTGGTCGGTGGCCTGTGCGGGTGCGGCCTTGGCCAGCGGCTGGCAAAGCATGGCCTTCATGCGCGGCCTGTTGGGCATCACCGAAGCGGCCGGCCTGCCCGCCGGCGTCAAGGCCACCACCGAATGGTTCCCGGCCAAGGAACGCTCGGTGGCCATCGGCTGGTTCAACATCGGTTCCTCTTTGGGCGCATTGCTGGCACCACCGCTGGTGGTCTGGGCGATCCTGCACAGCGGCTGGCAACTGGCCTTCCTCATCGTCGGTGGCTCTGGCGTGGTATGGACCCTGGCGTGGATGCTGCTGTACAAGCACCCGCGCGACCAGAAACTGCTCAGCGACAGCGAGCGCGACTACATCCTGGCCGGCCAGGAAGCCCACTTCAAGGTCGAGAAGCGCGAGAAGGGCGCCTGGAAGCGCATCTTCAAGGAACGCAACTTCTACGCCATCGCTTCGGCGCGCATCCTCTCCGAACCGGCCTGGCAGACCTTCAACGCCTGGATTCCGCTGTACCTGATGACCGAGCGGCACATGAACATCAAGGAAGTGGCGATGTTCGCCTGGCTGCCGTTCCTTGCCGCCGATATCGGCTGCGTACTGGGCGGTTACCTGAGCCCGTTCTTCCACCGTCACTTCAAGGTCTCGCTGTTCACCTCGCGCAAGATGGTGCTGGTATTCGGTGCCAGCTGCATGATCGGCCCGGCCTGCATCGGCCTGGTGGAAAGCCCCTACACCGCGATCATGCTGCTGTGCATTGGCGGCTTCGCGCACCAGACCCTGTCCGGCGCGCTGTATGCCATCACCTCTGACTCGTTCAACAAGGACCAGGTGGCCACCGCCACCGGCATGGGCGGCATGTTCGGTTACCTGGGGGCGGCGGTCTTTACCCTGGTGTTCGGCATCCTGGTCACGCAGATCGGCTACAGCCCGCTGTTCGTGGTGCTGGCAGCGTTCGACATCGTCGCCGCGGTGCTGGTGTGGAAGGTCGCACGGGAGATCCGCAGCGTTCCGGTCCATGAGCCAGCAGTGACCAATGCCGGAGCACTCACCCCCGGGCATTGATCCGCGCCGGATTCGGATGCCATTGCCTGAAGCCTCGCTGTCGCGGGGCTTCAGCTTTTCTTGCGGTAGGTCAGCAACACGATGGCGCCGATCACCAGGGCGCCACCGAGCAACTGCATGGCGCTGAGCTGCTGGCCGAGCAGGGCCCAGCCCAGTACCAGCGTGGCAATCGGCTCGATGTTCATCACCGGTGCGTTCTGGGCCATGTTCAAGCGCGGCACGCAGACGAACAGCAAGGTGAAGGCCACGCCATAGAGCAGCACCAGACTGGCCAGCGCCAGCCAGCCGCTGCTGCTGCCTGGCACTGACAACCCGGCCGGCATCACCCCGCTCAGCCCCGCCACCAGCATGCTGCTGAACACGATCGCCAGGGTCAGCAGGCTGCGCACCGGCCCGCGTACCTCGGCCAGCTTGTGATCGGTTATCCACAGCGCACAGGCGAATACGCAGGCCGCGCCGAACGCCAGGCCGATGCCCAGGGCCCAGGCTGGCTCGTCGGCGCCACCGCCGCGCAGGCGTGCCGGAACGTCCAGGGCCAGCGCCAGGCCACAGAGAATCAGCCCCATCAGCAGTGCGGTACGGCGGGTCGGCCGTGGTCCGCCCAAGGCCCAGCCGAGCAGCGCCAGCAAGATCGGAAAGGTATTGCCCACCAGCAGCGCCAGGGCCACGGGAATGCGCGCCACCGCCGAATACAGGCACAGGCTCTGGGTGGCGATCAGCAGCCCGAGCAGCACCTGCCAGCCGCGCGTACCGGCGGGCAGGCTCAGCGGTTGGCGTTGCCAGGCCAGCAGGGCGGCGAGGGCGAGCAAGGTCAGGCCGGAGCGGCACAGAATCGCCAGCAGCACGCCGGTGTCGTTGTCGAAAGCGATGCGCGCGGCAATGTGGTTGCCGGCGAAACAGCAGGCCAGTAGCGCGAGCAGCGCCACGGCCAGTTTGCGGGGGAACAGCGGTGCAGCGGGGGAGGCAGCCATGTGCAGGGTCCATTCGCAGAAAGGGACGGACCGGTGAGGTCCGGCCCGTCTGGGAGGGTTACAGCACCACGCTAGGCAGCCACAGGGAAATGGCCGGAATGTAGGTGACGGCCATCAGCACCAGGAACAGCGCCAGGTAGAACGGCAGCAGCGCCTTGACCGTGGCCTCGATGCTGACCTTGCCGATTGCCGAGCCGACGAATAGCACCGCCCCCACTGGCGGGGTTATCAGTCCGATGCCCAGGTTGACCAGCATGATCATGCCGAAATGCACCGGGTCGACGCCGATACCCTCGATGACCGGCAGCAGGATTGGCGTGAGGATCAGGATCAGCGGCGCCATGTCCATTACCGTGCCCAGCAGCAACAGCATGAAGTTGATGCACATGAGGATCACGTAGCGGTTGTCCGACAGGGTCAGGAACGCGGTGGTGATCTTCGACGGGATCTGCATCAGGGTCATCACGTAGCCGAAGCTGGCGGCGAAGCCGATGAGGATCATCACGAT
Organism: uncultured Pseudomonas sp.; assembly: GCF_913777995.1. Taxonomy (GTDB): domain Bacteria; phylum Pseudomonadota; class Gammaproteobacteria; order Pseudomonadales; family Pseudomonadaceae; genus Aquipseudomonas. The sequence continues at coordinate 46,928 of NZ_CAJYVE010000020.1, read as the reverse complement.
GGAGATGGTCCGCACCGTGCGGTGCATCAGCTTGGGCAGGTCGCGCCATTTGTAGTCGCGGTAGATGAACATGGTCACGAAGAACGACCACACCACCGCGATGGCCGCCGACTCGGTGGCGGTGAACACGCCCGACAGGATACCGCCGAGGATGATGACCATGGCCATCAGCCCCCAGAGTGCCTCGCCGGCGATCTTCAATGCCTGGCGCAGCGGAATCACTTCGCCCTTGGGGTAGTTGCGCTTCTTGGCGAAGATCAGGCACAGGCCCATCATCACCGCGCTGAGCAGCAGCCCCGGCATCACCCCGGCCATGAACAGCGAGGCGATCGACACCGTGCCGCCGGCGGCCAGCGAGTAAAGCACCGAGTTGTGGCTGGGCGGGGTGAGCAGCGCCTGCACCGAGCCGCTGACCGTGACCGCCGTGGAGAACTCACGCGGGTAACCCTTGCGTTCCATCTCCGGAATCAGCACCGAACCCACCGACGCGGTGTCAGCCACCGACGAGCCGGAAATGGCGCCGAAGAAGGTCGAGGCCATGATGTTGACCAGCGACAGGCCGCCACGCACGAAGCCCACCAGCACCCCGGCGAAGGCCACCAGGCGGCGTGACATGCCACCTTCGGCCATGATCGCCCCGGCCAGCACGAAGAATGGAATGGCCAGCAGGGAGAACTTGTTCACCCCGGCGGCGACCTGAATCATCATCGCCTGCAGCGGGATGTCGATCCACCAGGCGCCGATCAGCGCCGACAGGCCCAGGGCATAGGCCACCGGCATGCCCAGCAGAATGAGCAGAATGAAACTGCCCAGCAGAATGAAGGCATCCATTTATGCCGCTCCTTCGTTTTCTTCGACCAGGTCGAAGCGCACCACTTTGCGCTGGCTCTGATCGCCGAGGATGAGTTTTTCCAGTACGAAGATCAGCGTCAGCACGCCGCCGATCGGAATCGGTGCGTAGGTCATGCCCACGCGCACGCCTGGCAGCGAGGCCAGGAACTGGTTCCAGGTGGTCATGCACAGCCGTGTGCCGTAGTAGGTCATGTACAGGCACACGCCCAGCATCAGCAGTTGCACCAGCAGCGCCGCCGCTTTGTGCAAGGGCATTGGCAGGCGGTCGACGACCATGCCCACGGCCATATGCGCACCCGCGCGATAGCTGGCGGCCGCGCCGACGAAGGTGAACACCACCATCAGCAGAATCGCCACCGGCTCCGGCCAGCTGGAGCCGGTGCCCAGTACGTAGCGAGCGAAAATCCCCCAGGGGATGATCAGCGACATGGCCAGGATCGACAGGCCCGCGATCCAGATGCAGGCGCTGTACAGCGCGTCGTTCACACGCAGTACGAGAGTTTTCATAAGGCACATCCAGGCCCGCAGGCGGCGAGTGCCGCACTGCGGGCAGCAGCAGTGAAGGGGATGGTTACTGGACTGCGGCGATGCGCTTCATCAGGTCGGCGAACGGCGCACCGTATTTCTCGCGCACCGGCGCGGTGGCATCGAAGAACGGCTTCTTGTCGACGGTGATGAATTCCACGCCGGCGGCCTTGAGCTTCTCTTCGCTGGCGGCCGACTTGGCGTCCCACAGGGTGCGCTCTTCCATCTGCGCCTCGCGGGCGACCTTCTTGACCAGTTCCTGTTGCTCGGGAGTGAGCTTGTTCCAGGTGGTCTTGGAGATCACCACCGGCTCAGGAAGGATCAGGTGGCCGGTGAGGGTGTAGTACTTGGCGTTCTGGTAGTGGTTGTGTTCCAGCAGGGTCGGCGGGTTGTTCTCGGCGCCGTCGATGACGCCGGTCTGCAAGGCGCTGAAGATCTCGCCGGTGTCCATGGCGATGCCGTTGCCACCCATGGCGTTCATCATGTCGATGAAGATCGGGTTGCCCTGTACACGGATCTTCATGCCCTTGAGGTCGGCGATGTTGCGCACCGGCTTCTTGGTGTAGATGTTGCGGGTGCCGCCATCCATCCAGGCCAGGGCGACCATGTTGAATTCCGACTGGGTGATCTTGTCGAGGATCTCCTGGCCGATCTCGCCATCGATGATCTTGCGCATGTGCTCGTGGTCACGGAACACGAACGGCATGTTGAACACGTTCACGTCGGGCACCACCGGGCCGACGATACCCAGGCTGACGCGGGTCATCTGCACGGCGCCGATCTGCACCTGCTCGATGACTTCCTTTTCCGAACCCAGGACGCCGCCGGCGAACATCTTGAAGGTGATCTTGCCGTTACTGGCCTGTTCGATCTTCTTGCCCATGTTCTGTTCGGCCACCACGGTCGGGTAGCCGGCCGGGTGGATCTCGGCGAACTTGATGTCCAGTGCCGAAGCGGTGCCGGACAGGCCGATGGCGAACGGAAGGACGGCAAGGAGCAACTTGCGTTTGAAGGTCATGATGAAACTCCGATGTTGTTATTGTCTGGTTTCGTTGGCGCAATGGTAGGTGGCGGCGTCAAGGCCGCCAGGCGGGCTCTTCCAGGCCCTTGGTTCCGGGATTGAGGGCGAAGACGCCGCCGGCCAGAGGCTGGTCGGCGAGGTCGACACCCGCAGGGCGGATCGAGGTGACGAACAGGGTGTCCAGGTTGGCCCCGCCGAAGGCGCACATCGCCGGTTTCTTCACCGGGACGTGGAGCGTGCGGTCCAGGCGCCCGTCGGGGGTGAAGCGATGGATCTGCCCGGCATCGTTGCCGCAGATCCAGTAACAGCCGTCCTGGTCGATGGCGGCGCCGTCCGGGCGGCCGGGGTGCTGGTGCATGTCGACGAACACCCGCTGGTTGTAGGGCGTGCCGCTGTCGACGTCGTAATCGAAGACCCAGATGGTCTGGATGTCAGGGTGCGAGTCGGAGAGGTACATGCGCGTGCCATCGGGGCTGAAGGCCAGGCCGTTGGGCACGATCATGCCGTGCTGCTGCAGGTGCAGGGGCTGGCCGTCAGCGTCCTGGCGGTACAGCGCCCCCACTGCAGCGGCAGCCTGCATGTCCATCAGCATGGTGCCGGCCCAGAAGCGCCCTTGGCGGTCGCAGCGGCCGTCGTTGAAGCGCATGCCGGGCCGGGCATGTTCCACCGTGCTGATCAGACGTTTGTCCAGGCCGCCCTGGGCATTGGCGCGAATATGAAAGAGGCCGCTCTGCATGCCAGCGATCCAGCCCTGCTCGGGGCTGGCGCAGCGGGCGATGCAGGCAAGCATTTCATCGCCTTCCCAGAGGCGGTGCGCACCGTCGGCGAGTTGCCAGCGGTGCAGCTGGCGGGCGGGAATGTCCACCCAATAAAGCGCCTGTTCTTCAGGGTGCCAGACCGGGCTTTCGCCGGTGGCGTTACGTGCATCGATGAGCAATTCGCTTTGCATGGCTGGCCTCCTTGCGCCGTGGGTTCAGTCGAAGGGGCCGGCCGCCGCGAAGGCTCCGCCCTGGTAGACCATCGAAGGATCATCGGCTGGCGGTGCCGGCTGGGCTTCGACCTTGGCGCGGAACGGCTCGGAACTGTCCTTGGGCGTATAGCCCAGGTGCGCGGCATGGCGGTTATCCCACCACTGCGGGGTGTTGTCCGAAGCACCGTAGACGATGGTGTGGCCGACATCCGCGGTGAACAGGCCGCGCTCGATGAGCTGCACCAGGTCGTCGTAGCTCAGCCAGGTGCAGAGCATGCGCCGGTTGTTCGGCTCCGGGAACGAGGAGCCGATGCGGATGCTCACGGTTTCGATGCCGTAGCGGTCGAAATAGAAGCTGGCCATGTCTTCGCCGTAGCACTTCGACAGGCCGTAGTAGCTGTCCGGACGGCGCGGCGAGTGGGCATCGATGCGCTCGTCCTGGCGGTAGAAACCGATGGTGTGGTTGGAACTGGCGAAGATCACCCGCTTGACGCCGTGCTTGCGCGCCGCCTCGTAGATGTGGAACACGCCGCAGATGTTCGGGCCGAGGATGGCCTCGAAGGAATGCTCGGTGGACACCCCGCCGAAATGCACGATGGCATCTACGCCGGCCACCAGTTCATGCACGGCAGCCTTGTCGGCCAGGTCGCAGGTCACCACTTCTTCATGCGGGCCAGCGGCGGGAGCCATGGGGCTGATGTCGGAAAGACGCAGGATCTCGGCGCAGCCCTTGAGGCGTTCACGCAGGATAGTGCCCAGTCCGCCGGCGGCTCCGGTGAGCAGCAGGCGATTGAAGCGGGGAGTCGTCATGGCCAGGGTTACCTGAAACTGTTATGAGTGTTGTGTGTTGTCGTATGACTTGGCGCGATTATCGACACCGATCCTCGCGCCTGTCAATTCGCCCTCGGTCAGAGGATCGACAGCGGGTAGTTGATGATCAGGCGGTTCTCGTCGAACTCGTTGTTACTGAAATCGCGGCGGATGCTCGAGTTGCGCCAGCGCAGGCTGAGGCTCTTGAAGGTGCCGCTCTGGATCACGTAGGCCAGTTCGGATTCGCGAATCCATTCCTTGCCGTCGGTGATCGCCCCGGTGTGAACGTTGTCGCCGCTGATATAGCGGTTCATCAGGCTCAGGCCGGGAATGCCCAGTACGCTGAAGTCCAGGTCGTGGCGCAGTTGCCAGGAGCGCTCATTGGCGTTGTCGAAGCTGGAATTGTAGCTGTCGTTGGCCAGGGTGCCGCCGCTGGTGCCGTTGACCCGCATCCAGGTGTCACCATCGACTTTTTGCAGGCCGACGAAGAAGGTGTTGCCGGCGATCTTCGCCGAGAACATGCCCGAGTAGGTCTTGTTGTCCAGCTTGCCGGCCAGCCTTGCGCCGTCGTCGTCACCCTGGAAGTAGCCGAGGTTGGCGCCGAAGGTCCAGTCGCCGACTGGCTGGGTGTGGCTCAACTGCAGGTACTGCTGCTGATAGACGTCTTTCAGCTCGGCATTCCACAGCCCGACCAGGGTGCGGTTCTGGTTGAACTTGTACTCGCCGCCGACGAAGTTGAAGCGGTCGGATGCGCCCCGACCATAGGTCATGTCTTCCATGCTCGCGTCGTTGCGCGGGCTGTTGGCGCGGAACTGCCCGCCGTAGAGCGTCAGGCCGTCGAACTCGTTGGAGGTGATCTGCGCCCCGCGCAGGGTCTGTGGCAGCGAGCGGCCGTCGTCGGCGCGCAGGATCGGCAGTACCGGCATCCACTCACCGACCTTCAGTTCGGTCTTGGAAATGCGCGCCTTGGCCGCCACGCCCAGGCGGCCGAAGTCGTCGGCAGGGCGACCGTCGCTGTGGCGCGGTAGCAGGCCAGTGCCATAGGTGCCGCCGCCGCCGTCGAGCTTGACCGACCACAGGCCGAGCACATCGACACCGAAGCCGATCGGGCCTTCGGTGAAGCCGGAGCGGGCATCGAGGATGAAGCTCTGCGTCCATTCCTCGGCTTTGCTCTGCGGGTTGCTCGGGTCGACCATGTTGCGGTTGATGTAGAAGTTGCGCAGGTTGAGGCTGGCCTTGGCGTCGTCGGTAAAGCCGGCGGCCGAGGCGCCGGTGGGCAGACCTCCGAGCAGGCCGGCGCCGAGCAGAGCGAAGGGCAGGGTCTGATGGATCTTCATGGATGTATTACTCCCGATCAGGAACGGCCTACCGCCTGTCAGCGATGCAGGGCGGTGGCAAGCGAATGACCTGGCCTGGTGGCCAGCGATGCAGAACGAGGCGAGGGCTAGCCGGCAGTGCCGGAAGCGTCGCGGGTCTTCGCAAAGGAATGATCGGGAGGGAGGGCGCGGATCAATGGGGCTGGAGTCGTCATGGAGTCGGTTCACCGTTTGTTGTTTTTGTTGTGCGTTATCGTACGACTCGGAAATTATTAGCGGCGCGAAAAGCCGCTGTCAACGCTCGCGCCGACACTCGTCTCTGCGACTTTGGTCGCAAACGCCCGTAACGCCCCGTGCCAGAGCGGCGCTGTCATTGACTGCAATTTGCATGGCTGGGAGCGGCTTCAGCGAGACATTGTTCGCGGTCAAGCCAATACGGGTCAGTTGGGCGTGTGACGAGGTGGGGGCGGCTTCAGCCGCGACAGGGCGAGCAGGTCCAGTACATCTGCGGTGAACATGAGGCCGCCTCGCGGCTGAAGCCGCGCCTACCGGTGCGGTTTCAGGCTCAGCTATTCACCGGCGGGTTGCGCATGCCTTCGAACATGAATCGCGTGGTCGCCCGCACGTTGTCGCGGTGCGTCTGGAGGTCCGGGGTGTCGCTGCTGGTCAGGCGCAGCAATTGCAACTGGGCGTAGTCGTTGAGCATGAACGCGGCCAGTTTCAGGTCCAGTTCGGGTCGCAGCTTGCCGGCCTGTTGCAGCTTGCCCAGCACGCTGGCGATCTCGGCCTGCAGGGTGGCGTTCAGTTGCCGGTAGGTCTCGGGCAACTCGGTGTTGCCGGTCAGCACCAGCGGCAGCAGTTCTTTCCACAGCGCAGCCGGGAGCATCTCCAGGCTGCGCCCCACCAGCAGACTCTCCAGGTGGCAAAGGGTGTCGACCGGGTCGTCGTACTCCGGCAACTGGGTGTGCACATCTTCTACGGCGCGGCGATCAGCCTCGCGGATCATCTCCAGGAGCATCTCCTGCTTGCTGCCGAAGTACTTGAACACCGTAGGCGCCGAGACGCCGGCCTGGGCGGCGATCTGCTCGACGGTGGTGTCCTGGAATCCCTGGCGCTGGAACAACTCGATGGCCGCCTTGGCAATGGCCTGCTTGCGCAGCTCCTTTTGACGCTCCCGTAATCCGCTCACTGTGGCTCCTGGGCCTGTAGTCAGGGGGCGATCATAGGCCGCAAAGATTTTTTCGGGCAAATATTTTATTGACTAAAACTTTTTACAGGTTTAATTGTTTTGTCACATCTGCTCGCACGCAGAGCCACTTCTCAGGATTAACCCCATGAATGAGATGTTCGAACACCCCCTCGCCGCGCAGTACCGGCAGCTCGGTGAGGCCAGCGCCCCTGGCCCGACGCTGATGCAAGGCTTTCCCGCCGCCCCCGAAGCCCGCGTCACCTGGCATAACTGGATGAACCCGCCGTTCAACCGCTGGGGGTTTCGCCACCTGGCGCGCCTGCGGCCGAGCATCGACGTGGCGAGCGGATCCAAGCCGGCCAGCGAATTGCCTCAGGCGCCCCAGGCGCTGGAGCACCTGCGCTTCGACAGCCTGAGCGGGGCTTCGGTGAGTGTCAGCCAGTGCCTGGCCACCAGCTACACCGATGCCTTTCTGGTCATGCGCCAGGGCACGGTGGTGTACGAGCGCTACTTCAACGGCCAGAACCCCAGCGACCGGCACATCATGTTCTCCACCACCAAGTCGCTGATCGGCTTGCTCGGCGAGCAACTGGTGCACGAAGGCAGGTTGAACGAGCAGGCCCTGGCCCAGGACTACGTGCCAGAGCTGCGCGGCAGCGCCTTCGGCGACGCCACGGTGCGCCAGCTGTTCGACATGGCGGTGGGCGTTCACTACAGCGAGGTCTACGAAGACCCCGACTCGGAAAGCTCGCAGTACGGCTATGCCTGCGGTTTCAAGCCGGCCCCGGCCGAGTACGCCCGCTACCAGTCGCTGTACCAGTACCTGCCCAGCCTGCAGAAGCGCGGCGAGCACGGCGGCTTGTTCCATTACGTAACCGCCACCACCGAAGCTCTGGCCTGGGTGATGGAGCGTGCTTCGGGCGTGTCCTGCCATGAGCTGCTGCAAGGCGTCTGGTCGCAACTGGGCTGTGAGCGTGACGGCTACTTCATGGCCGACCCTTGGGGGCGCAGCGTGGCCGGTGCCGGTTTCAACGCGACCCTGCGCGACATGGCGCGTTTCGGCCTGATGCTGGCCAACGACGGCGTGGTCGACGGGCGCCAGGTCATCGCCAAGGAAGCGATCGAAGCGGTTGCCCAGGGCAATGACCCAGCGGTCTACGCCCGCAACAACGAAGAGTTCGCAGCGTGGACGCCGGGGGCGTCGTACCGCAGCCAGTGGTACGTGTTCAACGACCACAGCCAGGTGCTGATGGCCAGCGGCATCCATGGCCAATACCTGTTCGTCGACCGGCCCTCGGGCACCGTGATCGTCAAGCAATCGTCCACGCCAGTGGCGGTGACGGAAATCGACGTCGATGTCGTGCGCATGCTGCGCACCATCACTGCCCACCTGGACCAGGCCTGAGGTGCACTGACGCATAACAAGATTGCGGACGCTGCCTGGCTGCGTCCCTGCCTGCCTTGGCGGGCTTGGTGGCCGACTGGTCGCCTCTCAACTGCCCTGTAGTACAAAAATAACCGCACAGGAGCTTTACATGATGTCTGCAAGAACGCGTGTTTCCTGCGTGCTGTTCGCGCTCGGCCTGCCCGTGGCCAGCGCAACGGTCGAAGCTGGCGAGACCTTCGAAGACGGCAACCTCAAGGGGGAGCTGAACTTCACCGGCGGCGCGGCCACCGTCACCACCCGCGGGGTGAACTTCGGCGCTGGCCGGGTCGACCTGCGTAATGGTCGGCGCGACGGCAGCAAGATCGGCTGGCAAGAGTTCTACCTCAAACCGGGCATCACCCTGGACTATTCACTGAGCGACGACTTCAGCCTGCTGGCGGGTGGTTCGCTGGTGGCCTCCAAGACCCTGGGCGATGGCGATGCCGGGGGCTTCACCCGCAGCTCCGACGGCAACACCACCACCGAAGAGCTGTACGCCGGCTTTCGTGCCGGTGAGTGGAAGTTCACCGCCGGGCGGCAGAACTACAAGATCGGCACCGGCTTCATCGTCATGGACGGCAACCTCGACGCCTTTGGCGACGGCGCCTACTGGCTGGGCCCGCGCACTGCATTCAGGGACTCGGCGATCCTCGCCTGGAACCACGGCCCGCTGCAGGCCCAGGCCTTCAGCCTGCGGGTCGACGACCACATGGGCGACTTCCGCCTCAACGGTGTCAACCTCGACTACGACCTGCAGCAGCAGGTGACCCTCGGTGCCACCGCGCTGAAAGTCGATGCCCTGGGCCGCCGCGGTACCACGGCGCGGCGCGATGGCATGCAGGTCTATAACCTGCGTGCGCTCAACGGCAAGCTGCCTGGCGTGCCGGACCTGACCCTCAACGCCGAATATGCCGTGGAGCGCGGCAGCGGCGAAGGCGTGGACTATGACGCCAAGGCCTGGTACGCCCAGGCCGACTACAGCTTCCAGCAACTGCCGTTCACCCCGACCCTGGGCTACCGCTACGCGGTGTTCTCCGGCGACGACAACCTTGCCGACAATCGCCAGAAAGCCTGGGATCCGCTGGCCAAGGGCTTCGTCGACTGGAGCACCTGGCTGGTCGGCGACGTGGTGGGCAACTACCTGCTGTTCAACAGCAACGAGCGGGTTCAGCAGTTCTCCATCAAGAACCGTCTCAACGAAGCCTTCACCCTGGGAGTGATCCACTACCAGTTCTGGCTCGACGAGAAGAACTTCCAGGGCGCGGCGGTCAGTGACCGGCGTTTCGCCGACGAGACCGCCGTCTACCTGGACTGGACGCCGACACCGCGCTGGTACGCCTCGCTGTCCTACAACAGGGTCAAGCCCCAGGCCGCCGCCAAGCAGGTGTTCGGTAACGACCAGCGCTTCGATGCCCTGGAACTGTACTTCACCTACCGCTATTGAGCGGCGGCACTCACGGGAGAGCGAACATGACGAGTCTTGATGACGTCTGTGCAACACCCCGGCTGCTGCCGGTCATGCGCCTGGACGTCGAGATCGCGCCGGGTGATGCGCTGGGGCGCTGCGCCGACGGGCTGCGCAGCAATTACCGGATCCTTGGCGGGCGCTTCGAGGGCCCGCAACTGCAGGGCGAAGTGCTGCCCGGCGGCGCGGATTTCTTCCTGCTGCGCCACGACGGCGTCGGCGACCTGGACGCCCGCTACAGCCTGCGCAGCGACCAGGGTGAGCTGATCAACATTCATAACCGTGGCCTGCTGCTGCTCACCGAACGCGGCAAGCAGCTGGAGGCCGACGGCATCTGGCCCATTCCGGTCTCCGAGTACCGCTGTACCTGCACCCCGGTATTCCAGGCGGCCGGCCGGCTCGCCTGGCTGACCCAGGACACCTTCATTGGACGGGTGACCTACCCCGGGGAAACCCGCGTGGTCATCGACTGCTATCGCCAGGCCTGAATCGGCGTACGGCATACATTCAATCGCTTCGTTGACGCTGGCATCATCGCCCTCAGGGCGGCCAGACAGGATGGGTACTGAAATGAACCAGTCATTTGCCGTGCGCGCCGCGTGCATCTTCATTGCCGCTGCCTCGATTCTCGCCATCGGCGTACAGCCGATCTTCATCGGCCTGCTCACCGAACGCCTGGGCCTGACCCTGGTGCAGCAGAGCTGGACCATGTCGGCAGAAATGTGCGCCTCGATCGTCGGCACCTTGCTGTGCCTGCCCATGATCCGCTACCTGGGCGCGCGCTCCATCGGCCTGAGCAGCGGGCTGCTGCTGTTGCTGTGCAATGGCCTGACCGCCTGGGTCGGGCAGTTCGACCACCTGTTGGTGCTGCGCTTCGGCTCCGGCCTCGCCTCGGGCCTGCTGTATTCCTACGCCATCTACTGCCTGGGCCGCATGAGCGGGCCGGACCGCTCGTTCGGCTTTCTGCTGTTCCTGCAGACCGCGCTGTTCGCCTTCAGCGCGGCGGTGCTGCCGATAATCGCCGAGCGCCTGGGCTTCGGTGCGGCGATGGGCTTTCTCGCGGCCTGGTTCGCCCTGGTCTGCCTGGCCTGCCTGTGCCTGCCCGCCGCGCAACTGGAAGAAACACCGGTGGTGCGTGCACCGCGTGGCGAAGGGCTGACCCTGCTGGGCGTCTGTGCCTTGCTGGGCATGCTGTTGCTGCAGGTGGCGATCTATTCGCTGTGGGGCTTCGTCGAGGGCATCGGCGCCGACGCCGGCATCGCCCCGGTGGACATCGGCTGGGCGATCAGCATCGGCCTGCTCGGCGGCCTGCCGGGTGCGGCGCTGCCCAGCCTGCTGGGGCATCGCCTGGGGCGCCTGCCGATGATCCTCATCGGTTCGCTGGTGGTGCTGCTGTCGATCTACCTGCTGGCCGCGCGCATCCATGACATCACCGACCTGGCGCTGGCGGTGTTCCTGATGAACCTGGGCTGGAACCTGGCGCTGTCGTACTACATGTCCTCGGTGGTCACCCACGACCCCAGTGGGCGCCTGACCCGTCTGGTCGGGGTGGTGCAGGTATCGGCCGCCGCCTCCGCGCCGACGCTGCTGGCGCTGTTGCTGCAGGGCGACGGGCGGCAGACCATCTTCGTGGTGTCATCCGTGGCCATCCTGCTTGGCTGTGCGTTGGTGCTGGTGATGGGCGCCGGCTCGCGGCACACACCGGGGCCTACGCCGGTGAACCTGTCGCTGTAGAGGAATCAGCCGCACCGCACCGGTAGGACCGGCTTCAACCGCACTACCGGTCAGTTAAGTGCGTCCCGGTTTTTGTTGGAGAGCTTGCTCGCGAACAGGTCAGCAAACCTCATGCATCTGCTGTGAACGTGATGTAGCCATCGCGAGCAAGCTCCAACAAGAGCCAGTCGAAGGGTATTGGCTTCAGCCGCGAGGGGCGCATCCTGTTCATTGCAGCGCTTCGCGCAGCAGCGGGGTCAGCTCGTCGAACAGTGTCTGCACCGAGCGCAGGGCGCGGCAGTCGGGGCGGGTCAGCAGCCACACGCCGGTGTTGCAGCCTTCCAGCGGCGCACTCAAGGCTTCCACGCCTTGCAGGTCGCGGGCGGTGAAGTCGGTGAGGGCGGCCACGCCCAGGCCGGCGCTGACCAGTTCCGAGACCGCCGACATGCTGCTGCAGCGGTAGCGCGGCACGATGCTCGGCCAGGTGCGCTCACGCCAGATTACCGAAACATGGTCGGGCATGGAGTCGTCCGGGGCGACCCAGGGCACCGAGGTCGGGTCCTTTTCCAGCGCCTGGCGAAAGTCCGGGCGCCCACAGATGACATAGGCAGTGTCGCCCAGATGGCGGCCCACCAGGTGCTCGGGCGGCGTGTCGGTCAGGCGCAGGGCGATGTCGGCATCGCGGCGGCTGAGGTTGGCGAAGTTGTTGGAAGTCGCCAGCTCCAGGTTCAGCGCCGGGTAGTTCGGCATGAAGCGCGCCAGCGCCGGCAGCATCAGGCTGTGCAACACGGCTTCGGTGCAGGTCAGGCGCACCGTGCCGCTGACCACCTGTTCGCCCTGGCGCAGGGCCATGCGCGCCGCGCCCAGGGCCTGTTCGGCGCGCTCGGCCTGCTCGGCGATAGCCTGTGCGGCATCGGTGGGTACATAGCCGCGCCGGCTCTTTTCGAACAGCGCGTTGCCCAGCGCACTCTCCAGCCGGCGAATCGAGCGGAACACCGTGGAGATGTCCACCTGCAGCAGTTCGGCAGCCCGCGCCAAGGAGCGTCCGCGTACCAGGGCGAGCACCAGGCTGAGGTCGTTGTGGTTGATTTCATATTGCATGGATGCAAACTCGTATTGCCAAAACGCCAATATTTATTGCAGGGATTGTAATTTACAGTGAGCCTGCACTGCCAAGCACAAATCGGCAGTCACGGCGAGAAAGCCGTAAAAAAAGTAACTTTTCGGGGCGAATGGCAGAAAAAAATCAAGAATGCCGCCGACTCTTCAACGCGCCGCCTGCTTGTTCTTCCTGCCACCTCTGACGTCCCACAAAAACCAGAAGGTGTTCAATCATGTCGTCGGTATCCCCGCGCGCCATTGTCTCCAATGAAGTCAGTGAGTTCCTGCAGGCTCACCCCGAGACCCAGTTCGTCGACTTGCTGATTTCCGATATGAACGGTGTGGTGCGCGGCAAGCGCATCGAGCGCCCCAGCCTGCACAAGGTCTACGAGCGTGGCATCAACCTGCCGGCCTCGCTGTTCGCCCTGGACATCAATGGCTCCACCGTGGAAAGCACCGGCCTGGGCCTGGACATCGGCGACTCGGACCGGGTCTGCTATCCGATTCCCGGCACCCTGGCCTACGAGCCGTGGCAGAAGCGCCCCACCGCGCAATTGCTGATGACCATGCACGAACTGGACGGCCATCCGTTCTTCGCCGACCCGCGTGAAGTGCTGCGCCAGGTGGTGGCGCGCTTCGACGAAATGGGCCTGCGCATCTGCGCGGCGTTCGAGCTGGAGTTCTACCTGATCGACCAGGAGAACGTGAACGGCCGGCCACAGCCACCGCGCTCGCCGATTTCCGGCAAGCGCCCGCACTCCACCCAGGTCTACCTGATCGACGATCTGGACGAATACGCCGACTGCCTGCAGGACATCCTCGAAGCGGCCAAGGAGCAGGGCATTCCCGCCGACGCCATCGTCAAGGAAAGTGCCCCGGCGCAGTTCGAGGTCAACCTGCACCACGTCGAAGACGCCATGCTGGCCTGCGACTATGCGGTGCTGCTCAAGCGCCTGATCAAGAACATCGCCTACGACCATGAAATGGACACCACCTTCATGGCCAAGCCTTATCCGGGCCAGGCGGGCAATGGCCTGCACGTGCATATCTCGCTGATCGACAAGGCCACCGGCGAGAACATCTTCGCCACCGACGCGCCGCAGGAGCATGCCGAGCTGCGCCATGCGATTGCCGGGGTGCTGGAAACCATGCCGGCGTCGATGGCCTTCCTGTGCCCGAACGTCAACTCGTATCGCCGCTTCGGCGCGCAGTTCTACGTGCCCAACGCGCCGAGCTGGGGCCTGGACAACCGCACCGTAGCGGTGCGCGTACCCACCGGTGCCGACAACGCGATCCGTATCGAACACCGGGTGGCCGGCGCCGATGCCAACCCTTACCTGATGATGGCAGCGATCCTCGCCGGTATTCATCACGGCCTGACCCACAAGCTGGAGCCCGGCGAGCCGATCGAGGGCAACTCCTACGAGCAACTGGAGCAGAGCCTGCCGAACAACCTGCGCGATGCCCTGCGCGAGCTGGACGACAGCGAGATCATGAACCAGTACATCAGCCCCGATTACATCGACATTTTCGTGGCCTGCAAGGAGAGCGAACTGGCCGAGTTCGAAGCCTCGATCTCCGACCTCGAATACAACTGGTACCTGCATACCGTCTGAACCCAGGCAATGCATTGCCGGGCCTGTGGGAGCGAGCTTGCTCGCGAATGCCCTTTCGCGAGCAAGCTCGCTCCCACAGGCCCGGTGAACAGCCGAGAAGAGAAGACCATGAACATCCCGCAACGTGATTACTGGGAACAGCTGTTCCAGAACCTCAAGATCGAAGGCCGCGCGTTCATCGACGGGCATTACCTGCCAGCGGTCTGCGATGCCACCTTCGACTGCCTCAGCCCGGTCGACGGCCGCCCGTTGGCGCAGGTCGCCAGTTGCGACCTGGAAGACGTCAACCATGCGGTCAGCGTGGCCCGCGAGCGTTTCGACAGTGGCGTGTGGTCGCGCAAGGCCCCGGCCGAGCGCAAGCGCACCCTGATCCGCTTCGCCGACCTGCTGTTGGCCAACGCCGACGAGCTGGCGCTGCTGGAAACCCTGGACATGGGCAAGCCCATCAGTGATTCGCGGCAAATCGACATTCCCGGTGCGGCCAATGCCATTCGCTGGAGCGCCGAGGCCATCGACAAACTGTACGACGAAGTCGCCGCCACCCCGCACGACCAGCTTGGCCTGGTGACCCGCGAGGCCGTGGGCGTGGTCGCCGCCATCGTGCCGTGGAACTTCCCGCTGCTGATGGCCAGCTGGAAACTGGGCCCGGCCCTGGCCAGCGGCAACTCGGTGATCCTCAAGCCTTCGGAAAAATCGCCGCTCACCGCCATTCGTGTGGCTGCCCTGGCCCTGGAGGCCGGTATTCCGGCTGGCGTGTTCAACGTGCTGCCGGGCTTCGGCCACACCGCCGGCAAGGCTCTGGCGCTGCACATGGACGTCGACACCCTGGTGTTCACCGGCTCGACCCGCATCGCCAAGCAACTGATGGTCTACGCCGGTGAGTCGAACATGAAGCGCGTGTGGCTGGAGGCCGGTGGCAAGAGCCCGAACATCGTCTTTGCCGACGCCCCGGACCTCGAAGCGGCGGCCCAGGCGGCGGCCAGCGCCATCGCCTTCAACCAGGGCGAAGTCTGCACCGCCGGCTCGCGCCTGCTGGTGGAGCGTTCCATCAAGGATCGCTTCGTGCCCATGGTGGTCGAAGCACTCAAGGCCTGGAAACCCGGGCATGCGCTGGACCCCGAGACCCGTGTCGGTGCCCTGGTGGACGACACCCAGATGAACACCGTGCTGGGTTACATCGAGGCCGGGCACGGCGACGGCGCGCAGCTGCTGTGTGGCGGCCAGCGTACCCTGCAGGAAAGTGGCGGCTTCTACGTGGAGCCGACGCTGTTCGACGGGGTCGACAATGCCATGCGCATCGCCCGTGAGGAAATCTTCGGCCCGGTGCTGTCGGTGATCGCCTTCGACAGCGCCGAAGAGGCGATCCGCATCGCCAACGACACCGTGTATGGCCTGGCCGCCGGTGTCTGGACCGCCGACCTGTCCAAGGCCCACCGCACCGCCAAGGCGCTGCGCGTCGGCAGCGTGTGGGTCAACCAGTACGACGGCGGTGACATGACCGCGCCATTCGGCGGCTTCAAGCAGTCGGGCAATGGCCGGGACAAGTCCCTGCATGCCTTCGACAAGTACACCGAACTCAAGGCGACCTGGATCAAGCTGTAACGTCAGGCGGAGGAAAACACCATGCAGCAACACGTTCAAAGCTATTACGCCGCCTCGCGCAACCGGCATGACGAATACCCGGTGCTCAGCGACGCGGTCGAGACCGATGTGTGCATCATCGGCGCCGGCTACACCGGGCTGTCTACCGCGCTGTTCTTGCTCGAACACGGCTTTTCCGTGACCGTGCTGGAGGCCGCCAAGGTCGGCTTCGGTGCCTCCGGGCGCAACGGCGGGCAGATCGTCAACAGCTACAGCCGCGACATCGATGTCATCGAAAAGACCGTCGACCCGCACAATGCGCGGCTGATGGGCGAGATGGCCTTCGAAGGCGGGCGCATCATCCGTGAGCGGGTGGCCAAATACGGCATCCAGTGCGACCTGAAGGACGGCGGCGTGTTCGCCGCGCTCAACGCCAAGCAGATGGGCCACCTGGAGGCGCAGCAGAAACTCTGGCAGCGCTTCGGCCATGACCAGCTGCAACTGCTCGATGAGCAGGGCATCCGCGAGGTGGTCGACAGCGACCGCTACATCGGCGGCATGCTGGACATGAGCGGCGGGCACATCCACCCGCTGAACCTGGCGCTGGGCGAAGCCGCTGCGGTGGCCAGTCTGGGCGGGCGCATTCATGAGCAGAGCCCGGCCACGCGCATCGACCGCGGTCCCAACCCGGTGGTGCATACACCGCTGGGTCAGGTACGGGCCAAGTTCGTCGTGGTGGCGGGCAACGCCTACCTGGGCAACCTGGTGCCGGAGCTGGCCGCCAAGTCCATGCCGTGCGGCACTCAGGTGATCACCACCGAACCCCTGGGTGATGAACTGGCGCGCAGCCTGCTGCCCCAGGACTACTGCGTCGAGGACTGCAACTACCTGCTCGACTACTACCGCCTGACCGCCGACAAGCGCCTGATCTTCGGGGGCGGCGTGGTGTACGGCGCCCGCGACCCGGCGGACATCGAAGCGATCATCCGGCCCAAGCTGCTCAAGGTGTTCCCGCAGCTGCAAAACGTGAAGATCGACTACACCTGGACCGGCAACTTCCTGCTGACCCTGTCGCGCCTGCCGCAGGTCGGACGCCTGGGCGACAACATCTATTACTCCCAGGGCTGCAGTGGCCATGGCGTGACCTACACGCACCTGGCCGGCAAGGTGCTGGCCGAGGCCCTGCGTGGCCAGGCCGAGCGCTTCGACGCCTTCGCCGGCCTGCCGCACTACCCGTTCCCGGGCGGGCGGTTGTTCCGCGTGCCGTTCACGGCGCTGGGCGCCTCGTACTACCAGCTGCGTGATCGCCTGGGCGTGTGAGGCATCCCCCTCCCGGTAGGCGCGGCTTCAGCCGCGCAGGGAGGGGCAACCGCTTTCCCGGCTCAAGCCGGTCCCACAGGTATTCATTCGAATTTCGATGAGAGGTTCCACCATGTCTCGTCTTCCCCTGATCGGCGTCACCGCATGCCGGCAGATGCTGGGCAAATACTCGTCCCACACGGTGGGCGACAAATACGTCGAGGCCGCCGCACATGCCGGCGTGCCGGTGGTGTTGCCGGCGCTGTCGACGCCCAGCGACCCGCGCCAGCTGTTGCAATCGCTCGACGGCATCCTGTTCACCGGCTCGCCGTCCAACGTCGAGCCCTACCATTACCAGGGTGCCGCCAGTGTCGAGGGCACCCAGCACGATCCCGACCGTGATCGCCTGACTTTGCCGCTGCTGCGCGCGGCCATCGATCAGGGCGTACCGGTGTTGTGCATCTGCCGCGGCTTCCAGGAACTCAACGTGAGCCTCGGCGGCACCCTGCACCAGCGCGTGCAGGACCTGCCCGGTTACCTCGACCACCGCGAGCCGAAGACCGAGTCGCTGGCCGAGCAGTACGCGCCGGTGCATGGCGTGAAGGTGCAGGACGGTGGTGTCCTGCACAGCCTGGGCCTGGACACCGAGTTCCAGGTCAACTCGCTGCACAGCCAGGGCATCGACCGCCTAGCGCCTGGCCTGCGTGCCGAAGCACTGGCGCCGGACGGCCTGATCGAGGCGGTATCGCTGCCGGGCGCGCGCGGTTTCGTGCTGGGCGTGCAATGGCATCCCGAATGGCGCTTCGCCGAAAACCCGGTGTCGCTGCGCCTGTTCGACGCCTTCCGCGACGCCTGCCAGGCGTACGCCAAGGCACGCCAGAGCGCGTAGATCGGTAGGCCTGGTTTCAGCCGCGAAAGGCAAGCCCGGCTGAAGCCAATGCAGTTCAGTCAGTCGTTATGTGGCTCGGTGGGAGCGGCTTTAGCCGCGAAAGCGCGAGGAAATTCACTGCATCTGTTGTGAACATGCGGTCGCTTCGCGGCTGAAGCCGCTGCTACCCGGCCTAACTGACCCGTATTGCGGCTGAAGCCGGTCCCACCCGGCGCGCCGGCCACCGTGCCAGGCCTCAGCCTCGTCCATCAGCCATAACTCCAAGAAAACGGCGGACCCTGAATGAGTCAACACAGCGAAACGCGTGCGCGCACCAGTTCCAAGGGGCTGGCCAGCGGCAGCCTGGGCCTGCTGGCCTGCGTGGTACTGGGCATCTCCACCATCGCCCCGGTGTACACCCTCACCGGCGCCCTCGGACCCACGGTCCGTGAGGTCGGCGCGCACCTGCCGGCGATCTTCCTGGTCGGTTTCATTCCCATGTTGCTGGTCGCCCTGGGCTACCGTGAACTCAACGCCGCCGACCCGGACAGCGGCACCTCCTTCACCTGGTCGGCGCGGGCCTTCGGACCGATGATGGGCTGGATCGGTGGCTGGGGGCTGGTGGCCGCGACCACCATCGTGTTGTCCAACCTGGCCGGGGTGGCGGTGGACTTCTTCTATTTGTTCCTCGGCCAGCTCAGCGGCCGGGAAGACATCATCGCCCTCAGCGACCAGGTGTGGGTCAACATCCTCACCTGCTGCGTGTTCATCGGCATTGCCGTGTGGATCTGCTGCCGTGGCATCGGCACCACCATGGGCGTGCAGTACGTGCTGGTGGCCCTGCAACTGTTCGTGCTGCTGGGCTTCTGCATCGCCGCCTTCGGCGATGCACCGCAGGGGCCGGCGCTGGCGTTCGACAGCAACTGGTTCAACCCCTGGAGCATCGGTTCGTTTTCGTCGTTCGCCGCCGGGCTGTCGCTGTCGATCTTCATTTTCTGGGGCTGGGACGTGTGCCTTACGGTCAGCGAAGAGTCGGTCAGCAGCCACGCCGTACCCGGTCGCGCAGCAGCGCTCACCGTCCTGCTGATCCTCGGCCTGTACCTGGTGACCGCCATCGCCACGCTGCGCTTCGCCGGCGTGGCCGAAGAGGGTCTGGGGCTGGGCAACCCGACCATTCAGGAGAACGTCTTCGCCCACCTGGCTGGGCCAGTGATGGGGCCATTGGCGATCCTGATGTCCATCGCCGTGCTGGCCAGCACCGCCGCCTCGCTGCAGTCGACCTTCATTTCCCCGGCGCGCACGCTGTTCGCCATGGGTTACTACCAGGCCCTGCCCAAGCGCTTCGCGAGTATCTGCCCGCGCTCGCTGGCACCGCGTTTCGCCACCCTGTGCGCTGGCGGCGGTGCGGCGCTGTTCTACGTGAGCATGCGCCTGCTCAGCGAGAACGTGCTGGCCGACACCATCACCGCGCTGGGCATGATGATCTGCTTCTACTATTCGCTGACCGCCTTCGCCTGTGTGTGGTTCTTCCGCCACAGCCTGTTCGACAGCCTGCGTCACCTGTTGCTGCGCGGCCTGTGCCCGCTGCTCGGCGGTGCGGCGCTGGCAGTGATCTTCGTGCAGACCGCCATCGACAGTGCCTCGCCGGCGTTCGGCAGCGGCTCGCACATTGGCGGCCTGGGCCTGGTGTTCATCATCGCCATGGTCATCCTGCTGCTGGGCGTGGCGCTGATGGTGCTGTTCCGCTGGCTGACCCCGGCGTACTTCGCCGGCCACACCTTGCAGCGTCAGGCCCCGCAAGCGCTGTCGGCCGGAGTGTGAGCGATGCGTGACGAACGCGCCGTGTTGCGCCTGTCGATCCTGGTCACCGTCGTGGTGGCCGGCTTCGGGATCGTCTTCGGGCTGTTGTCCGGCTCGTTCTCCATCGTCTTCGACGGCGTGTATTCGCTGGCCGATGCGAGCATGAGCGTGCTGGCGCTGATCGTCGCCACGCTGATTCGCCGGCATACCGCCGAAGGCGAGGCCAGCCGGCGTCTGGCCGAGCGTTTCAACATGGGCTTCTGGCACCTGGAGCCGATGGTGCTGGGCATCAACGGCACGCTGCTGTGCGGGGTGTCGCTGTATGCGCTGATCAACGCCATCGGCAGCCTGCTGAGCGGCGGTCGGCACCTGGAGTTCGGCTTCGCCATCGTCTATGCCGTGCTCACCAGCCTGGCCTGCTTTGGTCTGGCGGCCCTGGAGTTTCGCGCCAACCGGCAGATCCGCTCGGACTTCGTGGCGCTGGACGCCAAGGCCTGGGTCATGTCCGGCAGCATCTCTCTGGCGTTGCTGATCGCCTTCATGCTTGGCGCCCTGCTGGAGCGCACCGAACAGGCCTGGCTGGGCCCCTACATCGACCCGGCGGTGCTGGCTGTCATCTGCCTGATCATCATCCCCATGCCGATACGCACCATCCGCCAGGCGCTGTCGGACGTGCTGATGGTCACGCCACCGGCGCTCAAGCATCAGGTCGACTCGGTCGCCGCCCAGGTGGTCGAGCGGCACGGCTTCATCACCTGGCAGGCCTACGTGGCCAAGGTCGGCCGGGCGCGGCAGATCGAGCTGTACTTCATCGTGCCCGCCGACTGGCCGGCCTGGACCCTGGCGCAGTGGGATGCGGTGCGTGACGAAGTGGGTGAGGCCATCGGCGGGGAAGGGCCGAACCGCTGGCTGACCATCGCCTTCACCACCGACCCGCAATGGACCCGTTGAGCGCGGGTGACGAGGGTCAGGCCTGCTCGGCCAGCACCTTGCGGCAATGCACCATGGCATCGCGGATCATGAAGTTGACCAGGGTCGGCGAGACACCCAGTTCCTTGGCGATGTCTTTCTGCGCGACGCCGTGCAGGCGATAGCTCTCGAAGGCGTAGCGCGTGCGCGGGGGCAGCTGGTTGAGCGCAGCATCGATGATCATCAGGGTTTCATGATCGAGGTTCTGGCTTTCGGGGGTGGCACCCTGAATGGCGACGTTCAACCCTTCCTCCTCGCTGCCGGAGTACTTCTGCTCCATGGCCTGCTTGCGGTAGTGGTCGATGGCCAGGTTGCGCACGATACGGAACACGTAACTGATGTGCGCCTTGAGTGGCAGGGTCACGCGCGGCGTCTTGGACAGTCTCAGGAAGGCGTCCTGTACCACGTCTTCGGCCCGGCTGTGACAGCCGGTGATACGTGCTGCGGTCTTGACCAGGGTATTACGGTTATCCAGTAGAGCTTCCAGGAGTGTCGGCGTCGAACGCTGGTCATTGTGCTGTACGGATCCATATTCCTGCATGATTCTGCCTATGCGACGAAGGTTGTGAAAAGTCGATTTCCCTGGGGCGCAGCACAAGTTAGAGGCCGTTACTGAATGTGTCAAATGATAATCATTATTTTTTATACCTGCGATAGATTGTCATTAAGGTAGCGGCATTACGCCATTATCGAGGGCGTCAAGCTAATTTTTTTTCATCGCCACCCGTCTCCCGATCTATGTGAACGCGGCGCTCTACGACGCAGCGTCAGGCCCCATGCATGGATTGAGGACAGGTACAGCGATGGCAAATTTCTTCGAGCGCCCGGCATCTCTCGCGCACGCACTGATGCGTCAGGCGGCGTCGCATGGCGACCAGCCGGCCCTGCGCTTTCTCGACGCTCGGCACGAGGCGGGGCAGGTTCTGAGTTGGCGCGAACTCGATGCTCGGGCGCAGATCATCGCCACGGCCCTGATGCAGCGTTGCCGGCCCGGCGACCGTGCCCTGCTGTTGCTGACCAGCGGCCCCGAGTATGTCGCCGCGTTCTTCGCCTGCCTGTACAGCGGGGTGATTGCCGTGCCGGCCTATCCGCCGGAGTCGACCCGTTCGCAACACCTGCAGCGTCTGCTGGCGATCATCGACGATGCCCAGCCCAGCCTGATTCTCACCACCGCGCAGGTGCTGCCGGGCTTGCAGGACAGCGACGCTCGGCACACGCCGATGCTGGCGGTCGACGCCCTGGTCGGTGACTGCCAAGGGCCTTGGACGGCCCATGCACCGGCAGCCGACGATATCGCTTTTCTGCAGTACACCTCCGGCTCGACTTCGACCCCCAAGGGCGTGCAGGTCAGCAACGCCAACCTGGAGGCCAACGCCTGGCTGATCCGCCAGGGCTATGGCATCGGTGCCGACGACGTGATCGTCAGCTGGCTGCCGCTTTACCACGACATGGGGCTGATCGGCGGCCTGCTGCAAGGCATCTACAGCGGTGTCCAGGTGGTGCTGATGTCACCGCAGCATTTCCTCGAACGCCCGGTGCGCTGGCTGGAGGCGATCAGCCGCTTCGGTGGCACTATCAGCGGTGGCCCGGACTTCGCCTACCGGCTGTGCTGTGAGCGCATCCACGACAACAAGCTGGCCGACCTTGACCTGCAGCACTGGCGGGTGGCGTTTTCCGGCTCCGAGCCGATTCGCCAGGACAGCCTGCAGGCCTTCGCCGAGCGCTTCGCCGGCTGTGGTTTCCAGGCCGGCAGCTACCTGGCCAGCTACGGCCTGGCCGAAGCGACGCTGTTCGTCACCGGCAGCCGGCCGGGGCAGGGCATCGACATCCTGCACCTGGACGCCGACGCGCTGGGTCGCCACCAGGCACAGCCAGGGCAGGGCGCGATCCTGGCCAGTTGCGGCTGGCCGCAAGCGCAGCACCCGCTGCTGATCCTCGACCCGGACAGCGCTCAGGCGTTGGACGAGGGGCAGGTTGGCGAGATCTGCTGCGGCGGGCCGAGCATCGCCCAAGGCTACTGGCGCAACCCCGCGGCCACCGCCAAGGCTTTCTTCGAGCGCGACGGCGAACGCTGGCTGCGCACCGGCGACCTGGGCTTCATGCTGGGCGGCCAGTTGTATGTCAGCGGGCGCATCAAGGACATGCTGATCATCCGTGGCCAGAATCTTTATCCACAGGACATCGAACGCACCGTCGAGACCCGCGTGGAGGCGGTGCGCAAAGGCCGGGTCTCGGTGTTCCCGGTGCTGCATCAGGGCGTGGAGTCGTTCGGTGTGGCCGCCGAGGTGGGACGGCGGGCGCAGCACCAGCAGCCGCTGGAGCAACTGATCGCGCAGATCCGCGACGCCGTGGCCGACGTGCATCGCGAGGCACCCGCGTGGGTGGCACTGCTCGACCCCGGCAGCCTGCCCAAGACCTCCAGCGGCAAACTGCAGCGTTCCGCCTGTGCCGCGCAGCTGGCCGACGGCAGCCTCGCAGCGGTGTGCCTGTGGCGCCAGGGCGAGCACCTGGCCCCTGCGCCGGCTGCGCTGGCCGCGAGCCTGGCGCAACGCATCGAACGGCTGTGGTGCGCCTGCTTGAAGACCGAAACCCTGGCCGCCGAGGCCCATTTCTTCGGCCTGGGTGGCAACTCGATCCAGGCCACCCAGATGATCGCCGAGCTGCGCGATGAGCTGGGCCTGGATGTGCAACTGCGCACCCTCTACGAAGCGCCGACCCTGGCGCAGTTCATCGCGGCGGTCGAAGGCCGTGCCGCTGCGTCCGGCGCCATTGCGCGCCTGCCACGCAGCGGCCTGCTGGCGCAGTCGGTCGCGCAGAGCCGCCTGTGGTTCCTCTGGCAATTGCAGCCCGACAGTGTCGCCTACAACATTCCCGGTGGCCTGCGCCTGCGTGGCGAACTGGACGAAGCGGCCCTGCAGCGTGCCTTCGACACGCTTGTGCAGCGCCATGAAGCCTTGCGCACGCGCTTCCTGGAACAGGACGGCGTGGCACTGCAACGCATCCTCGACCACGCGCCGGTCCAGGTGCAGCGTGATGACCTCGGTGAATACCCCGAAGCCGAGCGCGAATCGCGTGCCCGGCAGCTCCAGGAAGACGAGGCGCGCAGCGTTTTCGACTTGCAACGGGGCCCGTTGCTGCGCATCCGCCTGGTACGTCTCGACGAAGACGACCACCTGTTGCTGGTGACCCTGCAGCACATCGTGGCCGACGGCTGGTCGCTGGGCATCCTGCTCGACGAATTCGCTCGCCTGTATGCCGCCTACAGCCAGGGCCAGGATCTGACCCTGGCGCCGCTAGGAGTGGGGTATGCCGATTACGCCGCCTGGCAACGCGAACAGCTCGATGCCACTGAACAGCAGCGCCAGCTCGACTACTGGCGCAACACCCTGGAGGGTGAGCGCGAAGCGCTGGCACTGCCGCTCGACCGCCCGCGCAGCGCAGCGGCTTCGGCTGCGCAGCGCTTGAGCCTGCGCCTGGACAAAACCCTGTGCGAGCGCCTCCAGGCGCTGGCGCGCAGTGCCCAGACCAGCAGTTTCAGCCTTTTGCTGGCGGCCTTCCAGAGCCTGCTGCAACGCTACACCGGGCAGGCGGACATCCGCGTCGGCGTGCCCAATGCCAACCGCCCCTTGCTGGAAACCCAGGGGCTGATCGGTTTCTTCATCAACACCCAGGTGTTGCGCACTCGCATCGACTCACGGGAAAGCTTCCTCAGCCTGCTGGCGCGGGTCAGTGCCAGCGTGCAGGCGGCGCAGCTGCACCAGGCCATCGATTACCAACAGGTCAGTGCCGCGCTGGGTGATGCCGCCGCCTTCGAGGTGATGTTCAACCACCAGCAGCGCAATACCGAGGCCCTCAAGCGCCTGCCCGGCCTGCTTGCCGAAGAGCTGCCGTGGCACAGCCGTGAGGCCAAATGCGACCTGCAACTGCACAGCGAAGAAGACGCCCAGGGGCGTATTCGCCTGTCGTTCGATTACGCGGTGGAGCTGTTCGATGCGGCCACCGTGCAGCGCCTGGCCGGGCACTTCGTCAGCCTTTTGCAGCAGGTGTGTGCGCAGCCGCAGCAGGCGCTGGGTGAGCTGCCGTTGCTGAGCGCTACCGAGCTTGATGCTGTGCAGAGCTGGGGGCGTAACCCGCAGGCACAACCGCAGTGGATGCTTGCCCAGCGCCTGGCTGAACAGGCCGCGAGCGCCGCGCCGCGCACCGCGTTGGTGGCCGGCGAGCGTTCGCTGAGCTATGCCGAGCTGGATCGCCAGGCCAATCACCTGGCGCTGCGTTTGCACGCCCAGGGCGTGGCGCCGGAGGTGCGCGTCGGCGTATTGGCCGAGCGCTCCCTGGAACTGATGATTGCCGCGCTGGCCATCGTCAAGGCCGGCGGCGTGTATGTGCCGCTGGACCCGGATTATCCGCGCGAGCGCCTCCAGCACATGCTCGCCGACAGCCAGGCCAGCCTGCTGCTGGGGCAGGCGGCACTGCTCGACGCCTTCGAGCTGCCCGCAAGC
This sequence comes from uncultured Pseudomonas sp., assembly GCF_913777995.1. GTDB lineage: Bacteria > Pseudomonadota > Gammaproteobacteria > Pseudomonadales > Pseudomonadaceae > Aquipseudomonas. Next base: position 21,908 of record NZ_CAJYVE010000020.1, on the reverse strand, counting down.
CTCGCCACCCTGGCCCTCGACGGCGTCGCCCACGGTCCGGGTGCCGAGGCGCCGCCGACGGTCAGCGTGCATCCGCACAACCTTGCCTACATCATCTACACCTCCGGTTCCACCGGCTTGCCCAAGGCCGTGGGCAACAGCTACGGCGCGCTGGTCGAACGCCTGGCCTGGATGCAGGCCGAATACCAGGTCGGCGCCGACGACGTGTTTCTGCAAAAGGCACCACTGAGCTTCGACGTGTCGCTGTGGGAGTGCTTCCTGCCCCTGCTCAGCGGCGCGCGCCTGGTGCTGGCCGGCGATGGCGAGCATCGCGACCCGCGCTGCCTGGTGCAGCGCGTGCGTGAGCACGGCGTGACCCTGCTGCATTTCGTGCCGCCGCTGCTGCAACTGTTTGCCGATGAAGACGGCTTCAGCCAGTGCACCAGCCTGCGCCACCTGTTCTCCGGCGGGGAAGCGCTGCCGGTCGAGCTGTGCCGGCGCATCCAGGCGCGCCTGCCGTCGGTAACCCTGCACAACCGCTACGGGCCGACCGAAACCGCGATCAACGTCACTCACTGGCGCTGTGGCGAAGAACACGGCGTGCGCATACCGATCGGTCGACCACTGAGCAATGTGCTCACCGAGATCCGCGACAGCGACTGGGCGCTGGCCCCTGCAGGTGCGCGTGGCGAACTGCTGTTGGGCGGCAATGGCCTGGCGCGTGGCTATCTGGGCCAGCCGGCGCTGACCGCCAGCCGCTTCCTGCCCGGTGAAGGCGGCACGCGGCTGTACCGCAGCGGCGACCTGGCGCGCTGGCGCCAGGACGGTGCGCTGGAATACCTGGGGCGGCTGGATGAGCAGGTGAAATTGCGCGGCGTGCGCATCGAGCTGGACGAGATTCGCCAGGCCATTCTGCAGCAGCCCGGCGTGCGCCAGGCGCTGGTGCTGCTCGGTGAAGGCCGCGAGGGTGGGCAGTTGCTCGCCTACCTGGTGACCGATGGCGCCGAGGCGCCGCAGGCGCTGGCCGAGCGTATTCGCGAGGCGCTGCGCCTGTGCCTGCCGGAGCCGATGATTCCCGCCCATGTGCTGCGTCTCGAGGCCTTCCCGCTGACCCCGGCCGGCAAGCTCGACCGTCGTGCCCTGCCGCCACCGCAGGCGGCGCAGCGCGACTACCGCGCCCCACGCAATGCCGTGGAGCAGACCCTGGCGGCGATCTGGGGCGAGGTCCTCGGCCTGCCGCAGGTCGGCCTGGACGATGACTTCTTCGAACTTGGCGGCCACTCGCTGCTGGCCACGCGCATCGTCTCGCGAGCGCGCCAGGCCCTGGGCGTCGAGCTGCCGCTGCGCAGCCTGTTCGAGTCGCGCAGCCTGGAGGCGTTCGCCAGCTGGGTCGCCCGCGCCCAGGCCGAAGGTCGGGTCGACAGCCAGGGCGCGATTGCCCGGGTCGACCGCAGCCAGCGTGTGCCGCTGTCGTATTCGCAGCAGCGCATGTGGTTCCTCTGGCAGATGGACCCGAGCAGCCCGGCCTACAACGTCGGCGGCATGGCCCGCCTGCGCGGCGCGCTGAATGTCGAGGCGTTCGAACAGGCCCTGCAGGCGCTGATTCAACGCCATGAGAGCCTGCGCACCACCTTCCCCAGCGAGGCCGGCAAGCCCTGGCAGCGCGTTGCGGCCACCTCGCAGGTGCCGATGCAGCACCTGGACATTGCCGCGCAGCCGCCCGGCGAGCGCCAGGCGCAGATCGAGCGCCTGGCCGACCAGCAGGCCCATGCACCGTTCGACCTGGAAAGCGGCCCGCTGCTGCGCGTGTGCCTGGTGCGCAGTGGCGAGCAGGAGCATCACCTGCTGATCACCCTGCACCACATCGTCACCGAGGGCTGGGCCATGGACATCTTCGCCCGCGAGCTGTCGGCGCTGTACGCCGACTTCGTCGCCGGACGCGAAACCTCCCTGGCGCCGCTGCCGGTGCAGTACCTCGACTACAGCGCCTGGCATCGCCAGTGGCTGGAGGGCGGCGAGATGCAGCGCCAGCTCGACTACTGGAAGGCCCAGCTGGGTGGCGAACAGCCGTTGCTGACCCTGCCCAGCGACCGGCCACGCCCGGCGCTGCAGAGCCATCGCGGCGAACTGCACCGCTTCGACCTCGACGCGGCCCTGGCCGAGCAGGTGAGCCGCTTCAACCGCGAGCGCGGCCTGACCCTGTTCATGACCATGACCGCCGCGCTGGCCACCTTGCTGTACCGCTACGGTGGCCAGCACGACCTGCGCATCGGCGTGCCGCTGGCCAACCGTATTCGCCCGGAAAGCGAAGGGCTGATCGGTGCCTTCCTCAATACCCAGGTGCTGCGTATCCAGCCGCATGGGCAGATGCGGGTCAGCGAACTGCTCGAACAGGTTCGCCAGGTGGCCATCGACGGCCAGTCGCACCAGGACATTCCCTTCGACCAACTGGTCGAGGCCTTGCAGCCGCAGCGCAGTGCCGCGTTCAACCCGCTGTTCCAGGTGATGTGCAACGTGCAGCGCTGGGAGTTCCAGCAGCAGCGCGAGCTGGCCGGTGGCGTGCAGGTGGATTACCTGGTCAACGATGCCCGGGCGACCAAGTTCGACCTCAACCTGGAGGTCACCGACTTCGACGCCCAGCTGCGCTGCTGCCTGACCTACAGCACCGACCTGTTCGATGCCCGGCGCATCGAAGCCATGGCCGGGCACTGGCAGCAACTGCTGCGCGGCATGCTCGCCGACCCGGATTGCCGCCTGAGCGAACTGCCGCTGCTCGGCCAGGCCGAATGCCAGCGCCTGCTGGACAGCGGTCGTGGAGCGCTGGCCGACACCGCGCCGCGCAGCGTGCAGGCGCTGTTCCAGGCCCAGGCCCAGGCGACGCCGCAGGGCCGGGCGGTGACCTGTGCCGGCCAGTCGCTGACTTATGCCGAACTCAACGCCCGCGCCAACCGCCTGGCCCACCGCCTGATCGAGCTGGGCGTCGGCCCTGAAGTACGCGTCGGCCTGGCCCTGCGTCGTTCGCTGGACCTGGTGGTCGGCCTGCTGGCGGTGCTCAAGGCCGGCGGTGCCTACGTTCCGCTGGACCCGGAATACCCGCAGCAGCGCCTGCGCTACATGGTCGAAGACAGCGGCATTCAGGTGCTGCTCGGCCACGACGCGCTGTTTGCGCAACTGGCCCCGCTGCCGGCGGCTGTGCAGGCCTGGAGCCTGGAGCAGGACGGCCCGGCACTGGGCGCGTATCCGAGCATCGACCCTGCCGAGCGCAGCCAGCCCGAGCACCTGGCCTATGTCATCTACACCTCGGGTTCCACCGGCCTGCCCAAGGGCGTGGCGGTAAGCCAGGGGCCGCTGGCCATGCACCTGCAGGCGGTCGGTGAGCTGTTCGGCACCACCCCGGCAGACTGCGAGCTGCACTTCTATTCGATCAACTTCGACGCCGCCAGCGAGCGCCTGCTGGTGCCGCTGCTGTTCGGTGCCGAAGTGGTGCTGCGCGAGCAGGGGCAGTGGGATGCCGAGTCGGTGTGCGGGCTGATCCGCGCCCACGGCATCAACGTGCTGGGTTTCACCCCCAGCTACGGCGGGCAACTGGCGCAGTGGCTGCGCAGCCAGGGCGAACAGCTGCCGGTGCGGCTGATCATCACCGGTGGCGAGGCGCTGACGGCTGAACATCTGCACACGCTGCGCGAAAGCTTCACCCCACAGACGGTGTTCAACGCCTACGGGCCGACCGAAACCGTGGTGATGCCCACGGCCTGCGCTGCCCCGCAGGTGCTGCCGGTGGGGCTGGGCAGTGTGCCGATCGGCCGGGTGGTCGGCAGCCGTCGCCTGTACGTGCTGGATGCCGACCTGGCGCTGCTGCCGGCCGGTACGCCGGGTGAGTTGTACATCGGCGGCCAGGGCCTGGCGCGTGGCTACCTGGAGCGCGCCGGGCTGAGCGCCGAGCGTTTCGTCGTCGATCCGTTCGCCGCCGACGGCGGGCGCATGTACCGCACCGGCGACCTGGTGCGCCAGGGCCACGACGGCCAACTGGAATACCTGGGGCGTATCGACCAGCAGGTCAAGGTGCGCGGCTTCCGCATCGAACTGGGCGAAATCGAGGCCTGCCTGCTGGCCCATGAACAGGTGCGCGAAGCGGCGGTGCTGTCCGTCGACGGGCCGTCGGGCAAGCAACTGGTCGGCTATCTGTTGGCCGAGGCGGGCACAGAGGGCGGTCTGCTGGTCGAACAGCTCAAGGCGCAATTGCAGGCGGCATTGCCCGAGCACATGGTGCCCGCGCACCTGATGCTGCTCGACGCCTTGCCGCTGACCGCCAATGGCAAGCTCGACCGCCGTGCGCTGCCGCAGCCGGACCTGAGTGCTGCGCAAAGCGCCTACCAGGCACCGCGCAATGGGCTGGAACAGCGTCTGGTCGAAGTCTGGCAGACAGTGCTGGGCGTGCCCCAGGTGGGCATCGACGACAACTTCTTTGCCCTGGGCGGCGACTCGATCCTGTCCATCCAGGTGGTCAGCCGTGCTCGCCAGGCCGGGGTGCATTTCAGTGCCAAGGACCTGTTCCTGCACCAGAGCGTACGCACCCTGGCCGCGGCCGCACGGCAGAGCGAGCGGCTGAGCATCGACCAGGGGCCGGTCGTGGGCGAGACGCCGCTGACGCCGATCCAGCACTGGTTCTTCGCCCAGCGCCACGCCCAACCGCAGCACTGGAACCAGTCGCTGCTGCTGCAAACCAGCCACCCCGTGCAGGCGGCGTTGCTGGAGCAGGCGCTGCACGCGTTGGTGGCCCACCACGACGCGCTGCGCCTGCGCTTCGCTGCCGACGGCCGTGCGCAGTTCGTGCCGCACCCAGCGGGCCAGGAGCTGCTCTGGGTCGGTCAGGCCGACACGCCCGAGCAGCGCCAGGCGTGGTTCGACCAGGCGCAGCAGAGCCTCGACCTGCAACAGGGGCCGCTGTTGCGTGCGCTGCTGCTGCCCGGTACGCCCGAACGACTGCTGATCGTCGTGCACCATCTGGCCGTCGACGGCGTGTCCTGGCGAGTGCTGCTGGAAGACCTGCAGACGCTCTACGCCCAGCTGGAAAACCGCCAGGCCGTGCACTTGCCGGCCAAGACCAGTTCGCTGCGCGACTGGGCCACACGCCTGCAGGCCTATGCCGGCAGCGAGTCGCTGCGCGAGGAACTGCGCTGGTGGCAAGGCCGCCTGCAAGGGCCGTCGGGTGATCTGCCGCTCGATGGCGGCGACCAGACCAACCTGGAGCGCGATGCCCGGCGCGTCAGCCTGACCCTGGATGCGGCGACCACCCGCCAGCTGTTGCAGCAGGCGCCGCAAGCCTATCGGGCGCGCGTCGACGACCTGCTGCTCACCGCCCTGGCGCGTACCCTGTGCGCCTGGACCGGGCAGGATTCGCTCCTGGTGCAGCTGGAAGGCCATGGCCGTGAAGAGCTGTTCGACGACATCGACCTGAGCCGCACCGTGGGCTGGTTCACCAGCGCTTACCCGCTGCGCCTGCAACCGGCCAGTGAGCCGGGCGCCAGCCTCAAGGCCATCAAGGAGCAACTGCGCGAGGTGCCGCACAAGGGCCTGGGCCATGGCGTGCTGCGCTACCTGGCCGATGCCCCGACACGCCAGGCCATGGCGGCGCTGCCCGAGGCGCGCATCACCTTCAACTACCTGGGGCAGTTCGACCAGGGCTTCGCCGCAGACAGCCCATGGCGACCGCTGGACGAAGCCGGTGGTGCCCAGCACGCCCGCGATGCGGCGCTGCCGAACTGGCTCAGCGTCGATGGCCAGGTGTATGGCGGGCAGTTGACCCTGCACTGGACCTTCAGCGAGCGGCTGTTCCACCCCGCGACCATCGAACGCCTGGCGGCGGCTTACCAGGCCGAGCTGCAGGCGCTGATCGCCCATTGCCTGGCCCCCGAGGCCGGTGGCGTGACGCCCTCGGACTTCCCCCTGGCGCGTTTCGACCAGGCGCAACTGGATGCCTTGCCGCTGCCGTTCGCGGCCATCGACGACGTGTTCCCGCTGACCCCGATGCAGGAAGGCATGCTGCTGCACACCCTGCTCGAATCCGGCACCGGCATCTACTTCATGCAGGACCGCTACAGCATCGACAGCGAACTGGACGTGGCGCGCTTCGACCGCGCCTGGCGCCAGGTGGTGGCCCGCCACGAGGCGCTGCGTGCCTCGTTCGTGTGGAACACCGGCGAGCAGATGCTGCAGATCATCCACCGTGGCGACGGTGACGGTGTCGAATTCCTCGACTGGAGCGCGCTGCCGCAAGACGCCCACGAGACGCGCCTGCAACAGCTGCTGGAAGACGAACGCCTGGCCGGCTTCGCGCTGCTGGAGCGACCACCGCTGCGCCTGCGCCTGATTCGCCTGGCCAGTGACCGGCACTGGTTCATCATGAGCAACCACCACATCCTCATCGATGCCTGGTGCCGCTCGATCATGATGGGCGATTTCCTGGCCCTCTATCAGGCCCTCGGCGAGGGCCGCGAAGCCGGCCTGCCGACGCCGCCACGCTACCGTGAATTCATCGCTTGGCTGCACCACCAGGGCCTGGAACAGGCGCGTGCCTACTGGCGCCAGGCCCTGGCCGGCTTCGAGCGGCCGACGCTGATCCCCAGCGACCGGCCGATCCTCCACGACAACGGCGGCATGCAGGTCGGCGATGTGTACAGCCGCCTGCTGCCCGAGCAGGGCGCGCGCCTGCGCGAGCTGGCGCAGCAGCACCAACTGACCGTCAACACCTTCGCCCAGGCCGCCTGGGCCCTGGTCTTGCGCCGCTACAGCGGCGAGCGCGACGTGCTGTTTGGCGTCACGGTGGCCGGTCGCCCGGCCAGCCTGCCGCAGATGCAGCACTGCGTGGGCCTGTTCATCAACAGCGTGGCCCTGCGCGTGCCGATGCCGGCGGCCGGTGAGCGCCTGAGTGTGCGCCAGTGGCTGCAGCAGCTGTTCGAGCGCAACCTGGAGCTGCGCGAGCACGAGCACCTGCCGCTGGTGGCCATCCAGGAATGCAGCGAACTGCCCAAGGGCCAGCCGCTGTTCGACAGCCTGTTCGTGTTCGAGAACGCGCCAGTGGACGCCAGCGTGTTGCAGGGCGCCGCAGGGCTGAAGGCGCGCTCCGGCTCGGGGCGCACGCACACCAACTACCCGCTGACCGTGGTCTGCTACCCCGGCGATGACCTGGGGCTGCACCTGTCCTACGACCGGCGTTTCTTCGACGAGCCGGCCGTGCAGCGCCTGCTGGGCGATTTCCAGCGGCTGCTGCTGGCCATCGCCGAAGCTTTCGAACAGGACTTCGCCAGCCTGGAGCTGGTGGCTGCGCAGGAGCGCGAGTTCCTGCTCGACGGCTGCAACCGCAGCGCCCGGGACTACCCGTTGCAACAGGGGTACGTAGCGCTGTTCGAAGCCACGGTGGCCGCGTACCCGCAGCGCATCGCCGCGACTTGCCAGGGCGAGCAGTGGAACTACGCCGAGCTGGACCGGCGTGCCAACCGCCTGGCGCATGCGTTGCTCGCCGCCGGCGTGCAGCCGGACCAACCGGTGGCCTTGCTCGCCGAACGCAGCCTGGCGCTGCTGGGCATGATCCACGGCACCCTCAAGGCCGGTGCCGGCTACCTGCCGCTGGACCCGGCGCATCCGCCGCAGCGCCTGGCGCAGATCCTGGATAGCAGTGCCGCGCCGCTGCTGGTGTGCAACGCCGCCTGCCGCGAGCAGGCCATGCAACTGCTCGAAGAGCTGGGCTGCGCCACTGCCCGGCCACGCCTGCTGGTCTGGGATGAGGTTCAGCAAGGCGAAGTACCTGAACACGCACCGCGCATCGCGGTGAGCGGCCAGCACCTGGCCTACGTGATCTACACCTCCGGTTCCACTGGCGTGCCCAAGGGCGTGGCGGTGCACCAGGCCGGCATGCTCAACAACCAGTTGAGCAAGGTGCCTTACTTCGGTCTCAACGAGCATTCGGTGATCGCCCAGACCGCCTCGCAGAGCTTCGACATCTCGGTGTGGCAGTTCCTCGCTGCCGGGCTGTGCGGCGCACGGGTCGAGATCGTCCCCGACCTGATCGCCCACGACCCGGCCGCCTTGCTACGGCATGTTCGCGACACCGGCATCAGTGTGCTGGAAAGCGTACCGTCGCTGATCCAGGGCCTGCTGGCCGAGCCGCCGGCCGAACTCGAGGGCCTGCGCTGGCTGCTGCCCACCGGTGAAGCCATGCCGCCGGCCCTGGCCGCGCAGTGGTTGCAGCGTTATCCACAGATCACTCTGGTCAACGCCTACGGGCCGGCCGAGTGCTCCGACGACGTGGCGCTGTTCGCGGTGGATGCCGCTGCCGTGGTCGGCAGCTACCTGCCGATCGGCACGCCGACCGACAACAACCGCCTTTATGTGCTGGACGACGAATTGCAGCCGGTGGCGGCCCTGGCCCAGGGCGAGCTGTTCATCGCCGGCACCGGGGTCGGGCGCGGCTACCTCAACGACCCGCAGCGCACCGCCGCCAGCTACCTGCCCAACCCCTACGGGGCGCCGGGTGAGCGGCTGTACCGCAGCGGCGACCTGGCGAGGCGCCGCGACGACGGGGTGCTGGAGTACGTCGGCCGGGTCGATCACCAGGTGAAGATCCGTGGCTACCGCATCGAACTGGGCGAGATCGAAGCCCGCCTGCGCCAGTGGCCACAGGTGCGTGACGCGGCCGTGGCCGTGCAGAGCACCGCCAGCGGCCAGTACCTGGTCGGCTACGTGGTGGCGCAGGCGGCGCAGCTGGACGTCGAGGCCATCAAGGCGCACCTCGCCCAGGGCCTGCCCGAGTACATGGTGCCGCGCCATTGGCAGGTGCTGGACAAGCTGCCGCTCAACCCCAATGGCAAGCTCGACCGCAAGGCCCTGCCGGCGCTGGACTTCAATGCCGGCCGCGACTACCAGGCGCCGGCCAGTGAACTGGAAGGCACCCTGGCGCGGATCTGGGGCGAGGTGCTGGGCGTGGATCAGGTCGGGGTCACCGACAACTTCTTCGACCTCGGCGGCCACTCGCTGCTGGCCACGCAGATCGCCTCGCGGGTACAGCAGACCCTGCAGCGCAGCGTGCCGCTGCGGGCGATGTTCGAGTGCAGCACGGTGCGCGAGCTGGCGCAGTACATCGGAACACTCGACGGCGCGGCGCTTACCGAACAGAAAGTCAGCGCCCTCGACGACCTGATGGCGCAGCTGGAGGCGTTGTAATGGACTGATCGTGACGCCAGTGAGCGGGAGCGGCGAAAGCCGCAATACCGATCAACCAGTCGCCCTCGGACGTTGTTGGAGCGAGCTTGCTCGCGAACGCAGCGTCACGTTCACCGCCGATGCAAGGGCTGAGTGGGTCTCTTCGCGAGCAAGCTCGCCAACAAAAGCCGGAAGCGCTTCACCGAGCTTTTGCTTTTCAAGCACCGCTTTCTCAGGCGCCGCCAATCGCGACTTGGGTGCAGGCCGAGTGCAGGTGTCATGGAAGGGGGTAAGCCGGCAGGGAAGCCGGCTTAGGCGCACTGGGCCAGGGGCGGCCCATTGCGCCGGCCCCCTGGAATGGCGCCGGAAGGAGGGAAGTCTGCCCGCAGGGCAGACCCAAGCCAGGAGCAATGCCTTTTGGTTCCTTTTGGGCGTAACCAAAAGGGACCCGCCGTAAAGGCGGAAAGGTGACTCAAGGGCACTGATGCTGCGGCGGGTGTACCCGGTCCAGATAGCCGGCCATTCGCGAGTAAGCTCCAACGGTCTAACTGATCAGTATCGTGGCTAAAGCCGCTCTCATCCTCTTCGTCTATTGCCCAGGACTCACGGCTTTTCATCTCATTCAGGAGCGCAACCATGAGCACAGCGTTTGCCGAAAGCCCGATCAAGGCCCAGGACGAAGACCAGCACTACCGCTTTGAAGACCACCCCATCCTGGCCCGGCAGAAGCAGCAGGAGTCCAATGCCCGCAGCTACCCGCGGCGCATTCCGCTGGCGCTCAAGCGGGCCCGTGGCATCCATGTCGAAGACGTCGAAGGCCGGGTGTTCATCGACTGCCTGGCCGGTGCCGGGACCCTGGCCCTGGGGCACAACCACCCGGTGGTCACCGACGCGATTCGCCAGGTGCTCGACGATGAACTGCCGCTGCACACCCTCGACCTCAGCACGCCGGTCAAGGACCGCTTCGTCCAGGACCTGTTCGCCGTGCTGCCGCCGGCCCTGTCGGCCAAGGCGCGCATCCAGTTCACCGGCCCCACCGGCACCGACGCGGTGGAAGCGGCGCTCAAGCTGGTGCGCATCGCCACCGGGCGCAGCACGGTGCTGGCCTTCCACGGTGGCTACCACGGCATGAGCCAGGGCGCCCTGAGCCTGATGGGCAACCTCAAGGCCAAGACGCCGCTGGGCGCGCTGCTCAGCCAGGCCGTGCAGTTCATGCCGTTCCCCTATGACTACCGCTGCCCGTTCGGCCTGGGTGGCGAGGCCGGTGTGCGGGCCAACCTGCATTACCTGGACAACTTGCTCAGCGACCCGGAAAGCGGTGTCCAGCCGCCAGCCGGGATCATCGTCGAAGTGGTGCAGGGCGAGGGCGGGGTGATTCCGGCGGCCAGCACCTGGCTGCAGGGCCTGCGCGAAATCACCGCGCGGCATCGCATTCCACTGATCGTCGACGAGATCCAGACCGGCTTTGCCCGCACCGGCAAGCTGTTCGCCTTCGAGCATGCCGGCATCGTGCCGGACGTGGTGGTGATGTCCAAGGCCATCGGCGGCAGCCTGCCACTGGCGGTCATGGTCTATCAGGACTGGCTCGACACCTGGCAGCCCGGTGCGCATGCCGGCACCTTCCGTGGCAACCAGATGGCCATGGCGGCAGGCTCGGCGGTGATCCGCTACATCGAAGCGCACCATCTGGTCCAGCACGCTGCCGAGATGGGCCAGCGCCTGCGTTCGCATTTGCTGGCGCTGCAACAGCGCACCCCGCAACTGGGTGACGTGCGTGGCCTGGGCCTGATGCTCGGCGTGGAAGTGGTCGACCCGGCCGGCCAGCCGGACGTGCAGGGCCATGCCCCGCATGACGGTGCCCTGGCCAGCCGCATCCAGCGCGAATGCCTCAAGCGCGGGCTGATCCTCGAACTGGGTGGACGGCACAGCAGTGTGGTGCGCTTCCTGCCGCCGCTGATCATCACGGCCGAGCAGGTCGATCAGGTGGCGCGGATCTTCGCCAGGGCCGTAGAGTCGGCCATCGCCCAGCGCTAGGCATGCTTTCAGTCGCGCCGCAGTGGTTAATTTTTCCACCGGCCAATCGTTCATTCCTGCAGCGGCCTGGCCGCTGCCCACGACTTCAGCCTTATCAGGGAGCAAAGCATGACCTCAGTATTCGATCGCGACGACATCCTCTTCCAGGTGGTGGTCAACCACGAGGAGCAGTACTCCATCTGGCCGGACTACAAGGAAATGCCCAACGGCTGGCGCACCGTTGGCAAGAGCGGCTTCAAGAAGGAATGCCTGGCCTACATCGAAGAGGTGTGGACCGACATGCGCCCGTTGAGCCTGCGCAAGCACATGGAAGAACAGGCGCGTCTGCAGCAGGCGCCAGCCAACCACTGAGGTCTACGCCATGGCAACCGTGCAACTGTTCTGCCTGCCTTACTCGGGCGCCAGCGCCATGGTGTTCAGCCGCTGGCGGCGCCACCTGCCGCAGTGGCTGCAGGTGCAGCCGGTGGAAATCCCCGGGCGCGGTGCGCGCCTGGGCGAGGCGCTGCAGACCGACATGCCAGCGCTGGCGCGGCAGCTGGCACTGGAAATCCTGCCAGCGCTGAAGACGCCTTATGCGCTGTTCGGCCATAGCCTCGGCGCGCTGCTGGCTTTCGAGATCGCCCACGTGCTGCGTGAGCTGGGCGCGCCGCCGCCCGTTTCACTGTTCGCCTCCGGCACCGCAGCGCCGTCGATGCGTGATGACTACGCACGCGGCTTTGCCGACCCCAAGACCGACGCCCAGCTCAAGGCCGAGCTGCGAGACCTCAACGGCACGCCGCAGGAGGTGCTGGACAACGAAGAGCTGATGGCCCTGACCCTGCCGGTGCTGCGCGCCGACTTCCGGCTGTGCGGCCTCTATCAGCGTCGTCAGCGACCGTTGCTGAGTTGTCCGATCCATGTGCTGGGTGGCAAGGATGACAAGGCCACCCAAGAGCAGTTGATCGCCTGGCAGCAGGAGAGCGACGCCAATTTTTCCTTGGAGATGCTGCCCGGCCGGCACTTCTTCATCCACGACCACGAAGGCATGGTGCTGCGTATTCTGCGTTCGAACCTGGAAGTCGACCTGCACCGCCAGCGTGGCCGGCGCCTGGCCGCGGTGGCCGGCTGAAGCCTCGGCCAGCGCTTTTCCCGGCGGCCGACGCCCTTTATCCAGATACAGTTCAGTCCGTGGGAGCGAGCTTGCTCGCGAAGGCGGCGTCACGTTCACAACAGATGCAGTGACTTTGCCAGCTTTTCGCGAGCAAGCTCGCTCCCACAGGGCCGCAAAGCGCCTAATCGAACAGTATTGCCCTTTATCCCCCTTACCTGTCAGTCAGCCTGCCCCTGCCCCTGCCCGTGCCGGCGGCTAAATCAACCCTCTGCTGCTTCGTCCTTGTGGGATCGACCGGGCCACTCGGCCCCGCTTCCTATCGACAAGGACGCATTGCATGCACGCTCAAGACGCACTGAAACTCGCCCGCCGGTTCATCGAACTGCCCCCGGAGAAGCGCCGCCTGTTCCTGGCCGGCCTGCAACAGCAGGCCGTCGACTTCGCCTTGTTGCCGATTCCTGCCGAGGTGCCGGTGGCCGAGCGTGATGGCCTGTCGTACGCCCAGCAGCGCATGTGGTTCCTCTGGCAGCTCGATCCGCAGGGCGCCGCCTACAACCTGCCGATGGCCGTACGCCTGAGCGGCACGCTTGACGAACAGGCGCTGCAAAGCGCCTTCGATGCCCTGGTGGCGCGCCACGAGACCCTGCGCAGCCGCTTCCGTGAAGCGGATGGCGAGGTGCGCCAGCAGGTTGTCGCGCCGTTCGCCGTGGCCATCGCCCGCCACGACCTGAGCGCCCTGGCGGCTGACGAGCGCGAAGCGCAGGTGCGCTGCCTGGCCGATGCCGAGGCGCTGGCGCCGTTCGACCTGGCCCATGGGCCGTTGCTGCGTGTGCAGGTGCTGGCCTTGGCCGAGCAGGAACATGTGCTGTTGCTGACCCTGCACCACATCGCGGCCGATGGCTGGTCGTATAACGTGCTGATCGAGGAATTCATCCGCCTGTACGACGCGGCGTGTGTCGGCGGCGCGGCCGAGCTGCCGGCGTTGCCGATCCAGTACCGCGACTATGCGCTGTGGCAGCGCAGCTGGCTGGAGGCCGGCGAGCAGGAGCGCCAGTTGGACTACTGGCGTGCCAAGCTGGGTGACGACCACACGCCGCTGGAGCTGCCCACCGATCAGCCGCGTCCGCTGTCGCGCAGTTATCGCGGCAACCGCTACGCCTTCGAGGTCGAGCCGGCATTGGCCGAGCGCCTGCGCGAACTGGCCCGTGAGCAGGGCGTGACGCTGTTCATGGTGCTGCTGGCGGCCTTCAAGGTGCTGCTGCAGCGCTACAGCGGTCGCCAGGCGATTCGCGTAGGCGTGCCGGTGGCCAACCGCAACCGGGCGGAGGTCGAAGGGCTGATCGGCTGCTTCATCAACACCCAGGTGCTGCACACTGAGGTCGACCCACTGCTGGACGTGCGCCAGCTGCTGCAGCGGGTCAAGGACACCGCGCTGGGCGCCCAGGCGCATCAGGAGCTTCCCTTCGAACGCCTGGTCGAGGCCATGGGGTTGCAGGGCAGTGCGCGGCACAACCCCTTGTTCCAGGTGCTCTACAACCACCAGCCGAAGGTTGCCGATGCCGGGCAGATCCGTACGGCTTCCGGGCTGGGGGTAGAGAAGCTGGCGCTGGGCAGCCACAGTGCGCGCTTCGAGCTGGCTCTGGATACCTATGAAAGCGCCGGGCGTCTGCACGCGGTGTTCACCGGCGCAGTGGAGCTGTTCGAACCCGCCAGCCTGGGCGAGCTGGGTCGGCACTGGTTGCGTCTGCTCGCTGGCCTGGCCGCCGCGCCGGATTCGCGCGTCGGCGAGTTGCCTCTGGATCTACCGGCCCCGGCGCCAGCCCAGCCCATCACCCCGCCACAGGCCTGTGTCCATCGCCTCATCGAACGAGCGGCGCAGGCGCATCCGCAGCGCCTGGCGGCGGTGTGTGCCGATGGCCGCCTGAGCTACCAGGGGCTGGAGCAGCGCGCCAATGCCTTGGCGAATGTTCTGTTGCAGCGCGGCGTGCAGCCGGACGAGCGCGTGGCGGTCATGGCTGACCGCAGCGTCGACATGCTGGTGGCGATCGTCGCGGCGCTCAAGAGCGGCGCGGCCTACCTGCCCATCGAGCCGGGCCTGGCACCGGCACGCCAGGCCTTCATGCTCGCCGACAGTCAGGTGCGCTGGGTGCTGGGCCAGGCCGATGAGCTGCCCGATGGCATCGAGACGATCGATATCGCTGCGGCCTACCCCGAGGCGGAGGCTCCGGCGCAGAACGTCAGTGCCGATCAGCTGGCCTACGTGATCTACACCTCCGGCACCACCGGCATGCCCAAGGGCGTCGGCGTCACCCATGGGGCGCTGGCCCACTACCTGCGTGGCGTGGCCGAGCGCCTGGACCTCGAGGGTCTGGCCAGCCTGGCGATGGTCACCACGCCGGCCGCCGACCTGGGCCACACCCTGCTGTTCGGCGCGTTGTGCCACGGCAAGACCCTGCACCTGCTGGACAAGGACCGCGTGCTGGACGCCGAGGGGTTCGCTGCCTACCTGCAGCAGCACGCCATCGATGCGGTGAAGATGGTGCCCTCGCACCTGCAGGCGATGCTCGCCGCCGGTGCGGCGGCCTTGCCAGGGCGCTGCCTGGTACTCGGCGGTGAAGCCTGTCCGGCGGCGCTGCTGAAGCGGATCGCCGAACTGGCACCGGCCTTGCGCATGATCAATCACTACGGCCCGACGGAAACCACGGTCGGCGTACTCACCCATGAATTGCACGGCCAGCCGCTGCTCGGCAGCCCGCTGCCCGGCGTCAGCGTGCACGTGCTCGACGCCTGCCTGCAATCGGTGCCCGGCCCTGCTCGGGGCGAGCTGTACATCGGTGGCGCGACCCTGGCGCGCGGTTATCTGGGCCGTGCAGCGTTGACCGCCGAGCGTTTCGTGCCCGATCCATGCGGGGCGGCGGGCGCGCGCCTGTATCGCTCAGGCGACTGGGTGCGGCGTAATTCCGAAGGTCTGCTGGCGTTCGGTGGGCGCATGGATGGCCAAGTGAAGATTCGCGGCCATCGCATCGAATTGGCCGAGATCGAACAGCACATCCTGCAGGTGCCGGGTATCGCGCAGGCTGTGGTTCGCGTATTGGGCGAGGAGGGTGACCGATACCTGGCGGCCTGGCTGGTGCCGAGCGCTGCGCTGGCAGACGACACGGCGCGCCAGGGCCTGGTGCTGTGCGTGCGCGAGGCGCTGCGGCACGCGCTGGCCGAGCATCAGCTGCCGTTGCACTGGCAGGTGCTGGAGCGTCTGCCGGTGACCGCCAACGGCAAGCTGGATGTCCGGGCCTTGCCGGCACCGATGCAGGTGCAGGCCAGCCACCGCGCCGCGCAGACCCCGCTGCAAATCAGCGTGGCGGCCATCTGGGCCGCGGTCCTGCGGGTCGAGCGGGTCGGCCTGGACGACAATTTCTTTGCCCTGGGCGGCCACTCCCTGCTGGCCACCCAGGTGGTGTCGCGGCTGCGCCGGCAGCTGCATCTGGAGGTGCCGTTGCGGGCGCTGTTCGACAGCGCCGACCTGGAAGGCTTCTGTCAGGCGCTGGCGGCGGTCGAGGCGGTGCAGGACGACAGCATCAGGCCGGTGGATCGCAGCCAGCCGCTGCCGGTGTCGCACGCCCAGCATCGGCAGTGGTTGTTCTGGAAGCTCAACCCGGCAAGCACGGCGTACAACACGCCCCTGGCGGTGCGCTTGCACGGCGAGCTGGATCGCCAGGCCCTGCAGGCGACCTTCGATGCCCTGCTGGCGCGGCATGAAACCCTGCGCAGTGTGTTCGTCGAGCGTGACGGCCAGCCCTGGCAGCGCATCCTGCCGGCCAGCGGTATCGAAATTGATTTCGTCGACCTGCAGGGGGCTGACGACAGCGCCCTCGACGCGTGGATCCAGGAGCAGGTCGGCCAGCCCTTCGATCTGGAGCACGGCCCGCTGCTGCGCATCACCCTGTTCAAGACGGCTGCGCAGGCGCATGTGCTGTGCCTGGTGCTGCATCACATCGTGTCGGACGGCTGGTCGATGAGCGTGATGGTCCGTGAGCTGGCTGCGCGCTACAACAGCCATGCCGCGCGGCGCACCGAGGCCGTGCCGGCCTTGGCGGTGCAATACGCCGACTACGCCGCCTGGCAACGCCAGCGCCTGGCCGGCGGCCTGGCCGAGCAGCAACTGGCCTATTGGCGCCGCGCGCTGGAAGATGACTTCAGCGTGCTGGCCCTGCCCAGCGACCATCCGCGCCCGCCGGTGCAGAGCTACCGTGGCGCGCGCATCGACCTGCACCTGCCCGCGGCCCTTACGGCGCGCCTGCGGCAACGCGCCGTGCAAGCCAATGCCACGCTGTTTCATGTATTCCTCGCCGGCTTCGCCCTGGTGCTGGCCCGTCACAGCGGACAGGACAAGGTCAATGTCGGCATACCGGTCACCAACCGCAACCGCGAGGAACTGGAAGGCCTGATCGGCTTTTTCGTCAACACCCTGGTGGCGCGTATCACCATCGACCCGGCACAGCGTGGCGACGCGCTGCTGGCGGCGGTCAGGGAAACCACCTTGCAGGCCCAGGCCAACAAGGACGTGCCGTTCGATGCGGTGGTCGACGCGCTCAAGCCCGAGCGGGCGCTGGGTCACAACCCGCTGTTCCAGGTGATGTACAACCATCTGCGCGACGTGGGCGAGCAGATCGGCACTGATGCCGTGCAGGGCGTGCGCGCCGAAGAGATCGAACTCGGCGAGCGCACCGCCCAGTTCGACCTGGCGCTCGACACCCTGGAGCGCAGCAACGGGGTAACGGCCTCGTTCACCTACGCCACCGATCTGTTCCTGGCGCCGCGCATCCAGGCCTTGGCCGAACACTGGTTGCAGGCCTTGCATGGCCTGGCCGAAGACGTCGAGCAGGCCGTGGGCGAGCTGCCGATTCTGCCGGCCAGCGACGCGCAGCGCATGTCGCAGGACTGGAATCCGGCCTGGCAGCGGGCCGATGTGCCACCGGCGGTGCACCTGCAGTTCGCCCGTCAGGCGCGTGAGCGCCCCGATACCATCGCCCTGGTGCTCGGCGAGCAGCGCCTGAGCTATGGCGAACTCGAGCGCCGCGCCAACCGCCTGGCGCATGCCCTGCGCGAGCGCGGCGTGGGGCCGGAAGTGCGGGTCGGCATCGCCCTGGAACGGGACCTGCCATTGATCGTGGCGCTGCTGGCGGTGCTCAAGGCTGGCGGTGCCTACGTGCCGCTGGACCCGGACTACCCGCGCGAGCGCCTGGCCTACATGCTCGATGACAGCGGTATTCGAGTACTGCTGACCCAGGCTGGCCTGCGCGAACGCCTGCCGTTGGCGCCGGACTGCGCGGTGCTGGAGGTCGGCGACCCGCAGTGGTCCGGCTACCCCGACAGCGACCTCGCCACGCCGCTGCTGCCGACCAGCCTGGCCTACGTGATCTACACCTCTGGCAGCACCGGCCGGCCCAAGGGCGTGGCTATCGCCCACGCCGAGCTGGCCGCGTTCAGCCAGGTGGCCGCCGACTATTCGCGGCTGTCGCCGCAAGACCGGGTGCTGCAGTTCGCCACGGTGAGCTTCGACGGTTTCGTCGAGCAGTTGTACCCGGCGCTGTGCCACGGCGCCCAGGTGGTGATGCGTGGCCAGGAAGTCTGGGACATTGCCACCCTCCGGGAGCGCATCGAAGCCCACGGCGTGACCGTCGCGGACCTGCCGACCGCCTACTGGCGCCTGTTGGCCGCCGAACGCTGGCCAGCCGGCGCCTGCCCGAGCCTGCGCCAGGTGCATGTCGGCGGTGAAGCGCTGCCGCCGGAAGGCTTGAGCGACTGGCTGGCGTCGGGGCTGGGCCATGTACGCCTGCTCAATACCTACGGGCCCACCGAGGCGACCGTGGTGACCACGGTGTTCGACTGCGCCGAGGTCGACGCGGGCAGCCTGGCGCAGGGCAACATGCCGATCGGCAAGCCGCTGGGCGGGCGCCGTGTGCAGGTCTGTGACCAGGGCCTGCAACCGGCACCGGTGGGCGTCGAGAGCGAGCTGCTGATCGGTGGCCAGGGCTGCCTGGCACGGGGTTACTTCAACCGTCCGGCACTCACCGCCGAGCGGTTCATTCCCGACCCCTTCGACAGCAGTACCACAGGGGGTGGGCGACTCTACCGCAGCGGCGACCTGGCGCGCTTCGACGCACAGGGCGTGCTGGAATACCGTGGCCGTATCGACCACCAGGTGAAGATTCGCGGCTTCCGTATCGAACTGGGTGAGGTCGAGTCGCTGCTGCAGCAACAGCCCGGTGTACGCCACGCCGTGGTGCTGGCGCTGGAGACCGGCGGCAGCAAGCAGCTGGTGGGCTATGTGGTACCCGAGGCCACCGGGTTGCTGGCTGACCCGCAGGCCCAGGCCGCCTGGCGCGACAGCCTGCGCGCCGGGCTCAAGGCCGTCCTGCCGGACTACATGGTGCCGGCGCACATCCTGCTGCTCGACAGCCTGCCGCTGACCCTCAATGGCAAACTCGATCGCCAGCGGCTGCCAGCCCCTGACGCCAGCGTCGCGCAGGTTGCCTACCAGCCGCCAGGCAATGACCGGGAGCGTTGCCTGGCGCAGATCTGGGCCGATGTGCTCAAGCTCGAACGGGTCGGCGTGGCAGACAACTTCTTCGAACTGGGCGGTGATTCGATTACCTCCATCCAGGTGGTCAGCCGCGCGCGGCAGGCCGGCCTGCGCTTCACCGCCAAGCATCTGTTCCAGCACCAGACCATCGCCAGCCTGGCCTGCGTGGCGGTGCAGGATGACGCGGCCAGTCCGGCCGCGCAGGCGCCCGTCGGCCAGGCGTTGCTGCTGCCGGTGCAGCAGGCGTTCTTCGAACAGGACATGCCGCAGCGCCAGCGCTGGAACCAGTCGCTGCTGCTGCGGCCTGCCACGGCGCTGGATGCCCGCTGCCTGGAGGCGGCGCTGCAGGCGCTGGTTGCCCGGCATGACAGCCTGCGCATGGCCTTCGAATGCCACGACGGGCAGTGGCAGGCCCACTATCGCGACAGCGCTGCGCAGCCGCTGACCTGGCACATGCAAGTGGCGGATGACGAGATCCTCGAAGTGCTGTGCGATGAAGCCCAGGGCAGCCTCGACCTGCGCGACGGCCCGCTGTTGCGTGCGCTGCTGGCCGACCTCGCCGATGGCAGCCAGCGTCTGCTGCTGGTGGTCCATCACCTGGTGGTGGATGGCGTGTCCTGGCGCATCCTGCTGGAGGACTTGCAACAGGCCTACCGGCAGATCGAAGCCGGGCAGGCCGCGACGTTGCCCGCCCGCACCAGCTCCGTGCAGGCCTGGGGGCAGCGCCTGCACGAGCACAGCGCCTGGCTGGCCGAGCTGCCCTATTGGCAGGCCGTACTGCGTGACCAGGACACCGCGCTGCCGTGCGCCAACCCGCACGGCGCACTGCGTGAAGACCTGGCAGTGACGCTGGAAAGCCGACTCGATGCACTGAACACGCGTCGCCTGCTGCAAGAGGCGCCGGCGGCCTATCGCACGCAGGTCAACGACCTGCTGCTGACCGCTCTGGCGCGGGTCGTGACGCGTTGGACCGGCAGCGCCTCGCTGCTGGTCGAGCTGGAGGGACATGGCCGTGAAGAGCTGTTCGAAGACATCGACCTGAGCCGCACCGTGGGCTGGTTCACCAGCCTGTACCCGGTGCAGCTGACGCCGTCGGCGGGGCTGGAAGACTCGATCAAGGCGGTCAAGGAACAGCTGCGTGCAGTACCCGGCAAGGGGTTGGGCTTTGGCGTGCTGCGCTACATGGGCACGGCCGAGACCCGGCAAGCGCTGGCCGCCCTGCCGGTGCCGCGTATCACCTTCAACTACCTGGGCCGTTTCGACAGCAGTTTCGATGCCGCAGACGCCCTGTTCGCGCCGGCCAGCGAAGCCCGGGGCCGCGAGCACGACGGCCATGCGCCGCTGGGCAACTGGCTTACCGTCAACGGCCATGTGTACGGCGGTGCCCTGAGCCTGAGCTGGACCTTCAGCCGCGAGATGTTCGACAGCGCCACGATCCAGCACCTGGCGGACGCTTATGCCGAGGAGCTGGAGGCGCTGGTGCGCCACTGCTGCGATGCTCAGCCGCGTGGCGTGACGCCGTCCGACTTCCCCTTGGTGAACCTCGACCAGCGCGAGCTGGATGCCCTGCCGGTGCCTGCTGCGCACCTGCAGGACATCTACCCGCTGTCGCCCATGCAACAGGGCATGCTGTTCCACACCCTGCTCGAGCAGGGCGGTGGCGACTACGTCAACCAGATGCGCGTCGATGTGCAGGGCCTGGACAGCCAGCGCTTCAAGGCCGCCTGGGAGGCGACCCTGGCCGCTCATGACGTGCTGCGCAGCGCTTTCATCCTGGCCGGGCCGATGGGCGAGCCGTTGCAGCTCATTCATCAGCATGTCGCCCTGCCGTACAGCGAGCAGGACTGGCAGGGGCGGTCTGAACAACAGGCCGCCCTGGCGGCCCTGGCCGATGCCGAACGGGTACGCGGCTTCGATCTGGCGCAGGCGCCGCTGTTGCGTCTGCTGGTGGTGCGCACCGGCGAGCAGAGCCATCACCTGGTCTACACCAGCCATCACATTCTCATGGACGGCTGGAGCAATGCGCGCCTGCTGGCCGAGGTGCTGCAGCGCTACGCCGGGCAGACGCCGCCGGCGGCGGGCGGGCGCTACCGCGACTACATTGCCTGGCTGCAGGCGCAGGACGCGGCGGCCAGCCAGCGCTTCTGGCGTGCCAGGCTCGCCGACCTGGCCGAGCCGACCCGGCTGGCGCAGCCCAGCCTGGCGCAGGGCGACGAGTCCGCCGCCGTGCGTCCCAACGGACGTGGCAGCCATGAATGCGTGCTGGACGCCGCGCGCACCCGACGCTTGGGCGAGTTCGCCCGGCAGCACAAGGTCACCGTCAATACCCTGGTGCAGGCGGCCTGGCTGCTGCTGTTGCAACGCTTCACCGGGCAAGCCAGCGTCGCTTTCGGCGCCACGGTGGCCGGGCGCCCGGCCGACCTGCCGGGTATCGAGGAGCAGATCGGGCTGTTCATCAACACCCTGCCGGTGATCGCCACGCCGCGTCCCGAGCAGTCCGTCGAGCAGTGGTTGCAAGACGTACAGGGCCTGAACCTGGCCCTGCGCGAGCACGAGCACACGCCGCTCTACGAGATCCAGCGCTGGGCCGGGCAGGGCGGTGAAGCCCTGTTCGACAGCATTCTGGTGTTCGAGAACTACCCGGTTTCCGAGGCATTGCAGCGGGCGCCCGGCGACTTGAGCTTCTCCGGCGTCAGCAGCCACGAACAGACCAACTACCCGATGACCCTGGCAGTGAGCCTCGGCGACGAGCTGAGCCTGCATTTCATCTACCAGTGCCAGGCATTCTCCGCCCAGGGCGTGCGGCTCCTGGCCTGCGCGCTGAGCAACCTGCTGGACGCCATGCTCGCCGGTCCACGGCAATCCATTGGCAGCCTGGCGCTGCTGGACGCTGAACAGCAGCAGGCGGTACTGGCGATCAGCGAGCAGACCGAGGCGCGTTGGCCAAGCCAGCGCTTCGTCCACCAGCTGTTTGCCGACCAGGCACAGCGCACCCCACAGGCGGTGGCGGTGATCAGCGGCGAG
>NZ_CAJYVE010000019.1 GCF_913777995.1 uncultured Pseudomonas sp. | reverse complement strand
AAGCCAGGCGCTTCCTCGAATAGGCCTGATACATAGATGCAACCGGGCAGCAGTGTTTAAAGCAAAGCGTGTTGACAGTGTGGGGCGAGTCCATACATAGGAGCGGCTTCAGCCGCGAAGCGACCGCCGGCTCACAACAGATGCAGTGAATTTCCTGGCGCTTTCGCGGCTAAAGCCGCTCCCACCGGGCCACATGCCGCAGTGAAAAGCGCATAACCGAACGGTATTGGGGCTAACCGAACTGTGTGACCGCGAAACCGGGACAACACAGACCAAGGCAGCTAGAATGCGCGGCTTTGGGGCGCCCGTTGCGCCCTGCCTGCCAATAAGCCTTGCCCATGCCTTTTGAACTCAGTGTCGATCCCCTCACCCTGGCCGTTCTCGCGGTCGTGGCCTTCGTGGCCGGATTCATCGATGCCATCGCCGGTGGCGGCGGCCTGCTCACCACACCGGCGCTGATGACCGCCGGGCTGCCACCGCACATGGTGCTGGGTACCAACAAGCTGTGCGCCACCTTTGGCTCGGCCACCGCGAGCTTCACCTACTACCGGCGCAAGCTGTTCGACCCGGCGCAATGGAAGCTGGCGCTGATCAGCACCGCCGTGGGTGCGGCGCTTGGCGCGGTGATCGCCCACTACCTGCCGGCACAGTGGATCAACCAGATGCTGCCAGTGATCGTCTTCGCCTGCGGGCTCTACCTGTTGTTCGGCGGTACGCCCAAGGCACCGCTGGACAGCGATGCACCGATCAAGAAGGCACGCCAGGTGCCGCAGGGCCTGAGCCTGGGCTTCTACGATGGCGTGGCGGGCCCCGGCACCGGCGCCTTCTGGACCGTCAGCACGCTGATGGCCTACCCGGTGGACCTAGTCAAGGCCAGTGGTGTGGCGCGCAGCATGAACTTTGTCAGCAACGCTATGGCCCTGACGGTATTCGCGGTGTCCGGGCAGGTCGACGTGATCATCGGCGTGAGCATGGGCCTGGCGGTCATGCTCGGCGCCTATTTCGGCGCCGGCACGGCGATCAAGGGCGGCGCCAAGTTCATTCGCCCGGTGTTCATCATCATGGTCCTGGCGCTGACCGTGCGCCTAGCCTGGCAGCACTGGTTCGGGGGCGCCTGAGCGGCGCGCCAGGTAAAGGTCGATCAGGTAGCGGGCAATCGAGCGGTTGGCCGGCAGCGGCGGCAGGTCGTGGATGCTGAACCAGCGGGCGTCCTCGATCTCTTCAGGCTGACGGATGATTTCGCCGCTTTCGTATTCGGCATGGAAGCCCAGCATCATCGAATGCGGAAACGGCCAGCACTGGCTACCGATGTACTGGATATTGCGTACCGTCAGCCGCACCTCCTCCATCACTTCGCGGCGCACACAGTCTTCGGCGGACTCGCCCGGCTCGGCAAACCCGGCCAGCACACTGTAGATACCGGTGACGAAACGCGGCGAGCGAGCCAGGAGAATCTCGTCGCCACGGGTGATGAGCACGATCATGCTCGGTGAAATGCGCGGGTAGAAACGCAGGTCGTCGGCGGCGCAATACATTGCCCGCTCGCCGGGGACCTGCACGGTCGGCTGGCCGCAGGCGCCGCAGAACCGGTGTTCGCGTGCCCAGGTGGCGATCTGCGCGGCGTAGCCAAGCTTCTGGTACACCGCGAAATCGCCCTGCATCATGAACTGGCGCAAGCCCTGCCAGACCAGCCCGGGAAGCTCTACGGCCTGGGGCAGCACCCACAGGTACACCGGCTCGCCATCGAAATGGCCGATACCGTGCTCACTCAACAGCGGCAGGTCGAGGCTGGCCAGCCATTGCCTGGAGAACAGCACGCCCTCCTCGCCCATCAGGAAGCCCTGGGGGCTGTGTACCACGGCACGGCCTTCGTTGCGTTGAGGGTCGAGTACGGCGGTGGTCCAACGGCGGGTCATCGAAACACACTCCTGTCTGCGCCGTGTTCAGTCGTCGAACACCGGCTTGTGCTTGTTCATGTGGGCCAGCATGGCCTGTTTGAGATCGGCTGATTGCAGCATGGCGGCGTTCCAGATGGCAACGTACTCCAGGCCATCGTCGACACGGTGGTCGCGCATGTAGTCGATCATGCGCTTACTGCCCTCCACGGCGATCGGCGACTTCTCGGCGATCTGCCGGGCCAGCGCCAGCACGCCCTCGAGCAACTGCGGCGCATCGTCGTAGACACGATTGACCAACCCGATACGCTCGGCCTCGCGGGCGTCGACCGTGCGCCCGGTGTAGGCCAGCTCACGCAACATGCCATCGCCGATGATCCGCGGCAAGCGCTGCAAGGTGCCTACGTCGGCCGTCATGCCCATGTCGATCTCGCGGATGGCGAACTGTGCATCGGCGGCGGCATAGCGCATGTCGCAGGCGGCTATCAGGTCGATGGCGCCACCCAGGCAGTAGCCCTGCACGGCGGCCAGCACCGGCTTGCGGCATTCGGCGACGGCGGTGAACGATGCCTGCAACTCCTTGATGCGCCGTCGCAGGCGCCTGGCGTTACGCCCGCTGTCGGCCCCCAGCTCGCTGGCCACGCTGCTCAGCAGGGCCAGATCGATCCCCGAAGAAAAGTGTCGGCCCGCACCACTGAGCACCACGGCGCGTATGTCGTCACGCTCGTCGATAAGGCCGAAGATGTCGATTATTTCCCGCCAGAACGGTGCATTCATGGCGTTGAGCTTGTCAGGCCGGTTGATCTGCACATGGGCGATGCGGTCGTCGATATGCACGGTAAAGGCTTGGTAGTCGGACACGGCAGGATCCTCGATATTGGCTTGCAGCAGGTGGATTCATCCTTTGAGCGGTTACAGCCGCGAAAGACATCCCGGCTCAAGTCGGTGCCACCAGCCCAGCACGTCTGCGCTCGCTTGCCAGCGGGTTTGAACGCGTGACTATAGCAACCTTGCGGCCATTCCCGTAAAGCGCAGCAACGGTCAATTGCCGGACCACCACGACCGGCTTGGCAAGCGTCGGCAGCACTGGAAGAATCTCTGAACGCACCTGCGCAGACGGGGTCAATCACTGCAGCACGGTCAGGGAACCGAGCGCCAACTGGCAGCTCCGGCCACTCATGGATTACGAGGTGCATTCATTGGCTACCCCAAAGGCGCAAACCGGCATCGAAGGTCTGGACGACGTGCTGTCCGGAGGGCTGTCGCGCGGCCACGTGTTCCTCCTCGAAGGCG
The DNA here is from genome assembly GCF_913777995.1 of uncultured Pseudomonas sp. Lineage (GTDB taxonomy): Bacteria > Pseudomonadota > Gammaproteobacteria > Pseudomonadales > Pseudomonadaceae > Aquipseudomonas. Next base: position 75,556 of record NZ_CAJYVE010000019.1, on the reverse strand, counting down.
AGCCGGGCACCGGCAAGACCACTGTGGCCATGCGGTTTCTCCTGGCCGGTATGCAAGCGGGTGAGACCACCCTGTACATCACCCTGTCCGAAACCGAGCGTGAGCTGCGCGAAAGTGCCCACTCACATGGCTGGCAGTTCGACGAAAGCATTGCAGTTTTCGAGCTGGCGCAGCCGGAGAGCCTGCTCAGCATCGAACACCAGCAGAGCCTTCTTTATTCCTCGGACCTGGAGCTGGGCGAAACCGTCGCGCAGATCTTCAGCGCGGTGGAGCGCACAAAGCCCAGCCGGGTGGTGATCGACAGCCTTTCCGAAATCCGCCTGCTGGCGCAAAGCTCGCTGCGCTACCGGCGTCAGGTGCTGGCGATGAAGCACTATTTCGCGCGTTATGACGCCACGGTGCTGCTGCTCGACGACCTGACCACCGACGCGCTGGACAAGACCGTGCACAGCGTGGCCCATGGCGTCATCCGTCTGCAGGAATTGACGCCGTCCTACGGCGCAGAGCGGCGGCGCCTGAAGATCATCAAGTACCGCGGGCAAAAGTACCGTGGCGGCTATCACGACTTCACCATCCAGGTTGGCGGCATCAAGGTCTTCCCGCGCCTGGTCGCGGCCGAACACCGCAACCAGTTTGAACGCCGCCAGTTGAGCAGCGGTATAGCCGAACTCGACGCCCTGCTCGGCGGCGGCGTCGAGCGTGGTTCAAGCACCCTGGTACTGGGCCCGGCCGGCACCGGCAAGTCGCTGCTGGCCCTGGTCTTCGCCATGCAGGCGATTGCCCGCGGCGAGCGTGCTGCGCTGTTCGTCTTCGACGAGGAGCTGGGTCTGTTGCACGACCGCATGCAGGCATTGGGCATGGACCTGCGCAACCTGCAGAACAAGGAACAGATCTGGATCGAACAGGTGGATGCCGCCGAACTCTCGCCCGGCGAATTCTCCCATCGGGTGCGCCGTTGCGTGGATGAACAGCGTATCGAAACGGTGATCATCGACAGCCTCAATGGCTACCAGGCGGCAATGCCCGAGGAAAACGCCCTGGTGCTGCACATGCACGAGCTGCTGCTGTACCTCAACCGTCGAGGCGCCTCGACCTTCATGGCCATCGCGCAGCAGGGCCTGGTGGGCGACATGCGCGCCCCGGTAGACATTACCTATCTGGCCGACACGGTGATCCTGCTGCGCTATTTCGAAGCACTGGGTGAGGTACGCCGGGCCATTTCAATCATCAAGAAGCGTACCGGCGCCCACGAATCGACTATCCGGGAGTACCGCATCGGTGTGGGCGGCCTGAAGATTGGTGCCCCCTTGCATGGCTTCCAGGGCGTGCTGCGCGGAGTGCCTCACTACTACGGCGACAGTCAGCCCCTGCTAGAGGACGAGTACCCTTGATACCAGCGTTCTCCGAGCGGGCCATCATCCTTGCGCCTCACGGGCGTGACGGTCAGGTGGCGAGCAGTCTCCTTGCCGAGGCTGGCCTGCGCGCCAAGGTGGTCGGCGACCTGCCCGCCCTGGTCGCGGAACTGGCAGCCGGGGCCGGGCTGGCGATCATCGCCGACGAAGCCCTGCGCGGCGTGGACCTTGCGCCGCTGCTGGCCTTGCTGGCCGACCAGCCGGCCTGGTCGGACCTGCCGGTGATCCTCCTGACCCGCCACGGTGGCCCGGAGCAGAATCCTTCGACCCGTCTGGGCAGCCAGCTGGGTAACGTGAGCTTTCTGGAGCGCCCCTTCCACCCCATGACCCTGGTCAGCCTGGTCAACACGGCAGTGCGCGGGCGACGGCGCCAGTACGAAGCGCGAGCACGCATGGAAGACCTGATCGAAGGCGAGCAACGCTTGCACAACGCCCTCACCGCAGGGCGCCTGGGCGCCTGGCAGCTGAATGTCGACGGGCTGGTGCTCGAATGTTCGGCCATCACCCGGGCGCACTACGGGCGCAGCGAACATGAGCCGTTCGACTACACACAATGGCTGGACACCGTGTATGCCGAGGACCAGCCGCGCATGCAGGCGGCACTTCAGCACAGCCTGGACAGCGGTGCCGACTTCATCATCGAATTCCGCAACCTGTGGCCGGACGGATCACTGAACTGGGTGGACGTACGCGCACGGACCATCCATGCCAAGAATGGGCAGATCAGCGCGCTGGTCGGCGTAACCTCAGACATCAGCGACCGCAAGCAGGCCGAAGCCCAGCTGCGGCGTCTCAACGAAAACCTGGAACAGCAGATCCAGGAGCGCACCTCGCAACTGCGGCATAACGAGGAAGTGCTGCGCCAGTCACAGAAGATGGAAGCGGTGGGCCAGCTCACCGGCGGCATCGCCCACGACTTCAACAACATGCTGACTGGCATCATCGGCAGCCTGGAGCTGATGCGCCGACGCCTGGCGCGGGGCCGCACCGAAGACCTGGAGAGCCTCATCGACCTGGGCGTGACCTCGGCCAACCGCGCCGCTGCCCTCACCCACCGGCTGCTGGCCTTCTCACGGCGCCAGTCGCTGGATGCCCGACCGGTGGAAATGAATCACCTGATCCGTGCCATGGACGAGCTGATCCAGCGCAGCCTGAGCGAAAGCATTCATTTGCAGATGGTGCTGGATGCACAGCTGTGGACCGCCGAAGCCGACGCCAACCAGCTGGAGAGCGCCCTGCTCAACCTGGTGCTCAACGCCCGCGACGCCATGCCGGACGGCGGGCGACTGCGTATCGAGACCAGCAATCGCCGCCTGGAACGCAGCTACACCGACAGCTACGACAACCTGCTGCCCGGCGAATACGTGTGCCTGAGCGTCAGTGACAACGGCTGCGGCATGCCCGCCACGGTGGTCAGCCGCGCTTTCGACCCGTTCTTTACCACAAAACCGATTGGCCAGGGCACCGGCCTGGGCCTGTCGATGATCTATGGCTTCAGCAAGCAGTCACGCGGCCATGTGGCGATCGACAGCGAAGTCGGCCAGGGCACCACGGTCAACCTGTTCCTGCCGCGCTACCTGGGCACCCCGGAGGATGACCAGCAGACCTTCCAGAGCGACGCCGGCTTTGCCAGGGAAGGCGAAACCGTGCTGATCGTGGAAGACGAGCCGGCCGTGCGCCGCCTGGTCAGCGAGGTCCTGGATGAGCTGGGCTACGCCTTCGAACAGGCCAGCGACGCCAGCAGTGCGATGCCGATCATGGAGTCGCCGCGGCGCATCGACCTGTTGATCAGCGACGTGGGCCTGCCAGGGATGAACGGCCGTCAACTGGCGGAGATCGCCCGCGCACTACGGCCCGGTCTCAAGGTGCTGTTCATCACCGGCTATGCCGAACACGCCGCAGTCAGGGCGGACTTCCTGGGTGATGAAATGCAGATGATCAGCAAGCCTTTCACCTTCGACCACCTGACCGCCAAGGTGCGGGAGATGATTGGAGGCTGAAACGCCGGATCAGGCGAGCAGCCTTTCGATCTGGCTGTGCAGGGTTTCCATGGTGAACGGCTTGGCCAGAATCGGCGCGCGGGCCGCAATGGGGCTGCCGGATTCAGCGATCTCCGCCGGATAGCCGCTGATGAAGATCACCTTGAGGTCCGGACGCAGTTTGACCGCCGGCTCGGCGATCATCACCCCGGAAATTCCGCCCGGCAGACGGTAGTCGGTGATCATCAGGTCAAGGTGTGGCCGACTGGCCAGGATTTCGAAGGCCTGCTCGCCGTTCTCGGCCTGCAGTACACGATACCCCTCGCCGGACAGGTAGTCCGACAGCAGCATCATGATCAGGGGTTCGTCTTCGACGATCAGTACAACGTCTTGCGCATCAACGCTCATGTAACGGCCTTCAAGTATTCAGATAGCTGCCCATACGACCACGCTGCTTCAAGGAGGTTGCGCAGGATTGTCTGGCAATTTGCACCCTTGGGCATCGGGCAGGAAAAAACCGGCGCCTCGCTCTTGCAAGACCGGCGCCGGCGCGTTCAGCCGTCTGCCTGCAAAGGCAGACAGACGCTGAACGTAGAGCCATCGCCTTCCTGGCTTTGCACCTGGATCCGTCCACCATGGGCAAGCACGATCTGTTCGGAGATGAACAGACCCAGCCCCAGCCCGGCCACCGCATGACTGGCGGTTACCCGTTCGAACTGCTGGAAGATACGCGCCTGGTTCTCGGCCGAAATGCCGATGCCATGGTCACGCACCTCGACGCGCGCCTCATTGCAGCTTGTATCGGCGTAAACCCGGACTTCTACAGGCTTTCCGGCACCGTAGCGCAAGGCATTGGTGAGCAGGTTGGCAATCACCTGCTCGATACGAAACTCATCCCACACGCCGATCACCGGGTCATTGGCATTCAGGGTCAGCGTGCAGCCGGCGGCGTCGACCTGCGCCGCGAAATTCTCCAACAGGTTGCTGACCAGTTCGGACAGGTCGAAGGCGCTGGTGCGGATTGACAGCTTGCCGGTACGGATCCGCGACACGTCGAGCATGTCTTCGATCAGGCGGATCAGGCTCTGGATCTGCCGTTCATCGCGTTCGACCATGCTGCGGATCTTATCCAGGCTGAAGGCCGACTCGTTGTTCTTTGCCAGGTGCAACTTGCGCAACTGGGTTTCCAGGATCAGGCCGTTGAGCGGCGTGCGCACCTCGTGGGAAACGATGGACATGAAATCGTCGCGCATGCGTACCGCGCGTTGCAGATCCGCCTGGGTGGCCTGCAGCTGTTCGAGCAACACCTGCTGTTCCTGGCGGCTGCGCTCCAGCTCCTCGACCTGCAGTTTCATGGCCTTGCGCTGGCGATACAGCTCGACGAACACATTGACCTTGCTCTTCACCGCATGGATGTCCAGCGGCTTGTGCAAAAAGTCCACCGCCCCGCTTTCGTAGCCTTTGAAGGCGTAGTTCATCTCGCGCCCGGCGGCGGTCACGAACACGATGGGGATATGCTTGGTCTTTTCCGTGCTACGCATCATCTCGGCCAGCTCGAAGCCATTCATGCCAGGCATCTGCACATCGAGAATGGCCAGGGCGAACTCGTGCTGCAGCAGCAACGACAGCGCCTCGTCGGCTGAGAGAGCCTGATACACCGTGCGATCCTCGCGCTTGATCAGCGCTTCGAGGGCCAGAAGGTTTTCCGGCAGATCGTCGACGATCAGCAGTTTTGCCTTGATGTGGCTCAGCATGCGATTCGTTCCAGTTGGGTCAGCAAATCTCTGATCTCCGTCAGCGATAGCAGGTAATCGGGGGTATGCAGGCTCAGGCCGGCCTCGGGCATGGCAGACGCCACGGCCAGCTCGGGGTTCTGGATCACAGTCAGGCCGCCGAACGCCTTGATGCGGGCCAGGCCGCGCGCACCATCGGCATTGGCACCGGTCAGCAGGACACCGACCAGATGCGGGCCATAGGCATCGGCGGCCGATTCGAAAAGAATGTCGATACTGGGCCGGGAAAAGAACACCTTCTCCTCCTGGCTCAGCGACAGGCTGCGGTCATCTTCCACCGACAGGTGGTAGCCGGCCGGCGCGAAATACAGGGTGCCGGGAGTCAGGCTTTCCTTGTCGCGCGCCTCGCGTACCTCGATCGGCAGGCGGTTCTGGAAAATCTGCGCCAGTTGGCTGCAGTGCTGGTCAGGCAAGTGCAGTACCACGATCAGCGGCAACCGGAAGCCCCGGCGAATGCCCTGCGTGACCGTCAGCAACGCCTCGACGCCACCGGCCGAAGCCCCCAGAACGATGGCCTCGACCCGTGGCAAGGCAGGCACAGGGGAACCGCCAAAGGTTGTCTTCATGACTTGCGGTAGATCCGTTCAGGCTTGACCAGGGGTTCGAAGGCGTCAGTGTAGGCAGAGAAATCAAGGGTTTCCTTGCTGCCCAGAGCCAGAAAGCCCCGGTGGCAAAGCGATTCGTGGAACAGGCCGAAGGCACGGTCCTGAAGCTTCTTGTTGAAGTAGATCAGCACGTTGCGGCAGGAAATCAGGTGCGTCTCGGAGAACACGCTGTCGGTGGCCAGGCTGTGGTCGGCGAAGGTCACGTTCTCGCGCAGGCTTTTGTCGAAAATCGCGTAGTCGTAGGCCGAGGTGTAGTAATCCGACAGCGCGCCGCGTCCGCCGGCCGCCCGATAGCTGTGCTCCCAGGCGCGTACGTTGTCCATGGCGAAGATGCCCTGCTCGGCCTTCTCCAGGGAGTTGGGGTTGATGTCGGTGGCATACAGGATAGTACGCTCCAACAGCCCCTCTTCACGCAGCAGAATGGCCATCGAGTAAACCTCTTCCCCGGTGCTGCAACCGGCGATCCAGATCTTCAGCGACGGGTAGGTGCGCAGAATCGGCATCACTTCCTGGCGAATCGCCAGGAAGTGCGAGGGATCGCGGAACATCTCGCTGACCGGAATGGTGAGCCACTGCAACAGCTGGGTGAAGGCCTGGGGATCGTGCAGCACGCGCTCCTGCAGCGCCGAGATGGTGGCGCACTCGAACTGCAGCAGCGCGTGCTGCACCCGGCGCTTGATCGAGGCGCCGGAATAGTCGCGGAAATCGTAGCTGTACTTGAGGTAGATGGCCTCGATCAACAGCCGCAGCTCGATATCGGCGTTCTTGTCATGGGACATGCAAAAACCTGAACCTGTGGATCTGAGTGCCGCTTTGGCCACAGTCACTCAAATACGTTCCATTTTCGGCAGCCAGACCCGGATCAGCGAGAACAGCCGGTCCAGGTCGATGGGCTTGGCCAGGTAGTCGTTGGCGCCGGCCTGCAGGCAACGCTCCTGGTCATCCTTCATGGCCTTGGCAGTCACCGCGATCACCGGCAGCTTGCGCCAGCGCGGGTCCTTGCGGATTCGTGCGGTAGCTTCGAAACCGTCCATCTCGGGCATCATCACGTCCATCAGCACCAGGTCGATGTCCTCGACCTCGTTGAGACGATCCAGGGCCTCCTGGCCGTTACGCGCCACTTCCACCACGGCGCCCTTGTGTTCCAGGGCGCTGGTCAGCGCGAAGATGTTGCGTACGTCGTCATCGACCACCAGGATGCGCCGTGCCTCGAACACCTTGTCGCGACTTCGCGCGGTCATCAGCATCTTCTGTCGCTCGTTGGACAGCTGCGATTCGACCTTGTGCAGGAACAGCGTCACTTCGTCGAGCAGCCGTTCCGGTGAACGCGCGCCCTTGATGATGATCGAGCGCGAGTACTTCATCAGCTCGGCCTCTTCATCGCGGGTCATGTTGCGCCCGGTATAGACGATCACCGGCGGGAAGGAGCGAATGCCGTCGGCGGCCATGCGCTTGAGCAACTCGTTGCCCAGCATGTCAGGCAGCTTGAGGTCGATGATCATGCAGTCGTAGATGTTCTCGCGCAGCAACTCCAGGGCTTGCTGGGCGAGGCCGACGGCGGTGATTTCGATGTCGTCGTCGCCGATGAGCAAAGCGATGCTTTCGCGCTGCAGGTCGTCGTCTTCCACCAGGAGCACGCGCTTGAGCTTCTGGGTCAGCTTGGCTTCGAGCTTGGCAAAGACATCCTTGAGCTCTTCACGGGTGGTCGGCTTGACCGCGTAGCCGATGGCCCCCATGTGCAGGGCCGCTTCCTGGCGGTCCTCGACCGAGATCACATGCACCGGGATGTGCCGGGTCGAGGCCTGCTCCTTGAGGCGCTGCAGCACGGTCAGGCCCGAGTGGTCGGGCAGGCGCATGTCGAGCAGGATAGCGTCCGGGGCGAACTGCGCCGCCAGGTCGAAACCCTCATCGGCAGCATGGGCCACCAGGCAGCGGTAGCCCAGCTCGTGGGCCAGATCGAAAAGGATCCGTGCGAAAGTCACGTCGTCTTCGATGACCAGGATGCTGCGCGTATCGAACGGCGCCAGCTCGCGATCATCGGCGAAAGATGGCGGGCGCTCCAGGGCCTGGCCGGCAACCGGCGCCGAACGCGCCTCGACGCGCGGCGGCAATGCCTCGGGAGCGCGGAACGCCGCAGACGGCGTGGCCACCACTGGCGCCAGCAGGGCCGGCGAGCTGTCTTCGGGGGCGTGCCAGGTCTGTGGCATCGACAGGGTGAACACACTGCCCTGCCCCAACTGGCTGGAGACACTGATCGAGCCGCCCAGCAGGGCTGCCAGGTCACGGGAAATGGACAAGCCCAGACCGGTGCCGCCATAGCGGCGGTTGGTGGTGCCGTCGGCCTGGTGGAAGGCTTCGAAGATGCTCAACTGCTGATCGTCGGCGATACCGATGCCCGAATCGCGTACGGCGAAGGCGATACCTCCCTCGGCACGCCCGGACACGGTCAGGGTCACGCTCCCCTGCTCGGTGAACTTGATGGCGTTGGACAGCAGGTTCTTGAGGATCTGCTCCAGCCGCAAGCTGTCGGTGTGCAGCATTTCCGGCGCATCGGCCAGCAGCTCGACATTGAATTGCAACTGTTTGTCCATCGCCAGGGGCTGGAACACGCTCTTGAGGTTCTCTACCAGACGCACCACGCTGCAGTTCTCGGGGCGTACTTCGAGCTTGCCGGCCTCGACCTTGGCGATGTCGAGGATATCGTTGATGAGGTTGAGCAAATCGTTACCGGCCGAATAGATCGATTCGGCGAACTTGACCTGCTCGTCGGAGAGGTTGCGGCCCGGATTCTCTGCCAGCAGCTTGGCGAGGATCAGCGAACTGTTGAGCGGCGTACGCAGCTCGTGGGACATGTTGGCCAGGAACTCGGATTTGTAACGGCTGGAACGCTGCAGCTCATCGGCCCGCGCCTGCAGCTCGGCCTGCGCCGTGCTCAGCTCTTCGTTCTTCAAGTCAAGCGCATCGCGCTGCTCGGCCAGCTGTACGTTGGTCTGCTCCAGCTCGGCCTGCTGGGTTTCCAGATGGGCCTGGGACTCCTTGAGCACCCGGGATTGCTCCTCGAGTTCTTCGTTGGCGGTACGCAGCTCTTCCTGCTGCACCTGGAGCTCCTCATTGAGCTGACGGGTTTCGCTGAGCACTTCCTGCAGACGCTGGCGATAACGGGCCGCCTCGATAGAGGCGCCGACGTTATCGGCGACCAGTTCGAGGAACTCGATATCACGCTCACTGAGCGGGCGCATGAAACCCAGCTCGATCACACCGTTGACCTGTTGGTCACTGCGGGTCGAGACGATGGCCACGCTGCACGGGGCGCACTCGCCCAACCCGGAACTGACCTTGAAGTAATCGCCTGGCAAGGCATCGACCGTGATCACCCGCTGCCCTTCCAGCACCTGGCCAGTAAGTCGCTCACCAGCATGAAAGGCTTCTTCCCGCTCTTCCTGCTCGCGGGAAAAGCCGTAGGTCGCCACCCGCGACAGGCCACCGTGCTCCTGGCGCACGTAAACCGCAGCGACCACGACCCCCAGGTACTGGGCGAAAAACTTCAACACATTGCGGCCCAGCAGGTTCAGCGTCAGTTGCCCAAGCACTTGCTCGGCGAGAGCGCTCTGCCCGTTGCGCAGCCACGCGACCTTTTCCAGGCGCTCGGCGTTGCTGGCCTGCAGATTGAGGTTGGTGCTGTAGGTGGTGGACAGATTGAGCAGGTCACGACGCCCCATCCAGGCCAGGATACCGCTGACGCAGACCACGAAAATCAGGTACAGGGTGACCGAAAGCACGGTGATACGCGTGACATCGGCGTTACGCTCGATGCGCAACTGCTGCTCCATGGCCACCGCCTGCTCGTACTCCGTGCGGATCTGATCGGTAATGCGCTTGCCCCGTCCGGCGATGGTCGGCGTCAGGTAGTCGCCGTTCTGGCGGCGCAGGCCGATCATCTCTTGGGCGAACTGGTCCCACTCCTCCTGCAGGGTAGACAGGCGGCGAAAGCGATCGAGCTGCACGGGGTTGTCCTCGACCAGCTTCTGCAACCCCTGCAGCTCCGCCGTCAGGACCGGGCGGGCCACCTCATAAGGGTCGAGAAAATGCTCATCGCCGGTCAGCAGGTAACCACGCATACCGGTTTCCATGTCGATGGAAAGCTTCAATGAGCGGTTGGTGTTGTTGATGACCCGGTCGGTGTGCTCGACCCACTGGATGGCTTCGAGCAGATAGGTGATCAGAATGATGAAGAACACCGCGCTGAGCACACCCACGCCCAGCGGCAGGCTGACATTACGTCCCAGTAGTTTGCGAAAGCGCTGTTCGTCGATGGAAGACAGACGATTCATGGATAGTCCCTGATGGCCCCGTGAAATTACCGCATGCGACGCAAACTTAACAAAAAGATTCCGTTTTCGCTTCTACGGGATTGAAATTTCAAACATAAATTGGCAATAAGTCGGCCACATCACAGAATGGCGGAGTTCACGGAAAGGCCCGCACGGCATTGAGCCATCCATGGAACTTCTGAGGGTGTTTTGTTTACAGATTCAGAAGGCAGCATAGCCGCTGCCGCCAATGCCATTTTTAGGGAGTTAACCATGCCTGCCGAAGCCAGCACCATTCTCGTGGTCGAAGATGACGACATCGTGCGCATGCTGATCGTCGATGTCCTGGAGGAGCTGGAATACCAGGTGCTCGAAGCCAGCGATGCAGAGTCCGCCCTGGCGCGCCTGAAGGATGGCAGTGCGCACATCGACCTGCTGATGACCGACCAGGGGCTGCCGGACATGAAAGGCACCGAGCTGGCCCGCCAGGCCCGCCAGCTGCGCCCTGAAGTGCCGGTACTGTTCGCCAGTGGCTATTCGGAAAACATCGAGGTCCCCGATGGCATGCACTCCATCGGCAAGCCCTTCTCCATCGACCAACTGCGCGACAAGGTAACCGGTATTCTTGGCCAGGCATGACCCGCATTCCCCCACTACCCGCCTGCTGTTCATCGGCTATGTCTGGCCGGAGCCACGCTCCTCGGCGGCCAGCGGCCACGTCATGCAGCTTCTGCACTGTTTCCTCGAACAAGGATGGCAGATCACCTTCGCCAGCCCGGCCAGCGAGGGTCTGCACAGGGCCGCGCTGAACGACCTGGGCATCACTGAACGACACATCGAACTGAACAGCGAAAGCTTCGACAGTTTCGTACGCGAGCTGGACCCGCATGTGGTGGTGTTCGACCAGTTCATGATCGAAGAGCAATTCGGCTGGCGGGTCGAGAAACACTGCCCCAACGCACTGCGCGTCCTGGAAACCTCCGATCTACAAAGCCTGCGGCATGCGCGCCACCAGCATCTCAAGGCCTTGCTGGCAACGCCGACGGCCGAATCGAACATGCCGAGCCTGTTCGAACAGCCCCACACCAGCCTGTTCCAGCGCATGGCCGGCAGCGACCTGGCGTTGCGCGAGGTCGCCGCACTGTACCGCTGCGACCTCAACCTGATGACTTCGGATGTCGAAATGCAGCTGCTCACCACGGCGTTCAACTTGCCGCCCGCCCTGCTGCACTGGTGCCCGCTGATGCCGGAACCTCCGTTGCCAACGCCTCCCGGCTTCACCGAGCGCGCGCATTTCCTGAGCATCGGCAACTTTCGTCATGCGCCGAACTGGGATGCCGTGCTGTGGCTCAAGAACGCCATCTGGCCGTTGATCCGCCAGCAGCTGCCGCAGGCCCAACTGCACATCTATGGCGCCTACACGCCGCCCAAGGCCACGGCACTGCACAATCCGGCACAGGGCTTCCACATCATGGACTGGGCAGAAGACGCCCTGCAGGTCATGGCCCAGGCACGGGTGTGCCTGGCGCCGCTGCGCTTCGGCGCGGGCATCAAGGGCAAGCTGATCGACGCGATGCTCTGTGGTACGCCCTCGGTGACCACGCCGATCGGCACCGAAGCCATGCACGGCGAATTGCCCTGGCCTGGCCTGGTGGCCACCAATGCCGCCGCCATCGCCGAGGCCGCCGTGAGGCTGTACCGTGACCAGACGCGCTGGGAGCAGGCGCAGGTCGACGGCTGGCGCCTGCTTGGCGAGCGTTACCCGCGTGACCGCCACGCCGCCAGCCTGATCCAGCGCATCACCGAGCTGCGCGACAGGTTGCCCGCCCATCGCCTGGCCAATTTCACCGGGGCGATGCTGCGTCACCATCAGCACAAGAGCACCCAGTACATGGCGCAGTGGATTGAGGCCAAGAACCGCCTGGCCTGAACCGCCAGTCGGCCTCAGGAAAACGCCCGTTGCCTGTCGACAGCGGGCGCGACCATCAGGCGATCAACCCGGCCTTGAGCGCCTTGATACGGGTGTTGATGTCTTCCTTGGCCACCTCCTGCTGCTGCTTCAAGGCCTCCTGGAACTTGCGATCGACGCCTTGCTGCTCCTCGGGGGTCATGGCTTCGTACGCTTCCTTGCTGACACCGGTCAGCTGTTCACGCACCCTGTCCATCGCCGGCTGCTGCATGTAGTCGAGAAACGCCTGCCGGGCTGAAATCCGTTCCGGCTGCTCGGCTGACACGTCTGGCTGGCCGCTCACCCCGTTGTCCTTGTCGGCCACACCGGCCGCCAAGGATGCCTGGGATTTGAGGCTCAACATCATCTTGGCGAAAGATTCCTTATACGCCGTATTGTCCTGGGCATTGCCTTGCGAGGCCCCGCTTCCGGAACCGGAGGTGAGCGTTGCAGCGGCTGCCTGGACAGCGGACGGCACATACGAAGGGGTCGACTCCCGGGATATCTCCTCCAGCGCCCGGCGCCCGTTGACGAACCTGGAAGTCAGGTGGTCGAGCGTACTGTTGCTGACGAACATCGTTGGTCTCCTGCTGTGGCGGGGCCGTATGGCCCCGCGCAGTCCGCAGCAAGATGGGTGCCAGCTGCGAGAAACCCGCGTGATAGCGCAGTGCAGCGTCCAGATAGAGGTTCACGACGCGGGGCCTGGCGGACAGGCCTTGCCAGACGCGGCAAGACCTTGCCGATCAGGCGAAGGCCCAGGACACCAGCAGCTCCTGGGGTAAGGGCCGGGAAAAATAGTAGCCCTGGGCTTGCCCGGCACCGATCTGTCGCAGCCACTCCAGCGTCTGCGGGTCTTCGACCCCCTCGGCCACCACTGCCAGCCCAAGGGATTCGGCCATGCGCACGATGGCTCGCACGATAGCGCGGCTGCGTGACGAACTGCTCAGTTCGAGAATGAACGACTTGTCGATCTTCAGGCCGCTGAAATGGTATTGATGCACGTAGCTGAGCGACGAAAAACCTGCACCGAAGTCATCCAGAATCACCGAAATACCGCTTTCAGCCAGCTTTTTCATCGTCTGTCGGGCACGCTCCGGCTCTGCCACCAAAGCCCCTTCGGTGAGTTCCAGGCAGATACGCGAAGCGGCGACGCCCTGTTCGACCAGTAGCGCCAGCACCTCTTCGGCGAACTCCGGTCGGGTGATGCTGTAGGCGGAACAATTGACGTGCACCGGCGGCCAGTGCGCGTTTTCCGGCTGAGCCAGGATGGTGATGACCTGCTGCAGCATGTACAGGTCCAACCGCCCGATCAATCGCAAGCCCTCCAGGGCCGGCAGGAAGGCCCCTGGGGTCACCAGCCGACCATCAGGCTGCCGCCAGCGGATCAGCGCTTCGAACGCCAGCAGCCTGCCCGTCTCGACACAGACGATGGGCTGGAAATACGGCAGCAGCTCATCGGTGCGCTTGAGCGCATTGCGCAAGGCACCCTCCTGCTCGATCTGGTCGGATACCTCGCTGCGCAGTTGCTGGTTGAACACCGCGAAGTTGTCACGTCCGGCATTCTTGGCGCGGTACATGGCGATGTCGGCGTCGCGCAGCAGATCTGCCGGCTCGACGTGGAACTGCCGGTCGGCGCCCACAATGCCGATGCTGCACGAGGAAAACACCGTATGACCATCGATGTCGAACGGCTGGTCGAATGCCTCGATGATCCGCTCGGCGATCCGCACGCCGATGTCCAGTGACGCGCCATGGGCCAACACGGCGAACTCATCGCCACCCAGCCGCGCCAGCAGGTCGGAGCCGCGCATGCAGCCAAGCAGCCGCTCGGTGGCCTGGACCAGCAGGTTGTCACCGCAATGGTGGCCCAGACTGTCGTTGACCAGCTTGAAACGATCCAGGTCGATGAACATCACCAGCAACGGACGGGCCTGCTCGCAGAACGTCTGCCAGGCGCCTTGCAGGCGCTGTTGCAGGTGGCTGCGGTTGGCTAGCCCGGTGAGGGCATCATGGCTGTTCTCGTATTGCAGCTTGGCGTTGGCGACGTCCAGCTCACGGGTGCGGTCCTGAACACGCGCCTCCAGCTGCAGGTTGGCCGCCTGCACGGCTTCGGCGGCGCTGCGCCGCGACAATGCGGTGTCGACATGCCGCGACACGAAGGTCAGCAGTTCGAGGTCACGCTGGCTGTAGCTGACGTCTCGCGAGTAGCTCTGCACCACGAGGATGCCGCGCACATCGTCACCCTCGTACAACGGAACGCCCAGCCAGGACCAGGAGCGCTGCGCCTCTTTCTGCCGCTCGATCTCCCCCAGGTCTTCAAGCAGCAGCGCCTGTTCGCGGTCGATCAGGCAGGCACGACGCTGGCGGATCACATACTCGGTGAAACCGCGCTGCCCGCGCCTGGAATGCGGACGCGTTGCCCGCTCGTCCACGTAATAGGGAAAGGTGACCTCGCCGGTGCGACTGTCGTGCAGGGCGATGTAGAAGTTGTGCGCTTCCAGCAGTTCGCCAACGATCAGGTGCAGACTGTGGAACAGCGCATCCATGTCGCCTTGCTGGCTGGACAGCTCGGCGATCTTGAACAACGCGCTCTGCAGGTGCTCGGCGCGTTCGCGGTCGCTGACCTCCTGGCGCAAGGCATCGTTGGCGGCCGAGAGCTGCTGGGTGCGCAACAGCACCGTCTGTTGCAGATCGGTGCGCTGCAACAGCCGGTCAAGGGCCATGGCGACATGCCGGGCCACCGCCTGGAACAGCGCACGGTCTTCGGCACTGTAGGCCCGGCGGGCATCATAGATCTGCATCCCCAGCACGCCGAACACGTCGTCAGCCGCGTTGCGCAATGGCGCGCCCATCCAGAAGGCAGGACGGGCACCGGCACACCAGAAGCGTCCTTGCGCCTCCGCCCGCTCGATACCGGCAGCATCGACGAACAATGGCGCACCGGTGGCCAGCACATGGCCGGTCAGCGAGCGCCGCTGCGGGTTGAAGTCCTCGAAGCTGTCGGGGGCGGGCACCTCGCGATCAATGGTATCGGCGTAGTAAGGGTAGCTGATGCGTTGCTGCTGGCTGTCGTACAAGGCCAGGTAGAAGTTCTCGGCATCCATCAGCGTGCCCAGCTGGTGATGGACACCCGCGATGAAGCTGCCGCTGTCCCGGGAAGAACTGGCCAGGTGGCTGATCTCGTAAAGCACCCGCTGGGTCGCCTGGGCGCGCACCAGTGCGGACTCCTGCAGCAGCGAGCCCAGACGCAGCGCGGTGTCTTCGAGCCACGGCTCGCTGGCCTGTGCCTGCGGCGCCACTAGCCAACCCAGTACCTGCTCGCCTCGCCCGGTAGCCAGGCGACGCAAGTCATAGGCACGGCAGAAGGATTCGAACTCTGCACCGGAAATACAGGTTGGCCAGTCCAGCGGGTGTGCATCGCAGCCCAGCAGGCGCTTGTGCTCGCCGGCGGCATAGGCCGCCCAGCGAGCCTTGGGCTGTGCGAGGCGCAAGGCATCCAGCAGACAACCAATGGCGGCAGCCACCGCTTCACGGTCGGCAGAGGACGCGTGCATTTTCTTTAGCGACGAAACGGTATGAGGCACATTCATGAGGGCATCCCATCCATCAGCCTGTCTCCGCATCGCCGTGGCTCATAGGAAAGCGGCCTATTCTATGCGAGGGCACGCCTGGCGCACATAGTGGAAATGACTTCCTCGCTCTCTATCCGGCCGTTCATGCCGCGCACCTCACCCACCGCCCTGTGGCTCACCCCTGAGCCAGTCATCAATCTGCCACTCAAGCGCAACACTCGCCGCTTGCCGACATGATCACCGCAGGTTTTCGACAACTGGCCGATGAACGCTCACCCTGATCGTCCGCTGGCCATTGACAGCCCCGAACCCCGGGCGCGCAATGGTCGCTCGTTTGCAACGATGGAGAAATGAACATGGCTAAGATCAATGTTTTAGCGGGGGATTTTCTTCAGGGTGACGGGGATTATCGGGCCGATACCCTGACGCTGATCACCCCGCTCCACCCTTGGCCCGGAATCAGCTTCCGGCGTAGCGACATCCAGTCGATGGAAGTCGCCAGCCAAGGGCATAACAAGAATATCGAAGGCGCCCTCGGACTGGGCCTGGCCGGAGCCCTGATGCTGGGTCCGGTAGGCGCCGCTGCCGGGCTGATGCTGGCTGGCGAGGAAAAGGAAGTCACTTTTCTGGCCACGCTCAAGGATGGCCGCAAGCTGCTTGCCGCCACGGATGACAAGACCTACCGCAGGATGAACCAGCCTTTCGAGGCCTCGCCCGCCTCGGGGGACTTCTAAGCGTTGCAGCAGAGCCCTGCGCCGTCGGGCTCTGTCGCCACGCCCCGACAAATAAATCTGAACCTTTGCCGAGCCCGGCCGACAAACCGCTCAAGGGAGCCATTTCGCCCCAGCGCGGGCCAGGAACAGCCATACCGATGAAAGTCAGAGCCACCGTCATTTGCAAACGCGACAACCAGATTCTCTATGTGCGCAAGCCGAAGTCCCGCTGGAACCTGCCGGGGGGCAAGATCGAAGCCGGAGAAACACCGGAACAGGCCGCGCTGCGCGAACTGAGCGAGGAAACCGGACTGGAAGGCCTGCAGTTGCGCTACCTGAACGAATTCCGCGGCAACGAGGTGTTGCACCATGTATTCATCACCCAAGTACCGGATGAAGACCAGCCTCGCCCGCTGAACGAGATCAGCGCCTGCAAATGGCTGGCGGAAGCGGAGATTGATGATCTCAAGGCGACCAGCGCGACGCGGCGAATTATCCGCTCTCTGGTCGGCGGTCATTGAGCAGCGCGGCATGTTCCAACCCGGCTGAACATGATCCGGAATGCAAAAAGGGCGACCCTGAGGTCGCCCTTTTCGTTACCGCCAGCAGGGGCGGATTTGTATGGTAGGCACGATTGGACTCGAACCAACGACCCCCACCATGTCAAGGTGGTGCTCTAACCAACTGAGCTACGTGCCTGCTGTGAGGCGGCATTCTACGGAGATTCCCAACCCTGTCAACGACTTTTTCTTACTAAGCCACTGAAAAAGCGGATTTTTTCACGAGTGCCTGGAAAAACCGCCAGCCGGGCTCAGCGTTCCGACATGCCAGGCGCCCCCCCCTCCATCGGCAATCAGTCTTCAAGCATCTCCACCGGCTGCCAGCTCTCGCAACGATTCCGGCCGCCGGCCTTGGCGCGGTACAAGGCCTGGTCTGCCGCCTGGACAAGCTGCGACACCTCATCTTGCAATTGCGCACCACTGAAACAGGCAATGCCGATGCTGGCCGTGACGCGCTCGTAAGGGCTGGCCGGGTGCGTGATCGAGAGCCGGCGCAACTGCACGAGCACCTCCTCGGCAACGAGTCGAGCACCGTCCAGCGAGGTGCCGGGCAGCAACAGCGCCAGTTCCTCGCCACCATAGCGCGCCGCCAGATCGGCGGGCCGACGCAGGCATGCCCCCATCATCTCTCCCACCTTGCGCAGGCACTCGTCCCCGGCCACATGCCCCAGGGTGTCATTGAAGCGCTTGAAAAAGTCGATATCGACCAACAGCAGCGCCAACGAGCCGCCCTCTCGCCGGGCACGCCCCACCTCCATGCGCAGCGCCTCGTCAAAGCCACGCCGGTTGGCCAGACCGGTCAACGGGTCACGCAACGCCAGCTGTTCGAGTGTCAAGTTGGTACTCAACAGTTCCTGGCCGGCGATATGCAGACGAGCTTCGTTGGCTATGCGCTGCCGGGTGTGTCGCCACAAAGCCCAGCCTACGGCCATGGTAAACAGGATCAGCGCAGCCAGAACGAGGAGCGACCACAGCGCATCGAGACGCCAGCCCCGCAACACCTCGCTCGTTTCACGGGCGACGGTGACTATCAGCGGCAGGTTATCGCTGCGACGAAAGGCCGCAAAGCGCTCGATGTGGTCCAGGCTCGACGCATAGACCGCCGTTCCTTCCTTGCGGTCTTCGAAATATTCCCGGAACACCGGCGAGCGTGAAAAGTCACGCCCCACATCCTGGTCGCGGAAGGGATAACGCACCAATAGTTGACCATTGCTGAGCGCCAGCGAAATGCTGCCGTTCTCGCCGACGTCGATGCGACCGAACAGATCAAGGAAGTTCTTCACCCCCAGGGTCGCCACCGCCACCCCCATGAAAGCTCCCTGGGGATCGTTGATGCGACGACTGATGGTCATTACCCACTCACGACCGGACCGGTCGAGAATGGGTGGCCCCAGGAAGATGTCCTGCGAAGGATTCTGCCGGTGGTGGATGAAGTAGGCACGTTCGGCACCGCTGACCGCCTGGCGGTGCCCGACATTCGACGAGACGATCTCATTGCCGTGGCGATCCAGCAAGGTGACACCGGTGAGCTGAGGCATGGCCCGCTGCTGAAGAAGCAGTAGCCTGTCCAGCCGCTCGAGCGCCCCACTACCAGCACCTTCGGTTTCGATCCGCTCCACCACGCCATTGAGCAACATCGCCCCCTGACGGACGACGCCTTCCGAGTAGGTGGCAAGCGCCTGCGCCAGGTTCAGGCCATTCACATTGACATTGTTGATGATCGCCTTGCGCGCGGCGACCAGTTTCCAGCCGGTCATGAAGGTCAGTGACAGGCACACGACCAGCAACAACACGATGACGAGGTGAAGATCACGTTTCACGGGCACACCCGAAGCCGACAGGTCGCTCAGGCTGCCAGTAGGCACTAGGCCCTGTCCACTGGGGAAAAGCCGCACACCGCGAAATGGCAGGACGCTTGAACGCTAGAGGAAGAGGATCATCGAAACGCTCGCCGCCTGAACGGCGCATACAAAAAGGGCGACCCTTGCGGATCGCCCCTTTCTCACAACCATGAGGTTGATAAATCTGGTAGGCACAATTGGACTCGAACCAACGACCCCCACCATGTCAAGGTGGTGCTCTAACCAACTGAGCTATGTGCCTGCTGTGGGGCGCATTCTACGGATATCCGCGACCCTGTCAACGACTTTTTTGGCTAACTTACTGAAAACCGAAAACTTTTTAAGCCAAGCGGTGCGATGCCAGGGCCATGCCTCATCAATTGGCCTGCCGGGCCAGAGTCTTGCGCGCTTCGGCCGCCGCCTGCTCCTGACCGGCCCTGGCCAGTTCATCGGCCGCCCGCAACCAGCGCTGCGCATCGACCTTGGCCGGCAACTGCCGGGCATTCTGGATCAGCACCGCCCAATGGCCGGCGCTTTTCCAGGCCGAGGTGAAGCTGGAGAAGCTCATCGACTGCCGCGCGCTCATGCCCGATTGCAGCACCACCGTATCGCGAAAGCGGTCATAACCGAGCAGCACGCCATAGCGAGGCTTACTGAACAGCAAGGGTCCGGCGTCGAAACGGACCAGTACCGGGTAGCCGGCCGCCACCTGGGTCATCAGGTCATGGAAGTCGTCGCCCAACGGGTAGACCACGAAACCATATTCCCGGGCGACCCTTTGCAGGTTCTGCTCCAGCTGGTGTTCGGCCTGCGGCAGCTGCAGGTTCTTTTCCAGCAGCCCGGGCGTGGTCGCCACCTGCTGACTGCCAAGCATGCTGGCCAGTGACGCGGGGCCGCTCTGGAAGACATTGCCACGAAACACCGGTACGGCCTTGAGTTCAACCCGGTCCGGCAGGCCTTGAGGATCGGGCGGGATCGCCGCCAGGCGGTGCGGCGATGAACACCCGGCAACCGCCGTCAACGCCAGGATAGCGAGCATCTTCAGGGCCGAACGCGATGAAATGACAACCGACTGCATGTTCCCTCACTTGCTTGACGACACCCGACACCCGTCGGCCAGGTACAGGCGCCGATCATAGAGCGCCTGTCGGCCCCGGTATAGCCTGACAGTGCAGTCCCCTGCCCCGCATAGATCAAAAGATTCGAAGCCAGGGGCCGCTGGTCAAATTGACGAAACACCGGGCGGGCTAGACTGTCATTTATCAGGACTGCAACAGATTGCAGCAACCGTGGAGGCACTTTCTATGAGCCTGGAAATGACCATCGTGATGTTGATCGCCGCCTGGCTGGCCGTGGCCTGCGCCATGCTGTGGGGCGTGTTGCGCATCGCTCGCCGCCATCAACAGTCCAACCGCCAGGCGCCGCAGGTTCGCCCACAACCTGCAAGACCGCACGCGCAACGGCCTGTGACGGCTCACTGATCCTTATCCAGCCCCCTGTAGGTAAAACGGTCGGTTCCGCGTCACGGAACCGACCGTTTCTTTTTCCGCCTCGACAGCCTCAGGCTCAGGCTGCCTCACCTCGCTTGCGCCTGGCACGGCGGGCCATCATGTTGAGCAGTTCGATCAGCGCCGAGAAGCTCATGGCGGCGTACACGTAGCCCTTGGGCACATGGGCTCCGAAGCCCTCGGCAATCAGCGTCATGCCGATCATGATCAGAAACCCCAGGGCCAGCATCACCACCGTAGGGTTGTCATGGATGAACTTGGCCAACGGGTCGGCTGCCACCAGCATGACCACCACGGCACTGACCACGGCAATGATCATGATCGGCAAGTGTTCGGTCATGCCCACCGCCGTGATGATGCTGTCGATGGAGAACACCAGATCAAGCATGAGGATCTGTGTAATGGCCGCGCCCATGTTCAGAGTGACCTTGCCACCCACCGATGCCTCCTTCTCGGCGCTGTGTTCCATGCTGTGGTGGATCTCGGTGGTCGCCTTCCAGACCAGGAACAGGCCACCGGCGATGAGGATCATGTCCTTCCAGGAGAACATCTGACCAAACACTTCCAGTACCGGCTCGGTGAGCTGGACGATCCACGCCACGGTGCTGAGCAGGCCCAGACGCATGAACAGTGCCATGCCGATGCCCAGCCGACGCGCCTTGGCGCGCTGATGCTCGGGAAGCTTGTTGGTGAGGATCGAAATGAAGATCAGGTTATCGATGCCGAGCACGACTTCCATGACCACCAGTGTTGCCAGCGCCACCCAGGCCGCGGGACTTGTTGCAAGTTCCAACAGGTATTCCATGACTTATATCCTGCGTGTGTTCAAGTGGGTGAATCAGCTGTCCTTGCCGGCCTGCTCGGCCTTCGGCTCGGGCTTGTCTGCCGGCTCAAGCACCGACAGCTCCTGACGGGCATCTTCCAGGGCCTTGGTAGCCGCCTTGTGCGTATCGTCGACGGCCTGCCTGGCCGACTCGGCCGCCGTGTCGAGCAACTGCTTGCCGGACGACTCGACCTGATCACAACCACTGACTACGACCAGCGAGCCTGCCAACAGTGCTATGTATAGAGCGCTTTTCATGACGTCCTCGATCTCTGCTGCCGGGCGATGGATGAGTGCCGCGGCGTTGAGGCGATTCTAGCCAGCTTGAAACATCCGGAAAATTCGTATTTACAAGTTATATACTTCGGTTTTTACGAAGTGATGATCGTCATGCTCAATTATCGTCAGCTGCACTACTTCTGGGTGGTCGCCCGCACCGGCAGCATCGTGCGCGCCTGCGAGCAGTTGAACCTCACCGCACAGACCATCAGCGGGCAGATCAGCCTGCTGGAAGACAGCCTGGGCGTGGACCTTTTCCAGCGCGTTGGCCGCCAGCTGGAGCTGACCGAAGCCGGACGCCTGGCCCTGCCCTACGCCGAACAGATGTTCCAGCTGGGCCATGAGCTGGAAAGCCTGCTGCGCTCGCAGCCGGGCGAGCAGCACACGCTGTTTCGCATCGGCGTGGCCGATGTGGTGCCCAAGTCCATCGTCTACCGCCTGATCGCCCCCACCATGCAGCTGAACGAACCGATCCGCATCACCTGCCGCGAAGACAAGCTGGAAAGGCTGCTGGCTGACCTGGCCATCCAGCGCCTGGACATGGTGGTTTCCGACAGTCCCATGCCACCGCACCTGGACATCCGTGGGCACAGTCAGAAACTGGGTGAATGCGGGGTGAGCTTCTTCGCCACCGAAGCGGTCGAGCAACGCCTTGCCGGCGACTTCCCGGCGAACCTGGACAACGCTCCCCTGCTGATCCCCGGCCAGGACACGGTGGTACGCGGGCGGTTGATGCGCTGGTTCGCGGAACACAAACTCAGGCCGCGAATCATCGGCGAGTTCGACGACAGCGCGCTGATGCAAGCCTTCGGCCGCTCCGGCAGCGGCGTATTTGTGGCGCCTAGCGTGATTGCCAGCGAAGTGCAGGCGCAATACGGCGTACGGCTGATCGGCCAGACCGATGCGGTAAGCGAGTCGTTCTACGCCATCACCGTGGAGCGCAAGGTCAGTCACCCCGGCGTGGTCGCGATCACCGAGGCGGCGCGCAGCGAGCTGTTCAGCGACTGACCTGGCGTTACGCCGGCAGGCGCCCGGCGTCTTTGAGCATGGCCAGGGCAAGCAGCACCGACAGGCCGATGATCAGCGCCGCCACCATACCGACGCTGGCCAGCCCCAGGTTGTCGATGACCCGACCACCGATCAGCGCCCCCAGGCCGATGCCCAGATTACCCCCGGCCACATTCAGCGAAGCGGCAAAGGCCGGCGCCTGGGGCGCGGCCTTCATCAGCCGTACGTGGCAGACGAGAAACAGCGCAGCCTGAGTGATGCCCCACAGGGCCAGCGTCGCCGCCAGTGCCGGTAGCGAACCGATGCTGGGCACCACCGCCAGCACACCGGTGGCCAGCAGCACGCAGAAGAACAGGCTGGCCAGCAACGGGTGCCTGTCGACCATCCGCCCACCCCAGGCGTTGCCCAACAGGCCCACCGCACCGAAACCCATCAGGCACCACCCCACCAACGCACCATCGAAACCCGCCAGGCGTTCGAGGATGTCGGCCAGGTAGGTGTACGCCGTGAACATGCCGCTGAATACCAGCACCGACAACAACACGTGCCCCAGCAGTCGCGGACTGCGCAACAGCCCGAGCTGCCTGCGCATCGAGGCGGGCGCAAAAGGCTGACTGGCAGGCAGCCAGATCACCAATGAGCAGGCCTTGAGCAGCGCCAGCGCGCCCACTACCGCGAACGCTGCGCGCCAGCCGAAGGCATCGCTGATCAGCGTACCGACCGGAATGCCGAACACCATGGCCAGGATGATGCCTACGCCGAATCGCGCCACAGCGCGTCCGGCCTGGTCCGGGCCGGCCAGGTTAACGACCGTTTCGCTGGCCAGCGACCAGAACACCGGTAAGGCCAAGGCCGGCAGCAGCCGTGCCAGGGCCATGACCCCATAACTGGGGGCCGAGGACGCGAGCAGGTTGGACGCCCCGAACACCAGCAGCATACCGATGAACAACCGCTTGCGTTCGAAACGGGAAAAGTAGGCGGTCAACAGCGGGCCGAGCGCTGCAACGGTGAAGGCGAACAGGGTGACTAGCAGACCGGCCTGGGAAATCGACACCTCAAGGTCCCTGGCCAGGGCCGGCAACAGCCCAACGATGACGAACTCCGTGGTCACCACCGTAAAGCCGGCGGCCGACAACAGATAGACGGGCAACATGGAAAAACTCCAGATACAGACACCACCCGGTTGAGGGCGTCAGGTGAAACGCCAGGCACGCAGCCCGGCGAAGAACGGCAGGTGGAACATGCGGCTCGGCGATGCTGTCGGTATGACCGCCACGCATCGACGCGCTCGGCATCCAGGAACACCCTTAACACAGACGTCGGGAACAAGCGCCCGGCAAGGAACGATGAATCAGGGTACCTGCGATCGGGTCGGCCCTCGTACCTTGCGAAGCGCCTCTACTCGCTGTCCATTCTGTTACAATTTGCAACTTATTTACTAAAAGGAACTAAAGCACGATGAAAGTCGCTTCCCGCCTGAAAATCTCCGCCGTTCTCCTGACTTCCCTGCTTCTGGCCGCCTGCGGCAAATCCGTCGAGGGCACCTACACCGTCGCTTCCGGCCCGGTGAAGGGCGTCAAGCTGACCTTGGGCAAGGAAAAGTTCTCCTTCGAAACAGGCGCCAGCGGCACTTACGAGGTCAGCGGCGACAATGTGATTTTCACTGGCATGACCTTCAACGGCACGATGCACATTGAAGGCAAAAACCTGGTCAATGACAAATGGCGCTTTGAACGCGACTGATGCCCTGACTCGCTGAGTCCGACAACAAGGGGGGGGGCGATCCCGTCACGCCAAATCGCCGCCCCACTTTAGCGCAACACCCTGGAACAGGTCATTTCGCCTCATTCACGCTGCCTCTGCGCGAGAGTCATCTGCAGCCCCCTTATGACGCAGCCCTTTCAGCCCCCTTTCCAAACTGCACACGGCTGCGCCTTTGCAATAGACTGGCAGCCTGCAACTGCTCAGGAAGCGCCCATGTCCACGCCGTCCATCCCAGCCGAAACCACCGAAGCCCTGCAACTGGACGCCGTCCAGGTCAGGATTCTCGGCAGCCTGATCGAAAAGCAGGCCACCAGCCCGGAAAACTACCCTCTTACGCTCAACGCTCTGATGCTGGCCTGTAATCAGAAGACCAGCCGCGAGCCGGTGATGAACCTGACCCAGGCGCAGGTCGGGCAGGCGCTGCGCAGCCTCGAAAACCTCGGGCTGGCGCGCCTGGTCATGGGTAGCCGCGCCGACCGCTGGGAGCACCGCGTCGATCGGCACCTGGAATTGGTGCCGGCCCAACTGATCCTCACCGGCCTGCTGTTGTTACGCGGCCCGCAGACCGTCAACGAACTGCTGACCCGCAGCCAGCGCATGCACGACTTCGACGATGCCGGTCAGGTCGTCCACCAACTCGAACGCCTGATCGCCCGTGGCCTGGCGATTCTCCTGCCGCGCCAGGGCGGCCAGCGTGAAGACCGCTACATGCACAGCCTGGGCAGCGAAGAAGACCTGCAGGAACTGCTCAGTCAGCGGCAGAGCGCCCCGGAACGCTTTGCCTCAGCCAGCAGCGACCGCCTCGATGAGCTAGAGGCGCGCATTGCGGCGCTCGAAGAACGCCTGGCACGCCTGGAAGGCTGAATTCAGCCGCGAGCGAACGCTGCCGCCCGCTGGTACTGCTCGTCGCTCGGACGCACGCCGGTGTACAGAACGAACTGCTCCAGCGCCTGAATGGCCGCCACCTGGTCACCCGTGATCAGGCGCTTGCCCAGTCGCTGGCCTGCCTGGATCAGTGGCGTCAACGCTGGCGTGGCGACCACGTCAAAAAGCGTATCGGCCGCCTCGATGGCCTGCATCTCGAAGGCCAGTTCGTCGGCACAGTCCCCAGCCATCCCCAAGGGCGTGACATTCACCAGCAACGGCGGGCACTCATCGCCCAGCGTCGGCTGCCAGCGCAGGCCGCAGGTCTCGGCCAGCTGCCGGCCAGCGCGCTCATTGCGAGCGACGATCAGACCCTCGTCGAAGCCGGCATCACGCATGGCGCAGGCCACGGCCTTGGCCATGCCGCCACTGCCACGCAAGGCGAAGGGCGTACGCGGCACCGCATGGCTGTCGAGCAACTGCGCCACAGCGATGTAATCGGTGTTGTAGGCCTTGAGATGACCAGCGGTATTGACGATGGTGTTGATCGAGTCGATGGCCGCCGCCGACGCGTCCAGTTCATCGACCAGTTCGATGCAGGCTTCCTTGAACGGCATGGACACACCACAGCCCCGGATACCCAATGCGCGCATGCCGGCCACTGCGCCAGGCAAGTCAGTGGGGGGCGAAGGCCTTGTAGTAATAGTCAAGTTGCAGTTCGCGGTACAGGAAGTTGTGAAAACGCACCCCGAAGTTGCCCGGGCGAGCGGCGAGGGACATACAGAGCACGGTGTCCCTGCTGGCAGTAATGGGCATATGAATCTCCCGAACGGTATTGGATTAAAGCTGCGGCGCAGGCGTAAACTGGCAGCGACGAACGAAGCAGACAGCCGTTTGTCGACCTGTCCCACGACCTTACACAAACTTTACTTTACGGCTTCGCAGATTGAACACTTTCGTGGTCTTAGTATTAACCCCGTGGCAGCACCAGAGCCTGGTGCCGTGCGACAACGGGTCGAAAGCCGAGGAACTACCGTCATGATTCGTCATTTACCCAAGATCGCCCTGTTAGTAGGTGCCCTCGCTCTGGCGACTCAAGCCAATGCGGGCGGCCGAGGCTGGGGAGGTCCGGCGATAGCGGGAGCGATTGTCGGCGCCGCCGTGGTGGGTGCCGCCGTGGCCAACAGCCACGACCGTACGGTCTACGTCGAGCGCGAGCCGGTCTACGTCCAGCCGCGCACCGTGTACTACGCACCGCCGCCTCCACCGGTCTATTATCAGCCGGCACCGGTATACGAGGTCGTGGAACGCTATCCAGCGCCGGTCTACTACCGTCACTACGGTCCGCCACCACCACCGGCCTACTACGGCCCTCCTCACCGCTGGTGAAGACACCCTGGAACCCCGCCCTCTGGCGGGGTTTCCTTTTTCAGCCGCACGACCGTCAATCAGGCCGGACGGCTGAAGCCGTTCCTGCGGCGTCAGACAACACTTACCGTTGACCGTCCGCGGGCCAATACATGGATCAATGACCACTATCGAGCAGGTTGATTTCTGCCTGCCGGGACCCTTGCGTAGAGTGAAGCCATCGATTGACGGAGGCATCCATGAGCAAGGTTCAAATCATGTCGGTGGTCGGCAGCGCCGTCCCCGCCTCATTGCGTGAACGGGGGCTGCTGGCCTGCTGGTACCTGATGCGTGACGGCGAGCCCGTCGACGGTCCATTCACCTCGCTGCCGGTCGCCCAGGCCCGGCACCTGCAGCTGGCCAGCCACGTGCTGAACAGCTGAACACGCCCGCTAGAGACGCTCGGCGATGACCACGATGATCTGACAACGCTGTGCCAGCTTCTGCAGACGCCGCTCCACAGCGGCGTACACGGTGCGGTCGCTACGACCGCTTTCCAGTTCGTCGATCAGGTCTCCAGCCACCTGGCGCAACTCGTGGACCACGACAATACGGTCGTCGTTGAGATCGTGCTTGTGGGACTCGAACAGACGGTGCAGATAATCCTGCAGCATGAACTTGAGATGATGCCGGTCACTGGCCCGCAGGTGCATCAGGTTAAGGTTGATGCGCCCCTGCATCTCGGTCAGCTCCGCACACAGATACTGGACCCGCCGGGCATAGCCGATTTCTCGTTCGCGCAGTTGTCGCTGCGCTTCCCTGGCCTGCTGGGCACGTTGAATCGCCGGTACCGCCACGGCCATCAGCAGCGCGACGACCACGCCCGTGGCCTGCACCCAGCCCGCCCAGTCCACCGGCTTGATGAAAAAGCCCGCTCCCAGCATGAGTACCGTCAAAGCTATCGCTGCGATGACCAGGAGCATGTAATCCTTGCCGACCAACCCTTTGGGCATTACCCGACTCCTTACTTCCAAGTTCTTCGAATGGCGTGGATGCTAATCGCTGCAGGTGCCGCGCGCCATGACTATCGAAATACCCGCGTGCTTATTGCAATACCCCGACTGTGCCGACCGCCACGGGTCTGGATCGCGGCCATGGCCGGCGGCCCAGGTAATAAGCGGCTATCGTGAGCAAATACTTGTTGCCTACTTAACAGTGTCTGAATGAACAGGCTATTTATCCGGCAGCGCGGCAATTGCAGGCTACGCCCATCGACTTTAGTCGAAGGCTGCTTCTAGAATGCACGCCTTATGCCCCTGCCGTCGTGCATCCACGCACACTACCGAGTGAGTGTTGTTCTTGAAAATCCGTATTTGTGTATTGAGCATCCTGCTTGCCGT
The DNA here is from genome assembly GCF_913777995.1 of uncultured Pseudomonas sp. GTDB lineage: Bacteria > Pseudomonadota > Gammaproteobacteria > Pseudomonadales > Pseudomonadaceae > Aquipseudomonas. The sequence continues at coordinate 47,830 of NZ_CAJYVE010000019.1, read as the reverse complement.
TACCAGCCCCCTGTTCGCAAGCGCACAGGCCAGCGAGCCTGCTGCACTGAATCGCGACCCGGCCAATCTGCATCTGGCCTCGGGCAGCACCATGGTCGTCGACCTGCAGACCAACAAGGTCATCTATTCCAGCAACCCCGATGTCGTGGTACCCATCGCCTCAGTGACCAAGTTGATGACCGCCATGGTCGTGCTGGATGCCAAGCAGTCGATGGATGAAGTCATTCCCGTCGACATTTCCCAGACCAAGGAAATGAAAGGCGTATTTTCCCGCGTCAAGCTGGGCAGCCAACTGAGTCGGCGCGACATGTTGCTGATCACCCTGATGTCCTCGGAAAACCGCGCAGCAGCGAGCCTGGCGCACAGCTATCCGGGCGGTTACCCCGCCTTCATCCAGGCAATGAACGCCAAAGCCAAGGCCCTGGGCATGAAGCACACCGCCTACGTGGAGCCGACCGGGCTGTCGGTGTACAACGTGTCGACCGCACGCGACCTTACCAAACTGATCATGGAGGCGCGCAAATACCCGCTGCTCAGCGAGCTGAGCACCACCGAAGAGAAGACCGTGCGTTTCACCAAGCCCACCTACACCCTGGGTTTTCGCAATACCGACCACCTGGTGCATCGTGACAACTGGGACATTCGCCTGACCAAGACCGGCTTCACCAATCAGGCCGGCCATTGTCTGGTGTTGCTGACCAGCATGGCCAAGCGTCCGGTGTCGGTGGTGATCCTCGACGCATTCGGCAAGCAGACTCACTTCGCCGATGCAGCACGCCTGCGCCGCTGGCTGGAAACCGGACAGAGCGGCCCGGTGCCGGCGGTGGCCCTGCAATACAAGAAGGAAAAGAACCTGTCGATCCGCCAGAACGGCCTGCAACAGGCCAAGGAATGATCCTGTTCTGAAACGCCAGCGGCCCGGGGAGCCTCACTCCCCGGGCCGCTGGCGTTTTACGCTGGCGGTCAGCCGAACTGCGTGACCAGCTTGGTGTTTAGGTAGGCCTCGATGGCCTCGGTCCCCCCTTCAGAGCCATAACCGGAATCCTTGATGCCACCGAACGGCACCTCCGGCAGGCCGATACCCTGATGGTTGATGCTCAGCATACCGGCCTCGATGCCATAGCTGAGCGCCTGGGCGGTCTTGATCGAAGTGGTGAAGGCGTAGGACGCCAGCCCGTATGGCACGCGGTTGGATTCGGCAATCGCTTCCTCCACGCTGTCGAAAGGTACCAGCAAGGCCACGGGACCGAACGGCTCGTCGTTCATGATGCGCATCGCGGGAGTCAGCCCGCTGAGCACCGTCGGTTCGAAGAACCAGCCATCGCCCTCGATGGCCTTGCCGCCGGTCTCCAGCTTCGCGCCCTGGCGGACCGCATCTTCGACCAGCTCGCGCAGCGCCGGCGCCCGACGCTCGTTGGCCAACGGCCCCATGGTGGTGGTGCTGTCCAAACCATCGCCCACCTGTACCTCACGGGTCAGGCCGACGAACTTCTCGACGAATTGCTCGAAAACCGGGCGCTGCACCAGTATGCGCGTTGGCGACACGCAGACCTGCCCGGCATTGCGGAACTTGGCGGTGGCCAGGGTACGTGCAGCCAGATCCAGGTCGGCATCGGCGAACACCAGTGCCGGGGCGTGGCCCCCCAACTCCATGGTCGCGCGCTTCATGTGTTGTCCGGCCAATGCCGCCAGTTGCTTGCCCACCGGCGTGGAGCCGGTGAAGGTGACCTTGCGGATGACCGGATGAGGAATCAGGTAGCCGGAGATCTGCGCCGGGTCGCCATACACCAGACCGATCACCCCAGCCGGCACACCGGCGTCATGGAACGCACGGATCAGCTCAGCCGGCGATGCCGGGGTTTCTTCCGGAGCCTTGACGATGATCGAGCAACCGGCCGCCAGGGCCGACGACAGCTTGCGCACCACTTGGTTGATGGGGAAGTTCCAGGGCGTGAACGCCGCGACAGGGCCTACCGGCTCCTTGATGACCTTCTGCTCGACGCTGGCATTGCGCGACGGAACCAGACGACCGTAGCTGCGCCGGCCTTCTTCGGCCAGCCAGTCGATGATATCGGCCGCCGAGAGGGTCTCGGCACGTGCTTCAGCGAGCGGCTTGCCCTGCTCCTGGGTCATAATCCTGGCTATGGCGTCGGCACGCTCGCGCATCAGCACGGCGGCCTGGCGCATGATCTTGTAGCGCTCGAAAGCCGGCGTGGCACGCCAGGTGGCGAAACCGCGCTCGGCAGCGGCGAGTGCGTCGTCCAGGTCGGCGATGTCGGCATGGGCGACCTGACCGATGACTTTCCCGGTGGCCGGGTTGACTACAGGCTGGGTTCGGCCTTCGCGAGCGGCACGCCACTGGCCATCTATATACAGCTGTACATCAGGATACATCGCACATCTCCATTGGCAGGTTGCAAGTAGAATCGCGTGTCTTTCTCTACATGGGGACGTTGCCACGCAGATCAAGTGGACTCAGAGAATCGGCCGCCCACCGGTCACCCCGAAGCGCTCGCCAGACAAGTAACTGCCCTCGTCGCTGGCCAGCAGCACATACAACGGCGCCACTTCCACAGGCTGACCGGGGCGCCCCAGCGGTGTATTGCTGCCGAACTGCTCGACCTCTTCGGCGGGCATGGTCGCCGGAATCAACGGTGTCCAGATCGGCCCGGGCGCCACACTGTTGACCCGGATGCCACGTTCACCTAGCAGTTGCGCCAGCCCGCCGGTGAAATTGGCGATGGCGCCCTTGGTGGTCGCGTAGGGCAACAGGTTCGGCTTGGGCATATCGGAATTCACCGAACTGGTGTTGATGATCGACGCCCCAGGCTGCATGTGTGGTACGGCTGCCTGGCAGATGCGAAACATCGCGGTGATGTTGATATCGAAAGTGCGCACCCATTCATCGTCAGGAATGTCTTCGAAGCGCTCATGGGTCATCTGGAACGCGGCGTTGTTGACCAGCACATCGAGGCGGCCGAACTGCGCAACGGTCTTGTCGACGATTTCTCGGCACACCGCCTTGTCGGCCAGGTCGCCCGGCAGCAGCAGGCACTGGCGCCCTGCCCGCTCCACCCAGCGGGCGGTCTCCTGGGCATCTTCATGCTCATCCAGATAACCGATGGCGACATCGGCACCTTCACGAGCGAAGGCGATGGCCACCGCACGACCGATACCGCTGTCGGCACCGGTGATCAGCGCGACCTTGCCCTGCAGCTTGCCAGCGCCTACATAACGCTCTTCGCCGCAGTCGGGGTAAGGATCCATGCGGCCCTGGCTACCGGGCACCGGCTGGGTCTGTTTCGGGAAGGGTGGACGAGGATAGTCAGCCATGGGAATGCTCCTTTCAAAGGTGGGAGTGACCCTGTTTGTGGCCTTGCGCCCCCCGGCATCGTTCAGCACGTTGCCCTGAACCCCTGACGAGCGGTCATCACCGACATGCAGGCAAGGCAATCTGCCATCCATCGGAAATCGCCGCGCCACTGCAGCTCCAACGGTCCGTCGCAGATCGTCTTGCACAGCTAACTCGCTGACTGTTCGAAGAAAAGACTCCAAGGCTGCGAGTCGCTCAAGAACGCACGCGACAGCGCCGATGAACGGTACTGCGCCCAGTGTTTTGGATCCCATATTTTCTAACCACGCACGGCGCGTCATCTCATCCGCAGGAGGCACCGATGAAAGCCCTGATTCTCACCCTGACCCTTCTTATGCCAGGTCTGGCCGTCCAGGCGAGCGAACGCAATATCGACGTTCCCCACGACCCGAATGCCCGGCATGCCCTGTTGGAGAAATCCGGCCATGCCCAGCAGCGCGTGGTGGTCACTCGTCGCGATGGGTTACTGGGGACGCTGTATTCACGCCTGATGTACAACTGCGAGCGCCATACCGTAGCGTTGCTGGGCACCGGTGAAAGCCTACAGGCCCTGCACGCTGCAAGCCCCTCTGTTGGCATGCTGCCGGTCATTCCCGATTCGACAGCTGCCTATATCGCCAGCGAAGCCTGCAGCTGAGCGACAGCCCGAACCTGCGCCATGCTCTGCCAGCACCCGATGCTGATCGCCCTGCCTCCCCCGCAAACCTGTTCGCTCAGAACGACAGCTGGGTAGTCGACAGCACTTGGCGCAAGCCCATGAACGAGCGGATCTGCCGGACACCGGGCAGGTAAAGTAATTGCTCGGCATGCAGACGGTTGAAGCTCTGGTTGTCGCGGGTGCGCAACAGCACGAAGTAATCGAACTCCCCCGTCACCACGTGCACTTCCATACAGCCGGAGACCTTCTGTACGGCGGCCTCGAATTGCGCGAACGACTCAGGTGTGGAGCGATCCAGTACTACGCCGATCAAAACCACCATGCCCGCGTCCAGGCGCTCACCATCGAGCAGCGCGACCGTGCTGCGGATAACCCCGGTCTCCTTGAGGCGCTCGACCCGTCGCAGACAGGCAGGTGGGCTGAGATTGACCTTGGCGGCCAGCGCCACGTTGGAGATCGAGGCATCGCGCTGCAGCAGCCGCAGGATGGCCTTGTCCGTGCGATCCAAAGCCACGGAAGTTTCATTTGTTGCTTTCATTAGCCTTTCCACGAACTTATATTTCGTCAATCAAAGATAAGCTGACTTTTGTTATTTTTTCATCGCATTTTTTGCAATCCGCTTTTTGACGATCTTTTCTAGGCTTCAAGGCATCGCAATCAGACGATGGAGCCGTGCCATGAACCTTGAGAAATTCCCGCGCTATCCCCTCACCTTCGGACCTTCGCCAATCACCCCGCTCAAGCGCCTGAGCGAACATCTGGGCGGCAAGGTCGAGCTGTATGCCAAACGCGAAGACTGCAACAGTGGGCTGGCATTCGGCGGCAACAAGACGCGCAAGCTGGAATATCTGATTCCCGAGGCTCTGGCTGGTGGCTACGACACGCTGGTGTCGATCGGCGGCATCCAGTCCAACCAGACCCGGCAGGTCGCAGCGGTTGCCGCGCACCTGGGCATGAAGTGCGTACTGGTGCAGGAAAACTGGGTCAACTACTCCGATGCGGTCTATGACCGGGTGGGTAATATCGAGATGTCCAGGATCATGGGGGCTGATGTAAGGCTCGACGCCGCAGGCTTCGATATCGGTATCCGCCCCAGCTGGGAACAGGCCATGGCCGATGTCAGGGCTGCCGGTGGCAAGCCGTTCCCTATCCCGGCCGGTTGCTCGGAACACCCTTATGGCGGTCTGGGTTTCGTCGGTTTCGCCGAAGAAGTGCGTGCCCAGGAGCAGGCTCTGGGGTTCACCTTTGACTACATCGTGGTCTGCTCGGTGACCGGCAGCACCCAGGCGGGCATGGTCGCCGGCTTCGCGGCAGACGGCCGGGCCAGACGCGTGATCGGCATCGACGCTTCGGCCAAGCCCGAGAAGACCCATGCGCAGATCCTGCGCATTGCCCGGCACACCGCGGAACTGGTGGAGCTGGACCAGCCCATCACCGCCGAGGACGTGATACTCGACACCCGTTATGGTGGACCGGAATACGGTTTGCCGAACGAGGGCACGCTCGAGGCGATCCGCCTGTGCGCCAGACTCGAAGGCGTATTGACCGACCCGGTGTACGAGGGCAAATCCATGCACGGGATGATCGATAAGGTACGCAACGGCGAGTTCCCCGAAGGCTCGCGCGTGCTGTATGCACACCTGGGTGGCGTGCCGGCGCTCAATGCCTACAGCTTCCTGTTCCGCAACGGTTGAAAATCTGCCAAGGCCCCGGCCACTGCCACGACCGGGGCCTAGCGATCAGTGATGGGTATCTGGCCGGGCTGTCCGGGTCGGCAGACACACCGCGTAGGCCATCGCCTCATCGCGGGTATTGAAAGTGGCCAGCCGGTCATGGTCGGTGCAGACCCGCCAGGGTCCGTTGTTCACACTGATCACCTGGTAGCCGTTGACTTGCATCTTGTGCAGCATCGCAGTGCTCATGTTCACCTCCAGAAAGCGGATGTGTTGCATCACTTACCTTACACCCCCACGCCGACAAGAGACCGACCGTTCGGCACATCTTCACCAAGCCCGGTCACCGATGCACATCAGGCCCCCGGATGTCGAACCCCTCCCAGCGTTTTCCCATCAACGAAGAGCAAGCAGCACCTTGACATCGCTACGCCTGTCGGGCTAGCCGTGCGACAGCTTGTCACAGGGTGTTACCCTGCATACGCATCTGCTCAGGTGTTCGGGTAGCACGGAAACATTTCAGACAGATGAACAGGTTGATAGAGCCGATGAGAGTGGCGTGAAGCCCCCGGTTTTCGGGGATTTTAAAAAACTGGCACGGCATCTGCTTAGATACAGGCATAACAAGAACAAGAAACGCAGCAACCCAATAAAAACAAGATGCACCGGCTCTGACATAACAAGAACAACACGGACAGAGACGCAGCCAACTGATTTTTTTGAAGTCGATCGCTTCACGGGCCGCGTGCCCACGACCGGTCACAGAACAACAAGACTGCCCAAGGCAGCTACACGACAGGTTGGATCTTTCACCGAAGATCGATCAGCGCTCAAAAAAATACGTTTGCTCTTGACCCCGCATGGGGGTCGCCAAAGCAGGAACGGGCCAGGCTACCAAGAACAACAACAGGCCACCCGAAAAACAAAAAGAGCATACCAAGAAACCTTGAAGGGGAGCCCAGGCTCCCCTTCGTGCTTTTCGTCATTCCCTTTCTGCACCCCATCCCGCCAGCCACGCGCGGCAGCGGGCAGCGCCCGGCGAAGCGCAAGGCGGTATAAGGAAAAAAGTGAAGGGGGAAGCAGTGGCATCACGCCACTTTAGAAAAGACACACTCCATCGATCACGCCAGATGGATTGTATATTTCAATCAATGCGGAAAAAGCCTTGAACGAAAAATGATAATGATTATTATTTATCTCGCTGGTCGCGAGACTGGCGGGTAACCCCGGAGTCACAGGTCGACTCCAGGATTATCTCCTCATCAGGCTAATCACGGTTTTTGACCCGGCTTTTTGCCGGGTCTTTTTTTTGGTTTTTCGCTGCTTCAGGCTAATGAAGTCGGAAGGTGCTGCATATGCCGCGCAGCATAACAAAGGCTCACCCTGTCGGGTCATAGAATCTTCCTCACGACACGATGGAATCAGGCAATTGTTCATGTCTAACACTTGAGAATGCTTATCGGTTGCACTAGCCTGTTTTAATTATGGATGCCACCTCCTCGGCATGACCTTTCTTCCAGGACCCTCCACGAGCGATGCCCATGAGTAGCCAGATTTTGTCTGCATTGCCGGGCTCCAGGCCGGCCGCCTCCGACGTCAGCACGCAGGACCTTGCACTCGCCCGCCGACTGCGCAAGCTGTCGCGACGTACCCGGCAGATCTTCCTGCTCTGTCGGCTGGAGCAGCGTTCGCATGCCGAAGTCGCCGCCTTCATGCAGGTAGACGCCGCCAAGGTGGAACGCGCCATGCTGCGCGCCATGCGCCATGCCCATCGCCACCTGGCAGATCCGGCTGCACCCTTGGCCATCCACGACAGCGCCGATGCCTGGTACATCCACCTGCAGAACCCTTCGGCCACACCCAGCCAGCGAATCGAATTCCGTCACTGGCTGGACGCCGACCCGGCCCACCTGGCCGCCTTTCAGGCCAGCGAACGGCTGTGGCAGCGCCTGCGTACCCCAGCGGCACTATTGGGCGCCAGCGGCTGGCATCGCCGCAAACCCAAGGGAACACTGGCCTGGTGCCTGGCCGTCACGTTCGTCTGCAGCCTTCTGACGGCCGTGGAAACCTTCAGCTGATCGTCAATGACCCATTCACGACTGAACCGCGCGGCTCAATCCCTGTAAAGTAACCGCCATGTTCTGTGCATGCGCCTACAGGGAGACCACGTGAGTCCGATCATCCGTGCCGATTTCGACAGCGGCAACATTGAAGTCATCGACGCCGGTAACCCGGCAGCCATCGAGCTGGCTATCCGCCCGGATACCCACAGCGCGCATTACCAATGGTTCCACTTCAAGGTCGAGGCCCTGGTGCCAGGCCAGCGCTACACCTTCAGGCTCGGCAATGCCGGCGGTTCCAGCTATGGCCACGCCTGGCGCGGCTACAACGCCGTCGCCTCCACCAACGGATACGACTGGTTCCGCGTGCCATCGAGCTTCGACGGCCAGGCACTGACATTCACCTACGAGGCTGAGGGGCCGCAGGTCTGGTTCGCCTATTTCGAACCCTATAGCCGCGCGCGCCATGACCGGCTGATCACCCAGGCAGAACAACAGGCCGGCTGCCAACGTCTGGCCACCGGGCAGAGCGTCGAGGGCCGCAGCATCCCGCTGTTGCGCAAAGGCGATGGCGCACCGGGCAAGCGCAAGATCTGGATCATCGCCCAGCAGCACCCTGGCGAGCACATGGCCGAGTGGTTCATGGAAGGCATCATCGAACGCCTGCAAGCGCCTGCCGACACCAGCCTGCAGCAGCTGCTGAGCGCCGCCGATCTGTATCTGGTGCCGAACATGAACCCCGACGGAGCCTTCCACGGCCACCTGCGCACCAACGCACGTGGCAAGGACCTCAACCGGGCCTGGCAGGACGCCAATGCCGAAGACACTCCCGAGGTGCACTTCGTCCAGCAGCAGATGGAAAAGTATGGTGTCGACATGTTCCTCGACGCCCACGGCGACGAAGACATTCCACATGTATTCACCGCCGCCTGCGAAGGCAACCCTGGCTACACGCCGAAGCAGGCCGAGCTGGAAGCCCAGTTCCGCAGAACCCTGGAGAGCATCACCAAGGACTTCCAGAGCGTGCACGGGTACCCGCTCAGTGCACCGGGGCAGGCCAACATGACCCTGGCCTGCAATAGCGTCGGCGAACGCTACCAATGCCTGGCACTGACCCTGGAAATGCCGTTCAAGGACCATGACGATGCGCCCAACCCGCGCACCGGCTGGTCTGGCGAGCGCTCGAAGAAGCTGGGCGTTGACGTGCTCTCCACACTGTCGCGCATGGTGCACGACCTGCGCTGAATCAGGCGGCGGCCGCTGACCCCGGCCGCCCCTCAGCATTCCCCGCCCTCCTTCGCTGGACGACTTGCCCGATGCACACCCTTGCAGACCTGCGCGCCGGCCGCCTGGCCGGTATCGAACGCCTCGACCTGAGCTGCGGCCTGGAGCAGTTTCCGCCGGAAATCTTCGAGCTGGCCGACACGCTTCGCGTGCTGAACCTCAGCGGCAACGCTCTGGATCAGCTACCCGATGACTTGTACCGACTGCATCGTCTCGAAGTGCTGTTCGCCTCGGAAAACCGTTTCACCGAGCTGCCATCTGCGCTGGGACGCTGCAAGCGGCTGAGCATGATCGGCTTCAAGGCCAATCGCATCGAACATGTACCTCCCCAGGCGCTGCCCGCCCACCTGCGCTGGCTGATCCTCACCGACAACCACCTGGAAAGCCTGCCTGAGCAACTGGGCCACTGCAGCGACCTGCAAAAACTGATGCTGGCGGGCAACCGGCTGCGCAGCCTGCCGGCCAGCCTGGCGAACTGTCACCGCCTGGAACTGCTGCGCATCGCCTCCAATCGGCTGTACACCCTGCCCGACTGGCTGCTGAGCATGCCGGCACTGGCCTGGCTTGCCCACGCCGGCAATCCGTTCAGTACCTGCCCGGCGCCGGCGCGCATTCGCCGCATACCCTGGCGGCAGTTGACGGTCAGCCAGCAGCTGGGGGAAGGCGCATCGGGCATCATCCAGCAGGGCCAGTGGCAGAGCGAGGAAGGCTCACGGCCGGTCGCGATCAAACTGTACAAAGGGGAGCTCACCAGTGACGGCTCGCCTCTAGACGAAATGCAGGCCTGCATGGCTGCCGCCACGCATCCACAGCTGATCGACGTTCTGGGAGAAATCACCGATCACCCCGAGCAGCGCCGCGGACTGGTCATGGGACTGATCGACCCGGAATGGAGCAACCTGGCCGGGCCGCCCAGCCTGGACTCCTGCACCCGCGACTGCTACCCGGCGGACCTGACCCTCGACCTGCCGGCGCTGATGCGCCTGGCCACGGGTATCGCCGCCGTGACGGCCCACCTGCATGCGCGCTCGCTGACCCACGGCGACCTGTATGCACACAACATTCTCTGGCAACCAGACGGTCGGTGCCTGCTGGGTGATTTCGGTGCAGCCGCCTTCCATCCTGCGGCTGCCCAGGCACAGGCGCTGGAGCGGATCGAAGTGAGGGCTTTCGGGATTCTCTTGCAGGAATTGCTCGACCGCTGCCCGGCGGCCAGCGACGAAAGCCGCCTGCAGGCACTGGCACAGGCCTGCCGACAGGACCAGGTACTGGCGCGACCGGCGATGCACGAGGTACATCGCCGTCTGCTGCAACTGTCTGAGGCATGACGCCACAGACCCTGTCTGCGCGGGGCGGCGGTTTCAAGCGCAACGGTCCTGGTGAGCGAAACCGCCAAGTGTCAGTGAGCGGGCCTCAGGCCAGGCCCACGTACATGTTCTGTACGTCGTCATGGTTGTCGAGCGCTTCCAGAAACGCCTCGACCTCGGCCATCTGTTCATCATTCAGGCCATCCACGGTGTTCTTCGGCCGGTAGCCCAGTTGCGCGGATTGCACGGTGAAGCCCTGGTCAGGCAGCGCCTTGCACACGGCGTCGAGGTCGGTCGGCTCGGTGAGGAACAGCACCACCCCATCCTCGCCTATCTCGCAATCCTGAGCGCCGGCTTCGATGGCCGCTTCTTCGGGGTCCAGGCCTTCGGTGTTGGCCACGGCCTCGATCATGCCCTGGTACAGGAAATCCCAGGACACCGAGCCGGAAGCGCCCAGCTGCCCCTTGCGAAACAGCACGCGGATTTCCGCGACGGTGCGGTTGACGTTGTCGGTAAGGCACTCGACGATCACTGGCACGCGGTGCGGGGCAAAACCTTCGTAGGTCACGCGCTCGAAGCTCACGCTCTCGCCCAGCAGGCCGGCACCCTTCTTGATCGCCCGCTCCAGGGTGTCACGCGGCATCGAAGCCTTCTTCGCCTGCTCCACCACCAGGCGCAGGCGCGAGTTCATGTCAGGATCGGCGCCGGCGCGGGCGGCGACCATGATTTCCTTGGACAGCTTGCCGAAAATCTTGCCCTTGGCATTGGCAGCCGCTTCTTTATGTTTGGCTTTCCACTGTGCGCCCATGTCTGCTCTCTTGATTCGCTGGCGTCCCGCCGCTCGGGCACCGCTTTGGCGCGCCTCGGTACAGGACGTTGAAAAGATACTGCCCGGAACACCCGGGGACAGGGCGAGCATTCTATACGCCCGCCGCGCAGATGGAACCCCTGGCAAAGCGGCCCGGGTCGTGTTGGACAATTACCCGGCACGTAACGAGACCTGTAGTCCATTTCTGAAATAACCCACCAACATGCTTTTGCCGCCCGGCATTTCGTACCCTTCGCAGCCTGAAAACCCGTGGATGCAGAGTCCCCAGCATGACCCAAGTACCCCCCTGGCCGATGACCCTGAAGATCGTCGGCTGCCTGCCCGACCTGCAGGTGGCCGGCTACACCGGCCAGGAAGCCCTCAACGAACCCTGGCGCTTCGACGTCGAGCTGATCAGCCGGGAAGCCCACATGGACCTCGCCCGCCTCACCGGGCGCCAGGCCCGACTGACCCTCGCTGGCGGACACCCCGGCGTGTCAGGCGAGATCACCCGTGTCACCCAGGTCTACGCCGGCACCTGCCTGAGCCACTACCGCCTGACGCTGGGTCCCGCACTCGGGCGCCTGAATGGCCCGCCATGCCAGCGCGCTTTCCACCATCTCAGCGCACCGCAGATCATCGAACGACTGCTCGGCGAGCATGGTTTCACGGTGCAGGACTACAGCTTCGAGGCCCTGCAAGGGCTCTACCAGACTCGCCCATTGTGCATGCAGCATCGGGAAAGCGACCTGCATCTGCTGCAGCGGCTGTGCGAAGAGGAAGGACTCTATTTCCGCTTCGTCGACACACAACTGGTGTTTTCCGATGACCCGTGCAGCTTTGCCGAGCGCTCCAGCGCCTTGCCGCTAGGGCCCTGCCCGGCCAGCGGGCAGGCACTTGGCGATCTCGTCGAAAGCCTGACCATCCGCAGCGCCACGCCCGAGCCTGCCAGCCCTGGCGAACTGGCCTGCCCAGCGGGCGAGCATTGTGCACAGGCTGACAATCAGCCCTGTGAACGGCAGGGTCCCGACAGCGACCTGCAACGTCGTGCCCGGCGTCTCGAACGACTTCGCGGGCAAACCCGCCAAGTGCAGGGGTGGAGCCGCGACGCGGCGCTGACTTGCGGACAGGTGGTACGGGTGGTCGGGCACTCGCAGCCGCGCTTCAATGACCATTGGCTGGTCACCCGGCTGCGCCACGTCGGCCGCCAGCCTGAAGTCTTCGAAGGCCATGACCCCTACGACATCGCCGCGATCGTTGCCCAGCTGGCAGTACCCGAGAGCACGCAGGAGGACGCCCTGGACAACTATGTGAATCACTTCGAAGTGATCGAATGGACGCATGCCTTCCGCCCCCAGCTCAAGCACCCCAGGCCACCGGCGAGCGGTGTGCAGCCTGCCACGCTGATGGGCGGTACGCCTGATGCGAGCGGTTGCCTGCCAGTGCGTTTCGACTGGCAGCTCTCGGCACCAATGCCGCCAACCTGGCCACGGGCACAACTGGCCGTTGAACGCATTCCTGTGGGACACCGGCTGAGCGAGGGCGACCGGGTGCTGATAGCCTGCCTGGACAACGACCCCGACCGCCCGGTGATCTGCGCCCTGCTCGCTGCAGCAGGGCAGCATGCTACGCCACGCCTGTGGCTGGATGGCCAGGAAGTGAGCACGCTACCCGAGGCGCTGCAAGTGAAGGCCGGGCAGTCCCTGACGGTACGGGGTTGTCAGGAGCTGGTCGTGGAGGGTCTGGCGGGAGCCCTGACGATGACCGACCAGGGTATCGGGGTACAGGGCAGTCAGGCGCTGCGCCTGGGGCAGCAGCCTCTGCAGGCCGCCCTGCAGGACCTGCGGCTCGACACAGCGGAATGCGCGCCAGGCCGACAGGTCTGGTACATCGTGCGCATGGCCGAACCGGGGCTGGAGCACCTTTCGCGACTGAATGCCGAGGATGTGCTGTTCGAGGGCCGCAGCGACGAAAATGGCTGCCTGGGGCTGACGCCCATCGATCGCCAGCGCCTGGCCGTCGAGTATGCCCGTACACCGGGGCAGTTGTGCCTGCTCCAACCGGGCCGCTGTGTGACGCTGTACGAGCACCTGCATCGCAGCGAGCAGCAGGACCTGCACGTCGCGCTTCTGGAAGTCGGGCGTTTGCAGCCTGCTCCTTAGCGGGGTGACTCACAAGTTCGGGCGATACTCTTGATGTCAGGCAGAGCGCCGCCGCAAGGCGTAGCAACGCAGCTTCGCAACGAAGATCACGGCGCACTTGTGCGGCGGACTCGTGATTCACCTCGCTAGCGGCCCTTGAAAGAGGGTGGCCGCTTGTCGATGAACGCGGCCATGCCCTCCTTCTGGTCATGGCTGGCGAACGCCGCGTGAAACACGCGACGTTCGAAACGTACACCCTCCGCCAGGCTGACCTCGAAGGCCCGATTCACACTTTCCTTGACCATCATCGCCACCGGCAGGGATTTCTCCGCGATCAGCCCAGCCACCCGCACGGCCTCGTCGAGCAATTGCCCGAGCGGTACCACCCGCGAAACCAGGCCGGCACGTTCTGCCTCGGCGGCGTCCATGAGCCGGCCACTGAGGCACATTTCCATAGCCTTGGCCTTGCCAACGGCGCGGGTCAGCCGCTGGGTGCCGCCCATGCCCGGCAGAACACCGAGATTGATTTCCGGTTGACCGAAACGCGCGTTGTCCGCCGCAAGGATGAAATCGCACATCAGGGCCAACTCGCAGCCACCGCCCAGCGCGTGGCCAGCCACCGCTGCGATGAGCGGTTTGCGACGACTGGCGACCCGGTCGCTGGCTGCGAACAGGTCGTCGAGGTAGATTTGCGGGTAGGTCAGCTCGGCCATTTCCTTGATATCGGCCCCCGCCGCGAAGGCCTTTTCAGAACCGGTAAGGACGATACAGCCAATCTGGGCATCGCGTTCGAAGGCGTCGAGGGCCTGATTGAGCTCCTCGATCAACTGTGCGTTAAGCGCATTCAGGGCCTGTGGACGATGCAGCGTGACTACGCCGACCCTTCCTCTAATCTCTGTGAGAATAGCCTTGTAACTCATTGAATTAGTTCCTTATTTTTCTTTTTCTTAGTCATGCAGCAAATCAGACAAATCACCTTCAAAAACAACCACAACTAATTGATTTATTGGGTTATTTCTATCGCAATTGCCGTCGCCTCTCCACCACCAATGCAAATGGCCGCCACACCTCGCTTCAGGCCACGGCGGCGCAGTGCCGACAACAGCGTCACGAGGATCCGCGCGCCCGAGGCACCTACCGGATGCCCCAACGCACAGGCTCCACCGTGGACATTGACCTTGTGATGGGGCAACTCCAGTACGCTCATCGCCACCAGGCTCACCACCGCGAAAGCCTCGTTTATCTCGAACAGATCGACCTGTTCGGCGCTCCAGCCGGTACGCGCGAACAGCGCACGCACGGCGCCGATCGGCGCGGTGGTGAACAGCCCAGGCTGATCCGCATAGGCAGCGTGGCCATGGATCACCGCCAGGGGTGCCAGGCCGCGACGCTGCGCTTCGGAACGGCGCATCAACAACAGCGCCGCCGCGCCATCGGAAATTGAACTGGAGTTGGCCGCGGTGACCGTTCCGCCCTCGCGAAACGCCGGCTTGAGCGTCGCGATACGTTCCGGCCGCGCCTTGGGGGGCTGCTCATCGCGGCTGATGGTGACCGTCTGTTTGCCCTGGGGCACTTGCAACGGCACGATTTCTTCGTCGAACCAGCCGCTGTCCATCGCTTCCTGCGCCCTGCCCAACGACGACAGCGCGTAGGCATCCTGCGCTTCACGGCTGAAGCCGTGACGTTGCGCACAGTCTTCGGCATAGGTGCCCATCAGTCGACCCGGTTCGAAGGCGTCTTCGAGCCCGTCATGGAACATGTGATCGAGCACTCGACCATGGCCCATGCGATAGCCCTCACGGGCGCGGTCCAGTAGATAGGGGGCGTTGGACATGCTCTCCATGCCGCCGGCCACCACCACGCTGGCACTGCCCGCCAGCAACAGGTCATGAGCCTGGATCACGGTCTGCATGCCGGAACCGCACATTTTGTTGACCGTCGTGCAGCGTGTCGCCAGGCTCAGCCCGGCCCCCAGTGCCGCCTGGCGCGCCGGGGCCTGGCCGAGACCTGCCGGAAGCACACAACCGAACAACACCTCTTCGATGGCTCCGGCCTCGATGCCGGCCCGCTGTACCGCAGCGCGGATCGCCGCACTGCCCAGCTGCGGCGCGCTGAGCCCCTTGAGGTCACCTTGAAAACCACCCATGGGCGTACGCGCCGCACTGACGATGACCACCGGATCCTGCTGAGCTTGAACGGACATGCTGTACTCCTTGCGAGATGGGGCAGCGATGCCGCCGTCGGGCGACACAGCAACGCCATCGACCAATGCGATGGCCATGTCTTGAGCGTAGCGGAAGAAGACGGCCCTGAACGCCTCATCACCGGCAGCGAATCGCGCCGTCCCGTTGCGGTCAGATGCCTGACGACCATTGCGGAGAAACTCGACGTGCGCCGATTACTTTACCTGTTGCTCACCACGCTGATGCTCGGAAACGGCGGCTGTGCACTGTTGCCCGACCAGGACCCGCTGCTGATCGACGTGGCCGGGGTCGAGCCCTTGCCGGGCCAGGACCTGGAAGTGCGGATGGCGGTCACGCTGCGGGTGCAGAACCCCAATGACCGAGACATCGACTACAACGGCGTGGCGTTGCGTCTGGAGGTGAATGACCGACTGCTGGCCTCCGGGGTCAGTGATCGGTCGGGTCGGGTGCCGCGCTTTTCGGAAAGCCTGGTCGTGGTGCCGGTGAGCATCAGCGCCTTTTCCGCCCTGCGCCAGGCGCTGGGGCTGGCCCAGGGACAGCAGATCGAGCAACTGCCCTACACGCTGCACGGCAAGCTTTCCGCGGGTCCGTTCGCCACCCAGCGCTTCGAAGCCAGCGGCACCCTGGACCTGAGACCCCGCGCATCGAGCCCCGACGGCCGCTGGCTCAGCGAGCCGCAGCCATGAGCCGGTTGACCTCGCTACGCACCATGTTGGCGAACTCTGGCGGGCTCATGGCGTCGAGTTCGGCACGTACCCATTCGGCCCATTTGCCCTTGCGCTTGGATTTTTCCCCGATCAGGCGTGCCGCTTCACCCTTGGCCTTGCCCAGATTGCTCTGCCATAGCTCGAACAGGCGCGCCTTTTCATCTTCGATCGCCGCACGTTCGGGCAGGCTGAGATTGGCGAGATTGAAACTCATGGCGGTTACCTCCTACTAAAACCGGGTGCAATCTTACACGGGGTGGCGCGCAGGTTCATCGCGTTGCAACTTTTGCCTTGCCGCCCTACTCCATTGCTCAAATGCCATCCACTGAAAGGAAACCATCATGGCTCGCAAGACCAACGCGCAAAACACCGCCGACCAGATCAAGGACCAGGCATTCAGCGAACTGCAGGCGCTTATCGAAGAATCGGAAAAACTCCTCAAGGACAGCGCATCGCTGGTAGGCGAAGACGCCGAGACCCTCAAGGCACAACTGGGCCAGAAGCTCACCCAGGCCCTGGATGCAGTGACCAGCGTACGTGAGCGTACCCGCCCGGTGGTCGAAGCCACCGAGACCTACATCGGCGGCCATCCTTGGCAGACCGTGGCGGTCTCCGCCGGATTCGGCCTGGTGGTCGGCCTGCTGCTGGGCCGTCGCTGACCGGAGGGTGCTTCAGCCGCCCTACCGTTCGGCCAAGCGGCATGTCGTTCGGTAGGTAGCGGCTTTGGCCGCAATACAGTTCAGTTAGACCGGGTAGGAGCGGCTTCAGCCGCGAAGCGACCGCATGTTCATGACAGATGCAGTGCATTTCCTGGCGCTTTCGCGGCTAAAGCCGCTCCCACCGGGCCACATGCCGCTTAAGCGAACAGTATTGGTTTAGCCGCGAAGAGGCCCCGAAGTTCACTGCATCTGCCATGAACACAAGGCCGCTCCAGCCAGTACCTGAACGGTCGGTCCGGGCCTGACGTCCTAAAGTGCGCGATGTACCAGGGTCGGCTTGGTGAAGCGGTGCGACTTGTCCACCTTGGCCTGCAGCTCGGTGAGTTGGGCCTGGCCTTCCGCTTCAGTGGCGTAGGGGCCGAGTATGATCTGCTGCTTGCCTTCGATGTTGACGATTGTCGGTGCGTAGTGCCGTTCCAACAGCCAAGCGCTGGTGTCACTCACCGCCTCACGGGTATTCATCTGGATGTACCACTTCGGCTCGCTGACCGGCGCTGCCGCCGCTGGCGCATTGGCCGTGTCGGAACGGGCCGGAGCCTCGGGCTTTCCGGCATCGCACGCCGCCAATGCCAGCATCGCCATCATCATTACCATCTTGCGCACGTGGGATCGCTCCTGATTGAAGAGGCGCGAGTCTATCACCCCTGACGGGTCGCTCGACGCCCTGCGTTAAGGTGCCGCAGCCCCTGGATAGCGCGCCGAGCACGCCGCGCCTCGGGAAGCCTGAGGCTGAAGCGGGAACGACAATGATGTAATCGGATGTTTCGACACGCCGGTAAAACGGCCGCACGGGCAATGCGCCGGTGACGGCGGTCTATGCTCAGCAGCGCACCTGCTTCATTCAAGCCTGTCGGCAGGAGTCCATCGATGTGCAACCATGACCCGCTTCACTGTTTCGTACCGCCCTACATTCTCGAACACATGACCCAGTCCCCCCATCGCCGGGTCAGCCAATGCGCAATCGCCAACCTGGCCGGCGGCTCGGCGTTTCTCGCCAGCCGCCTTACCGCCCAGGCCACCCCCGGCCTGCTGCCCGTCCAGCCCGGCCCAGGCGGCAGACACCGCCTGATCTACGACGCGGAAGGTACGCCAAGGCTGCCCGGACGCCTGGCGCGCAGCGAAGGCCAGCCCGACAGCGGCGATCCGGCAGTGGATGAGGCCTACGACGGGTCGGGCCTGGTCCATGACTTCTATGACAAGCTGTTCGCGCGTGACTCGCTGGACGGCCAGGGCATGGCGCTGGTTTCCACCGTTCATGTGGGCGAGGTCGACCTGCAAGGCGATACGGTGCCATTGAACAACGCCTACTGGAATGGTCGGCAGATGGCCTACGGAGATGGCGACGGCGAGGTGTTCCGGCGCTTTACCGGCAGCCTGGAAGTGATCGGCCACGAACTCAACCATGGCCTGCAGAGCTTCACCTCCAACCTCACCTACCAGGGCCAGTCCGGCGCACTGAACGAGCATTTCGCCGACGTGTTCGGCATTCTGGTGCGCCACTGGCACGAGGGCACACCGGCTCGCGAGGCAAGCTGGGTGGTGGGACGCGAATTGCTGGTGCCGGCCGCCACACGACGCGGGATCCGCGACATGGAACAACCGGGCCACGCCTACCGCCAGGACCCCGACCTGGGCGACGACCCGCAGCCGGCCCACATGAACGAGCTCTACACCGGCGCGCGAGATCGGGGCGGCGTGCATATCAATTCCGGAATTCCCAACCGCGCCTTCGTGCTGGTGGCCAAGGCGCTGGGCGGTAATGCCTGGGACGAAGCCGGGCGGATATGGTATGACACACTTCTGCAGTTG
The DNA here is from genome assembly GCF_913777995.1 of uncultured Pseudomonas sp. Lineage (GTDB taxonomy): Bacteria > Pseudomonadota > Gammaproteobacteria > Pseudomonadales > Pseudomonadaceae > Aquipseudomonas. The sequence continues at coordinate 29,087 of NZ_CAJYVE010000019.1, read as the reverse complement.
CCGGCCGACAGTCAGTTCATTGACTGCGCGCGACTCAGTATCGAGATTGCCGGTCGCCAGCCATACGGGCCCGCAGCGCGCAAGGCAGTGGCAGCCGCCTGGCGCGAAGTCGGCATCCTGACCTGACTCCGAGGAGGAATCCGCTCATGAAAGTCTGCTTCGTCCAGTCCGGCGGATTCGTCGGTGCGGTGCGGCGCTACGAGGTCGACACGGAACAGTTGCCAGACGAACAGGCCCAGCACCTGCGCCAACTGGTGCTGGACAGTGGCCTGCGGCCCTCGGACCAGGTCACCGAAAGCCAGAACCGCGATGCCCGGGAGTACGAGCTGACCATCGAAGACCAGAGCAACACCCTGTGCCTGGTGTTCGACGAGCACAACATTCCCCAAGCCGTACGTCCTCTGCTGGGCTTTCTGCAACGCCAGGCCCGTCCGGACCGTCCCTGAGCGGCCCATGCCGGGCTGGCAGTCCGCCGCCCGGCAGTTCAGAATATCCGCCCGATGCCAGGCGAACGTCGCCCTGCGGCTGCGGTCCATCATGTAGTCGCCCCCGCGCGGTGATGAACCTGTGTGCATAATTACAAGCCGTCACCACGGTAACAGGGTATCTTCCCCTGCCCTGCATGACTCTCTCAGAACCAGTATTCACGGTGCCGATGAGTATCGAACCTCCCAGCCACCCGCCAGCGGGCCTGATCATCTGCGAACATTGCGACTCGCTGTATGAGATCCACCCCTTGCGTGCCGGCGAAGCCGCCTATTGCCTGCGCTGCGCTGCGCTGCTCAGCCGTGGCCAGCGCATGTCGCTCGAACAATGGCTGGCGCTCACCCTCACGGCGGCCATGCTGTTCATCTTGGCCAACATATTCCCGGTCATCAGCATCAGCATGCAGGGCCTGAGTAACGAAGTGACCCTGTGGCAATCGGTGCAAGCCCTGGCCCAGGGCCGCATTACTCTGATCGCCCTGGTCGCCGGGCTATCGATCATCTTCGCTCCACTGCTGCAGATCGTCCTGCTGCTCTGGGTCTTGCTGCATGCTCAACGCGGCATCGTCGCGCCGGGCTTCAAGGCCTGCATGCGGGCGCTCGAACACCTGCGACCGTGGAGCATGCTGGAAGTGTGCATGCTGGGGATCCTGGTGGCGATCATCAAGCTGGCCGGCATGCTCGACGTGCATCCCGGCGTCGGGCTCTGGGCCATGGCGATGCTCATGGTGCTCATCCTGCTGATCGCCAACCGCAACATCCGTCGCCTCTGGGACCTGCTCGAGGTACGGCCGACATGAGCCGCATCCCCTATGCCTGGCAGCATCGGCTCAACCTGTGCCACCTCTGCGGCTATGCCTGCCCTGAGCACGCCCACTGCTGCCCACGCTGCGACGCGCCGGTCCATCATCGCAAGCCGAACAGCATTGCCCGTACCTGGGCGTTTCTCATCGCTGGCATGATCTTCTACATACCGGCCAACGTGTTGCCGGTGATGTACACCAACATGCTCGGCAACAGCAGCGAAAGCACGATCATGAGCGGCGTGATCGACTTTTTCCATCACGGTTCCTGGGACATCGCGTTGCTGATCTTCATCGCCAGCGTGCTGGTGCCATGCCTGAAATTCGCCGTGCTCGGCATGCTGCTGGTGACCTGCCAGCGACGCAGCCGCTGGGCCATGGTCGAACGCACCCGCCTGTATCGCTTCATCGAGCTGATCGGCTACTGGTCGATGCTCGACGTGCTGGTCGTGGCCCTGGTGGCTTCGCTGGTGCAGTTCCGCGAGCTCAGCAGCATCGAGCCGCGCATCGGCATCCTGTTCTTTGGTTTGGTCGTGGTGATGACGATGTTCGCCGCCATGAGTTTCGATCCCCGGCTCATCTGGGACGCAGAGGTTGAAGATGTCTGATAATGCCCCCCCGAAAACGGCCGCTACACCCCCTCAGCCGCAGATCAGGCAACGCAAGGCGCGTATCTCGCTGGTATGGCTGGTGCCCATCGTCGCCGGCCTGATCGGCCTGTCGATGGCTCTGCACGACTGGATGAACCTGGGTCCGAAGATCACCGTGAGCTTCGAGACCGCCGAGGGCCTGGAAGCCAACAAGACCCAGGTCAAGTACAAGAACGTGGTGATCGGCATGGTCACCGCCATCAGCCTCAGCGAGGACCGCACGCACGTCCTGGCCACCATCGAACTGAACAACTCCGCAGGCCCCTTCACCCGCGTCGACAGCCAGTACTGGGTGGTCCGTCCGCGCATCGGCGCACACGGCATCTCCGGGGTCGACACCCTGCTGTCGGGAGCTTTCATCAACGCCGACGCCGGCAACGCCGAGCAGACCACTCATGAGTTCGTCGGCCTGGAAACCCCGCCGCCGGTGACCTTCGGGGAAAAGGGCAAGCGCTTCATCCTGCACACCGACGACCTCGGCTCACTGGATATCGGCTCGCCGATCTATTACCGGCGCATCCAGGTCGGCCAGGTGGTGGGTTACAACCTGTCCGATGACGGCAAGGGTGTCGACGTACAGATCTTCATCAATGCTCCCAACGACAAATACATCACCACCGACACGCGCTTCTGGAACGCCAGTGGCGTGGACGTCACGGTCGGTACCGCGGGCCTGAAGATCGACACCCAGTCACTGGCGTCCATCGTATCGGGCGGTATCGCCTTCCGTGAACCGAACTGGAGCCCCGACGCCAAGCCCGCCGCCGAGAACGCGGAGTTCCGTATCTTCGACGACCAGGCCACCGCGCTGGCGCCGCCAGACGGCGACCCGCTGTATATCCGCATGCGCTTCAAGCAGTCGCTGCGTGGCCTGGCGGTCGGTGCGCCGGTGGACTTCCTGGGCGTCAACATCGGCAAGGTGCTGTCCGTTGACCTCGACTACGATGGCGATACCCGCACGTTCCCTGGGGTGGTCGGTGCGCTGATCTACCCAAAGCGCCTGGGCGCCGCCGAAGAAAAACTTCGCGACCTGGCCGGCAACGGCGATCCCGACGAGCAGTCGGCACGTATTCTCGGCTCATTCATCGGCAACGGCCTGCGCGCGCAGGTACGCACCGGCAACCTGCTCACCGGCCAGTTGTACATCGCGATGGAGTTCGATCCCAAGGCTCCCAAGGTCACCTTCAACCCCCGTGCACGACCTCTGGAAATTCCCACGGTGCCTGGCAGTTTCGACAAGCTGCAGGAGCAGTTGCAGGCCTTCGTCGACAAGCTCGGCCGGGTGCCGATCGACGAACTGGCCGCCAACCTCAACGGCAGCCTGAGCGAACTGCAAAAGACCCTCAAGACCGTCAACGGCAGCGTGCTGCCGCATGTGCGCGGTACGCTGCAGCAGGCGGAGAAGACCCTGGCCAGCGCCAACGACAGCCTGGCCGAGGACTCGCCAGGCCGCCAGCAACTCGGCCAGATGCTTGAAGAAGTGCAACGGGCCGCACGCTCGATGCGCGTGCTCACCGACTTCCTCAGCCGCCAGCCCGAATCGCTCATCCGTGGCCGTAGCGGCGATGCCGCGCCGGCGTCGTACAAGAGTTCGTCACGCACCAAGACCCTGGAGCCGCAACAATGACCCTGCGCCTGAAACTCGCTGTCCTGGCCACGGCCCTGGGGCTGGCCGCCTGTTCCTCACCGACCATGCACTACTACACGCTGGTCGCGCCGTTGCACAGCGAAGCAACCAGCGGCGCGCCTGCGCCGTTCCAGTTCGAGATGCTACCCGTATTGCTACCCGTCCAGGTCGACCAGCCACCGCTGGTGGTGCGCCAGGGTGACGGCAGCCTGGCCATTCTCGATACCGAACGCTGGGGTGCACCGTTGGGGGATGAATTCCATGACGCCCTGACCGCACAGCTCGAACAGCGCTGGGGCCGCCGTGACATGGCCGGCCTGCCGAAGGAAGGCGACCTGCCGGTGCTGTCGCTGCGCACCGACGTGCGTCGCTTCGAGTCGGTGCCCGGCCAGTATGCACTGCTCGATGTGGTCTGGAACCTCAGCCTGCGTGGTGGCGCAGAGGGCGGCAAACGCCAGACATTGACCTGCAGCAGCGTGATTCGCGAGCAGGCCGGTAGCGGGTTGGACAGTCTGGTAATCGCGCATCAGAAGGCTATCTCGCGCCTAGCTGACAGCATCGCCCGCGGCACACAGGCATGGGTCAGCCAGCAGGCCAAAGGCTGCCCATGAGCGTCGCAGCGTCGAGCGATACCCGGGAACAGGTGCCGCTCGAGGGGTGTAATACTTCTGTTACCAAGAATTAACCAGGCCGCGTTCAAAATCGTACAAAAAAGTTCAAATCCCCCCTACTGTCCTCGCTGATTTCCGGGTAATGTTCGCGCTCTGTAACATTGTTCTGCGAACTCCCACATACGACCATCAGTTGCTGCTGTTCCAGCTAGCAGGTCTGTTCGCTTCTTCTTACGTCAATTTATACGCAAGGCTTACACCCTATGCGGCAGATTTTCGAGGACAAACGGATGACAGGGATCGGTCCCCGCCTGAAACGCGAACGCGTACGCCTGAAACTTTCCCAAAGCGCCCTCGGCGCCATAGGCGGCGTGGAGGCCAACGCCCAAGGCAACTACGAGAACGGCCTGCGCTCACCGCGCGCCGATTACCTGTCGAAGCTGTCGGAAGTCGGGATCGATGTGAACTACGTGATCACCGGCCGCAAGATGCCGGCGCCCGCCAACGACAACGCCACCGCTGAATCCGAAAGCCTGCTGGAACAGACGGTGTCGGGTCTGCATGCGAGCCTGCACGGCATGAACCAGCACCTTTATCAGCTGGCGCGGCTGCTCGAGGCCCGGCAAGACCAGGACGAAGATTTCGACCACGAGTACGTGCAGAACCTGTGCAAGGACGCCGAGGCGATCAGCCTGGCGGCGGTAAGGCTCATCTACAACACGGCAAGAACCCGCTGAATTACCAGCAGGCTCGCTTCGACGGTCTCACTGGCCAGCATCGACTGAAACACCAATACTGTTCGCTTAAGCGGCATGTGGCCCGGTGGGAGCGGCTTTAGCCGCGAAAGCGCCAGGAAACTTACTGCATCTGTTGTGAACATGCGATCGCTTCGCGGCTGAAGCCGCTCCCACCCGGTCTAACTGATCAGTATTGGCTGAAACACACACCCTCATGCCAAGCGTGGCACCACGGTCACCCAGTAACGTGTGCGACGTTCGATGCTGACTGGCAGGCTGGCGGCCAGCAGGTCGAGGATCGCCTCGGTGTCGTCGAGGCGAAACACGCCGGTGACCTTCAGCTTCTCGACCCTCGCATTCCAGTTCAGGATGCCGGGGCGATAGCGTGAAACCTCACCGAGAAAGCTGCCTAACGCACGGTTTTCCACGCTCAGCACGCCAGAGCGCCAGTCAGGCTGCGCAGGGTCGAAGCGCTCGACAGCGCCGATGCCGCCATGACTCAGTGCTGCGCGCTGGCCCGCCAATAGAGACTGGCTGGCCCCTGCCTCGGCCAGCAACAGGGCGCTGCCCGTGTTCACCGCGACCCGGCAATGCTGCGCGTCCAGGCGAATGCACAACCGCGCCGAGTCAACGAGCACCTGGCCCTGGCGGGTGGCGATCGTCAGCGGCGTGTTACCGGGGACGACGTCCAGCGCTACCTCGCCCTCGATCAGGTTCAAGGCACGCAGCCCATCGCGAAACCTCAGGCTGACCGCCGACGCCGTGTTCAATTGCAGACGGCTGCCGTCCGGAAGGTTCAGGGTACGCCGCTCGCCGGTTGCGGTGCGCAGATCGGCCGTCCAGGCACGCCAGGGGGTTTGCGTGCCGAGCAGCCAGGCGCCTGGTATACAGCCCGCCAAGACCAGGGCCTGCTTGAGCATTCGGCGGCGCCCGGCCTCGGCAGATGGACGATCGAGGCTGGCCAGCGCCAGTTGCGCCGGAACCTGCGCGAAGCGCTGACGCAGCCCTTGAGCTTTCTGCCACATCTGCTCATGGCGCGGACACTGCATCCGCCATTGCTGCAAGCGGGCGTGGTCTTCGGCACTGGCACCGCCCGACTCGATGAGTGCCAACCAGTGTGCGGCAGCCTGTGCCAGCTCACGGGCCTGATCGTCGTGCGGCCGCCTCACAGGTCGGCCATCAGGCAGTGGGCGTAGGCTTGGGCCATATAGCGCTTCACGGTACGCTCACTCACCTGGAGGCGCTCGGCGATCTGCGCGTAGCCCAGGCCTTCGAGCTGGGCCCACAGGAACGCCCGGCGCACCCCGCCCGCCAGACCGTCGAGCAGCTCGTCGAGGGCCTGCAGAGTCTGCAGGAGCATCCAGCGTTGCTCCGGCGAGGGAATCAGTTCCTGGGGCAAGGTGGCCAGTGCATCCAGGTAAGCCTGCTCCAGTTGACGGCGGCGGTGATGGTTGAGCATCAGGCGCTTGCCCACCGTGGCCAGATAGGCCCGCGGCTCGCGCAGCGCCTCCAGGGCCTGGCCTTGCGGCCCCAGCAGCACGCGCAGGAAGGTTTCCTGGCTGAGGTCGGCGGCATCCCAGGCATTGCCCAGGCGGCGGCGCAACCACGACTCCAGCCAACTGCTGTGTTCTCGATAGAAAGCGTCCAGGCCAGGCTGGAGAGGATGGACTGCGTCGGTCATGCCAGCGGCACCAGGAAGTCAGCTATTGAAATGCGAATAATTCTATTTAACTTACCCGTCGCCGCCAATCTGAATTTTCTGCCAACGGCCATTGGTCGCACGGCTCTGGCAGACCGTGACCGGCAACTATGCTTAGCCGGTCGTGTACGACATCACTTTTTCAACCCACTTCCTTCCTGCCTTTCAACTTAAAGGACTATTGAAATGCTGACACCACTGGAAGACGACTACATCGAACAGGCCGTAGGCAATCTGGTTTCGGGCCTAGTGTTCGCCGATGAATCCCTGCTGCGTCGTACCATGCACCCCAACAGCCGGATCATGAGCTACAGCAATGGACAGCCGCAGTGGTACACCCTCGACGAGTTCATCGAGACCATTCACTGCGAAACCACTGCGGAAAGCGACTTCAGCCCGTTCTGGGAGGGCCAGGCGCTACAGCCGTCGACCGATCCTGGCAAGCCGGGCAACGAATACCGACGTTCGCTGAAGGTGTACGCCGATTGCGTGAGCATCAACCGCCGCTATGTGACCGCCTATCCGCAACCTTGACCAAGCCGTCCACACCCTATTGAGTGATAGCCAGAAGCCCGATACTGTACATAAAAACAGTATCGGGCTTTTTCATGCAGTTGATCGACAAGCTGAGCATTCTGGCCGACGCCGCCAAGTACGATGCCTCCTGCGCCAGCAGCGGCGCCCCCAAGCGCAGCTCACAGGGCAAGGCCGGGCTCGGCGCCACCAATGGCATGGGCATCTGCCACAGCTACACGCCGGACGGCCGCTGCGTGTCGCTGCTCAAGGTGCTGCTCACCAACTTCTGTCTCTACGACTGCCAGTATTGCGTCAACCGCCGCTCCAGCGACGTACCCAGGGCGCGTTTCAGCCCCGAGGAAGTGGTCCGCCTGACCCTGGACTTCTACCGGCGCAACTGCGTGAGCGGACTGTTTCTAAGCTCCGGCATCATTCGCTCGGCCGACTACACCATGGAGCAACTGGTCGAGGTCGCCCGCCAGTTGCGCGAAGACCACCAGTTCCGCGGCTACATTCACCTCAAGACCATCCCGGATGCCGATCCGGCGCTGATCGCCCTGGCCGGGCGCTACGCCGACCGCCTCAGCGTCAACATCGAGCTGCCCACCGACCGCAGCCTGCAGACCCTGGCACCGGAGAAGAACGTGGTCTCCATCCGCAAGGCCATGCACATCATCCACGATGGCGAGCAGCAGGTGCGCGACGAACCGCGCGCGCCGCGTTTCGCCCCCGCCGGACAGAGCACGCAGATGATCGTCGGTGCCGACGCCACCGATGACAGCACCATCCTGCGCAGCGCGCAGACCCTCTACAGCAGCTATAAACTGCGCCGGGTCTATTACTCGGCGTTCAGCCCGATCCCCAACAGCCCCGGCAGCGTGCCCCTGGCCGCCCCGCCGCTGCTGCGCGAGCATCGTCTGTACCAGGCGGATTTCCTGCTGCGCGGCTACGGCTTCAGCGCCAGCGAGCTGCTCAAGGGGCCGGGGGACCTGGCGCTGGACATCGACCCCAAGCTGGCCTGGGCGCTGGGCAATCGCGAGGTCTTCCCGCTGGACCTGAACCGCGCCGAGCCCAACCTCATCGCGCGCATTCCCGGTATCGGCCTGCGCACCGCACAGCGGCTGGTGGAATTGCGCCGCCAGCGGCGGATCCGCTATGAAGACCTGGCGCGCATGCGCTGCGTGCTGGCCAAGGCGCGGCCGTTCATCATCACCAGCGACTACCGTCCGCCCCAGGCCGAGTCGTCCAGCGACCACCTGTACCAGCAATTGCGCGACCGCCCGCAACCCCAGCAAATGGGCCTGTGGGCATGATCCGCCTGGATTGCGACGACCTGTTCGACACCTGGCGGCAACAGGCACGCTGGTTGCTCAGCCATGGGGTAGACCCCAGCCGGGTCAGTTGGGGCGGCGAGCACGATATTGATCTGTTCGGCAGCGATGAGGCCTTGCCAGAGGGTGCCGGTCCGTTTCAGGCCAAGGTGCCCCTGGCGCTGGTCGAGCAGCTGCAGGCTGCGTCGCAGTATCGTGGCGAGCAGCGCTGGAGCCTGTTGTACGAAGTGCTGTGGCGGGTCTGCCATGGCGACCGCACCGCCATGCTGGCTGGCGACCGACTGGGCAGCGAGCTGCAACGGCGGCTCAAGCAGGTCAACCGCGAGGCCCATCACCTGCACGCCTTCCTGCGCTTCGTGGCGCTGCCCGCCGAAGCACCGCATGCCGACGCGCTGCCGCCAGAGTACGTGGCCTGGCACGAGCCGGCCCACGACATCCTGGCCTGCGCCAGTCGGCATTTCATCGGCCGCATGGGGCGTCATCGCTGGATGATCGCCACGCCCCGCGACGGGGTGTTCTACGACGGCGAGCGCCTGCGCCACGAACGTATCTGCCCACCCGCCTGGCAGGCCATGGCCCGCCAGGCGGACGATCCGGGCGGTGAGCTGTGGCTGACCTACTACCAGAACATCTTCAACCCGGCACGCCTGAACCCCAAGGTCATGCAAGGCCACCTGCCGACACGCTTCTGGAAGAACCTCCCGGAAGGCCCGCTGATTCCAGAGCTGATCAGCCAGGCGCGCACCGGCAAGCAGCGCGACGGCCAGGCCCGCGACGTTGCGGCGCGCCCCGGCAAACGGATCCGCGCAGCCGGTCCACCGCGCTAAAGGCCAGTCAGTCCGGCCTGGCAGCAAGGTGAAGCCTGTACTGTATTGCGCTAAAGACTGATATGGCCGTCGATGCACGCGACGGCATCGCCGCCCACCCAGATGTCATCGCCCACCCGCTGCACGTGCACCCGGCCATCACGACCGATCGCCGTACCCTGGCAAACCACGTAGCGCTCCGCAGCCAGCCCCTCGTCGAACAGCCAGCGTGCGATGCCGGCGTTCAGGCTGCCGGTCACCGGGTCTTCCGGCATGCCGTCGCCACCGATGAAGGCGCGCACCTCGAAGTCCGCCTGCTCACCCTCTGTCGCCGGGTCGCAGGCCGCGAATAGGCCCACGGCCAGGCCGTCGAGCTGGCTGAAGTCCGGTTTCACCGCCAACACCTCAGCGCGGCTGGCCAGGCGCAAGGCCATCCAGCCGGCGCCATTGTCAACCCAGCGCGCGTCGAGCACCTGTCCGGTCGCCAATCCCAACGCCGCGCAGACTCGCGCCTGCAGCTCGGCCTGCAACGGGCCGCTGCGCAGCAAGGGCGGTGCGGTAAAGGCCAGCCGGGACCCATCGCGACGAATGCGCACCAGCCCGATACCACACTGCTGGATGATTTCCTCGCCCTTGGCTACGCCACCGGCCTCCAGCCATGCCTGGCAACTGCCGAGGGTCGGATGCCCGGCGAAGGGCAGTTCCTTGACGGTGGTGAAGATCCGCACCCGATAATCGGCACGTGGATCGGTGGGCTGCAACAGGAAGCAGGTTTCACTGAGGTTGGTCCAGTTGGCCAGTGCCGCCATCTGCTGCTCGCTCAGCGTGTCGGCCTGCAGCACCACCGCCAGCGGATTGCCCAGCAAAGGGCGGTCGGTGAACACATCGAGTTGTTTGAAGGCATAGCGGCGCATCCTGAAGCTCCCGTCCATTCAGAACCCGCGAGCCTGTCACAGCCACGACAGGCGGGTAAAGCCATGTGTGAGCGGTTAAGCTCTCAGCAGCCTGATGAAGGAGTACCTATCCATGCCTGACAGCCTGACCCTCGAACGGCTTTGTGACTACCTGCAGCAACCGTTGCTGGTGATCAGCGGCGCCGGAATCAGCACCGCCTCCGGTATTCCGGACTATCGCGACCGCGACGGCGTGCGGCGCGGCAAGCAACCGATGATGTATCAGGAATTTCTCAACGACCCCGCCGCCCGCCAGCGCTACTGGGCCCGCGCCCTGCTCGGGTGGCCCCGCATCCTCGCCGCACAGCCCAATGCCGCGCATCAGGCACTGGCCAGTCTGCAACAGGCCGGGCGCATCGGCGGATTGATTACTCAGAACGTCGATGCCCTGCATGCGCGCGCCGGCAGCGACGCCACCGAGCTGCACGGCAGCCTGCATCGAGTGCTGTGCCTGGATTGCGGCCGGCGCTTTCCGCGTGCCGACATCCAGGCGCGTATGCTTGCCGACAACCCCTACATGGCCGACGTCCAGGCGCGGCAGGCTCCCGATGGCGATACCCTGCTCGACCCTGTCTACGTGGCGGATTTCCAAGTACCGCCTTGCCCGGCCTGCCAAGGCTTGCGACTCAAACCCGATGTGGTGTTCTTCGGTGAAAACGTCGCCAGCGCCACGGCTGCCCGGGCGGCGGCCCAGGCCAGCGCGGCGACGGGTCTGCTGGTGGTCGGCAGCTCGCTGATGGCCTGGTCGGCGTTTCGCCTGTGCAAGGCGATGGCCGAAGACGGCAAGCCGATTCTGGCCATCAACCAGGGCAAGACCCGCGCCGACCCACTGATCACCGCACGCACGGCACAGCCGTGCGAGCTATTGCTGCCAAGCGTCGTACAGGCCCTGGGCTGATCCCCATACTGATCGCTCGCTCCACCAGGATCAAAAGCAACCGAAGCGAACAGCCTTCGGCATTACGGCCCTTCAGAACAGGTCGAGCTGGCCGCCGACCAGCGTGGTGAAGTCATCGTCGACGAAGGGCAGGATCGCATCGGCCAGCGGCTGCAGCTGACGCGTCACGTAATGGTCGTAGTCGATGGGCGCCTGGCGAGCTTCCAGGGGTTCAGGCCCGGCAGTGGTCATCACGTAGCTGATCCAGCCGCCGTTCTGGTACTGCCGCGGGCGACCCTGGCGGTCGTTGTATTCGTCGGCCAGGCGCGCGGCGCGTACATGCGGCGGCACGTTGCGCTCGTAGTCGCCCAGCGGGCGGCGCAGGCGCTTGCGGTACACCAGCAGTTGATCATGCTCGCCGGCCAGGGTGCGTTGCACGTAGTCGCGCACGAACGCCTGGTAAGGCCGGCGCTGGAAAATCAGCAGATACAACTGCTGCTGGAACTCGCGGGCCAGCGGCGACCAGTCGGTACGCACCGACTCCAGGCCCTTGTAGACCATCTCCTGCTGACCATCGGCGCGTGTCACCAGGCCGGCGTAGCGCTTCTTGCTGCCCTCCTCCGCACCGCGGATGGTCGGCATCAGGAAGCGGCTGAAATGGGTTTCGTACTGCAGTTCCAGGGCGCTGTGCAGGCCGTGGGTCTCGCGCAGGTGGGTCTGCCACCACTGGTTGACGGCCGCCACCAGCTCGCGGCCGATCGCCTCGGCCTGCTGCTCGCCGTGCGGCCGGCCCAGCCAGACGAAGGTCGAGTCGGTGTCGCCATAGATCACTTCGTAGCCTCTGGCCTGGATCAGCTCGCGGGTCTGCTGCATGATCTGGTGTCCGCGCAGGGTGATCGACGAGGCCAGGCGCGTGTCGAAGAATCGGCAACCGCTGGAACCCAACACCCCGTAGAAGGCGTTCATGATGATTTTCAGCGCCTGCGAAAGCGGCGCATTGCCCTCGCGCTTGGCCGCCTCACGGCCTTGCCAGACCTGCTCGACGATACTCGGCAGGCTGTGTCGGGTGCGCGAGAAACGTGCGCCACGAAAGCCGGCCACCGAGTCCTGGTCGGTCGGATGCTGCAGGCCTTCGATCAACCCCACGGGGTCGATGAGAAAGGTCCGAATGATCGACGGGTACAGGCTCTTGTAGTCGAGCACCAGCACCGACTCGTACAGGCCAGGCCGCGAATCCATGACGAAGCCACCGGGGCTGGCCTCGGGCATGCGTTCGCCAAGGTTCGGCGCGACGAAGCCCAGGCGATGCATCTGCGGCATGTACAGGTGATAGAACGCCGCCACCGAGCCACCGCTGCGGTCTGCGGCCAGGCCAGTGACCGTGGCGCGTTCGAGCAGGAAGCTCAGCAACTCGGTCTTGGCGAAGATCCGCGTGACCAGTTCGCAGTCCTTGAGGTTGTAGTGCGCCAGGGCCGGCTTGTCTTCGGCGAACATGCGGTTGATTTCGTCCATGCGCTGGTAAGGCGTATCGATGGCCTTGCCCTCGCCCAGCAGCGTCTGCGCCACCGACTCCAGGCTGAACGACGGAAAACTCCAGGTGGCCGAGCGCAGTGCCTCGATGCCATCGATGATCAAACGGCCGGCAGCCTCGGCGAAGAAGTGCTGGCGGCTGCCGTGCTCGCGCCAGCCCAGTGGCGTGGCGCCGCGCCCGAGCATCAGCGCAATGCCCAGGCGCCGGGCATGCTCTTGCAATACGCGCAGGTCGAACTGCACCAGGTTCCAGCCGATGATCGCGTCGGGGTCGTGCTGTGCTATCCAGCGGTTCAAGGCGTGCAGCAGCTCGGCGCGGCTGGCGCAGTAGTGCAGCTCGAAATCCAGGCCGCTGGCGTCACCGTTGGCCGGTCCGAGCATGTACACCACACGCTGGCCACAACCTTCCAGGCCGATGGAATACAGCTCGCCCCGCTCGGTGGTTTCGATGTCCAGCGAGACCAGCCGCAGGCGCGGGCGGTAGTCGGGCGCCGGACGTAGCTGTGCCTGCAGCAGTACTCCACTGCCGTCGTCACGGCCACTGAACTGCACGGGGGCGTTGATGAAGCGCTCCATGAGGTAGCGCTCCGGCGGACGGATGTCGGCTTCATAGACATCCAGGTTGCCTTTGCGCAACAGCTTCTCGACCGCCAGCAACTGCCGGTACTGCTTGCAGTACAGGCCCACTACCGGGCGCTGACGGAAATCGCGCAGCGCCAGTTCCCGCCACTCGATGCCGGCCTCGTCGCGCAACAGCGCTTGCGCGCGTTCACGCTGCACGACCGGCACGAACGCCACCTGCACCTGCGGGACCAGGCGTATCAGGCGTGGCCCCTGGTCGGTGGCCAGCCACAGCTCGACCTCGGTGCCTTCCGGCGTATCACGCCAGTGGCGGCTGAGAATGAAACCCTGTTGTAGATCCAACGCTGCCTCGCCTGCTTGAACTGGATACGGATTCTACCTGCGGCACACGCCGGGCATTCGCAGAAAACCTCATGGACCACCCGGTGCTGCCGATAAACCGGGCAAGAGGCATGAAGTCGGCAGGGCGACGGGCAGCCGTCTATACCTGTTCATTAAAAGCGCCCGGTAATAGCACTATGACTGCAGCCCAATCTCCAGCCATCTCGACGCTCGGCACCGCGCCCTCGCGCAATGCCCTGCTGGTCAGACGCACATTGTTCGTGCTGCTGGGGCTGTTGGGCGCCATCTCGCTGCTGATGATCGCGATGGTGCTGTCGATCGCCTGGCAGCTCAACCGTGAGACCAGCGCCCACAGCCAGCGCCTGGCGGAAAAGCTCTGGCAAGCCACCGAGCAGCGCCTGACCACCACGACCCGCGACAACGCCAACTGGGGCGACGCCTACAGTGCCCTGCACCTGCGAACCGACTTGGACTGGGCGTTCACCCGCGACAACCTCGGCCCGTCGTTATTCAACCACTTCGGTTTCGAGGGCATCTTCGTCATTGGCCCTGGCAACCGTACCACCTATGCCGTCGAGCAAGGTCAACTCAGTGACGCCAGCCTGCAGGCCTGGCTCAAGGTCTTTCCTGAAGACCTCATACAGGAGGCCCGCGAGGCCAACGACGAAGACGATGTCGCCCTGCGTATCGTCGAGCGCTATGGCCAGCCCGTGCTGCTCAGCGCCGCCCGGCTCGGCCCCGGTAACAGGGTCGACGTGGAAGACGTCACCGGCGAGCAGTCGGTGCTGGTCCTGGCCTATCTGCTCAATCCAGGCAAGCTCAGGGCAATGGGTGACAGCTACGAGATCGATCAACTGCGTGCTGCCATCGACAGCACGGATACGACCGCCGAGCCACAGCTGCGGATCGCGCCACAGTGGGTGCTGCGCTGGAACCCGGAGCAGCCGGGCAACCGCCTGCTCAAGGTCCTGTTGCCGACACTGCTGGTTTCACTGGTCGTGTTGCTCTTCATGGCCGTGCGCATTGCGCGCCGAACCCTCAACAACGCCCGCCTGCTCGATCATCAATACACCGTCATCCAGGCCAGCCGCACCGCCCTCGGCGACAGCGAGGCGCGTTTTCGCAATCTGGCCGAGGCCGCTTCCGACTGGTTCTGGGAAACCGACCTGGAACTGCGGTTGCTCTACCTGTCCGAGCGCTTCGAAACCATCACCGGACAGCCGGCCCAGGCTTGGCTGGGCCAGCGTCTCGACCACCTGCTGCACAGTCTGGAACAGCCATTGGGCACGTGGATCGCCAACCAGCATACCGGCGGGCCGCGGGCAGTGCTGCGCTGTACCCATGTCACGCTGCACGGCGACACCCTGACCAGCCTGCTCGCCGCCAGGCCGGTGCTCAACGCCGGCCAGGTGGTGGGCTACCAGGGCAGTGCCTCGGATATCACCCGTGAGGTGGCAGCCGAGGCACGTCTGCGTCAGTTGTCCGAGCATGACGCCCTCACCGGCCTGGCCAACCGCTCGCGCCTGCGCGAGGCGCTGCAAGCGCGTCTTGAGCGTCTGACGGGCGAGGCTGAGTCGCTGGCGTTGCTGACCTTGGACCTGGACCATTTCAAGCCGGTCAACGATCTGTACGGCCACAGTGGCGGTGACCAGGTCCTGCGTGAGGTGGCGCTGCGCCTGACGCGCTGCCAACCCGAGGGTGCACTGCTGGCACGCCAGGGAGGCGACGAGTTCGTGATGCTCTTCGACACGGTGCCTGACCAGGCAGCCACCGAAGCCTTGTGTCAGCGCCTGATCGGCGCCATCGACCAGCCGTTCGTGGTCAGCGGCCAGGAAGTGGTCATCGGTCTGAGCATCGGTATCGCCTGCGCGCCGACCCATGGCACGCTGGCTGAAGACCTGCTGCGCTTTTCCGACCTGGCGCTGTACCAGGCCAAGAAAGGCGGTCGCAATACCTGGCGCTTCTATGAGCCCGCCATGACCCAGCTCATGGAGCGCCAGCGCGAACTGGAAAAACATCTGCGCAAGGCGCTGCAGCACGGCCAGTTCAGCCTGCGCTACCAGCCCCGCTATGACATCCGCAGCGGCCGCATCAGCGGCGCCGAAGCGCTTATCCGCTGGGAACATCCGCAACTGGGCCTGTGCATGCCCGACCAGTTCATTGGCCTGGCCGAGGAAAAGGGCCTGATCGTGCCGCTCAGTGACTGGGTGCTGCTGCGTGCCTGCACCGATGCGCTGCAATGGCCAGGCGAGCTGCGTGTCTCGGTGAACATTTCCGCCGTGGAGTTTCGCACCGCCGGGCTGGTGGAGCGCATCCGCTCGGTACTCGCCGCCACCGGCCTGCCGGCGGCGCGGCTGGAACTGGAGCTGACCGAACGGGTGGTGATCGACGATGCGCCATCCAGCCTGGAGCTGATGCTGGCACTCAAGGCCCTGGGCGTGCGCCTGTCGATGGACGACTTCGGTACCGGCTATTCGTCGCTCAGCTACCTCAAGGATTACCCGTTCGACACCCTGAAGATCGACCGCAGCTTCATCAACGAGATCGACCGCAGCGCCCAGGGCCGCTGCATCGTCCAGGCGATCATCGACCTGGGCCGGGCACTGTCCTTGAGCGTCACGGCCGAGGGGGTCGAGACCGAACAGCAGTTGCAGCAGTTGGCCTCCTTCGCCTGCGATGAAGCACAGGGCTACTTCCTGAGCCGCCCCATGCCCCTGGCGGCCCTGCTGGAGGCCATTGCCCGGCAAAGTGACAGCGCCTATCAACCCGATTGACGTTTTCTTCCCGGTATACGCCGCTTTCAGGCTTGCGGCCCGAACTGGCTTGTCCGATGCTTGCCCGGCAAGGTTACCGACAACAAGCCCCGTACCCGGAGAGCACCATGAAGACCGTTGCCCAACTGCTCAAACTCAAACCCGAAGCGCACCGCCAGGTCCACAGCATCGCCCCGAATGCGCTGGTCATCGATGCGCTGCGCCTGATGGCCGAGAAGAACATCGGCGCCCTGGCCGTGGTCGAGAACGGTGCCGTCATCGGCGTGGTGAGCGAACGTGACTATGCCCGCAAGATGGTGCTGCTGGGCCGCTCCTCGGTCGGTACACCGGTCAGCGCCATCATGAGCAGCAAGGTGATCACCGTGGACTCGGCGCAGAACGTCGAGACCTGCATGAACCTGATGACCGACCACCACCTGCGACACCTGCCGGTGGTCGACAACGGCGAACTGCTCGGCCTGCTGTCGATCGGTGACCTGGTCAAGGAAGCGATCGCGGAACAGGCCAGCCTGATTCAGCAGCTGGAGCAGTATATTCGCGGGGAGTGACGCCACCTGAGGCCGCTGCTTGGGGTCGTGCAGACGCTAGCGGAATCCGGCGCAGCGGCCTGGCCGCAAGAAAGGCCGGCCCAGGCACAAGTCCAGTGCGGCTGAACCTGTGCTGGCGAGGCTTGATGGAAAACTCAGTCGTCGAGGGCCGCCGCAGCGCCCTTGCCGCTCTTCGCCGCTTTCGGCGCCGGAGCTGGCGCTTCTGGGGCCGCAGCGGCCGGAGCCGGTGCAGCGGCTTCCTTCTCGCGCATCGGCATCTGGTCGATGGTGGCGAAGATTTCCTTGGGCTCGATGCTGTCGGCCTCGATCTTCTTCTCGCCGTCCTTGCCTACCAGAATGACGCGGGTCTTGTTGCCCGCGCCCAGTTTCAGCTCACGGATCAGCGCCATGGTCGCTTGCGCGTCCATACCTTTGCCGTTGCGCTCGCCGATGGTGTTCACCACGGTGTACAGCACCATGTTGCGCTGCGCGAACGCCTCGCGATTGGCCGGTTCTTCCAGGGCCTTCTTGAGATGCACCAGGGTCGGGTCGGTGGGGCTGGGCGCGATGATGATCAGAGGCCTGGCCTTGCCGCGCTCCTGCGCCAGCGGCGTGTCGCCATCGGCGGCGAACACCGGCGCGGCGGCCAGCAACAGGGTGGCAAGGGTCAGTGACCGGATAGGCATGGGGAGCTCCTTGTAAATCCATGGGTCGGCATGTTGCGATGTGATTCGCAAATCCCATGTGGGTTTCTACCCCATGTGAGTCCTTTCGGTACAGCGCAAATTTCACCCGCCCGGCCAGTGGTGCCTCAGGCCAGCAGGCTGTGCAGTGCTTCGACGATCCTCTGCGCTTGCGCGCGCGCCAGGGTGAGCGGCGGCAGCAGACGCACCACCCGGCCACGGGTGACATTGATCAGCAGGCCCTGCTCACGGGCTGCCGCCAGGGCCAGACCCGGAATGGCCGAGTGCAGCTCGATGCCGATCATCAGCCCCAGCCCGCGCACCTCGGCCACCTTCGCGCAATCCGCCAGGCGCGCCTGCAGGGCCGCCAGCAGGTACTCGCCCTGCTCGCGGGCATTATTGACCAATTGTTGCCGCTCGATGACTTCCAGCACGGTGCAGCCTGCCCGACAGGCCAGGGGGTTGCCACCGAAGGTACTGCCGTGGCTGCCGGGGGTGAACAGGCCGGCGGCCTGCCCCCTGGCCAGGCAGGCACCAATGGGCACGCCGTTGCCAAGCCCTTTGGCCAGGGTCATGACATCCGGCACGATGCCGGCGTGCTCGGTGGCGAACCACCGACCGGTACGCCCCAGCCCGGTCTGGATCTCATCGACCATGAACAGCCAGCCGCGCCGCGCGCAGCGCGCCTGCAGCGCTTGCAGATAACCTGCCGGGGCGACCCGCACCCCGGCCTCACCCTGCACCGGTTCTACCAGCACCGCCGAAATGCGTGCGCCGTGACGGGCGCAGGCCTGGTCGAAGGCCGCCAGGTCGCCGAACGGCACGCGCAGCACATCCCCCGGCAACTTCGCGAATCCCAGACGTACCGCCGGGCCGTCGCTGGCGGCAAGGGTCCCCAGGGTACGACCATGGAAGGCGTCTTCCATGACCACCACCAGGGGCTGTTCGATGCCCTTGTACCAGCCGTGCAGCCGGGCGAGCTTGAGGGCCGCCTCGTTGGCTTCGGCACCGGAATTGCAAAAGAACACCTTTTCCAGTCCGGACAGGCGTACCAGGGCACGCGCCAGACGTTGCTGCCAGTCAATGCCGTACAGGTTGGAGGTGTGCAACAGTAACCCGGCCTGCTCGCTGATCGCCTCAACCAGCGCGGGGTGTGCGTGCCCGATGTTGGTCACCGCGACCCCGGCCACCGCGTCAAGGTATTCACGCCCGTCCTGGTCCCACAGGCGCGTATCGAGGCCACGTACGAAGTTCAAGGGCATCGGCTGGTAGGTGCTCATCAGGCAATCGGCGGTCATTACGGCGGGCTCCATGGTGGTACGGGGTTGCCTTGCAGTATCGTTAGCCACCCTTGCTGGATAAACCCGGCAAAACTTCAAAATCTTTCAAGTGTGAGTTGTCAATGGATCTATTCCAGGCCATGTCGGTGTTCGTCAAAGTGGTCGAGTCCGGCAGCATGACCGCCGCAGCCCGCGAATGTGCGATTTCCACCACAATGGTGGGTAATCACCTGCGCGCGCTGGAGCAACGCCTGGGGGTCGGCCTGCTCAAGCGCACCACGCGCCGCCAGCGTCTCACCGAGTTTGGCGAGGCCTATTACCAGCGTTGCACCGAGGTGCTGGGCCTGGTCGCCGACTCCGAGCAGCTCGCCGAGCAGACCGTCGGCGAACCCATCGGCACGCTGCGCATCACCGCGCCGCTGACCTTCGGCTCCGAGCGCCTGGCCCCGGCCCTGCATGGCTTCCACCAGCGTTATCCACGCATCCGCCTGGACGTGATGCTCAGCAACCAGCGCACCGACCTGCTGGAGTCCGGCTTCGACGCCGGCATCCGCATGGGGACGCTGCCCTCCTCGACGCGCCTTGTGGCCAGGCCGCTGCAGGACTACACCCTGACCATCTGCGCCGCGCCCGCCTACCTGGCGCGCCACGGCACCCCGCAGGTCCCCGAAGCGCTCAGCCAGCACGCTTGCCTGGCCTTCGCCTACCCGGCCGGCGACGACTGGAGCACCGTCGAACGAAAATGGCGGCTTCATGGCATGGATGGCGAGATCGAGGTCCCGGTTTCCGGCCCCCTGACCCTCAATAACACCGCCGCGCTGTACCAGGCAGCGCGCAGTGGCATGGGTATCGTGATGCTGCCCGATGCGCTTGTCGAAGAGGACCTGGCCCGCGGCCGTCTGATCGCCCTGCTGCCCGAATACGGCCTGCCCAGCCGCCCGATGCACCTGATCTACCCGCAGGATCGCTATCGATTGCCAAAACTGCGCGCTTTCGTCGACTACGTGCTGGAACAGTGGGGCAAGCCGGCCGACTGAGCGCTGGCCGCAGCGCGTTCACACAAGGCCTCGAGCAGCGGCGCGATGGCCATGCTGTGGCTGTCGAAGCGAAACTCCGCGTCGACAGGCGCCTCGAACGGCGCGTCCCAGCCGGTGAGGTTGTGCAACTCGCCACGACGCGCCTTGGCATAAAGCCCCTTGGGGTCACGCGCCATGCACACTTCCAGGCAGGTGCTGACATGCACCTCGGTAAATTGCCCGATCGCGAACAGCCGGCGCACCCGCTGACGGTCCTCGGCGAACGGTGAAACGAACGCGCAGATCACGTGCAGCCCGGCACGCTGCAACAGCAGCGCCACTTCGCCAGCACGACGGATGTTTTCGCGGCGGTCGGCATCGCTCATGCCCAGGTCGGCGCACAGCCCACGGCGCAACTCATCGCCATCGAGCACCAGGGCACGCAGGCCCTGCGCGTCGAGACGTTGCGCCAGCGCCCTGGCCAGGGTGGTCTTGCCCGCTGCCGGCAGTCCGGTCAGCCAGAATACGTGGCCCGCGCCTGCGGCGGCGCTGGACGGTACGGAGGGGGAATCTGAAGCGTGACTGGGCATGGTCTTCCTTGCATGACGAATGGCGCACTCCTGGCGTGACGGTAACGCCAAGCCCGAAGCTCGGCAAGCCAGGCTTGCAGGGCGGCGCCTCTGACGCATAAGGTGCGCCACACGCTTGAAACTGCAAGGACTTCCATGATCAGCATCCGCCCCATGACCCGCGAAGACTTCGCGCTGTTCTGGCCAACCTTCCAGGCCGTCGTCGCCGCTCAGGAAACCTACGCCTACGACCCCGCGCTGAACGCCGAGCAGGCCGCCGCCCTGTGGCTGGACCTGCCGCTGCACACCCTGGTCGCCGAAGAGGACGGCCAACTGCTGGGCAGCTACTACCTCAAGGCCAACGCCGCCGGGCCCGGCAATCATGTGTGCAATTGCGGCTACATGGTCGCCGAGGCCGCACGAGGTCGCGGTGTGGCCAGGCTGATGTGCGAGCACTCGCAGCAGCTGGCGCGGCAGAGCGGTTTCCAGGCCATGCAGTTCAACTCCGTGGTGGCCTGCAATACGGTGGCAGTCGGGCTATGGACCCGTCTGGGCTTCGAGACCGTCGGGCGTCTGCCCAAGGCCTACCGGCATGCGCGGCAGGGGTTGGTGGACTGCCTGGTGATGTACAAGTGGCTGGGCCCTGACACTCGACCCGAACGGCCGATGCTGATCGGGCGCAAGAACATCGAGTCGGTGGTCTCCCGGCCACGGCGGCGTTGAGCGCACGGTCGTTCGCGCCTCTCTTTTCGGCACAGGGGACCTCAGTCGCAAAAAGCTTCCGGGCTGAAGCCGGTCCCACCGGGCCAGCGCGCCTGCACCCTGTGGCTATCCGGCACGAGGTGACACCCGTTCACTCCTTGACTTCGCTGAGCGCGAAACGCTGGCCCTTGATGTCGCGCACCTCGTTGCCGACGATCCAGGCCATGGTATGGCCGTCGTGATCGACCAGGCGTTGCGGCGTGCCCAGACTCAGGGTCCCGATTTCACCGCTCCAGTCGCGGCGCGGATCGTGCTCCAGGTAGGCGTACACCTTGCGCTCGCGGATGCGCCACACAGGATGGGCCTTGCGGGTCGAGATCACGTCGTAGGTCAGGTTGGGGTTGAACAGGGCTGCGGCAGTCATGGCTGGCTCCGTGTGCGGTGAGGTGGCTGACTGCACGTTGAAGCCACGGGGAATGAGGCAGGATAGACCGGCCTCAAGGCCTCCCGTTTAAACCAGCCGACCAGCTGCACGCCCCGTCATCCGGGGCCTGCAGGCTGGGCGGCTGGCCATCATCGGGTGCTTTGCAGCGCGGCGGGCGGCTGCAGCAGTACGCGGGTGACCCGTCGCTCTTCGACAGCGGCGACCTGCAGCTTCCAGCCCTGGTATTCAAGGCTGTCGCCGATCACCGGCAGACGGTCGAGCAGGCTCATCACCAGGCCGGCAAGGGTCTGGTAGTCCTCGGTGACACGCGCCTGAAAACCGGTGCGCTCGCGGATCAGGTTGAGGTTGAGGGCACCGGAGACCAGGAAATCATCGCCTTGCACGACGACATCCGGGCCGGCCATTTCGCTGGCGTCGGGCAACTGGCCAGCGATGGACTCAAGGATGTCGGTCATGCTGAGGATGCCGATGAAATCACCGAACTCGTTGACCACGAAGGCGATGTGCGTCGACTCCTTGCGCATCTGCTCCAGGGCGTTGAGGATCGAGAAGTTCTCCAGCAGGTTGATCGCCTTGCGCGCCATCAGGGCCATGTCCGGCTCATTGCCGGCCAACAGCTCACGCAGCAGCTCTTTCTTGTGCACGTAGCCTTGCGGTTCGTCGATGCCGCCCTCGCCCACCAGCGGCAGGCGCGACACCGAAGAATGCATCAGCTTCAGGCGGATCTTCTCGGCGTCATCCTTGAGGTCGATGTATTCCACCTCGGCGCGCGGGGTCATCACCGTACGGATCGGGCGCTCGGCCAGCTGCAGCACGCCGCTGATCATCACCCGCTCGCGGCGGTCGAACACCGCTTCTTCACTGCCCGAGGCATCTTCGACCAGGTCGCTGATCTCTTCGTCCACCGAGCCTTCCTCCAGCTTGCGCCCACCCAGCAGGCGCATCACCGCGTGGGCGGCACGCTCGCGGCGTGGCAGGCTGCCATGCGCCGAAGCCTTGCGGCGCTTGCGGGCAATCTGGTTGAACAGCTCGATGAGGATCGAGAAGCCGATGGCCGCGTACAGGTAACCTTTCGGAATGTGGAAGCCCAGGCCTTCGGCGGTGAGGCTGAAGCCGATCATCATCAGGAAGCCCAGGCACAGCATGATCACCGTCGGGTGTGCGTTGACGAACCTGGTCAGCGGCTTGCTGGCGACGATCATCACACCAATGGAGATGATCACGGCGATCATCATCACCGACAGGTGCTCGACCATGCCCACGGCGGTAATCACCGCGTCGAGCGAGAACACCGCATCAAGCACCACGATCTGCGCGACGATCGGCCAGAACAGGGCGTAGCTACCGGTGGTGGCGCGCTGGCTGACATGGCCTTCCAGGCGTTCATGCAATTCCATCGTGGCCTTGAACAGCAGGAATACACCACCGAACAGCATGATCAGGTCGCGCCCGGAGAAGCTCTGGCCGAACACTTCGAACAGCGGCGTGGTGAGGGTCACCATCCACGAGATACTGGCCAACAGGCCCAGACGCATCAACAGCGCCAGGGTCAGGCCGATGATCCGCGCCTTGTCGCGCTGGTGCGGTGGCAACTTGTCGGCGAGGATGGCGATGAACACCAGGTTATCGATACCCAGAACCAGTTCCAGCACGATGAGAGTGAGCAGGCCAAGCCATGCCGTGGGATCAGCAATCCATTCCATGAGGTCAGTTCTTCTGGCAGATATGAGGGGCAGACGTCAGCACGCGGTCAGCCAGGACCGGGCTTTGCTCGAGGACAGAGACGCTGATACGGGAAAGGCAGGCCGACTGGCCGTGCCGCAAGCTGTCGCTGCGGGCGCAGCGAGCGATCGAGAATGGCGTGGAAACGCGATTGCGGCGATTGGGAGGTTCCTGGAGGGTGTTCATGGCATCCTGAAATTCAATACGGGAGCAAATCCTACAACAGCGAGTCACATTTCAATGTTCGGATAAGTATTACAAAGCTTGACCGAGACACTGAGATGATCGCGATCACGGCCCTGCTGCGACAATAAGCCACAGTCCTGCGGCGACCAGTTGTCAGACAACAGTGCTTCAGCGCTGGAGATCAAGGCCTGATTTGTTTTAAGATATTGCCAATTCGACGAATGACCCCGTGTCGCGAACTGCCTTTCTGGCAGCGACCGCAGATCCGGTGCATCGTCAGACTAATAAGAAAGCCCGTCCCTATGACGGGCTTTTTGCGTTTTCAGGATCTGCAAATTGCGGTCGACCCGGCGTTGCCAGGCTGGCCATCCTTTTCATACGAACTCATCGAGGCCCATTTCCATGCTGCGGTATGTAGTATCCCACCTGTCCCAATGGCTTAAACGTTTTTCCTCGGAACAGGACCCACGTCACCATGCCGACAAACGCTATGCTCGCGACTTCACCCGCGAACAGGAGCGCGAGGCCAGCTGGAGCCTGTCGAGCATCCTGCTGGTGGTGGCTCTGAGCGCCTACTGCCTGGGTGGGTTGGGTTACTACGCCAAGACGCACATCTGGGACACCATGAGCGAAGCGCAGAAGGAACAGATGGCCCAGGCAATGATCGTCAGCGCGCAGAACCTCTGACGCGCGGCTGCCCGCCAGGCCCACAAGGGGAAGCATGACGCTTCCCCTTTTTCTTGCGTTCCTTTTTCATCGGCCCGCGGGCGACGCCCGGCGGGCCTGAGCTGTTAAGATGTGCGGCTTGTTTGTCGACGACTTCCGCCATGACTCCGCAATCCCTCGCTGTCCTGCACCAGCATCTGCTCGATGCCCTGTCCCCCGCACCGACCGAAACTCGCCGCCTGTTCCATGGCCGTGGCCGGGTATGGCCGGGACTGGAGCACATCACCGTGGACTGGCTGCAGGGCGTGGTACTGGTGGCACTGTTCCGCGAGCCTGAGCCGCACGAGCTGGATGCCCTGCGCCAGCAGCTGCACGAGTGGACCACCTCCGCGCCATGGCGGGACAGCCAGGCGCACAGCCTGCTGCTGCAGCACCGCTACAAACCGCAAAGCGACAGCGAATGGCTGCTCGGCGAGCCGGTCGAGCATTGGCTGATCAGCGAAGGCGGTCTGCGCTTCAAGCTGGACCTGGGCCGCAAGCAGAACACCGGGCTGTTCCTCGACATGCGCCTTGGTCGCGACTGGGTGCGCCAGCAGGCGGCAGGCAAGCGCGTACTCAATCTTTTCGCCTACACCTGCGGCTTTTCCGTGGCCGCCATCGCCGGCGGCGCGCAGCAGGTGGTCAACCTGGACATGGCCAAGGCCGCGCTCAGCCGTGGCCGGGAAAACCACAAGCTCAACGACCACGACCTGGGCCGGGTGAGTTTTCTCGGCCATGACCTGTTCAATTCCTGGGGCAAGGTCAGCCGCAGCGGCCCCTACGACTTGATCATCGTTGACCCGCCGTCCTTCCAGAAAGGCAGCTTCGTGCTCGACAAGGACTACCAGCGGGTGCTGCGCCGTCTGCCGCAGCTGCTCAGCCCCGATGGGCGGGTGCTGGCGTGCATGAACGATCCGGCCATTGGCCCGCAATTTCTCATCGAGCAGACGGCCCGCGAGGCGCCGCAGCTGCAGTTCGTCGAACGCCTGGACAACCCGCCAGAGTTTCCCGATGCCAGTGTCGATGGCAGCCTCAAGGTGCTGGTCTTCGCTCTGGACGAGAACGCACCGTCAACCGAACCGGAGTTTCAAGCATGACTCAGCTTCCCAAGCACGGCGCCGTGTTGTTCGGCAAGGACCTGCCAGGCCTGGCACAGTTCTACCGGCAGGTCGCCGGCCTGCAGGTCACTGTGCAGCAAGCGCGATTGATCGTCATGGAATCGGCCACCTATCAGTTGGTCCTGCACGCGGTGCCAGCAGAGGTCGCCAAACGCCTGGAGATCACCCGTCCGCCGGCGCTGCGCCAGGACCTGCCGGTCAAGCTGGTGTTCCCCGTCGCCAGCCTGGCGGCCGCCCGGCAACAGGCTGAACAGTGCGGCGGCGGTCTTGGCACCCCCGCCCAGGAGTGGGAGGCACGCAACTTCAGGGCCTGCGACGGTTTCGACCCAGAGGGCAACGTGGTGCAGCTGCGCGAAGCGGCCGGCGAATAAACCGACAACCTCCGTCCAGTACGCGGGTCAGACTCCCTGAAAGGCGGCGCTACGCCGGGCATAGAGCCGGTCGATCATGCTATCGTCACAAGCGATTGGACGATTGCGCAGGCGCCCCGCAAGCTGGCGGTTGTCATGAGTGGTGAGGGTGAAATGGCTGAATCTGTCCTGATGGACCGTTTTGCACGCAAGGTCGACTATCTGCGCCTGTCGGTGACGGATCGTTGCGACTTTCGCTGCGTGTACTGCATGGCCGAAGACATGACCTTCCTGCCCCGCCAGCAGATCCTCAGCCTTGAAGAGCTCTACCAGGTTGCCGAAAGCTTCGTCGCCCTGGGCACCCGCAAGATCCGCCTGACCGGCGGCGAACCCCTGGTACGCTCCGGCATCGTCGGCCTGTGCGAGCGCATCGCCGCCCTGCCCGGCCTGCGCGAACTGTGCTTGACCACCAACGGCTCTCAACTGGGCAAACTGGCCGCGCCGCTGTATCAGGCCGGGGTACGGCGCCTGAACATCAGCCTCGACAGCCTCGACCCGCAACGCTTCCGTGAATTGACCCGTACCGGCGACCTGCAGCAGGTCATCGCCGGCATAGATGCCGCCATCGCCGCCGGTTTCACCCATACCAAGCTCAACTGCGTGGTCATGCAAGGCCGCAACGATCACGAGATCAACGACCTGGTGGCGTTTGCCGCCGAACGCCAGCTGGACATCTCCTTCATCGAAGAAATGCCCCTGGGCGCGATCAGCGAGCACAGCCGCAAGGAAGCTTTCTTTTCCAGCGAAGCGGTGCGCCAGCGTATCGCCGAGCGCTACACGCTGCTGCCCTCCACCGAGTCGACCCAGGGCCCGTCGCGCTACTGGCGCGTCGCCGAGGCACCGGCCATCCGCATCGGCTTCATCTCGCCGCACAGCCATAACTTCTGCGCCACCTGCAACCGCGTACGACTCACCGTCGAAGGCCGCCTGCTGTTGTGCCTGGGCAACGAGCATTCGGCCGATCTGAAAGCCGTGCTGCGCGCCAACCCCGGCCAGCCGCAAGTGCTGCGCGAGGCCATCGTCCAGGCCATGCAGCTCAAGCCCTGGAGCCACGATTTCCGGCTCGATGACGAAGTACAGGTGGTGCGTTTCATGAACATGACCGGCGGCTGACCGGCGTCATTTGCCACAAGGTTGTGCGGGTAGCGGTTACTGTGACAGCGACCGGGTTCGGTCGAGGGCGGGCTCGCAGGCTCGCAGGCTCGGTGGGAAAATAGACAGAAGAGCCAGCGACGTGGTCTAGACCCGTTGGTCACTTCAGCGCCGCGCGCTGGCTCCATGAGATCAACGCTATCCCATTATGGCCGGGTGATACAACCGGCACGTGCTACATGTCCCGGTTTTGCAACAGAATGAAGACAGCGCCACCAGAACCGTGGCGCCGTCCCCTCGGGACTAGGCGACGCGGGCACTGGGACGCGCCTGGTGCCAAGCGTGGCGCAGGCAGCCCAGCTGCTCCTCGATGAAGTCCCGGTCGGCGGCGGCCTTCTTGCCGACATAGCCCAGACCACGCCGGTACATCGGCAATGCCGCGCACAATTGCGGCTGGGCATCGCGGAACGCCTGTTCCTCGGTATGCGGTGTCATGGGGTCCAGGCGGACTTCACCCGCGCGGGTGATCCAGAGTACGTGGCTGTCCAGGGTGTCCTTGCGGGCGGCAAACAGACGAGCCAGTTCATCAATGGTCAGGGTGTTGATAGTCATGTTGATGCTCCTTCGCTCGTTCACTGTTTCAAATCAAATGGCTTGATACATCGACTCGGCGCCGAACAGGCGGTGAACGCGACGATACGTGGCGTGCCACCGGAACCATCCGGGCTTGAAGGAGATGCAGGTAGCCTTGACGGGAAGCCACTACAGCGCGGCGTCGGATCCAGAGGAAGAACAGCGAAAGCCGATTACTCGACTGGCGATCGGGAACAGATCAGCCACAAGCGCGTCATGAGGTCGGTTCGCCAGCTCTCGCCTGTAACGACGGTCGGCCGGGTCATCTACGTCAATCTGCCTTGTGGGCAGCCTACATCCTGGAACATCCCGACGGCTTGTCGGGCCTGTTCTGTACACCTTTGCAGCACTCCCGATCGGGGAGATGGCCTCATCATGCAAAACGAAAAGGCAGACGTCAACAAGTTTTGTAGTGAATATTTCAGACCACTACAAAACTTGTCAGTCTGCCTGTGACCGCGTATTCCAGAAGCGGCGCGGGCCGCCGCCGGACGAGATCAGCGAGCGCTGAGCGCCGAGTAGCTGTTCATCAGGTTGCGGTAGTTGGGCAAGCGCTGGCTGAGCAGGTTGCCCAGGCCTTCGATGTCGTTGCGCCAGTCGCGGTGCAGCTCACAGGCCACCGAGAACCAGTTCATCAGGTGCGCACCTGCGGCAGTCATCCGCGCCCAGGCAGCCTGCTGTACGGTTTCGTTAAACGTACCGGAGGCGTCGGTGACCACGAACACTTCGAAGCCTTCGGCAATGGCCGAGAGCGTCGGGAACGCCACGCAGACATCGGTGACCACACCGGCGATGATCAGTTGCTTGCGACCGGTGGCCTTGACCGCCTTGACGAAGTCTTCGTTGTCCCAGGCGTTGATCTGCCCAGGGCGTGGAATGTACGGCGCGTCCGGGAACTGCTCTTTCAGCTCCGGCACCAGCGGGCCGTTGGGACCTTGCTCGAAGCTGGTGGTGAGGATGGTCGGCAGGTTGAAGAACTTGGCCAGGTCGGCCAGCGCCAGCACGTTGTTCTTGAACTTGTCCGGCTCGATGTCGCGGACCAGCGACAGCAGGCCTGCCTGGTGGTCCACCAGCAGTACGGCGGCGTCGTCTTTGTTCAGGCGGTTGTAGGTGAATTGGCTCATGGTCTGTACTCCCAAATGTGTCTTCGATGTGCGGTAGGTGGGGTAGTGCGCGTTGATGAGTACAGATTAAAAACATCACCTTTGATGCGGTAGACTGCAAAAATTGTCTGTAGCGTTCTATCTGGAGAACGATCTTGGAAGACCTGAATTCCCTCTATTTCTTCACCCAGGTCGTCGAGCATGGCGGCTTCGCCCCGGCGGGCCGGGCGCTGGACATGCCCAAGTCGAAACTCAGCCGGCGCATCGCCGACCTGGAAGACCGTCTTGGCGTTCGCCTGCTGCACCGTACCAGCCGCCACTGCTCGCTGACCGAGATCGGCCAGGCCTACTACAACCGTTGCCTGGCCATGCGTGTGGAAGCCGAGGGCGCGGCAGAGATCATCGAGCGCAACCGCAGCGAACCACGTGGCCTGGTGCGTATCAGTTGCCCCACTACCCTGCTCAACTCGTGGGTCGGGCCGATGCTCACGCGCTACATGCTCAAGTACCCACAGGTGGAGCTGTTCATCGAAAGCACCAACCGTCGCGTCGACCTGTTGCATGAAGGCTTCG
>NZ_CAJYVE010000018.1 GCF_913777995.1 uncultured Pseudomonas sp. | reverse complement strand
TGTTCAGGCGGTTGTAGGTGAAGTTGGTCATGGTGTCGTTTCCTTAATCTGAGAAGTTTTGTGGGGTAAGGCGTGTCGTTCAACTTGGGCACAGATTAAGGATTTACCCTGGCGTGATAAATCGGCTTAAAAGCGTTTTACTGTCAACCAGGATGAGACAGTCTGCGCACAGACCTACAAGGCGCCACGCTGAGATTTCCGCTACCCTGCGCAGTTATCTTCCACCTCCGTGACGCACCATGGCCCTTGCCGCCCCACCCGACCTCAGTGACCCGGCCGTACCCGTGCAGCCGCTGGCGCGCACCTATCCACGCGGCCTGTATATCGAGCCGCACCTGCATGCCTGGGGCCAGGTGCTGTACGCCGCCTCGGGAGTGATGTGGGTCGAGACGCCGCGCGAGGCGCTGGTGGTTCCGCCACAGCGGGCAGTGTGGCTGCCGCCCGGCGTGGAACACGGCATTCGTGTGGTTTCCGACCTGGAGATGCGCAACATCTACCTGCGCCCGGCCATCGCCGAGACCCTGGAAGGCACGGTGCAGGTGTTCGAAGTGGGCAACTTGCTGCGCGAACTGATCATCGCCCTGGTGGCACTGGACCGTGAGGCCGAGCCGCATTACTACGACGCGCTGGTCAGCCTGGCCCTGCTGGAGTTGCAACGCGCGCGGCGTTCGCTGATCCGCATTCCCATGCCCGACGGTGCCGACCGGCGCCTGATGAACCTGTGCCAGGCAGTGATCGACGACCCGTCGCTGGACATCCCCTTCGAGCGCCACGCCGAGCAGGCCGGTGCCAGCGTGCGCACCCTGGCGCGGCTGTTCCAGGCCGGCCTGGGCATGGGCTTCGCCGAATGGCGGCGCCAGGTGCAACTGGCCACCGCCGTGGCGCAGTTGATCCAGGGCCAGCCGGTCAGCGCCATCGCCCGACGCCTGGGCTACTCGCCGAGCAGCTTCACCGACATGTTCCGCCGCGCCCTTGGCGTGGCGCCTTCGCAGTACCTGGCCGACCAGTAGCACGCTCAACCTGTCCGATATTCAGAAGTCCTTGGCCGGTAGGCACCCCGGCCTGTCCCTAGACTCTGCGCCATTCCCTGATTGGCCTGGAGTCCTCTCATGAGCTTCGTCATTTCCCTCGTCATCGGCATTGCGGTCGGCGTGCTCTACGGCGCGCTGGATTTTCGTTCGCCGGCACCGCCCACCGTGGCCCTGGTCGGCCTGCTGGGCATGCAGCTGGGCGAGAAGGCCTGGCCGATGGGCAAGCAACTGCTGGCCTCCTGGCTGTCCTGATTCTTTTCCATGCGACTGGAGCACACGATGAACGCATTGCAATTTTCCCGTACCGGCGACCTGGCCGCCCTGGAGTACCTCGAACTGCCCACGCCGGTGCCTGCCGAAGGCGAGGTGCTGGTGCAAGTGAAGGCCGCCGGCCTGAACCCCAGCGACGTGAAGAACGTGCTGGGCCGCTTTCCCTACACCGTATTGCCGCGCGTGCCCGGCCGGGATTTCGCCGGCGTGGTGGTGGAGGGGCCGCAGGCGCTGGTCGGTCG
This sequence comes from uncultured Pseudomonas sp., assembly GCF_913777995.1. Lineage (GTDB taxonomy): Bacteria > Pseudomonadota > Gammaproteobacteria > Pseudomonadales > Pseudomonadaceae > Aquipseudomonas. The sequence continues at coordinate 72,988 of NZ_CAJYVE010000018.1, read as the reverse complement.
TGAAGTGTGGGGCACCGGCAAGGAACCGGGCTTCTTCCGCGATGGCTCGCACGCCCAGTGGCTGACCCTGCCGGCCAGCGGCGTGGCCCTCAAGCCCGAGGCGTTGAGCTTCACCCAGGCGGCCTGCCTCGGTGTGCCTTACACCACCGCCTGGGATGCCTTGCAGCGCAGCCAGGTGGGGCAGGGCACGCGTCTGCTGGTGATCGGCGGCAACGGCGCAGTGGGCAGCGCGGCCCTGGCCCTGGGCCGGGTGTTGGGGGCCGAGGTCGTCGGTGCGGTGCGACGCGCCGACCAGCAGCAGGCGTTGGCTGCCAAGGGTTTCGACAGCTTCGTGCTGACGGAGGCCGAAGAGCTGGCCGGGCAGGTGGGCGGCTTCTTCAAGGGTGGCGCTGACGTGATCTTCGACACCACCGGCTTCTGGCTGCCGGCCTCGGTGGCGGCGCTGGCGACTTGGGGGCGCATCGCGATCATCGCCGCACCGGTGGACGGCCAGGTGCAGTTGCCGTCGCTGGCGCTGTACCGCAAGGGCGGCTCGGTGGTGGGCATCAACTCGTTGCTCTACGACACCCAGGCCTGCGCCGGCATGCTCGAGCAGTTCGGGCGCTTCTTCGACCAAGGCCGCCTGGCGCTGCCTGAAGGCCTGGTGGAGTCGCCACTGAGTGAAGGGCTGGCGCGCTACGCCGAGGTCAATGCCGGGCGCAGCGAGAAGATCATCCTCATTCCCTGAACTCAGCTGTCCAGGGTGAGGATCTGCATGAACAGCGCGAAGAAGCCGAAGAACACCCAGAAAATGCTGAACAGCCAGGGCGCGCGCTTGGAGAACAGCAGGGATTTCTTCGGCCCGGTCTCGCTGGATTCCCAGTCGCAGAACAGCGGCGAGTCGTCGTAGGTCAGGCCGATGACCGGCTCGCTGCGCAGCAACTGCGCCTGCTTGTGGTGCCAGTGCTGGATGATCTCGCAGGCGGCACGGATGCCAGGCCAGGCGCTCAGGGTATTGAGCAGGCCGAGCAGGGCCAGCATCGGTGGGATGACCAGGGTGAACATCATGCCCCAGTCCGGATTGGCGTTGGCCATCGACGAGGCGTAGGCGATCACCATGAACGACTGCGCGGTGAGGTAGGCGTTGGTGCGGTTGGACAGGTTGGTGGTTTCGTACTGGATCTCGCGGCGATAGAAATCCAGCCGTTCCTTCGGCGAACCGAACAGCTGGGTGCTCTGTTCCTGCACCACATGTTCGGGGGTCTCGTGGGTAATGATTCTGGGCACACGGGGGTCCTGGCAGGGTGGATTCGCTCGGTAGACTTTGGCCTGCCGGGGCGGTTCGACCGATCTGCAAGGCATCGGGCGAGCGGTCACCGCCGTCAGAAAAAAGGCCCTCCTGAGGGCAGGAGAGCCTGAAGGGGTGCCCTGCGAGGCACATTCGGAGCATCCATCCATGGATGGAGGAAAGCGTGTTGCTGGCAGGCAGTGTGCGCCGGTGTTTTCCATTCATCCAATCAATAATGATGAGCTATCAATCAACTTTCGTTGATATCAATTGCGATCTGCGCCTGTCAGAATGCGTCCTTCGCCAGTTCCGAGTCGCCGTAAATGGACATCGACCTGACCCGCACCTTCCTGGCCATCGCCCGGCACGGCAGCTTCATCGCCGCCGCCGAGCGCCTGCACATCACGCAGACCGCCATCACCGCGCGTATCCAGAAGCTGGAAAGCCACCTCAACAGCACACTGTTCGTGCGTAATCGCGCCGGGGCCAGGCTGACGCCGGACGGCGAGGCGTTTCTCGTCTACGCCAACCAGATGCAACAGACCTGGGAAGCGGCGCAGCGCAACCTGCCATTGCCCGAAGGCTTCGACCGGGTACTGCGCATCGGTGCCGACGTGAGCCTGTGCAACCCGCTGATGCTGCACTGGGTGGGGTTGATGCGCCGCCACATCGACCAGCATGCGGTGCATGCCGAGGTGCACGACGCTGCCTACCTGCTGCGCCAGCTGGAGATCGGCGCCCTGGACGCCGCGCTGGTCTATCAGCCGCACTACTGGCCGGGCCTGCAGGTGGAGCAGTTGCTGGAAGAGAAACTGGTCCTGGTGCAGGTGCGCGACCGCGACCCTTACGTGTACATCGACTGGGGCGAGGCCTTCCGCCAGCAGCACGACCGCGCCTGGCCTGAGCTGACGCGGCCTTCGGTGTCGTTCAACCTGGGGCCGCTGGCCTTGCAGTACCTGCTGGAAAACGGCGGCTCGGGCTACTTCCGCACGCGGGTGGTGCAGAGCTATCTCGACAAAGGCGTGATGACCCGCGTACCGCGCGCGCCGGAGTTCAGCTACCCGACCTACCTGGTGTACTCCCGCGAACGCGACTGCCCGGCCCTGCAGGACGCCTTCGCCCTGTTGCGCAACTTGCTGCGTGACGACCCAGACTGGTCGCAGCGCTGGGACCCGGCGCTCTGATCAGGCGTCAGGTTTTGTACGAAAAGTTGGCCAGCCAGGCTTCGCGGCTCAGTTCCCAGACCTGCTGGTCCATTTCACCACAGACGAACTGGCCCCTGCGCGTCTCGACCAGACGCATGCCTTCGCGCTCGGAAATTCGCCGCGAGGCCCGGTTGTCCAACGCCTTGGGCACCTGCATCAGCGGCTTGCCCAGCGTCTCGAACCAGTAGCGGTTGATGACTGCGCAGGCCTCGCTCATGTAGCCCTGGCCTTGCCACTGCGGAGCCAGCCAGAAGCCGCGGTGGTTGCCCGGTTCGTCGTACAGGGAAATGCTGCCGATGCTCTGGCCGCTTTCGGCCAGGCGGATCATCCAGTGCCATTCCTTGCCCTGCGTCATGGCCGGCAGCGAGCGGTCGCGTACATGGCACAGCGCGCCGTCGGCCGGGTAAGGCCAGGGCACCAGGTGGGCGAGGTAGCGCACCACCTCCCAGTGCGGAAACAGACGCTGGATGTCCGCCGCATCGGCAAGCTGCAATGGCGTGAGGGTCAGGCGCGCGGTGTGGAAGGTCGGGAGGCTGTCCATGGCGGGGTTTCCTGTGAATGAACGCGGAGTATCCAATAGCAGGACGAACGAGGCGACCCGGCAATCAGGGAATGGATCGAGCAGGGCTGCCCGTTGCCAGATGTAGCCGCAATATTGTTCGCTTAAGCGGCATGTGGCCGGTGGGAGCGGCTTTAGCCGCGAAAGCGCTAGGAAATTCACTGCATCTGCTGTGAGCATGCGGTCGCTTCGCGGCTGAAGCCGCTCCTACCCGCCCGTAGGCGCCGCTTCAGCGGCGCAGCGGAATCCACACTTCCACGCAGAACCCACCCTGGGTGCGGTTGAAGAAGTTCAGAGTCAGGCCCAGGCGGCGGCAGATCATGTCGACGATGGCCAGGCCAAGGCCCGCGCCTTCCGGGTTGTCGGCGCTGTAGAAACGGTCACACAGGCGCTGCAACGCGGCTTCGCTGACGCCAGGGCCCTGGTCGAGCACCTGCAGGCGCAGGCGCTGGTCCGCTTCACGGCGGAGCTGCACACGCACCTCGCTGCCGGCCGGGGAAAAGGCCAGGGCGTTGCTGATCAGGTTCTGAGCCATGATGGTCAGCGAGGCCGGCTCGCTGTGCAGCAGGCAGTCGTCGTGGCTGTCGAGCACCAGCTCGACATCCTTGCGCAGCGCCAGCGGGGTCAGTTCGGCAAGTTCTTCGCGCATCAGCTCGGTCAGGTTCAGCGGGCGGATTTCCTGGTGCTCGGGTTCCAGGCGGGCCATGGTCAGCAACTGGCTGGCGATGCGGGTCATGCGTCCCACACCCTGTTGCAGGTAGGCCAGGGCTTCGGCGCGGTCTTGCGGGTCGGGGCTGTTCTGCGCGTTGCGCACATGGATATCCAGCACCGCCAGTGGGGTGCGCAGTTCGTGTGCGGCATCGGCGATGAAGCGCCGTTCGCGCTCCAGGGTGGCGCGTAGTTGGCTGAGTACGTGGTCCAGCGCCGCGCGCATCGGCTCCAGCTCCGGTGGCTGCGGGCCGCTGGGTAGCGGGTCGAGGCTGTCGGCAGGACGATTGCGCAACTGTCGCGCCAGGCGTTGCAGCGGGCGCAGGCCCCAGCCGAGCATCGCCCAGATCAACAGGGTCAGCAGTGGCAGGCCGATGAGCATCGGCAGCAGAGTGGTGTGGGCGATCTTCTGGATCAGGTCCTGGCGCAGGTCGTCGCGCTCGCCGACCCAGATGCGCAGGCCCAGGCCGGCATCGTCGAGCAGCACGCCACACCAGTCCTGGCCCTTGTACAGCAAGTCGTGCAGGCCGGGGCCGGGTATGGCGTCGAGCACCGGCGCGTCATGCGAGCGCAGCAGCAGGTGGCCGTCGACGCTCCAGATCTGGAACGCCAGGTTCATCTCGTAGGGGTGGTCGAGAATGCCCTGGCCAGAGCGGGTGAGGGCGGCATCCAGGGCCTGTTCCAGCGCCGGCCAGTCGCGCGGTTGCGGGCCTTGCTGAAGAACGCCCTGCAGCAGCCGGGCGGCCTGCACCAGTTGTGCGTCGTAGACGTTCTCGATTTCCCGATGCCCGTCGCGCAGGGCCAGCCATGCCAGGGTCAGGCTGCCGAGGAGCAACAGCAGCAGGGTGGGGGCGAGGATGCGCGTACGGATGGCGATCACGGTTGCTGCTCCACCAGGTAGCCGACGCCGCGTACGGTGCGGATCAGGCCGCTATGCAGCTTCTTGCGCAGGTTGTGGATCAGCACTTCCAGGGTGTTGCCCGGGCCGCTTTCCTGCCAGCCATACAGCGCGTTGCTCAGCCGCTCGCGGGTGACCACCACGCCGGGCCGGGCCAGCAACTGGTGCAGCAACTGATACTCCATGGGGGTCACGGTCACCGGTGTGCCCTGGTAGGACACCTGCTGGGTGGCTGGGTCGAGGCTGACCCCGGCGTATTCCAGGCGCGGCTGCGCACGCCCCTGGCAGCGACGCAGCAGGGCGCGGATGCGGGCCTTGAGTTCATCGAGGTCCACCGGCTTGACCAGGTAGTCGTCAGCGCCGGCATCCAGGCCCGCAACGCGGTCGGCCACGGCGTCGCGGGCGGTGAGGATCAGCACCGGCACGTTGCCCTGCGCCTGGCTGCGCATGCTGCGCAACACCGCCAGCCCGTCGCGACGGGGCAGGCCGAGGTCCAGCAGCACCAGGTCGAAGCGCTCGCACTGCAAGGCATGCTCGGCTTCGGCGCCATCGGCGACCCAGTCGAGGGTATAGCCTTCGCCGCGCAGCGCTACGCGGATGCCCTGGGCCAGGGCGCGGTCGTCTTCCACCAGCAGCACACGCACGGTTCGGTCCTCTTGTTGCGGCCGGCTCATCATCGCGATTCAGCCCGCGCCCGCCAGTAAGCAAATGTTACACGGCGTTTCTCATTAAGACTCCATTAAGCTTGGCCACGCATCTTGAGGCTCCCGACAACAAGGAGAGCCCAACCATGTCCCGTTCGCTGCGCTTCACCCTGCTTCCGGCCCTGCTGCTGGTCAGCGCCGGCGCCATCGCCGGCCCGCAATGCACCACCGCCGACCGCTCCACCTGGCAAGACGCCGAGGCGTTCCAGGCCAAGCTGCGTGAGCAGGGTTACCAGATCAGCAAATTCAAGATCACCGACGGCAACTGCTACGAGATCTACGGCTTCGACAAAGACAAGCGCAAGGTCGAGATCTACCACGACCCGGTCAGCGGCAAGGCCGTGAAGAGCGAGATCAAAGGCTGATGGACCGCGCCGCCAGGACGACGGTACGCCTGTGGGACCCGCTGGTGCGGTTGTTCCACATTTCCGTGGCCGGGGTGTTCTTCGCCAACTACTTCTTCAACGAAGCGGGCGACGACTGGCACACCTGGCTGGGCTACTACGCCGCCGCCTGGCTCACGGCGCGCACTGTATGGGGCTTCGTGGGCCCGCGCAGTGCGCGCTGGTCAGACTTCTGGCCGACGCCCACACGCTTGCGCAGCCACGTTACGGCGCTGCTGCAGGGCAAGGATATCCATCGCCTGGGGCACTCGCCGCTCGGTGCGCTGGTGATGGTGCTGATGATGACCGCCATCGGCTCGCTGGCGCTGACCGGCTTCCTGATGCAGGAAGTCGATGCCTTCTGGGGCGCCGAGTGGCTGGAGAACCTGCACCGCTGGATCGCCAACGGCCTGGCCGGGCTGGTGAGCCTGCACATTCTCGCGGCACTGGTGGAAAGCCTGCGGCTGCGCGAGAACCTGCCGCTGTCGATGGTCACCGGGCGCCGCCGCCTGCCGCCCGACCAGCACTGATTTGAGCACCCTCTTCAGGACACTGCCGATGTTGACCCTGTTGCGCTCTCCTGCGCCGAGCGGCGCGCGCCCGTGGCTGACGCTGCTGGCGCTGGCCACCCTGAGCTGCCTGCTGTTGTTGGCCGACGACTTCCTGCAGCAGCTGTATACCGCCAGTAACCGCGCTGAACTCGAAGCGGCCTATGTGGCCGGCCTGTGGGTGTTCTGCCTGGCTTTGTGGCTGTGCAACCTGCGCTGGCTGGTGGCGGGCATCTTGGCGGTGTTCGCGGTGATGCAGACCCTGCAACTGGCCAATATCAGTTTCTTCGGCGAGCCGCTGAATGCCATCGACATCCAGGCCATGCTCGGCGACAGCGCCGAAGTCGGCCACACTGTCCTGTACAGCTTCGCCCAGCACTGGCCGGTGTTGCTCTGCGTGCTGGTGCCCTACGCGCTGCTGCTGGTCCTGCACCTGCGCCTGCCGGGGCGCGTAGCGTTGCCATCCAGCCGTTGGGCGGTGCTGTTGATCGCCGTGGTGTTGTTGTCCAAGCCGTACCGCGCCACCTACCGCAACCTGGATTCGTTCGTCGCCAGTGCCAGCCGCAGTGGCCTGCACAACAGCCTCAACGCCTTTTCCGCCTGGGCCGTGCGCCTGGCCCTGCGCCCCGAGCCGGTACTGCCGCCCACCCACTACGCGCCCTACCGCATGACCGCCGTGCCCAGCACGGCACGCCATGTGTGGCTGGTGGTCGCCGACTCGCTGCGCAGCGACCGCCTGGGCATCTTCGGCTATGCACGCAACACCACACCGCGCCTGCAAGCCTATCTGCGCGACCACCCCAGCGCGCTGCTGCGCCCCGGCATTTCCGCAGGGGTCGCCACTGACGTCAGCCTGCCGTACCTGCTCAACCCGATTCGCGAGCCGGGCCAGGACCAACTGATGCGCAGCGGGCAGATCAACCTGTTCCGCTTCGCCCGCCAGGCCGGTATGCGCACCCACTGGATTTCGTCGCAGGAATCCAAGCTGCTCGCCCACCTGGGCAGCCGCTACCTGGATGTGTCGATCACCCGTGAAGACCACCCGTTGCGTTTTCTGCAACGCCAGGACCGTGCCCTGCTGGACATCCTCGACCAGCAGCAGTGGGGCGAGCGCAATTTCGTGGTGATGAACCTGCGCACCGCGCATCTGCCCTATGCGCAGAACTACCGCCACGACCCGACCCCACGTCCCTGGCCGGACAGCGGCCCGGACGGCCCGGCCAACGCCTACGACAACTCGGTGCATTACCTGGACAGCCTGCTGGGTGAGATTCTCGCCGACTTCGACCGCCTGGAAGGCGAGCGCTACCTGGTGATCACCGGCGACCACGGCCAGCGCCTCGGCGAAGACGGCAAGTGGGGGCACAACGACCTGGTGCCGGAGGTCAGCGACGTGCCGGTGATCGTGGTCGCCGCCGGCGCGCCGGCGAACGCGCTGGACGCCATGCAGGACGAACGCTGGATCAGCCACAACGAAGTCGGCACCTGGCTGGCCGGCCTGCTCGGCACCCGCATCGACAACCCCAACCTGCGCCCAGGCGAACACTTCGTGCACGGCAAACTGCTGTTCAGCGACAACTTCATCCAGCGTGTTTGCGAGTCGCCCAAAGGGCTGGTGCATCACGAGCCGAAGCAGTTGAGCATGATGTTGAAGAAGGCGCCGCCCGCGCCTTGTTCCTGATCAAGGTGCCTGGCGCAGCGCCGCGTGACACAGGCATTGCAGACGCTCCATGACCGTTCGGCGGCCTGCGACGAAATGCCCCTTTACCAGGGCTGTCTGCTTCTATCTTTTGCCCGCGTGCCGCCTTAGAATCCGCGCCCGATTTTCGGATGCACAATTGCCAGATCATCGACAGAACGGCTGGGTTCATCGCAAACCCAAGCACCGGCTGCCTCGTCAAACAATTGCACGCATCGATGTGTTGATTGTTTGCAAATTGCAGAGGGCGTTGTGTCGCGTAAATTATTGGCGTTGGTCCTTGGGCCACTGCTCGGTCTGTTCATTGTCAGCCTCGGTAACGGCTTCATCTCTTCCCTGACCTCGCTGCGCCTCGACAGCGCCGGGGTGTCGAAGACCATGATCGGTCTGGTTTCAGCTTCCTACTTCTTTGGCCTGGCGTTGGGCGCGGTGTTCGGTGACCGGCTCATCGAGCGCATCGGCCATATTCGGGCCTACAGCAGCTTCGCCTCGCTCACCGCCGTGACCTTCCTGCTTCAGGCGCTGGTGTTCGATCCCTGGGCGTGGCTGGTGTTTCGCCTGATCAACGGCCTGGCCATCGTCGGCATCTTCCTGGTGGTGGAAAGCTGGCTGCTGTTGTCTGGCGACCACAAGAGCCGTGGCCGCCTGCTGGCGGTGTACATGATTTCGTTCTACGGCGCGGGTATGTTCAGCCAGCTGCAACTGGGCGCGATCAACGCCCTGGGTGACACCGCGCCGTTCATCGTCGCCGGCATGCTGGCCTCGCTGTCGGTGCTGCCGATGGTGATCCTGCCGCGGGTGGCGCCGGAGACCGGCAACGTCGAGCCGCTGCTGCCCCAGGACCTGCTGCGCATCACCCCCACCGGGGTGCTGGGCACCTTCGGTTCGGGCATCACCATCGCCGCCATGTACGCGCTGCTGCCGATCTACCTGCAGCGCGTGGGCATGAACATCACCCAGGTCGGCTACCTGATGGCCTGCGTGATCTGCGGCGCGATGCTGTTGCAGTACCCGGTGGGGCGCTGGTCCGACCGCCAGGACCGCCAGGTGGTGCTGATCGCCCTGAGCGTGATCTGCGCCGTGCTGTCGCTGCTGATCTTGGTGCTGCCCAGCTCGATGCTGCTGCTGGCGGTGCTGCTGTTCCTGCTTGGCGGTGGGGTGTTCACCCTGTACCCGGTGGCGGTCAGCCACGCCACCGACAACGTTGCCGCCAACGAGCTGGTACGGGTGATCCAGGGCATGCTGTTGATCAACTCGGTGGGCTCGGCGCTCAGCCCGCTGATCATCTCCCCGGCCATGGAGCGTGTGGGCGATAGCGGCTTCTTCTGGTCGTTCGTGCTGCTCAACCTGTTCATGGCGGCGTTCTTCCTGTGGCGCCGCAAGGTGCACCCGGCCGCCACGCCGACCGCTCCGTTTGAACCGAGCGTGCAGATGTCGCCGGTGGGCGCGGAGATTCGGGTGACCGACGAACTGGTGCAGGCCACGCTGGAGCGTGAGCATCATCAGGAGGAAGTCAGGGCCGCGCCCGAGGCGAGCGCGCAGCACGCCTGAGAAACGGGCGGGGCCGACTTTTTCGGACTGAGCAGTTTCGAGCCTACAGGCAATACCGGTCAGTTAGACGCTCTTCGGCCTTTGTTGCAGCTTGCTCGCGAACAAGTCAGCAAACCCCATGCATCTGCTGTGAACGTGACGCAGCCATAGCGAGCAAGCTCGCTCCAACGGTCTAACTAACCTGTATTGAGCCTACAGGCCTTTCTCAAGCCGGAGGCTCATTTCCTGGATGACGATGGCGTGGATGCTACGCAGTAGACGAGCTTCGCCAGCCAAGGTCGCGCCTAGCTCCGGCCTCGCCTGCCGCAACGCTTCGTTGCGCTGCAGCGTCTCGTCCAGAAGCCTGGTTGCCTCCTGTCGCACGCTGTCGATCAAGCGTCGGACGATGCTGCGCGACGTGACGGGTTTGATGCCCATCGCTGTACCCGCTTCGATCAACAGCGTCAGGGTGATCGAAGCCAGGTGCTGAACGCCGTGGACGGGCCAGGCCAAGTTAGCCTGGGCAGGCCAGCGATCCTGACCATAGGCTTGTGTGCCATACACTGCCGTGCACAGCAGGTCGTAAAACGGTGCCAGTTCCACTTTGCTTCCCGGCAGCAGAAAGCTCAGGTTTTTCAGGTGTGCATCTTCGTTGCCCACCAACGTATTGAAGACCAGCCACTGGAACAAATACTGTCGAGCGAGCAGTGCAGGTTGGCATCGGCTCGCCAGGCCTGCCAGGCGCTCGATGTTGCCAGCGCTGTATTTGAACTCTCGGGAAAGCCCTTCCAACTGACAGGCATCGATACAGTGCAGGCGTTCCCAGCCGCTCGATGTCTTGCGGCGATCAAAGCGTTCGATCAAGAAGACCGGTTCGGGTACGTAGATCCGATGAACCTCCGGTACCGGTAAGCCAACTCTGCCTGCGAGGGTCATCACGAACCATTCATTGATAACCGAGTGCGGCCAGGCTTCGTCTGGATGATCAGGCTTGAGAATATGCGTCGAAGCCTCGCTGCCGACGGGTTCGAACAGCTGGCCGTTTCTGTAGATGACCGCCACCTTGTGTTGCGCGCCGGCCAGGGACATTTTCTTCGCTGCCTGCTCAGCCAGCGGGATCCGTGGCATGGCCTGGATGCGTTTTGACAGCTCGGCATAGGACAGCGCCAGGGTCGTGCCCGGCTCCGGCTTCTGGTTTGGTGGCAGTAGAGTGAGGGACCCGGCAGACTCGGCACCGAAGTGCTGCAGCAGAGTGAAAGCATCCTCGATAGCCGCCCCGGCAGCCTTGGCAATCAACTGGCGCTGGCCTTCCTCTGGCAGCAAATTGTCGAAATACCACTGCACCGGGCGATGGGTGGCGCCGTCCTGATGCTCTTGCGCTTGCAGAGGCAAAGTCGGGCATAGCGGATGGGCTGCTGGGCTGTTCAGCCATTGCGGCTCGTAGCGGAACGCCCACAGTCCGTTTAACTCACGCAAACGCCCCACCTGTCGCTGGTCGATCCAGACATTGAGTGATCGCTGCATGGTCAGTCAGCCTCTTCGCTGGACGCTAGGGTATTTCCGCGTGTCTTCCGGGGACGTTTATCTCGCCCTTGCTTGGCATCTGAAAGAATTTTCTCGACTGCGTCGCCATAGGGCTCCGGTATTTCTACCGAGATTGCAAGACCCAGCTGCTGGAGCACCTGCAGCAGCTTGCCCCATTGCACCGTGTCGGCGCCGCTTTCGACCTTGCCCAGAAAGTTTTCCGAGACCCCTATGAGCCCCGCTGCATCATCCTGACGGACCTTCATTGCCTTACGGCTGGCGCGGATGACAGCGCCCAGCTCGGCTGTCGAACCAATGTCGATTTTCATGGTGAAACCTCATGACCGTGAGGATTATCCCTGAGCCTAGCAATAACTCGACAAAAACCTCAAGAGCGTGCGGATTTTTGAGGAAAATAGGTCTTGCTCGGAAAGTCCTCATGATCATGAGGAAAATCGGCGTTGTGAGGGGCGGAATGAAGGGCTTACAGCGATGCCGGTTGGCCAGGCGTCTGCCTGAGCAACCGGCTTGGGGCGGGTTGTGAGGCTGGAGTTACTGCTTGGCCGCATCCCCGCCATGCTTGGCTGCCAGCTCCTTGGCCTTGGCCAGGTGCGCCTTGAGCTTGGGCAGGGTGGCCTCGGCGAAGGCCTTCAGCTCGGCGTCCTTGCTGCCCTTGGCTTCTTCCTCGAACAGCTCAATGGTCTGCTCGTGGGCCTTGACCTGGTTGTTGGCGTAGGAGCGGTCAAAGGACTCCTCGCGGATGTCCAGGATCATCGCCTTGGCCTTGTCCATCAGCTGGGCATCGTCGCTGACCTTGAGCTTCTTCTGCTCGGCAATGGCTTTGAGCTTGGTGTTCGCCGCGGTGTGATCGTCGATCATCATCTGCGCGAAGGTCTTCACGTCGGCTGACTGGCTCTTCTGCAACGCCATCTTGCCCGCCTCGATCTCGGCGATGCCCTTGGCCGAAGCCTCATCGACGAAATCCTCGGGGTCGGCGGCAAACGCCGTGGCACTGGCCATGGCCACCATCAGACTCAAGGCGCCAGCACGAAATACCTTTCTCATAATGAACTCCTTCCAGGGGTTATAGGCTTGCCTATCAGGGACTGGGCGGCGGGAAAGGGAGTTCAAAGAAATTGCCGAGAGCGGGACGGTTGGCTTAGGTGATTCACGGTGATAGGCCGAAGGGCGCGCAGAGGTGTTTCGTCGGGCGCGCGACATTGGGGCTTGTTCATTGAAGAAGCATGCGTCATCGTAAAGACAAATGTCATTACGACGAGCAACCCATCATGGCTTCCATCAATGTAAGAATCGACGATGAACTCAAGGCTCGAGCCTATCGTGAGCTCGAACGCCTGGGTGTTACGCCCTCCGAGCTTATGCGCCAGGCACTTCAATACGTTGCCGAGCGCGGGCAGCTGCCCTTCAAACCTGTACTGTTGACAGAGGAAGACGAAGCTTTGCTGGCGACTGTGCGCGAGCGCTTGGCGGCCCCCCAGCGAGTAAAGGTTTCGCTGGATGAGCTATAGCCTGGAATTTGATGCGCGGGCGTTGAAGGAGTGGCATCGCCTGGGCGATCCGGTTCGTCAGCAACTGAAGAAAAAACTGGCTGCGATACTGCTCAACCCGCGAATCGAAGCCAATCGTCTGCATGGCTTGCCGGACTGCTACAAGATCAAATTACGCAGCAGCGGGTATTGCCTGGTTTATCAGGTGATCGAACAGGAAGTCGTGGTGTTCGTGATCGCTGTGGATAAACGCGAGCGCGACACTGTTTACCGAAAGGCCGGCGAGCGGCTGGGCGAGTGAGCCTGAGGCTACGCCCGACCTAGCCCTATACGCTTGTCCCCCACACCCCGACGAACGGTTGAACTTGTCGTCGATCTTTGGTCAAAGAGGGCGCTCGCCGGTCGGCGCCTGGCAGTTTGCCCATCGTTCGCGCCTTCTTCTCTTGCCACAACCGGTAAATGGACTGCTCCGGTGCATCTACGGGTTGAGCCTGCACAGCTGAATGCGCGCGCACCCTGAATCACGGGTTCACAACGAAGTACTTGCCGGTCGCTGGCCGAGACAGCCAGCTTTCTACCGACATTGAGGAATACTGATGCGTTACTTGCACGGATGCGCAGTGCTACTGCTGTGCCTGATCTTCACCGGCTGTGCCCATGTCCAGCCACCCGTGGAACTGGACCAGCAGTTCTGGAACGACAAGCAGCCGGTCATCGGCGTCGCCATGACGCCAGTCCCACCTTCGCAACTGATGCTCACCGGCCAGCAAGGCCTGCTCGACATTGCCATCAACAAATCGGTGAATAGCGACCTCAGCGAGCATGTCAGCAGCTGGGACGTGAGCGACCTCACCACCTTGCCCGACGCAATCATCGCCAGGCTCCAGGCCAAGGGCTACAAGACCAAGCGCATCGATGAACGCATCGACCTGGGCAAGTACAAGGAAACCAAATTCAAGGAAGGCTACATGGAGCGTGACATCACTGCCCTGAAAGCCACCTACGGTATCGACCGCCTGTTGCTGGTGGCCATCGACAGCGCCGGCGCGGCGCGCAGCTACCACAGCGTGGTGCCGACCAGCGCACCGATCGCGGTGGTTTCCGGTCGTGCCATCCTCGTCGATGTGCCCGACAGCCGCCTGCTGTGGTTCAAGCGCTTCGAAGTCACCCAGCCCGCCCAGGGCGAATGGGACCAGCCGAACTACGTCAACCTGTCCAACGCCTTCTACCAGGCGGTCGACGACAGCCGCCAGGTGTTCCTGACCCCGTTCACACCATGAGGCGCGCGCTGCTGCTGGTCGCGCTGCTCAGCGGCTGCGCCCAGCAGGCGCCACGTCCGGCCGATATCCACGACCCCACCGCGCTGCGCTACCTCAACCAGCACGGCGCGCGGGTCGAGGTGCAGGTGCCGCCGCAAGGCTGGGTGGATGCCAGCCTGATGATCGACGCCAAGGCCGCCGAACAAGCCCGTGGCACCAACCAGCGCATGACCCAGAACGCCATCGCCAGCGGTGGCATTCTCGGCGCGGCGCTGGCCAGTGCGATCAATACCCAGGTCGGCGAAGCCTCGCTGCAACGCGAAGCCGTCCGCGACGCCAAACAGGCCGCGCAACCCCTGGCCGTGCTGCTCTCCGACCACCCCTACAACGGCAAGCTCCAGCAGCGCTACCAGCAGGCCGCCGCCACCGCCGGCCTGCGCCCCTCCAGCGGCGCCATCACCGCCAGCCTGCACATCACCCCCAAGGTTGTCCTCAGCCCCGACCGCGGCAGCTTCCTGCTGGCCAGCGCCATCGACCTGCAAGACATCGCCGGCATGTCGCTGTACCGCACCCGCATCGAAGTGCAGAGCCTGTCTTTGCGCCGCTGTGGCGAACAGTGCGTCGACGACGGCGGCCTCGACCCGCAGAAGATCGAAGCGTTGCTGGACGTGTGCATCGATGAAGCGATGCGCACGCTGGCGATGGATTTGCAGCGCGGGCCTGATGGGCAGCGGGGACGAGAGAAGACCATTCGGTATCGGCTGGATGGCCGGCGGGTGGTTGAGCGGGGCAGGGTATTGGAAGGTTCTGAGGAATACCTGCGGTATCGGAATCTGGACGGGGCGCTGAAGGTAGTGCCGGTGGCGATGGTTGAAAGGGATGGATGAGCTTTGGCGGGCCAGCGCCAAGTAAGGTCTTACACGGCAAAAGCGCTTTCATGCTAAACGGCCATACATGAAACCCCGCGCAATGCCGTGCGGCTCGGTGGGAGCGGCTTTAGCCGCAATGCTGGTCAGTTAGGGACGATCTGACTTTTGTTGGAGCGAGCTTGCTCGCGAAGAGGCCGGCAAAATCCATGCATCTGCTGTGAACGTGACGCAGCCATCGCGAGTAAGCTCGCTCCAACGGTCTAACTGACCAATATCGGCTTTAGCCGCGAAAGCGCCAGAAAATTCACCGCATCTGCTGTGAACATCAGCTGCTTCGCGGCTGAAGCCGTTCCTACCCGGTCTAATCGAGCCGTATGGTTATCAGACGTGCCCGCTAGCGGACCTTTTCAGTCTCGCGCATGAACTGCGCCAGTTCCTTGCTGTAGAACTTGGCCATGCTGGTGGTGCCATGACCACGGGTTTCTGCACTGGCAGGGATAAGCAGCAGCCGCCCGTGTTTGACTTCTTTCATCGCCGCCGTCATCAGACCGGTCTCTGGCGGGTTGCGCTCGTCATCCGCCGCATTGATGGCCAGCACCGGTGCCTGGATCTTGTTCAGGCCGGGCGCCGCGTCGAAGTCAGCGGATGATTGCCACTGGTAGATGAAGTCATTGGCGTCGGCTGTTTGCGGTGCGCTGAGGCGCTCATCGACCAGCTTGTCGGCCAGGGCGCGGGTCGGGGCGGCGGCCTGATAGGCCAGGGTGCCGCCACTGGTACCGATGCTGTACATCGCATTGGCCAGGCGCAGCGAGGGTGGTTGCTCGGTGTAGTTGCCGTTGTTCCAGGCCGGGTCTTGCTTGATCGACTCGACCAACAAGCGGCGCATCATCCAGTTGCGCGAGGACATGGCGGTGGGTTGCGACGCCATGGGCACCAAGGCGTCCATCATCTGCGGCCAGTTCTGGCCCCACATCCAGGTTTGCATGCCGCCCATTGAGTTACCGATGACCAGCCTCAGATGCTTGACCCCAAGCCCTTCGGTCACCAGACGGTATTGGGCTTGCACCATGTCGGCGTAGTTGTACGCCGGAAACTTCATGCGCAGGCCGTCAGAGGGCTTGCTGGATTTGCCGACGCCAATGCCATCGGTGGAAATGATGTAGTACTTGCTCGCATCCAGCGGCTGCCCCGGGCCGAACAACTCCCCGCCAAAATCCTTGCTCAGCACATCGCTGCCGGGCCGGTAAGTGCCGTGCAAGTAAAGAATGGCAGGGTTCTTCGGGTTGCCGAGGGTGGTGTAGTGCAGTTTGAGATTGTCGAGCTTTTCACCGGTATGGAAGGTGAACTGAGGGGCAACCCAGTCGCCTTCGGTCGCGGCTGGCAAGGAGGCGGCGCTGACGGCGGAACCCGTAAAGGCCAGCGCTAACGACAGCCCGAGCGCGGGCTTTGAACTGAATCTTTGCATGCGTAGGTCCTGTTTTTTGTTTTTCTAGCCTGACGCCAGGGTAGGCAGGCTTGGGTCATTGCAGGCAGATCGTCATACCTGTGGGTCGATCATGCTCTAATGAACAGGTTATGTGAAGATGCTTGCTCGTATAACATTATTTAACATCGCGCGGGGGGGCATCGCCGTATGTTCCTGCGTGAGGATGTTCAGTAGGGGACCTGCAAATCGGCGTCGCCCACTAATATCGGGGTCTCTGGTCAGGCTCAGGTATGGCGGGTCGGTACGAGCGGGTAGGTAAGGCATGTCGGCAACCCAGTCTTGCTCCGGCCTGGTCGCAACGGCCTGGCGCGGGCCGGGGTTGAGTAACTCGGGATGGCGGCAAAAGCGGTGAAAGCTTTGTGTTGTCTTGTGATAGGCCCGCTTGGGCAGCGCGAGCAAAGGGCGTTCTCCCAAGACCTGGAACAAGCTGTCTCGGCCGGCCTGGTTGGCACTGCTTGGCACTCTTTGCCATCAGCCGCTCGGTTGCGCCTGTAGTAATTGGACGCGGCAGACAGACGGCCGGATCCGTGACGCCTCGATCGAGCGCGAGGTCGAGAGCGGCACGAACCAAGAGCGGTACCAGAGCCACGCCCTGGACGTGGCCAACCACTCAACTGAGCAAGTCGGGGGGATTAAGCGCATCGACGCCCTGGGCGCGCTCAAGCTCAACTCTGCCGGCAGCGCGAGCCTGGCCGCGCTGGGTGACCAGGTCGTCACTGTCGGTGGAGACATGGCAGAGAAGATAGCAGGCCTGCGCGAGAGCGTGACCCAGGGTAGCCAGCGGTTGGTCGCTTCGAAGAACCACGTAGGTTCCGGCAACGTGAATATCTTCCAGGTCGTAGTCGACCTACTCGACTTGGTGCAGGAGATGAACACGCAGATCGCGGCGCATGTTCACCCGGCGCCGGGGCAGGTGCTGGTCAATGCTGCAGCGTTCACGGCAAATGCGGCCAAGGCTGCAGTGCTGTCGGCTATGTTGGGAAGCATAACGCTTTAATGCGAGCGACCTTAGCAACGCTACCGGTTGTCAGATATTTTCTGGCTGCCTGAGGCCAAACTGCCGCAGAGCCATAACAGGAAATCTACTTTTCCTGCATGACATTGTTCGGTGGGTGCCGAGGAAACTTGCCTTGACCATAGCACAAAAACGAAAAAACCCGCACGGGGCGGGCTTTTCGGCGGGGCTAGAGAGCAACTACTTTCTCCTTTCAAAAGCAGGATCATAGTCGTATTCTTCAAGCCACCACATCACAGCGGCATTACTTTGTTTCGGCAAATTCAGAGTATGCCGTTAATAACGGCACGTCAAACCCCTAGGGGTTCTGCCAGTGGTGTGGACGGTCGCCTACACGTAAGTAGGTAATCTCTAGCCATTGAGGCCGACTCCATGATTGCAATTCTAAATCGATTCATACCGGAAGAGCTGATTAGGGCGCTGCAAGCCGCTTACTGGTCGTTAAGACTTGCAAGGCTCGTCCAGCTGCTGTAGCAAGAACAGGGGCTTCGGCCCCTGTTTTCATATGGTCAACCACACTTGGCTCCGCGATATAGCTACCTGCAGTCTTTGGGATTGAATTACACATAAGTCAGCCTCAACGTGGGGATTGTTGCTCTCAAGGCTCCCCGTGTAGACAGGAAAACCAGCCGCACACACACGGGCCGTTGATTGAGCCTTTGTCAGTATCAGAATGCGGTTTTCTCTGAAAGATGGCGGACTTACGTTGCTCAGTGGTTGATACCTTCGTTTTTCCGGCCAAGATCCGGGCTCGACATTGGCCGATCAATGAGCTTGCGGCTACGTTTCGTTCCCTTATCCCCACCAGGGAAGCGGCTCATCACCCACGCTATCAAGAAGGGCCTACTCACCGAGGAAAATCGCTTCGGGTTGCATGACATGAAGCGGAGGGGTATCACGGATATGGCCGGGGAATCGGGCCGACGAGCAGGAGGCAAGCTGGTATAAAAATGCGTGCATTCTCGACGCCTATGACTTGAGCTTACCAGTTGTAGGCCTGTCGGGGTCATGAAGCCGGAGGGTTGAGGCCCTCTACTTCACCACTTGGGGTAACAAGAGTAAGGCTCAAGGCATTCGATAGCTGGCGGCTCAACCCTCGAGACACCTCCTTGTTAGGAAGAGCTTGGGCCGCGGAGTCGTACGGAAAAATTTCAGCGTGGTTGGGATTATTATTTGTGGGCTTCTCCCAAACCTCGAAGTGCACAGGCTTCTGATTAGCTCGGCCAATCTCCTTGATCTCATCCACAGTGATGACACCAACTGCCCGAACTACAACGTCGGATCCTGGCCTTTCAACATCACCTTTAAGGCGGGCAAGAAGCTGGGCGAAGCTCATATTTTTACTACGAGTCACGGACGTATTATTGCGCTTGAAGCATCCTGGAGATCCGCGGCGCACATTCTCATCCCATTCTGGAGGATAAAGCGCGCGCGCCACGGTCTCAGAGCCATCAACTGCGACAAGAACTGTCAAGCTCGGCGGATTCCCTTCACTCAAACGATCACCTAAACTCAGCCGAAATACTTGCTCGACAGCAAGGCGTATAGCTCAGGATCGTCGATGCCGAACTCAAGCTCTTCAGAATCGCTACACAGCTCAGCACGACCATCGAAGAAAGCCATATCAATCAGTTCGCCAGCCTTGGAGGTCCAGTTAATGAGGATTTCTCCCTCATAGCCCAGAAAAAAACCAAAGTCGCCTGCAAATTGGCCTGCGCGCTGGAAGAATGTTTGCAGAGACGCCAAGGAGTCGATTGACATCGCCTCTGCACCACTGCCGTCCCAGCCGTAGTCAGATTCAGCGAGGATGCGTAAACGATCGGCAGCCTGTTCATGTACAGCGCGGCCAATACTTTCGATGTAAACCTCTCTCGCTACAGCCTCATGAAGCTCAGCGATACCAAGCGTAGCTGCGGGTGATGCCATCCCGTAGGTTGGTCGGAAATAGAGATCGACACATTTTCCTTTCAGATGCTCAATCAAATCCTGAACATTTCGGAACGCCTCGGCACTACACGATGCGATCCATTCGATCAATGCTCTGTAATCAAATACAGACGCATTCACCGAGGTCCGTGAGGAGCTACTGAGTGACTGATACTTGGGGCTAAAGCTTGATGCTAGAGTCGCCATTTATGTACCCTCCGAAAGGCCCATCGCAGCATGGATGGGTCGCGTCAAATCTACAAAACTCTTATGAACTACAGCGCGAGCCTCATCCAGCGCTGCAAGCATCTGCTCAACATTCGCTTCGTGACTGGCAGCTATGGTAACCGCATTATCCATTAGGAAAACTGGCTCCCCTTGCAATTCGCCTTCGGCAATCTGGATCTGTAACGACCCAAAATCAAGCGGAATCACCATATGTATTAGCGGAATGATCGCCGACCCGTCCTTGGACAAATTCGTCAAGGCCTCTGGCACTTGTACCTGAATCCCCATCACCTCAGCGAGGAACTCCCTCAGAGATCTTCCGCCAGTAAGATGATCCTTGAAGGCATCAACGTACCTCAGAGCCAAATCGAAGCCGCCGCTCGTTGGGGGCTGCGCGGTGATTAAGGCTTCTAGCCCTTTTTGAACTACTGGCCGGAACTGCTCCCAACTCTTATATGGCTGGACTGCATTGATTGTGAATAGGCCCGCACCGGCCTGGAACAGGGTTGAGGCGCTATGGTCAAGAGATGATGCTTGCGACCCGCTTTTTTTATAGCGAAGCGCGGGAGCCTGCTTCATCAAAGGGAAGCCCGGTGGCGTCAATCGTTCAGAAGCACCATAACCAACTATAGCCAGCTCTGTCTGAAGGCGGCTGAAGAACTCTTCGGAGGTCTGGGCATTAGGACCTTGATAAAAAGGCATGCCAGGATCCATGGCAGCATCTACCGTCCAACGCACTTCAGCGATGAGCTCTATCAGTGGCGACGAATCGAAACGTTCAATCATCCTTGGACCCAGTCAAACCAGCCAAAAAGGGGTGCAAATTCTTTCACATCCATGTGACATGCGCCAGATGGCAAACGTTCGTACCACCAGCTTTTTCAGTCATGTAGCCACTATAGTGCACCGTCGGGATGCTCGCCTAGCACCACGTTCAAAAAGGACGCGGAGCCTGCGGGAGCTCTTCGCTCAGGATCTTGAGGCAAGCCCCGTTGTCGGCCTTTTGGCAATGAACCTGCAAGTTAGCAGTCCAGCGGAAAAAGAAACGGTGACCAAAACGGCGACCAAAAACCCCATAAACGAAAAAGGCCCACCTTGCGGTGAGCCTAAGTCGTTGTTTTGTATGGTGCCGGCACCAGGAGTCGAACCCGGGACCTACTGATTACAAGTCAGTTGCTCTACCAACTGAGCTATACCGGCAATGGCGGCTGAGTATATAGACTCTGGCGCGCTTGTAAAGCCTAGCTGCCTGATTCGCCTGGATAAATGGGCGGGGTGGGCCGTCCGTCGAGCGGTCGGGGCGGTGGGGCGTTCGGGGGGCTGAAGGTCTGGCGTTTCGGGCCGATACAGTGGGGTTGGCATGCGGCCATGGACCACAGGTGCAATGCAGAAGACCCTCACCCATTACGAGCAATTGAACGTTGCCCGCGATGCGTCGCCCGAGCAGATCAAGCAGGCGTATCGCAAGCTGGCGCAGCGGCTGCACCCTGACCGCAATCCGGCGGCGAATGCCGCGGAGCTGATGAGCCTGGTCAATGCTTCGCACTCGGTGCTGGCGAACCCGGAGAAACGCGCGCGCTATGACGCCGAGCTGGCCGATCAGGAGCGGCGTCAGCGCCAGGCCCAGGCTCAAGGCCAGGCAGTGGCCGGGCAGGCGCGTCAGGGGGCGGCGGTGTATGCGGCGGCGGCACGTCCGGCGCAGCCGGCAGCACAGCCGAAGCCCCAGCCTCAACCTCGCGCGGCCCAGGCGCGTGCGGCGTCGCGGCCCCAGGCCAAGGGCACTGCGCGGCGTCGGCGGCGTGGGCTGGTGCGCTGGGCGCTGCTGTTCATGACCTTCTGTGCGGCGGGTGCCTGGATGGGCTACGACCGCAATGCCAGCCTGTCCTACATGCCCACCGATGCCTTGCCGGCGCAGGCCCGCATCAAGGCCGAGCCGCCCTTGGTGCAGGCGGCGCTGCCGGCAGCGCAGCCCACTCCGGTAGAGGCGGAATGCAGTGTCCCGGCGCTGGACCCGACCGGCGCGCCGTGGCCCAGCGCGGCGGGGTATTTGTCGGGTATGCCGCTGCTGCGCCAGAACGGCTGGTCGCAGATCATCATCGACAACTCCGGTGGCGACTCGGCGGTGTACGCCAAGGTCACCGATGCGGTGGGGCGCAACGCCTACCGGCATGCCTACATCCCGCCCGGCGGGCAGTTCAGCTTCTCGCGCATGGACGCCGGTTACTACCTGCTCAAGTACCAGATGCTCAAGACCGGCTGTGCCTTCGCCTCCAGCCGCATCCTGCTGGAAGAAACGCCCATGGGCAGCCAGATCAAGTCCAGCGTCTACAAGCTCACCCTGCGCAAGTTGCAGAGCCAGGGCGTGCCGCCGGGGCGCCTCAAGCTCGATCAGTTCTGAGCCGCGCCGGGCCTTCTGCGCAGGCATGTTTGCGGCTTTATTCACAAGTTCCGTGAATCTGTATTTTTTCTGACGTGCGGAGGCCCGGCGGCCAGGCGGTCGCACGTAAATACGCGATCTAGAAGCTTATTGACTTTGCCGGCAGCGCGTTGCGGCGGCCCATTGGGGCGATTTCAGCGGGTGTTTTCCCCAGGCTGCGGATTTTCATCAACAGAGTTATCCACAGGTTGTGGATGCCTTTTGTCGGGCAATCAGCAGCAGGTTGCGGGGGGTTAGAGCGGTGGCGCAGAAGCTGCCCAGTTGCACGTCGTAGCCTCGTTCTTGCAGGTAAAGGGCGCGGTCGAGGACCAGCCACACTTCCAGCGGGCGGCGGAACAGGTTGCGCAATAGCTCGAGATTGCGGACTTCCGCCAGACGTTGCCATCCTTTTGCCTCTAGCTCGGGCCAGTCCTGCTCACCGAGGGCGGGCAGGTGCTTCAGCCGTGCCAGTTCCTGGCAGTAGTCGGCGTAGGGGCGGGCCAGCCAGGCGACGGGCAGCGAAGGGGTCGGCAGATAGTTGTCCACATTGCGCACGCGGCGTTGCAGCAGGTCGAAGCCCAGGCGCCGGGCCATGGACTGATCGCGCTGGCGACGCACCCGTGCCGGGGCGGTGACGGTTTCGCTGAGCGGCAGGCCCAGGTCGTCCTTGGTCAGTTGCAAGGCCGAGGCCTGCCCGGCGCGGGACAGCGCCTGGTAGTGCGCGGCGGTGGTGCGGTTGTAGCAGCACGGCGCGATGGCCAGCTGTGCACAACCCGCCTGGCTGGCCAGTTGCAGCAGCCGCACGTGCAGGTCGCCGCAGGCATGCAGCGCCACCGGGGTGTGCGAGGGAAGCAGTTGCCCGGCGCAATCGGCGGCCATCACGTCCTGCAGGTGGTGTTCGGCATCGATAGCATGGCGAGCGCTGAGGGCCTGGCCGGCCTCGACCAGCGCCGGGTCGTATTCCAGGCAGGTCAGGTGCTGGCCGGGTTGGGTCAGGCGGCGGCCCAGGTGGCCTTTGCCGGCACACCAGTCCAGCCAGTGGCTGGGGGCGGGCGTGAAGGCCAGGCGGCTGGCGAAGGCTTCGATCTGCTGCCACTTGCGGCCCGGCACGTCGACGCTCAGGCGCGGGGGCACCGGGGCCAGGGGCTGGGCGGGGAGTTCGTCGACCTGCGCCAGCGCCACGGCTTGCGCGGCCAGTTGTGGAAAAGGCGCGGGGGCGGCCAGCTGCTCGGGGTGGTTATGCGCGGCTTCGGCCTGTTCCAGGCTGCGGTTGCGCAGCCAGGTGGCGAGCTGTGGGTGCTGCTGCTCCCAGGCCAGTTCACGCTCGGTGAAGGGCTTGGGCCGCCACAGGTCCTGGTGCTCGCTCAGGAAGCGGTCCAGGGCCTGGAAGCGGCCGAGCAGGTCGCGGCTCACGGGGTGCCGTTCAGCGGCCTTGGGTCATGTCGACCCGCAGGGCTTTTTCCAGCAGCTTGAAGCCCTGCACCAGCACGAACGACATGAGCAGGTAGAACAGCCCGGCGGCGAAGAAGATCTCTACCGGCAGGTAGGTGCGGGCGATGATGGTGCGTGCCATGCCGGTCAGTTCCAGCAGGGTGATGGTGCTGGCCAGGGCGCTGGCCTTGAGCATCAGGATCACTTCGTTGCTGTACGCCGGCAGGCCGATGCGCACCGCGCGGGGCAGGATGATGTGCAGCAGCGCCTTGCGCTTGGACATGCCCAGCGCGCGGGCCGCTTCGATCTCGCCGGTGGGCACCGCCTGGATGGCGCCGCGCAGAATCTCGGCGATGTAGGCGGCGGTGTGCAGGGTCATGGTGATCACCGCACACCAGAACGGGTTGCGCAGGTAGGGCCACAGCACGCTCTGGCGCACGGCTTCGAACTGCGCCATGCCGTAGTACACCAGAAACAACTGCACCAGCAGCGGCGTGCCACGGAAGAAGAAGATGTAGGCGTAGGGCAGGGCGCGTACTGCCAGCAGCTTCGAGGCGCGGGCAATCCCTAAGGGAATGGCCAGGATCAGCCCGGCGATGACGGATATGGCCACCAGCTCCAGGGTCAGGGTCGCGCCCTGGGCCAGGCGCGGCAGCCATTTGATGATCACTTCCCAGTTCATCAGGCGCTCCTCGTCAGGCCGCGGGCGGCGCGTTTTTCCAGAAAGTACATCGCGGTCATGGCCACTACGGTCAGGCCCAGGTACATGAAGGCCGCCACCAGGTAGAAGGTGAAAGGCTCTTTGGTGAAGCCGACGGCGATCTGCGCGTGGCGCATGATTTCTTCCAGGCCGATCACCGACACCAGCGCGGTGTCCTTCATCAGGATCATGAACAGGTTGCCCAGGCCGGGCAGGGCGATGCGCCACATCTGCGGCATCACCACGCGGAAGAAGATCCGCGCGCGCGACAAGCCCAGGGCCAGGCCGGCTTCGCGATGGCCCTTGGGCACCGCCAGCAGGGCGCCGCGAAACACTTCGGTGGCGTAGGCGCCGAAGCACAGGCCCAGGGCGATGACCCCGGCGGCGAAGGCGTTGAGTTCCAGGTCGGGCATGCCCAACCAGCCACCCAGGGCGCGCATGCCGTTGACGGTGCCGAAGTAGATCAGCAGCACCCAGAGCAGTTCGGGTACGCCGCGCACCAGGGTCGAATAAGTACCGCCGAGCCATTGCAGGGCTCGGTTGGACGAGGTCTTGGCCAGGGCGCCGAGCAGGCCCAGCACCAGGCCGAGGCACAGCGCCGCAAGGGCCAGCTGCACCGTCATCAGCATGCCGGCAGCGAGCGCCGGGCCGAATCCGTGGAGTTCGATGTTCATGGGCAGGTGGTTTCAGGCAGCCGTCCGGCCAGCGCCGCCCCTCGGGGAGCGCTGGCCGGAGGGTGGATCAGAGAATGCTGAACGGGAAGTACTTGTCGTTGATCTTCTTGTAGGTGCCGTCAGCGATGATTTCCTTCAGGGCGGCGTTGAGCTTTTCACGCAGCGGGTCGTCGCCCTTGCGTACGGCGATGCCGACCTTGTCGTTCTCTTCGACCGGCTTGCCCTTGAACTCGAAGTTCTTGCCCGCGTCGCTCTTCAGCCACTCGTAGGAAACGTACTTGTCGGCCAGCAGGGCGTCGGTGCGGCCGGCAGAGAGGTCAAGGTAGGCGTTTTCCTGGGTGTCATAGAGGCTGACGTTGGCGTCGCTGCCCATGTTGTCTTCCAGCCAGGTGCTGGCCAGGGTTGCGCGCTGGGCACCGATGGTCTTGCCCTTCAGGGCTTCCTTCAGCTCTGCGGCGCTCTCGCCCTTCACCTCGGTGGTCTTCGGCGCGATGAACTGCAGCTTGTTGGAGTAGTAGGGGTCGGTGAAATCCACGGCCTGCTTGCGCTCGTCGGTGATCGACAGCGAAGAGATCAGGAAGTCGAACTTCTTGGCGTTCAGCGCCGGGATGATGCCGTCCCAGTCGGAGGTCACCGGCTGGCACTCGACTTTCATCTTGGCGCACAGGGCCTGGGCGATTTCATAGTCGAAGCCCACCACCTGGCCGCTGGCATCCTTGTTGTTGAACGGTGGGTAGGCAGCCTCGATCCCGAACTTCAGGGTCTCGGCGAACGCGTTGCCGGTGATTGCCAGAGTGGCGGCGGCGGCCAGCAGTAACTTCTTGTACGTCTGCATGGGTGTTGCTCCGTTAGCGATTGCTCGACATGAATTGTTGACACCGTACCGAACGCGGGGCCTCGAAGACTTGCTGGGGAGTGCCCTGTTCTTCGATCTGCCCCTGGTGCAGGAAGACTACTTCACTGGATACCTGCCGGGCGAAATTCATTTCATGGGTGACCAGCAGCATGGTCCGGCCTTCCTCGGCCAGGCCGCGAATGACGTTGAGCACTTCCTGGACCATTTCCGGGTCCAGGGCCGAGGTCGGCTCGTCGAACAGGATGACCTTGGGCTGCATGGCCAGGGTGCGGGCGATCGCCGCGCGTTGCTGCTGGCCGCCCGACAGCTGGGTGGGGTAGGCGTGGCGCTTGTCGGCGATGCCGACCTTGGCCAGCAGCGCCTCGGCCACTTCGGTGGCTTCGGCCTTGCTCTGCCCCAGCACCCGGCGCGGTGCCTCGATGATGTTGTCGAGTACGCTCATGTGCGGCCAGAGGTTGAAGTTCTGGAACACGAAACCGACCTCGCTGCGCAGGCGGTTGATCTGCGCGTTGTCGGCCGCGACCAGCTCGCCATTGCGCGCCGGCTTGAGGCGCAGCTCTTCGCCGTTCACCAGAATCTGGCCCTGGTGCGGGTTCTCCAGCAGGTTGATGCAGCGCAGCAGGGTCGACTTGCCGGAACCGGACGAACCGAGAATCGAGATGACATCGCCGTCACGTGCGGTCAGGGAAACGCCCCGCAGCACGTCGAGCTTGTCGTAGCGTTTGTGCAGGTTGCGGATTTCCAGGGCGGGCGTGGCCTCGGCCATGTGGGGTCCTCACAAAAATTGATGCGTGCGCGGGTTGGCGATCTGCCCGGCGCTGAGCATAGCCCTCTATTGGGGCGGCGCAGCCGCTTGCATGGGGGGCAGGGAGTGTCGCCGCAACGGCAACGGCCAGCGCGGAAAAGGCTCTCCAAGGCCGGCGGTTTGGCGCAAAAGGGCGCGATGTTGCCAGTTTTGCCGGGGGCTGAAAAGCATTTAGGGCCAAATGGCAGTCCATGTGTTGCACTTGTTTGGTGCTCGTTACGACAAAATGTTTCCGTGTGGTGCGTTTCATTGGGAAATTCTGAGGCGTTCGGTAACAAATCCTGCACGGGCTGTAAAAAATCCCTTTCAGCGATTCGTCTGTAAGCCGCGCATTCTCTACGCGACGTCGTTTTCAGGATGTTTCTGGCGCGGATCTTGCGTAAAGGATAAAGAACACCGCCGTAGCATTCTTTTTACGAGGGCGCGCCGGTGTGTATGGCTCGATTCGTAAAGGTGCTTTCCATGAGCAATTCCGCAAATTCCTCCACGCTTGATCAGGGCCTGAAACCTCGGCACATCACTATGCTGTCGATTGCCGGCGTCATCGGTGCCGGGCTGTTCGTCGGCTCCGGCCACGCCATCGCCGCTGCCGGCCCAGCCGTGCTGCTGGCCTACGCCGCTGCTGGCACCCTGGTCGTTCTGGTCATGCGCATGCTGGCTGAAATGGCCGTAGCCTCACCGGACACCGGGTCCTTCTCCACTTATGCAGACCGCGCCATCGGCCGCTGGGCCGGTTTCACCATCGGCTGGCTGTACTGGTGGTTCTGGGTACTGGTGATTCCGCTGGAAGCCAACGCCGCAGCGGCCATCCTGCATGCCTGGTACCCGCAGGTGTCGTTCTGGGTGTACTCGCTGGTCATCACCCTGCTGCTGACCGCCACCAACCTGTTCAGCGTGAAGAACTACGGCGAGTTCGAGTTCTGGTTCGCGCTCATCAAGGTGCTGTCGATCATCGCCTTCGTGGCCCTGGGTGTGGCCGCGATCTTCGGCCTGCTGCCGATCAGCCAGGTCAGCGGTGTCAGCCACCTGTTCGACACTGGCGGCTTCATGCCTAACGGCCTGGGCGCGGTGCTGGCAGCCATTCTCACCACCATGTTCTCGTTCATGGGCACCGAGATCGTCACCATTGCCGCTGCAGAATCCAAAGACCCCGCCAAGCAGATCACCAAGGCCACCAATTCGGTGATCTGGCGTATCTGCCTGTTCTACCTGGTGTCGATCTTCATCGTCGTGTCGCTGGTGCCATGGAACGACCCGAGCCTGGCGCAGGTGGGTTCCTACCAGACCGTCCTGGAGCGCATGGGCATTCCGAACGCCAAGCTGGTGGTGGACATCGTGGTGCTGATCGCCGTGACCAGCTGCCTGAACTCGGCGCTGTACACCGCCTCGCGGATGCTCTACTCGCTGGGCAAGCGCGGTGACGCGCCGGCCATGGCCAGCCGCACCACCGCCGCCGGTACGCCGCATTGGGCGGTGCTGCTGTCGACTGCCGCGGCCTTCCTGACTGTGATCGCCAACTACGTGGCCCCGGAAGCGGTATTCCAGTTCCTGCTGGCCAGCTCGGGCGCCATCGCGCTGCTGGTGTACCTGGTCATCGCCGTGTCGCAACTGCGCATGCGCCGCAAGCTGCTGGCCAGCGGTCAGCCGCTGACCTTCCGCATGTGGCTGTTCCCCTGGCTGACCTGGGCGGTGATCCTGTTCATCTCGGCCGTGCTGATCACCATGCTGTTCATGGAGAAGCACCGCATGGAGATCGTCGCCACGGCGCTGCTGAGCATCGGCGTGATCGCCACCGGCCTGCTGACCTCGCGCCGCCGCAAGGCAGCCGCACAGCAGGGCGCTACCGTTCTGAACTGATGCAAAAAGGCCGCTCCAGCAGGAGCGGCCTCAACCGCGAAAGATTCACCACCGTCATCCCGGCTGAAGCCGGTCCTACCGGTCTTTCGTCGGCCTGGTGGGAGCGGCTTCAGCCGCGAAGGGCTTTTCACCGTCATCCCGGCTGAAGCCGGTCCTACCGGTCTTTCGTCGGCCTGGTGGGAGCGGCTTCAGCTGCGAAGGGTTTGCCACCGTCATCCCGGCTGAAGCCGGTCCTACCGGGGCATCCGGTCAACCGCGCAGCAGGGTCTTCCAGGCTTTGGTCTGGGCCACGGTCAGGGCCTGGCGTACGCGCTGCTCGAGCAGCTCGTCGCTGATGTGCGCGTGGGCCAGTTCTTCCAGCTTGTTCAACTCGCCATACAGTTGGTCGACCTCAGGCAGTTCCAGCACGTCGCGGGCCCAATGCATCCAGGCCTGGATGCGTTCGATGCGCGGCAGTTGCTCGGCCAGGTCTTCAGGCTGCTGCTGGTAGCGGTCCAGCTGCAGGGCGGTGGCTTCCGCTTGCAGCAGGGTCGGCAGCCAGTTGCCCAGCGGTACCGCGCCCAGGCGTTCGCCGCGCTTGTTGCGCTCGACCGTCCAGCTGCGCGCCAGCAGCCAGCGCGAAGTGTTCAGCGAGAACTCGCCCCAGCGGGTGTCCTGTAGCTCTTCGAGGAACTGCTCATGGGCGGCGGCGCGCACGTCGGCGTCGTCCTGGCCAGCCTGCACCAGCGGGCGCCAGTCTTCGAGCAGGGCGTCCAGCGCCTTGCGCAGGCTGGCGGTGGTGGTGCGTGGCGCGCACTGGCCCAGGCTGGCGGTCAGGGCGCGCAGTTCAGCCAGGCGCTCGACCCAGTCCTTGAGCAACCGCCAATGGCCATTGAAGCGATACTGCTCGGCCAGCCGCTGGCTGCTGCCCAGCAGGTGCCAGGCCAGGGCCGTGTAGGCATCGTCCAGCGGCAGTTCGGCGTGCAGTGCCGGGGCCTTGAAGCTCAGCGAATAGCTGTCGGCATCGAACAGACGGTAGCCACGCTCGGCCTTGCTGATGTCGCAGGGCATCAGCGGCAGGCTGGTGGCCAGTTCGGCGGCCAGTTCCAGCAGGGCATCCGGCTCGCCTTCGCGCAGTTCCAGCTCCAGCTCGCAGATTTCTTCCTTGTGCTTGCCGGCCACCACCTGGCCCAGGTCCAGGGCGGCTTCGATGACCACCTTGGCCTTGCCACGACCCCAGGCGATTTCGGCCTTTTCACGCACGAAATCGGTGGTGAACAGCGGCTTGATGGTTTTCTTGTCCAGCTCGGCCAACTGCTCGGGCCAGCATTGGCCGTCGAGTTTCTTCAGGTCCAACTTGGCCTTGGGGATGTCCCAGTTGAATTCGTTGCGCTCGGACAGGCCGGCGACGCTCTGGCCACGGGTCTTGAGGGTCTGGATGAGCTGCTCGCCGTCGCGGCGGATGCGCAGCGCGACCTTGGCGCGGGCCAGGTCACGTTCCGGGGTGTCGAAATACTGGTTGGTCAGCTCCAGGCGTTCCCAGCCGCTCTTGTTGCGCTTTTTCAGCAAGGGGTGCTCGCGCAGGGCGGCAAGGGTCTCGCGGCTGACGCGGAGTTTAATTTCGGTTTCTTTCTGCATGGCCGGGGCGATCCAAACGCGGGGGGTACGGGTGAACGGGCAGCCGCACGGGCTGCATGGAGCGGCAGTCTACAGGACATGGGCGGTTTATTCCTGGCGCGTTATGGCCCTATGATGGTCGCTCAGCCCGCGAGGAGCCGTTGCCCATGCCGTTGCCGTCCTTGAAGGAGCAGTTCGCTGCCCTGATCGCCACCCCCTCGGTGAGCTGTACCCAGCCCGCGCTGGACCAGTCCAACCGCCCGGTCATCGACCTGCTGGCCGGCTGGCTGGGCGACCTGGGGTTCAGTTGCGAGATCCAGACCATTTCCCCTGGCAAGTTCAACCTGCTGGCCAGCTACGGCAGCGGCCCCGGCGGCCTGGTGCTGGCCGGTCACAGCGACACCGTGCCCTACGACGAAGCGCTGTGGCAGAGCGACCCGTTGAAGCTCACCGAAGTCGATGACCGCTGGGTCGGCCTGGGCAGCTGCGACATGAAGGGCTTTTTCCCGCTGATCATCGAGGCCGTACGGCCACTGCTCGACCAGCCGTTCAAGCAGCCGTTGTTGATTCTCGCCACCTGCGACGAAGAGTGCTCCATGGCCGGTGCTCGCGCCCTGGCCGAGGCCGGGCGCCCGCTGGGCCGCGCGGCGGTGATCGGCGAACCCACCGGGTTGCGGCCGATCCGCCTGCACAAGGGGGTGATGATGGAGCGCATCGACATCCTCGGGCGCAGCGGCCATTCCTCCGACCCGAGCCTGGGGCACAGCGCGCTGGAAGCCATGCACGACGTCATCGGCGATCTCAAGGTCCTGCGGGCGCAGTGGCAGGCCGAGTACCGCAACCCGCAGTTCAGCGTGCCGCAGCCGACCCTCAACCTGGGCTGCATCCACGGTGGCGACAACCCCAACCGCATCTGTGGCCAGTGCTCGCTGGAGTTCGACCTGCGCCCGTTGCCGGGCATGGACCCGGAAATTCTCCGCGGGCTGATTCGTCAGAAGTTACAACCACTGGCCGAACGGCATCAGGTGAGCATCGACTACCGGCCTCTGTTCCCCGATAGCTCGCCGTTCGAGCAGCCGGCCGATGCGGAACTGGTGCGCCTGGCCGAGCGTCTGACAGGCCATACGGCCGAAGCGGTGGCATTTGGTACCGAGGCGCCTTATCTTCAACGCCTCGGTTGCGAGACCCTGGTGCTGGGCCCCGGCGATATCGCCTGTGCCCATCAGCCGGGCGAATACCTCGAAATGTCACGTTTGCAGCCTACCGTGCGTCTGTTGAGGCAACTGATCGAACACTACTGCCTGAGCCCGCAATGAGCGGGCCGGCCCTATCACTCAGCCCAAGGAGACCGCGCGTGTTGCCAGGCCTGTTCCGACGATGACCGCCACCATGTCGTGAGTGTGTTTCTGTCTTTCGTCCACTTCCACACAGGCTTTTGCGTTCATGCCCGAATACGTCAACTGGCTTCGCCACGCTTCTCCTTACATCAACGCCCACCGCGACTGCACCTTCGTGGTCCTGCTGCCGGGCGATGCCATCGAACACGCCAACTTCGGCAACATCGTCCATGACCTGGTGCTGCTGCACAGCATGGGCGTGCGCCTGGTGCTGGTCCACGGTACCCGCCCGCAGATCGAAAACCGCCTGGCGCAGCGTGGCCTGCAGCCGCGTTTCCACCGCGACCTGCGAGTGACCGATGCGGAAACCCTGGAGTGCGTCATCGACGCCGTGGGCGGCCTGCGCATCGCCCTGGAAGCCAAGTTGTCGATGGACATCGCCAACTCGCCGATGCAGGGCTCGCGCCTGCGCGTCACCGGCGGCAACCTGGTCACTGCACGGCCCATCGGCGTGCTGGATGGCGTCGACTACCTGCACACCGGCGAAGTGCGTCGCGTCGACCGCAAGGGTATCAACCGCCTGCTCGACGAGCGGCACATCGTGCTGATGTCGCCGCTGGGTTACTCACCCACCGGTGAGGTGTTCAACCTGGCCTGCGAGGACGTCGCCACCCGCGTGGCCATCGACCTGGGCGCCGACAAGCTGCTGCTGTTCGGCGCCGAGGCCGGTCTGCTCGACGAGAGCGGCAAGCTGGTGCGTGAACTGCGTCCGCAACAGGTGCCGGCGCACCTGCAGCGCCTGGGCATGAGCAACTACCAGGCCGAGCTGCTCGACGCCGCCGCCGAAGCCTGTCGCGGTGGCGTAGGCCGCAGCCATATCGTCAGCTACGCCGAGAACGGCGCGTTGCTGGCCGAGCTGTTCACCCGTGACGGCAGCGGCACCTTGGTGGCCCAGGAGCAGTTCGAGCGGGTCCGTGAGGCTGGCATCGAAGACGTCGGCGGGCTGATCGACCTGATCACCCCGCTGGAAGAGCAGGGCATTCTGGTGCGCCGCTCGCGGGAAGTGCTGGAGCGCGAGATCGAGCAGTTCAGCGTGGTCGAGCGCGAAGGCATGATCATCGCCTGCGCCGCGCTGTACCCCATTGCCGACTCCCAGGCCGGTGAGCTGGCCTGCCTGGCGGTGAACCCGGAATACCGCCACGGTGGCCGGGGCGATGAACTGCTCGAACGCATCGAAGACCGCGCCCGCGCCTTGGGCATCACCACGCTGTTCGTACTCACCACGCGCACCGCGCACTGGTTCCGCGAGCGTGGCTTCGAGCCCAGCAGCGTCGACCGCCTGCCCAGCGCCCGCGCCTCGCTGTACAACTACCAGCGCAATTCGAAGATCTTCGAAAAGGCGCTTTGAGGTTTTTTGTTGAGCGAGCTTGCTGCGATCAAGTCGCCACGTTCTCCGCAGCGGGGGCGACTTTGCCCGCTTTTCGCGAGCAAGCTCGCTCCCACAAGCCAGCATGAGTTCAACCGATCAGTAGCGCTTCACCATGAGGCCCTGCCACTTCTGCCAGTGTCTTGCGCCGTGGCTTTCCCGCACCCTGGCGATGCACGCGGTGCGGCGGGAGGCAGCCATGGCCACAGTCTTTTATCGCTACGACGCCCTGGACCGGGTGGCTCGTCGCTTCGGCGCCAAAGCCGAGGCCAGTCGGCGGCCGCACCAGGGGCTGCGTCGGCCCGCCGGTTTCAACGGCGAGTATGCCGAGCCGTTCACCAGCCATTACCTGTTGGGCAACGGCTACCGCGCCTACAGCCCGGTGCTGATGCGTTTCAACAGCCCGGACAGCCTGAGTCCGTTTGGCGAGGGCGGCCTGGGTGCCTATGCCTATTGCCAGGGCGACCCGCTCAATCGCCGCGACCCGAGCGGGTATTTCGATATTGGCGATCTGTTTCGTGAAGCCTTCCCCTACGTGGTGCTGGTCGGCTCGCTGGCCAGCTCGGCAATGATGTACAAGCTGACCAAGCCCAGGTTTGCCAAATGGCGTGCAGGCAGCGGCTCCAGGGCTGACAAGGTCATGTCGGTGGGCGCCGTCGGCTTCATGGCCTCGGCGGCAGTGGCGGGTGCCGGCGGCGTAGCGAGGATCGCCGATCCGCAATCCGATGCCGGCTATGTGCTGGGCGTACTGGGGGTCATTGCCGGCATTGCCTTTCAGGGCGTGCGTTACACCGGCTACAAGATGAACAAACCGGTGCCAAGGCCTGTGCCGAAGGGCCTGCCGGTCAGGCGTAGCCTGGTCGAGCGGCCGCTTGTCGAACCCCGCTTGCCACGCCAACTGCGCGGTTTACCGGTGCGCAACAGCCTGGTTCATCGATCCACCTCGAATGCCACTTCGATCCGCCAGTCACAGGCTTGAGGGCGGGCGCTCGGTTTCACCCTGTAGCGCAAGGAACCCTTGCCCACCCCTCGCAGTCGCATATTCACATCATCCCGTTCCATTCCCGTTTTCCCGGCGTCCGCTAAGGAGTCTGCATGCCCGTTGTCCCTGCAAGGCTGGTCGGCGCAGGTCTGGCTGTCGTGTTGTCGATGGCCGGCTGCAGCCAGGAGCAGCCTGAGGCGCCCAAGCTGCCGCGTGTCTTCGTACAGGCCGTACAGCCGACCGAGTTCGCCGCCAGTGTGGCGCTGACTGGCGACATCCAGGCACGGGTCCAGACACCGCTGTCGTTTCGGGTGGGCGGCAAGATCATCGAGCGCCATGTGGATGTCGGCGACCGCATCAGCGCCCGCCAGGTGCTGGCACGTCTGGACCCCAAGGACCTGCAGGTCAATGTCGACTCCGCCCAGGCGGCGGTGGTCGCCGAGCAGGCGCGGGTGACTCAGGCCAAGGCCGCATTCTGGCGCCAGCAGCATTTGCTGCCCAAGGGCTACACCAGCCAGAGCGAATACGACGCCGCCCAGGCTCAGCTGCGCGGCAGCGAAAGCGCGCTGAAGGCGGCCCAGGCGCAGTTGGCCAATGCTCGTGAGCAACTGGGTTATACCGCGCTGGTCGCCGAGGCACCCGGCGTCATCACCGCGCGCCAGGCCGAGGTCGGGCAGGTGGTGCAGGCCACCCAGCCGATCTTCCAGCTGGCCCGCGACGGCGAGCGCGACGCGGTGTTCAACGTCTACGAGTCGCTGTTCGTACAGCCGCCAGGCGACCAGCCGGTGCAGGTCAGCCTGCTGGAGAATCCGCAGATCAAAGTGCTGGGCAAGGTGCGTGAAGTGACCCCGGCGGTGTCGGCGCAGACTGGCACGCTGCAGGTGAAGATCGCCCTCGAGCCGCTGCCGCCAGGCATGGACCTCGGCTCGGTGGTCAGCGTGGCGCTCAACCCGCCGGCCCGGCCTCGGGTCGAGCTGCCGTGGGCGGCGCTGACCAAGAATATCGGCCAGGACATCGGCCAGCCGGCGGTGTGGGTGGTGGATGCCGACGGCAAGGCGCAGCTGCGCACGGTCAAGGTCGCGCGCTACCTCACCGGCAAGGTGATCCTCGATGACGGCCTGCAGGCCGGCGAGAAGGTGGTCACCGCCGGCGGCCAGCTGCTGCATCCGGACATGCAGGTGGAAATCGCCGAGCCCAAAGGCACCGCCAAGGGAGGCCAGCCATGAAGCCTTCGTTCATGCTGCTGCTCTGTGCCGCGCTGCTGGCCGCCTGCGGCAAGGACGAGCCGCCCGCCGAAGCGGTGCGGCCGGTGGTGTCGGTGCGGGCCGAGGCCGAGTCGCAAGCGGATTTTGGTCGTTTCGCCGGTAACATCCAGGCGCGCTACCAGAGTGTGCTGGGCTTCCGGGTGCCGGGGCGCATCGCCCAGCGTGCGCTGGACGTCGGCAGTGAAGTGCAGCAGGGCCAGTTGCTGGCACGCCTCGACCCCACCGACCAGCAGAACACCCTGCGCAACCGCGAGAGCGACCAGGCGCGGGTCGAGGCGCAGTACATCAATGCCCAGGCCAATGCGCGACGCCAGCAGATGCTGTTCGACCGGGGTGTCGGCGCGCAGGCGCAGCTGGACAACGCGCTCACTGACCTGAAGACCAGCCAGTCGTCACTGGACCAGGCCCGTGCCGCCGCGCAGCAGGCCCGCGATCAATTGAGCTACAGCGAACTGCGCGCCGACCACGATGCGCTGATTACCGAGTGGAAGGCCGAAGTCGGCCAGGTGGTTACCGCTGGCCAGGAGGTGGTGACCCTGGCCCGGCCTGACGTCAAGGAGGCGGTCATCGACCTGCCTGCCGACTTGCTCGACCAGCTGCCGCCCGACGTGCGTTTCATCGTGGCCAGCCAGCTCGACCCCAGCGTCAGCACGGCGGCGACCCTGCGGGAAATCGAACCGCAGCCCGACCCTTCGACCCGCACCCGGCGTGCGCGCCTGAGCCTCGCCGAGCAGCCGCCGGCGCTGCGCCTGGGTACGGCGATCAGCGTGACCCTGACCTCACCCATCACCCCGCGCGTGCGCTTGCCGCTCAACGCCCTGCAGCAAGCCGACGGCCAAAGCCGCGTGTGGGTGGTGGATGCCGCCAGCCAGACCGTCAATCCACGGCCGGTGCAGGTCGTCAGCCGCGACGACGACAGCGTTCTGCTACGCGACGGGGTCAAGCCCGGCGAGCAGGTGGTCAGCGCCGGGGTGAACAGCCTCAAGCCGGGGCAGAAAGTCAAAATCGATAAGGACGCGCCACGATGAAGGGCAGCTTCAACCTCTCGGAGTGGGCGCTGCGGCACCAGTCCTTCGTCTGGTACCTGATGTTCGTCGCGTTGCTGATGGGCGTGTTCTCGTACATGAAGCTGGGGCGCGAGGAAGACCCTTCGTTCACCATCAAGACCATGGTCATCCAGACCCGCTGGCCCGGCGCGACGGTGGACGAAACCCTCAACCAGGTCACCGACCGCATCGAGAAGAAGCTCGAAGAGCTGGACTCGCTGGACTACGTGAAGAGCTACACACGCCCCGGCGAGTCGACCATCATGGTGTTCCTGCGCGACACCACCGACGCCGCGGCGATTCCACAAATCTGGTACCAGGTGCGCAAGAAGGTCGACGACATTCGTGGGCAGTTTCCCCAGGGCCTGCAGGGCCCGGCGTTCAACGACGAGTTCGGTGACGTCTACGGCTCGATCTACGCCTTCACCGCCGACGGTTTCAGCATGCGCCAGCTGCGCGACTACGTGGAGCAGGTGCGCGCCGAGATCCGCGACGTCGAGGGCCTGGGCAAGGTCGAGATGGTCGGCCAGCAGGATGAAGTGCTGTACCTGAATTTCTCGACCCGCAAGCTGGCTGCCCTGGGCCTGGACCAGCGCCAGGTGATGCAGAGCCTGCAATCGCAGAACGCCGTGACGCCCGCCGGGGTGATCGAGGCCGGGCCAGAGCGCATCTCGGTGCGCACCTCGGGGCAGTTCGCCTCGGAGAAGGACCTGGCCGCGGTCAACCTGCGCCTCAACGACCGCTTCTACCGGCTCAGCGACATCGCCGACATCGAGCGCGGCTTCACCGACCCACCGGAGCCGTTGTTCCGCTACAACGGCCAGCCGGCCATCGGCCTGGCCATCGCCATGCAGGATGGCGGCAACATTCAGGAATTCGGCAAGGCCCTGCACGCGCGCATGGACCAGGCCACCGCCAACCTGCCGGTTGGCATTGGCGTGCACAAGGTTTCCGACCAGGCCGAAGTGGTGGACAAGGCGGTGGGTGGCTTCACCAGCGCGCTGTTCGAGGCGGTGGTGATCGTCATGCTGGTGAGTTTCGTCAGCCTGGGCATTCGTGCCGGCCTGGTGGTGGCCTGCTCGATTCCGCTGGTGCTGGCGCTGGTCTTCGTGTTCATGGAATACAGCGGCATCACCATGCAGCGGATTTCCCTCGGTGCGCTGATCATCGCCCTCGGCCTGCTGGTGGACGACGCGATGATCACCGTGGAAATGATGGTCACGCGCCTGGAACTGGGCAAAAGCAAAGAAGAGGCGGCGACCTACGCCTACACCTCCACGGCCTTTCCGATGCTCACCGGCACCCTGGTGACGGTGGCCGGCTTCGTGCCCATTGGCCTGAACAACAGCTCGGCGGGCGAGTACACCTTCACCCTGTTCGCGGTAATCGCCGTGGCCATGCTGGTGTCGTGGATCGTCGCGGTGCTGTTCGCGCCGGTGATCGGCGTGCACATTCTTGGCAACCATGTGAAGAAGGGCAATGACGAGCCGGGGCGTATCGGTCGCGCGTTGAATGCCAGCATGCTGTGGTCCATGCGCCATCGCTGGCTGGCCATCGGCTTCACCATCCTGTTGTTCGCCCTGGCGCTGTTCTGCATGCGTTTCGTGCAGAACCAGTTCTTCCCGGCCTCGGACCGCCCGGAAATCCTCGTCGACCTGAACCTGCCGCAAAGCGCCTCGATCAACGAGACGCGCCAGGTGGTCGACCGCCTGGAAGCGACCCTCAAGGACGACCCGGACATCCTGCGCTGGAGCACCTACATCGGCCAGGGCGCGCTGCGTTTCTACCTGCCGCTGGACCAGCAACTGCAGAACCCGTTCTATGCCCAGCTGGTGATCGTCAGCAAGGACCTGGAGGCCCGTGGTGCGCTGACCGAGCGCCTGCAGAAGCGCCTTCGCGAGGACTTCGTCGGCGTCGGCACCTTCGTGCAGCCGCTGGAGATGGGGCCACCGGTGGGGCGGCCGATCCAGTACCGGGTCAGCGGCCCGGACGTCGACCGTGTGCGCCAGCACGCCATCGAACTGGCCGCGCTGCTGGACCGCAATGATCACATCGGCGAGGTGGTGTACGACTGGAACGAGCCGGGCAAGGTGTTGCGCGTGGAAATCAACCAGGACAAGGCCCGGCAACTGGGCTTGTCGTCCGAAGACGTGGCCTCGGTGATGAACAGCGTGGTCAGCGGCACCACCGTGACCCAGGTACGCGACGGGATCTACCTGATCGACGTGGTGGGGCGTGCCGAGGACGCCGAGCGCGGCTCGCCGGAAACCTTGCAGAACCTGCAGATCGTCACCCCGCAGGGCACTTCGATTCCGCTGCTGGCGTTCGCCAACATCGACTACGAGCTGGAGCAGCCGCTGGTCTGGCGTCGCGACCGCAAACCGACCATCACGGTGAAGGCGGCAGTGCGCGACGAGATCCAGCCCACCGACCTGGTGGCGCAGCTCAAGCCAGAGATCGAAAAATTCAGCGGTGGGCTGCCCAGCGGCTACTCGGTGGCCACCGGCGGCACTGTCGAAGAAAGCGGCAAGGCCCAGGGGCCGATCGCCCAGGTGCTGCCCCTGATGCTGTTCCTCATGGCGACCTTTCTGATGATTCAACTGCACAGCGTGCAGAAGATGTTCCTGGTAGCCAGCGTGGCGCCGCTGGGGCTGATCGGTGTGGTGCTGGCGCTGGTGCCCACCGGCACACCGCTGGGCTTCGTGGCGATTCTCGGGGTGCTGGCGCTGGTGGGCATCATCATTCGCAACTCGGTGATCCTGGTGACCCAGATCGACGCCTATGAGCAGGCCGGCTACCTGCCGTGGGACGCGGTGGCCGAAGCCACCCGCCACCGCCGCCGCCCCATCCTGCTGACGGCGGCGGCAGCGAGCCTGGGCATGATCCCCATCGCCCGCGAGGTGTTCTGGGGACCGATGGCCTACGCGATGATCGGTGGCATCGTGGTTGCCACGCTGCTGACCTTATTGTTCCTGCCCGCCCTGTACGTGGCCTGGTACCGCATCAAGGAACCCTCCGAACAGCAGCGGCGCGAAGCCCGGGTCGATGCTGACGATGCCGAGGGGGCGCGGCCAGATCAGGCCTGACCGCCCGCATGCGCGGTCAGGCTCAGCTTGCCGATGCGCGCCGGGGTCAGGCTGGCCTGTACCTCGCTGCCCTCGGCGGTATGGCCCTGGACTGCCGGCCGGGGGGTGGCCACGTTCAAGAAGCACTGGGTCAGAGGCTTGCTGAAAAACAGGCGGGCCACGAAAGCCTGCCATTCACGGGTCAGCGCCACCATGACGGGTGACACCTGCATGTAACCCTCGGCATTCAGGCCACCCACGCTGACCGTGACGTAGGGAAAGTCGGCGTCTTCCAGCGCCTTGGCCTCGAAGCGGAGGACCAGTGTCTGCCCGCTCAGGTCGGGCAATTGCTGGGAAATGAACGCGTCGACGGGCAGCAGCACGCTGTTGCCGGTGTCATGGGGTTCGAGTTTGGGGTCGAAGTCGCTGGGGCCCCAGCCGCTGAAACCTTTCTTGAAGTAACCATTGGTGATGAGTTCATTGCTCATGATCGTTTCCTTGATAGATGGGTGTGTGCCCACTGAGCGGTGGCCGCTTGGCGGCTGAGCGGGCATCGATGTGCCTGGCCACGTCCATGTGGCGACAGGTATCGACGGCTGCCGGAATGGACAGCCGGGGTGCACGTAATCGGCAGGACCCGATGATGTCAAGAGCAGGGAGAGAGGCGGCGTGTGGCGGGGCTCAGCCGCGCCGCCACACGCTGGCCAGCCACGGCTGCTGGTCGCGGGGCAGGCCGGCGGGGCGGTAGTAGTGTTCCAGCTCGCTGAAGCCCGCGCCGGTCATCGCCTCGCGCCAGGCCTCCAGGTCATGCCAGGCACCGTAGCGCGGGCCGCTCCAGCCCTCGCGATTGTCACCCCGCGGGTTGGAGCTGAACAGCACCCCCGCGGGCTTGAGGCAGTCGTGCAACTGGCGCAGTACACGGGGCAGCTCCTGGCTGGGTACATGGAACAGCGAGGCGTTGGCGAAGATGCCGTCGAAGCGTTGCGCTGGCAGTTGCAGGGCCAGGAAGTCCTGGTGCCAGACCTCGCAGCCGCTGTCGGCACGGGCCATCTCGACGAAACGCTGGCTGCCGTCCAGGCCCACGGCTACGTGCCCCAGGCGGGTGAAGGTTTGCAGGTCGCGGCCGGGGCCGCAGCCGAAGTCGAGGATCTGCCAGGGGGCCGGCGCCTGGATGTGGCGCAGCAGGGCTTCGATGTTCTGGCTCACGTCGTGGTCGCGCGTGCCTTCGCGGAAACTCTCGGCACTCTGTTCATAGTGGGCGAGCGTGCCGCGGGTGATCTGGTCGAGGTCCTGGGGGGCAAGTTTCATGAAGGGCGGTCCGGCAGGCTGAGGATGCGCCACTATAGCCTGTGGGCCGATGTGTGTGGCGCGGCCGCTCAGTCGTCCCCGTCATGCAGCGGTATTTCCCGGGGCGGCGCCCAGGATGAATTGTTGCCGACCCGGTCGATGATGCAGTAGGTCGCCTCCAGCGACGGCTCATCACCCGTTTCACGCAGCAGCGCGGGGGGGACCACGAACTCCACTGGCTCACCGATTTCCTCGACCCGCAAGGGCGGCAGGTCCATGCGCGTGTCGCCCCAGCGCAGGGTGATCTCGTCGTGGGGCGCCATGTTCGGATAGGGCTCGATGCTCAGCGGCAGGCCGCTGTCGCGATGCCTGGCGGTGATGCCGCAGCGCAGCACCGAGGCGGGCAGCGACAGTGGCGCCAGGCCCTGGTTTTCCGCCTCGTCAGGGCCGAGCAAGGCGCCGCCCGGCGCGTCGAGCTTGACCCACAGCTTGCGGCAGGCAGAGGCCTGCGGCGTGCCACCGACTTTCATCACCCGGTAGCTGGCGCGTGCCTTGCCGTTCTGCAGGAAGCTTTCCGGCACGCGCAGCGCCACCGGCTGGTGCAGGTCGCTGGCACTGAGAATCTTCGAGGCGACGTAGCAGTCGTTCCAGAACAGTTCGATCAGGTCGCCTTCGTCCATGCCCGGGTACACCGGGATCTGCACCAGCAGGCGTGGGGCCAGGCGAATGCCGATGCCATGCCGGCAGGTCTGGGGAATGTCGGGAGCGGCCAGCTTCGGCTGACCGTAGATGCAGCTGGGGTGGCTCATATACAGGTACTCGCAGGTTCAAGTCAGGCGACCGGGCCATGGGATACGGCGCACGGATCGTGCTCTGGCCCTCGCTGGCACAGGCCCGTGATACGAGAGGTGAGAGCATGCCGAATGTCGTGTTGCGGTCGAGATAATGAGCTTTGCCGAGGGGTGTCAACACGGCGGGAGGCGGGTTGGCGGCGTTTCTGGAAAATCAGAAACGTCCTACAAAGGCGCGGTAGGGCTTATGCCTGGCACGGTCTCGACTGGCTGACCCTGGCCGGTAACCGCGAGAAGCGCGGCGCCGGTTGGCGCCGCCGAAGATCAGAAGCGGCTGCGTTCCAGGAACTGCCGGGTGCGTTCCTGCTGCGGGTTGGCGAACACCGCCTTGGCCTCGCCCTGTTCGACGATCACGCCCTTGTCGATGAAGATCACCCGATTGGCGACATCGCGGGCGAAGCTCATTTCATGGGTGACGATGACCATGGTGCGCTGTTCTTCGGCCAGCGCCCGGATGGTGTTGAGCACTTCGCCGACCAGCTCCGGGTCCAGCGCCGAGGTCGGTTCGTCGAAGAGGATCACCTGTGGTTCCATGGCCAGCGCCCGGGCGATTGCCACCCGTTGTTGCTGGCCGCCGGACAGGCGGCGCGGGTAGGCATCTTCCTTGCCCGCCAGGCCGACCTTGGCCAGCAGCTGGCGGGCCAGGGCGATGGCTTTCTCGCGGGCGACCTTCTTGACCACCACCGGGCCTTCGATGACGTTCTCCAGCGCGGTGCGGTGCGGGAACAGGTTGAAGTTCTGGAACACGAAGCCGACCTGCTGGCGCAATTGGCGGATCAACCCCTGCTGCTGGCTCATCGGCCGGTTGGCGTCGATGTGGATATCGCCGACCTGCAGGCTGCCGCCGGAAGGCTCTTCGAGCAGGTTCAGGCAGCGCAGCAGGGTGGTCTTGCCCGAGCCGCTGGGGCCGATGATCGCCACCACTTCGCCGGTTTCGATGCGCAGGTCGATGCCCTTGAGCACCGTCTGGCCCTTGAAGGCCTTGGTCAGGCCCTTGATTTCGATCATGCGTCAGGACTCCAGGTCATGGCGGTTGACCCGGGCTTCCAGGCGGTTCTGCAGGTGCGACAGCAGGGTCGCCAGCACCCAGTAGATCAGCGCCGCAGCCAGGTACATGGTGAAGATCTCGAAGGTCCGCGCGGTGATCAGCTGCGCCTGGCGGAACAGCTCCGGCACCTGGATGGTGGCGGCCAGTGCGGTGTCCTTGACCAGCGAGATGAAACTGTTGCCCAGCGGCGGCAGGGCGGTGCGCGCGGCCTGTGGCAGGATGGCGCGGCGCAGGGTCTGCCAGCGGGTCATGCCGATGCTGGCGGCGGCCTCCCATTGCCCGCGTTCCACCGCACCGATGGCGGCACGCAGAATTTCGCAGGCGTAGGCGGCCATGTTCAGAGAAAAACCGATCAGCGCCGCCGGCAGCGGGTCAAGCTCCAGACCCAGTTGCGGCAGGCCGTAGTAGATCATGAACAGCTGCACCAGCAGCGGCGTGCCGCGGAAGAACGACACGTATAGGCGGGCCAGCCAGCTCACCGGCTTGATCAGCGACAGGCGCATCAGGGCCAGGGCGAAGCCCAGGATCAGCCCGAAGAACATGCCGCCCAGGCTGAGTACGACCGTGTAGTACGCGCCCTTGAGCAGAAAGGGCGCGGACTCGATCGCGAGATTGAGGCTCTCTTCGATCATTTCGTGACGTCAGCCCCGAAGTACTTCTCCGAGAGCTTGGCCAGGGTGCCGTCGGCGCGCAGCTTGGCCAATGCGTCATCGACCGCCTTGAGCAGCTCGGGCTCGCCCTTGCGCAGTGCCACGCCGGACTCCTGGCGAGAGAAGGGTTCGCCGGTCACCGCCAGGGAGTCCTTGGTTTTCTTCACCAGCTCCAGGGCGGCCAGGCGGTCGACCAGAATCGCGTCGATACGGCCTACGCGCAGGTCCTGGTACTTGGTCGGATCGTCGTCATAGGTCTTGACCACGGCGGCCGGAACATTGGCCTTCAGCCACTGCTCGTAGTTGGTGCCCAGGCCGACGCCGACCTTCTTGCCGGCCAGGTCTTGCGCGGTCTTGATGCTGCCGGCGTCCTGCTTGCGGGTCAGGGCCTGGATGCCGGAGACGGTGTAGGGGGTCGAGAAGTCGTATTTCTTCTTGCGCTCTTCGGAGATGGTCACCTGGTTGACCACCACGTCGAGGCGCTTGGACTCCAGTGCCGCGAGAATGCCGTCCCATTTGGTCGGCTGGATCTTCGCCTTCACGCCCAGTTCCTTGGCCAGGGCTTCGGACAGCTCGACCTCGAAGCCGGTGAGCTTGCCGTTTTCATCCACGAAGCTGAACGGTGGATAAGTGCCTTCCAGGCCCACGTTCAGGGTGCCGCTGTCCTTGATTTTCTGCAGTTGCTCGCCGGCCATGGCCTGCCCGGCCAGGCCGGTGCCCAGTGCCAGAGTCAGTGCAGAGAGAAGCAGGGTACGACGAATAGCGGAGATGTTCATGCAAGCCCCTTGTGTTGGTGCGGTAGCGGACAGGAATCAGACCGCGCCCCGCCTGGCGAAGTGCCGTAGATGCGGGAGTCTACAGGCACTGGCGCAGTGGAGCACGTCTGCTGGAGCGGCACTATAGGAGACGTGCCTTATTGTTAAAAATATTAAATTCCGAGCTTTATATGCGTTTTTGCTCTATCTGGCGGGCACGCCGCGCTTAGCCGCTGAACGCCTGCGAATAAGCGAACAGCGCCGGGGCGCCACCGGTGTGCAGGAACAGAATCGGCCCCTCGTCGAAGCGCTGCCGACCGATGCCATCGAGCAGCCCGGCCATGGCCTTGCCGGTGTACACCGGGTCGAGCAGCAGGCCTTCCTGGCTGGCCACCAGCTTGATCGCCGCCAGGGTGCCGGCATTCGGCTCGCCATAGCGCGGCGCGTAGTACTCGTCCCAGAGGTGCACCTTGAAACGTTCCGGCAGCGCCATGCCCAGCAGCT
Source organism: uncultured Pseudomonas sp. (assembly GCF_913777995.1). GTDB lineage: Bacteria > Pseudomonadota > Gammaproteobacteria > Pseudomonadales > Pseudomonadaceae > Aquipseudomonas. Next base: position 29,121 of record NZ_CAJYVE010000018.1, on the reverse strand, counting down.
CGGCGGTGCGTTCGGCCAGGCCTTGTACCTTGGGCAGTTGCGCTTCTTCACTGCGCGACACGGTGACGCCGATCACCGGCAGCTCGGGCAACTGGTCGGCCAGGGCCAGCGCCAGGCCGCTGTGAGTACCGGCACTGCCGGAGGCGGTGACCACGGCGGCGAAGGTTTCGCCGCTGGCGGTGATCTGCTCGGCCAGCTCCAGGCCGGCGCGTACATAGCCCAGCGCACCCACCGGGCTGGAGCCGCCAATCGGCACCAGGTAGGGCTTCTTGCCGCTGGCGTGCAGGCGCACGGCCAGGGCCTGCAACTGTTCGTCGGCGTTATCCAGGCTTTCGACCAGCTCGACGCGGGCATCGAACAGGTCAAGCAGCAGACGGTTGCCGTTGTGCAGGTAGTTGGGGTCTTCGCTGGCGATGGGGTTTTCCAGCAGGGCCACGCAGCCCAGGCCCAGGCGCGCGGCAAGGGCGGCGGTCTGGCGGACGTGGTTGGACTGGATGGCGCCGGCGGTGATCAGCGTATCGGCACCCTGGGCCAGGGCGTCGGCGGCCAGGTATTCGAGCTTGCGCACCTTGTTGCCGCCCAGCGCCAGTGTGGTGGTGTCATCGCGCTTGATGTAGATGTCGCGGCCGACCCAGGCGGAGAGGCGTTCGAGCTTTTCCAGCGGGGTAGGGGCGCCGATCAGGTCCAGACGGTTGAAACGGTCGAGCTGTTTCTTGAGCATGGGGTCGAAGGTATCCCTATAAACATTCGGTGGACTATAGGCAGACGCTTCCTGCACGGCAACCGATCTAGTCTTATGCCTCTGACGGCGTTTTCCTACCGAAATTGGTATTTTTTCAGGCCGATCATTTGCCGTAGAGTGGGCGCCGAGGCGGCTGCGGCGGTGCCGTCCGCGTCCTTGACCAGCAGGAGAGTCCAGCGTGAGCGATATTCCAAAGGGTTCGGCCGAGGGCCGCACCAGCCACTGGCAGTTGCAACGTATCGTCGGCCAGCTGCGCGAGGCGCGGGACGATTGGCGCACCCGCAACCGGCGGGTCAGTGGTGAACACGGCGGCCGCGAGCTGCCGTCGCGCGATGCCATGGGCGAGATCCTCGAAGCCCTGGCCGGTGCGCTGTTCCCCATGCGGCTGGGCCCGGTGGACCTGCGCGAGGAAAGCGAAGACTTCTACGTCGGCCACACCCTGGACGTCGCCCTCAACGCCCTGCTGGCGCAGGCGCGCCTGGAGATGCGCTACGTCGCCCACCAGCAAGGCGCGAGCATCGAAGGTGTGGACCAGAAGGCCCTGGAACTGATCCAGGATTTCGCCAGCGCCCTGCCGGGCATCCGCCGCCTGCTGGACACCGATGTACTGGCCGCCTACCAGGGCGACCCGGCGGCGCGTAACGTCGACGAAGTGCTGCTGTGCTACCCCGGCATCCTGGCGGTCATCCACCACCGTCTGGCCCACCACCTGTACCGCGCCGGTCTGCCACTGCTGGCGCGTATCAGCGCAGAGATCGCGCATTCCGCCACCGGTATCGACATTCACCCTGGCGCGCAGATCGGCCCGAGCTTCTTCATCGACCATGGCACCGGCGTGGTGATCGGCGAAACCGCGATCATCGGCGAGCGGGTGCGCATCTACCAGGCGGTGACCCTGGGCGCCAAGCGCTTCCCGGCCGACGAGGACGGCAACCTGCACAAGGGCCACGCGCGCCACCCGATCGTCGAAGACGACGTGGTGATCTACGCCGGCGCCACCATTCTGGGGCGCATCACCATCGGCCAGGGCTCGACCATCGGCGGCAACGTGTGGCTGACCCGCAGCGTGCCGGCGGGCAGCAATCTGACCCAGGCCAACCTGCTGCAGCACGACGACGGCACCCAGAAGTAACGCTGATCCGCGTAGGAGCGGCTTCAGCCGCGAAGTCCTCATGTTCACTGCAAATGCAGTGAACTTGCGGCCCATTCGCGGCTGAGGCCGCGCCTATCGGCTGGCCGCAAAAGCCGCTGCAGCGCTGCGCGCCGGGGTTACGGAACGTTTCACTGTTCGCTTGCGTCCTACTGGTGATCCGGGCAATTCCTACCACCTCGATTGGTCATTTCCGGCCTTATCGTGTTTAAATTGAACGTTCAATCAAATTTGAACGGTGGTTCGCTGCCCGCTCACAACAGGAGGCCAACCCTTGCACTATCCATGTTTCGTCGCCGTTTCACGGACCCTGGAGGCGCATCCCGCATGAACGTCGCCACCTCTTCCTCGACCAGCCCGGTGCGCATGAATGGCCCGGTGTTCTATTTTGCCGCGACCTTCATTCTGCTCTTCGGCATCATCGTCATCAGCTTCCCCGAAGCTGCCGGCCAGTGGCTGCTGGCCGCACAGAACTGGGCCGCCAACACGGTCGGCTGGTACTACATGCTGGCCATGACGCTGTATCTGGTCTTCGTGGTGGTCACCGCCTTGTCCGGCTATGGCCGGATCAAACTCGGTGCCGACCACGACGAGCCCGAATTCAGCTACCTGTCCTGGGCCGGCATGCTGTTCGCTGCCGGTATCAGCATCACGCTGTTCTTCTTCTGCGTCTCTGAACCGCTGACCCACCTGATGCAGCCGCCGCAAGGCGAGGCCGGTACCGCCGATGCGGCGCGCCAGGCCATGCAGCTGCTGTTCCTGCACTGGGGCCTGCATGGCTGGGGCGTGTTCGCCTTCGTCGGCATGGCCCTGGCCTACTTCGCCTACCGCCATAACCTGCCGCTGGCACTGCGCTCGGCGCTGTATCCGCTGATCGGCAAGCGCATCAACGGCCCGATCGGCTATGCAGTCGATGGCTTCGGCATCATCGCCACCATCTTCGGCCTGGGGGCCGACATGGGCTTTGGCGTACTGCACCTGAACTCCGGCCTCGACTACCTGTTCGGGGTCGCCCACACCCACTGGGTGCAGGTCACCCTGATCGTGCTGATGATGGGCGCGGCAATCGTTGTGGCGGTGTCTGGCGTGGAGAAGGGCGTGCGGGTCATGTCCGACATCAACATGCTGCTGGCCTGTGCGCTGCTGCTGTTCGTGCTGTTCGCCGGACCCACCCAGCACCTGCTCAATACGCTGGTGCAGAACATCGGTGACTACCTGGGTGCGCTGACCACCAAGAGCTTCGATGTGTATGCCTACAAGCAGCAGGCCGACGGCTGGCTGGGCGGCTGGACCGTGTTCTATTGGGCCTGGTGGATCGCCTGGGCGCCGTTCGTGGGCCTGTTCATTGCGCGTATCTCGCGTGGCCGCACCATCCGTGAATTCGTCTTCGGTGTGCTGTTCATTCCGCTGGGCTTCACCCTGGCGTGGATGTCGATCTTCGGCAACAGCGCCATCGAGCAGGTGCTGGCGCACGGCATGAGCGCACTGGGCCAGTCGGCCATCGACGACCCGTCCATGACCCTCTACCTGCTGCTGGAAACCTACCCGTGGAGCAAGGTGGTCATCGGTGTAACGGTGTTCATCAGCTTCGTGTTCTTCGTCACCTCGGCAGACTCCGGCACCGTGGTGCTGTCCACCCTGTCGGCCAAGGGCGGCAGCGCCGACGAGGACGGCCCGAAATGGCTGCGGGTGTTCTGGGGCGCAGCCACCGCGCTGGTGACCAGCGGCCTGCTGTTCTCCGGCAGCATCGACGCGCTGAAGTCGGCGGTGGTGCTGACCTCGCTGCCGTTCTCGCTGATCCTGCTGACCATGATGTGGGGGCTGCACAAGGCCTTCTACATGGAGTCGCAGCGTCAGCTGGCGCAGCTGTACTCCCTGGCCCCGGCCTCCGGCGCACGTCGTGGCGGCTGGCGCCAGCGTCTGAGCCAGGCGGTGCATTACCCCTCGCGTGACGAGGTGTACCGGTTCCTCGACCAGACCGTGCGCCCGGCCATCGACGAGGTGACCGCCGTATTCGTCGAGAAGGGCCTGAGCGTGACGAAGCCGGACGATCCCGCACCGGATTCGGTGAGCCTGGAAATCGGCCACGGCGAAGAGCGGCCGTTCATCTACCAGGTGCGCATGAAGGGCTACTTCACCCCGTCGTTCGCCTTGAGTGGCATGGGCTCGCGGCACCTGAACAACCGCCGCTACTACCGCGCCGAGGTGCACCTGAGCGAAGGCAGCCAGGACTACGACCTGGTGGGCTACACCCGCGAACAGGTCATCAACGACGTGCTCGACCAGTACGAGCGGCATATGCAGTTCCTGCATCTGGTGCGCTAGTCACGTCATCGACAGCGCTGCATCTCGCCGATGCAGCGCCGTTCAGCTCGGCTCCCGACGTCGATCTTCCCGGGGGCAGCGGGTAAACCGCGCCCGGTAGCGGCGGGTGAAATACGACGGTGACTCGAACCCGCAGGCAATACTCACCTCCAGCACGCTCATGTCGCTCTGGCGCAGCAGCTTGCGGGCTTTTTCCAGGCGCAGGCCCAGGTAGAAGTTGCTGGGCGTGTCGTTCAGGTGCAGGCGGAACAGGCGCTCCAGCTGGCGCCGGGTGACCTTGATGCTTTCCGCGAGGGCCAGGGTGCTCAAGGGCGGCTCGGTGTGTTGTTCCATCTCGCCGATCACCTGCACCAGCTTGCGGTTGTTGATGCCGTAGCGGGTGGCGATCTGCATGCGCTGGTGGTCCTGGCGCGGACGAATGCGGCTGATCACGAACTGTTCGGACACCTGAATCGCCAGCTCCGGGCCATGGGCCTGAGCGATCAGGTCGAGCATCAGGTCGATGCAGGCCGTACCGCCGGCACAGGTGATGCGTCGGCGGTCGATCTCGAACAGCTCCTGGGTCACGGTGAGCTGTGGATAAGACTCCTTGAAGGCGTCGATGGCTTCCCAGTGCAGGGTCAGGCGATGGTCACCGAGCAGTCCGGCTTCGGCCAGCAGGCAGGCCCCGGTGTCGATGGCGCCAAGGGTCACGCCTTCATGGTCCAGGCGCCGCAGCCAGTGCATCAGTGCCGGAGTGGCGAACTGCAGCGGCTCGAAGCCGGCCACCACCAGCAAGGTGGCGCCTTTTTTCAGTGGCTCCAGGGCGGCGTCGGCGTTCACCGACAGGCCGTTACTCGCCACCACCGCGCCGCCGTCGCTGCTCAGCACGTGCCAGCGGTACAGCTCACCACGAAAGCGGTTGGCCACCCGCAGCGGTTCCACCGCGCAGGTGAAGCCCATGGCCGAGAACCCCGGCATCAGCAGAAAGTAGAAATCCCGAGACATGGTGGCGCTCTGGCAGGGTGGGCGGCATGGCGCTGTGATACTCCCGTTCAGGGGCAGATTCAAGAGGCCAGGTCGACGCAGTGCAAGAGTGCGTCGCCGCCGTGCGTGTTGGCAGCCCCCCAGGAACGTAACGTGGTGCCACGGTGCACAAAGACACCGGTCCCCACAATAGTGACCTGCCGAGGGATCCACCATGAATCCACTGATCAGCCGCTGCGTGCTTGCACTCGGTGCCAGCGCCATCCTCAGCACCCCTGTCATGGCCGCCGATGCCGCTGCCTGCCAGAACGTGCGCATGGGTGTAGTGAACTGGACCGATGTCATCGCCACCAGTGCCATTACCCAGGTCCTGCTCGATGGCCTCGGCTACCAGACCAAGCAGACCAGTGCCTCGCAGCAGATCATCTTCGCCGGCATCCGTGACCAGCGCCTGGACCTGTTCCTGGGCTACTGGAATCCGCTGATGACCCAGACCATCACGCCGTTCGTGGAGGCCGGGCAGGTCAAGGTGCTGGACAAGCCCAGCCTGGAAGACGCCCGTGCGACCCTTGCCGTGCCCACCTACCTGGCCGACAAGGGCCTGAAGACCTTCGCCGACATTGCCAAATTCGAAAAAGAGCTGGGCGGCAAGATCTATGGCATCGAGCCGGGTTCGGGGGCCAATGCGCAGATCAAGGCGATGATCGCCAAGAACCAGTTCGGCCTGGGCAAGTTCCAGCTGGTGGAGTCCAGCGAAGTCGGCATGCTCGCCGCTGTGGAGCGCTCGGTACGCCGCAAGGAGGCGGTGGTGTTCTTCGGCTGGGCGCCGCACCCGATGAACGTCAACATCGCCATGACCTACCTCTCAGGCAGTGATGACGCCCTGGGCCCGAACGAGGGCAAGGCCAGCGTGTGGACGGTGACCGCGCCCGACTATGCCCAGCAATGTCCCAACGTGCACAGGCTGCTGAGCAACCTGACCTTCAGCGTCGCCGACGAGAGCCAGATGATGCAGCCGCTGCTGGACCACAAGGACCCCCTGGAGTCGGCCCGGCAGTGGCTCAAGGATCACCCGCAGGACCAGGCTCGCTGGCTGCAGGGTGTGACCACCTTCGACGGCAGGCCCGCCGCCCAGAACCTGCAACTCAGCGACCGATAAGCCCCGTTTTCATCAGCCCTTCGCAGCCTTGAGCGGCTGCGAAAGGCACCCTCACGCCTGTAAGGAACCGCCACATGAACAACGACGTCATCATCACCTGCGCACTCACCGGTGCTGGCGACACCACCGCCAAGAGTCCGCATGTACCGGTCACCCCCAAACAGATCGCCGCCGCCGCCGTGGAAGCCGCCAAGGCCGGCGCCACCGTGGTGCATTGCCATGTGCGTGACCCACAGACCGGCAAGTTCAGCCGCGACGTGGCGCTGTACCGCGAAGTGATGGAGCGCATCCGCGAGTCCGGCGTCGACATCATCGTCAACCTCACTGCCGGGATGGGCGGCGACCTCGAGATCGGCGAGGGCGAAGCGCCGATGGCGTTCGGCCCTGGCACCGACCTGGTCGGCCCGCTGACCCGCCTGGCGCATGTCGAAGAACTGCTGCCGGAAATCTGCACCCTGGATTGCGGCACGCTGAACTTTGGCGACGGCAACAGCATTTACGTGTCGACCCCGGCGCAGCTGCGTGCCGGGGCCAAACGCATCCAGGAGCTGGGCGTCAAGGCCGAGCTGGAAATCTTCGACACCGGCCACTTGTGGTTCGCCAAGCAGATGATCAAGGAAGGCCTGCTCGACAACCCGCTGTTTCAGCTGTGCCTGGGCATCCCGTGGGGCGCGCCGGCCGACACCACCACCATGAAAGCCATGGTCGACAACCTGCCCAGCGACGCGGTGTGGGCTGGCTTTGGCATCGGTCGCATGCAAATGCCGATGGCGGCTCAGGCGGTGCTGCTGGGCGGCAACGTGCGGGTCGGCCTGGAAGACAACCTGTGGCTGGAAAAAGGCGTGCTGGCCACCAATGGCCAGCTGGTGGAGCGCGCCGTTGAAATCATCAGCCGTCTGGGCGCCAGGGTTCTGACCCCGGCGCAAGGGCGCCTCAAGATGGGCCTGACCCCACGTGGCTGACCCCACCGATCAACGACCCCCAAAGGAACGTCGCCATGAGCTTCATCACTGAGATCCAAACCTTCGCGGCCCTGGGCTGCGGCGTCATCGGCAGCGGCTGGGTGTCGCGGGCCTTGGCTAACGGCCTGGATGTGGTCGCCTGGGACCCGGCACCGGGTGCCGAGGCAGCGCTGCGCAAGCGCGTGGCCAACGCCTGGAGCGCCCTGGAAAAACAGGGCCTGGCTCCCGGCGCCTCGCAACAGCGCCTGCGCTTTGTCGCCACCATCGAAGAGTGCGTGGAAAACGCCGACTTCATCCAGGAAAGCGCGCCGGAGCGCCTGGAACTGAAACTGCAGCTGCACAGCACGATCAGCGCGGCGGCCAAGCCTGAGGCGCTGATCGGTTCGAGCACCTCCGGGCTGTTGCCCAGCGAGTTCTACCAGCGGGCGACCCACCCGCAGCGCTGCGTGGTCGGCCACCCGTTCAACCCGGTGTACCTGCTGCCGCTGGTGGAAGTGGTGGGCGGCGAGCACACCGCCCCCGCAGCGATCGAGGCGGCGATCAAGGTGTATGAAGCGCTGGGCATGCGCGCACTGCATGTGCGCAAGGAAGTCCCGGGATTCATCGCCGACCGCCTGCTGGAGGCGCTGTGGCGTGAGGCGTTGCACCTGGTCAACGATGGTGTGGCGACCACCGGTGAAATCGACGACGCGATTCGTTTTGGCGCCGGCTTGCGCTGGTCGTTCATGGGCACCTTCCTGACCTACACCCTGGCCGGTGGCGATGCCGGCATGCGCCACTTCATGGCGCAGTTCGGCCCGGCCTTGCAGTTGCCCTGGACCTACCTGCCGGCCCCGGCGCTGACCGACAGGCTGATCGACGACGTGGTCGAAGGCACCCGTGAACAGCTGGGCAGCCACAGTATTGCTGCCCTGGAGCGCTATCGCGACGATTGCCTGCTGGCGGTGATGGACGCTGTGAAGGCCACCAAGGCCCAGCATGGCATGAGCTTCAACGAGTAACCCCTGGGCGCCTTTCCGAACGAGTATTGCACCATGCCTGCACTGACCACCTACCGCACCGAGATATCGCCCGACTGGGTCGATTACAACGGCCATCTGCGCGACGCGTTCTACCTGTTGATCTTCAGTTATGCCACCGATGCGCTGATGGACACCCTGGGCCTGGACAGCGCAAACCGCGACGCCAGCGGTCACTCGCTGTTCACCCTTGAACTGCACCTCAACTACCTGCACGAAGTGAAGCTCGGCGCCGAGGTCGAGGTGCACACCCAGCTGATCGGCTACGACGCCAAGCGCCTGCACCTGTTCCACAGCCTGCACAGGGTGGGGGACGCGACGCTGCTGGCCGGTAATGAGCAGATGCTGCTGCACGTCGACCTGGCCGGCCCGCGTTCAGCGCCGTTTACCGAAGCCACGCGGCAACGGCTGGCTGCGCTCAGCGCCGAGCAGGCCGAACTGCCGAGGCCTGAGCTGCTCGGCCGGGTCATCGGCCTGCCGTAGGTTTTGTACGAAAAGTGCCTGCGCTCGGCCATGCTGCGTTAAAAACAGGCTCGGAATGCTCATTTACACCAGTAAAGTCGCCCGCGACTCCGACCGTTCCTCGCCTGTTTTGACTCGCTGGCGCTCGCCCTTCGGGTCAGCCTGCGGCTGTTACTCGCTTTGCTCGTTGCGCCTTGCCTGACCTTCGCTCGCCGACTTTTCTTACAAAACCTAGGGTATCGCTCAGGCCAGGCCGCCGTTGGCGCGCAGCACCTGGCCGTTGATCCAGCCCGAATCCGGCCCGGCGAGAAAGGCCACCACGCCGGCGATGTCCTCGGGCTGGCCGAGGCGTTGCAGCGGCGGCAGGCTGGCGAAGTGCTGGATCTGTTCTTCGCTCTTGCCAGCCAGGAACAGCTCGGTGGCCACCGGACCAGGGGCGACGGTGTTGACGGTGATGTTGCGCCCGCGCAGCTCTTTGGCGAACACCGGGGTCATGGCTTCCACCGCCGCCTTGCTGGCGTTGTAGATGGCGTAGCCAGGCAGCTTCAGGGCCAGGGCGGTGGTGGAAAAGTTGATGATCCGCCCGCCGTCGTTGAGGCGGTTGGCGGCTTCGCGCAGGGTGTTGAACACGCCACGGGTGTTCACCGCGAAGGTCTGCTCGAACAGCTCGTCGCTGGTTTCGGCCAGCGGCAGGGTCTTGAGGATACCGGCGTTGTTGACCAGCACGTCAACCTTGCCCAGGTGGTGTTCGGTGGCATCGAACAGGCGGCGCACGTCACTGGCGTTCGACACGTCGGCCTTCAGCGCAATGGCATGATGGCCGGCGCCCAGCAACTGTTCGACCAGGGCGTCGGCTTCGGTGGCGCTGTTGGCGTAGTTGATGACCACGGCGAAACCGTCGGCGGCCAGGCGCTGGGCGATCTCGGCACCGATGCCGCGCGAGGCACCGGTGACGATGGCGACTTTGCGAGAAGTCATGAGGCGTTTTCTCCTGTCAGGTTGGCAAGGTTGGGCCAATACCGTTCGATCAAGCGCTTTGCTTTTGTGGGAGCTTGCTCGCGAAAAGCGGGCAAAGTTGTTGAGTTTGCGGTGAACGTGACGCCGCCTTCGCGAGCAAGCTCGCTCCCACGGTCCGATCAGTATTGAACATTTGGCGCATCTGGTTGAGCAGGCGCTGGCTGGCACCCTGTAGCGGTGACAGAGCTTAGCCCTGGGTACTCTCTCGTTCGATCACCCGACAGTCCAGCCGGTTCAGGTGCCGGATGCCGTCTTCATCGAGCGGTAACATCTCCAGGCTTTGCAATACCCGCTGCGCCGCCAGTACGCCGATTTCCAGTGCCGGCGGCTTGATGGTACTCAGGCTGGGCAGCAGCATCTCGGCGAAGGCGTAGTCGCCGAAGCCCATCACGGCGCAGTCTTCGGGAATCCGCAGCCCGGCACGCTGGCCGGCGAGCAGGCCGCCGGCAGCCAGGTTGTCGTTGGCGAAGAAGATCGCGTCCGGGCGCTGCGGGCCGCTCATCAGGGCATGCATGGCCTGCTTGCCGGCTTCGAAGGGTGCCAGCCCGGTCTGTGGGGTAAACACCCACGGGGCCAGGCCGAGGGCCTGCACGGTGTCGCTGTAGCCCTGGCAGCGCTCCTGAGCGCTCAAGTCGCCGGCCATGCTGTTGAGCACGAAAGCGATGCGTCGGTAACCCTTGTCGTGCAGGTAGCGGGTGGCGGTGACCCCTACCTGATGGTGGGAAAAGCCGATCTGGATCGGCGCGCGCTCAGGCTGGTAGTCCCAGGTCTCGATCACCGGCATGTCGGCCTGGGCGATCATGCGTTCCGTGGCCGGAGTGTGGAAGCGGCTGGTCAGCACCAGAGCGGCCGGTGACCAGCCGAGGAATGCGCGTACTGCGCTCTCTTCCTGTTCGGGAGAAAAGTAACTGGAAGCCAGCAGCGGCTGCAGGCCGTGCTGGCTCAAGGTGTCGCTGAAGCCCTGGATGGTGTTGGCGAAGATCGGCCCGGAGATGTTCGGCACCACCATTGCCACGACCTTGCTGCGCGCCGAGGCCAGCCCGCCCGCCACCTGGTTGGGCACGTAGCCCAGAGCCTCGACCGCCGCCGCAATGCGCTCGCGCAGTTCGGGCGAGACCTGCCCAGGCTGATTGAAGTAGCGGGAAACCGTGATCGCCGATACGCCGACGTGCCGGGCCACGGTGTTCAACGTCACCCGTCCGGCACCGCGGCGTTTACGCGGTGGGCTGAATTCATCGTTCATGAATGCGGGCGCCTTAATAGCTTTAATGCATATAAAAGTAATTTTTCAGTATTGGACGCTCTATAGGGAGCTTCCTGATACTGGCGATGTTAGCGCTAACGTCCAGGGCTGTCTGCTACTCGCCGCCGCGAATGCCGAACCCGGTTAGCCCGACCTTCAAGCATCGGTGCGTGGGGCACCGATACCACTCGGCATATTTCAGGCAGGCACGCAGATGCACAGCACACTTGGCGGCGGCACCACACACTCTCTTCTGGCTACGGCGATCGGCCAGGCCAACCGCACCACGCAGCGTCGCTGCGCCTGGCTGCTGCTGGGCTTGAGCAGCCTGCCGCTGGCGCCTGGCGTGGCGCTGGCCGAGACCGGCAGCAACGCCAGCGAGGCGCCGGTGCTCAACGCCGTGACGGTTACCGCCACGCGCCGCGAAGAGTCGCTGCAGAAAGTGCCCGTGGCGGTGTCGGTGGTCGACGGCGAACAGCTCGAGCGCGACAACCGCAACGGCGTCGCCAGCCTGGTGCAGCAGGTGCCGACCCTGAACTACCGCACCGGCGCCTCGAACAAGGACACCTCACTGTTCATTCGTGGCGTGGGCACCATTTCCACCTCGCCGGGCGTCGAGCCTACCGTGGCCACGGTGGTCGACGGCGTGGTGCTCGGCCGCCCCGGCCAGGCCACCCTCGACCTGCTCGACCTGGAGCGCATCGAGGTGCTGCGTGGCCCGCAGGGCACGCTGTTCGGCAAGAACGCCTCGGCAGGTGTGTTGAATATCGTCACCAAGGCGCCCAGTGAAGAAACCCACGGCTACATCGACCAGTCGTGGTACACCGGCAACGAAAGCCGCACCCGCTTCGGCATTGGCGGTGCGCTGATTCCTGGCACCCTCAAAGGCTCGGTCACCACGCTGTTCGGCAGCTACGACGGCAATGTCGACAACAAGCTCAACGGCCAGGAGGTCAACGGCTACAACCGCAAGGGCGTGCGCGGCAAGCTGCAGTTCACTCCGAATGACGACATCACCTTCACCCTGATCGGCGACTACCAGCAGGCCCACGACGATGCACCCAATGGCGTGGTCAGCAAGGCGCTGACGCCAGCCTTCGCCAACGCCCTGGCACCGGTACGTGCCAGCAACGACAACCGCGACGTGGTCAGCGACTACCGCAGCCATGTCGACGACGTGAACAAAGGTCTGTCGGGGCAACTGGATTGGCAACTGGGCGACTACACCCTGACCTCGATCACCGCCTGGCGTGGCTGGGACAACACTCAGTACCAGGACGGCGACCGCCTGGGCACCATCACCGCGGCGTTCCCCGGCACCGAGGACAAGGGCCAACTGGAGTACAACCAGTATTCCCAAGAACTGCGCCTGGCCTCGCCCAAGGGCGAGTTCGTCGAGTACGTCGGCGGGCTGTTCTACATGCATGGCAAGAGTGACGAAACCTACCGCCGCACCTTGATTACCCCGACCAGCCAGGACCGGGGCGTGGCCGACTACAGCACCACCAACGACAGCTACTCGGTGTTCGGTGAAACCACCTTCAACTTCACCTCCGACCTGCGCGCCATCGCCGGCCTGCGCTGGACCCACGACGACCTGAAATACGATCACCGCCGCGTATCGACCTCGGCGGTGACGGTCAGCGGCATCCAGCCGGGCACTGCCAGTTCCGGCTCGGTGGACGAGGAGGGCAAGTCCGGGCGCCTGGGCCTGCAGTACGACCTCAGCGACAGCGTGACCACCTACCTGACCTACTCGCGCGGCTACAAGGGCCCGGCCTACAACGTGTTCTTCAACATGCAGCCGCGTGACACCAACGCGCTCAAGCCGGAGACCTCCAACACCTGGGAGGCGGGTATCAAGGCCAGCGCCTGGAACAACCGGCTGACCACCAACCTGGCGGTGTTCCACAGCGACTACGACAACTACCAGGCCAACTTCTTCGACAGCGTGGCGGGCCAGGTGGTGACCCGCCTGATCAACGCCGGCAGCGTCAAGACCGAAGGCGTGGAGCTGGACTACGCCCTGCAGGTGACCTCGCAGCTGAAGCTCTCCGGCGCGCTGGCCTACACCAGGGCGCGCATCGACAGCTTCGCCTGCCCGGCCGGTGCGGCGGCATCCTGCAACGTCGACGGCAAGCCGCTGCCTTACAGCCCGGACTGGAAAAGCTACGTGCGGGCCGACTACAGCATCCCGCTGGACAACGGTCTGGATGTCGAGCTGAGCACCGATTACAGCTGGCAGAGCGAAGTGCAGTACGACATCAGCCAGAACCCGGACACCCAGCAGGGCGCCTATGGCATCTGGAACGCCAGCGTGGCCCTGGCCGATTACAACGCCGGCTGGCGCGTGGCCCTGCTGGGCAAAAACCTCGCCGACAAGTCCTACTCACCCATGCTGGCCACCGGCGGCAACTACGTGTACCGCGCCGTACCCCGTGATGACGAGCGTTACTTCGGCGTCCAGCTGCGCAAGGATTTCTGAGCCATTGCGTGCAACAACCTCAGACACCTTCAAGGAGTGGTAACCATGAGCACACCCGCTCGCCAACTGAAACTGGGCGCATTCCTGATGGCCACCGGGCACCACGTCGCGGCCTGGCGTCATCCGCAGGTGCCCGCCGACGCGGGGCTGGACTTCAAGCACTACCGGCACCTGGCGCAGGTGGCCGAGGCCGCGTGCTTCGACACCCTGTTCGTGGCCGACAGCGTGGCGGCGGCCAGCGGCGACATCGCCAGCCGCATGGCCCGCTCCGATCACTTCGAGCCGCTGACCCTGCTCTCGGCACTGGCGGCGGTGACCGAACGCATCGGCCTGATCGCCACGGCCACCACCACCTACAACGAGCCCTACCACGTGGCGCGCAAGTTCGCCTCTCTGGATCACCTGTCCGGCGGCCGCGCCGGCTGGAACCTGGTGACCTCGGACGCCGCCGCCGAGGCGCAGAACTTCGGCCGTGACGAGCATGTGGGGCATGCCGAGCGCTACAGCCGGGCCAAGGAATTCCACGAGGTGGTCACCGGCCTGTGGGACAGCTGGACCGACGACGCCTTCAGCCGTGACAAGGTCAGTGGGCAGTACTACGACCCGGCCAAGCTGCACGTGCTGGATCACCAGGGCGAGCACTTTCGGGTCAAGGGGCCGCTGAACGTGGCGCGCTCGCCCCAGGGCCAGCCGGTGGTGGTGCAGGCTGGCTCTTCGGAGATTGGCCGCGACCTGGCAGCGCGCACTGCCGAAGTGGTGTTCACCGCGCAGACCTCGCTGGCCAGTGCCCAGGCGTTCTACGCCGACCTCAAGGGGCGCCTGGCGGCCTACGGGCGCCGTGCAGATTCGTTGAAGATCATGCCCGGCGTGCTGATCGTCGTGGATGAGAGCGAAGCGCTGGCCCGCGGCAAATTCGAAGCCTTCCAGGACCTGGTCGACCCCCAGGTGGGCGTGGCCCTGCTGGGGCGCATGCTGGGCAACTTCGATTTGTCGGGCTACCCGTTGGACGGCCCGTTGCCCGAGCTGCCGCTGACCGACAGCGGTCAGCGCAGTCGCCAGGCGCTGCTCACCGAACTGGCGGCCCGGGAGCAGCTCAACCTTGGGCAATTGGGCCGACGCATCGCCGGTGGGCGAGGGCACTACAGCCTGGTCGGCACCCCCACGCAGATCGCCGATGAACTGCAGAACTGGTTCGAGAACGGCGCAGCCGACGGCTTCAACGTGCTGGTGCCGCACCTGCCCGGCGGCCTGGAAGACGTCGCGCGGCTGCTGGTGCCGGAGCTGCAACGACGCGGGCTGTTCCGTACGGCCTATGAGGGCACCACCCTGCGTGAACACCTGGGCCTGCAGCGGCCGGCCAACCGTTTCCAATCCACCGCATCCTTCCGGCAGGAGGGGTGAACCCATGACAGGACTGAGCATGAAACCACTGGCATTGTTCGCCGCCGCGCTGGCGTTCTGCGGGCTGATCGACACCGCCGCAGCCGACCCGGACACCTTGCGCATCGGTTACCAGAAGGGCTCGATTCCCCTGGTGCTGGCCAAGGAACAGGCGCTGCTGGAAAAGCGCTTCCCACAGACACAGGTGAAATGGATCGAATTCCCTGCCGGGCCGCAGATGCTGGAGGCACTGAACATCGGCAGCCTGGACATCGCCTCGACCGGTGACATCCCGCCGATCTTCGCCCAGCTTGCGGGCGCCGACCTGGTCTACATCGGCGCCGAGCCGGCCAAGCCGGCTGCCGAGGTGATTCTGGTGCGCCAGGACAGCCCGCTGCACAAGGTCGAAGACCTCAAGGGCCGCAAGGTCGCCCTGCAGAAGGGTTCCAGCGCCCACAACCTGGTGTTGCGTGCGCTGCTCAAGGCCGGGTTGGCCTTCAAAGACATCCAGCCGGTGTACCTCAGCCCCGCCGATGCCCGTGCCGCGTTCGAAAATGGCAGCGTCGACGCCTGGGCGATCTGGGACCCGTACTACTCCATCGCCCTGGTCGAAGGCCACAGCCGCCTGCTCGCCGACGGCACCGGCCTGGGCCTGTCCGGTCCGGTGTACACCGCACGGCGCCGCTTCGCCGAGCAGTACCCGGCGTTCGTGCAGCAGGTCCTCGACCAGTTGACCGGTGCCGACGAGCTGACCCGCAGCCAGCGCGCGCAGAGCATCGAAATCCTCAGTCGCAGCATGGGCCTGCCCGCCGAGGTGATCGGCCTGTACATCGACCATCGTCCGGTATCGCCGAGCCTGCCGATCAGTGCGCAGATCATCCAGGCCCAGCAGGCCACCGCCGACCTGTTCTTCGACAATCGCCTGCTGCCCAAAAAAGTGGATATCAGCCAGGCGATTTGGCAGCCCGCAAGCCGGTAGGAGCGGCTTTAGCCGCGAAAGCGTCAGAAAACTCACTGCATCTGCTGCGAACATGCGGTCGCTTCGCGGCTGAAGCCGCTCCTACTCTGCCTTCATGAGGTAACACGCAATGACCTACATCGCTGCACCCAACCGCTACGACGACATGCTCTACCGCCGCACCGGAACCAGTGGCCTGCTGTTGCCGGCGCTGTCGCTGGGGCTGTGGCACAACTTCGGTGACGCCACGCCCATCGACACCCAGCGCGCCATGTTGCGCACCGCCTTCGACCTGGGCATCACCCATTTCGACCTGGCCAACAACTATGGCCCGCCCTACGGCAGCGCCGAGGTGAACTTCGGCCGCCTGTTGCGCGAGGATTTCCACGCCTACCGCGACGAGCTGATCATCTCCACCAAGGCCGGCTGGGACATGTGGCCCGGGCCGTACGGCCAGGGTGGCGGGTCGCGCAAGTACGTGCTGGCCAGCCTTGACCAGAGCCTCAAGCGCCTGGGCCTGGATTATGTGGATATCTTCTATTCGCACCGCTTCGACCCCGACACGCCACTGGAGGAAACCGCCAGTGCCCTGGCCACCGCCGTGCAGCAGGGCAAGGCACTGTACATCGGCATTTCCTCGTACTCCGGGGCCAAGACCCGGCAGATCGCCGAGCTGCTCAAGCAATGGCGGGTGCCGCTGCTCATTCATCAGCCGGCCTACAACCTGCTCAACCGTTGGGTGGAAAAGGACCTGCTGGACACCACCGGCGAGCTGGGTGCCGGCGTCATCGTGTTCACCGCCCTGGCCCAGGGGCTGCTGTCAGACAAATACCTTCAAGGTGTCCCGGAGGATGCCAGGGTCAACCGGCCGGGCGGCGGCTCGCTGAGGGCCGAGCACCTGTCGGAGCAGAACCTGGCGCACGTGCGCCAGCTCAACGAGATCGCCCGCCGCCGTGGCCAGAGCCTGGCGCAGATGGCCCTGGCCTGGACGCTGCGCGACCCGCGCGTCACCTCGGCGCTGATCGGTGCCAGCCGCCCGGAGCAGATCGTCGAGAACGTCGCGGCCCTGCAGAACCTGGCCTTCAGTGCCGAGGAGCTGGCCGAGATCGACCGCTACGCCGTGGAAGGCGGTATCAACCTGTGGGCCAGGCCATCCTTGGCGCAGTGATTGCCGAAGCGGCGCTGGCCAGGCGCAGCAAGGGCGCGCTGTCATGGTATTGCGGGTAGTGCGCCTGGAAATCCAGGGCGGCCTGCACCAGCGCCGCATCGCTCAGGTGCGGCCCGCAGAACGCCGCGTTCAGCGCCCCCGCGTCGGCGTTCAGGCCCACCGGGAACGTGACCATCGGCCAGCCCGGCAGGTTCGGCAGCCGGCCGCCCTGGGGCAGCAGCAGGATGAAGTCCAGCGCCTGTTCCGCCAGCACCGCGTCCCAGCTTTGCGGATGGGCGGCAAGCTCGACCAGTTGTGCGCCCAGTTCGGCCAACTGGGCGTACAGGCGTTGCAGGATCTGCTCGGTGAACAGCGCGCCGAGCGTATCGGTCGGGCAGGGCACACCGATCCTTACGGCTGTGAGTGGGCGGGCCTGCTCGCGGGCGCTCACCGGCCAGCGCACCGGCGCGGTACTGGCCGGGCTGCCGGTGATGGCTTCCAGCACCAGGGCGGCGTCGCGCACCGAGCGGGCGATGCTGCCCGGTACGTCCCAGCCCATCGCCAGCCCCAGCGAGGGCTTGATGCCGCTGGCGCCATGCGCGGCGGTGGGAATCATGAACGCCTCGTCGGCGGTTTCGCCCAGTGCCGCTGCACACAGCCGTGCGACAGGCGAAATGGCGCTCAGGCCGGCAGCATTGCCTTCGGCGTGGGTCGGGTCACGCAGCGGACCCAGCAGTACCGCACCTTGGTCCAGCAGGCGTGTGGCCAGAGACGAGTCGGCCAGGCGCCAGGGACTGTTGCGCCGTGCCGGTACCGCCAGCGATTCGCGGATGCCCAGCACGATGCCGCACAGCACCGGGGCCGGGCCGCGTGGGTCATCGGGGTTGTTCAGCCATTGATCGGCCAGCCGCGCGCGGGTCAGCGCCTGCTGGGCGTCGATGTGCAGGGTCAGGCAGTAGCCCTGGTCGGCACCACAGGCGCGCAGGCGGTCTTCGAATTCGTAGAGGCGCGCCAGGTAGGCGATGGCCAACTGTTCGGCACTCAGCTCACCGGTGCGCAGCAGCACGGCCATTTCGGCCAGCTCGTAGTCCACCACGCGATCACGCTGGCGCAGCGAGGCGCGTGGCGGCAGGCAGGGAGGCAGGTGGCGGCAGCCACCGGGCGCAAGGCGTGGGTCCATCGCAGTCGGCTCCGTTTGGCCTTGCCGGGCAAGGCCTTGAACCGGAGCTAATCAGCGAATACCAGGGGCGTAAACTGACAGAAATGACAGCGCAGGCTGCCAGCCCTTGAGGGCCGGGCCTGCCCTTTCGTCAGCTCTCTTCGCCGTCGTCGTCGTCGCTGCCGTCGACCTTCATGCCCAGTTCCTTGATCTTGCGGGTCAGGGTATTGCGGCCCCAACCGAGCAACACGGCGGCATCGCGACGGCGACCGGCGGTGTGCTTGAGGGCCGTCTCGATCATGATCCGCTCGAAGGCCGGCACAGCGCTGTCCAGCAGGCTGGACTGGCCGCGCGACAGCGCCTGGTCGGCCCATTGGCGCAGCGCCTGCTCCCAGTTGGTAACCGGCGCGGCGTCCTGCGGCACGTTGAGCAGTTCCGGCGGCAGGTCGCTGATGTGCACCTCGCGGCCCGAGGCCATGACGGTGATCCAGCGGCAGGTGTTCTCCAGTTGCCGCACGTTGCCCTGCCAGGGCAGGTGCTTGAGGTACTCCTCGGTCTCGGCCTTGAGCAGCTTGGGCTCCACGGCCAGTTCCTGGGCGGCGCGGCTGAGGAAGTGACGCGCCAGGGTCGGAATGTCCTCGCGACGGTCGGACAGCCGCGGGATGTGGATGCGGATGACGTTCAGGCGGTGGAACAGGTCTTCACGGAACTTGCCGGCGTGCACCAGGCCTTCGAGGTTCTGGTGTGTGGCGGCGATGATGCGCACGTCGACCTTGACCGGGGTATGGCCACCTACGCGGTAGAACTCGCCGTCGGCCAGTACGCGCAGCAGGCGGGTCTGGGTGTCGGCAGGCATGTCACCGATTTCGTCGAGGAACAGCGTGCCGCCGTCAGCCTGCTCGAAGCGCCCGCGCCGCAGGTTGGCCGCGCCGGTAAAGGCGCCTTTCTCATGGCCGAACAGCTCGGACTCCATGAGGTCCTTGGGAATCGCCGCCATGTTCAGGGCAATGAAGGGGGCGATCGAGCGCGGGCTGTGGCGATGCAGGGCATGCGCCACCAGCTCCTTGCCGGTACCGGACTCGCCGTTGATCAGCACGGTGATGTTGGAATGGCTCAGGCGGCCGATGGCGCGGAACACCTCCTGCATCGCCGGTGCTTCACCGATGATCTCCGGGGTGCGGGCCATCGCCGGTGGCGTGTCGAGGCCCTGCTGTTCCTGAGCGTGCTGGTTGGCACGCTTGACCAGCGACACGGCTTCGTCGACGTCGAATGGCTTGGGCAGGTACTCGAAGGCGCCGCCCTGGTAAGAGGCCACGGCGCTGTCGAGGTCCGAATGCGCGGTCATGATGATGACCGGCAGGCGCGGGTGCTGCTCGCGAATGCGTGCCAGCAGGTCCAGGCCGCTGGCGCCGGGCATGCGGATGTCGGAAATGATCACGTCCGGCTGTTGCCGCGCCAGGCGACTCATCACGCCATCGGCGCTGTCGAAACTCTGGGTGGTCATGCCTTCCTGTTGCAAGGCCTTCTCCAATACCCAGCGGATGGAACGATCGTCATCGACGATCCAGACAGTTTCGCTACGGCTCATGTCGAGGCGGCTCCTTGTTCCAGCGGCAGGAAGATCGAGAAGGCCGTGTGGCCGGGATGGCTTTCACACTCGATCAGGCCCTGGTGCTGGCTGATGATGTTCTGGGTAATGGCCAGGCCCAGCCCGGTACCGTCGGGGCGGCCGCTGACCATCGGATAGAAAATGGTGTCCTGCAGTTCGGGCGGGATACCCGGACCGTTGTCGATGATTTCCACCTTGGCCACCAGGCGATGCCGCACGTGGCCGATGGTGAACTGGCGAATGGCCCGGCTGCGCAGGGTGATGCGCCCCAGGCGCAGTTCGTTCTGCGTGTTGATCGCCTGCATGGCGTTGCGCACGATGTTGAGCACCGCCTGGATCATCTGCTCGCGGTCGATGAGCACGTCGGGGATGCTCGGGTCGTAGTCGCGCACCAGGATGATGCGTCCCTGGCTCTCGGCTTCTACCAGGTTGCTGACCCGCTCCAGTACCTCGTGGACGTTGGTCATGGCCAGCGATGGCAGTTTGTTGGAGCCGAGCATGCGGTCGACCAGGTTTCGCAGGCGGTCGGCCTCTTCGATGATGACGTTGGTGTAGTCCTTGAGGCTTTCCTCGGGCAGCTCGCGGGCCAGCAGTTGCGCCGCGCCACGGATACCGCCCAGGGGGTTCTTGATTTCGTGGGCCAGGCCGCGCACCAGCATCTTGGTGGTTTCCTGCTTGGACAGCTGCGCTTCTTCCTTGGTGATGCGCAGCAGCCGGTCACGCGGGTGGATCTCCAGCAGCAGCAGGGTCTCGCCCTTGCTGAGGATTGGCGTGACGGCGTAGTCGACGGTCAGGGTCTGGCCGGCCAGCGCGGTGAGCATGGCCTCGCGCTTGGTGAACGGGTGGGCCTGCTCCACGGCCTGGCGCAGCGAACTGAGCGCTTCGGCAGACTCGGTGAACAGCTCGCTGATGAACTGCCCGTGGCTGCGCTGGCCGCTGATGGCCAGGAGCATTTCCGCGGCGGGGTTCATGTACTCCAGGCGCAGGTCGGCATTGAGCAGAATCGTCGCAGTGGTCAGGTTGTCGAGTAACAACCGGTGCAGCGCATCGCTGATAGTCATGAATCCGGGTGACCTCTTCTGGCACTTTTCATCGTGTGGCATGGGCGTCGGGTGACGTCCTTGGCATCGGCACGATCATGGGACAGTGCTTGGCAGGGTGCTGTGCCGGTCAAGGTTGCAAGAACCAAACCAAGGCTCCGAAAAGAAGCGTATGGCGCATGAAAACCGGGCTTTTTTTGTGCCGTTGTGGCCTCACAGCGACGCACGATTGTCTACTTTGACCCGAAGTGGGGCCGATCAAGCCAAGATAGGATGAGTTGTGCACCAGCTTAGTGCATTGTGGCGCCGGGGTGGGCACCTGCCCCAAATACAGGCACTTTGCCTGCCCTGATTAGAGGAACGGCACCCAGCTGCGCTTTTCTTCCGGTTTGTCCTTGAGCGGGCACTCGGGACGCACGCCGTACTCTTCGGCCTTGCAGGGGTTGGCCAGGCGCTTCTGGTTCAGTGAGATGCGTTGCAGGTGGAAAGGCTGGTTGGGGGTCTTTTCCAGCAGGCGGCCCAGTTCGTCGTAGATCTCCACGGAGATCTGGTGCGTGCCGCGATCGAGGTTGTCCAGGGCGAACACCGGGCTGCGCCCTGGCGCGCCCACTGGCTGGCCATCGAGCAGCAGAAGGTAGCGATGGCCGTCCTGCAGGGCCGGGTCGCTGCTGACCGTGACGATCACCTTGCCTTCGCCGCTGCGTATCGTGCTGTCCGGCTCCGGCACCAGGATGCGCAGCAACTGGTAATGGAACATGGGCTTTTTAACCGGTTGTGCAGGGCCGATCTTGACGTCCCGGGTGCGCGGCGTGCTGCTCATGTTGTTGGTGGGGGCCACGTCCAGGCGCTTGGCGTTCTTGCGCGGCTGGTCGGTGAAGACCCGATTGCCCTCGGCATCGATGTAGGTGTAGATCGGCGTGGCCACGGCGGGCAGCGCCGCCAGCAACAGGCACGACAACAGGGCGCGCAGGCTGGGCATCTCAAGGCCTTCCTGCGGCGGCGCGCAATACGGTCAGGGTCACGGTCGGGCTCTGCTGGATGACCCGGCGCACATCATGCACCAGCACCGCGAAGCGGTGCTCGCCGCGGTCGAGATTCACCACCTGCAATTGCGGCACATTGGTGGGCTGGCCGTAGGGGGTGCCGTCTACCAGCAATTGCAGGCGATGGCCGGGCTGCAGCTTGGGCACGATCTTCACGCCGATGCTGAAGGTGCCGTCATTGGCACGGATGGCGCCCTCTTCCGGCAGGCCGGTCAGGGCCAGCTCCTGATAGGTGAAGGTTTCGGCCGCTGCTGGCGGCGCGGGCTGCGCGGCAGATGATGGCGATGAAGCGGTCGGGGCAGGTGGCGTGGGGATGCTGTTGAGCGGTTTAAGCTCCACCGACTCTGCACGTGTGCCGTCGGGGGGCTGGTTACTGTAGGCGGTGTTGCCGTTGGCGTCGGTGTACTTGTAGATCTGCGCCATGGCGGGCAGGCAGATCAGCAACGACAGGCAGGCAAGGCGACGGCGCATGGGAGTCTCTAAAAGCGGGCAGGCGATGGAGCCTCAGCATAATGCAGATCGCCTGCCGTTGCCTGGCGGGGTGTCAGTAATCGCGTACCTGGTCGAACCACGCTTGCGCCCGTTCGGCGCTGACCCCCAGGCGCATGGCATGTTCGCTCTGGCTGAGTTGCCAGATGGCCTCGCCCAGGTCATCGCGCTCGCTGCTCTCGATGCCCTTGAGCGAGTTGAAATGTCGGGCGAAGGCGCTGAATGCCGCTTCTGCCTGTACCGCGTCTGCGGCCAGTGCCAGGCTGGCCAGGGCCTGGTCGTAGGCACCGTTGGCGATCTTGGCCAGGCGCTTGGGCCAGGCGGAGAATGGCCGGCCGTACTCGGCCTCCCACCAGAGCGGCTTGCGCAGCTGGCTGACCGAGGCGTGGCCGCTCCAGCCCCGCACCCGACCCCGTGCCTTGACCTGCTGGCGCAGACGCTTGCCGGTGGCTTCCTCGACATTGAAGGCGATGAAGCGCTCCAGGGCCGGCCAGCTGTCCAGTGCCGGCAGGCCCTGCAGGTCGGGCATGAAGCGTAACTCCAGGGCTTCGAGCCGCGGGTGGCGGGCCAGCTCCTGCAGGTCGCAAAAATGCCCCCACAGGTCGAGGCTGCGCAACTGGGTGAAGCGCCGCAGGCACTTGAGCGAAACCGGCTGGGCCATCGGGCCGTTCTGCAGGGCCAGGTGTTCGACCTGATGCAGGATGCCCAGGTCTGGCAGTTCGAAGGGCGGCCCCTGACGGCGCGGGCTGGTGCGCGGTGCCAAGGCCAGTGACCAGGGCAGGTCGCCCTCGGCCACGAAGCGTGACAGTTCGCCGTGGAGGCTGAGATGCCGGTAGGCCCAGGTGGTGTGGCTGGGCAGGGTCATGCGCAGGCGGCTGGTTGCAGGCACCAGGTGGATCGCCAGGCGGTGCAGGGCGGCCTGGCTGGCATCGACCCAGGTGTCTTCGGCCAGTACCGGCGTCCAGACCATTTCCTCGATGGAGCGCTGGCTGGCCCAGTTCACGAAGCCGGTGTCACCACCGGTATAGCTGAGAAAGCGTGGCCAGGGTGAACCGGCCTGAGTGGCGAAAGGATCGAAGGCGTTCCACGCGAGCCGCTCGTGGGCCTCGGCGTGCAGGTCGGCCTTCTTGCCGAGCGCCGCCGGGCCAATGCGCAGGCTGCCGACCCCAGGCTCCATGAACAGGGTGTGGCTGCGGGGTCCGGTAAGGTCGATGACATGCCGCCCTTCAGGGTGCACGGACACGGGGGCGTCGATGGCGGGGTCGTGGTGGCTCATGCTGAACGTGGTATTTCCCTGTCTGAATCGTTCCTGTGCCGGTGCGCAGCCCTGGCGGGGAATGATTTTGCCATCAGATGCGGAACAAGGCGGCGCTGATTTTCGACTATTTGCAGGCCGCCTGAGTGTTGCCCGGTCACCCTGCTAGCGGGCGCAAAGGCTGGCAGTAGCCTGGTGCCAGGCCTGCAGGTACGAGGCGTCGCCCTGAACCTGGCGTTGCCGATCGGCGAGCCATTGCCGACAGGCGCCATCGGCGCGATACGGCGCAAAGTGCGCCATGTCCTGGAGCATGCGTTCCTGCAGGTCATCCAGGGCCGGGCGAATCTGTGTGGCGAGGTTCAGGCGTGGGGCCTGCGGTGCTTGGCCCTGGCGTTTCCAGGCGTCGAGACTGGCGTGCTGGCTGATCTTGCTGGCTTCGATCTGGTCGGCGAACAGTTGCCGTGCCCAGGTCGGGTCGACCTGCCACTCGCGGGCGCGCTCGGCGGCCCGGTCAATCACCTGGCGCTCGCGGGGGCGGTCTTCGACCGGCTGGCCGCTGTCCCATTTGCTCAGCGCCACGGGGGTAGCCAGCGCCAGGCGCTGCTCGATATCGCCCAGCAGCGGTGCCAGGGCTTCGGGGGGATGGCGGGTGCTGGTACAGGCTGTCAGCAGGCTGAGCAGTGCCAGTGCGGCAAAACCCAGGCGGGAAGGGCGCGGCAGGCAGGACGAAAGCATGGAGAACCTCCAGGAAATCGGAACGGCGATGCAGCATGGCACAGCCGGATGACGGGTGTGCGATGAATATCTATTGGTCGCCTCCCGGCCCTTGCGCGGGTAAAGCCGCGTAAGGCCAAGATGCCCAGCTGTTCAGGCAGGACCGGCTGCGGCAGGGCAAAAAAAAGGCCACCCGAAGGTGGCCTCTCGATGCGCCGGCAGGCGACGCAACAGGAATCAGCAGCTGTAGTACAGCTCGTATTCCAGAGGGTGTACGAAGGTACGGACCTTGATTTCTTCTTCCGACTTCAGCTCGATGTAGGCATCGATGAAGTCGTCGGAGAACACGCCGCCCTTGGTCAGGAACGCACGGCCTTTGTCCAGCTCTTCCAGGGCCTCTTTCAGGCTGCCGCACACTTGCGGGATTTCCTTGGCTTCTTCTGGTGGCAGGTCGTACAGGTTCTTGTCGGCGGCATCGCCTGGGTGGATCTTGTTCTGGATACCGTCCAGGCCAGCCATCAGCAGGGCGGCGAAGGCCAGGTATGGGTTGGCAGCCGGATCCGGGAAGCGGGCTTCGATGCGGCGGGCGCGTGGGCTGGAAACGTATGGAATACGGATCGAGGCCGAGCGGTTACGGGCCGAGTAGGCCAGCATCACCGGAGCTTCGAAACCTGGGACCAGACGCTTGTAGGAGTTGGTCGACGGGTTGGTGAAGCCGTTCAGGGCCTTACCGTGCTTGATGATGCCGCCGATGAAGTACAGGGCGGTGTCGGACAGGCCGGCATAGCCTTCGCCGGCGAAGGTGTTCTTGCCGTCTTTGGCGATGGACATGTGCACGTGCATGCCCGAGCCGTTGTCGCCGTACAGAGGCTTCGGCATGAAGGTCGCGGTGCGGCCGTAGGCGTCGGCAACGTTGTGGACCACGTATTTCAGGGTCTGTACTTCGTCAGCCTTCTTGACCAGGGTGTTGAACTTCACGCCGATTTCGTTCTGACCGGCGGTGGCCACTTCGTGGTGGTGAACTTCGACGACCTGACCCATCTCTTCCAGTGCGTTGCACATGGCAGTACGGATTTCGTGGTCGTGGTCGACCGGTGGAACCGGGAAGTAGCCGCCCTTGATGCCTGGACGGTGGCCCTTGTTGCCGCCTTCCACGTCCTGGTCGGTCATCCACGAGCCTTGCTCGGAGAAGATCTTGAACATGGAGCCGGAGATGTCGGACTTGTACTTGACCGAGTCGAAGATGAAGAACTCAGGCTCCGGGCCTACGAATACGGTGTCACCGATACCGGTGCTCTTCAGGTATTCCTCGGCGCGGTGGGCGATGGCGCGTGGGTCGCGATCGTAGCCCTGCATGGTGGACGGCTCGATGATGTCGCAGACCAGGATCAGGGTCGGCTCTTCGGTGAACGGGTCCAGTACGGCGGACTCGTCGTCCGGCAGCAGGATCATGTCGGAGGCTTCGATGCCTTTCCAGCCGGCGATGGAGGAACCGTCGAACATCTTGCCGATTTCGAAGAAGTCGTCGTCCAGCGCATCGCGTGCCGGCATGGTGACGTGCTGCTGCTTGCCTTTGGTGTCAGTGAAGCGCAGATCAATCCATTTAACGTCATGATCTTTGATGAGTTGAACCGACTTCGACATAGTGTCCTCCGGGTGGGTTGAGGCCGATGCTTTTGTAGGGGCCTCTGAATTTGGGTGATGCCGGCGCAAAATACTCTGCCATGGCTACCTGCCTCACAAGGGAGCAATTTGCATGCCAGTGCCCCGAGATGGGCTGGCCGCCCCAAATACAAGCGTTTACGTCGCATCCACGAAATTCCTGGAAAAATATTGCACCTTATTGATGCTTATTTTTCCGAGATTGACCCTTTTTGGTGCGCTGACAATCGGATGTACGATAGTTGGTCAAAGCTTGAGCAATTTCCGCTATAATCCGCGCCCCTCTTTTTTTGTCGGCCCTTCACGCACTGTTTCCATGAAGCTCATCGTCAAAGTTTTCCCAGAAATCACTATCAAAAGCCCGCCGGTGCGCAAGAAGTTCATCCGCCAGCTGGCCAAGAACATCCGCACCGTGCTGCGCGAGCTGGACGAAAACATTGTCGTGGGCGGCGTCTGGGACAACCTGGAGGTCGAGACCCGGGAAACCGATCCGAAGATCCTGCAGGGCATCACCGAGCGGCTGAGCTGCATGCCCGGCATCGCCAACTTCCTGCAAGTGGCCGAATACCCGCTGGGCGACCTCGACGACATCGTCGCCAAGTGTCGGCAGCATTACGCCGACCTGCTGCCCGGCAAGATCTTCGCGGTGCGCTGCAAGCGGGCCGGCAAGCATTCCTTCAGTTCCATGGACGTCGAGCGCTACGTCGGCAGCCAGTTGCGTCGCGAGTGCGGTGCCGCCGGCATCGACCTGAAGAATCCCGAGCTGCTGGTGCGCATGGAGATCCGTGACGACCGCCTGTTCGTGGTGCACAGCCAGCACCAGGGCCTGGGTGGCTACCCGCTGGGTGCACTGGAACAGACCCTGGTGCTGATGTCCGGTGGCTTCGACTCCACCGTGGCGGCCTACCAGATCATGCGTCGTGGCCTGATGGCGCACTTCTGCTTCTTCAACCTCGGCGGCCGTGCCCATGAATTGGGCGTGATGGAAGTCGCGCATTTCATCTGGAAGAAGTACGGCAGCTCGCAGCGCGTGCTGTTCATCAGCGTGCCGTTCGAAGAAGTGCTGGGCGAAATCCTGCAGAAAGTCGACGACGGTCATATGGGTGTAGTGTTGAAGCGTATGATGTTACGCGCAGCCTCGGCGATGGCCGAACGCCTGGAGATCGACGTGCTGGTCACCGGCGAGGCGATTTCCCAGGTGTCGAGCCAGACCCTGCCGAACCTGGCGACCATCGACTCGGTGACCGACAAGCTGGTGCTGCGTCCGCTGATCGCCACCGACAAGCAGGACATCGTCAACCTGGCGACCCAGATCGGCTCGGCCGATTTCGCCCGGCACATGCCCGAATATTGCGGGGTGATCTCGGTCAACCCGAAGACCAGCGCCAAGCGCTACCGCGTCGAGCACGAAGAGACGCGCTTCGACATGGCGGTCCTGGACCGTGCCCTGGAGCGCGCCAGGCTGGTGGCGATCGACCGGGTGATCGACGACCTCAGCCAGCAGGTCGCGGTCGAAGAAGTCCACCAGGCCCTGGCCGGCCAGGTCATCCTCGATATCCGCCACCCGGATGCCCAGGAAGACCAGCCGCTGGACGTGCCTGGCGTTGAAGTACAAGCCGTGCCGTTCTATGCACTGAACAGCCGCTTCAAGGAACTGGATGGCAACCGCCAGTACCTGCTGTATTGCGACAAAGGCGTCATGAGCCGCCTGCATGCTCACCACCTGCTCAGTGAGGGGCATGCCAATGTGCGCGTATATCGACCGAGCTAAACGCCCGGGGCTGTTTGCCTGTGGCTTGCGTCACCGGCCCCCCGACGCTGTCACGGCCGTACCTGAAGATTTCCAACGTTAATCGCCGCCCGCGTCCGGACGGCAGACCGAATCCTCTGATCGAGATACACAAGTGATCGAAAATCTCCGCAACATCGCCATCATCGCGCACGTTGACCACGGTAAAACCACTCTGGTCGACAAGCTGCTGCGTCAGTCCGGCACTCTGGAGCGCAACGAGCTCAACGACGAGCGCGTGATGGACTCCAACGACCAGGAAAAAGAGCGCGGCATTACCATCCTGGCGAAGAACACCGCCATCCGCTGGAACGACTACCGCATCAACATCGTCGACACCCCCGGCCACGCCGACTTCGGTGGTGAAGTAGAGCGCGTGATGTCGATGGTCGACTCCGTGCTGCTGCTGGTCGACGCCCAGGACGGCCCGATGCCACAAACCCGCTTCGTGACCAAGAAGGCCTTCGAAGCCGGTCTGAAGCCAATCGTCGTGATCAACAAGGTCGACCGTCCAGGCGCGCGTCCTGACTGGGTTCTGGACCAGATCTTCGACCTGTTCGACAACCTCGGCGCCACCGAAGACCAGCTGGACTTCCAGGTCGTCTACGCCTCGGCCCTGAACGGCATCGCCGGTCTGGACCACACCGCCATGGGCGAAGACATGACCGCGCTGTACCAGGCCATCGTCGACCACGTTCCGGCGCCAAGCGTCGACGTCGACGGCCCGTTCCAGATGCAGATCTCCGCTCTGGACTACAACAGCTTCCTGGGCATCATCGGCGTGGGCCGTATCGCCCGTGGCCGCGTCAAGCCGAACACCCCGGTGATCGCCATCGACACCGAAGGCAAGAAGCGCAACGGTCGTATCCTCAAGCTGATGGGTCACCACGGCCTGCACCGCGTCGACGTCGAAGAAGCCACCGCTGGCGACATCGTCTGCATCAGCGGCTTCGAAGAGCTGTTCATCTCCGACACCCTGTGCGACATGAACAACGTCGAGGCCATGAAGCCCCTGACCGTCGACGAGCCAACCGTTTCGATGACCTTCCAGGTCAACGACTCGCCGTTCTGCGGCAAGGAAGGCAAGTTCGTCACCAGCCGTAACATCAAGGAACGTCTGGACAAGGAACTGCTGTACAACGTGGCCCTGCGCGTTGAAGAAGGCGACTCGGCCGACAAATTCAAGGTTTCCGGCCGTGGTGAGCTGCACCTCTCGGTTCTGATCGAAACCATGCGCCGTGAAGGCTTCGAGATGGCCGTGGGCCGTCCTGAAGTGATCATCCGCGAAGTCGACGGCGTCAAGCAGGAGCCGTTCGAGAACGTCACCATCGACATCCCTGAAGAAT
>NZ_CAJYVE010000017.1 GCF_913777995.1 uncultured Pseudomonas sp. | reverse complement strand
CCGCCGCCCTGGGCGCCGTGCAGGCGCTGCGCGAGGAGATCGCCCTGGACAGCGGCCTCATCCTCGATCCCTGGATGGAAACCTACCTGCTGATGCAGATCGGCACCACCCAGTCGGTCGAGTTGTATGAGCGCCTCGGCCGCCTGGCCAGCGTCGGTCAGGCCAGTGTGGTCTCCGGCCAGTTCAGCCTGCAGAGCCGCCTGCAGTTGCGCGACCTGCGCGCCCGCGTCGGCGATTCCAGCGAGAGCCTGGCCAAGGTCGCCGTGCTGCTCGGCAACAAGCTGCCCGCCGACATGGCCGGCTGGAAGGATGATTACCAGAAGCTCAGCAGCCAGCTGGACGCCAGTCTCAAGACCCTCGATCAGGGAGTGTTCGGCGGCGAGATCACGCTCAAGCCGGAGCAGTTCGAAACCACCCTGGACGGGGTCCTGCAGGGTCTGCAGACCTTCCGCCAGCAGACCCTGAAGAATCTGGACCAACGGCTGCAATACTATGGCGCCGATGCCGTGCGCAGCTTTGCCGCCATCGCCGCCGGCTTCGGCCTGCTGCTGGTGGTGACCTGCTACCTGCTGCTGTGCATGCAGGCCGCCATTCGCGGCAGCGCCCGGCGCATCACCAACTTGGCCGAAGGCCTGCGTGACGGCGACCTGACCCGTTCGGCCCAGGTGACTGGCCAGGACGAACTGGCCGAGATCGGCCGCGCGCTGGACCTGGCCGTGGTGCAGCTGCGCGGCAGTCTGCAGGCGGTCGAGCAGGAGAGTCGCCAGGTGGGCACGGCGTCCGGGGAGCTGGGTCAGCAGGCCGAGGCGGCGCTCGGCGCCGTCGAAGCCCAGCGCCAGCAGATCACCCAGATCGCCACCGCCGCCACCGAACTGGCCGCCACCGCCCAGGGCGTGGCGCAGAGTTGCGAAGAGGCCGCCGGGCGCGCCGAGCAGATGCGCGGCATCGCCGAGGCCAGCCAGAGCGACAGTCGCCAGACCACCGCCAGCATCCAGCGCCTCAACCAGCGCCTGGACGAGACAGCTGCGGCCATGGCCCAGGTCAATGCCCAGGCCGGGCAGATCCAGCAGGTGGTGGACGTCATCCGCGGCATCGCCGAACAGACCAACCTGCTGGCGCTCAACGCCGCCATCGAGGCGGCCCGGGCCGGTGACCAGGGAAGGGGCTTCGCGGTGGTCGCCGACGAGGTACGTTCGCTGTCGCAGCGCACCCAGGCCTCCACGGCGCAGATCGCCGGGACCGTCGGCAGCCTGAGCGGCACCGTGGCCCAGGCCGTGTCCCTGATGCAGGAGGCCTGCGGCCAGGCCGCCAGCGATGCCCAGTCGATCACCGGGCTGGGGCGGCGGCTGGAAGAGATCGCCGAGTCGGTGCAGGGCGTCTCCGACACCCTGGTGCAGATCGCCACCGCCGCCGAACAGCAGGCGGTCACCGCCGACCAGGTCAGTGGCAATATCCAGCAGATCGATGGCGCCGCGGCCGATCTGCTCGGCAACGCGCGCACGGTGCAGAGCACGGCGGTGGGTCTGGAGGCGGGCAGCCGCACCCTGACTGCCAACACCACCCGCTTCCGCCTGGGCTAGCACGCAAAAGGGGCGCCTTTCAGGGCGCCCCTTCTACTCAAAGCTTTCTGATCAAGCCCGGGTATCGAGCAGCCGGCCCAGGGTTTCCTGCGAGGCCTGCATGACCTTGGTACCGGCCAGCGCCTGGTACTTGCCGACATCCAGATTGACCAGCTCGCTGGCCAGATCGGCCTGGCTGTTGGTGGTCGCGCCCAGGGCTTCCTGTTCGTTGCGCGCCGTCTGGGAGGCGAGGGCGGCACCGGCCTTTTCGACCGTGCGGCTACCGTTCTGGTAGGCCTGCACCCCGGCATAGAGCGAATTGCTTGAAGTCACGTTCATGGACAGGGTCCTCGACGGTGATGTCAAAGGGCTATTGAAGCAGCTTTGACGCCAAAGAACCAGCAGTCCCTGTCACCGCCTGTGTCCGGCTATTGCTGGATCGTCGCCCGATTGCCCTGCCCGCTCTGGCGCAGGTCGAGACTGTTGCCCGCACCGGCCTGACTGATGGAGGCGTACTGGCTGGCGCCCTGCTGGCTGACGCTGACGCGCGCATCGCTGGCCAGTCCTGCCTGCAGCAGATGGCCATCGCCCAGTTGCTCGACGCTCAGCTCGAGGTTGTCGCCCACCCCGACCGCACTGATCTCGTTGTCGTTGCCCTGGGTAGTCAGGGTCAGGCGCGAATCCTCACCACCGATCAGGACGCCGGCGCTGTTGCGATTGCCCTGTTGCTGCAGCTCGAGGCGGTTGCCATTGCCGGTCAGATTCACCTGGACGGCATTGTCGTCGCCGAGTTGCCGCGCGCTGACGCGCTGGGGGCTGGCGTCGAGGCCGTTCTGCTGCACCGCCGCCTGGTTGCGGTTGCCGATCTGGATCAGCTGGACGTCCTGCTGCCGCGCGCCCTGGCGAGCGCCGGCCCGGTTGTCGTCGCCGCGCTGCTCGACCACCGCCCGGTTGGCGGCGCCGCCCTGCAGCAGCTCGACCTCGTTGCGCGTGCCCAGGCTCAGCACGTCCTGGAGATGATCCTCGCCCACCTGCCTGAGTCGCGCCGCGCTGTCGCGACCGTCCTGGAACAGATTCAGCCCGTTGCGCGCGCCCTCCTGCTCGATGCGCAGCCGCTGGTCGTCACCGCCCTGGCGCACCAGGGCTTCGTCGAGCAGGCCGCGCTGGACGATCTCCACCGTATTGCGCTGGCCATGGCCCTGGTAGACATAGGCGTGGCTCTGGCTGGCTTCGCGCTGGTCGATGCTGACCTCGCGCGCACCACCGGCGGCCTGGGTGACATTGGTGAAGTTGCCCACGCCGCCCTGCTCGACGCGGGTACGGTCGCCCTGGGAGGCGCTCTGGGTGAGATAGGCCTGGCTGGCACGACCGCTCTGGCTGACCTCCAGGGTGCCCTGGCGGGTATCCGGCGCCTGGCTCAGGAAGGCGCCGAGGCGCTCGCCGCGCTGCTCCACGCGGGTCTGGTTGTCCAGCGCCCAGGTGGTGCTGGTCAGGCCGAGCAGGCCCAGGCAGGTCAGGAACTTGAAGGTAGGCACTCGGGCGATCCGGCAGCGGCAGACAGGGCAGTCTGCCGCCGGCCTGGCCCACCGGCCATCGCCCGAAAGACTGATATCAGCCGGGCAGGCGCAGGTGCGCGGCGACCGCCGCCGGCGTGGCCGCGGCCAGGTACGGCACCGTGCCCAGGCAGGGCGCCGGCAGGCGTTCGTGCAGGGTGGCCAGGTTGTCGTCCAGGCGCAGGGTGGCCGGTGCCACCAAGTTGGCCACCCAGCCGGCCAGGGTCAGGCCGTCGGCGAGGATGGCCTCGGCGCTGAGCAGGGCGTGGTTGATGCAACCCAGGCGCACGCCCACCACCAGGACGACCGGCAGACCCAGCTCGCGGGCCAGATCGGACAGGGACTCCCGGCCGGCCAGGGGCACGCGCCAGCCGCCGGCGCCTTCCACCAGGGTGAAGTCGGCCTGCAGCGCCAGGATCCGCCGCACCGGGGCGGCCAGGGCGGCGACGCTGAGGTCGATGCCGGCTTCGCGGGCTGCCAGATGCGGGGCGATGGCGGGTTCCAGGGCGAAGGGATTGATGTCGGTGTAGTCGAGCGGCAGCGAGGTCTCGCCGAGCAGGGCCAGGGCGTCGCCGTTGCGCAGGCCCGCGGCGGTCCGTTCGCAGCCGGAGGCCACCGGCTTGACCCCGGCGGTGGCGAGACCCTGCAGCCGGGCCCGGTGCAGCAGGCCGGCGGCGATGGTGGTCTTGCCGATCTCGGTGTCGGTGCCGGTGACGAAGTAGGCGGACATGGGGGTCATTCCTTGCGCAGCAGGACGTGGATCACCTGGTAGGTGGCGGGCAGGCCGGCGGGCTCGCGCAGGCTCTCGTAGGCCTGGGTGAAGGCGGCCAGGCGCTGGCGACCGGTGAGGCCCTGGGGACGTCCCTGGTTGAGGTTGTGGGCGCCGATGGCCTTGAGGTGCTGGGTCAGGGCGCGCAGATCGGGGAAGTGCAGCCGCTCGGGCGCGACCTCCAGCGTTAGCCGCTGCAGGCCGCTGGCCTGGGCGGCGGCGACATAGGCCGTCTGGGGGCGGAAGCGATTGACGTGCACCTGGTCGTCCACCCGGGCCCAGCTCTGGCGCAGTTCGTCGAGGGTGCCGGCGACCAGGCTGCTGAAGGCCAGCACGCCACCCGGGCGTAGGATGCGCCGCGCCTCGGCGAGCACCCTGGGCAGGTCCGGACACCACTGCAGGGCCAGGCTGGAGACGATCAGATCGCAGCTCTCCGCCCGCAGCGGCAGGCGTTCGGCGTCGGCGGTCAGGTAGTGGCCGGCACCGGCGCCCTGGGCGCGGGCGTGGCGGAGCATACCGGGCGCCAGGTCCAGGGCCAGGCCTTCGGCCTGCGGATGACGGCGGGCCAGGGCGCGACTGCAATAGCCGGTGCCACTGCCCAGGTCCAGCCAGCGTTGCGGGTCAAGAACCGGTAGCCGGGCGAAGAGGCCGTCGGCGACCCGGCGTTGCAGCAGGGCGGCGCCGTCGTACTGCGCGGCGGCGCGGGAAAAGGACAGCGCCACCTGGCGCTTGTCGGGCAATACGTCAGCCATCGCGTCCTGCATAGATGAATTCACGGATACGGGTGGCCACCTCGTCCGGGCGTTCCAGGGGCAGGCCATGGCTGGCGTGCTCCAGGACCTCGACCTGGGCATTGGGCAGCTCGTCGCGCAGGGCCTGGGCCGCCGCGGCCGGCACCAGGGCGTCGTGGGCGCCGAACAGGTGCAGCTGGGGACCGCTGAAGGCCTGCAGGGCGGCGCGGGTGTCCAGGCGTGCCAGCAACTCCAGGCCGGCGATGACCACCTCGGGCTCGATCTCCGGCAGGGTCACCTGCAACTGGCGGGCGAGGGTGCGGCTGTCGCGGGCGCCCTGGGCCACCAGCAGGGTGAAGCGCCTGAGGGTCTGCTCGGCGTCCAGCGAGCAGGCCTCGAAGAAGTCGGTGAAGACGCTGCGCGCCATGGCGGTCTGCCAGCCGGCGCGGGCGACGAAGCAGGGATTGCTGGCCAGGGTGATGAGACCGTGCACGCCCTGGGGGCGGCGCAGGGTGAATTCGCTGGCGAGCATGCCGCCCAGCGACCAGCCGGCCAGCCAGCCGCCTTCGGCGATGCGGGCTTCCAGGTCGGTGAACCAGTCCTGGGTGTCGGCCAGGGCCGGCAGCGGCTCGATCAGCACGTCGAGAAAGGGGGCCTGCTCGACGAGTTCGTCACGCAGGGGCTCCAGCGGAGCACTGCCCAGGCCCCAGCCGGGCAGCAAGATCAGGGTATCGCGCATTGGTCGGTCACTTATCCGCGTCAGGCGGTAATTCGGCCATGGCCTGGGCCAGAGCGTCGAGCAAGAGGTCCACGTGCGCTTCGCGATGGGCCGCCGTCAGGGTCACCCGCAGGCGGGCACTGCCGGCCGGTACGGTGGGCGGTCGGATGGCGGTGACCAGGATCCCGCGTCGGCGCAGGGCGGCGGAGAGTGCGAGGGCGCGCGCGCTGTCGCCGACCAGGATCGGCTGGATCGGCGTGGCGCTGAGCATAAGGTCCAGGCCGAGGGCCGTCGCGCCCCTGCGGAATCTCTGGATCAAAGTGTGCAGAAGCTCACGGCGCCAGCCCTCCTCACGGACGAGCTGCAGGGCGGCGAGGGTGGCGCAGGCCACCGCCGGCGGCTGGCTGGTGGTGTAGATATAGGGGCGGGCGAACTGGATCAGTGTCTCGATCAGTTCCTCGCTGCCGGCGACAAAGGCCCCGGCGGTGCCGCAGGCCTTGCCCAGGGTGCCGACCAGCACCGGGACCTGGCCCTGATCCAGGCCGAAGTGCTCGACGATGCCGCCGCCGCTGGCGCCCAGGGTGCCGATGCCGTGGGCATCGTCCACCAGGGTCCAGGCGCCGTGGCGCTGGGCGACCTCGCAGAGCTCGGGCAGGGCGGCCAGATCGCCGTCCATGCTGAAGACGCCGTCGGTGACCACCAGGGTGTCGCCCTCGGCCTTGGCTAGGCGCGTGGCCAGGCTGGCCGGGTCGTTGTGCAGATAGCGGCCGAAGCGCGCGCCGCTGAGCAGGCCGGCGTCGAGCAGGGAGGCATGGTTGAGGCGGTCTTCCAGCACGGTGTCGCCACGCCCGACCAGGGCGGTGACGGCTGCCAGGTTGGCCATGTAGCCGGTGGAGAACAGCAGGGCGCGTGGCCGCCCGGTGAGGTCGGCGAGGGCTTCTTCGACCTGGTGATGCGGACCGCTGTGGCCTATCACCAGGTGCGAGGCGCCGCCGCCCACGCCCCAGCGCTCGGCGCCCGCGCGCAGGGCGGCGATCACCTGGGGATGATTGGCCAGGCCCAGGTAGTCGTTGCTGCAGAAGGCCAGCAGGGACTCGCCATCCACCACCACCTCGGGGCCCTGGGGCGCTTCCAGCAAAGGGCGGCGCCGATAGAGGTGCTCGGCGTGACGCTGGGCCAGGCGGGCGGCGAGGTCGAAGGCCATGGGGAGTCTCGGTAGCGTTGGAAGGCCCCTCACCCCAGCCCTCTCGCGAGGGGAGAGGGGGTGGTCTGGAGCGCGGGTTGGGCGGTGGTTTACCCTCACCCCGGCCCTCTCCCAGGGGGAGAGGGGAACGGCAGGGGTCAGGCGGTGGCGGCGTCGTAGAAGAGTTCGCCGTTGCGCTGCTCCACCAGGGCCTGCTCGATGGCGGCCTGGTGCACCTCGTCGGCGTGTTCTTCGCGGGCTTCGGGCTGGATGCCGAGGCGGGCGAACAGCTGCATGTCCTTGTCGGCCTGGGGATTGCCGGTGGTCAGCAGCTTCTCGCCGTAGAAGATGGAGTTGGCGCCGGCCAGGAAGGCCAGGGACTGCATCTGCTCGTTCATCTGCTCGCGACCGGCGGACAGGCGCACATGGGACTTGGGCATGAGGATGCGCGCCACCGCCAGGGTGCGGATGAAGTCGAAGGGATCGACGTCCTTTTCCTCGGCCAGTGGGGTGCCCTGGACCTTGACCAGCATGTTGATCGGCACCGACTCGGGGTGCTCGGGTAGGTTGGCCAGCTGGATCAGCAGGCCGGCGCGGTCGTCCAGCGACTCGCCCATGCCAAGAATGCCACCGGAGCAGATCTTCATGCCCGCGTCGCGCACGTAGGCCAGGGTCTGCAGGCGTTCGCTGTAGGTACGGGTGGTGATGATGCTGCCGTAGAACTCCGGCGAGGTGTCGAGGTTGTGGTTGTAGTAGTCCAGGCCGGCTTCGGCCAGGGCTTCGGTCTGCTCGCGGTCGAGTTTGCCGAGGGTCATGCAGGTTTCCAGGCCCATGGCCTTCACGCCTTTGACCATTTCCAGCACGTAGGGCATGTCCTTGGCCGAAGGGTGCTTCCAGGCCGCCCCCATGCAGAAGCGCGTGGAGCCGATGGCCTTGGCCCGTGCGGCCTCTTCCAGCACCTTCTGCACTTCCATCAGCTTCTGCTTGTCCAGACCGGTGTTGTAATGGCCCGACTGCGGGCAGTACTTGCAGTCCTCGGGGCAGGCGCCGGTCTTGATCGACAGCAACGTGGAAACCTGTACGCGGTTGGCGTCGAAATGCGCGCGGTGCACTGTCTGCGCCTGAAACAGCAGGTCATTGAACGGCTGCTGAAACAGCGCCTTGACCTCGGCTAAAGTCCAGTCGTGACGCAGGGTAGCTGTAGTGCTGGCGCTCATCGGCGGCTCCTTGTAGGGGAATGGACGACGCGCCGGGGCAAAGACCCCACGCACGACACGGTTGTCCGGCAAGATTTCCGGCATAGTCAGGGAGCGGCCATGCTCTGTCAACCATACGAATATAATCAGGTTTACATCTGGTTAAAAAACAAACAGACCTGTTTGTTATGTGACGAACCCAGCGACACCACGTTGTGCATCTGCGTAGCCTGTGAAGCCGGACTGCCCTGGCTTGGCGAGCAGTGCAGCCGCTGCGCCCTGCCCCTCGATGCGCCTTCGACCTGCTGCCGCTCCTGCGACCAGCGGCCACCGGCCTTCACCACCGTCGCCACACCCTGGCGTTACGAATTCGTCGTCGACCGCCTGATCACCCGCTTCAAGCACCACAGCCAGTGGCCGCTGGGCAAGCTGCTCGCCGACCTGCTGGGCCTGTACCTTCAGCACCGCTTCGACGAAGGCCTGCAGCGCCCCGATGCCTTGCTGCCGGTGCCCCTGGCCCGTGCACGCCTGCGCCAGCGGGGCTTCAACCAGTCGGCCATGCTGGCCGGCTGGCTGGGCAAGGCGCTGGGCCTGACGGTGGATGAACGGCAACTGCAGCGAGTGCGCGACACCCCGCCCCAGCAGGGCCTGGACGCCAAGGCGCGGCGCCGCAACCTCGCCGGGGCCTTCGCTCTGGCGGACCCGGCGAGCATCGCGGGCCGACACCTGGCGCTGGTCGACGACGTACTCACCACCGGCACCACCGCGCAACTCCTCGCCCGCCAGTTGCTCGATGCCGGGGCACGGCGCGTCGACGTCTATTGCCTGGCCCGTACCCCTGCGCCGCAGGACTGAAGCCGCCACGCCCCTGAACACAATACGGGTCAGTTTGGCCGGGTAGTAGCGGCTTCAGCCGCGAAGCGACCGCCTGTTCATAGCAGATGCAGTGATTTTCCTGGCGCTTTCGCGGCTAAAGCCGCTCCCACCGGGCCACATGCCGCTTAAGCGAACGGTATTGGCTTTAGCCGGGATTACCCTAGACTCACGCCATCACCCGCCATGCAGCCGTACCCATGTCGCTATCGCCCTCGCTAAGCCAGTACATCGTCCGTCGCCCGCAACGCCTGGCCCTGTTGCAGCACATCGCCGAACAGGGCTCCATCACCCGCGCCGCCAAGAGCGCCGGCCTGAGCTACAAGGCCGCCTGGGATGCCATCGATGAACTCAACAACCTGTCCAACCACCCGCTGGTGGAGCGCAGCGTCGGCGGGCGGGGCGGTGGCGGCGCCAAGCTGTCGCCGGAAGGTGAACGCGTGTTGCGCCTGTACCAACGCCTGCAAGCGCTGCAAACCCAGCTGCTGGAAGCCGCCGAAGACGGCGCCGACCTGGAGCTGCTCAGCCGCCTGACCCTGCGCACCAGTGCCCGTAACCAGTTGCTGGGGCACATCAAGGACATTCAGCGCCAGGGCCTCAACGACCTGGTCAGCCTGGAGCTGGCCGGTGGTGGCCTGATAGACGCGCAGATCACCCACGACAGCAGCCAGCGCCTGGAGCTGCGTCCCGGCGCCGAAGTGATGGCGCTGATCAAGGCCGGCTGGCTCGACCTGCTGGCCGCCGATCACGCGCCTGCGGCTGGCTACAACGCCCTGCACGGCGAGATCGACACCGTGGTCGAAGCCCATGGCGGCCCCAGCGAAGTGCGCATCGCGCTGCCCGGCGGCCAGGTGCTCTGCGCCCTGGCCGCGCCGGCCCGCGTGCATTCGCTGGGGCTCAGGGCCGGCAGCGGCGTGGTCGCGCAGTTCGCACCGGCCCAGGTGCTGTTGGGTACGGTGGTGTAGGGGGAGTTGTCGTCACCCGGTCGACACAATTTCGTCATGACGGTCACTTAATGTTACGGCCATATTCGTGGGAGCCGTGATGATGAAACTATTAAAAGACCACCAATCCACCGACCTCGAGAAGATGGTTGGCCTCACCCGCCGCAGCTTCATCGGCGCCGGAACCCTGTGTGGTGCGGCGCTGTTCCTCGGCGGCGACCTGCTCAGCCGCAGCGCCCTGGCCGTGGGTGTCAGCGAAGGCAACAGCCAGTTGCTGGGCTTCACCGGCATCAAGGCCAGCGGCGACGACAACATCAGCCTGCCGCCCGGCTACAAGGCCAACGTACTGATCAGCTGGGGCCAGCCGCTGCACGCCGATGGCCCGGCCTTCGACCCCTCTGGCAAAGGCACGGCTGAAGCTCAGGAAGTGCAGTTCGGTGACAACAACGACGGAATGAGCCTGTTCCCGATCCCCGGCAAGCCGGACCACGCACTGCTGGCGATCAATAACGAATACACCAACTACCGCTACCTCTTTGACCACGGCAAGGAACCGACCTCCGCCGAGGAAGTGCGCAAGGCCCTGGCCGCCGAAGGCGTCTCGGTGATCGAGATCCAGCGCGTCAAAGGCCAGTGGCAGTTCGTCCAGGGTTCGCGCTACAACCGCCGCATCCACGGC
This sequence comes from uncultured Pseudomonas sp., assembly GCF_913777995.1. Lineage (GTDB taxonomy): Bacteria > Pseudomonadota > Gammaproteobacteria > Pseudomonadales > Pseudomonadaceae > Aquipseudomonas. The sequence goes on along the minus strand of NZ_CAJYVE010000017.1, from coordinate 31,606 downwards.
AACACGCCGATCACCCTGAGCGGCCCCGCCGCTGGCCACGAATGGCTGAAGACCGCCGCCGACAGCAGCGGCCGCCATGTGCTGGGCACCTTCCAGAACTGCGCCAACGGCAAGACCCCATGGGGCACCTACCTGACCTGCGAAGAGAACTTCACCGACTGCTTCGGCAGCAGCGACCCGCAGCAGAAGTTCGACGCCGGCATGAAGCGCTATGGCGTGGTGGCCGCCAGCAAGGAGATCAACTGGCACGTGCACGACCCACGCTTCGACGTGGCGAAGAACCCCAACGAGATCAACCGTCACGGCTGGGTGGTGGAAATCGACCCCTTCGATCCCAAGTCCACACCGGTCAAGCGCACCGCCCTGGGCCGCTTCAAGCATGAGAACGCGGCCCTGGCGGAAACCCGCGGTGGCCGCGCCGTGGTGTACATGGGCGACGACGAGCGCGGCGAGTTCATCTACAAGTTCATCAGCCGCGACAAGATCAACCACAAGGACGCCAAGGCCAACCGCGACCTGCTCGACCACGGCACCCTGTACGTGGCGCAGTTCGATGGCGGCGACGGCAACCCGGACCATCCGAAGGGTAAGGGCCGCTGGATCGAGCTGACCCACGGCAAGAACGGCCTGGACGCCGCCGCCGGCTTCAACAACCAGGCCGAAGTGCTGATTCATGCCCGCATGGCTGCCAGCGTGGTCAAGGCCACGCGCATGGACCGCCCGGAGTGGATCGTGGTCAGCCCCAAGGATGGCCAGGTGTATTGCACCCTGACCAACAACGTCAAACGCGGCGACGACGGCCAACCGGTCGGCGGCCCCAACCCGCGGGCGAAGAACCAGTACGGGCAGATCCTGCGCTGGCGTGAAGCCGGCGATAACGCCTCGGCCATGGAGTTCGAGTGGGACCTGTTCGTGGTCGCCGGCAACCCGACCGTGCATGCCGGCACGCCGCAAGGCGGTTCCAGTAACGTCACCGCGCAGAACATGTTCAACAGCCCCGACGGCCTGGGCTTCGACGCCGCCGGGCGGCTGTGGATCCTCACCGACGGCGACACCAGCGACAAGGGCGACTTCGCCGGCATGGGCAACAACCAGATGCTCTGCGCCGACCCGCGCAGCGGCGAGATTCGCCGCTTCATGGTCGGGCCGATCGGCTGCGAGGTCACTGGCATCAGCTTTGCGCCGGACTACAAGACGATGTTCGTCGGCATCCAGCACCCGGGCGAGAACGGCGGCTCGACCTTCCCCGAGCACCTGCCCAACGGCAAGCCACGCTCCTCGGTGATGGCGATCACCCGCGACGACGGCGGCATCATCGGCGCCTGAACACGCAGGTGAATCGCGCGCCTGTGCTCTTGTTGCAGCGTGCTCGCGAAGAGGCCGGCTTTTGTTGCGAGCTTGCTCACGAAAAAGCCGACACCGGATGCGAGCATGACGCCGCTTTCGCCAACCTGTGGGATCGGTTTCAGCCGGGAAGTCTTTCGCGGCTCAAGCCGCTCCCACAGGGTGAACTGCTGTAACGGCGAATTTGCCGCTACCTGTGCCGGCCAATCGGCTGCGACGACACCGCCGCCTGCGTTACCATCAGCGGTCTACGCAGCGGTTCGTTGCGCATAGGAGCCCGCATGTCTCATCCTTTCGCAGCACTCACCCCCGACCTGGTTCTCGATGCCGTGGAAAGCATCGGCTTTCTCAGCGACGCCCGGGTCCTGGCCCTCAACAGTTACGAAAACCGTGTGTACCAGGTAGGCATCGAAGGCGAGCAGCCGCTGATCGCCAAGTTCTACCGCCCCGGGCGCTGGAGCAACGAGGCGATTCTCGAAGAACACCGCTTCACCGCCGAACTGCAAGCCGTGGAGGTGCCGGTGGTTGCGCCCCTGGAGCACCAGGGCCGTACCCTGTTCGAACACGCCGATTTCCGCTTCACCCTGTTCCCCCGTCGCGGTGGCCGCGCTCCGGAGCCGGGCAACCTTGACCAGTTGTACCGCCTGGGCCAGTTGCTCGGCCGCCTGCATGCCGTCGGTTCCACCCGCCCGTTCGAACACCGTGAAACCCTGGCCGTGCAGAACTTCGGCCACGACTCGGTGAACTACCTGCTCGACAACGGCTGCATTCCCCGCGACCTGCTGCCGGCCTACGAGTCGGTGGCCCGCGACCTGCTCAAGCGCATCGAAGACGCCTACGCCGTCACCCCGCACGACAACCTGCGCATGCACGGTGACTGCCACCCCGGCAACATGATCTGCCGCGACGAAGTCTTCCACATCGTCGACCTGGATGACTGCCGCATGGGCCCGGCGGTGCAGGACCTGTGGATGATGCTCGCCGGTGACCGCCAGGAATGCATGACCCAGCTGGCCGAACTGCTCGACGGCTACGACGAGTTCCACGACTTCGAACCGCGCCAGCTGGCGCTGATCGAACCGCTGCGCGCCCTGCGCCTGATGCACTACAGCGCGTGGCTGGCACGCCGCTGGGACGACCCGGCTTTCCCGCACAGCTTCCCGTGGTTCGGCAGCGAGCGCTACTGGGGCGACCACATCCTGGCCCTGCGCGAACAGCTCGCCGCCCTGCGCGAAGAACCGCTGAAACGCTTCTGATCCATCCGGCGCCTGCCGACGGCGCCCACCACCACAATCACAAGATGTCGGTTACAAGGACTTTGCAATGCACACTGCCAACCCGCGCCACGGCTACATTCTGGGCCTGTCGGCCTACATCATCTGGGGCCTGTTCCCCATGTACTTCAAACTCATCCAGTCGGTGCCGGCCCTGGAAATCATCATCCACCGCGCGCTGTGGTCCGCGCTGTTCGGTGCGCTGCTGCTGGCGGTATGGAAACACCCCGGCTGGTTCCGCGAACTGCGTGCCCACCCGCAGCGCTTCGCGATCCTGGCCTTCAGCGGCACGCTGATCGCCAGCAACTGGCTGATCTACGTGTGGGCGGTGAACAACGAGCGCATGCTCGAAGCCAGCCTGGGCTACTACATCAACCCGCTGGTCAACGTGCTGCTGGGCCTGCTGCTGCTCGGTGAGCGGCTGCGCCGTCTGCAATGGCTGGCCGTTGGCCTGGCGACCCTGGGCGTGGCCCAGCAGGTGTGGCACGTCGGCAGCCTGCCCTGGGTGTCCTTGAGCCTGGCGCTGACCTTTGGCTTCTACGGTTTGATCCGCAAGCAGGCCCCGGTAGCCGCCCTGCCCGGCCTGGTGGTGGAAACCTGGCTGCTGGTGCCGCTGGCACTGGGCTGGCTGCTGCTGCACCCGGAGGCCAGCAGCCTGACCCCTGAAGTTGTCCACAGCCCGATGATCTTCTGGCTGGCCGCCGCCGGCCCGGTGACCCTGGTGCCGCTGGTGTGCTTCAACGCCGCCGCGCGTCACTTGCCGTATGCCACGCTGGGCTTCCTGCAATACATCGCCCCCACCCTGGTGATGCTGCTGGCGGTGCTGGTCTATGGCGAACACCTGGCGCCTTCCACCCTGGCGGCCTTCGCATTCATCTGGGCTGGCCTGGCGGTGTACAGCGTGGATGCCTGGTGGTCACTGCGCAAAATCAGCTGATCAAAAAACGAACAAACCCTTGCAGCCCTTGATAAACAAGACCTGCAAGGGCTTGCCCCAAGCTTATCCACAGCCTCGCTCAAGCTAATTGTGCACAAGCGGGGGGTAATTGCCGTTTTTTTGACCAATCCCCGCCAAGCCTTGCCCCACAAGGCGCAACGCCTTGACTCCCCAGGTTATCCACAGGGGTATGCAGGAAAAGCCTGAATAACCTTGGCTCCGCTCTTCAGCCCCTATGAGTCCCGACCCGTGCGGCAACTCACAACAGGGGCAGTGATTCTTCTGGCGCTTTCGCGGCTAAAGCTAATACTGGTCAGTTAAGAGCTCTTCGGCTTTTGTTGGAGCTTGCTCGCGAACAGGTCAGTAAACTCCATGAATCTGCTGTGAACGTGACGCAGCCATCGCGAGCAAGCTCGCTCCAACGGTCTAATTGACCAGTATTGGTATTAAAAGCGGCTCCCCCAACTCAATTAATCATCAAATGACGCTAAAACAAGATAACTAAGTACCGCACTTTATCAACGCATTCATTTCATCCTGAACCGGTCGATGGATAACGGCTTTATACGTCCGCCATCAATAAAACCTCATCAATACGGCACGTGCCTATCAAGGTCCGGAATAACTTTCCGCGCCACGAACCCGCACGGCCATATTTCCAGGATGGAAAGAAATGAAAAAAGGAAATGGTACGTCCGGGCCCCCCCTGGAACTTCCACCTGTCATTATCACCCCGAACCAGCCAGACCCACTTCCTACGGGCCGCAACATAGGTGGCGGCTGGATGATCCACGCCGGACCATCCGGTGGATTCTTCAGCAATACCGGTTCGTCACGAGGCAGTAAACGCAGACGCAAGCTGGCCATGGCCCAGGCGGTCGCGCAAGCGCAGGCTCGTGCTCAAGCCGAGGCCGAAGCCCTGGCCCATGCGCAGGAGCAGGCACGACTGGCCGAGCAGGCGCGTCTAGCCGAACAGGCCCGTCTGGCTGAGCAAGCACGCCTCGAAGCCGAAGCCCAGGCTCGTGCACAGCGCGAGCAGGCCTGGCAACAGGCGCTGGATAGCCGCAGCAGCAGCTTTCAAACGTTCCAGTCCGAACTCGTCCGCCACCTTGAGCAAGCCAGTGTCGACCAGCCCACCGAGCTGAACGCAGAGCTCGATGCACTGACACCTTTCCTGGCCGACCTGTTCGGTACTTCGACGGCCACGGACCCGATCCTGGAGGAGAAAACCAGGATCAACTACCTGCTGGCGCAGAAGCAGGCCGAACTGCAGCAACGCAACCTCAAGGCGCAACACTGGCAGGCCGAGCTGGCGACCGTTACGCCTGAGCAATACCGGCACTACCTGGCCAGTCGCAGCCTGGGGGAGGCTGCCCGGGTCGAGCAGGCCCACCAGACCTGGCTGCAGGCACACGACAACGCCCACGAAACCCGGCTGCTGGCCGAGGCTGTGGTGTACCTGGAGCACCGCAGCGCAGCGCTCTCGGCACGCCACGCCCAAGCCTGGCAGGCAGCACAGGCCGCGCAACGCCTGCCTGTCGATGCGCCACCCGCGCCAACGGTACTGGATCGCCTGTGGTCGCTGATTGCAACGGCGGACCACCCGGCAAACGCTCCAGCCTCCAGCGACGCCCTGGACAGGGCCACGCAGATCGGCAAGCAGCTGTTCTACCAGGCCGCGCGCGAAGCGCTGAAAAGACCATCGGCCTTTTCCCTGCTGGCCTACTCACCCAGCCTGGCAGACGCCGAGCTGCCCAGCCCGATCCTGGCCAGCCCGGTCTCTCAGTTGGGCCTGAGCGACGCGGTCGATCTGCAACATGTCGGCAACACGCGGGGCAGCATCGCGGTTCCTTATCGGCTGGTCGAGGTCGACGAAGGCGCCGGCGCCATCACGCGCTGGACACTTGCCGACGGGCTGGAAGCCGGCCAGCGCGTGCGCGTGCGAAACGTCACGCACAACCTTCAGAACAATACCTATGAGTTCATCCGTGACGGCGACACGACACCGGCACTGATCTGGACTCCACTACACAAGCCGGCCGACAGTTCCACCGGGTTTCCCGGCCAGCAGCCCGCGCTACCTGCCGACCCCGGCCAGGACCTGGAGCCACAACCGGCCTGGGCCACCAGCCTGCCCGGTGTCACCCTCGCACCAGACGACTACATCCTGGTGTTCCCACCAGGCTCCGGCCTGCCGAACACCTACCTGCTGTTCAAGGACCCGCGTCGTCTACCGGGCGTTGCCACGGGCTATGGACAGCCGGTGACCGGCACCTGGCTGGGCGAAGCGGCTCATGGCCAGGGCGCGCCGTTACCGGCGCATATCGCGGATCAGCTAAGGGGGCGACGCTTTGCGAGTTTTGACAAGTTCAGGCAAGCGGTGTGGTTGGCAGTCTCTCGTGATCCTGAGCTTAGTCAGCAATTCGATGAGACGAATATACGCAGAATGGCATTGACGAATGCGCCTTATACATCCGAACAGGGAAAAGTAGGCGGACGGGATCGCTTTGAGATTCACCACATCGAGGAAATCGCTAAAGGTGGAGAAGTGTATGACATCGATAACTTGATCATCATGACACCCAAACAACACATCGAACTACACCGAGCACAAAAAAATGAACCTTAAAGAGAAACTTGAAGATTATACAGAACAAGAGTTCCGAGCGCTTATAGACCCGCTCTTTAGCCCCCCGAAGGGCATGTCTGGAAAAGCACTGGATCGCTATACAACGAAGTTCGTAGCTCATTTCAGGAAAGTGACTGGACACCCTGCCGGCTCCGACCTGATCTTCTGGCCCGCAGCCGACCAGGAGGACAGCCCTGACGGTGTGTTGAAGTCCATCAAGGACTGGCGCGCACAAAACGGCAAGCCGGGCTTCAAGGCGCCTGACAGCGACAGCTCCGACCACTGAAATCACTCAACACCACACGATCACACCGAGGACACACTTCATGGAAGAATTTCACCATCACTTCAGCCAGCTACCTGATTTCCTGCAACATGAGGTCAGCGCGCTGGTCGAGCACACCCCTGGCCTGCCCGGCTCACACGTCGTCGACCGCCACCGTATCGCCGCCGAGCAACTGGCGCACAGGAAGTACGCCGAGCTTGCTCCGCAGGATATCGCCGACGCCCGCCAGTTTCTGGGCAACCAGCCTTACACCAAGCCTGGCATCGAACATTACCTGCACCACCGTAACCAGGGCATCACGGGTATCGGTCTTCTGCCGTCGATCCAGAATGCCCACTTTGTCCTGGAGTCCACGCGCTTCCTGAACGAGTTCGCCCAGCGCGTAGCGCCCATCGTCGGGCGGCTGCGCCATGAGGAACATTTGGCCGCCGTACGCCATGCCGAAGAAATGGCCCGTCAGCATGCCGAACGGCTGGCGGCGGAGGCCGCGCGCCGTCTGGCCGAGCAACAGGCTGAAGAGGCCGCGCGTGAACTGGCCCGCAGGCAAGTGGAAGAAGCTCGTCAACGCGCTCGCCTGGAGCTCGAAGACTCCAGGCAACGAGCACAGCGCGAGCAAGAGGAAGCGACGCGCCTGCCGGCGCTGCACCAGGCTGAAGAACAGGCCCGCCTCGAGGCCGCCAGGCTTGGGGCCAATACATCAATCAGCGGGGCTCTGGGGCCGCAGGCCAGCGCCGTGGTCGACATAGCCTATGCGACGCTCAAAAACAGCATCGAGCAGGCCATCTCGGCCTTTCAGCAAACGCTGGGCGGCCATGTCGACCTGACTCAGGACGCGCCCTTCCAGGCACTCCTGCGCCGGGCAGCCACGCCCACCTGAATAACGGCGGCGCCGAGCTTCGCGTCTCGGCGCCGTACAGCGTCATTCCTCTTCGCGCAGCTCCACCATCAGGTCGTCGGCCAGGGTTTCCAGGTGCGCCTGCAGGTCTTCCAGGGTCAGGCCGTGGGGCACGCCGAGTACGGCGTTGGCGCGAAACAGCCACTCGCCGCTCATCGGGGCGGTGTGTACGTCGGTCACCAAGCGCTCCACGTTGACGCCCTGCCCGGCGAGCAGGCGGGTGATGTCGCGAACGATGCCCGGGCGGTCGTTGCCCACCAGCGACATGTGGATGGGCATGCTGGCGGCGGGTTGCTGTTCGCTGTCTTCGGCGAGCAGCACACGAATGTCGTGGGCCGACAACTCGTGCAGCGCGGCCACCAATTGCGCGTGGCGCTCTGCTGGCACGCTGACGCGCAGAATCCCGGCGAACTGCCCGGCCAGGCGCGACATACGGCTTTCCAGCCAGTTGCCGCCCTGTTCGGCGATACAGTGGGCGATGCGTTCCACCTGCCCCGGTTTGTCAGGGGCAACCACGGTGACGACCAAATGATCCACAGGCAATTCCTCTTGTTGGATGCGCAGCACACTTTCCGGCAAGTATAGGCAGGCCTCGCGGCCTGGCCTTTGCCGAAGGTTAACTGACACACTGGGAGCGGCTCTAGCCGCAATACTGTTCGATTAAGAGCCTTGCGGCTTTGTGGGAGCGAGCTTGCTCGCGAAAAGCGGGCAAAGTCGCTGAATTTGCTGTGAACGTGACGCCGCCTTCGCGAGCAAGCTCGCTCCCACGGCCTAACTGACCAGTATTGGCTCTAGCCGCAATACTGATCATTTAAGCCGCGAAATCGCCGGGAAATTCACTCAATTTGCTACAAACATGAATGACTTCGCGGCTGAAGGCACTCCTACCCGGTCTCATCGAACGGCATTGGCTTGAGTAGGGAAAACTCCAATCAACGCACGACGTCGCCACGACATGCGTGACCCAATGGAAAAATCCAGTCGTTTAATGACGTATTTGGTCGCATTTTCACGCGCGCATTCCTCATGTAGTATTCCCCGGCGCGCACTACATAAGTAAACCCTTTCCAATTTTCGTGCTCGCGAACCGGGCGCTCCACCGCTGAGCTGAGTGAGGCAAGTGCAATGACTGAATACGTTCAAGTCGGCGACCTGCAGGTCGCCAAGATCCTGTTCGACTTCGTGCAGAACGAAGCAGTCCCCGGGACCGGCGTCGATGCCGCGGCCTTCTGGACCGGGGCGGATGCACTGATTCACGAGCTGGCTCCCAAGAACCGCGCCTTGCTGGCCAAGCGCGACGAGCTGCAAGCCAGGATCGACACCTGGCACCGCGAACACGCAGACCAGCCGCTGGATGCGGCGGCCTACAAGCGTTTTCTGCAGGACATCGGCTACCTGCTGCCAGACCCCGGCAGCGTGGACGTCAGCACCACCGGCGTAGACGACGAGATCGCCCGCATGGCCGGCCCGCAGCTGGTGGTGCCGGTGATGAACGCCCGCTTTGCCCTCAACGCCGCCAATGCCCGCTGGGGCTCGCTATACGATGCGCTGTACGGCACCGACGCCATCGGTGAAGAAGGCGGCGCACAGCGCGGGCCGGGCTACAACCGGGTGCGCGGCGACAAGGTCATCGCCTTCGGCCGCGCCCTGCTCGACCAAGCCGTACCCTTGGCCAACGGCTCGCACGTCGATGCCACCGCCTACCACCTGATCGACGGCAAGCTGGTAGTGGCCCTGCGCGACGGCAGCCAGACCCTGCTGCAGGACCCTGCCCAACTGGTCGGCTTCCAGGGCGATGCCGCCGCACCGATCGCTGTGCTGCTCAAGCACCATGGCCTGCACCTGGAAATCCAGGTCGACGCCAGCAGCCCCATCGGGCAGACCGACGCTGCCGGGGTCAAGGACATCCTCCTGGAAGCGGCGCTGACCACCATCATGGACTGCGAAGACTCCATTGCCGCCGTAGACGCCGCCGACAAGACCCTGGTGTACCGCAACTGGCTGGGCCTGATGAAGGGCGACCTGGCCGAGACGCTGACCAAGGGCGGGCAGACCTTCACCCGTACCATGAACCCCGACCGCTGCTACACCACGCCAGACGGCGGTGAGCTGACCCTGCATGGCCGTTCGCTGCTGTTCATCCGCAACGTCGGCCACCTGATGACCATCGACGCCATTCTCGACCGTGACGGCCAGGAAGTACCGGAAGGCATTCTCGACGCCCTGGTCACCAGCCTGGTGGCCATCCACGACCTCAAGGGCAACACCTCGCGGGCCAACAGCCGCAGCGGCTCGGTGTACATCGTCAAGCCGAAGATGCACGGCCCCGAGGAAGTGGCCTTCGCCAACCTGCTGTTCGAGCGCGTCGAGGGCGTACTGGGCCTGCCGCGTAACACGCTGAAGGTCGGCATCATGGACGAAGAGCGGCGCACCTCGGTCAACCTCAAGGCCTGCATCCAGGCCGCCCGCGAACGCGTGGTGTTCATCAACACCGGTTTCCTCGACCGCACCGGCGACGAGATCCACACCTCCATGGAAGCCGGCCCGATGGTGCGCAAGGCGCAGATGAAGGCCGAGAAATGGATTGGTGCCTACGAGAACTCCAACGTCGACGTTGGCCTGCGCTGCGGGCTGCAGGGCCGTGCGCAAATCGGCAAGGGCATGTGGGCGATGCCCGACCTGATGGCGGCGATGCTCGAGCAGAAGATCGCTCACCCGCTGGCCGGGGCCAACACCGCGTGGGTGCCTTCACCCACGGCGGCGGTGCTGCATGCCCTGCACTACCACAAGGTCGATGTGTTCGCCCGCCAGGCGGAACTGGCGCGCCGTGAACCGGCGTCGGTGGACGACATCCTCACCATCCCCCTGGCGCCGCACACCGACTGGAGTGCCGACGAGCTGCGCAACGAGCTGGACAACAACGCCCAGGGCATCCTCGGCTACGTGGTGCGTTGGATCGACCAGGGCGTGGGCTGTTCGAAGGTGCCGGACATCAACGATGTCGGCCTGATGGAAGACCGCGCGACCCTGCGCATCTCCAGCCAGCACATCGCCAACTGGCTGCGCCATGGCGTGGTCAGCCGCGAGCAGGTGCTGGAGAGTTTCCGGCGCATGGCCGTGGTGGTGGACCGGCAGAATGCCAGTGACGCGGCGTACCGCCCGCTGGCGCCGGACTTCGACAGCAACATCGCCTTCCAGGCCGCGCTGGAACTGGTACTTGAAGGCACCCGCCAGCCCAACGGCTACACCGAGCCGGTGCTGCACCGTCGGCGCCGCGAGTTCAAGGCCGCCAACCGCTAGGGAACTGCCTCCGTAGAAACGACTTCAGCCCGCAAGCTTGTCGCGGCTGAAGCCGCTTCTACGGGGGTTGTCAGGCATTGATGCCCAGCTCGCGCCTGACCAGCTTCACCAGTTGCTTGGTGTTGATCGGCTTGAGCAGGAAATCCACCACGCTCAGGTGCATCGCATCGATGGCGTCGCGCACGCTGGCATCACCGGAAACGATGATGATCGGCAATTCCGCGCGGGCAGAATCGCGTACCCGGCGAATCAGCTCCAGGCCATCGCAGGGCGCCATGCGCAGGTCGGTGATCAACAGGCCGATGGACTCGCGGCTGTTCAGCACTTCAAGCGCCTCGGCACTGCCGGGCGCGGTCATGCAACTGATGTCGTGGAGGTTGAGAATTTCAGCCAGCAGCTCGCGAGCATCTAGGTCATCGTCGACGATGAGCACCCGCTGCGCGACCTCACGGGTCTGGGTCAGCATCACTTCCTGGAGGGCGTCGAGTTCCTCGTCGCTGAGAATGTCGTGATCGGTCATTGGAATCTCATCATTGCCTGGGCGTATTCTGCCAATCCTTCAATAACAAACCGTGACGCTGCCAGGCAGTTGACTCACCCGGCGCGCCACTCCTTGGGCAGCCCTGCACGGCTCGCATCCTTATAGACTTACGTCCAATGGGCACTGGACGACAAGCGACCGACCATGGTCATGAACAACAAAAAAAGCGGTGCACGACATGAGTAAAGCAGATGCCTTCACCGAGGCAGGAAAAACCGCTGTCCTGCAAAACATCCACGGCACCATGCAGTTCCTGCAACGCTTTCCTCCGTTCAACCAGATGGAAAGCGCGCACCTGGCGTATCTGGTCGAGCAATGCCAACTGCGCTTCTATGCGGCTGGCGACAGCATCATCAAGCCCGCCGACGGCCCTGTGGAACACTTCCACATCGTCAAGCAGGGACGTGTGGTGGGCGAGCGTCCGCATTCGGCACGCCGCGGCACCGAAACCACCTTCGAAATCACCACCGGCGAATGCTTTCCGCTGGCGGCACTGCTGGGCGAACGGGCCACACGCACCGAACACCTGGCGGCCGAAGACACCTTCTGCCTGCAACTGAACAAGCAGGCCTTCATCAAACTGTTTTCCCTTTCCACCTGCTTTCGCGACTTCGCCCTGCGCGGGGTCAGCAGCCTGCTGGAGCAGGTCAACCAGCAGGTCCAGCAACGCGCGGCAGAGACCCTGGGCACCCAGTACTCGCTGAACACCCGGCTCGGCGAACTGGCCATGCGCCACCCGGTCATGTGCCGCCCCGGCACCCCCATGCGTGAAGCGGTCAAGCTGATGCACGAGCAACAGGTCGGCAGCATCGTGATCGTCGACGAGCGTCAGGCGCCGCTGGGCATCTTCACCCTGCGCGACCTGCGCGAGGCGGTGGCGGATGCCAGCGCCGATTTCAGCCAGGGCATCGAACAGTTCATGAGCCCGTCGCCGTTCTACCTGAGCCCGGACGCCAGCGCCTTCGACGCCGCCATTGCCATGACCGGCCGACACATCGCCCATGTCTGCCTGGTGCGCGACGGGCGCCTGTGCGGCGTGGTCTCCGAACGCGACCTGTTTTCCCTGCAACGCGTCGACCTGGTGCACCTGGCGCGCACCATTCGCAACGCGCCGCGTATCGAAACCCTGGTACATCTGCGTGGCGACATCGTGCAATTGGTCGACCGCATGCTCGCGCACGGCGCGTCGTCCACACAGATCACCCAGATCATCACCCTGCTCAACGATCACACCGTCTGCCGGGTCATCGAACTGACCCTCGAAGAACAGGGCGACCCCGGCATTCCCTTCAGCTGGCTGTGCTTCGGCAGCGAGGGGCGGCGCGAGCAGACCCTGCACACCGACCAGGACAACGGCATTCTCTTCGAAGCGACAGACGCCGAGCAGGCCGCAGAGTTCCGCACCCGCCTGCTACCGCTCGCCGAGCGCATCAACCAGGCCCTGGCGCAGTGCGGCTTCAGCCTGTGCAAGGGCAACATCATGGCCGGCAACCCAGAGCTGTGCCTGTCGCGCAGCGAGTGGGCGCGGCGCTTCTCGGCGTTCATTCGTGAAGCGACGCCCGAAAACCTGCTGGCGTCGAGCATCTATTTCGACCTGCGCGTGGTGTGGGGCGAAGAGAGCGGCGGCGCCTACCTGCGTCGCCTGATCCTCGACCAGGTCGCCGACAATCGCCTGTTCCAGCGCATGCTGGCCGAAAACGCGCTGCGTCAGCGGCCACCGGTGGGGCGCTTCAAGGACTTCGTGCTGGCCCGCAAGGGCAGCGACAAAGACACCCTGGACCTCAAGACCGAGGGCCTGACGCCGTTCGTCGACGGTGCGCGCCTGCTGGCCCTGGCCAACGGCGTCGACGCCATCAACACCCTGGAGCGCCTGCGCCAGCTGGTGGAGCGCGAAGTCATCGACCCGCTGGATGGCGCGGCCTACGAAGAGGCCTACCACTTCATTCAGCAGACCCGCATGCAGCAGCACCAGCTGCAGAGCCGGCAAAACCTGCCGTACTCCAACCGCATCGACCCGGACACCCTCAACCATCTGGACCGGCGAATCCTGCGCGAATCCTTTCGCCAGGCCCAGCGCCTGCAAACCAGCCTCAGCCTGCGCTATCAACTATGAACCTGTTCCAGTGGCTGCGCCCCGTCGTCAGCAAACCCACTCTCGATGACACCCAGAAGCAGCGCCTCGCCGCCCTGCCCGCCCGTGCCGCGCTGGACGAGCGCCCGCTGCGCGAGCAGCGCTGGGTGGTGCTCGACCTGGAAACCAGCGGCCTGAACATGAACCGCGACCAGGTGCTGTCCATCGGCGCGGTGGTCATCGAAGACGGCGCCATCGACCTGGGCCAGCAGTTCGAATGCACCCTGCAGCGCAGCGACCACAAGGTCAGCCCCGCCGTGCTGATTCACGGTCTGGCACCCAGCGCCATCGCCGCCGGCAGCGACCCGGTGGAGGCCCTGCTGGACTTCATGGAGTTCCTCGGCGACAGCCCGGTGCTGGCCTTCCACGCGCCGTTCGACCAGCACATGCTTGGCCGGGCCTTGAAGGAAAGCCTGGACTACCGCCTGCAACACAGCTTCCTGGACGTCGCCGACCTGGCACCGATGCTGTGCGAGCAGGCCAACCTGCGCAAGGCCGGCCTGGACGACTGGACCCGTCATTTCGGCCTGTACGCCGAAGAGCGCCACCACGCCAGCGCCGACGCCCTGGTGACCGCCGAACTGGCGCTGATCCTGTTCAGCTACGCGCGGCGCCAGCAGCTCGACAGCCCGGCACGTCTGGAGCAACAGTTGAACCAGTGGAAAAGGCGCACGCTGTCACATTCTTTCTGAACCGTGCAGTGCCGTACCCTGGCCCGATTGCAGAGCCACGAGGGGCTGGCTAGGCTATGGAGTGTCATATACGAGGAACGCCCATGTCTGCACCGGCCATGACCCTGTACACCAACCCGGCCTCCCCCTTCGCCCGCAAGGTGCTCATCCTGCTGCGCGAAACCGGGCAACTCGACAAGGTCGACCTCAAGCCCACCACGCTGACTCCGGTCAGCCCTTCGGCGGAGCTGAACCTCGACAACCCGGCCGGCAAGATCCCGGCGCTGCTGTTGCTCGACGGCAACGTCATCCACGACAGCCGGGTAATTCTCGACTACCTCGATCACCAGCACGACGGCACGCCGCTGATCCCCCGCGACGGCCCGGCCCGCTGGCGGCGCCTGACCCTGGCCTCGCTGGCCGATGCGCTGCTCGATGCCGCCCTGCTGATCCGCTACGAAACCGCCCTGCGCCCCGCCGAGCTGCACTGGGCGCCCTGGCTCGACAACCAGCAGCGCAAGATCGAGCGCACCCTCACCTATTTCGAGCAGGACGCGATCACCGAGCTGTCGGCCAACTTCGACATCGCCGCCATCAGCGTCGCGGCGGCGCTGGGCTACCTGGACTTCCGCCAGCCCGACCTGAACTGGCGCAACAGCTACCCACGCCTGGCCAACTGGTACTTCGAAGTCAGCAAACGCCCTTCGATGCAGGCCACCCAGCCCTCGGCCTGACCGCTGGCAAGGCTGCCCGTGGTGATGCGGGCAGCAGGCCGAGCAGCTCCTCCAGCAACCGGCGCGCCTGGTCCCGCTCCTGGCGCAGCAGGCCTTGCGTGCGCATCATGGCTGCTCCCCGGTGCGACTCTTGATACCCGGTGCGATGGCGTACCAGTCCAGCTTGCGGGTCAGCACCATGAACACGCCCAACAGGCCGAACAGCAGCAGCGAGCCCATCAGCAACGCGTAGTCCTCGGCACTCAGCAGCCCGTAGAGCAGGCCGTACAGCGCCGCCAGCCCTGCGGCGAAGCCCACGCCGTGGCGCGCGCCACGCAATACATGGCTGACATAGAAGCCGATCAGCGTCACGCAGGCAGCGGCCGACACCAGGTAGGCCAGGGCGAAGCCCAGGTGTTCGGACAGCGACAGCAGCATCAGGTAGAACAGCGCCAGCGCCGCCCCCACCAGGGCATATTGCACCGGGTGCACTGCCAGGCTCTTGAGCACTTCGAACAGGAAGAACCCGGCGAAGGTCAGCGCGATGAACAGCAAAGCGTATTTGATCGCTCGGTCACTCTTGAGGTACTGGTCCACCGGCTCGATGAAGCTGACCCCGAAACTGCGCCCGTACAGTCCTTCACAGTTCTCGGTATGCAGGCAGGTGCGCAGCCCTTCTTCGAGGTTGGTCGAGAAGAACGAGGTCTGCCAGCGTGCCGTGAAGCCTTGCGCCGAAACCTCCCGCTGCGCAGGCAGGTAATTGCCGATGAAGCTCGGGTGCGGCCAGTCGGCGGTCAGGCTGACCTCGCTGGACTTGCCCACCGGCGTGACCCTGAGCTGGCCGGTGCCTTGCAGCTTGAGGTCGAAGCTGAATGCCAGGCGGGCGGCCTGGTGGCCGTCGAGCATCGGCAGGTCGGCGCTGACGCCATCGCCCAGGCGGGCCACCCGGGTGCCGGGCTCGAATGCCAGGGTCTGGTCGTTGAGTTGCAGGCTCAGGGCATTCTCGATGCCGCGCACGTCGCTCAGCCCCACCGCCAGGTACGGGCGCTCGAAACGGTAGTCATCGAAGCCCTCCTCCAGACCGAGCTTTTCCGGCAACTGAAAGTACCCACTGATACGGCTGTCGGCATGGAACAGCCGCGCTTCATAGATGCCGCGTGAGCGCAGCTCGGTGCTGACCTTGCCATCGAGTTCGAAGCGCTCAGGCAGGAACACCAACTCGCCCCGCTCAGTCTGGGTTTCCTGATAACGCTCGTTGTTCTGCGCGTGGGTCTTCCATACCCGCACCGTCTTGCGGTACGGCACCACCACCAGCGGGCCGGTGATCTGCTGGCTGTAACTGGAGCTGCGGGCGATGTCATCCAGCACCCCGTCACGCTGTAACTGCCGCTCACCGATCAAGCCGCCGATCATCAGCAGCGGGATCAACAACAGCATGATCAACAAGGCGATCATGCCCAACTTCATGGCCAGGCTTCGATTCATGGGGACTCTCCCTGATTGCGATGGGAGACAGTCTGCAAGGGCTGCATGGGCGCAGCGTGAGCGCTGCGTGGAGTTTGTGTGGAGATGCGTACTCATGGCCTGGCGCTGCCGGGTCGCAGGCTCAGGGCAGGTCGAGCACCACCCGCACACCGCCCTCGGCATTGTCGATGTGCAGTGCGCCGCCATGCAGCTGCACCACCTCGGCAACGAAATTCAAACCCAGGCCCGTGCTCTTGCGCCCGGTGTGCGGACGCGGCAGCGAGTAGAAGCGCTCGCATAGACGCGGCAGTGCGTAGTCGGGAATCGGCGCGGCGCTGTTGAACAGGCTCACGCGCACCTGCCCAGCCCGCGACACGGCCTCGATGCGCAGCAGGCCACCCGCTGGCGTGAAGTCCAGGGCATTGTCCAGCAGGTTGGCCAGCGCCTGGCCGAGCAGAAAGCGCTCACCATGCAGCACCAGGTCAGCCGCAACCTGCCGCTCGACGCGCAGGCCCAGGCGCTCCACGGTCAGCTGGCGGGCGCCGAGCAGGTCGTCGAGCAGCTCGGCCAGCGGCAGGCTGACCCGCTCTTCCAACGCCTGGCGCTGCTCGACCATCGCCAGGTTCAGCAGCCGTTCGATCAATTGCTGCATGCGCCGACTTTCATCTTCGATATTGCCGGCGAAACGCTGGCGCTGCGCGGGCGGCATCTCGTCCTGCAGCAGCTCGGCGGCGCCGCGAATGGCCGCCAGGGGACTTTTCAGCTCATGGGTCAGGGTGTGCACGTAGCGCTCCACATAGGCCTTGCCTTCGAGCTGCACGCGCATGTGTTCCACCGCGCCAGACAACTGCTGCAGCTCACCGCCACGGTAATGCGGTAACTCGGCGCGACGGCCCTCGCTGACGGCCTGGGCATAGCGGGTCAGACGGCGCAGTGCCGAACTGAGCCACCAGGAGAACACCGCGCCCAGCAACAGCCCCAGGACCATCAGGCCGCCGCCGTACCACAGCAGGCGCCGTTCGGCGCGTTCGATGTAGGGCTGTAGCGAGCTGTTGGGCTTGGCCACCGTCACCACGCCGATGATGCGCCCCTGGTCGCGGATCGGTGCGCCCACATGCATCACCGAAGAATTGGGATCGTCGGGGTCGCTGCGTGTCGAACGGGCGCCGTACTGGCCGCGCAAGGTCAGGTACACGTCGTTCCAGCGCGAGTAATCCTGGCCCACGGCCTCACCACTGGAGTCCAACAGCACGATGCCACGGGCATCGGTCACGTAAATGCGGTTGTTGACCTGGTCCTTGGGCAGCTCCCAGATGGTCGCCCCCGGCTTGCGCAGGCCGTAGTCCCTGAGCACCTCGTTGAAGCGGCTCTGCCCCAGCGTGCCGTCGCGCACGTCGCGACGGAAGATCTCGGCCAGCAGGTTGGCGGTGTCCACCAGGGTTTCCTCGGTGGACTGGCGTACGCCGGGGCGTACTTCTTTCATCACCGTGCTGAGCACGAAGTAACCGGTCAGGGCAATGAAGGCCGCATAGACCAGGAAGATGCGGATACTCAGCGACATTCAGGCATGGTCCGGGCTGAAGCTGTAACCCAGGCCGCGATGGGTCTGGATCGGCTCGGCCTCGGCGGCCACGGCGCGCAACTTGGCGCGCACGCTCTTGATATGGCTGTCGATATTGCGTTCGTACCCGGCGTCGCAGGGCACGCCCAGGGCGTCGAGCAATTGTTCGCGGCTCAAGACCCGCTGCGGGTTATCCAGCAGGCATTGCAGCAGACGGAATTCATGACGGGTCAAGGTCAGCGGCTGGCCCCGGTAGCGGATCAGGTAACGCGGCAGGTCGATCTCGAAGACCCCGGGCGTATTGACGGCAACAGGCAGCTCGCGGGGCAGCAGGCGCTTGAGAATGGCCTTGACCCGCGCCGCCACCTCGCGGGGGCTGAAGGGCTTGACCACGTAGTCATCGGCACCGATTTCCAGGCCCACCACCCGGTCGATTTCGCCATTGCGGGCGCTGAGGAACATCACTGGCACCTCGGTGAAGCGTCGCAACTGCTTGCAGGCCTCGAAACCGCTGATATCCGGCAGCCCCACGTCGAGAATCACCAGGTCTGCCGGCGTGGCACGCTGGTGCTCCACCGCCGCCTGGCCGAGGCTCAGCCAGGTGGTGGTGAAGCCTTCGCCCTGCAGGGCGTAGACCAGGGTATCGGCAATCGCGACTTCGTCTTCGACGATCAGAATGTGCGGCATGGCATCGGGCACCGGTGGACAGTGCGCGAACGGTGCGCGATCAGCGCGTGGCCGTCAATCGCATTGCGGTTTGTCGGCGGTGTAGCGGCGCGCCGGGTTCACTGCGGCGTCGAACTCGCGCAGGGCCTTGGCACCGATCAGCAGCGGGTAGTTGAAGTGGCTGCGGTCCACCAGGTTGACCTCCACGGTACGCTGCTGCTTGCCCAGGCACAGCTTCAGCTCGATGACCGGGCGCTTGGCCGGATCGATCTCGCCCTTGTCCTCGTCTTCATCATCGCCTTCGGCGCGTGCCTTGATCTTGCTGATGCGCGCCAGCTTGTGTTCGAACACCTGGTTGCTCGCGCCTTCGGCCGCCAGGCGGAAGCGCACCCACTGCTCGCCATCGCGCTGGAACAGCTCGATGTCCTTGGCCGACAGCGAGGCGGTCAGTGCCCCGGTGTCCATCTTGGCCTTGAAGGTCTGGCCCACTTCAGGGACCTTGATGTATTCGTAGCGACCGTACAGGGTCGGTTCGGCAGCCAGCGCCGGCAATGCCAGCACAGACAACAGCGCCAGAATCTTCTTCACGTGGTGGACTCCTTGCAGGTGTCAGGCGCCCGGTTGGCGCCCGTTTTTAGACAGCGCCACCGGACATGGTTCGCGCACAGGAAACATTTGTGCGCATCTGTGTCATTGGCGCTTCAAGGCGGTCTATTTATCATGACTGCCCCTACCGAATCGCAGAGATCGCTATGCGCCGCGTGCTCACCGGCTGTTTCGTCACCCTTCTGCTGTTGCTCAACACCCTGACGCTGATCGGCCCGCTGCTGGTCTTCGCCCTGCTCAAGCTGGTGTTTCAGGGCGAGATGCGCGACCACTGTTCCAGGGCGGTGATGTGGATCGCGGAAACCTGGGCCGAGATCGACAAGCGCATCTTCGCCCTGTGCATTCCCACCCGCTGGGACATCCGTGGCGACGCCGGCCTGCGCCGCGACACCTCCTATCTGGTGATCAGCAACCACCAGTCGTGGGTCGATATCCCGGCGCTGATCCAGGTCTTCAACCGCCGCACGCCGTTCTTCAAATTCTTCCTCAAGAAAGAGCTGATCTGGGTGCCTTTCCTGGGCCTGGCCTGGTGGGCGCTGGATTATCCGTTCATGAAGCGCTACAGCAAGGCCTTCCTGGCCAAGAATCCAGAACTCAAAGGCAAGGACCTGGAAATCACCAAGGCCGCCTGCGAGCTGTTCAAGCGCCAGCCGGTGACTATCGTCAACTACCTTGAAGGTACGCGTTTCACCCCGGCCAAGCACCGCGCACAGGCATCACCCTACGAGCACCTGCTCAAGCCCAAGGCTGGCGGAGTGGCCTTCGTACTGGCGGCGATGGGAGAACAGCTCGATGCCATTCTCGACGTGACGGTGGTGTATCCAGAAGGCAAGACCCCAGGTTTCTGGGACTTGCTGTGCGGTACGGTGCCGAGGGTGATCGTCGACATTCGCACCCGCGAACTCGACCCGGCGCTGTGGCAGGGTGACTACGAGAACGACCCGGCCTTCCGCAGCCAGGTGCAGGAGTGGGTGAACCAGCTGTGGCTGGACAAGAACGCGCGCATCGCGCAGCTCAGGCAGGAATTCCAGAATCTGTAGAACATCGGTAGGAGTGGCTTCAGCCGCGAGGAACTCAGTTAGACGAGCTTTTGTTGGAGCGAGCTTGCTCGCTATGAGTCCCTCACGTTCACCCCAGATGCTGCGGCGCTAACGGCCCTTTCGCGAGCAAGCTCGCTCCTACAAAAGCCCAAGAGCACCTATGGGGCGGTTCAGCCGCGACGAGCGCGCGGCTGAACCGCCCTATTCACATCAGGCGGCGCTGAACATCTTGTGCGGGTCGATGACGAATTTCTTCGGCACGCCGGCATCGAACTCGCCGTAGCCACGCGGCGCGTCATCCAGGCTGATGACCTGCACACCCACCACTTCGGCAATGTTGATGCGGTCCCACATGATGGCCTGCATCAGGGCACGGTTGTACTTCATCACCGGGGTCTGGCCGGTGTGGAAGCTGTGCGACTTGGCCCAGCCCAGGCCGAAACGAATGCTCAGGGCACCGACCTTGGCAGCGGCATCCACCGCGCCCGGGTCTTCGGTCACGTACAGGCCCGGAATACCGATCTTGCCGGCTACGCGGGTAACCTGCATCAGCGAGTTCAGCACGGTGGCGGGAGCCTCGTGCTTGGCGCCTTCATGGCCATGGCCACGGGCTTCGAAGCCCACGGCGTCGACCGCGCAGTCCACTTCCGGCTCGCCCAGCAGGTCAGCGATCTGCTCGTGCAGCGGCGTGTCCTTGGACAGGTCGGCGATTTCGAAGCCCTGGGCCTTGGCGTGCGCCAGACGCGCCGGGTTCAGGTCGCCGACGATGACCACCGCAGCGCCCAGCAGGCGGGCCGAGGCAGCGGCCGCCAGACCGACAGGGCCGGCACCGGCCACGTAGACAGTACTGCCCGGGCCTACACCGGCAGTGACAGCACCGTGATAGCCGGTCGGCAGGATGTCGGACAGGCAGGTCAGGTCACGGATCTTCTCCATGGCCTTGTCGCGGTTAGGCAGTTTCAGCAGGTTGAAGTCGGCGTAAGGGACGAGCACGTACTCGGCCTGGCCACCGGTCCAGTCGCCCATGTCGACGTAGCCGTAGGCACCGCCGGCACGCGCCGGGTTGACGGTCAGGCACACGCCGGTGTGCATTTCCTTGCAGGAGCGGCAGCGGCCACAGGCCACGTTGAAGGGTACCGAAACCAGGTCGCCGATCTGCAGGTTCTCGACGTCCGAGCCTTTCTCGATCACCTCACCGGTGATCTCGTGGCCCAGCACCAGGCCGACCTGCGCCGTGGTGCGACCGCGCACCATGTGCTGGTCAGAGCCACAGATGTTGGTGGACACCACCCGCAGAATCACCCCGTGTTCGATCTTGCGACCGCGCGGGTCCTGCATTTTCGGGTAATCGATTTTCTGTACTTCGACCTTGCCAGCGCCGAGATACACCACACCGCGGTTTCCAGACATGCATGTCACCTCTCTATTTGTTATTGACGAGGGAGGGCTGCCTGCATTGGCCGAACGAGCCTGCCGATACCTGACAACCCTGGGGGTCCTGCTGGCAAGAATGCGCCGAATCGGCAAAAACGCTTGCAGTCACACCGCCTTCGGGCATTCCAAAAACGACACGTGCCCAGACGGGCACGGATCGATTGCAAACAGGTGTGACAAGCGTAGAAGAGGCTGGCGCTCAGAGCACCACGGTGCGATTGGCGTTCAGAAATACCCGCCGCTCGATGTGATAGCCCACCGCGCGGGCCAGGGTCAGGCACTCGATGTCGCGGCCCTTGGCGATGAGGTCCTCGGGGTAGTGCGAATGGTCCACCACTTCGACGCCCTGGGCGATGATCGGGCCTTCGTCCAGGTCGTTGTTGATGTAGTGCGCGGTGGCGCCCACCAGCTTGACGCCCTTGTTGTAAGCCTGGTGGTAGGGCTTGGCGCCCTTGAAACCGGGCAGCAGCGAGTGGTGGATGTTGATCGCCTTGCCGTCGAGCTTGCGGCACAGCTCTGGCGACAGCACCTGCATGTAGCGGGCGAGAATCACCAGCTCGGCGCCGGTGTCTTCGATGACCTGCCAGACCTTGGCTTCCTGGGCCGGCTTGTCGTTCGGGTCCAGCGGGAAGTGGTGGTAGGGAATCGAATGCCAGCTGGCCAGCGGTTCCAGGTCCGGGTGGTTGGAGACCACCGCAACCACGTCCATGGACAGCTGATTGATGCGCTGGCGGTACAGCAGGTCGTTCAGGCAGTGGTCGGCCTTCGAGACCATGATCACCACCTTGGGCCGGTAGTGGGGGGCGGTCAGCTCGAACAGCATGCCGAACGCAGCGCCACGCTCGGCCAGGCCCGCACGGAACGCGGCCTCGTCGAAGCCGTCAGGCTGGCGGAACTCCACACGGATGAAGAAACGCCCAGACAACCGGTCGTCGAAGGAGTGATGCTCGGTGACATAACAGCCCTGCTCGAACAGGTAGCGGGTCACCGCATCCACCGTGCCCAGCACACTGGGGCAATCGGCGGTGAGGATCCAGGTATCGGGGGCACGGCTCATGAAGGTCATTCCTTAAACAGATACAGCGAGGCGCCGCCCCCTGTAGGAACGGCTTCAGCCGCGAAGATTGGCTTTGCTGAGCTTTTCGCGGCTGAAGCCACGCCTACCGAGTCTGGCTGACGTCAATTGCACCGTGGGCAATCAGCCCTTGATGCCCAGGCCATATTCCGCTGCGGCGTCCTGCAGCCACAGCCACCAGTAGTCGGAGAAGCTGCGGCGTACCAGCAGCTCCCAAGTATCTTCGGCGGTCCGGCGAATCACCAGTTGCGACTTGGCGAACACCGTACCCACGGCCTTGCCGACCGGGAAGTTGCTCGGGTGCACGTCGTAGCTGGTGGACTTCTTCAGCACGTCGATCACGTTCGGACCGGTCAGTTCGAGGATCGACCAGCCGCCGCTGACATTGACGATCGCGATGTGCTGGCCGTCCAGCGCAGCGCGCAGTTGCTTCTCGGCTTCGAACTCTTCGCCGGTCGGCACGATCAGTACCCATTCGTCCGGGCCGAGCCATTGCAGCGAGCGCTCGCCGTCGATCACCAGGCCCAGCGGGCCAGGCAGTTCCAGGCCCAGGGCCTGCTTGACGCCAGCGGCGAACGCCGCGTCGTGGCCATTACCACGAATGGTCAGGTGGCCCAGCAGCTTCTTGTCGCGCAGTGACACGCCGGGATTGGTGTGGCCCTTGCCGACCAGCTTGTCGAGGCCGGCGTGGTACAGCGGCTGCTCGGCCTTGGCACCGGTGGTGGGGCGTTGCTGGTATACGTTGACTGTAGTCATGACGCACCTGTTATGAATTCTGTTGTGTTGCCCGGTGGGAGCGGCTGGCGCCGCTCCCACATTCCTCATTCGACGTTCTGGCGCTCGTTCTTCGGATCGAAGAACACCGACGAAACGATCTCCGCCTCGATCACGCTGCCATCGGCCAGCGGCGCGTAGACCTTCTCGCCCATGCGGTTGATACCGCCCTTCACCACTGCCAGGGCAAAGGAATAACCCAGGGAGTTGTGCGCGTAGCTGGAGGTCACGTGGCCGACCATCTTCATCGGAATCGACTGGTTCGGGTCGAACACCAGCTGGGCGCCTTCAGGCAGCCAGCGCTTGGGGTCCACCGGCTTCAGGCCGACCAGCTGCTTGCGCTGCTCGCGCACGCAGTCTTCGCGGTTCATGCCACGCCAGCCGATCCACGAGAACGGCTTGGTACGGCCTACGCACCAGCCCATGTTCAGGTCGTCGGGGGTCATCGAGGCGTCGGTGTCCTGACCGACGATGATGAAGCCCTTCTCGGCGCGCAGCACGTGCATGGTCTCGGTGCCGTACGGGGTCAGGTTGTACTTCTTGCCGGCCTCGGCGATCTTTTCCAGCACGCCCATGGCGTAGTCGGCCTGCACGTTGACCTCGTACGACAGCTCACCGGTGAACGAGATACGGAACACCCGTGCCGGTACGCCGGCGACGTTGCCCTCCTTCCAGGTCATGAACGGGAAGGCTTCGCGGCCCAGGTCGATGTCAGTCAGCTCGGCCAGCAGCTTGCGGCTGTTGGGGCCGGACAGGGTCAGGGTCGCCCAGTGGTCGGTGACGGAGGTGAAGTACACCTTCAGGTCCGGCCATTCGGTCTGGTGGTACAGCTCCAGCCACTGCAGCACCCGGGCGGCGCCGCCGGTGGTGGTGGTCATCACGAAGTGGTTGTCGGCGACACAGGCGGTCACGCCGTCGTCGAAGACCATGCCGTCTTCCTTGCACATCAGGCCGTAGCGGGCCTTGCCCACGTCCAGCTTGGTCCAGGCGTTGGTGTACACGCGGTTGAGGAACTCGCGGGCATCCGGGCCCTGGATGTCGATCTTGCCGAGGGTCGAGGCATCCAGCAGGCCGACGCTGTCACGCACGGCCTTGCACTCGCGAGCCACGGCGGCATGCATGTCTTCGCCATTCTTGGGGAAGTACCAGGGGCGTTTCCACTGGCCGACGTCTTCGAACTCGGCACCGTTCTTCACGTGCCAGGCATGCAGGGCGGTGAAACGCACCGGCTCGAAGATGTGCCCGCAGTGGCGGCCGGCGATGGCGCCGAAGGTCACCGGGGTGTAGTTCGGGCGGAACATGGTGGTGCCCATCTCAGGGATGGTCACGTTCAGCGAGCGGGCGGCGATGGCCAGGCCGTTGACGTTGCCCAGTTTGCCCTGGTCGGTACCGAAGCCCAGCGCGGTGTAGCGCTTGACGTGCTCGACCGACTCGAAGCCCTCGCGGGTGGCCAGTTCGATGGCCGCGGCGGTGACGTCGTTCTGCAGGTCGACGAACTGCTTGGGCGCACGCGCCGTGCCTTTGTCGTGGGGCACCTGGAACAGCGCCACGGTGGGCTCTTCGGTGCGGTTGACGGCTTTCGGCAGCACGCCTTCGACGGCCGAGAAACCGGCCTCGCTGGCGGCGCGCACGCCCCCTTCGAAACCATCGGCCAGGGTGTCACCCAGGTTGTACACGCCGTTCAGGCCACCGACGCAGACGCGCTTCTGTGGCGCATCGCCGGCCACGAAGCCGAGGATGTCTTCACGCCATACCGGACGGCCACCCAGGTGCGAAGCCAGGTGCACCACCGGGCTGTAGCCGCCGGAACTGGCAATCAGGTCGGCATCCAGCCACTCGCCGGGGCTGGTGACTTTCATGGTTTTCAGGTCGATGGCCGCGACGCGGGCACCGGTTACGCGCTTGCTGCCACGCGCCTCGATCACCGCGCTGGAGGTGAGGATGCGCAGGCCCTTGGCGCGGGCTTCCTCGACCAGCGAACCGCGTGGGTTGTGGCGCGCATCAGCGATGGCCACCACTTGCAGACCGGCGTCGGCCCAGTCCAGGGCGACGCGGTAGGCGTAGTCGTTGTTGGTCGACAGCACCAGCTTCTTGCCCGGTGCCACACCGTAGCGGCGCACGTAGGTGGACACGGCACCGGCGAGCATGTTGCCCGGCACGTCGTTGTTGGCGTAAACCAGCGGACGCTCGTGGGTGCCGGTGGCCAGGACCACGCGCTTGGCGCGTACCCGGTGGATGCGCTGACGCACCTGGCCGATCGGCGCACGGTCACCGAGGTGGTCGGTGAGGCGTTCGTGAATGGTCAGGAAGTTGTGGTCGTGGTAGCCGTTGACGGTGGCCCGTGGCAGCAGCAGGACGTTGTCCAGCCCAGCCAGCTCGGCCACCACGCTGGCAACCCACTCGCTGGCCGGCTTGCCATCGAGGCTTTCGCGGCTGTCGAGCAGGCTGCCGCCGAATTCTTCCTGTTCGTCGGCGAGGATCACCCGCGCCCCGCTGCGGCCGGCGGCCAGGGCAGCGGCCAGGCCGGCAGGGCCGGCACCGACCACCAGCACGTCGCAGTGCTGGTTCATGTTGTCGTAGCGGTCAGGGTCGTTATCGGTTGGCGAACGGCCCAGGCCGGCGGCCTTGCGGATGTACTTCTCGTACGTCATCCAGAAGGACTGCGGGTACATGAAGGTCTTGTAGTAGAAACCGGGCGGCATCATGCTGCCGCCGACCTTGCCCAGGATGCCCATCACGTCGGTATTGACGCTCGGCCAGCCGTTGGTGCTGCTGGCCACCAGGCCGGAATACAGCGCCTGCTGGGTGGCGCGCACGTTGGGGATCTGGGTGGCTTCGGTGGCGCCCAGCTGCAGCACGGCGTTCGGCTCTTCGGCACCGGCAGCGAAGATGCCGCGCGGGCGCGAGTACTTGAAGCTGCGGCCGATCACGTCCACGCCGTTGGCCAGCAGGGCCGAGGCCAGGGAGTCGCCGGCAAAGCCCTGGTAGGTCTGGCCGTTGAAGGTGAAGTTGAGCACCTTGCTGCGGTCGATACGGCCGCCATTGGGCAGTCGGTTGCTCTGGCTCATACCTTGTCTCCCTCGGCGGTGAACTGTGGCTTGGCGCCAATCGGATAGGTTTCGAGGATTTCGTAGGTCACGGTGTTGCGCGTGACGTTGAAGTACTGCCGGCAGCCGGCCGCGTGGTCCCACAGCTCGTGGTGGATGCCGCGCGGGTTGTCACGGAAGAACATGTAGTCGCCCCACTCTTCGTCGGAGCAGGCGTTCGGGTCCAGCGGGCGCGGGATGTGCGCCTGGCCGGCCGAGTGGAATTCCTCTTCGGAGCGATGCTCGCCACAGTGAGGACAGAAGATATAAAGCATGTTCGCAATCCTCCTGTTAGTGAGCCACGGCAGCAGCGCCGTGCTCGTCGATCAGCGCACCATTGTGGAAACGATCCATGGAGAACGGTGCCGCCAGTGGGTGCATTTCGCCTTTGGCCAGGCTCGCGGCAAACACGTTGCCCGAGCCAGGGGTGGCCTTGAAGCCGCCGGTACCCCAGCCGCAGTTGAAGAACATGTTCGGCACGGGCGTCTTGGAGATGATCGGGCAGGCGTCCGGCGAGGTGTCGACGATGCCGCCCCACTGGCGGTTCATGCGCACCCGCGACAACACCGGGAACATCTCGACGATGGCCTGGATGGTGTGTTCGATCACCGGGTAGGAACCGCGCTGGCCGTAGCCGACCCAGCCGTCGATACCGGCACCGATGACCAGGTCGCCCTTGTCGGACTGGCTGATGTAGCCGTGCACGGCGTTGGACATGATCACGCTGTCGATGATCGGCTTGATCGGCTCGGACACCAGCGCCTGCAGCGGGTGGGATTCCAGCGGCAGGCGGAAGCCGGCCAGCTTGGCCATGTGCCCGGAGTTACCGGCCGTGACCACGCCGACGCGCTTGGCGCCGATGAAGCCCTTGGTGGTTTCCACGCCGATGCACACGCCGTTCTGCTTGCGAAAGCCAGTGACTTCGGTCTGCTGGATCAGGTCGACGCCCAGGGCGTCGGCAGCACGGGCGAAGCCCCAGGCCACGGCGTCGTGACGGGCCACGCCGCCGCGCCGTTGCACGGTGGCGCCAAGGATCGGGTAGCGGGTGTTCTTCGAGCAGTCCAGGTACGGAATCTCCGCCGCGACCTGCTCGGTATTGAGCAGTTCACCGTCCACGCCGTTGAGGCGGTTGGCGCTGACCCGACGCTCGGAGTCACGGATGTCCTGCAGGGTGTGGCACAGGTTGTACACCCCACGCTGGGAGAACATCACGTTGTAGTTGAGGTCCTGCGACAGGCCTTCCCACAGTTTCATGGCGTGCTCGTACAGGTGGGCCGACTCGTCCCACAGGTAGTTGGAGCGCACGATGGTGGTGTTACGGGCGGTGTTGCCGCCGCCCAGGTAGCCCTTCTCGATCACCGCGACGTTGGTGATGCCGTGTTCCTTGGCCAGGTAGTAGGCCGTGGCCAGGCCGTGGCCGCCACCGCCGACGATGACCACATCGTAGACCTGCTTGGGCGTGGGCGTACGCCACATGCGCTGCCAGTTCTCGTGGTGGCTGAGGGAGTGCTTGAAGAGGCCGAAGCCTGAATAACGTTGCATGGTAGGCGACTCCTGACTCAGCGGTAGACCGGGTAATCGGCGCACAGGGCGGCCACCTGGCCGGCGACATTGGCCTCGACATCGGCATCGCCGAGGTTGTCGAGGATGTCGCAGATCCAGCCGGCCAGCGCGATGCACTGGGCTTGCTTGAACCCACGGGTGGTGACGGCCGGGGTGCCGATGCGCAGGCCCGAGGTCACGAAAGGTGATTGTGGGTCGTTGGGTACGGCGTTCTTGTTCACGGTGATGTGCGCGCGGCCCAGGGCGGCGTCCGCGTCCTTGCCGGTGAGACCCTGACGGATCAGGCTGACCAGGAACAGGTGGTTGTCGGTGCCACCGGAGACCACGTCGTAGCCACGCTCGATGAACACCTTGGCCATGGCCTGGGCGTTATCGATGACCTGCTGCTGGTAGGCCTTGAAGCCTGGCTCCAGCGCTTCTTTGAAGCACACGGCCTTGGCGGCGATGACATGCATCAGCGGGCCGCCCTGGGCGCCAGGGAACACTGCGGCGTTGAGCTTCTTCTCGATTTCTTCGTTGGCCTTGGCCAGGATCAGGCCGCCACGCGGACCGCGCAGGGTCTTGTGGGTGGTGGTGGTGACCACGTCGGCGAACGGAATCGGGTTGGGGTACAGGCCAGCGGCGACCAGACCGGCCACGTGGGCCATGTCGACGAACAGCAGCGCCCCGACCTTGTCGGCGATGGCGCGGAAGCGCGGGAAGTCGAGGGTCTTGGAGTAGGCCGAGAAGCCGGCGACGATCATCTTCGGCTTGTGCTCGACCGCCAGGCGCTCGACTTCGTCGTAGTCGATCAGCCCGGTGGTGGTGTCGATGCCGTACTGCACGGCGTTGTACAGCTTGCCCGAAGACGACACCTTGGCACCGTGGGTCAGGTGGCCGCCGTGGGCCAGGCTCATGCCCAGGATGGTGTCGCCAGCCTGCAGCAGCGCCAGGTAGACGGCGGAGTTGGCCGACGAACCGGAGTGCGGCTGGACGTTGGCGTAATCGGCACCGAACAGCTGCTTGGCGCGGTCGATGGCCAGTTGCTCGACCTTGTCGACGTGCTCGCAGCCGCCGTAGTAACGCTTGCCCGGGTAGCCTTCGGCGTATTTGTTGGTCAAGCCGCTACCCTGCGCCTGCATCACGCGCTTGCTGGTGTAGTTCTCAGAGGCGATGAGTTCGATGTGGTCTTCCTGGCGCTGCTCCTCGGCATTCATGGCCGCCAGCAGTGCATCGTCATAACCCTGAATCTGATCTTGTTTGCTGAACATCGCGTATCCCCAGCGGCGTCGCGGCGCCTTTCATTATTGATCGGGAGGGTTGGCTACCCAGTGACTGCGATGGTAGGGCCGGCCAAGGCGATCCAGATGCCTGCGCGCGCCACGCAAAGGCGCGTTTACGACATGCGCGACAGACCACGGAACAATCCGCCACGCCAGGCCGTCGAGACCAACCGCAAGCGAACCCCCGATCCGGCGAAAAGCCCGGCTGCAGGGGCTTTTCCGGCAGTCGGCGGGCTGCCTGGAAGAGCTCGTCAGGGGGGCTGTTCAGGCACGCCAGAGCACTGGGCACAGCATGCCGATGGCGTATTCAGACAAGTCGGGCGGGCGATACAAGGAGGGGGAGCGATGCTATCGGCGCAGCTGGCCGCCAGGAGCGGCTTTAGCCGCAATACAGGTGAGTTGGACCGTGGGAGCGAGCTTGCTCGCGAAGGCGGCGTCACGTTCACAGCAGATGCATGGGGTTTGCCGACCTGTTCGCGAGCAAGCTCGCTCAACAAAGGCCGAAGAGCGTCCAACTGACCAGTATCGCGGCTCAAGCCGGCCCTACAGCAGAGGCCTCCCGCACGCGCGGCGCAGGAGGCCGGTCGATCAGGAAGCCGGCTGGCTCGCCTGCTGGGCATCGGCGCGGAACATGGCGCGGATGCCACGTACCGCCTGGCGAATGCGGTCCTGGTTCTCGATCAGCGCGAAGCGCACATGGTCGTCGCCGTATTCACCGAAACCGATGCCTGGCGAGACGCACACCTTGGCTTCGGCCAGCAGCTTCTTGGCGAACTCCAGCGAGCCGAGGTGCGCGTAGGCATCGGGGATCTTCGCCCACACGTACATCGAGGCCTTGGGGTTCTCGACCATCCAGCCCAGCTCATGCAGACCCTTGACCAGCACGTTGCGGCGCTGGCGGTACTGCTCGGCGATGTCCAGCACGCATTGCTGGTCGCCTTCCAGGGCCGCGATGGCCGCCACCTGCAGCGGGGTGAAGGTGCCGTAGTCGTGGTAGCTCTTGATCCGCGCCAGGGCGCCGACCAGCTCGGGGTTGCCGACCATGAAGCCGATCCGCCAGCCGGCCATGTTGTAGCTCTTGGACAGGGTGAAGAACTCCACCGCGATGTCCTTGGCGCCGGGGATCTGCATGATCGACGGGGCCTTCCAGCCGTCGTAGACGATGTCGGCATAGGCCAGGTCGTGGACCACCAGCACGTCGTACTGCTTGGCCAGCGCCACCACACGCTCGAAGAAGTCCAGCTCCACGCATTGCGAAGTGGGGTTGGACGGAAAACCGAGGATCATCATCTTCGGCTTGGGGATCGAGCCACGAATGGCCTTCTCCAGCTCGGCGAAGAAGTCCACGCCCGGCACCAGCGGCACCGACCGCACCTGGGCGCCGGCAATCACGGCACCGTAGATGTGGATCGGATAACTGGGGTTGGGCACCAGCACGGTGTCGCCCTGGTCGAGGGTGGCGAGCATCAGGTGCGCCAAGCCCTCCTTGGAGCCAATGGTGACGATGGCTTCGCTCTCCGGGTCGATATCGACTTCGTAGCGCTTCTTGTACCAGTTGGAAATGGCCCGGCGCAGACGCGGAATACCCCGCGAGGTGGAATAGCCGTGGGTGTCTTCGCGCTGGGCGACGGTGACGAGCTTTTCGACGATGTGCGGCGGCGTAGCCCCGTCGGGGTTGCCCATGCTCAGGTCGATGATGTCTTCGCCACGACGACGCGCGGCCATCTTGAGTTCGGCGGTGATGTTGAAGACGTAGGGAGGGAGTCGATCGATGCGCGCAAAGCGGCGCGGCAAACCTTGGTCAGCCATGAGAATCTCGCAGACGTAAGCGCCCGGAACCGTCCGAGCGACGTTGGCCACATGAGGCGGCCTGCGCGCACGATAAGCGCCTGGCCATCATCTTGTCCACATGGTTTTTTTCCTGGCTCGATTCACCGCCCCATAAGCCCCGCTTCGGCAGAAGCGGCTAGCCGCAATACTGGTCAGTTAGACTGGATAGGAGCGGCTTCAGCCGCGAAGCGACCGCATGACCACAACAAATGCAGTGAATTGCCTGGCGCTTTCGCGGCTAAAGCCAATACGGTTCGATTAAGCGCCTTGCGGCTTGCTCGCGAATGGAAGGCTATCTGGAGCGGGTACACCCGTCGCTGCATCAGTGCCCTTGAGTCACCTTTCCGCCTTTACGGCGGGTTACTTTTGGTTTCGGCCAAAAGTAACCAAAAGCCACTGCTCCTGGCTTGGGTCTGCCCTGCGGGCAGACTTCCCTCCTTCCGGCGCCATTCCAGGGGGTCGGCGCAATGGGCCGTCCCTGGCCCAGTGCGCCTAAGCCGGCTTCCCTGCCGGCTTACCCCCTT
>NZ_CAJYVE010000016.1 GCF_913777995.1 uncultured Pseudomonas sp. | reverse complement strand
AGTGTCATGCGCAGCGGTAGTTCAGTCGGTTAGAATACCGGCCTGTCACGCCGGGGGTCGCGGGTTCGAGTCCCGTCCGCTGCGCCATATTCGATGCAGGCTCACTGAACGGCCTGCATCACCGTCACAAAGGCGACCTTCGGGTCGCCTTTGTGCTATCTGCCCCAAGCGCTCTGCGACGGGCTCTCGACCTGTCCGTTGCGGCAGTGCTCACTGAACCTCCCCTGAATGACTCGCCGTCCACCTGTATGCAGACGCTATTTGCCTGAACTTATTGAGGTTTTGGCTCTCTTATGGCGGTAGCCATTGATCGCGGCAGCCTGATAAGCTCGCGGCTTTATTCGTTTGCCCTTTCGGCGCATGAACAAGGAAACAGCATGAAACAGCATCGGTTGGCAGCGGCGATTGCCCTGGTTGGTCTGGTACTCGCAGGTTGTGACAAACAGGCCAGTACCGTCGAGCTGAAAACGCCGGCGCAAAAGGCCTCCTACGGTATCGGCCTGAACATGGGCAAGAGCCTCGCCCAGGAAGGTATGGACGATCTGGATTCCAAGGCTGTTGCCCTGGGTATCGAAGATGCCATCGGCAAGAAAGAGCAGAAGATCAAGGACGAAGACCTCATCTCAGCCTTCGCTGACCTGCAGAAGCGCGCTGAAGAGCGCCTGGCCAAGCAGAGCGAAGAAGCCGCTGCGGCGGGCAAGAAGTTTCTCGAAGAAAATGGCAAGAAGCCTGGTGTGATCACCACCGCTTCGGGCCTGCAGTATGAAGTGGTGAAGAAGGCCGACGGCCCTCAGCCCAAGCCTAGCGATGTGGTCACCGTCCACTATGAAGGCAAGCTGATCGACGGCAAGGTCTTCGACAGCTCCGTCGAGCGCGGCAGCCCGATCGACCTGCCGGTTGGCGGCGTGATCCCGGGTTGGGTCGAAGGTCTGCAACTGATGCACGTGGGCGAGAAGATCAAGCTCTACATCCCGAGTGAGCTGGCCTACGGCGCGCAGAGCCCGAGCCCGGTGATTCCGGCCAACTCCGTGCTGATCTTCGACCTGGAACTGCTGGGTATCAAGGATCCGTCCGCTGCTCCAGCCGGTGCCGCTGACGAGGAAGAAGAGGCCGCTCCGGCCGAAGCACCCGCCAAGAAAGACCAGGCCAAGAAGTAATTCTGGCCTGTCACTCGAAACGCCCCGCATCGCGGGGCGTTTTGCTTTCCGGGCGAACGCTTTATGCTCGGTGCAGTCCCACTACCAGGCACCCCGTAAAGCTTCTGTCTGACAATCGGGCCAGCGCCCCTTGAGCTAAGTCAACGTTTTAACAGGACTTTTCCGGTGGCCAAAAAACGCCCGATTTGAAGGCGACCCCCGTAGTCCGGGGCACTCAGGCGGGAAAAACACGGCTGTTCACAAGGTTATCCACAAAATATGTGGATAACATGACACACATCCAATGTTCATACGCAGCGCCCGAGGCGGCGACCGGTACGTCGCTGTTGCGGTGCCAGATGGGAGTGACCATGAAAGGCCCCTGGAACTTCGTTCGTTTCCTGCCCGGTGCACGCCGCCTGCTGGCCGCCGGACGTCTGCCGGCGCTGCTGTTCGCCGTGGCCCGCAAGGGCTCTAGCGAAGGCAGCCGCCTAGGACGCATCAAGGATGATCTGCGCCTGTTGCAGGCCTTGTGCCTGGCCTATTGGCGGGGTGAGTACCGTGCCATCAGCACCAAGGCCATCGTTTCCATCGTCGCCGGCCTGATGTATTTCCTCAGTCCGCTGGATGCCATTCCAGACTGGATACCCGGCCTTGGCATGCTCGATGACGTCGCCGTGCTCGCCTGGATCATGAAGCACCTCACTGACGAACTGGATGCCTTCCGCGCCTGGCGTGACCAGCAACCCCCGGAAAAACTCGTGGTGGTCGAGCGCCTGCCGGCCACTCAGGCGCTGCTGGAGCAGGAAAAAGGCAAGGCCTGAGGTTCCGACGCCATCCGTCCGGCACGGGCGGGTGGGCAAGACCCCCTCGTGCACTGTTAAGATGTGGGCCATATTTTCTTGATAAGTCCACATCCAGCACAGGGGGTCGTATGGATCTTCAGGTCATTTCTCGTGACGGCGAGCCCGAATACGCCGTGCTGCCTTGGGCACAGTATCAGGCGCTGCTGAAGGCTGCCGGGGTCGCCCAACCCTCTGCGTCGGCAGCTGCCGCTGCGCCACCGGCCAGTGCCGAACTGCCCGGTTTCGACCAGGTGGCGGCGCTGCGCCAGGCCAAGGGTCTGGAACCGGCCAGCCTGGCCCGTTCGGTGGGCATCAGCCCGTCCTACCTTGAGCTGATCGAAAACGGCACCCGCGAACCTGATGCCGCGATCAAGCGCAGCCTGGCCTGGCACCTGGGGGTGGCCGGCTGGCGGGGTGACTCATGAGCGTGCGTATCAGCCGCCAGAACTGGGAACAGTTGCTGAGCGAGCTGGACCAGGCCCGTCATCAACGTCATCTGGTCACCTATCGTGCGCTGCTGGAGCGTCTGCAACTGCCCAGCCCGGCCATGCAGACCCTCACCGCCGCCCTTGAATACCTCGCCGCCCTGGACGCCAAGGCCGAGCAGCCGCTGCGCAGTTCATTGGTGATCAGCCAGGGTGCCAGCCGTCTGCCGCGCACCGGTTTCTTCGAGTGTGCCGAGCGGCTGGGACGCTTCAGTGGGCCATCGGACGGCACCGCGGCGGCGGCCTGGCATGCCTCGGAAGTGGTGCGGGTGTTCGAATATGCCTACCCGCAAACGGCCGAGGCGCAGGTCGCGGCCAAGGGCTGAAGCCAGGCAAAACACCCCGACCGGCCTGCCGTCGGGGTGTTTTTCTTTCACTCCAGCCTGTTCAGGCGACGGCGAAGTAGTGCTTCACGAAGCTGGCGCTGAGCACTTCCCAGAGCACTGGCGTGCCTTTGGTCACGAACCAGCTGTCGCCGGCCTGGTAACGACTGGTCTGGCCGGTACTTTCATCGGTCAGCTGTAGTTCTCCGGTCACCACGGTGGCGTGTTCGTCGAAGGGGTAGACCATGCGGAAGCGGCCCTGAGTGGCGCCAAAGTAACCGCTGCTCACGGCATCGTCCGGCGTGCCTGAGGTCATCCGGCCGAAGATCCTGACCTCGCCTTCGAGCCGTTCCGCCCCCAAGTCCGTGACGTCGCCCCAGGGCTCGAGGTCAGCGAGCCGGACGTGCTTCTCTATTACCGTCAATGCCATGGGTGCACTCCTGTGTGAATGCGGGTCATTGGACAACCGGCTGCCAGCGGTTGTCTTGTCCCTGGCTGACCCCGACGTTGTCACTGCGTGCCAGGGCCAGCCCGGCTCAGTCCAGGCTTGCCAGGGTTTCCGGCAAGGTGGCGCCGCCGTCGACGATGAGGGTCTGGCCGGTGACATAGCCGGCCAGGTCCGAGGCGAGGTAGAGCATGGCCCCGGCAATGTCGGCCGGCGCGCCGAGCCGGCCAAGTGGCACGGCATTGGCGATGCGCTGGCTGAGCGTCTGGTCGCCGAGGTTGCCCATCGCGGGCGTGGCGATCATCCCGGGTTCCACCCCGTTGACCCTCACGCCATGCGGCGCCAGCTCCAGTGCCGCGCTACGAATGAAACCATTGACCCCGGCCTTGGAGGCGGCGTAATGGCTCAGGCCCGGAAAGGCCACCCGAGGGCCGGTCACCGACGAGGTGACCAGGATGTTGCCGGCACCCTGACGCTTGAACAGCGGCAAAGCCGCCTGGGTCAACCAGAACAGCGCCGCCAGGTTGACGTCCAGGGTGCGCTGCAGAATTGCCGGGGTGATCTGTTCCAGCGGCGTGAGAGGAAAATAAGCGGCGTTGTGCACCAGCACATCGAGTCGCTCCAGGTTGCCCAGCAGTCCAGTGATCGCCTGGCCGTCGGCCAGGTCCACCTGGCGTGCTTCGGCCGGGCGACCCTGGCGCTGCAAGCTGTCGGCCAGCGCTTGCGCGGCACCGAGGTTGAGGTCGGCGATCACCACCCGCGCGCCGCGCTGGCTGAAGGCTTCGACGATGGCCTGGCCAATGCCCTGAGCACCGCCGGTGACCAGTACGGTCTGGTGAGTGAAATCCAGCATCAGGTACCTCCCAAGCGTGTGTAGGCCAGTGTCGGTACGTCGACGATGCTCGAGCCGCCGTCGGCGACCAGGGTCGTGCCCGTGAGGATGCTGGCCTCGTCGCTGATCAGGAAGCGGCACAGGCTGGCGATTTCCTCCGGCAGGGCGGGGCGACGTAGCGGCACGTCGGCGGTGACCCGGGCGTAGGCGGTGTCCAGGTCTTCGGCGTAGTGCTGCATCAGCAGTTGCATCTCTTCGTCGGCCATTGGCGTGCGGACCCAGCCGGGGCATACGCAATTGACCCGTACACCCTGCGCACCATAGTCACGCGCCAGGGAGCGGTTCAGGCCGAGCAAGGCATGCTTGGCGGTGGTGTAGCCGCACACCTCCGGGCCGGCGGCCAGAGAGGCGATGGATCCGAGCAACACGATGCTGCCGCGACGCTCGGCCAACAACGGCAGGCAGGCCCTGGCGCTGTAGAAGGCGCTGTCGAGGTTGCTGCGCAGGGCGGCTTCCCAGGTTGCCGGGCTGGTCTGCGTGGCACTGCCCAGGCCATGACCGCCGGCGCAGGCCAGCAGGGCATCGAGCCCGCCGCAGTGCTCGCGCACCTGCTCGATGAAGCCGTTCCAGGTCTGTGGGCAGGCGGCATCGCCCGCCAGCACCAGGCCGCCGGTCTGCTCGGCGACCTGCTGCAGCGCCTCACGGCGCCGCCCCACTAGCACCAGGCCGACACCGTCCTCGGCCAGGCGCCGGGCGCACGCGGCACCGATCCCGCTGCCGGCGCCGGTGATCAGCACGGTCCTAGTCATCGAGGCCGTACTCCGTGGTGTTGAGCACCCGGCAATAGGAGGCCACCGGGAAATTGCTCAGGGTGTCGAAGCGGTCACCGGCGTAGCCGAAGATCTTGCCGTCGCTGCGGTGCTGCTGCAGGTCGATGACGATCAGGCCCAGGGTCGGGACGATCTTTTCCCGCCAGACGAACAGGTAGAGTTGCTCGGCAAGTTTGTAATAGTGCGCGCGGTCGGTGTCGCACAGGCCTTTCTCGACACCACGCAGGCACTGCCAGCTGTAATAGTCGCCGTTCAGGTAGACGTGCTCGTAGACCTCGGTGGGGCTGTAGCGGTACAGGTTGCGCAGGCCCACCAGCTCGAGGGTGGGCGCATGCGGACAGGCGCCTTCGCGCCAGGGCGTGTCCAGGCTGCCGTGCAGGAACTGCACCTGCACTCCGGTGAGTGGCTTGCCGGCCAGGGCGCGGTGGTACAGCCCCTCATGGGTGGTGGCCTGGTCCGGCAGACCGCCGATCACCGCCGTGAACGAAGCGCTGAGGGTGTCGAGCACCAGGCTGATCGACCAGTCCCGGCCGTCTTCGTGCTTGAGAAAGTCCACCAGGTAGATGCCATTGCGCAGCGAGGTGGCCCGGTAGGTCGCGCTGCCCTGGCTGTGGCCGTCGGCCGCCTGCCAGTGCACCTGTGCGGCGTCGAAGCGATGGCTGATGCGCCAGCCGTTGGCGAAGTGCAGCTCGAAGGCGCGACCGGCCAGCTCGGCCAGGTTGGGCAGAATGAATGCTTCGGGGGCGAAGCCGTCGGCCAGGGCGCCGACGGTGATCCAGTCTTGATGGGTGCTCATCGGGTGGTTTCCTTGGGAGGTGATGAGCACGATGGTGCAATGCGGCAGGCCGGGCGGGTATCAACCGGAAGGTTGAGCTGCCTGGCCGTTGCCGTGTTTCTTCAGCCGGTAGGCAAACTGGGCGCGGCTCAGGCCCAGTAGCCGTGCGGCGGCGGCCAGGTTGCCGTCGGCCTTGGCCAGTGCTTCGTCGAGCAGACGCTTCTCCAGCCCGTCGAGATCCGGGGTGATCTGCAAGGCCTGCAAGCGCTCCAGCAGCGAGCCGGATGCGGCCTTTGCGGGCGCCTCGACGGCTGTAGTCAGCGTGCCGGCCTGGCTGATCGAATACAGTTGCGGCGGCATGGGTTCGTTGTGGAACAGGTGCACCAGATCAATGGGGCGCCCCTCGTCACTGGCGATCAGGCCGCGTTCGATGAGGTTCTGCAGTTCCCGGACGTTGCCGGGAAAGTCGTACAGTAGCAGTGCCTTCAGTGCGCGCATGGTCAGGCCGGCTGGCGTGCGCCCATAGTCGCGGCAGTAACGGGTCAGGAAGGCATCGGCGAGCAGCGGGATGTCATCGCGGCGCTCGCGCAGGGGCGGCAGGGTGATCGGGTACACATTGAGGCGATAGAACAGATCTTCCCGGAAGCGCCCGGCCTTGACCTCCTGGCGCAGGTCGACGTTGGTCGCGGCGACGACCCGCACGTCGACGCGGATCGGCTGGCCACCGCCGACCCGCTCCACCTCGCGCTCTTGCAGAGCGCGCAGCAGCTTGCCTTGGCCGGGCAGGCTGAGGCAGGCGATCTCGTCGAGGAACAGGGTGCCCTGGTGAGCACGTTCGAAGCGTCCCGGGCGTGAGTGGCTGGCGCCGGTGTAGGCGCCCCGCTCGACGCCGAACAGCTCGGCCTCGATCAGGTTCTCGGGGATCGCGGCGCAGTTCAGGGCCACGAAGGACGCTTCGCTACGCGGGCTCAAGCGATGTAGCTCGCGGGCGAACAGTTCTTTGCCCGCACCGGATTCGCCGCCGATCAGCACCGTGGCCGGTGTCGGTGCCACACGTTGCAGGGCATGGCGTGCCGCAGTGAATGCCGCACTGGCGCCGATCGGCACCAGTTGGTCGGTGGTCACCGCCTGCGCACGGGGCGCGGTCGGTGGCGCCGTGGGCGCTGCTGCGCTGCTGTCAGTGGCGTACAGGCAGGCGAGGTCGGCACTGACGTCACCCCATTGTTCGGCGGTCTTGCCGATCACCCGGCAGACCTTGTGGCCCATGGCCCGACACTCCACCTCGCGGAAGATCACCAGGCGCCCGAACAGGCCGCTGACATAACCGGTGGCATAGCCGATCTCGGTCCAGCACGCCGAGTCCTGGCCGATGCCGCACGCCGCGATGTGCTCGTCGGCCTCGCACGAGTGATGCCAGAGGAACTCGCCTTCATAGAAGCCTGAATCGGCATCGAACTTGAAGTGCAGGGGTTCGACCTTGGTCATACCTTCCAGGCTGTGCAGCCGAGTACCGGCGAAGAACACCGCAGTGCGATCGGCGTTCGGCCAGCGGGTCCTGATGAGTTGCGCGTCACGGGCTCCGGACTGATAGCCGGTGCGCGTGAACAGACCGCGGGCACGCTGCAGACCCATGTGGTCGATGAATTCGCGACGCAGCGCGCCGAACGACGAACTGTGCATCAGCAGCATGCGCTGATCGTTGAGCCAGATGCGGCCATCTTCGGGGGAGAAGAACAGGCATTCGGCCAGTTCGCTGGAAGTGGGTGATTGGGTTTCCTGCCACTGCGTGCTGTCGCCGCGGATCGGCGTGTCGTCCGCGGCCGAGTCGTGGAAGGGGGCGCTGGCGGGTTGCCGGGGAGCCTGCATGCCTTCACCTGCTGAAATGATCATGGGGTGAAGGGGTAATTAACATAAGTTTCATCATTTGCGTATCTCGCCGAGTGGCCGAACAGCCGGCCTTTTTTACCTGCGGTTTGCTACGCCCCGAGATAGAGCCTTCACGCCCGTACTGCCGAGAAGCGGGCACGCGCCTTGCTCAACAGCCCTGGAGAGCCGGGCGCTTCATGCAATGAGCAGCCACGGCGTTCTCCACGAAAACAAGAACTCGGGGTGTCTATGTCTGCAATCAATCGCACCGGCTTTCTGCAGGAAAGCCAGTGGCATGCAAAGCTCTTCAACGGTGCCTGGGTCGAAGCGCGGGGCGGAACCAACCCGGTGCGCGAGCCGGCCACGGGCCAGTGCCTGACCCAGACTGCGCTGGCCAACGCCGAGGACGTCGCCGCTGCCTGCCAGGTCGCGCACCGCACTCAGCCTGCCTGGCAGGCGCTGGGGCCACGCGACAAGGCGGAAGTGTTTCGCCGTGCGGCGCAGCTGGCAGAGATCCATTTCGACGAACTGGCGCTGTTCGTCGCCCGCGAGACCGGCGGCAGTCTGCTCAAGGGCAGCCACGAGGTCCGCGAGGCCGTCGTGCTCCTGCACCAGGCCGCTGGCCTGCTGTCCCAGGGCCATGGCCTGATCCTGCCCAGCGCCGCCGGGCGTCTGTCTTACGCCCGGCGCCTGCCCCACGGCGTGGTCGGGGTGATCTCGCCATTCAACTTTCCGCTGGTGCTGTCGTTGCGTGCGGTGGCGCCGGCGCTGGCGGCGGGCAATGCGGTGGTGCTCAAACCAGATCCGCAGACGCCGGTCAGCGGCGGCTTCCTGATTGCCCGGCTGTTCCAGGATGCCGGCCTGCCGCCCGGTGTGCTGCAGGTGCTGCCGGGTGGGGCGCAGGCGGGCGAGGCGCTGTGCGAGGACCCGCGGGTGGGCATGATCGCGTTCACCGGCTCCACCGCCGCCGGGCGCAAGGTGGCCGAGACCGCCGGTCGCAACCTGAAGAAAGTCGCTCTGGAGCTGGGCGGCAAGAACTCGCTGATCGTGCTGGAAGATGCCGACCTGCCGCTGGCCGCCAGCAATGCCGCGTGGGGCGCCTGGTTGCACCAGGGGCAGATCTGCATGGCCACCGGACGCATCCTGGCACATGCCTCGATTGCCGATGAACTGACCGCGTTGCTGGTCGCCAAGGCCAACGCCTTGCAGGTCGGCGATGCCGCTCAGGGCCAGGCGCAGGTCGGCCCGCTGATCAACGAACGTCAGCATGTGCGGGTTTGCCAGATAGTCGAGGCCAGCGTCGCCGCCGGGGCGCGGCTGGAGACTGGTGGGCCGGGTGAGGGGCTGTTCTATCGACCGACGGTGCTCTCCGGGGTGCGGCCGGGCATGGCGGCGTTCGAACAGGAAATCTTCGGTCCAGTGGCCTGTGTGGTGCCGTTCGAGAGCGACGAACAGGCCATCGAACTGGCCAACGCCACTGAGTACGGCCTGTCGGCAGCGGTGATCTCGCCCTCGCTCGGGCGTGCCATGGCCATCGGTGAGCGCCTGCGCTGTGGCCTGCTGCACATCAACGATCAGACCGTGGCTGACGAGTGCGTCAACCCGTTCGGTGGGCGCGGCCAGTCCGGCAACGGCGGCAGTGTCGGCGGCCCCGCCGATTGGGACGAGTACACCCAGTGGCAGTGGGTGACGGTGAAGAACGAGCCGCCGCGTTACCCCTTCTAGTTGCCCGCGCCTGACCCCAACAACGACAACACAAGGACGCACGCTATGAATCTGCAAACCAAGACCCTGGTGGTAACCGGCGTCTCTTCGGGGATCGGTGCCGAGACCGCGCGCCTGCTCCGATTCCTCGGTGCACGGGTGATCGGCCTGGACCGTGATCCGCCGCGTATCAGCCTGGATGAATTCATCGAGATCGACCTGGCCTCGCCGTCGGCCATCGA
The DNA here is from genome assembly GCF_913777995.1 of uncultured Pseudomonas sp. Taxonomy (GTDB): domain Bacteria; phylum Pseudomonadota; class Gammaproteobacteria; order Pseudomonadales; family Pseudomonadaceae; genus Aquipseudomonas. The sequence continues at coordinate 117,512 of NZ_CAJYVE010000016.1, read as the reverse complement.
CCACGCCGTCGCCCGGCTGCCCGAGCAACTGGACGGCCTGTGCAACGTGGCCGGCGTGCCGGGGACCGCCAACCCGCGCCGTGTAGCCCAGGTCAATTACCTGGGCCTGCGCCACCTGACCCAGGCCCTTTTGCCGCGCCTGGCCCCTGGCGCGGGCATCGTCAATGTCGCTTCGATCCTGGGCGCGCAGTGGCCGCAGCGCCTGGAGCTGCACAAGTCGCTGGCGGCCACCAGCGACTTTGCTGCGGGGGAGGCCTGGCTGGCCGCCAACCCGGTGCCGGACGAGACCTGTTACCAGTACTTCAAGGAGGCGCTGATCGTCTGGAGCCAGGTGCAGGCCCAGCCGTGGTTTCTCAGCCATTCGGTGCGCATGAACTGCGTCGCGCCAGGGCCGGTGTTCACCCCCATCCTTGCCGATTTCGTGCAACTGCTGGGGGCCGAGCGCATCGAGGCCGACGCCGGGCGCATGAAACGGCCCGCCTACGCCGACGAAGTGGCGGCGGTCATCGTTTTCCTGTGCTCCGACCAGGCGCGCTGGATCAACGGTATCAACCTGCCCGTGGATGGGGGGCTGGCCTCGACCTACCTGTAAGCCCGGACCACCCCCTGGGTGGCCATTGATTCCATACAAGAACAACAACGAGGATCGCTATGAAACGTCTGCATTCACGTAATGCCCTTCCTTCACTGGCGCTGGCCCTGGCTGGTAGCCTGAGTGCCGAAGCCGCGCAGATCGACCTGGGCAGCAGCGACTGGCAATTGCGCTGGGACAACACCCTCAAGTACAGCCAGGCCTGGCGTTTGCACGGTGCCGATGAGCGCTTGCTCAATGCGCCCACTGCCGGCGGCCTGTACCCCTCCATCCAGAGCCAGGGTGACCGCAATTTCAGCCGTGGCCTGGTCTCCAACCGTCTGGACATCTTTTCCGAGATGGATCTCAGCCACCGTGACTATGGCCTGCGCGTGAGCGGCGCGGCCTGGTACGACCAGGTCTACAACGACGACACCGACAGCCGCAGCCAGCCGCACTTTCTGTCTGATACCCGCGAGCTGCACGGCCGCGATGCCGAGCTGCTGGATGCCTTCGTCTACCTGCGCGGCGAGCCGGCCGAGGACATGCAGGGCGTGGTGCGCCTGGGGCGGCACAGTCTGGTGTACGGCGAGAGCCTGTTCTTCGGCGGCAACGGTATCGGCGCGGCCCAGGGGCCGACCGACGTGGTCAAGTTGCTCAGCGTACCGGGCAGCCAGTTCAAGGAAATCCTGCGCCCGGTCAATCAGTTGTCGGGCCAGTTGCAGATCAACCCGCGTCTGTCGGTTGGGGCGTACTACCAGTTCGAGTGGGAGCGCTCGAGCCTGCCCGGTGCCGGCAGCTACCTGAGCGACAACGACGCCATCGGCAAGGGGTCGGGCGACCTGACCGAGGTGTTCGGCAACACCACCGTGCATGGCCGCGACATCGAGGCCCGCGATGGGGGACAGGGTGGGGTGCAGATGCGCTTCAAGCCCGAGGGCACCGAGCTGGAGCTGGGCCTGTACGCAGCCCGCTACCACGACAAGGCACCCAGTGGCTTGTATGCCTATCTTGACGGCCCGGCGGCGGCGGCCAGCGGGTTGCCGATTCTCAACCAGTACCGGCAAGTGTTCGCCGAGGGCATCAAGACGGTCGGTGCCAGCTTCTCTACCGCCTATGGAGACTTCAACTTCGCGGGTGAAACCTCGCTGCGCTGGAACGCGCCGCTGGTCAGCAACCTGCAGGTGGTGGCACCTGGGCAGGCGGTCGGTAACGGTAGCGATGCGTTGTATGCCAAGGGGCACACCGCCCACGTCAACCTGTCGACCATCTACCTGCTGCCACCTTCGTCATTCTGGGACGGCGGTTCGGTGCTGGCCGAGCTGGCCTGGAACCGCACGCTCAGCGTGACCGACAACCGCCAGGCCCTGGATAGCAATACCACCCGTGATGCAACCGCGCTGCGCATCCTCGCCGAGCCGGCGTATTTCCAGGTGGCCGACGGGGTGGATCTCAGCGTGCCGGTAGGGCTGGGGGTGGTGCTTGACGGGCGCTCCTCGGCGGTCAGCAAGTCGGGCTTCGGCAACACCCATTCCGGTGACTGGAGCGTCGGGCTCAAGGCCACCTACCTGCAACGCTGGGAGATGGGCCTGAACTACGTGAATTTCTTTGGTGCCACCGGGGCTGGGCTGAACCAGGCCGGGGACTTCAGCTACCGGCAGTCGCTGGCTGATCGCGACTTCGTTTCGATGTACGTGAAAACCACTTTCTAAGAACAACAAACAGGTTCAATCGCCATGCAAACATCCAGATTCCTTGTCTCGCTGCTGGGCTTGACCCTGGCCGCCGCCCAACTGGCCCAGGCTGCCGTGTCCCCCGAGCAGGCCAAGCGCCTGTCCAGCGAGTTGACTCCCATGGGCGCCGAGCGCGCCGCCAATGCCGACGGCAGCATCCCGGCCTGGAGCGGCGGATTCACCCAGGCACCGGCAGGCTATGTCAGCGGTGCCAAGCGCGCCGACCCCTTTGCCAGTGAAAAGCCGCTGTACAGTGTCACCGCCGCGAACCTGGGGCAGTACGCCGGGGTGCTGGCCGAAGGTACCCAGGCGCTGCTGCGCAAGTACCCTGACTATCGCCTGGACGTGTACCCGACCCATCGCAGTGCTGCTGCGCCGCAGTGGGTGTACGACAACACCCTGGCCAACGCCACCCGCGCGCAGCTGGACGTCGCCAGCGAGAAGGTTAGCAACGCCTATGGCGGCATTCCCTTCCCGATTCCCGGCAATGGTGCCGAGGTGCTGTGGAACTACCGGCTGTCGTGGCAGGGCGGCGACACCATCAGCTCACCCTTCGACACCTGGCTGATGACCGCCGGTGGGCGCAAGGTCCAGGCCACCCGGGCGCAGTACACCTATCAATTTCCCTACTACTTCCAGGACGGCAGCCTGGCCAGCTTCAACGGCAAGTACCTGCTTGGCCGGCTGTACACCGAACTGCCTTCGTCCAAGGCCGGTGAAGGACTGATGACCCACTGGGACCTGGACCCCTCGGTGCGTGCCGCGTGGCAATACCTGGTCGGTCAGCGTCGCGTGCGTCGGGCGCCGAACATCGCTTACGACACCCCGGACTTCGTCACCTCCGGTGTCGGCCTGTTCGATGAGGCGTTCATGATCTTCGGCCCCACCGACCGCTACGACCTCAAGCTGGTGGGCAAGAAGGAACTGCTGGTGCCTTACAACAACAACCGGGCTGCCCTGGCCAGCAGCGATGCGCTGGTCAAGCCGCGCTTCCTCGACCCCGGCCTGGTGCGTTGGGAGAAGCATCGGGTGTGGGTCGTGGAGGCCAACCTCAAGGCCGGCCAGCGCCATGTGGTGCCGCGCCGCACTTACTACGTCGACGAGGACTCCTGGCAGGTGCTGCTGGTGGATGGCTATGACGCGCAAGGTCGTCTGGGTCGACAGCAGTACAGCCTGACCTTGCTGGCACCGGACCTGCCGGCGCTGACTGCCCAGGTGATGTGGGGCGGCTACAACCTCGACACCGGCGCCTACTTCCTCAATTCGTCCAGCAACGACCTGAGCGTGCAGTACCAGAAGGTGCCGCGGCCGAGCCCGGCGTTCTTCACCCCGGACGCCATGGCCAACGCCAGCGCCCGCTGACCCGTGCGCGGGCGGGCGAACGCATCGTCCGCCTGCAGGAGGAATGCTCATGAAGACACTTTGCCAATGGCTGGTGATGCTCGCTGTGCTGTTCGGGCCGCTGGCGGTCCAGGCTCAGCTGCGCCCGGCCGTTCTCGACACGCCGGCGCTGGACGGCATTGGCAGCGACCGATCGGCGATCCTCGGCCTGGCCCGTGCCGGCTCGCGCCTGGTCGCGGTCGGTGCGCGAGGCGTGGTGCTGCTCTCCGATGACGAGGGGCGGCACTGGCGCCAGGCCCGGGTGCCGGTGAGCAGCAGTCTGACCGCCGTGCAGTTCGTTGACGCCGAGCATGGCTGGGCGGTCGGCCACCTCGGCGTGGTGTTGTACAGCGAGGATGGTGGGCAGACCTGGTCGCGCCAACTCGATGGCCAGCAGTTGGCACAGCTAGCGTTGCAAGCGGCCCAGGCAGAGGGTAGTCCGCAGCGTGTGCAGGAGGCCGAGCGGCTGGTCGCAGACGGGCCGGACAAGCCCTGGCTGGACCTGTATTTCCAGGACCGCCAGAACGGCTTCGTGATCGGTGCCTACAACCTGATCCTGCGCACTCGGGATGGCGGGCGTAGCTGGGCACCCTGGATGGGGCATCTGGATAACCCCGAGGGCTTGCATCTATACGCGATGCGCGCGGCCGACGGAGCACTGTTCATCGCTGGCGAGCGCGGTCTGTTGCTGCGCTCGCGCGATGACGGGGAGAGCTTCCAGGCGCTGGCATCACCCTATGCCGGCAGCTTCTTCGGCCTGCTGGCGCAGGGGCAGCAGGTGCTGGCCTTCGGTCTGCGCGGCAATGCCTGGCGCAGTCTCGACCAGGGCGAGCATTGGCAGGCGCTGGCCAGTCCTGTGCAGGCCAGCCTGGTCGCCGGGCTGACCGCCAACGATGGCCAGGCGCTGTTGCTTTCACAGGAAGGCGAACTGCTGCGCGTCGAGGGCGCGCAGCTGGTGCCGGCCGGTCGCCTGCCCGGCGGCGCATTCGCCAGCCTGTTGCAGGCCGCCGATGGTCGTCTGATCGGTGGCGGCCTGGGCGGCTTGCAGCGCTATCCGAACGATCCGGCCTTGGCCGGTGCGCAATCGCAGTAGGAGTACGACATGCACTACGAGAAACCGCTGAGCACCGGGCAGGCGGTGGTCGCTCACCTGGGCGCCTTCGACCCTTCCAGCGGCAACCGCCTGGAGCGGGCCATCTTCAATCATCGGCCGTGGATCGTTCTGGCCTGCCTGCTGGTGACCCTGTTGCTGGGCTGGCAGAGCACGCGCATCGAGGTCAACGCCAGTTTCGAAAAAAGCATTCCTGGCAGCCATCCGTACATTCTCAACTTCCTCGCCGGGCGCACCGAACTCAGTGGCCTGGGCAACGCCCTGCGTATCGCCGTGGAGGTCCGCCAGGGCGATATCTTCAATCGCGAGTACCTCGATACCCTGGCGAAGATCAACGACGAGATCTACCTGTTGCCTGGGGTGGACCGCCCCTACATGAAGTCCTTGTGGACCCCCACCACGCGCTGGACTGCAGTGACCGAGGAGGGGCTGGACGGCGGTACGGTGATTCCCGATGACTACGATGGCTCGCCACAGAGCCTGGAGCGGGTACGCGCCAACATCGCCCGCTCCGGCGAGATCGGCCAACTGGTCGCGGCCAACTTCAAGTCCAGCGTGATCTTCGTGCCGCTGCTGGACGTCAACCCGCAGACCGGCGCAGCACTGGACTACGGTGAGCTGTCGCGGCAGCTCGAAGCCCTGCGTGCCAAATACCAGAGCGACCAGTTGAGCCTGCACGTCACCGGTTTCGCCAAGATCATCGGCGACCTGATCGAGGGGCTGGCTCAGGTCGCGGTGTTCTTCCTCATCGCCGTGCTGGTCACCGTGGCGGTGTTGCTGGCCTATACCCGCTGCCTGCGCAGTACGCTGATCGTGGTCACCTGCTCGCTGGTGGCCGTGCTCTGGCAACTGGGTTTGCTGGCCAGTCTCGGTTACCCGCTGGATCCATACTCGGCGTTGGTGCCGTTCCTGGTGTTCGCCATTGGCATGAGCCATGGCGCACAGAAAATGAACGGCATCATGCAGGACATCGGTCGTGGCACCCACCGGGTGGTCGCCGCGCGCTATACCTTCCGGCGTCTGTTCGCTGCCGGTATCACCGCGTTGCTGTGTGACCTGGTGGGTTTCGTGGTGCTGTTGCTGATCGATATCCAGTCGATCCGCGACCTGGCCATCTCCGCCAGCCTGGGCGTGGCGGTGCTGGTGTTCACCAATCTGATCCTGCTGCCGGTGCTGCTCAGCTACCTGGGCGTCAGCCCCAAGGCAGCCGCACGCAGCCTGCGTGCCGAGGTCCCTGAAGGTGAGCCGGGCGCGGGCAACCGCTTGTGGGCGCTGCTGCTGCGCTTCACGGCGCCGCCTGCGGCGCTGCTGGCCCTGGGCACCGGCCTGGCCCTGGCGGTACTGGGGTTCGTCACCAGCCTGCAGCTGCAGGTCGGCGACCTCGATCCGGGTGCGCCAGAGCTGCGCGCCGATTCGCGCTACAACCGCGATGCGGCGTTCATGACTCATAACTACGGGGCCAGCTCGGACATCTTCGTGATCATGGTGCGCACCGGTGAAGACCAGTGCACGCGCTACACCACCCTGGCGGCGGTCGATGAACTGGCCACCCGGCTGGAACGCCTGCCGGGTGTGGAAGCCACCGCATCGATGGCGGCGCTGAGCCGTATCGCCGGGGTGGGCTACAACGAGGGCAACCTCAAGTGGTACGAGCTGATCCCCAATGACGGTGCCCTGGGAGCCGTGCAGACCCGCGCCCCGCGCGAGCTGTTCAACCAGGGCTGCTCCTGGCTGTCGCTGTATGTGTACCTGGCCGATCACAAGGCCCAGACCCTGGAGCGGGTGGTGGCGGCCAGCGAGGCGTTCATCGCCGAGCGCCAGGTACCGGGGGCGCAGTTCCTGCTCGCCGCCGGGAGTGCCGGCATCGAGGCGGCGACCAACATCGTGGTACGCCAGTCCATGCGCGAGATGCTGTTCTGGGTGTACGGCGCCGTAGCGGTGCTGTGCCTGGTGACCTTCCGCAGTTGGCGAGCGACGCTCTGCGCGCTCTTGCCGCTGATGCTCACCTCGGTGCTCTGCGAAGCGCTGATGGTGGCGTTGGGCATGGGGGTCAAGGTCGCCACCCTGCCGGTGATCGCCCTCGGCGTCGGCATCGGTATCGACTATGCGCTGTATGTACTCAGTGTCCTGCTGGCGCGTCTGCGTGCCGGCGACACCTTGGCCCAGGCTTACCACCAGGCTCTGTTGTTCACGGGCAAGGTGGTGCTGTTGACCGGGGTCACGCTGTCGGTGGCGGTAGCGACCTGGGCGTTCTCACCGATCAAGTTCCAGGCCGACATGGGCGTGCTGCTGGCGTTCATGTTCCTGGTCAACATGCTCGGCGCCTTGATTCTGCTGCCGGCCTTGGCCTGGCTGCTGCTGCGGTCCGCGCCAAGGCCACTTGCCAGCTAGAGAAACAGGCGGGCCACCAGCTCGGTGCGGCTGCCCACCCCGAGCTTGCGGAACAGGTTGATCAGGTGGGTCTTCACCGTTGGCAGGCCCAGCCCGAGCTGACGCGCCAGTTGCTTGTTGCTGGCGCCGTCGCGCAGCAGCAGGGCGATCTGCCGTTCACGTGGGGTCAGGCCGTGCAGGCGTTGCTCGTCGCTCGCCGCAGGCAAGCCCTGCGCGGCCAGTTGCATGAGCCCGTGCAGCGGCAACAGGCTTTGCAGTTCGTCGGGCTGGAACAGGCCTTCCCGACGATGGCGCAGCAGCGACACACCGAGCGCCGGGCGGCCATCGACCTGAGCGATGATTTCCACCACGTCGACCACCTGGTGCCGGGCCAGGAAGTCGCGGTACTGGCTGCTGGTCTGAGTGTCCTGGCGTGCCAGCGCCTCGCGCAGCGCGATCACCGGCTGGTCGATGGCCGCGCAGACCTTGGGCTGTAGCGGGTCGAGCCAGCGATAGTGGTCCAGATAGGCGTCGTGCATGCCTGCTTGCATGCCCTGCAATTGAAAGTCGCAGGCCTGCAGGCCGGCGTCGATCCGGTAGAAGACGCAGCGTGCCGCCGGGACCTGGCGGGTGAACGCGCTCAGGCAATGGCGGGCCAGTTCATGCCGGGTATCCATTTGCTGATTTCCTGAGGCGGGGATGACGGTGCAGTATCGGCCCCGCCTGCCGGGCTGTCTTGACTCTGCCTGCCAGGCGCAAGTGTCAGTAGACTCCGCCACCACGGGTCGGCGCCGGGGCGTTCTTGAAGGCGCCGGCCAGGGTCTGCAGGCCACGCATCAGCACGGTGGTGTCGACGCCGACGGCAACGAATTTCGCCCCCAACTCGATGTAGCGACGTGCCAGCGCCTGGTCGGCGCTGAGGATGCCGGCTGCCTTGCCGGCCCGCACGATACGCAGGATGGCGTCTTCGATGGCGGCCTGCACCTCGGGGTGCCCGGGGTGGCCGCGCCGGCCCATGGCCGCGCTCAAGTCGGCAGGGCCGATGAATACACCGTCCACGCCGTCCACGGCGAGGATTTCGTCGAGGTTGGCCAGGCCTTCGAGGTTTTCGATCTGCACCAGCAGGCACATCTGTTGGTCGGCTTTGTCCAGGTAGTCGGGGATGGTGTTCCAGCGCGATGCCCGTGCCAGGGCACTGCCCACCCCGCGCACGCCGCTGGGCGGGTAGTGGATGGCGCGTACCAGTTCGCGGGCCTGGGCGGCGCTTTCGACCATGGGCACCAGCAGGGTCTGCACGCCGATGTCGAGGATCTGCTTGATCAGCGCGGTGTCGCCGAGCACTGGGCGGATTACCGGCTGGCTGGCATAGGGCGCCACGGCCTGCAATTGGGCGAGCAGGCTGCGCAGGTCGTTGGGCGCGTGTTCGCCGTCGATCAGCAGCCAGTCGAAACCGGCGTTGGCAGCCAGTTCCGCACAGTAAGGGTCGGCCAGGCCGAGCCACAGGCCGATCTGCGCATCATCCGATTGCAGGCGTTGCTTGAAGGTGTTGATGGGCATTTCCATGAGAGAACTCCAAGGCTCTATCGGGCCGTGGGAGCGAGCCCGCTCACTCCCACGAGCATCACCGGGCGGTTAAGGCATCAGATGAAACGGCAAGCGATGCTGCCGAGCTGATCGTAGTCGACGTGGAAGGTGTCGCCGGGGTTGGCGGCCACCGGCCGGGTGAACGAGCCGCCGAGGATCACCTGGCCGGCCTCCAGGGTCACGTCGTAAGGGGCCAGTTTGTTGGCCAGCCAGGCCACGCCCTTGGCCGGGTGGTTGAGCACGGCGGCAGATACGCCGGATTCTTCGATCACGCCATTGCGGTACAGCACCGCCGGCACCCGGCGCAGGTCGATGTCAATGGGGCGCACGGCACGGCCGCCCATCACCACGCCGGCGTTGGCGGCGTTGTCGGAGATGGTGTCGAAGACCTTGCGGGTGGCCTGGGTCTGCGGGTCGACCTGCTGGATGCGCGCATCGATGATTTCCAGCGCCGGGATCACCCATTCGGTGGCGTCCAGCACGTCGAACAGGGTGACGTTGGGCCCCTTGAGCGGCTTGCCGAGAATGAACGCCAGTTCCACTTCGACGCGCGGCACGATGAAGCGCTGGAAGGGGATGTCGCTGCCTTCGTCGAAGAACATGTCGTCCAGCAGCGCGCCGTAGTCGGGCTCGGTGATGTTCGACGACACCTGCATGGCCCGTGAAGTCAGGCCGATTTTGTGGCCGACCAGCTTGCGCCCGTCGCGGATCTTGCGTTGCACCCAGGCGCGCTGGATGGCGTAGGCGTCTTCGATGCTGATGCCGGGGTGATCGAGGGAGAACTGCCGGACCTGCTCGCGAGAGCGTTCGGCCTGGTCGAGCCGCTCGGCGGCCTGCTGGATGATCGAATGGTCGAGCATGGGAAAGTCCTTATTGCGGATTGACGATGGCGGCCGGGGTGCGCAGCACCAGCAGGCCGCCGAGGGCGATGAGTACGGCCAGCACATAGAGCGCCAGGCTGGCGCTGTGGGTGGTGTCACGCATCCAGCCGATCAGGTAGGGCGCGAGGAACGAGGCGATACTGCCGAACGAGCTGATCAGGCCGATGCCGGCCGCTTGTGTGCGTGCCGAGAGAAACGCCGGCGGCAGTTGCCAGAACATCGGCAGTGCGGCGCTGGCACCCATGCCGGCGACCACCAGGCCGGTCATCACCGGCAGCGCACTGCCGGGTGCCAGGCCGGCCAAGGCGATGCCGATGGCGCACATCAGCAGGGGAATGCACAGGTGCCAGCGGCGTTCGCGCTGACGGTCCGAGGAGCGCCCGCAGCCGAGCATGAACAACACACCGGCCAGGTAGGGCACGGCGCTGAGCAGGCCCACGGTGCTGTCGCTGGCCACGCCGGCGCCGTGAATCAGGGTGGGCATCCAGAACGCCAGGGTGTTCACCGCCAGCATCACCGCGAAGTAGATCGCCACCAGCAGCCACACGTGGCCGTCACGCAGGATGCCGCTGAAGGAGGTGATGGTCTTGCGCTGTTCCTCGCCGGCCAGTTCGGCGCCCAGTTGTTGCTTCTGCGCGTCGTTGAGCCAGTGCACCTGATCGAAGCGCTCCGGCAGCACGCGCCAGACCAACAGGCCGAGCAGGATCACCGGCGAGCCTTCCAGCACGAACATCCACTGCCAGCCACGCAGCCCGCCGGTGCCGTTGAAGGCTTCGAGGATCAGCCCTGACAGTGGGCCGCCGATCACGCCGGCCATGGGCACGGCGATGGCGAACAGCGCGGTGATCTGCGCGCGGCGGCGCGCCGGATACCAGCGGTTGAGGTAGACCAAGATGCCCGGGAAAAAGCCGGCCTCGGCGACCCCGAGCAGAAAGCGCAGGGCATAGAAGCCGGCGGGTGTGTGCACCAGGAACATGCTGGTGGAGAGCAGGCCCCAGACCACCATCAGCAGGGCGATCCAGCGCCGTGGTCCGACCCGGTCCAGGGCCAGGTTGCTGGGCACGCCGAACAGCGCGTAGGCGACGAAGAACAGCCCGGCGCCGAGGCCGTAGACGGTGTCGCTGAACTGCAGATCGGCGCTCATCTGCATCTTCGCGAAGCCGATGTTGATGCGATCCAGATGGGCGAACAGGTAGCACACCAGCAACAGCGGCATCAGCCGCCAGGTCACGGTGCGGTGGGTGCTGTCGCTGGCGGCCTGGTCAGGCGTGCCAGCAGTAACGGAATGAACGGTGCTCATGGTCTTGTACTTTTTGTGAGGTGAGACAGCGTCAGGGGGGACGAGGGCGCTCAGGCCCCCTTGTTGAACAGCGGGTGCAGGGTGCTGTGCTTGCCGTCGTAGACCTGGTGGTGGCTCTCGTCGATCTGCACGGTGATGCCCACTGGGCGGCGTTGCAGGATCGGCTCCAGGTGCTGGCGCAGCACGTCGGTCAACCCTGTGCCGACGGCCTGGTGGACGGCGGCACTGCGCCCGTTGCCCATGCGCAGGTTGGCGTACAGGAAACCGTAGTCACCGGCGCCGTCGGCCACCGCGCAATGCGCGGCAGGGTAGGCCAGCACCCGGGTGCCGCCGACGGGAAACACCGCCTTGCCGTGTTCGTCGCGCTGTTCGAGCAGGCTGTCGGCCAAGGCGCGGCACAGGCCGGGGATGTCGGCTTCGCGTTCCAGGTCAGGGGTATAGAGCAGCACCAGGTGGGGCATGGTCGGGTCCTCGCAAAAGGCAGCTGCGGCCGGGCCGCCGCTGCGGGGTTCGGGCTCAGAGGCGGCTGGTGGAGACGACGCCAGCGGGGTTGGCGGCCTGGGCCGGTGGAATGGCCGAGCCGTCTTGCGGCGTGACCGGGAACAGGGCGTTGATCTGCCCGGTGCCCGAAGAGCCGAAGTAGGGGGTCAGCACTTGCACCTGGCCGTCGTAGGCCGACCAGCCCAACGCCCCGAGCAGCATCGCGGTGTCGTGCATGAAGCCTTCGCCGTGGCCCTTGGCGGCGTACTCCGGCAACATGCCGCAGAATTCCGGCCACTCGGCGTTTTCCCACATGTTCACCACGCGGTGGTCGAGGGTTTCCAGGAACGGACTCCAGACTTTGGTCGCGAAGTCCGGCGCCTGGCCGTTCTGCGCGAAGCGGTGCGACAGCGAACCGCTGGCCAGGAATGCCACTGTGCCGTCGTAGTGGTCTTCCACCGCCTTGCGCATCGCCCAGCCCAGGCGTGCGCTGTCGTTGAGGTAGTGCGAGGTGCACAGCGCCGAGACCGAGATCACCTTGAAATGCTGGTCCTGGTTCATGTAGCGCATCGGCACCAGGGTGCCGTACTCCGGGCCCAGCGTGGTGGCGTGGTGGGCCATGGTCTCGACGTCGAAGCGGTTGCAGGTCTCGGCCAGCAGCTTGCCCAGCTCGGGGTTGCCGGGGAACTCGTATTCCATGTTGCTGATGAAATGCGGCAGTTCGTTACTGGTGTACACGCCCTTGAAGTGGGGCCCGCACAGCACGTGGTAGTTGGCGTTGACCAACCAGTGGGTATCGAACACCACGATGGTGTCCACGCCCAGTTCACGGCAGCGTCGGCTGATTTCGTAATGCCCGTCGATGGCCGCCTGGCGAAAGCCCTGGCGCGGGCCGGGCAGTTCGGACAGGTACATCGAAGGCACGTGGGTGATCTTGGCAGCCAGAGCGAGTTTGCCCATGGGGGTTTCTCCTGTTGTTCTTGTTGACGCCCGCGTCAGGCTGCAAGCCCTGAAGCGCCATGTCGCAGGTTGCGGATTCGTGCATGACGGCTTGCAGCTTGTCGCTTGAAGCTTGTAGCGGCCTCACACCCCCCAGCGAGGAATGTGATGGCTGCCCATGGAAATGCATACGTTCTTGATCTCGGCGAACACCTCGAAGCTGTACTGGCCGCCCTCGCGACCGGTGCCCGAGCCCTTCACGCCACCGAAGGGCTGACGCAGGTCGCGCACGTTCTGGCTGTTGATGAACACCATGCCGGCCTCGATGCCACGCGCCAGGCGGTGCGCCTTGCCGATGTCCTGGGTCCAGATGTACGAGGCCAGGCCGTATTCGGTGTCATTGGCCAGCTGCAAGGCTTCGGCCTCGTCCTTGAACGGAATCAGGCACACCACCGGGCCGAAGATTTCTTCCTGGGCAATGCGCATCTTGTTGTTCACGTCGGCGAACACCGTGGGCTGGATGAACTGCCCGCGTGCCAGGTGCGCCGGCAGGCCCGCCGGGCGCTCCAGGCCGCCGGCGACCAGACGCGCCCCTTCTTCGAGGCCGATGCGGATGTAGCCGGTGACCTTGTCGTAGTGTTGCTGGGTGATCATCGAGCCGACCTGGGTCTTGGGATCGGTCGGATCACCAACGATCAGGCGCTTGGCGCGTGCGGCGAATTCCTCGACGAAGCGCGGGTACACGCTTTCCTGGATGAAGATGCGGCTGCCGGCTGTGCAGCGTTCGCCGTTGAGCGAGAAGATGGTGAACAGCGCGGCATCCAGTGCGCGGTCCAGGTCGGCGTCCTCGAAGATCAGCACCGGCGACTTGCCGCCCAGCTCCATGGAGTACTTCTTCAGCCCCGCGGTCTGCATGATCTTGCGCCCGGTGGCGGTGCCGCCGGTGAAGGAGATGGCGCGTACGTCCGGGTGACGCACCAGCGCATCACCGGCGGTGGCGCCGTAGCCCTGGATCACGTTGAGTACGCCGTTGGGAATGCCGGCCTCGACGGCCAGGCGGCCGAGTTCGTTGGCGGTCAGCGGCGACAGCTCGCTCATTTTCAGCACCGCCGTGTTGCCCAGTGCCAGGCACGGTGCGGTTTTCCAAGTGGCGGTCATGAACGGCACGTTCCACGGCGACACCAGGCCACACACGCCCACCGACTGGTAGAGGGTGTAGTTGAGCATCTGGTCGTCCACCGGGTAGGTATGGCCGTCCATGCGCGTGCACACTTCGGCGAAGAAGTCGAAGTTGTGCGAGGCGCGCGGAATCAGCACGTTACGGGTCTGGTGGATCGGCAGGCCGGTGTCGAGGGTTTCCAGTTCGGCCAGCTTCGGCACGTTCTGCTCGATCAGCTCACCCAGCTTGCGCATCAGCCGGGCGCGTTCCTGGGCCGGGGTGTTGGCCCACTTCGGAAAGGCCTCCTTGGCCGCCGCGACGGCCAGCGCGACCTCTTCGGCGCCGCCGCTGGCGACTTCGCCGATGGCTTCGCCGGTGGCCGGGTTGTAGTTGACGAATACGTCTTTGCTCTCGACCTCACGGCCATTGATCCAGTGCTTGATCATCTGCTTCACGCCTTTTGTAGTTGGGTTTGCCGGGCGAAGAACTCGGCTTCGCTGACGATGCGGTTGACCAGTCGGCCCACGCCTTGCACTTCCACCACCACTTCATCGCCGGGCACGACATCGGCCAGGCCCTCGGGCGTACCGGTGGCGATCATGTCGCCCGGCTGCAGGGTCATGAAGCTGGACAGGTATTCGATCAGGTAGGGGATGTCGAAGATCATGTCGCGGGTGCTGCCTTCCTGTTTCAGCTCGCCGTTGATCCAGGTGCGCAGCTTGAGGTCGGACGGGTCCGGCACGTCGGCGGCATCGACCATCCACGGGCCGACCGGGGTGGTGGCGTCGCGGTTCTTGACCCGCAGGTTGGGCCGGTAGTAGTTCTCCAGGTAGTCGCGGATCGCGTAGTCGTTGCATACGGTGTAGCCGGCCAGGTACTGCAAGGCGTCCTCGCGCTTGACGTTGCGCGCAGGCTTGCCGATCACCGCGACCAGTTCGCACTCGTAATGCATGTAGGCGACGTTGTCCGGGCGCCAGGTGACCTGGTTGTGGCCGGTGTAGGTGCCGGGCGATTTGATGAACGCCAGCGGCTCGGTCGGCGGCTTGAAGGCCAGTTCGGCGGCGTGGTCGGCGTAGTTCAGGCCCAGGGCGAACATGTTGCCGGTGGCCGGTGGCAGCCATTGCACCTGGTCTTCGCCGAGCAGACGCCCGTCGGCCAGGCGCACGGCGTTGTCGGCTTCCACCAGGACCTGGTGAACCTCGCCTTCGAAGCGGATGCGGGCGTGTCTCATGGACGTGGCTCCTGTGCGGCGACGATGTGGTTACGCAGGCTGCCCAGACCGTCGATCTGTACTTCGACGCAGTCACCGGGCTGCACGTCCACGCGGCCTTCCGGGGTGCCGGTGATCAGTACGTCGCCCTCATGCAGGGTCATGAACTCGGTGATCTCGGCGATCAGTTGCGGCACGTTGCGCACCCAGTTGGCGGTGCTGTTTTCCTGGCGCGGCTCACCGTTGACCAGCAGGCGCAAGGTCAGTTGACCGGCCTCGCCGAGGCGCTCGACGGGCACCAGTTCTGGGCCCAGGGCGCAGAAACCATCACGACACTTGGCCTTGATCGCCGGGCGGTAATAGCTGTCTTCGGGCAGGCTGAACTCGTTGACGATCACGTAGCCGGCCACGTGCGCCAGCGCCTGGTCGGCCTGTACCCGGCTGGCGCGCTTGCCGATCACCACGCCCAGCGCCGGACCCGGTTGCAGGCGTTCGCCGGCCGGGTGAAGCACTTCACCGTCATGCACGTTGCGAGTGTTGGGGGTCTTGATGAACAGCACCGGCTTGACCGGTGGCTTCTGGTAAGGCGCTTGGTTGAATTCGGCGTGACGTTGCTCCAGCAGGCCCCGGTAATTCAGCGCAACGCCGAACAGGGTGCCATGGGCAATGTCGTGCAGGGCACGGCTCATGCTCTTCTCCTGGCAGTGACCAGGCAGAGGCTGCCTGATCGATTAATTGTTAATGTGTTAACTTTATAAGTTAAGATGTTAACGATCGTCAAGCGGCCTGCCGCAAAGCCTCTGGTGGTCGCACCCGAAAAGGCGGAGCATAGGCCGCGGCCGTGGCGCGCCCTGACAACAAGATCCACAACGAGAACCGAGCGATGCAGCAGCGACAGCCGATCCCCAACATCAACATCGGTCAGGTCTACGACCAGCGCTACAGCGATGCCGAGGTGCATTACGACAAGCTGGGCAACCTCGCGGGCTTCTTCGGCCGCAACATGCCGGTGCATCGCCACGATCGCTTCTTCCAGGTGCACTACGTCAACAGCGGCACGGTGCGCGTTTATCTGGACGACCAGCAGTACGTCGAGTCCGGGCCGATGTTCTTCCTCACCCCACCGACCATCCCGCATTCCTTCGTCACCGAAGCCGACAGCGACGGCCATGTGCTGACCGTGCGCCAGCAACTGGTCTGGGCGTTGATCGAAGCCGACCCCAGCCTGGCGCCAGGGTCGCAGCTGCCGGCTGCCTGTGTGGCGATTTCGCGGCTGGGTCCGGAGTTCGCCGGGGAAGTGCGCCGCCTCGAGTTTCTGTTCGAAGAACTGCGCACCGAGATCAATGCCGCGCAGGCTGGGCGTGGCATGGCGCTGGACAACCTGACCCAGTTGATCATGACCAGCCTGTTGCGCCTCTGCGCGCGGTCGCTGCAGGCTCGCCCGGCGCGCCACGAAGACCTGCAGATCTTCCATCGCTTCAACGAGCTGATCGAAAGCCACTACCTGGAGCATTGGCCGCTGCCGCGCTACGCCAGTGGTATCGGCGTCACCGAGGCGCGGCTCAACGATGTCTGCCGGCGCATCGCCGACCTGCCGTCCAAGCGGCTGATTCTCGAACGGCTGATGCAGGAAGCACGACGCCTGTTGTTGTTCACCGGGCTGTCGGCCAACGAGATCTGTTACCGGCTGGGCTTCAAGGACCCGGCGTACTTCAGCCGCTTTTTCCTGCGCTACGCCGGCATGACCCCTGGCGAATACCGGCAGCGGCAACCGGGCCTGCGTTGAATGCGGCATGGCGCGCTCCTGCCGGGGCGGTAAAAAAGCCGCGCGAACGCGGCCGAAGCAATGAGAGGTTGATCCAATCGTCCAGGGCAACGGGCATGGCCGTCTGGTTGCGTGCCGCTGCCATGGAGCGTTTGTCCGGGAGCCATGATCCGGCCAGGCAGATGGCCGGGAAATGGCTTTTGCACAGGACGGCTTGTACTTTTCAGGGGGCACCAGGGTAGGGTCCTGCAAGCGGCTGTATGGCTGGGGGAAAGGGCGTTGGTTCGTTTACTTGTTAATTATCATTGGGCTATAGTCCCCGGCGTTGCCTGACAGTCCAAGCCCTCCCATCGCCGGTCCCGCATCGGCCATCGTAAAAAGATCATGCCGACCCCAAGACCTTCCCTGACCCTTACCCTGTTACAGGCCCGCGAAGCGGCCATGGCGTTCTTCCGCCCCTCTCTGAACGAGCACGGCCTGACCGAACAGCAATGGCGGGTGATCCGTATCCTGCGCCAGCATGGCGAGATGGAGAGCTATCAGTTGGCCGAGCAGGCCTGCATTCTCAAGCCGAGCATGACCGGGGTACTGGCGCGCCTGGAGCGCGACGGTATCGTGCGCCGCTGGAAGCCGCCGCACGACCAGCGGCGCATGCTGGTCGGGCTCACCGAGCAGGGCCAGCAGTGCTTCGTGGCGATGAGCGAAGACATGGAGCGCAACTATCAGCGCATCCAGGCACAGTTCGGCGAAGAGAAGATGCAACAGTTGCTGGACCTGCTGCACGAACTCAAGCGCATTGAGCCCTGAGTTGGGTGCAGCGCATGAAAAAGCCAGACCCGCGGGTCTGGCTTTTTCGTTGCGGCCTGTGCGTCGTCAGGCGGTCGCGACGCGTGGGCCTTGTGGCCGGCTCAGGCGCAGCGCGGTCAGGCTGCCGACGATGGTCAGCGCCGCCAGGGTATACAGCGCCACGGTGGTGGAGCCGGTCTGGTCCTTGATCCAGCCCACCAGGTAAGGGCTGAGGAAGCCGGCCAGCTGCCCGATGGAGTTGATCAGGGCCAGCCCGGCCACCGCCACGCTGGCGCTCAGCAGGGCGGTCGGCAATGGCCAGAACATCGGCAGGCCGGTCAGCGCGCCCATGGTCGCGATGCACAGCCCGGCAATCGCCAGTACCGGCACGGCGGCGAAGTTGGCGGCCATCATCAGCCCCAGTGCGCCCATCAGCATCGGCACCACCAGGTGCCAGCGGCGCTCGTTGCGCAGGTCGGCCGAACGGCCCACCAGCAGCATGAACACGCCGGCCAGCAGGTAGGGCAGGGCGCTGATCCAGCCGATCACCAGGTTGTCGCTGAACCCCAGGTTCTTGATGATCGACGGCAGCCAGAAGTTGATCGCATACACGCCGCTCTGGATGCAGAAGTAGATGAAGCCCAGTACCCAGATCAGCGGCGTGGTGAGTACGCTGGCGATGGACGAGTTGGCCTGCACTGGGCGGGCCAGTTCATCCTGGGTGACGTCATGGCGCACCCGCTGGCGCTGTTCGGGAGTCAGCCAGCCGGCGTCCTCGACCTTGTCGCACAGCAGCACGAAGGCCATCAGGCCCAGCACCACGGTGGGCAGGCCCTGGATCAGGAACATCCACTGCCAACCTTCCAGGCCGCCCTGGCCGGCGGCGAAGTGGTTGAGGATCCAGCCCGAGAAAGGCCCACCCAGCAGGCCGGAGACCGGAATGGCCGACATGAACAGCGCCATGATCCGCCCACGCCGCTGGTTGGGGTACCAGCGCGACAGGTACAGCACGATGCCAGGGAAGAAACCGGCCTCGGCCATGCCAGTGAGGAAACGCAGCACGTAGAACTCGGTGGGCGTGGTGACGAACAGCAGGCAGGTGGAGAAGGTCCCCCACGTGATCATCATCAGGCCGATCCAGCGCCGCGGGCCGAAGCGGTTGAGTGCCAGGTTGCTGGGCAGGCCGCACAGCACATAGCCGATGAAGAAGATCCCGGCGCCCAGGCCGTAGATCGTCTCGCTGAACTTCAGCGCGTCGAGCATCTGCAGCTTGGCGAAGCCCACGTTGACGCGGTCCAGGTAGTTGAACAGGTAGCAGACGAAGATGAAGGGAATCAGGCGCAGGGTGATGCGGCGATAGATGGCGTTGCCATCCTCGTCGCCGACCGCGCGGATCGGAGAATCGGACATGACAGTCGGGCCTCGAGGCTTGTTGTTGTTAGGCAGCCTGCCGATCTTATGGCCCTGTCAAGCAAAAGGCTTTGGCGCCTTGCACTGTTGCATGGCGCCGTTGTTGTTGCCTTGCACAATGCCCGGGCCGACCCCAAAGACCGGCCGAAGGCATTTCAAGCGTCAGATCATTCCACCGCCTCGTAGGGCAACCCCACGTAGTTCTCCGCAATGGTCTGCCGCCCGGCCTGTGAGCCGACGTAATAGTCCAGCTCGGTCTGCTGGATGCGCTGGCTGAAGGCGTCGGTGTCTGGAAACTTGTGCAGCAGCGAGGTCATCCACCAGGAGAAACGTTCGGCCTTCCACACCCGGCGCAGGCAGATCGCCGAATAGCGTTGCAGCAGGTCGGTGCGGCCTTCGCGGTAGACCTTGAGCAGGATGCGATACAGCGTGCTGACATCGCTGGCGGCCAGGTTCAGGCCCTTGGCGCCGGTGGGTGGGACGATGTGCGCGGCGTCGCCGAGCAGGAACAGGTGGCCGTACTGCATGGGCTCGGCGACGAAGCTGCGCAGCGGTGCGATGCTTTTCTCGATGGACGGGCCGGTGACCAGGCGTTCAGCCAGGTGGGTGGGCAGGCGGCGCTTGAGCTCTTCCCAGAAGCGCTCGTCGGACCAGTCTTCGACGCGCTCTTCGGCGCTGACTTGCACGTAATAGCGGGTGCGGGTCGGCGAGCGCATGCTGCACAGGGCAAAACCACGTGCATGGTTGGCGTAGACCAGTTCCTCGTTGACCGGCGGCGTGTCGGCCAGCACGCCTAGCCAGCCGAACGGGTAGACGCGCTCAAAGACCTTGAGGGTCTCGGCCGGGATCGACTGGCGCGACACACCGTGGAAACCGTCGCAGCCGGCAATGTAATCGCAATCGACGCGTACGCGCTCGCCGTTCTTCTGGAAGGTCACGTAAGGGCGCTCGCCCTTGAGTTCGTGCAACTGGACGTCTTCGGCGTCGTAGACGGTCAGTGCACCGGCGGCCTGGCGGGCCTCCATCAGGTCGCGGGTGACTTCGGTCTGGCCGTAGACCATCACGGTCTGGCCGCCGGTGAGGCTCTTGAGGTCGATACGCTCGCAGCGGCCGTCGAAGGCCAGCTCGAAGCCATCGTGAACCAGGCCCTCGCGGTCCATGCGTGCGCCGACGCCGGCCTCACGCAGCAGGTCGACCATACCCTGTTCCAGTACCCCGGCGCGGATACGCGAGAGGATGTAGGCGGGGTCCTTGCGTTCGATGATGATGTTGTCGATGCCGGCACGTTGCAGCAGTTGGCCCAGCAGCAGCCCGGAGGGGCCTGAGCCGATGATCGCGACTTGGGTTTTCATTGTTGTTGTCCTGTCTCGTAGCCTTCTGCACGGCAAGCCGGCGGAGGCGGTTTGTTGTTGTCTCCTGCATTTTTAATGGATGAATGGCGGATAAGAAGGCACTATCGAGCGCATTATCTGGACTTTTCGAGGATGCCTTCCTCCCATGATCAAGCCGCCTGCCAGTCCTGTTCCGGTCTTCAAACTCTATGGAGAAACCACCGCCTGGCCCACGCCAGACCTGATCCACTGCGAATCCATTGCCGAGCGCAGCAGCCTGCACGATTGGGAAATCAAGCCGCATCGGCACGGCGATCTGGTGCAACTGCTGTTCGTGCGTACGGGGCATGCGCATTTGAAGGTCGAGGACCAGGTACATGAAGTGGACGGCCCGGTACTGCTGGTGGTGCCCGCGCTGAGCGTGCACACCTTCAAGTTTGCCGAGGACATCCAGGGGCATATCCTGACCCTGGCCATGCCGCTGGTGGAACGAATGGAAGCGGCCCTCGATGGCCTGGCGCTGGGTGAGGCGCGCTGTCACCGGCTGGCAGGCGACGGGCAGCCGGTGGATCGGCTGTTCAGCGCCATTGTCGAGGAGTACCTGCAACTGCGCTCGGGCCGTGAACTGATGTTGCAGGCGCTGATCAGTCAGTTGATGGTCTGGCTGCATCGCCAGGGCGGCCAACCAACCGCAGAGGTGGCCGCTCCGGATCGCGGACGTGAGCACCTGCAGGCGTTCATGCATCAGCTGGAGTCGAGTTTTCGCCTGCACTGGCCGATCGACGAGCATGCACGGTGCCTGGGTATCAGCGCAGCGCACCTCAATGCGTTATGTCGGCGCCTGAGCGGCCAGTCGGCGTTGCAGGTGATCAACCAGCGGCTGCTGCTGGAGGCACGGCGCAACCTGATCTACACGACCATGACCATCAATCAGGTATCCGACAGCCTGGGGTTCTCGGAACCGGCCTATTTCACACGGTTCTTCAAGCGCGCGACGGGTATGTCGCCCCGGCAGTTTCGCGAGCAGCGATAAGGGGCAGGAGAGCGATGCGGCAGTGGGCGCGACCGGAATCGCGCCCACAGACTGTCAGCTGACGACGCGGTAGCAGGGCTCGTAGGCCGCGCCACCTGGCAGCTTCATGCGGTGCTGTTCGACGAAGGCCTGCAGCAGCTTGTCCAGCGGGCCCATGATCGCCGGGTCGCCGTGGATCTGGTAAGGCCCGTGCTCCTCGATCAGGCGGATACCCTTGTCCTTGACGTTGCCGGCAACGATGCCGGAGAACGCGCGGCGCAGGTTGGCGGCCAGCTCGTGGGGCGGCTGGTCGTGGTCCAGCTTCAGGCGTGCCATGTTCTCGTGGGTCGGGTCGAAGGGGTGCTGGAAGCTTTCGTCGATCTTCAGCAGCCAGTTGAAGTGGAAGGCGTCGTTGCGCTCGCGGCGGAACTGCTTGACCTCCTTGAGTGCCTGGGCCATTTGCCGCGCCACCTCGGCCGGGTTGTCGATGATGATCCGGTAGTGCTTCTGCGCCGCTTCGCCGAGGGTCGCCAGAACGAAGGCATCGAGCTGGCGCAGGAAGGGTTCAGCGCTCTTCGGCCCGGTGAGAAATACCGGGAAGGGCAGGTCCTGGTTGGCCGGGTGCATGAGGATGCCGAGCAGGTAGAGGAACTCTTCGGCGGTGCCGGCGCCGCCGGGGAAGATGATGATGCCGTGGCCGACGCGCACGAAGGCTTCCAGACGCTTTTCGATGTCCGGCAGGATCACCAGCTCGTTGACGATCGGGTTGGGCGCCTCGGCGGCGATGATGCCCGGTTCGGTCAGGCCCAGGTAGCGACCGCCGTGGATGCGCTGCTTGGCGTGGGCGATGGTCGCGCCCTTCATCGGGCCTTTCATCACGCCCGGACCGCAGCCGGTGCAGATGTCCAGGCTACGCAGGCCCAACTCGTGGCCGACCTTCTTGGTGTACTTGTATTCCTCGGTGTTGATCGAGTGACCGCCCCAGCACACCACCAGCTTGGGCTCGACGCCGGCACGCAGGGTGCGGGCATTGCGCAGCAGGTGGAAGACGTAGTCGGTGATGCCTTGCGAGGAACTCAGGTCGATGCGCTGGCTGTCCAGCTCGCTTTCGGTGTAGACGATGTCGCGCAGGGCGCTGAACAGCATTTCCCGGGTGCTGGCGATCATTTCGCCGTCGACGAAGGCGTCGGCCGGGGCATTGAGCAGTTCCAGGCGCACGCCGCGGTCCTGCTGATGAATACGGACTTCGAAGTTCTCGTAGGCTTCCAGAATGGTCTTGGCGTTGTCGACGTGGGCGCCGGTATTGAGGATGGCCAGGGCGCACTGGCGAAACAGGGAGTACACGCTGCCGGAGCCGGCGGCGGAGAGCTGCTGGACCTCGCGCTGGGAAAGTGTTTCAAGGCTGCCCTTGGGGCTGACCGAGGCGTTAATCACTTGTCTTGGGATCATTCTATTTTCCATTAGAGCCATGCCGCGGGCCCTGGGCCTTTGGCATCTTGATGGTGAGCATCAGGGACGTTCACGCCTGGGGACTATTCTTGCTGGCTGCGTGACAGGAAAGCAAACCGCCCGAGCACTGGCGCTGCACAAGTCGCCGCCGCCGGTGCCGGACCGCCGGCGTGGCGTGCCCGCCAGCACGGAAAATTGACACGACCGCCGGCCGGTAGTGAACCTGACACCTTTTACAGGGTCTGTAGACCGATGGATTTTCCACGGCTTGCACCCGCCAGCGCTCATGAAGGGCTGGCGAAGCGTCTGTTTCAGCAGACATCCGGCTCCTGTGGGAGTTGCACAGCCAATGCCCATCGTGCGCTGGCCCGTTCCAGGTCTTGTATGTAAAGGCGGCTTGCCTTGGCTTCACTTGCCGATTGTTCATGCAACACCGACGGAGCCTTTGTTTCATTCAGTCAAGATAGTCAATGCCATGCCCCGTCACCTTTCCGCACTGCTGGCCCGCGTTCAGACCCTGAACCTCTCCGATTCACCGCGCCGCTGCCTCAAGGCCGGTGCATTGCTGGCTGCCCTGGGCCTGCTGCTTCCCCAGACACTGCAGGCTGCCGAAAATGATCGGTGGGTCAGCGACAGCCTCAACACCTATGTACGCAGCGGGCCTACCGATGGTCACCGTATCGTCGGTACGCTCAAGTCCGGGCAGAAGGTCGAACTGCTCGGCACTCAGGGCGCCTACAGTCAGATTCGCGGCGAGGGCGGCAGCGTCGTATGGATCCTCACCAGTGACCTGCAGGACGAGCCGGGCCAGTTCGAACGCCTGCCGCAACTGAAGGCCGAGGTCGCGCAACTGACCGACCAGTTGGCGAAGATCGACGACACCTGGAAGAATCGCGTGCAGGGCATGCAGGAAACCCTGGACTCGCGCAAGGCGCTGGTCGACGAGCTTGAGGCGCGCAACAAGGCGCTTTCCGAACAACTGAGCAAGGCGCAATCCGAGCTGCGTGACACCCAGGCGCGTCTGGGGGTCGAGAACCAGCAGGCGCTGATGAGCTACATGGTCTACGGCGGCAGCATCGCCGGTGCCGGTTTGCTGGTCGGCCTGATCCTTCCGGCGATGACCCGACGCAAGAAGCGCAACGACGGCTGGGTCTGATCGCACCGCTGTCGCTGCCGCCTCGACTGCAGAAACTGTCTGTGGTCGAGGTTTCAGCCTGTCTGTTTCCGCACTTTTGTGATCCGTCGCTACAGTTTCCCGCTTGCAGGTCGAAAAACTCATTGGCTTTGCTAACTTGTGATGACAGGCAGGCGGCCGAACGGGTGTTCGAAAATCGTTTGATGGCGTTATGCCGTTGGTTATGATCGGCGCCCTCAGAATCGGGTCGGGTTGTCGGGCGTTCATCTGCCTGGCCTCTGGCCGCTATGGAGACGGGACACTGGATGCTGGCGTACAACCAAAAAAACTTTCTGATCGTCGATGACTTTTCCGACTTCCGCAGTTCGGTCAGGTCCATGCTGCGCGAACTGGGCGTCAAGGAAGTGGATACGGCCGACAACGGTGAGCAGGCCCTGCGCATGTGTTCGCAGAAGCGCTATGACTTCGTCCTGCATGACTTCAACCTCGGCGATGGCCGCAAGAACGGCCAGCACGTGCTCGAAGACCTGATGACCGAGCGGCTGCTGAGCTATGAAAGCGTATTCATCATGGTCACCGCCGAGAACAGCCAGGCGATGGTCATGAGTGCTCTGGAATGGGAGCCGGATGGCTACCTGACCAAGCCCTTCAACCGCGCCGGGCTGGCGCAGCGTCTTGAGAAGCTGGTGCAGCGCAAGAACCTGCTTCGGCCGATCTTCCAGGCCCTGGATCGTGGCAAGCCCGCTGAAGTGCTGGCGGCCTGCGTCAACCTGGCCAAGCAGGACCCGCGTCTGGCGCCGCTGTGCCTGCGCTACAAGGCTGCCGCCTTGCGTGACCTCAACCAGCACGAACCGCTGGAGACCCTGCTCAAGTCGATCCTCGCCGACCGCCCGACGCCCTGGGCCTATGGCATGCTCGGCACCTTGCTGCTCAAGCGTAACCGCACCGCCGAGGCCGAGACGGTCTATCAGGAAGCCAGCAAGGCGTTTCCGATGTTCCCCGCCTTGCTCGATGGCCTGGCCGAGACGCTGATCGCCCGTGGCGACACCAAGCGTGCCCAGAGCGTGCTGGAAAGTGCCGTGCGCCTGTCGCCGCTGGCGGTGCGCCGGCAGACCATGCTGGGCAAGCTGGCGATGGACAACCAGGACTTCGACAGCGCCTCGCGGGCCTACCGCCAGGCGGTTTCCCAGGGCCAGCATTCGCGCTTCAAGAACCCGGAAACCAACCTGGGCCTGGCCCACGCGCTGATCAACAAGGGCGGCGATGCCGGGCTCGATGCCCGTGCTCGGGTGGAAATCAACCAGGCACTGGGCGACGTGGCCAAGGAGCACGCCGAAGATGAAGGCCTGCAGGTGCGTACGCGGCTGATGAAGGCCGCCAGCCTGCAGCATTCGGACCCGGAAACCGCCGCCAAGCTGACCGAGCAGGCGGTGGCGCGGCTGGGCAACATGGAACAGTTCCTGAGCGCTGACGCGGCCATGCTGGTGGCCACCCAGCTCAAGCAGCTGGGGCAGGAGCAGGCGGGTGCCAGCGTGCTGAAGAACACCGCCGAGATCTACGGTGACGATCCGCAGGTCATGAAGAGCCTGTCGAGCCTTACCGATGATCCGGAGATCCTGGGTGCCAACAAGACCGCCCTGGACCTCAACGTCCAGGGGGTTCGCAGCTACAAGGCCGGCCAGTTGGCCGAGGCCCAGGAGCTGTTCCGCAAGGCCCTGGCCCTGCAGCCGAAGAACATCAGTATCGCCCTCAACCTGGCTCAGGCATTGTTGCATCCCGGCCAGACCTTGACCGCCGCGAACCTTCAGGAATGCCGCACCTGCCTGACCATGGTCGGCAAGATGCCAGACAGCGACGCGCGTTTCGAGCGCTATCAGAAACTCAAGGAGAGGGCCTTCGGAGCATGAGTGAACAAGAGCAGGGACTGGATTTCTCCATGGTCATCGCCTCCGCGGTACACGACATGAAGAATTCCCTGTCGATCCTGAGCCAGGCGCATAGCCACTGGCAGGAGCGCCTGTCTCCCGAACAGCTCGACAGCCCCGAGCACGGCGTGGTCGAGTTCGAGTTCGCGCGGCTGAACAGCATGCTGGTGCAATTGCTCGGGCTCTACAAACTGGGCGTCAACCAGCTGCCGATGCGCCCGGATTACCACGACCTGGATGATTTCCTCGAGGCTCAGCTGGTGCATCACCAGGATGTCCTGAACAGTCGCGGCCTGACCGCCAGCTACGAAGTCGATCCGCAGAGCCCGCTGGGTTTCTTCGACCGCGAGCTGGTCGGCTCGGTGCTCAACAACGTGCTGGTCAACGCCATCCGCTATGCGCAGCGGGCCATCGTGATCCGTGCTGGCGAGCAGGGCGGCCAGTTGACCATTAGCATCAACGACGATGGCCGCGGTTTCCCGGAGGCGATGATCGAGCAGCAGCAGACCCTGGTGCAGGGCATCGATCCGCTGAACGGCAGCACCGGCCTGGGGCTCTACTTCGCCGGGCACATCGCCGCGCTGCATTCGCGCAATGGCGTGCCGGGGCGCGTGGAACTGGCCAACGGTGGTGAGTTGGGTGGCGCGTTGTTCACGCTTTACCTGCCTTGAGAGACCGAACAGCCATTCGTGCAATAGCGTGTGAACTGCTATACCTCTAAAGGAGGCCAGGCAATGTCCATGGCCTTCTGGCGGGCGGTGTACCGTAAGCCAAGCGGGTAGGGATAGTTATTGAGTCGTTAAGTATTTCTATTTGAAGTGGCTGGCCATGAATCCTTTTGATGTGGGTTATTACACCGAGCACGAACTGCGCGACTTCGGCTTCAAGAGCCTGGGCAGTAACGTGTTGATCGCCAAGAACTGCACCATTCTGGGCTTGCACAATATTTCCATTGGCAACGACGTCAGAATCGACGGCTACACCACCATCGTGGCAGGTGACCAGGGAGGGCTGACGCTCGGCTCGTTTATCCACATCGGCGGCTATTCATTGCTGTCCGCCGGGGCTGGCATCACCATGGAGGACTTCAGCGGCCTGTCGCAAGGTGTCAGGATCTACAGCCGCACCGATGACTACACGGGGCGGTTCCTGACCAACCCTACGGTCGATCCGCAATACACCGGCGTCACGGCAGGCCCCGTGAGGCTTGGCCGTCACGTGATCATCGGTTCCGGTACGGTGATCCTGCCCAATCTGAGCATCGGTGAGGGTTCGTCGGTGGGGGCCTTGTCGCTGGTCAGCAAGGACCTGCCCGAGTGGGGGGTGTACTTCGGGACACCTGCGAAAAAGCTCAAGGACCGCAAGAAGGACCTGCTGGAACTCGAAAAGGATTTTCTGGCTTCGCGCGCCGCGCTCTGATCCGCTCGGCAAGGCCATGACTGCAACGGCGCCATCCAGGAGCTGAGGTGGCACCGATACCCGCGTGCCACGCTCCTTCCCAGTCATCCATCGCTGTTACGAAGGTGCTCCACTCATCTTATCGAACCAGGCCGCCAGGGCTGTTGTGTCCAGCGCAGCCTGTCGCTCCACCGCCTGTCTCAGCTCTTCACCGTTGTGCGCACATTGCTCCCGGCGGTCGACATGCGCGAGGATCGCATCGATCCAAGCCGATGGCTCATCACTCACCTGTGTCACCGGCAGGCTGCGGCTCGGCAGCGAGTCGCTGGCAATGACTGCCGTAGCGCAGGCACCCAGCTCCAGCAGCGCGACAGGGTCACGGCTGCGATTCAGCGGGTGGGCGGGGGCCGGAACAACCGCCAGGTCAAGGTCGAGTTCTGCAAGCAGGCCTGGGTACAGGCTGTCTTCAGGGATGGCATGCAGCTCGGTAACGAAGGGCTTCAGCCAACGCGAGCAGGTCCCCATGATTACCCAGTCGACCTTGTCGCCCAGTTGTCTGATCGCGGTATCGAGTGGTGCCTGGTCGGCGGATTGTCCAGCTCTGCCAATCCAGCCGACCCTCAGCTTGCTGCGTTGGGCGCGGGGTCGCTGGCGGGACAGCCAGGTTTCCGGTTCCAGGCGGGTTTCAAGGACCTGCACATCGGGATGGATGCCCTCCAGCAAGTCTGCCAGCCCCTGGGTGGGTACTGTGATGCGGTCGGCCTTGGACAGGCTATGGCGCAGCGTGGCATGGACCTCCAGCAGCGGCGCCGCCACGACACCCAGTTCGGCGAACGGCGGGAACTCCACCAGGTCGTAGACTACACGGGCGTTGGTGTGCTCCTTGAGCAGTTCGATCTGTTGTCCGTCGGCAACGCTGCCACGCCCCTGAAGTACCACCAGGTCAGGGCTCAGGCGCGCAATTTCCGGAAGCGACAGGGTCTGACAGGCGATGATGCCGTCCACGACGGCAGCGCGGCGCAGGGCTCGTAGCGGAGCCGCCAGGCGATTGCCGGTAGTACCGGCGTCCACCGGCTGCACCAGGACCACTGGCAGGGGGCGGTGCGAGAGCGGTCGCCAGCCAAGCTCGGGATCAACTTGTGCTTCGAAGGGGGCGCCATCCAGGGCGAGTGCGCGGTTGTACGCCGGGTCCCAGGCCAGGTAATGCAACCAGCGGTGATAGAGCGCTCGGGTGGCGAAGTCCAGCGACGGCACGGCGGATGGTTGCAAGGCGTTGCGGCTGGCCAGAATGGCGTGCGGAGTCCACACCACCAGGTGACCGGCCTCACGCACCTTGAGGCACAGATCGACATCATGCAGGCGCTCGGCGAACAGCTGTTCGTCCAGGCCTTGCAGATCCTGGAACAGGCTCGTCCGCATCATCAGGCAGTCTGCGCTGACCGCGCTGTAGTTCTGCTCAGTGTCGAGCCGCTCGGCAAAACTGGCATTGGCCGCCTGCTCGCCGGTGAGTACCGACACCGAGCCATTCACGCCCAGCACCATGCCGGCGTTGACAATCCCGCCATCCAGGCCTACCAACTTGCCGCCCGTGACCCCGACTTCCGGACGCTGCGCCTGGTTGAGCAAGTGATGCAGCCACTCGCGCTGGATGATGGACGTGGCGTTGTTCAGCAACAGCAGGTAGTCGCCGCGTGCCTGGCTGGCGGCAGCGTTGATCAGCGCCGCCTGGCTCAGGCGTTCACCCTGGCGCAGGATACGGATCTGCTCGGACTGCAGCTCGCTCATGGAGTCGAGCCACTGCACGGTCTGAGCATCCTGACTGGCGTTATCGGCGATGAGGATCTCGTAGCGAGGCCAGGCGGTCTTCTCCAGGATGCTTTCCACACAGGGCAGCAAGGTCTGCAGGTCGTCGGTGCAGGGCACCAGGATCGACACCAGGGGCTGGCTGTCGTGGCCGTAGTCGATCTGATACTGCCCCGGCGTCGGGCTGCGCAGTTCGCAGTTCAGGTAGCCACGGGCGTGCAAGTGGCGCTGCAGGGTGCGAGCCTCATGCGGGTTTTCCAGGGACAGCGGCGCCGGTGCGACCACCAGCGGCTCGCAGCAATGTGCAAAACCGGTGAAGTCCGGGTGCTCGATCAGGCGCAGGATCAGGTCCAGTTCCAATGCGTTGGCCTGCTCGTTATCGAAACCGCCCGCTGCCAGGATGTGTTCGCGATTGAACAGCCAGTGCCGGGCGAGGCTTGAAGGACGGGCCAGCAGATAATCCAGGCTGAAGTCCGGACGCGATACCAGTTTGGCGGCCTGCCCGGCATCGACCTGGACCTCGTCGCCGAACAGAGCGCTGGCCTGTGGAATCTCCAGCAGTTGCAACACCGCCTGCAGCAGTCCGCTGTGGGTGAACGTGATCCCGGCATCGACCATCATCCACCAGGCGTGCGGGTTGTCCTCCAGTAACTGGTTGATCACTTGGCCACGGTTTTCTCGGGTGGCGCAAAGCCAGGGCAACTGCGCCTGCAGCGGCGTCTGGTGGTCGCGGTCGTAGTCGGCCAGGACGAATACCTTGATCTTGTCCAGCAACGGCGCCTGTGCGCCGAGGCTCTGCAGGGTGCCGAGGACACTTTCGGGCTGATTGTTGAAGTCTGAAATCACAATGGCAATGGCCGGCCCGCCATCGTTCGTTGCGAGGTGTTCACTTAGCAGCGCGCGCTCGGCCTCGGACGGCTTGCGTGTGTCCAGCCAGAGTGCAAGCTCCGAGGTCTTGCGTGCCGACTCCGAGCGGCGATCGAACCAGGCGCGCAGGTCCAGGGGCTGGCTCGGTTCACGCATCGCCAAAGGCGCAACCCGGACTGTTCCGTTCTGTTCGCGAGGACGCAGCCAGCCCAGTTCACGGGTCAGGCGGTAATGGTTGGCGTGGCCTTCGCTGGCTTTTCCAGGGTTCATGCGCAAGTCTTCGCTGGTCTGCAGCTCGGAAACGCGGAAATACGACAGGGTCCTGGACAGAAGCGCCAGGTTGCCCTGACGCAGCAGCTTCAGGTACATCGCCATGTCGCCCAGGCCGACGATCAGGGTCTGCTCCAGCGACATGATCTGCTCGCCGAACGGCAGCAGGTCACGCCGACGGCACATGACCGAGCTGGGTTCGCCGATGAAGTTGACTGGATTCTGTGCCAGGAACGACACCAGGTCCGGGCCATTGATCATCACATTGCGACCAAATGGATTCAGGGTGGCCAGGTTATCCGCCAGTGGATTGCCTTGGCCGTCGATACGCTGGCGGCGGCCGGAGGCCAGTTTGATGTCGGGCTGCTGATGCAATGCCTCGAACAGCAGGCGGGTGCAATCCGCAACCAGAATGTCATCGTCGTAGAGAAACTTGATGTATTCCCCGCGCGCTTCGCGTACGCCACGTGCGATGTTGCGCGCTTCGCCCAGTGACTCGGGATTGCGCAAATAGCGTATCGGCCAGCGACTGCCCGGTGTCAGGCGTTCGACGATGCGCTGGATGGCATCGGTGGGGCAGTCGTCGCAGACCAGAATTTCGATCTGATCATGGTTTTGCCGCAGGGCGCTGATCAGCGCCTCTTCGAAGAAATCCGCCTTGTAGGCGGGAATGACAATACTGACCAGGCGTGATGAACTCATCGCGATACCCGTTTTGAAGAATGAGGGCCAGCCAGGGGCAGGCCGCTTTTAAATGGCTTACTTGCGGCCGACGTAGAGCACCGATTGTTCGGTGATGCCATGCTCCCGGAAGGTCCCTGCGCCGAAGGCGAGGGTGTCCAGGGCCTCGACGTGAAAGCCGCCGTGCCGCAGGCGCGCGACGAAGTCATGCTTGGCGTACATGCGCACATGATCGTCCTGGCCAAAGCGTGCCCAGCGTTCATCTTCGCTGCGCTCGTCAGGGTCTTCGTCAGTGGTGTCGATGGTCAGCAGGATGGGCACCATCAGAATCGCCGAACCGCCCTTGGCCAGTACCCGGTACAGCTCGGCAATGGCCCGCGCGTCATCACGTACATGTTCCAGCACGTGCGAACAGACGATGAAGTCGAATGATTCGTCCGCGTAGATATTCATGTCCATGATGTCGACCTTGTCATCGGCCAGCGGTGAGAACAGGTCGGCAGAGCGGTAGCGGGCATTGGGCAGGCTGCGCAGGAAAGCCGATAGCACCGGCGCGGGGGCGATGTCGAGAATGCGCAGGGGTTGCCCTGGTGGGTGATTCATGTGGTGCATCGCATACAGGGCGTACAGCCGGTCGCGGTCGGAGGCATTGCACTCCGGGCAGCTGTACTGGCCGAGGTTCAGCGTTTCGAAATCTTCAATGGAGTAGAAGACGCCTAGGCGGTTGGTGATCTCCAGATGCCCTCTGGACAACGGGTAGAAATTCGGGAAACGGCAAGAGCAGACCGGGCAGGTACGCATGAGTTAGTTCTCTTTACTCGCAGTGACGATGACCTGGACGATGCGATCGAACTGGGCATCGTCCAGCCCATCGAAAATAGGCAGGCAGAGGATCTGCTGTGACAGTTCGGTGGCAACCGGCAGGCGATCGGGCCTTGCCGAATCCAGGCCCCGGTACATCGGGAAGGTCGAGATCAGTGGATAGAAATAGCGACGCGCGAGGATATTGTCGTCACGCATGCGTTGGTAAAGCGCATCACGGCTGATCGGGAATTCAGGGGTGACCAGCACCGGGAAATAGGCGTAGTTGTGTTTTTCGCGGCTCTCCCAGACGATTCGGATGCCTGGAATCGATGCCAGCACCTCGCGATAGCGTTCATCGATACGCTGGCGACGCAGCAGGGCCTGGTCGATGTGGCGCAACTGCACCAGCCCGAAGGCTGCGTTCACTTCGCTCATCTTGCCGTTGATGCCCGGTGCGACCACCGTGACCTCGTCGGCGAAGCCGAAGTTCTTCAGGTAGTCGATGCGCTGCTTGGTCTTGGCGTCCGGGCTGATGATCGCCCCGCCTTCGAAGGTATTGAACACCTTGGTGGCGTGGAAACTCAGCACCGAGAGATCACCGTGACGCAGCAGGCTCTCGCCCTGATGCTGCACACCGAACGCGTGGGCGGCGTCATAGATCACTTTCAGGCCGTAACGATCAGCGATCTGCTGGATGCGTTCGACATCGCAGGGAATGCCGTAGCAGTGCACCGGCATGATTGCGGTAGTGGCAGGCGTGATCGCTTCTTCGATGCGTTCGGGCGCCAGGTTGTAGGTATGCGGATCGATATCCACGAATACCGGTGTCAGATCGTTCCACAGCAGGGAATGAGTCGTCGCGACGAACGAGTAGGGTGTGGTGATGACTTCACCCTTGATACGCAGCGCTTGAATCGCCGTCATCAGCGCCAGCGTGCCGTTGGAAAACAGCGAGAGGTGTTCGACCCCCAGATACTGAGCCAAGGCAGCTTCAAGTTGCTGGTGAAAGGGGCCGCCATTGGTGAGCTGATGGCTGTCCCAGATCTGCTCCAGATAGGGAATGAATTCCTCAAGCGGCGGAAGCAGGGGGCGGGTGACAGGAATGGGTGCACTCATGGACAACTCTCGACGCATGATCTGAAGGATCGCCGCTGCCGATGTCAGAGAAGCCGCACCGACAGGATCGCATGGCGGGGAACGACATAAAAATGACAGCCGCGCTTTGTGTGCTCTGGAAATAGCAAGAAACCGGCCAATGTGGTCTCGCTGCCTCTGGTGCTACCTGGTCCGGATGTCGCGCTTGAAATTCTCGCGACGCGCTGCTTATGGTGTAGCCCTTGCCGCTTGGCGGTATGAGTGACGAAGGATCCGAGAAATGACTCGCGACGAATCCACGGCCGTGCAGGATGGTCTGGCCGGGGTAGATGAAATCGAATGCGTCACGCCCGACCTCAACGGTGTACCGCGTGGCAAGGTGATGACCGTCGAAGGTTTTCGTGCCGGGCGGCGCCTGCAGATGGCGCGTGGTGTGCTGCTGCAATGCATCATGGGCGGCTATCCGGCCACGCGCTTCTATGGCAGCGATGACGGTGACCTGGCGTTGAGCGCCGACATTGCGCAGGTCCACAGGCTGCCCTGGAGCGAAAATGGCCTGGCCCTGGCCATCTGCGATGCCGACGAGCTGGACGGCAAGCCTTGCCCGCTGTCGACCCGGGCGCAGCTCAAGCGGGTGCTGGCGCGCTATGCCGAGCGTGGCTTGGCGCCGGTGGTCGCGACCGAACTGGAGTTCTACGTGTTCGCGCCCAACCCGGACCCACAGCAAGCCTTTGTGCCCCCTATCGGGCTGGACAGCCGTCGCGAGCAGGGGTTCTCGGCATTCAGCGTCAGCTCGCACAACGGCCTGCGGCCGTTCTTCGCCGAGGTACGCGCCTGCATGGCCGCGC
The DNA here is from genome assembly GCF_913777995.1 of uncultured Pseudomonas sp. Classification (GTDB taxonomy): domain Bacteria; phylum Pseudomonadota; class Gammaproteobacteria; order Pseudomonadales; family Pseudomonadaceae; genus Aquipseudomonas. Next base: position 84,215 of record NZ_CAJYVE010000016.1, on the reverse strand, counting down.
TGGGCCTGCCTGGCGACACCTTCATGCACGAAATGGGCGTCAGCCAGTTCGAGATCAACCTGTGGCATGGCGATGCCTTGCGGCTGGCCGACCAGACATTCCTGTTCAAGCACCTGCTCAAGGAAGTGGGCCTCAAGCACGGCCTGAACGTGGTGTGCATGGCCAAGCCCTTGGCGCATGCCGCCGGCAGCTCCATGCACATTCACCAGAGCGTGGTGGAGTTGGAGTCCGGGCGCAATATCTTCAATGATGAAGAGGGCCAGCCGACCGCCGCCTTCAGGCATTTCATCGGTGGCCAGCAAGCCTGCCTGGCGGACTTCACCGCACTGTTCGCGCCTAACGTGAACTCCTATCAGCGGCTGTTCCATCCCTATGCCTCGCCCAACAATGCCTGCTGGTCGCACGACAACCGCGCGGCAGGACTGCGCATTCCGGCCAGCCCGGGCGAAGCCCGGCGCGTGGAGAACCGCCTGCCGGGCGCCGATGCCAACCCGTACCTGGTCATTGCTGCCAGCCTCGCAGCGGGGTTGCATGGCCTGGAGCATCAGCTGGTGCCCAGCGAGGCGCTGCAGGGCGACATCGAGGTGCCAGAACACCTGGCCCTGCCGACCAGCCTGCAGGACGCCTTGCAGCGTTTGCGTCACAGTCAGACGGCACGGGAACTGTTTGGGCCGGAGTTCATCGAAGGCTTCATTGCCACCAAGACCCTGGAGCTGACCAGCTTCCTCGACGAGATCACCCCCTGGGAGCGTCGGGTGCTGGGCAGCCAGATCTGATACGGGCAGGTCGCCCCTGATTCGGGGCGGCCCTGCAAAATCCTGTACACCTTGTCGAACCTGCCACCTGACAGTCGGAAATCCCATGCGTCAAATCTGGAAGTCCTTTCGCGCCCTCTATTTTGCCTCGCTGATGATGCTGATCGGTTCCGGTCTGCTGAGCACCTATCTGGCGCTGCGTCTGGCAGCCGATCAGGTCGACAGCCTGTGGGTGGGTGCCCTGATGGCCGCCAACTATTTCGGGCTGGTGCTGGGCGGCAAGGTGGGGCATCGGCTGATCGGCCGCGTCGGGCACATCCGCGCCTATGCCACCTGTGCCGGTATCGTCGGCGCGGCGGTGCTGGGGCATGGATTGACCGACTGGCTGCCAGCCTGGCTCGGGCTGCGTCTGATCGTTGGTCTGGGAATGATGTGCCAGTACATGGTGATCGAGAGCTGGCTCAACGAGCAGGCCAGTGCCAAGCAACGCGGTCTGGTGTTCAGTGGCTACATGATCGCCTCTTACCTGGGGCTGGTGCTGGGTCAGCTGATCCTGGTGGTCCATCCGCAACTGGGGCCGGAACTGCTGATGCTGGTAGCGATGTGTTTCGCACTGTGCCTGGTGCCTGTGGCGCTGACCCGCAGCATCCACCCCGCACCGCTGCGTCCGGCTCCCCTGGAGCCGCTGTTCTTCATGAAGCGCGTGCCGCAGTCGCTGACTGCCGTGCTGGGCGCCGGCCTGAGCCTCGGCGCTTTCTACGGCCTTGCTCCGGTATACGCCGCCAGCCATGGCATGCCCACCGATCAGGTCGGTCTGTTCATGGGCTGCTGCATCCTGGCCGGTTTCGTGGTGCAGTGGCCGCTGGGAATCCTGTCGGACCGCTTCGACCGTATTCGACTGATCCGCATGGTGGCTGTGCTATTGCTGCTGTTTACCCTGCCGTTGGTGATCTTGTCCGACGTGCCCGTCGAATTGCTGTTCGTCATCGCTTTCGTGGCGGCACTCATGCAGTTCAGCCTCTACCCGCTGGCGGTGGCGTTTTCCAACGACCACGTCGAGGCCGAGCGTCGCGTATCGCTGACGGCCATGCTGTTGATGACCTACGGTATCGGCGCGAGCATCGGGCCGTTGCTTGCCGGTGTGCTGATGCGCACCTTTGGCGGCAATATGCTCTATGCGTTCATCAGTGGTATGGCAGCCCTGCTGGTGGTGCTGATCCGGCCCAAGGCCGTCACGCGCTTGCATGAGGTCGAGAACGCGCCGCTGCACCACGTACCGATGCCCGACAGCATGGCCAGTTCGCCCTTGTCCGTGGCTCTTGACCCGCGGGTCGACGAACAGGTGGTCCAGGAAAAGATGCAGGTTGAAGAAACTCATACCGACGAACCTGCCGAGGCGCATCAGCAACCTGTGGTCGAGACGGTCGATGACGAGGTCAGGCAGGCCGAGAAGCAGGGTTAGGAGAGGAGGGGGGAGCGTAGAGGGGGAGGGCTTTTCCAGGTGCCCGCAGCGCATTGCCGGAGAACGGCGCTGGCGGGCTGCCTGGTGGTGAATCAGAAGTCGTCGTCTTTGTCGAAACGGCGCGCTTCGCGCTGCAGCTGATACACGAAGCGTTCCACCTGGCGCTGTACCAGGCCGCTCATGTTGTGGAAGCGCACGCCAGCGAAGGTGGTGTTGAAGCGCTCTTCGAAGTGCAGGTAGCGCAGTTCGACCGGTGCGGTCATGGCGCCGAAGGGCAGCTTGGCGACAAAGCGCTCGTAGACTTGGCCCAGTTGCATGCGTTCGGAAACATCACCGTCGAAGCGCAGCTTGCAACCGGTGGCGGAGATGTCCAGCAGCTTGCCGGTCAAGGGAAACTTGAGCTTGTCACCGCCGATCTCGATGTCGACCAGTTGGGTCAGCTTGAGGGCAGCGCGGAACGCGTTGCGACGCTGGTGGTAGACGACTTCCTCGGGCATGGCGCCGCGATAAAGACGTTGCTCGTCGGTATCGACGACGGTCATTGGGGTCGTGCATTCCCAGGCGATGCGCACGCCATCGTGGAAGCCTTCGACACGGAACGACTCGCCCGCCGCCAGGTAACGTTCGCCGTCGCGTGGAATCATTTCGTCCAGGCCGATCAGCCCCGTATCACGATCGACTTCCACCAGGTAGCTCTGGAAGCGCTGGGAACGTTCATGGAAGCTGATGATCAGCGGGTCGTGACTCTCCATGAGTAACCGCAGGTTCGAGGCAATTTCCAAAGGCGTATTGAGAACCTTCGGGGGTTGCGGAGCATCATCCGCAGCTAAACCATTCACGTCTAAGCATCTCCAGGCAAAAAACTACAGCAACGCAATGATGGGCATTCTGCCATCACCTTTGGCGCGTTGAAATAACAGGTTACGCCTGACTGAGTGGGCGTGGCCTGGCTCTTCCTGCTGTCGAGCCACGGCTGTCATACAACGTCGGCGTGTCGCCGCCATTCAGGATGCGCAATTGATGCGCTGTTGTCACCTGTTGAAGCTGGATGAGTTTGCCGTTCTGCTCGTTGAGTGCCTGGCACTCTGCGATGAGCGTCGCCAGTTCATCACCTTTTTGCAGCAGCGCCTCGCCAATCGGAGACTGGCTGGCCAGTTCTTCGAGGCCCTTGCGATTGGTCGGCAGCCCGAGGCTCGCCAACACCTGGCTGCGCAGCCGGCCGTGTTGCTCGAGAAGTACCACCAGCGCCTGCTTCTGCGCCAGGATCTGCTCCATTTCGACCATGTTGCGGCCGTGCAGGATCAGCGATTCAGCCTGGAGCAGGTCAAGCAGCTGGCGGGTCGGGACGAGATCGTCCGTCATCATCTGGAGCAAAGTCGTATCTTGCATGGCGTGCTCTGGTTTTCAGCGTCCTGAAGATCCCGCGCGATTAGCGAAGGGCTTCGAAATTGAGCAGTTTGCCAGCCAGGCGGTTGCTGTCCACCTTGTAGCTGCCGTCTGCGATCGCCTGTTTGAGCTCGGCTACGCGAGCACTGTTGACGGTCGGCAGGTCACGCAGCTTGTCGGTGATACTCTGCAACTGTTGAGCCTCACTGCTCAGGTGTACGGATTCGCCGGCGCTTTTCACGTCAGCGGATGCACCGACAGGCGATTGCGCATCGGCCTTGCCGGTTTCCTTGGTACTGCCGGTGCGGGAAGCCCCGCTCACTGGCTGCGAATTTCCTAGTCGACTGAAGTCTATGGGCATGATCTTTTACCTCTGGGTGTCTGGACGCTTGCCTTGTTTTCGGCCACCCCTGGCAGAACTTTAGGCTCAATCCACCAGATGCCTGAAAAACAGACAGCACACCGCTGAAAATGCTCCGCAGTCTAAGAAAAACCACCCGGTTGTACCAGCATAAATCCTTGCTACATGGCGACCTCAACCTGCCCAGGGCCGGTGATGTTGGCCTTTATCACCTTCTGCGAATTCAGGTTTCGAACCCGGATCTGTTCGTTGAAACCCCCGTCAGACAAGGCTTCGCCGGGCATGCGCACGGCCAGGCTGTTGCTGCGCGCGATGATCACCACATGGTCGCCTTTGCGCACCATGGCGGGCTGTTCGAGAAAGTTGGGCGCCAGTACCTGGTCGACGACCGTTGGTCGGGTCAGTTTCTGCCCCACCACCTGATCGACCGCCGTCAGGTAGCCCAGGCCGAGCGTGCCGATATCCCGTTCACGCAGGGCGACGTCCTGCTCGCTCAACACCGTGCCGCGCTTGAGGGGGCGCAAGGTGGTCACCACCTCGCGGAACAACTGCACCTGAGCGGGGACGTACACGGTCCATGGCGATGAGCCTTCGCAGCGCACTCGGACCGACACTCGGCCGATGGGGCGCGCGCTTTCCATCGATGCTGTCAAATCCTTGTCACAGTGTGCCAGGCGCATCCGTGGGTCCAGTTGCTTGACGCTGATCTCGTAGCGCCCCTCGATCTGGCCGCTCGATAAATACTCTTGCACGCTGTACTCAAGAAATCCCTGAGTCGCGCCGATAAGTTGTTCAGGCAGGGTGAAGTTGTCCGCCTTGCCGGGTGCCGCTACGAAGAAAAGGCAAAGCAGGGCGATTGCGCCCAGCCATTTGCGGGTTTCTAATGCAGCGTGTCGAAAAATTGTCGTCTTGGCGTTCATGACGTATAAAAAGCAAGGCCCGTGCCGCTTGCCAAGCCTGGTACGTGGTGAACGATGGCTGAAAGGGGGCAGGGCATGGCAGGAGTGATGGATTCAGTTAACCAGCGCACGCAGCTGGTGGGGCAGAATCGCCTGGAGTTGCTGTTGTTTCGTCTGCAAGGCAACCAGCTCTACGGCATCAACGTGTTCAAGGTCAAAGAAGTACTGCAATGCCCCAAGCTCACCATCATGCCGAAGTCGAGCAGGATCGTGCGTGGCGTGGCGAACATCCGCGGCGGCACCATCCCGATCATGGACCTGGCCATGGCCACCGGTTCGGCCGGAATGATTTCCCTGCAGAATTCCTTCGTGATCATCACCGAGTACAACACCAAGGTGCAGGGCTTCCTGGTGCATTCGGTCGAACGCATCGTCAACATGAACTGGGAAGAGATTCATCCACCACCCAAGGGCACCGGTCGCGATCACTACCTTACGGCGGTGACGCGGGTCGATAACCAGTTGGTGGAAATCATCGACGTGGAGAAGATCCTCGCCGAGGTGGCGCCCATCACCGAATCGGTGTCGGCGGGTCTGGTCGACGAAGCGACCCAGCACAAGGCGGTTTCACTGCGTGTGCTGACAGTCGACGACTCCTCCGTGGCGCGCAAGCAGGTCAGCCGCTGCCTGGAAACCGTGGGCGTGGAAGTGGTCGCGCTCAACGACGGTCGCCAGGCGCTGGATTACCTGCAGGGCATGCTCGCCGAGGGCAAGAATCCCGAGGAAGAATTCCTCATGATGATTTCCGACATTGAAATGCCGGAGATGGATGGCTATACCTTGACGGCAGCCATCCGCAGCGATCCGCGCATGAAGAACATGCACATCACCTTGCATACCTCGTTGTCGGGGGTGTTCAACCAGGCGATGGTGAAGAAAGTAGGGGCTGACGATTTCCTGGCGAAATTCCGCCCTGACGATCTTGCGGCCCGTGTGGTCGCGAGGATCAAGGCAGCAGACCAAAGCTAGGGTTTCCCTGGTGTTCACATGATTTGAGAGGCGGCACCTTGTCTACGGGTAATTTGGATTTTGAACAGTTCCGGGTCTTTCTGGAAAAAGCCTGTGGCATCCTGCTGGGCGAGAACAAGCAGTACCTGGTTTCAAGCCGTCTCAACAAGCTGATGGAACAGCAGGGCATCAAGTCCCTGGGCGAGTTGGTGCAGCGGATCCAGTCGCAGCCTCGCGGCGGTTTGCGCGAGCAGGTGATCGATGCCATGACCACCAACGAAACCTTGTGGTTTCGTGATACCTACCCGTTCGAGGTGCTCAAGAACAAGGTATTGCCCGAGCAGATCAAGGCCAGCCCTGGCCAGCGTCTGCGGATCTGGTCGGCTGCCTGCTCTTCGGGGCAGGAGCCGTTCTCGTTGTCGATGTCCATCGATGAGTTCGAACGCAGCAATCCGGGTCAGCTCAAGTCCGGTGTGCAGATCGTGGCCACCGACCTGTCGAGCGCCATGCTCAACAACTGCAAGACCGGCGAGTACGACAGCCTGGCCATCGGTCGTGGTTTGTCGAGCGAGCGGCTGCAGCGCTATTTCGACACCAAGGGTCCCGGGCGCTGGGCAGTCAAGGCGCCGATCAAGAATCGCGTTGAGTTCCGTCCGATCAACCTGCTCGACAGCTACGCCAGCCTGGGCAAGTTCGATATCGTGTTCTGTCGCAACGTGCTGATCTACTTCTCTGCCGAGGTGAAGAAAGACATACTGTTGCGCATTCATGGTGTGCTCAAGCCGGGTGGCTACTTGTTCCTGGGTGCATCGGAGGCGCTCAACGGCTTGCCGGACCATTACCAGATGGTGCAGTGCAGTCCAGGGATCATCTACAAGGCCAAGTAATCACGACATGGCTGCTTCCGGGTCGTACCGGAAGCTTGCGCGGGAGCGACACCGTCCTCGAAAGAGGCGCCGGTTTCGCTCCCGTCTTCGTTTCTGGGTGCGGGCAAGGGCGGCAGTGGCACTGGCAAAAAAACGGCACCCGTCTTGCCGCCTTCCTCGTGTGCAGGGGAAAAGACTTGCCGCTTTTCTGGCATCACTGCCGTGGAGTGGCGGTGCAGGCCCTGTAAATCAAGGGTTTCAGGAAGTGGCACGCTGATTGCTTTCTCCATTGCACGAACATCAGGTCAACCGGAAAGGTTTCCCGACATGAGCATCAGCTTCGATAAAGCGCTTGGTATCCACGAAAAAGCCCTGAGCTATCGTGCGCAACGTGCAGAGGTGTTGGCCAACAACATCTCCAACGCCGATACCCCGAACTACAAGGCACGTGACCTGGAGTTCTCTGCGGTACTGGCGGCCGAGAGCGAGAAGGCCAGCAAGGGTCAGTTCGCGCTGAATACCACCAATAGCCGTCATATCGAAGCCCAGGGCATGGGCGGTGACAACGAGGGGGTGCTGATGTATCGCACGCCGTCGCAGCCGTCGCTGGACCAGAACACCGTCGATGCTCAGGTCGAGCAGGCCAATTACACCGAAAACGCCATGGGTTTCCAGGCCAGCTTCACGCTGCTCAACAGCAAGTTCAAAGGGCTGGTCTCGGCCCTTCGCGGAGAGTAATCCATGTCACTGTCCAATGTATTCAACATTGCCGGTAGCGCCATGAGTGCCCAGACCACGCGTCTGAACACCACGGCCAGCAACATCGCCAACGCCGAGACCGTGTCTTCGAGCCTGGACCAGACCTACCGTGCCCGTCATCCGGTGTTCGCCACCGTGCTGCAGGGCCAGCAGTCGATCTCCGGTGGCTCGCTGTTCCAGGATCAGGGGCAGGCCGGGCAGGGTGTGCAGGTGGCGGGCATCATCGAGGACTCTTCCAACCTCGAGGCGCGCTACGAGCCGGATCATCCATCGGCCGACCAGAACGGCTATGTCTATTACCCCAATGTCAACGTCGTCGAGGAAATGGCCGACATGATCTCTGCCAGTCGGTCGTTCCAGACCAACGTGGAAATCATGAACACCGCCAAGACGATGATGCAGAAAGTCTTGACCCTCGGTCAGTAAGGAGCGGTAGAACATGGCCGTTGAAAATGACGTTTCGAAAAACTTCGTCAACTCGCTGCAGAACCCGACTTCCTCCACCAAGAGCGAAGAGAAGACCGGCACCAGCGCACTGGGCAAGGATGCATTCCTGCAACTGCTCGTGACCCAGATGAAGAACCAGAACCCCCTGGATCCGCAGGACAACACCCAGTTCGTTTCGCAACTGGCGCAGTTCAGCAGCCTGGAAAGCATGCAGAACCTGACCTCGTCGGTGGATGCCATCGCCACCAGTTACAAGTCTTCGCAGGCACTGCAGGCTTCTTCGTTGGTCGGGCGCTCGGTCACGGTGGACACCGGTACGGTCTATCTGGACCCGGCCAAGGGGCTCACCGGTTCGGTGGTGCTGCCGGCGTCCAGCGCCTCGACCACTGTCAGCGTCTACGACGCGGACAACAATCTGGTCGATACCATCGATCTGGGGGCTCAATCGGCAGGTACCAAGAGCTTCACCTGGGACGGCACGGGAAGTGACGGCGCTGCCCTGGCGGCAGGTAATTACACGTTCAAGGCCAATGCATCGATCAGTGGCACGGGCACTGGCCTGACCACCTACCTGCCGGCCACCGTCAATAGCGTGACGACCGCAGCCAGTGGCTCGGACATGACCCTTAATCTGGCAGGCGGTAGCAGTATCGCGCTGTCCAAAGTACAGACCATCGGATTGTAAGAGCCGACCAAACGGCGAGGAGTGGTAAATGTCATTCAATATCGGCCTGAGTGGGCTCTACGCAGCGAACAAGAGTCTGGACGTGACCGGCAACAACATTGCCAACGTCGCCACTACGGGGTTCAAGTCGTCCCGTACCGAATTCCAGGACCAGTACGCGCAATCCATTCGCGGCACCTCCGGCAACGTCAACAGCGGTAGCGGCGTGGTCGTGGGTGCAGTGGCCCAGCAGTTCCAGCAAGGCAACCTGACCACCGGTACTGGCAACAGCCTGGACCTGGCGATCAACGGCAACGGTTTCTTCCAGCTGAGCAACAACGGCGAGAAGCTCTACACTCGTGCCGGTGCCTTCCACACTGACAAGGATGGTTTCGTCGTCAACAGCTCGGGCATGAACCTGCAGGGCTACAACGTCGACGAGAACGGCAGTGTAGTGGTCGGTACGCTGTCCAACCTGCGGGTTGACTCTTCCAACTTGGCGCCGCAGACCACCAGCTCGATCACCAACACCGCCAACCTGAATTCCACGTCGGCCATACCGTCGATCACGGTGTTCAACCCGGCTGACACCAAGAGCTACAACCTCAAGTACGACACTCCTGTGTACGACTCCCAGGGGAATGCCCACAAGCTGGAAAGCTACTTCGTCAAGACCGGCGTGAATACCTGGGACATGTACTCCCTGATCGATGGTCGTACCATTTCCGATCCAGTGGCTGATCCAACTGCGACTACCTTGGCTGCCGACAAGGTTTCCCTGACCTTTGATGCGGCGGGCAAGCTGATCACCAGCGGTACGGGTGCTCCGGTGGCTGCTGGTGATGTCTCGCTCAACACCGACGGTACCTTCCAGGTCACTAACTGGGTGCCGGGTGTGCAGACCTCTTCGGGCACTACCGTAACTTGGGCGGCTAACGGTGCTGATGGCTTCACTGGCACTCCGGCAGGTATCCGTCTGGACATGCTGGGCATCACCCAGACCGCTGCGGCATCGGGGTTGGTGACTCAAAGCCAGAACGGCTATGCCACCGGCCAGATCAGCGCCCTGAGCATCGACGCCACCGGCAACATGTTCGCCACATACACCAACGGCCAGTCCAAGGTTATCGGCCAGGTGTCGCTGACCAACTTCGCCAACGTTCAGGGCCTGGCTTCGGCCGGTGGTACCAACTGGCGTGAAACCTTCTCCTCCGGCGTGCCGGTGAGTGGTGCGCCGCAAAGTGGCACCCTGGGTTACCTCACCGGCCAGGCCCTGGAAGACTCCAACGTCGACCTGACCGCCGAGCTTGTCAACCTGATCAAGGCGCAGAGCAACTACCAGGCCAACGCCAAGACCATTTCCACCCAGAGCACCATCATGCAGACCACTATCCAGATGACCTGATAGCGGCTCTACCGAAAAACCCCTGCCTGGTGCAGGGGTTTTTTGTTTAAGGACCAATACTGTTCGGTTGAACCGGGTGGGAGCGGCTTTAGCCGCGAAGCGACCGCCTGTTCATGGCAGATGCACTGAATTTCCTGCGCTTTCGACTGAAGCCGCTTCTGCTGGGCCGCATGACGACTAACTAACTGACCAGTATTGGTTTAGGGGGGGCGGAGGTTAGCGACGCTTGGGAGGGCGCTCAGATCGAGCAGTCGGACTTCACATAGGAGCCGTTCAGGCGTTTCCAGCCCCAGCCTGGACTGGTCTGGGCGCACACCACGCGGTCGGCGCCTTGCCATTTGTAATAGCGGGCTGGGGCGGCTTCGGTGACAAGGGTGGCGCAGAGCAGGGCAGTGCCGAGTGTGGTGGTGATGATGGTGGGGAATCGCATGTCGATGCCCTCAAGGTTGTGATGCCATCACGATAAAACACCGCTTCGGCAATGGCAAAGCCGAGTCGCGCAGTTTTTTTGGCGGCCCCCAGGCTGATTCCTGTCGCGGGGCGGCAGGACTTCGCCGCTGTCTGTGTGGAGGCATATCGCCACTTTCTCGCAAGCGCCCGTGAATGCTGGGGATTGGCGCATTTTCAGCGGGCTTGGAAAGTTGGTTCAAAAATTGCTTTGCCTGTTTCAGTACAGCTACAGGCGGCAAGTGCCTGTCGGAGGAGACAGACTGTGGACAAGTTGCTTTACGTCGCGATGAGCGGGGCCTCGGAAAACGCCCTGGCGCAGAAGGTGCGTGCCAACAACCTGGCGAACGTATCCACCACCGGTTTTCAGCGTGACTTCGAACAGGCGCGTTCCATGCCGGTGTTCGGTGAGGTCATGCCGTCGCGTGCCTATGCCATGAGCGAGCGGCCAGGCACCGATCTTTCCGGCGGGCCGCTGATCGAGACCGGTCGGGACCTGGATATTGCGGTGAAGGGTGATGGCTGGATCGCCGTGCAGACCCCTGACGGCGGCGAAGCCTATACCCGTAGTGCCGGCATGAACATCGATGCCCTGGGCATGCTGCGCGCTGCCAACGGCTTGCCGGTCATGGGCAACGGCGGTCCGATCGCCGTGCCGCCGCAACAGCAGATCGAGATCGGTTCCGACGGCACCATCAGTGTCCGCTCCCTCGGCGAAAGCCCGCAGGTGATGGCGCAGATCGACCGTATCAAGCTGGTCAATCCGGGACTGAACAATCTGGAGAAAGGCCCGGATGGCCTGATCCATACCAAGAATGGCCAGGCCGCCGAGATGGATGCCAACGTGCGCGTCGAGTCGGGGGTGCTGCAGGCCAGCAACGTCAATGCGGTCGAGGAAATGACCTCGATCCTGGCGCTGTCCCGACAGTTCGAATTGCACGTGAAAATGATGAAGACCGCCGAAGAAGACGACCAGGCCATGGCTCGCGTCTTGCAGATTGGCTAACCATTGACAGCTCGCGCCGGTAAGTCGGCGCCCGAGGAGAAATTTCATGCTTCCAGCTCTCTACGTCGCCAAGACCGGCCTGTCTGCCCAAGACACCAACCTGACGACCATTTCCAACAACCTGGCCAACGTCTCGACCACCGGCTTCAAGCGCGATCGTGCCGAGTTCCAGGACCTGCTGTACCAGATCAAGCGTCAGCCCGGCGCGCAGTCCACCCAGGACAGCGAGCTGCCTTCGGGCCTGCAGGTCGGTACCGGTGTGCGCATCGTCGGCACCCAGAAGAGCTTCGTCGCCGGCAGCCTGCAGACCACGGAAAACCCGCTGGACATGGCGGTCAACGGTCGCGGTTTCTTCCAGATCATGCAGCCTGACGGCACCCTGGCCTATACCCGTGACGGCACCTTTCACCTCAACGCCAACGGCCAGATCGTCACCTCCAACGGTTTTGCCCTGGAACCGGCCATCGTCGTGCCGCAGAACGCGCAGACCTTCACCGTCGCTCAGGACGGCACCGTATCGGTGACCCTGGCCGGCGCCACTGCAACGCCGCAGGTGATCGGCAACATCCAGACCGCCGACTTCATCAACCCGGCCGGCCTGCAGGCCATGGGCGGCAACCTGTTCGTCGAGACCGCGTCCAGCGGCGCGCCGAACGTCGGCCAGCCCGGCCTCAACGGTCTGGGTCCGGTGCTGCAGAACACCCTGGAAAACTCCAACGTCAGCACGGTCGAGGAACTGGTGAACATGATCACCACCCAGCGTGCCTACGAGATGAACTCCAAGGTGATCTCGACCGCCGATCAGATGATGCAGAACCTGGTACAAAACCTGTAAGAACTGATGCACCTGCTCAATCCGTCAAGGCGCCGTCACGGCGCCTGCTACACCGCGAGGTTTCAAGAGTCATGAAGCGCTTTTCTGTTCTGCGTTTTCCCGTGCTGGTCGCTCCACTGTGCGCTGCTTTGCTGATGAGCGGCTGCGTGGCGCCGACCGCCAAGCCCGATGACCCTTACTACGCTCCGGTGTTGCCGCGCACGCCGATGTCGGCGGCGGCCAACAATGGCGCCATCTACCAGGCCGGTTTCGAGCAGAACCTCTATGGCGACCGCAAGGCGTTCCGGGTCGGTGACATCATCACCATCACCCTGTCCGAGCGCATGGCCGCCAGCAAGGCGGCCAGTTCCGATCTCAGCAAGAACAGCACCAACAGCATCGGCCTGACTTCGCTGTTCGGCTCCGGGCTGACCACCAACAACCCGATCGGCAGCAACGACCTGAGCCTCAACGCCGGCTACAGCGGTGCCCGCACCACCAAGGGTGATGGCAAGGCGGCGCAGAGCAATAGCCTGACCGGTTCGGTGACCGTGACCGTGGCCGACGTGCTGCCCAACGGCATCCTGTCGGTACGTGGCGAGAAATGGATGACACTCAACACCGGCAATGAGCTGGTGCGTATCGCCGGGCTGATCCGCGCTGACGATATCGCCACGGACAATACCGTGTCGTCGACCCGTGTGGCCGATGCACGGATTACCTATTCGGGTACCGGAGCCTTCGCCGACTCCAGCCAGCCAGGCTGGTTCGATCGCTTCTTCCTCAGTCCGTTGTTCCCTTTCTGATCGCGGGATAGCCATGATCGCCTTGAAGAAACTGATCGCCGCCGTTCTGTTGTGCACCGCATCCTTCGCGGTCCAGGCCGAGCGTCTGAAAGACATCGCCAGCATCTCTGGCGTACGGACCAACCAGCTGATCGGCTACGGCCTGGTCGTGGGCCTCAATGGCACCGGCGACCAGACCACCCAGACGCCGTTCACGCTGCAGACCTTCAACAACATGCTGGCCCAGTTCGGTATCAAGGTGCCGGCAGGCTCCGGCACCGTACAGCTCAAGAACGTTGCGGCGGTGGCCGTGTACGCGGATCTACCTCCCTTCGCCAAGCCTGGCCAGGTCGTGGACATCACCGTGTCGTCCATTGGTAACTCCAAGAGCCTGCGCGGTGGCAGTCTGTTGATGACCCCGCTCAAGGGTATCGATGGCAACGTCTACGCCGTGGCCCAGGGCAACCTGGTGGTCGGTGGTTTCGACGCCGGTGGCGCGGATGGTTCGAGGATCACCGTCAACGTTCCGTCTGCCGGCCGTATTCCCGGCGGTGCCACAGTGGAGCGTGCGGTACCGAGCGGCTTCAACCAGGGCAACTCGCTGACCCTGAACCTCAACCGCTCCGACTTCACCACTGCCAAGCGTATCGTCGACAAGATCAACGACATGCTTGGCCCTGGTGTGGCCCAGGCTCTGGATGGAGGCTCGGTGCGTGTGACCGCGCCACTGGACCCGGCCCAGCGCGTCGACTATCTGTCGATACTGGAAAACATCGAGATCAATCCGGGCCAGGCTTCGGCCAAGGTAGTGATCAACTCGCGTACCGGCACCATCGTCATCGGCCAGAACGTCAAGGTTTCACCGGCTGCGGTCACCCACGGCAGCCTGACCGTGACCATCACCGAAGACCCGATCGTCAGTCAGCCGGGCGCGCTCTCCGGTGGTCAGACCGTGGTGGTGCCGCGCTCCAAGGTCAATGCGCAGCAGGAAATGAAGCCGATGTTCAAGTTCGGCCCTGGTACCACGCTCGATGAGATCGTCCGTGCGGTGAACCAGGTGGGCGCCGCGCCTGGCGACCTGATGGCCATTCTTGAAGCCCTGAAGCAGGCCGGTGCGTTGCAGGCCGACCTGATCGTGATCTGAGGACGCGTCGATGGATATGCCCAAGAGCCCGGCCTCGTCCACTGTCGATTCGGGTGCCTATACCGACGTCAATCGCCTGGCCTCTTTGAAGGGCGGCGACAAGGACAGCCCGGAAAACCTGCGCAAGGTAGCCCGCGAGTTCGAGTCGCTGTTCGTCAGCCAGATGCTCAAGGCCATGCGTTCGGCCAACGAGGTGCTGGCCAAGGACAACCCGATGAATACGGCCGCCACCCGCCAGTATCAGGACATGTATGACCAGCAGTTGGCGGTGACCCTGTCGACCCGTGGCAATGGTATCGGCTTGCAGGACGTGCTGATGCGCCAACTGTCCAAGGACAAGGGCGTCAAGCACACGCCGGTCGCCGACGCTGCAACGCAGCCGGCAGACAAGGCGGCTCAACCGGCGCTGGCCACGGGCATCTATCAGCAACCGCTGTGGGCCAACCGTTCGCGTTCCGCCTCCCAGGCGCTGGCCGCTGGCGAAGCCTCGGGGCAGGCGCGCAATGACATGGCCATGCTCAACTCGCGGCGCCTGTCGCTGCCCAGCAAGCTCACTGACCGCCTGCTGGCCGGTATCGTGCCGTCGGCGACCACGGCAGCCGAAGGGCAGGGCAACAAGCGTATCGATGTGCCAGGGGCGTCGAGTGGTGTGTCCGGGCGCGAGCTGATCGCCCGCGCCAACGGTGACTGGACGCGCAACCCGGACTTCGCGACCCCCGCCGAGGTCAGCCGCAGCATCGCCCAGCCACCGCTGGCCCCCGCCAAACGTGCATTTGGCAACGCCGACCAGTTCGTCGCCACCATGCTGCCGTTGGCCAAGGACGCCGCTGCACGCATCGGCGTCGATCCGATCATGCTGGTTGCCCAGGCGGCCCTCGAAACCGGTTGGGGCAAGTCGATCATGCGTCAGAACGACGGCAGCAGCAGCCACAACCTGTTCGGCATCAAGGCCATGGGCAGTTGGAAGGGCGCCGAAGCGCGTGCCGTCACCAGTGAGTTCCGCGAGGGCAAGATGGTCAAGGAGACCGCTGACTTCCGTGCCTACGACTCCTACGCCGACAGCTTCCACGACCTGGTGAGCTTGTTGCAGAACAACAGCCGCTATAAAGAAGTGGTCAATTCGGCCGATAACCCGGAACAGTTTGTAAAAGAATTGCAGAAAGCTGGCTACGCCACCGACCCGGACTACGCCAGCAAGATTTCCCAGATCGCTAAGCAGATGAAGAGTTACCAGAACTACGCCGCCGTATCGGACTCTTCCACGACTTTATGAAGGCTTGAATCATGTCGCTGATCAATATTGGACTCTCAGGGCTGAATGCCAGTAGTGCTGCGATCGCCACCATTGGCAACAACACCGCCAACGTGGACACCGCCGGCTATTCGCGCCAGCAGGTTCAGACCACTGCCTCGACGCCGATCAGCATCGGTGTGGGCATCGGTTACATCGGCAGCGGCACCACCGTGTCCGACGTGCGACGCATCTACAACGGCTACCTGGAAACCCAGTTGCAGAACAGCACGGCACTGAGTGCCGAGGCCACGGCGTTCTCCACTCAGGCCAACAAGATCGACACCATGCTGTCGGACAGCACCACGGGGATCGCTGCGCAGCTGGCCAGTTTCTTTACCAAGATGCAGTCGGTTTCGGCCAGTGCCACCACGTCGGCTGAGCGTTCGGCGCTGCTGACCCAGGCCTCCGCGCTGAGCTCGCGTTTCAATTCCATCGCGGCCCAGCTCAGCTCGCAGAACGACAATATCAACACCCAGCTCAAAAGCGTGGCCGATAACGTCAATACGCTGACCAGCACCATTGCCAGCCTCAACAAGCAGATTACCCAGGCGTCGGCGGGCAACACGTCGGCCAACAGCCTCATGGACTCGCGCAACGAAGCAGTGCGCAAGCTCAACGAGCTGATTGGTGTCAAGGTCGTGGAAAACAATACCGGGTTCGACGTTTACACCGGCACCGGCCAATCGCTGGTGGTCGCGGGCACGTCGTACCGGATGGATGCCGCACCCAGCTCGACCGATCCAACTCAGTACAACCTGCAGGTCTATTACGGCGGCACGCCGACCGATGTCACTTCGGTCGTGACCGGCGGCACCATCGGTGGTCTGCTGCGCTATCGCTCCGACGTTCTGACACCGGCCTTCAACGAACTGGGCCGTGTCAGCATGGTGCTGGCCGACCAGGTCAATACCCAGCTGGCCCAAGGTATCGACCTCAAGGGCAAGTTCGGTACGGCGCTGTTCAGCGATATCAACTCCGCCGACGCCATGTCGCAGCGCAGCGTTGGCAAGGTAGGCAACACCGGTACCGGTAACCTGAACGTTGCCATCACCGACAGCAGCAAGCTGACCGGCAACGATTACGAAGTCACTTTCACCAGTGCCTCGGCCTACACCGTGCGCCGCCTGCCGAATGGCGAAAGTGTCGGCAGCGGCACCCTCGAGACCACCTCGCCTCCCGCAGCGGCAACGCCAGCCGGCGGTATCGAAGGCTTCTCGATCACCTCGTTAAGCGTCGGCACGGTCGCAGCAGGCGACGTGTTCAAGGTTACCCCGACCGTCAATGGTGCCTCGGGTATCTCGGTGATCATGAAGGATCCCCAGGACTTCGCCGCGGCTGCACCGCTGACTGCGGCGGCGGGGGTGAGCAACAGCGGCACCGGCGGCTTCACCCAACCGGTGCTGACCACCAAGCCGGACATCTACGATTCGACCAAGCTGCTCGACCTGCAGAACGGCCTCAAGGGCGCCACGCCGATGCGTCTGGTCATGGGCACTGCGAGTGGCGGCATCCAGAGTTACTCGCTGGTCAACGCCCAGGGCGCGCCGGTCAACGATCAGAGTGGCAACCCGATTACCGGCAGTATCATCCAGGGTCAGAGCAACACCCTGAAGCTCAACATCGGTTACACCGACAGCAGCTCGACCCAGCAGTCGTTCACCGTCGAGATGACCGTTTCCGGCACGCCGAATGCCAACGATACCTTCAGCATCAGCCTGACCGGTGCGGGGTCCTCGGATAACCGCAACGCCACCGTGCTGGCTGGCTTGCAGACCGCACGCACTGTCGGTGTGTCTGATGGCAGCGTGGGCACCAGCATTTCCAGCGCCTATGGCCAGCTTGTCTCTACGGTCGGTACCCAGGCTGGCCAGGGGAAGAGCGATGTAACCGCTACGGACGCCGTTCTGGCTCAGGCCAAAACGGCTCGTGATGGCGTGTCGGGCGTGTCGCTGGATGAGGAAGCGGCCAACCTGGTCAAGTACCAGCAGTACTACACCGCCTCTTCGCAGATCATCAAGGCGGCGCAGACCATCTTCAGCACGCTGATCAACAGTCTTTAAGGAGTCGTAGACCATGCGCATTTCCACTGGCCAGATTTACGAAGCCTCGGCGGCCAACTATCAGCGTAACTACGCCAAGTTCATCAAGACCGGCGAAGAGGTCAGCAGCCAGGTCAAGCTCAATACCGCCAGCGACGACCCGATCGGTGCCGCGCGTGTGCTGCAGCTGGCGCAGCAGAACGCGATGCTCGACCAGTATTCGTCCAACATCACGGCGATCAACAACAACGGCGCCAATGCCGAGACTGCGTTGGAGAGCATTCGTGACGCCCTGCAACGGGTCCGTGAACTGGTGATCCAGGCTGGCAATGGTTCCTACACCGACGCCGATCGGCAGTCCACTGCCGCCGAGCTCAAGGAGTTGCAGAAGCAGGTCCTCGGCCTGATGAATACCCAGGACGCCAACGGCCTGTACCTGTTCTCCGGTTCCGACGGTTCGCAGCCGCCTTACTCGACAAACGCCGATGGCTCCTACACCTATCATGGCAACCAGACGGGTGTCGGCCTGGCGGTAGGCGATGGCCTGGTCCTCGCCGCCAACACCACGGGCTACGAGGCCTTCGAACAGGCGGTCAACACTACCCGCGCCAGCACTACGCTGACCTCGCCGGCGACCGATGATGGCAAGGTCGGTCTGGCAGGAGGGACGGTGTCGTCTACCTCTGCGTACAACTCGGGCTTCCTGGGCGGCGAGCCCTACACGGTCTCCTTCGTCAGTGGCCCTAAGCTGCTGATCACCGACCGTAACGGTACCGACGTCACCACCGACGCGAGTACGGCAGGCGACTTCAAGTTCAACACGTCTACCACCCAGACCATCACCTTCCGCGGGGTCGACCTGAACCTGAACGTCAACCTGTCCCAGGCTGAAGCGGCCAGTGCCAGCACCGCCGAGGCGGCGCTGCTGGGGCGCACCTACACCCTGGACGCTACCCCGCCGGACATCGCGGTATCGCGCAGCCCGGGCAATGCTTCCACAGCCACCATCACCCAGTCCGAGGTCGGGACCACGGTGGCGGACAGAGCGGCGTTCAACAATACTTTCCCGTCCGGTGGTGCAACCCTCAAGTTCACCACCACGGGCTATGAGCTGTATGCGTCACCGGTCACCAACGGCAAGCCGCCGATTGCCACCGGCACGGGCTTTGGCCCGTCGATCAACGCCGCCGGTATCAACTTCACTGTTGCGGGCACACCGCAGGATGGCGATACCTTCGTGGTGGAGGCCAATACCCATCAGACCCAGAACGTGCTCAATACCTTGAGCGATTTCATCGCGGTCCTGACCACGCCGGCAGATGGCAACCTGGTCGCCACGCAGAAGCTCACCAATGCCGTCAATTCGGCCTTGGGCAACCTCACCAGTGCTACCGAGCAGGTCGCTACGGCGATTTCCGGTATCGGTGCGCGGATGGTGGCCGCCTCGGCACAGGGCACGACAAACGATCTGCTCAAGGGCAACAACAAGCTGGAGTCCGACTCGTACACCCAGGCCGATCCGTTCGAATCCGCTTCGCGCCTGACGCTTCAGAAAACCATGCTCGATGCGTCTCAACAGGTGTTCCTGCAAACTTCCAAACTCAGCCTGTTCAGCATGCTGTAAAGCCTGTTTCCGAGCATAGCCAGCCGTCTTTTTTCAGTGGCAACGGAGGGCTCACGGTGCGAGCCCTTCACGCCGCCTGTGGGTCCTCATCGTGAATTCAGTCCCCCTCGTCAGTATCGTCATCCCCGCATTCAACCCTCGCTTCTTCCGTGCTGCCCTCGACAGTGCGTTGGCGCAGACCTGGTCGAACCTTGAGATCATCGTTTGCGATGACTGCCAGACCGGAGAAATCAAGGCCGTTTTCGACGAGTGCGTCGTAGACGCCCGGCATCCAGTTCGCTATCTGGCCAATCCGCAGCGCCTGGGCTTCCAGGCCAACATGCTCAAGTGTCTGGAGCAGGCTGGCGGCGAGTTCATCAAGTTTCTCTGTGATGACGATGTTCTGTACCCCCATTGCGTGGCTATGCAGGCCGATGCGTTGCAGCGCCATACCGATGTCGGGCTGGTCGTCTCGCGGCGGTATTTCATCGATCAAGAAAACTACGTTCTGCCTGAGCGTATGGAGAACATGGGGTTGGTGCCCTATGACGCCCTGTTTCATGGCGTAGATATTCTGGGTGCCTTCGACAAGTTGCTGCAGAACAACCTGGGCGGCTTCAGTGCGGCGCTGATGCGCCGCGACGATGCAGCCAGGCTGCTGCCGCAACTGGCCTCGGGCGGCGAGGGATTTTCGGCGCTGCTGGATTTCGCGCTGTTCATCTGCCTGCTGCGCCACAGCCACCTGATTGCTCTTAATGCGGTCAGCGTGGCGGAGCGCATTCACCCCGATGCGCTCAGTCAGGACCCCAGGATCCCTGCCGTTGCCGAGGTGGAGAAAGACTGGCTGCGGCAGATGATGGCCGTGCGTGAGGAGAAGACCGAGACCCTGTTGGGCTGGACTCGCTTCGTGGCGCTGCGTAACGCGGCACTCGAACCACGGGAGTGGGATGAGGTCGGCCTCTACGCCATTGCCGCGACTCGCCAGGGCATGCTGCGTAACCGCGTGGGCGCCTATGCCAAGAGTTTCGCCGAGTTGTACAAGCAGTGGCTGGCTGAGCGGGTCTACACCCCAGCGCAAAAAAAACTTTTCCCCAAACGCATCGCTTCCTGGCATTCCCGCCCGCGCATCGTACCGATCGTGATTGACCGCGATAACGACCCGCTGCTGCTGAGCCTGACACTCGACAGCCTGATGGACCAGGATTACCCGCCGGAATCCATCGTTGTATTGAGCGATGCGCAGTTGGCCGAGCAGGCCCAGCTGATGCATTTTCCGTTGCGTGGTGACGGACTGCAGCAACTCAATGAAATCGTGCCGCTGCTGAACCAGGCCGACTGGGTTTACTTGCTGCGTGCCGGTGACCGCCTGGTCCAGCCCGCGCTGCTGATTCTCGCTGAGCGCGTGGCGCAGATGCCCGGGCTCAAATGCGTCTACAGCGACGAGGGCGCGCTGCGCGACGATGAATCCCGGGAGCCGGCCTTCAAGCCCGACTTCAACCTCGACCTATTGCGCAGCTATCCCTATGTCGGGCGGGTGCTGGCCTTCGAGCGCCAGCACTTGCTGGGTGTCGGCGGCCTGGATAGGCACTATGGAGAGCTGGCACCGCACGATGTGATCTGGCGCATCGTGGAGGCAGAAGGGCCGCACGCCATCGAGCACATCGCCGAGGTGTTGGTGGAGAGCAGTCTGTCCCTGGCCGACTGGTTGTCATCGCCTGCGGTCATCCAGGCCAGCGAAACCCTGACTCATGGGCATCTGCAGCGCCTCGGCATCGAACACGTCATTCATCATGACGTCTCGCCCCTGCTCAACAAGGTCGAGTACCTGCATGCCGACCAGCCATTGGTGTCGATCATCCTCTTCGTGCGTGATCAGCTGTCAGTGCTCGAACGCTGTGTCGAGAGTCTGTTGACGCATACCTTGTATCCACACTATGAAGTATTGATCGTCGATCGAGGCAGCCGGGAACCGCAGACCCTGGCCTGGCTGTCGGCCATGGCCGAGATGGGCTCCGATAAGCTGCGGGTCATCAAGGCCACGAATGGCGAAAACGAGGCGGCGGCGTGGAATCAGGCGTTTGCCGAGGCCAGGGGCGCTTACCTGCTGCGTTTCAGCGTGCAGGCGCTGGTGCGGGATGAGCGCTGGATCGAATGCTTGCTCAATCATGCCCAACGCGCCGAGGTGGGTGTCGTGGGGCCGAAGATCGTCGATCCACAGGGCAGGGTGCTGCATGCCGGCATGGTGCTGTGGATGGAAAGTGTCGCCGGGCGGCCTTCGTTGCGGGTTCCGAGCGACGCCATGGGCTATATGCAGCGCTTGCAGGTGGTGCAGAACTGGACGGTGCTGGGCGGGCATTGCCTGATGGTGCGCCGGGACGTGCTGGAGGCCATCGGCCCGCTGGACGAGGCCACCTTCAGCGATGGCCTGAACGAGCTGGACTTGTGCCTGCGTGCCGGTCAGCAGGGCTACCTGGTGGTCTGGGACCCGACGCCTTGTGTGGTGCTCGATGAGTCTGCCATACCGCCGCAGGCCCCTGAGGTGCACGGCAGGTTGGTCAATCAGCAGCAGGCCTTGTCTCTGAAGTGGTTGCCCAGAGTGGTGAGTGATCCTGCCTACAACGTCAATCTGGTGCATAGCGAAGCCGGCGCCTATCTGCTTGATCCTGGTATACGCAGCGGCTGGAATCCTTTCTGTACGCGGCATTTGCCCTCGATCCTGGGTATGGCGGTCAATTCGGGCGCGGTCGGCCATTATCGTCTCAGCCAGCCATTGTCCGAGCTGGAGGCGGCAGGACGGATCATTGGCAAGATCGCTTACGAGATGCCGTCGCTGGCCGAGGTGGTGCGTCAGGACCCTGACGTAGTGGTGATTCAGGGGCGTTACAACGAGTCTCGTCTGGCGGATATCGATCGCGTAAAAGTGTTTTCCAATGCGCTGCGGGTGTATGAACTGGATGACTACATCGTCAACGTGCCGGCCAAGAACGAGCACCGTCGCAGCATGCCGGACAACCTCGAGGACGTGCTGCGCCGTGGCATCGGCATGTGCGATCGGCTGGTGGTGTCGACCCAGCCGCTGGCCGATGCGCTGTCCGGTATGCACCACGACATTCGCGTGGTGCCCAACATGCTCGCACCGCACATGTGGAACGGGCTCAAGAGCGTTCGCCGGTCGTCTTCCAAACCGCGTATCGGCTGGGGCGGCGGGACCAGCCACCGCGGCGATCTGGAACTGATCGTCGACGTCGTGCGCGAACTGGCCGATGAGGTGGAGTGGGTATTCTTCGGCATGTGCCCGGAGCTGCTGCGCCCCTATATTCACGAGTTCCACCGGGCGGTGCCGCTGCACCTGTACCCCGCCAAACTGGCCAGCCTGAATCTTGACCTGGCTCTGGCACCGTTGGAGATGCATATCTTCAACGACTGCAAGAGCAACTTGCGCCTGCTCGAGTACGGTGCGTGCGGCTATCCGGTGGTGTGCAGCAATACTCTGGCCTATGCAGGTCATCTACCCGCCACCCGGGTCAAGGACAACAGCACTGAACAATGGCTTGACGCCGTGCGCATGCATTTGGCCGATCCTGCCGCCAGCTACCGCATGGGTGACGAATTGCGTGAAACCGTGCTGCGCGACTTCATGCTGCGCGGCGAGAACCTGCAATACTGGGCCAATGGTTGGTTGCCGGACTGATTTGACAACAGGAATGACTATGCAAAGCACTAACGGCCATGAAGTGCCATCGGTAGACTCTCGCTTCACGCTCATCCTGCTGGCCTGCGAGCAGGGTGAATTCCTGCGCCGTGCCTTGGCCTGGTACGGCGATTTCCCGATGGTCGTGAAGGTGCTCGACAGCAGTGCGAGTGCCGATGCCTACGCCTCTGGCCGGGTGGGCGTTGACTATCTGCACGTCCCCGAGCTGGCAGGCGCCGAGCTGTCTGAACGGCTCCTGCATGCCCTCGAGGGTGTCGACAGTCCTTACGTCGTCTGGGCGAGCGTCGAGAGCTTCCTGTTGCCTGATGCACTCGAGCAAGCGGTCGAGTTTCTGGAAGCGCACCCTGGGCATGTGGGAGCGCAAGGCTACAGCCTCGGTTACGAGGCGGGCGTTGACCGAATCGATTACCTGCTGCGAGACCTCAAGGTTGATGACGGTCATGATCAGGGTGAGAGGCACGAGCGTATCGAGCGCTTCATGAGCCGGCCGGTGTCGTTGCAGCATGCGGTGTTGCGTACGGCATCATTGCGGCCCTTCCTGCAGGCCTTGCCGTGTGGCACCAGCGCCGCGTTGCAGGAGGCTGGCCTGGCGGCCTATCTGCTGAACCTCGGGCAGGTGCGTGTTCTGGATGTTCCTTATGCGCTGCATCTGGCTGACGCTCAGGCGCAGGCCCGCCACACGGCCGCGCTGCAAGGCATCATGCAGCATAGTGATCCCAAGACTCGTTCGGAGCGCCAGGCATTTGCCGCTGCGCTGGCTGCAAGCCTGCCGGTCGACGAATCCAGGCTGCTGGAGGCATTCGCGTCGCTCGCCGAAGGGCTGAAGAAACAGACTTATCAAGGGCGCGACAAGCTGTTCAGCTGCATCTGGAATCTGGCCGGGGAAGTGGGTGAGGCACACTTCGAACCGCGTCAGCATGTCGAGCTGCCGTTCTACAGCCAGGCCTTTTTCGCTGTGCTGGCGCGTGTCGAATTCCTGATCCATGTGTTTCCCGCCGGGCGGCAGTTGGTCGCTCTGGAAGGTGTGCTGCTGCGTCAGGCCGAACTGGCAGGGCCGCAGAGTAATCCGGATGCCGAGCCACTGCTCAATCGACTGTGGCGGGCTTACGCTCTCTATGCCTTCAGCGAAGGTATCGTACGGCGTCTGGAGCAGGAGCTGCGTAGCAGCAAACAGGGTGACGAAAAGGACCGGCTCGAACAGATCGAACAACTGACCGCCTGGGGGCAGCGTTTGCGTGCAACGAGCCCGCGTGACAACGCCAGCTTGCTCGACGAAATGCCTTCCGGTCGCCTGTTGAGGTGGCTGGCTTCGCGAACTCCGGAGGCTGCCGAGCTGAAGCGACTGCTCGTGCGTCAGGCGGCTAACCCGGCAGGCGCGCAGATCGGCGTGCTATTGCTGGATCTCGAGGCCGATATCTTCAAGTTACAGGCCAGCTTCGACAGCCTGATCAATAGCCATTACCGCAACTTCAAGGTCATCGTGTTTACCACGGGCGAGCTGCCGGCCGCGACCACCCTGCAGCACACGCTGCATTTCGTGAAGGTGACCGCCAGCAACTACGTCGACCGGATCAACCAGGTCATTCGCCAATCCGACGTCGACTGGCTGATGCTGGCCCAGGCGGGCGAGCAGTTCACCCCCGCCGGGCTGTTGCTGGCCAGCGATGCGCTGATGGACGCGGCCGATTGCCGTGCCGTGGCGGTCGACAGCATTCATCGTCAGGCCGATGACACCCTACAACCGGTGCTGCTGCCCGATTTCAACCTGGATCTGCTGCAGAGCCTGCCGAGCCTGATGGCGCGTCATTGGCTGGTACGCCGTAGTGCACTGGTCGAGGCGGGCGGCTATTCGCGGGATTATCCGGATGCGCTGGAGTTCGATCTGCTGTTGCGCTTGATCGAGCAGGGCGGCATGGGCGGCATGGCCCACCTCAGCGAACCTGTGGTGATTTGCCAGGCCCCCTCGCCGGAGGCCAATGAGGATCAGCAGAAGGTCCTGACCCGCCATCTGGCCACCCGCGGTTACCAGGCCGAGGTGGGTTCGGCATCGCCAGGTACTTTCAAGATCGACTACCGGCATGAGCATCGCCCCATGGTCTCGGTGCTGATCAGTTGCCAGGACAACCTGGCCGATTTGCAGCGTTGCCTGGTCAACCTGCTGCAGCGCTCTCGCTACCCACGTTACGAGGTGCTCATCGGCGATGCCGGCAGCCAGTCTCCCGAGGTGTTCGCCTGGCTGCAGCAGCAGGAAAAGCTTTCCAACCGCATCCGGGTATTCCGTGCCGACGAGCCGATGAGCTCTGCCGCGATGCACAACCAGCTCAGCCAGCAGGCCAAGGGGGAATACCTGGTGCTTCTGGATGCGCGCAGCCAGGTGATCAACGTCGGCTGGATCGAATCGATGCTCAACCAGGCACAACGTCCGGAAGTGGGCGTAGTGGGTGTGAAACTCGTCGATCAGCAGGGCAGCGTGACCCAGGCCGGGTTGATTCTGGGCTTTGACGACGCGGTGGGTTCGGCATTCGTGGGCGCCACCAAGCAGGACGTCGGCTACATGCAGCGTCTTGCCGTCGAGCAGAATGTCTCGGCGGTGTCGGGCGCCTGCCTGATGATCGACAAAGCGTTGTTCGAAGCGCTCGGGGGGCTGGACGAGCAGGTGTTCGCTGCAGCCTATGCCGATGTGGATCTATGCCTCAGTGCGTCGGCTGCCGGCTACCTGACCGTATGGACCCCGCAGGTCCAGGTGGTGCATCCGGGCGATATCGCCAAGGCGCCTGAAGCCTTGCACGCGCTACGCAGCAAATGGGCCGCCGCCTTCGAGCACGATACCGCCTACAATCGTCATCTGGCGCTGCGCGGCCAGGGCTACACGCTGGACATCTAGTCCCTCTCGAGCGGGCAGGGCGGCCTTCTGCGGCCGCCCTCGATCCGCTGTCAGTCGTAAAACCTGCTGCGTCAGTGACCTGCAAGCGCAAACGTGCATCTGTTGATGGAGTGCGTTGCGGGGAGCGAAGTGAGCCTGACTTGCTTATTCGTGGCCAGCCCCCTGAAAATATCCGTCACATAATTGATACGTGAGCGGCCTGATCGCTTCAGGGCGCCTGTTCCGCCGTTTACTAATTTGGGAAGCCACGATGATTGGCATAAAAAGCATAGCGAGTTACGTGCCCTCCGCTGGGGTGGACAACTACGCGCAAGGCGCCAGGTTCGGCAAGGATGAAGAGTTCATCCTCGGCAAGATCGGCTCCACCTTTTTGCCGCGCAAAGACGCTGCGCAGGAAACCTCCGACCTGTGCGTCGAAGCCGTGAATGCCCTGTTGGCCAGCAACCCGCAGTTGAGCCGCGACAGTATCGATGTGCTGATCGTCGTCACCCAGAATGGCGATGAAGAAGGTCTGCCGCATACGGCGGCCATCGTTCAGGACAAGCTGGGCCTGTCGACCGCCGTGGCGGCGTTCGATATTTCCCTCGGCTGCTCGGGTTATGTCTACGGCATCTATGCGATCAAAGGCTTCATGGAGGCCGCTGGCCTGAAGAACGGCGTGCTGGTTACCGCCGACCCCTATTCGAAGATCGTCGACCCGGATGACCGCAACACCACCATGCTGTTTGGCGATGCCGCCACCGCCACCTGGATGGGCGAGGACGCCCCCTGGCAGTTGGGCAAGGCCAAGTTCGGCACTGACGGTTCGGGCGCACCGCATCTGAAGGTCAGTGATGGCGTGTTCTACATGAATGGTCGCCAGGTGTTCAATTTCGCCTTGCTCAAGGTTCCGGCGCACCTGCACGAATTGCTCGACGAGTCGGGCCTCAAGGCTGAAGACATCGACGCCTTCTGCATCCACCAGGGCAGCGCGGCGATCGTCGACGCCGTGGCCCGGCGTTTCGAAGAGCAGCCCGAGAAGTTCGTCAAGGACATGGTCGAGACCGGCAACACCGTGTCGTCGAGCATTCCGCTGCTGATCGAGAAGCACGTGCTGGGCTCCTCGTGGCAGCGGGTGGCACTGAGCGGCTTTGGTGTAGGCTTGTCCTGGGGTTCGGCGATCCTCTATCGCGCCTGAGCCCCTCGTTTGATCTGAATGCCCGGCCTCTCAAGCCGGGCGTTTTGTCTCTGTAGAAAGGGCTTCGTACCCCCTGCGAAATCGCCCTAACTCGTTGAATTGCATGGTCTGGCGCCATGCTGGCAAAAAAATTCAAAAAAACCCCTCAAGCAACTTGCCATGCCGACGATAACTATTACGAAGGTTCTCTAGGCACACCCGGCGCTTGCAGGGGCCGGAAGCCACGCAGCAATCAAACCAACGAGGAATTCATCATGGCTTTAACAGTAAACACCAACGTTGCCTCCTTGAACGTTCAGAAGAACCTGGGTCGCGCTTCCGACGCTCTGGCTACCTCCATGACCCGTCTGTCTTCGGGCCTGAAGATCAACAGCGCCAAAGACGACGCCGCCGGTCTGCAGATCGCTACCCGCATCAACTCGCAGATCAAAGGCCAGACCATGGCCATCAAGAACGCCAACGACGGCATCTCGATCGCCCAGACCGCTGAAGGCGCCCTGCAAGAATCCACCAACATCCTGCAGCGTATGCGTGAGCTGGCCGTCCAGTCGCGTAACGACAGCAACAGCGCTACCGACCGTGACGCACTGAACAAAGAATTCACTCAGATGAGTGAAGAGCTGACCCGTATCGCTCAGAGCACCAACCTGAACGGTAAGAACCTGATCGACGGCACCGCCAGCACCATGACCTTCCAGGTCGGCTCCAACACTGGTTCGTCCAACCAGATCAGCCTGACCCTGAGCCAAGACTTCGGTGCCAGCGCCCTGGGCGTGGACTCCGCCATCAGCATCGCCGGCTCTGACAGCGCTGATGCCGAAACCAAGTTCTCGGCCGCCATCGCTGCCATCGACTCGGCTCTGTCGCTGGTGAACTCCAGCCGTGCGGACCTCGGTGCTGCTCAGAACCGTCTGTCGAGCACCATCTCCAACCTGCAGAACATCAACGAGAACGCCAGCGCCGCTCTGGGTCGTGTACAAGACACCGACTTCGCTGCTGAAACTGCCCAGCTGACCAAGCAGCAGACTCTGCAGCAAGCCTCGACTTCGGTCCTGGCCCAGGCTAACCAGCTGCCTTCCGCTGTACTGAAACTGCTCCAGTAATCCTGGGGTGAGTATCGGCGAGGGGGTGCGTCAAGTGCTCTCTCGCTTTTTTACTTTCAGAGGTAAATAGACATGGATATGGGCGTTAGGCTGAACTTGTCTTATCCAGCCGCTAAACCGGCGAGTGATGCTGTCGCAGTGGATAAGGTGGCTGAGAAAAAACCTCTCGTTGCTGAAGCTGTGGCTCCGACGAAAGAGAGTAAAGGCTCACAGCAGGATGAAAATGAGCAGGTCAAGACGGCCGCTGCCGAGATCCAGAAGTTTCTCGATTCCATCCAGCGCAAGCTGGAGTTTTCAGTGGACGAAGGTTCTGGCAAGGTAGTGGTGAAGGTAATTGCAAGTGATTCTGGCGAGGTGGTTCGGCAAATTCCCAACGAGGAAGTGCTGAAACTGGCGGATCGCTTGAGTGACGCAAGCAGCATGCTGTTCAGTGCCAAGGTCTGATACCTGGCACGAAACTTGTTGCTGATCTTTTGATGCGGGTGAAAGGTCAAAAGACTGGCAACGTTCTAGAAGGAGATGCATATGGCAAGTCCAATCTCATCGACGACCGGTATCGGTTCAGGCCTGAACATTGGCGACATCGTCAAGGTGCTGGTCGACTCCGACAAGGCGGCCAAGCAGAACCAGATTACCAAGCAGACCAAGGCCAACACGGCGTCTCTCTCGGGCATCAGCCAGATCAAGTCGGCGCTGGCGACCTTTCAGAGCACTCTGAATACGCTCAAGAGCACGACCACTCCGGCATTTCTGGGGTTCGCTGCCACCTCGGCAGACGAGTCGGTGATCAAGGCAACAGCAACCAACTCGGCGGTCAACGGTAGCTACAGCATCAAAGTACAGAACCTGGCTACTGCTTCGAAGGTGGCCACGGCTGCGCTCAGCGCCAGCCAGGCCAGTGCCATTCCGAGTGGTGAGCTGACCATCAGTCAAAATGGCACTGATACCAAGATCAACATCGCGGCCACTTCGAGCTTGCAGCAGGTTCGCGACCAGATCAACAGCGAAATGCAGAAGCTTGGCAAGGGCATCAGTGCCAACATCATCAATGATGCCAATGGTTCTCGTCTGGTCTTCACTTCGACCACGACGGGCGCGGGTACTGATATCAGTGTCAAGGGTGACAGCAACATCGGCACGCTTCTGGATATCGACGGCACCAAGCTGATGTCGCAAACCGGAACGACCGGTAATCCGGGTGCGGGCACCATCAGTGAGCTCGCTAAAGACGCGAGTTTCACGGT
The DNA here is from genome assembly GCF_913777995.1 of uncultured Pseudomonas sp. GTDB lineage: Bacteria > Pseudomonadota > Gammaproteobacteria > Pseudomonadales > Pseudomonadaceae > Aquipseudomonas. Next base: position 54,951 of record NZ_CAJYVE010000016.1, on the reverse strand, counting down.
CGATGGCTTGACGCTCACCAGCCCGAAGAATTCGGTCAGCAATGCTATTTCCGGTCTGACCCTGGACCTGGTATCGGCTACTGCCACGGATAAGTCGGTTGTGGTAACGGTGGGTACCAACACCGATGGCTTGAAGAAGTCGCTGCAGAGCTTTGTCGATGCCTATAACACCCTCGTCAACCTCACGACTTCCCTGACCAAGGGCACCATGGCGGATGACGGCACGTTCACGGCGGCAGCCATGACGGGTGATGCCATGCCTCGCGGCATCGTGGCGACCATTCGCAATGTCCTGGCGTCCTCTGTGTCGACTTCCGGCTTGGCGAGTCTCTCGCAGCTGGGTATCAACACCAAGCAGAGCGACGGTACACTTTCGCTGGACACCATCAAGTTCACCGCCGCCTTGGAAGACAAGAAGTTCGGCAATCAGATCCAGGATCTGTTCAATGCCAACGGCGGATTGATCGAGCGTATCGAGAAATCACTTGAGTCCTACACCAAGACCGGTGGTGTGCTGGATCAGCGTAATGATGCCCTTAATAAAACCAAGACCCGTCTGACCAACGATCAGTCGGCGCTTGATCGTCGCGTCGAAACCCTGACCACAACCTTGACCAAGAAATACAACGCTATGGATCTGGTTGTCGGTCAACTCAAGGCGACAGCATCGAATATCACCTCGATCTTCGAAGCCATGAATGCACAGAAAAACGCTTCCTAAGCGGAGGCTTGTGACAAGAACCCGACCACGTGTCGGGTTTTTGCTTGAGGGCTTAAAGTTTTTTGACGCCGCGTCGATAGCTTGAATATACCGCGTACGGATTGTCCGAGAGGTCCCCCCATGAATCCCATGTTAGCGTTGCGTCAATATCAGAAAATCGGTTCACACGCCCAGACTTCCGAGGCCAGTCCTCATCGCCTGGTGCAAATGTTGATGGAAGGCGGTCTCGACCGCATTGCCCAGGCCAAGGGTGCCATGTCGCGTAAGGATGTGGCGAGCAAGGGCGTGTTCATCGGCAAGGCCATCGATATCATCGGTGGTCTGCGTGAAGGCCTGGACCTGGAAAATCACGGTTCCGATGCCTTGCACAGCCAGGACAATCTGTATCACTACATGATGAAGCGTCTGGCCGAGGCTAATATCAAGAATGATCAGAAGATCCTCGACGAGGTGGCTGGCTTGCTGATTACGGTCAAAGAGGGTTGGGATGCGATCGGTGAGGTCGCTGAGCAGCCGGCTACCGTCTAAACGCCCTCAGGAGAATCACCCATGAGTGCTGCGCTCAAACGTATCGAAGAAACCCGCGAAGCGCTGGTCAGTGCACTGGCCGAGCGTGACTGGGAGGCGATCAGCAAGCTCGACCTGGCGTGCCGCGAATGCGTGGAGTCGGTGGTGAGCGAGAGCGACGCCAAGCCCGATGACGAAGAGTTGCGCAGCAATCTTGAGGAATTATTGGGCGTTTACAGGCAATTGATTGACGTCGCCGTGGGGGAGCGTCAGGCCATTGTCGATGAGATGTCCGAGATTCAGCGAGCAAAGAATGCGACTAAGGTATACCATCTGTTCGGCTGAAGTTAAGAGTCGATACCATTCACGCCATTAATTTGACTGTATCGGCTTTTTTGACTTAACTAGTGATGTTTTTTGTTTTCTGGCGTCAGATCGATACAAACGGCTGAGATGCCAAGCGGCTCGCATGTCTGGCGAGCTTTAGAGTGGACTAGGGAAGTTGCTATTGCATGTGGCGTGAAATCAAAATTCTGCTGATCGATGACGATAGCTCGCGCCGCCGTGATCTGGCGGTCATTCTGAATTTTCTCGGCGAAGAGAACATTGCCTGTTCGAGCCAGGACTGGCAGCAGGTCGTCGGTTCTCTTGGTTCCACACGTGAAGTGCTGTGCGTGCTGATCGGCAATGTCAGCGCGGCGGGAAGCCTTCAGGGCCTGCTTAAGACCATCGCTGCCTGGGATGAGTTCCTTCCCGTTCTGCTTTTTGGTGAAAATTCCACGGTGGAATTGCCTGAGGACCTGCGTCGGCGGGTGCTGGCCACCCTGGAAATGCCGCCGAGCTACAGCAAGCTGCTCGATGCCCTGCACCGTGCTCAGGTCTACCGCGAGATGTACGACCAGGCGCGCGAGCGTGGCCGGCATCGAGAACCCAACCTGTTTCGCAGTCTGGTAGGCACCAGCCGGGCCATCCAGCATGTCCGCCAGATGATGCAGCAGGTCGCCGACACCGACGCCAGTGTGCTGATCCTGGGTGAGTCGGGCACTGGCAAGGAAGTCGTGGCGCGCAACCTGCACTACCACTCCAAGCGGCGTGACGCGCCCTTCGTGCCGGTCAACTGCGGCGCCATTCCGGCCGAGTTGCTTGAAAGCGAGCTGTTCGGTCACGAGAAGGGGGCGTTCACCGGCGCCATCACCAGCCGTGCCGGGCGTTTCGAGCTGGCCAACGGCGGTACCTTGTTCCTCGATGAAATCGGCGACATGCCGCTGCCCATGCAGGTCAAGCTGCTGCGCGTGCTGCAGGAGCGCACCTTCGAGCGCGTGGGCAGCAACAAGACCCAGAGCATCGACGTGCGGATCATCGCGGCGACGCACAAGAATCTCGAGGCGATGATCGAGACCGGCGCGTTCCGTGAAGACCTTTATTACCGCCTCAACGTATTCCCGATCGAGATGGCGCCGCTGCGCGAGCGCGTCGAAGACATCCCGTTGCTGATGAACGAGCTGATCTCGCGTATGGAGCACGAAAAGCGTGGCTCCATTCGTTTCAACTCGGCAGCGATCATGTCGCTGTGCAGGCACGGCTGGCCGGGCAACGTACGTGAGCTGGCCAATCTGGTCGAACGCATGGCGATCATGCATCCCTATGGGGTGATCGGCGTCTCGGAGCTGCCGAAGAAATTCCGCTACGTCGAGGATGAAGACGAGCAGATGGTCGACAGCCTGCGCAGCGACCTCGAAGAGCGTGTGGCGATCAACAGCTCCACGACGCCGGACTTTTCCGCCGGTGCGATGCTGCCGCCCGAAGGCCTCGATCTCAAGGACTACCTCGGTGGTCTCGAGCAGGGGTTGATCCAGCAGGCGCTCGACGATGCCAATGGCATCGTAGCGCGTGCGGCCGAGCGGCTGCGTATCCGACGCACCACGCTGGTCGAGAAAATGCGCAAGTACGGCATGAGCCGGCGTGAAGGTGACGAACAGGCGGATGATTGACGCCTGGCGTCGTCTGCGTTTTCCTCGATCTGCGTAGCCTGCTTGGTCGATCGGCCCGAAAGCGCCGTAGCGTCGGGCTGATGGCGGCCAGCACCTGACCTGTCATCTGCTTGTGCCGCGCGTGGGCACGGCGTTTGCAAAAGGCTCTCTCAACAGGCCGTTTAATGACGGTTAGCCATGTGAGAGAGAATCCGATGTCCCAGGCCCTGCCACTTTCCGCTCACCCTTGTGCTCAGCCGGCGCTTTCGCCGGAGCTGGAGAGTCGTCAAGGGCTGGAGCAGGCCTTCGCCCTGTTCAATCAGATGTCCACGCAGCTCACCGATTCCTACGGGTTGCTGGAAGCGAGGGTCAGCGAGCTGAAGGGTGAGCTGGCCGAGGCGGCCTTGCAGCGCATGCAGGAGCTCGCCGAGAAGGAGCGCTTGGCCAATCGCTTGCAGAATCTGCTCGACCTGCTTCCTGGCGGGGTGATCGTCATCGATGGTTCGGGGGTGGTCCGTGAGGCCAATCCCGCCGCCGTGGACCTGCTGGGGCAGCCCCTGGTCGGCGAACTCTGGCGCGTGGTGATTGCACGGTGCTTTGCGCCGCGCCGCGACGATGGCCATGAAATCTCCCTCAAGGACGGTCGTCGTCTGTCTATCGCCACTCGCTCGCTGGATGCCGAGCCAGGTCAGCTGGTGCTGCTCAATGACCTGACTGAAACCCGACACTTGCAGGATCAACTGGCGCGTCACGAGCGTCTATCCTCGCTGGGGCGCATGGTGGCCTCGCTGGCTCACCAGATCCGCACCCCGTTGTCTGCCGCCATGATTTACGCCAGTCATCTGAGTGAACAGGCGTTGACGGTGGAAACCCAGCAGCGTTTCGCGGCGCGGCTCAAGGATCGTTTGCATGAGCTGGAACATCAGGTTCGCGACATGCTGGTGTTCGCGCGCGGCGAGTTGCCGTTGACCGATCGGTTGTCTGGCCGGGCGCTGTTCGACGCCCTGGAGGCGGCGGCACGTACCCATGTGCGTGATGTGTCGGTGCGCTGGCAGTGTGACGCGCTGGACGGCGAGGTGCTATGTAACCGCGACACCCTGGTGGGGGCTCTGCTCAACCTGGTCGAGAACGCTATCCAGGCTGGTTCGGCCGCCGTACGTGTGAAGGTGCATGCCTATCGTCGCGGCGATGTCCTACGCCTGTGTGTCAGCGATAACGGTGTCGGAATGGACGCTGCGGCCCTGTCGCGCATCGGTGAGCCATTCTTCACCACCAAGGCCACTGGCACCGGGCTCGGGCTCGGAGTGGTCATGGCGGTTGCCCGGGCTCACCAGGGGCGGGTGCATTACCTGTCTCGACCTGGCCGAGGTACCTGCGCAATCATCAGCCTGCCCCTGGTGCCGGGCAGTGTTCAAGGAGAGCTGTGATGACAACCCGGATTTTGCTGGTCGAAGACGATCGCTCATTGCGCGAGGCGCTGGGTGATACGCTGGAGCTGGCCGGTCATGAATACCGTGCCGTGGGCAGCGCCGAAGAGGCCTCGCTGTTGGCCGGTCGTGAGCCCTTCGGCCTGGTGATCAGCGATGTGAACATGCCCGGCATGGATGGGCACCAGCTGCTCGGCCTGCTGCGCGAGCGCCACCCGCATTTGCCGGTGCTGCTGATGACCGCGCATGGCGCGGTCGAGCGCGCCGTGGACGCCATTCGCCAGGGTGCTGTGGATTATCTGGTCAAGCCCTTCGAGCCTGCTTCACTGCTGGCCCTTGTCGCGCGCCACGCCCAGGGCTCGCTGGCCAATGTAGAGGAGGACGGCCCGGTGGCGGTCGAACCGGCCAGCCGGCAATTGCTGGAGCTGGCCAGTCGCGTGGCGAAAAGCGATTCGACCGTGCTGATCTCGGGCGAGTCGGGTACCGGCAAGGAAGTGCTGGCGCGCTACATTCATCAGCATTCACCACGTGCCGACAAACCCTTCATTGCCATCAACTGTGCGGCGATCCCCGACAACATGCTCGAAGCGACGCTGTTCGGCCATGAGAAGGGCTCGTTTACCGGGGCTATCGCTGCGCAGGCCGGGAAGTTCGAGCTGGCCGACGGCGGCACCATCCTGCTCGACGAAATTTCCGAAATGCCCATGGGCTTGCAGGCCAAGTTGCTGCGCGTGCTGCAGGAGCGCGAGGTCGAGCGAGTAGGTGCTCGGCGGCCCATCAGCCTGGACATCCGTGTGCTGGCCACCACCAACCGCGATCTGGCAGGGGAGGTGGCTGCGGGGCGCTTCCGTGAAGACCTCTACTATCGCCTGTCGGTCTTTCCGCTGGCCTGGCAACCCCTGCGTCATAGAACCGCCGATATCCTGCCGCTGGCCGAGCGTTTGCTGAACAAACACGTCAAGAAAATGAAGCATGCTCCGGTGCAGCTTTCCGAACAGGCGCGCGCCTGCCTGGTGAGCTATGCCTGGCCGGGCAACGTGCGTGAGCTGGACAACGCCGTGCAACGGGCACTGATTCTCCAGCAGGGCGGGATCATCCAGGTACAGGATTTTTGCCTGGCCGGTCCGGTGAGCTTCACTGTCAAGCCGGCGGCTGTGGCGCCGGTGACTGAAGTACCTGCCACCACAGTGCCTGAAACTGCCGGGGCGCTGGGGGAAGATCTGCGGCGCCGTGAGTTCCAGCTGATCATCGATACCTTGCGCAGTGAGCGCGGGCGGCGCAAGGAAGCGGCTGATCGCCTAGGTATCAGCCCGCGTACGTTGCGTTACAAACTGGCGCAGATGCGCGATGCCGGAATGGACGTCGAGGCGTATCTCTACGCGACCTGAAGCCGATTGACCGTGTTTTTTTATTTTCATTTATGTGATCTGTGTCAAATGCCGATACAGTGAAATATCCGCGTGCGAGTATGCAGGCGCCGGGGGCTGAGGCTGTATTCGAGTTTGTCGCGAACTGCGGCAATGTGCCTAGATGGCCATTTGCCGGTATTTAGCTGGCACTCTTGTTGCTATGACTTAGGTATTCGCTGAACCGGTGTCAAAAATTTGCGGGCCTTACGAGAGATAACGTCCATGAGCCAAGGTGTTGAATTTAATCGCTTGATGTTGGATATGCGGGCCATGCAGATGGACGCCATGGCCGCTCCCAAGGCCAATGCGAACGTCCCCGAAGTCGCCGGCAGCAATTTCGCCGACCTGCTCGGCCAGGCGATCAACAAGGTCGCCGATACCCAGGCTGCTTCCAGCCAACTGGCCAACGCCTTCGAAATGGGCAAGAGCGGTGTCGACCTGACTGACGTGATGATTTCCTCGCAGAAGGCCAGTGTGTCCTTCCAGGCGCTGACCCAGGTCCGTAACAAGCTGGTTCAGGCCTATCAAGACATCATGCAGATGCCGGTTTAAGGGATGTACTGAGTCATGGCCGAAGCAGCAGCCGATTCCGTTCCAGCAAGGGCGGGCGCCTCCGAAAAGAAGCCGTTCATGGGCTTTGCCTTTCTGGAGAATCTTTCCGAGATGACCATGCTTCGTCAGGTCGGCCTTCTGGTCGGTCTGGCGGCGAGCGTGGCCATCGGTTTCGCCGTCGTGCTCTGGTCACAGCAGCCTGACTACCGTCCCCTGTATGGCAGCCTCGCCGGGCTGGACAGCAAGCAGGTGATGGACACTCTCACCGCAGCCAATATCCGTTATACCGTCGAGCCCAATTCCGGCGCCCTGCTGGTCAAGGCCGATGACTTGCAGCGCGCACGTATCCAGCTGGCCCAGGCCGGCGTGAGCCAGACCGACGCCAATATCGGCTTCGAGATCCTCGACAAGGACCAGGGCCTGGGCACCAGCCAGTTCATGGAAGCGACCCGTTACCGTCGTGGCCTGGAGGGCGAGCTGGCCCGCACCATTTCGGCTCTGAACAACGTCAAGGCCGCCCGTGTGCACCTGGCGATTCCGAAAAGCTCGGTGTTCGTGCGCGATGACCGCAAGCCGACCGCTTCGGTGCTGGTCGAGCTGTATCCCGGCCGTGCCCTTGAGGCCGGTCAGGTGGCTGCCATCGTCAATCTGGTGGCGACCAGTGTGCCGGAGTTGTCCAAGTCGCAGGTCACCGTGGTCGACCAGAAGGGCAACCTGCTGTCCGATCAGGCGGAGAACTCCGAACTGACCATGGCCGGCAAGCAGTTCGACTACACCCGCCGCATGGAAAGCATGCTGACCCAGCGCGTGCAGAACATCCTTCAGCCGGTGTTGGGTAACGACCGCTACAAGGCTGAAGTCTCGGCCATGGTCGACTTCAGTGCCGTGGAGTCCACCGCAGAAAGCTTCAATCCCGACCAGCCGGCGCTGCGCAGCGAGCAGTCGGTCAATGAACAGCGCTCCAGCAGTTCTGGCCCCCAGGGGGTTCCCGGTGCGCTGAGCAACCAGCCTCCCGGCCCGGCCACTGCGCCGCAGAACGCCACGGGCGGAGCTGCCGGTGCCGCTGCGGCCATTGCGCCCGGTCAGCCGCTGCTCGATGCCAACGGCCAGCAGATCATGGACCCGGCGACCGGCCAGCCAGCCTTGGCGCCGTACCCGACCGACAAGCGTTCGCAGTCGACCAAGAACTTCGAACTCGACCGTTCCATCAGCCACACCAAGCAGCAGCAAGGTCGCCTGACCCGCTTGTCGGTTGCGGTGGTGGTGGACGACATGGTCAAGACCAACCCGGCCAATGGTGAAGTGACCCGCACGCCATGGAGTGCCGCCGACCTGGCGCGTTTCACTCGCCTGGTCCAGGATGCCGTGGGCTTCGATGCCAGCCGTGGTGACAGCGTCAGCGTGATCAACGTGCCGTTCTCCAGCGAGCGTGGCGAAGTCATCCCCGACGTGCCGTTCTACACTCAACCGTGGTTCTGGGACATCCTCAAGCAGGCGGCGGGCGTCATCTTCATCCTCATCCTGGTGTTCGGTGTGCTGCGCCCCGTGCTCAACAACATCACCAACCCCAAGCGCAAGGAACTGGCCGGTTTCGGCGACGCCGAGCTGGGCGGCATGGGCGGTCTCGATGGCGAACTGTCCACCGACCGCGTGAGCCTGGGTGGTCCGCAAAGCATCCTGCTGCCGAGCCCTACCGAGGGTTACGACGCACAGCTGAACGCAATCAAAGGCTTGGTGGCCGAAGATCCGGGGCGTGTCGCCCAGGTCGTGAAAGAGTGGATTAACGCCGATGAATGATCGAGCCGGGGCTATCAAGCTGACCCAAGTCGAGAAGGCCGCCGTGCTGCTGCTGTCACTCGGCGAGACCGACGCTGCGCAGGTTCTGCGACACATGGGCCCGAAGGAAGTGCAGAAGGTCGGTGTGGCCATGGCGCAGATGCGCAACGTGCATCGCGAGCAGGTCGAAGAGGTGATGAGCGAGTTCGTCGACACCGTCGGCGACCAGACCAGCCTCGGCGTCGGCTCCGACGGCTACATTCGCAAGATGCTCACCCAGGCCCTGGGCGAAGACAAGGCCAATGGCCTGATCGACCGGATCCTGCTGGGCGGCAACACCAGCGGTCTGGACAGCCTCAAGTGGATGGAGCCGCGTGCGGTGGCCGACGTGATCCGCTACGAGCACCCGCAGATCCAGGCCATCGTCGTCGCCTATCTGGACGCCGACCAGGCCGGTGAAGTGCTGGGGCATTTCGATCACAAGGTGCGCCTGGACATCATCCTGCGCGTGTCTTCGCTGAACACCGTGCAGCCGGCGGCGCTCAAGGAACTCAACCAGATTCTCGAGAAGCAGTTCTCCGGCAACGCCAACACCTCGCGGACCACCCTGGGTGGCATCAAGCGGGCGGCGGACATCATGAACTTCCTCGACAGCTCCATCGAAGGCGCGCTGATGGATTCGATCCGCGAGGTCGACGAAGATCTGTCGACGCAGATCGAAGACCTCATGTTCGTCTTCAACAACCTGGCCGATGTCGACGATCGGGGTGTCCAGGCGCTGCTGCGCGAAGTGTCTTCCGACGTGCTGGTGCTGGCGCTCAAGGGGGCCGACGAGGCGGTCAAGGAAAAGATTTTCAAGAACATGTCCAAACGTGCTGCCGAGCTGCTGCGCGACGACCTGGAGGCCAAGGGGCCGGTGCGGGTCAGCGACGTCGAGGCGGCGCAGAAGGAAATCCTCACCATCGCACGGCGCATGGCCGAGGCCGGCGAAATCGTGCTGGGTGGCAAGGGCGGCGAGGAAATGATCTAACCCATGTCGAGCACTGGCAAAGAACAACCCAGTGGCCTGATTCGCGCCAAGGACGTCAAGGCACAGGTGGTCGACATCTGGTCGCTGCCCAGCTTCGACCCCGAGCTGCCCGAGCCCGAACCCGAGCCGCAAGCAGAGCCCGAACAGGCCGAGATCGAGGAAGTGCCGCTGGAAGAGGTCCAGCCGCTGACCCTTGAAGAGCTGGAAAGCATTCGTCAGGAGGCCTGGAACGAAGGCTTTGCTACCGGCGAGAAAGAAGGTTTTCACAGCACTCAGATCAAGGTGCGCCAGGAGGCCGAAGTGGCGCTGGCGGCCAAGCTCGACAGCCTCGAATTGCTGATGGAGCAGTTGTTCGAGCCGATCGCCGAGCAGGACACTCAGATCGAGAAAGCGCTGGTGCACCTGGTCGAGCACATCGCTCGCCAGGTGATTCAGCGCGAGCTGCTGGCCGACTCCCAGCAGATCGCCCATGTGCTGCGCGATGCTCTGAAGCTGCTGCCCATGGGCGCCAATCATTTGCGCATCTTCGTCAATCCGCAGGACTTCGCCCAGGCCAAGCTGCTGCGCGAGCGTCACGAAGAAAGCTGGAAGATTCTCGAAGACGACAGCCTGATGCCTGGCGGCTGCCGGATCGAGACCGAACACAGTCGTATCGACGCCAGTGTCGAGACCCGCATCACCCAAGCCATCGCGCGGCTGTATGACCAGATGCACGAGCAGGTTTCTCACCCTGCGCCAGCCGACCTGCATATCGAGATCCCGCAGGTCGAGACACCTCGGACCCAAGGCGAAGCGTCAGCGACCAAGGCGCAGGCGCCCGTGCAAGATCCAGAGGCGAGCGATGCGCCTTGACCGGCTCAGTTTCGCCAAGCGCCTGGGCGGCTATGCCAGCGCCATAGACCTGCCCACCCAACCCGTGGTCGAGGGCCGCCTGCTGCGCATGGTTGGCCTGACCCTGGAGGCGGAAGGGTTGCGCGCCGCCATGGGCAGCCGCTGCGTGGTCATCAACGATGACAGTCATCATCCGGTGCAGGTCGATGCCGAGGTCATGGGCTTCGCCGGTGGCAAGGTGTTCCTCATGCCGGTCGGCAGTGTTGCCGGCATCGCGCCGGGTGCGCGGGTCGTGCCGCTGGCCGACACCGGACGCCTGCCCATGGGCATGAGCATGCTGGGGCGCGTGCTGGATGGTGCGGGTCGCCCGTTGGATGGCCGCCCACCACTCAAGGCCGAAGACTGGGTGCCCATGGACGGTCCGACCATCAACCCGCTCAAGCGCGACCCGATCAGCCAGCCGCTGGATGTCGGCATTCGCTGCATCAACGGTTTGTTGACGGTGGGGCGCGGCCAGCGTCTGGGCCTGTTCGCCGGTACCGGGGTGGGCAAGAGTGTGCTGCTGGGCATGATGACCCGCTTCACCGAGGCCGACATCATCGTCGTCGGCCTGATTGGCGAGCGGGGTCGTGAGGTCAAGGAGTTCATCGAGCATATTCTCGGCGAGGAAGGCCTCAAGCGTTCGGTGGTGGTGGCCTCGCCGGCTGATGATGCACCCCTGATGCGTCTGCGTGCAGCGATGTACTGCACGCGCATTGCCGAATACTTCCGTGATCGTGGCAAGAACGTCCTGTTGTTGATGGATTCGCTGACCCGTTTCGCCCAGGCCCAGCGGGAAATCGCCTTGGCCATCGGTGAGCCGCCAGCGACCAAGGGCTATCCGCCGTCGGTGTTCGCACGTCTGCCCAAGCTGGTCGAACGGGCCGGTAACGCCGAGGCTGGTGGCGGCTCCATCACCGCGTTCTATACCGTGCTTTCCGAAGGCGATGACCAGCAGGACCCGATTGCCGACTCGGCGCGCGGCGTGCTCGACGGGCATATCGTGCTGTCGCGGCGCCTGGCCGAGGAGGGGCATTACCCGGCCATCGACATCGAAGCGTCCATCAGCCGGGTGATGCCGGCGGTGGTCAGCGCGGACCACATGACCCGTGCGCAATACTTCAAGCAGTTGTGGTCACGCTATCAGCAGAGCCGCGACCTGATCAGCGTGGGCGCCTATGTGGCCGGCGGCGATCGCGAGACCGACCTGGCCATCCAGCTGCAGCCGGCACTGGTGCGTTTCCAACGCCAGGGGCTGCGTGAAAGCGTGAGCATGCAGGACAGCGAGCAAGCGCTGGCTGCCGTCTTCGGGCCCGCCCCCGGCGGTTGATGAGGTATGGCGCAGAGTCGTGCGGCGCGTCTGGCGCCGGTGGTGGAAATGGCCGAATCTGCCGAACGCAGTGCCGCGCAGCGCCTTGGGCATGCGCAGGGGCAGGTCAATCTGGCGCACAACAAGCTCGAAGAGCTGGAACAGTTCCGTCTCAATTACCAGCAGCAATGGATCGACAAGGGCGGGCACGGCGTGTCGGGACAGTGGCTGATGAACTATCAGCGCTTTCTCAACCAACTGGAAACCGCCATCGGCCAGCAGCGCAAGAGCCTGGCCTGGCACCAGGCCAACCTGGATCGCGCCAGGGGCGTCTGGCAACAGGCTTACGCCCGTGTCGAAGGTCTGCGCAAGCTGGTGCAGCGCTACATTGATGAAGCCCGTGCCCTGGAAGACAAGCGTGAGCAGAAACTGCTGGACGAATTGTCCCAGCGCCTGCCGCGCCATGACCTGTAGGAACGGCTTTAGCGGCAATACTGTTCAGTTAGTCGATATGGGGCCCGGTGGGAGCGGCTTTAGCCGCGAAAGCGCCAGGAAAATCACTGCATCTGCTGTGAGCTGGCGGTCGCTTCGCGGCTGAAGCCGCTCCTGCCCGGCCTAACTGATCAGTATTGGCTTTAGCGGTAATACTGGTCAGTTCAGACCGTGGGAGCGAGCTTGCTCGCGATGGCTGCGTCACGTTCACAGCAGATTCATGGAATTTGCTGACCTGTTCGCGAGCAAGCTCCAACAAAAGCGGAAGAACTCTTAACTGACCAGTATTGCGACCAAGGCCGCTCGGTTTGCTGGTGACCCGTTCCGGCATTCATGAGCCGTTCCGGCCCGGGTTTTCATCTTCGATGCGGCAGACTTCGTCTAGGCTGTGTCTTATCAAGGCAAGGTTACAGGAGGTCGTATGGCGGTTACTTCCGAGCGCTCTGCGGATGGTCGGCAAGTCACGCTGTTTGTCGACGGGCGCTTCGACTTTTCATCGCACCAGGACTTTCGCACGGCCTACCAGGCCTATCCGGGTGATCTGGAATATGCGGTCGACCTGCGCGGCACCCAGTACCTGGACAGCTCTGCGCTGGGCATGCTGCTGTTGCTGCGTGACCACGCCGGGGGCGACAAGGCGCAGGTCCGCCTGATCAACTGCACCCCGGACGTGGTCAAGATCCTGACGATCTCGAACTTCTTCAAACTGTTCCAGATGGGCTGAGTCTTGCAGTCCGAGGCGCAGAGCCTGCGCATTCTGATTGCCGATGACAGCCCCAGCGATCGGCTGTTGCTGGCGACTCTGGTGAGTCGCCAGGGCCACCAGCCCTTGGTGACCTGCAACGGCGAGCAGGCATTGGCGTTGTATGCCAGCGAGCGACCGGATCTGGTATTGATGGACGCCATGATGCCGGTCATCGATGGCTTCGAGGCGGCGCGGCGCATCAAGCAGATGGCAGGTGACTCGCTGGTGCCGGTGATCTTCCTGACTTCCCTGGCTGACGGTGAGGCCGTGGCGCGTTGCCTGGACGCCGGTGGTGACGATTTTCTCGCCAAGCCTTTCAATCCGCGGGTGCTGGCGGCAAAGATCAATGCCATGAATCGCCTGCGCCAGTTGCAGGACACGGTATTGCGCCAGCGGGACCAACTGGCCGCGCACCGTGAGCATCTGCTCAACGAGCAGAGGGTCGCCAAGGCGGTGTTCGACCAGGTGGCCCATTCCGGGTGTCTGGATGCGCCGAATATTCGCTATTTGCAATCTCCCTATGCATTGTTCAACGGTGACCTGATGCTGGCGGCCTACACGCCGGCCGGGCACATGCATGTATTGCTGGGCGACTTCACGGGTCACGGATTGCCGGCTGCGGTGGGTGCCATGCCGCTGGCCGACGTGTTCTATGGCATGACCGCCAAGGGCTACGGGTTGGCCGAGATGCTTCGCGAGATGAACGCCAAGCTCAAGCGCATCCTGCCTGTGGACATGTTCTGTTGTGCCACTCTCGCGGCGTTCGACTTCAATCAGCAGCAGGTCGAACTGTGGAATGGCGGCTTGCCGGATGGTTACCTGCTCAGCGCCCGTCATGGGTCGATCACACCGTTGCCGTCACGGCACCTGCCGCTGGGGGTGTTGTCGGCCAGGGCTTTCGATGCCAGTACGCAGGTCTATCCCCTGGGGCAGGGTGATCGGGTGTTCCTGTGCTCCGATGGCGTGATCGACACCCGCGACGCTGAAGAGCGGATTTTCGGTTCCCAGCGACTGTGTGAGGTGCTGGCGGCCAATCGCGAGCCGACCATGCTCATCCAGGAGATTCTCCAGGCGCTCAATGATTTCGGAGGGCGTGCCCGTGATGACGTCAGCATGCTGGAGGTCAGCACCGGCCAGCGTATGCCGGTCGACACGCGGGCTGCCTGGCACACCGAGAGCGTGGTGGTCGAGCCGATGGACTGGTCGGTGTCCTTCGAGTTTCGCCCGCCTACCCTCAAGGCGTTCAACCCGCTGCCGGGCATCCTGCAACTGCTGCTGGAGATGCATGAGCTGCGCGAGCAGGGCGGGGCGCTCTACAGTGTGCTGACCGAGCTTTACAGCAATGCCCTGGATCACGGCGTGCTGGGGCTGGACTCGACGCTCAAGCGTGATGCCAGCGGTTTCGCACTCTATTACGAAGAGCGCGCCAGACGCCTGGCGGCGTTGCAGTCCGGGTTCGTGCGTCTGGAGTTGCAGGTGCGCTCATCCTCTCAGGGTGGCAGCCTTGGCATCTGTGTGCGTGACAGCGGCCAGGGCTTCGATGTGCAGGATGTGCTTGAGCGTACGCCGGGCGAAAGCGAATTGTGTGGGCGCGGCCTGCGCCTGATTCGCTCCCTGTGTCGCGAGGCGCACTGGTCGGACGACGGGCGTGCAGCTCACGTGGAGTTTTCCTGGGGGGAAGTGGCATACTCGCCAACGGTTTCTTGATCAAGGAGTGAGCAAGTGGCAGCCGGACATGTGGATCACAATGTATTGAACACCTTGCATGAGGTCATGGAAGACGAATACCTGACGCTGATCGATGTCTTTCTCAAGGATTCCGACCTGCGCATGGCGTTGTTTCGCCAGGCTTCGCGAACCATGACGTTCGATCGACCCTCGTTGAACATGGGCGAGTTGGGGCTGGCTGCGCACAGCTTCAAGGGCAGCAGCAGCAACATGGGCGCTGTAATGCTGTCAGAACTCTGTCTGCGCCTCGAAGAGCAGGCTCGCCGCGAGCAGCCTGAGGGGCTTGAGCAGTTGATCGCGCTGATCGACGAGGAGTACCAGAGCATCCGCCAGCTCTTCGAGGCCGAGCGGCAAACGCTGATGGCGCAGACCTGAAAGATAACTCTTCGGAAAACCTGGCCTGCATCTTGCTTTGCTGAACTCATCGTTTTGCCTAGTGCGGAGATCAAGATGCCCCTCGCTCCAGAAATCCTATTGCAGGCCAATGCTTCGGCGACGTCCAGAGCGTCGTCTGCGGCCAATGCTTTCAAGCCTGCCGATACCCTCGGAGGCGAGGCGTCGAGCTTTTCCAGCGTCTATTCCCGGCAATCTCAGGACGCTCCGGCTGCCAGTCGTGACGTGTCGGCGCGCTCAGGTTCGGACAAGCCAGCCGTCGCCAAGGACAAGCCGGTTGCCGGCAAGGACAAGCCGACTCAGGCCAATTCACAGGCGGGTGACCAGAACAAGGTTGCCGATAGCGGCAATTCGTTGCCAGTCCAAGCCACGACCAAGTCCGATAAGGCCGACGGTGAGGATGCCGATGAGCAGGTGACGCAGACTACCGATCCGGCAGTGGATCCGACTCTGGCGTTGCAGTTGCCGGTGGCCGGCGATCCAGCCCTCGACCCTGCGCAGCAGCAGGCAGTGGCCGCGGTGCAGGTCCCTGTGCCTGCGCAGCCGGAGGTTGCTGACCAGGCTGCGGATCCCGCACAGGCCGCCGCCGCGCTGGTGGTGGCAGCGCCCCAGAGCGAAGACGGTTTCGACCCGCAGGCCGACCCGCTCGATGGCCTGCATGCCTTGCAGTTCGCCCTGGAAAACGCCACCGGCAAGCATCGCACTCCCACGCAGGAGGCCACTGCCGGCCAGGAGCGCAACGCCCAGCCGCAGAATGCGGACGGTGATGCCAGTCAGGCGCAGAACGTTGTCAATAATCTGGCGAGCCTGGCTGACAAAGGAACCTCTGACCAGGGCAGCACTGAAAGTGGCGAAAAAGCCTTTGGTGGTCTGATCACCGATGGTCTGAAAGACACCAAAAATGCCGCCAGCGACACCCGCGTCGACAACTTCGCCGAGCGCCTGGCAGCGCTAAGTCAGGCAGCCCAACCGGCGAAGGTCGCCAATCCGGCCGCTGCCTCGCCCTTGGCCCAGCCCTTGGCCATGCACCGCAGCGGCTGGAGCGAAGGTATCGTCGACCGAGTCATGTATCTGTCCAGTCAGAACCTCAAGTCGGCGGAGATCAAGCTTGAGCCGGCCGAGCTGGGGCGTCTGGACATCCGCGTCAATATGGCGCCGGACCAGCAGACCCAGGTCACCTTCATGAGCGCCCATGTGGGGGTGCGTGATGCGCTGGAAAGCCAGGTGTCGCGCCTGCGTGAATCGTTCAGCCAGCAGGGCCTCGGTCAGGTGGACGTCAACGTTTCCGACCAGTCTCAGCAGCAGGCACAGCAACAGGCCCAGGAGCAGGCCAGTCGTACTCAGCGAGGCGGCGGGCGTGGTGGTGTCGGTGGTGCGGAGACGGTGGAGGACTTAGCGCCGGAAGCAGCCGTCGCGGCCAGTCAGCCGGCGCAGCGGGTCATCGGTAGCAGCGAAATCGATTATTACGCCTGATTGACGCCTGCCGTTCGGCGGTGCATGGCCGCCGCCGAACGCTCGCATGCATGCCGCAAGCCTGTGTTTCCGGCCTTTCCAGCTCTCGCATGGGCCTGTCTGGCGGGCTTGATTGCAACTCTGGCATAACACTTGCTCAAACTCCGTTACGTATCAGCGAACCCCTTGAATACTGACGGATTATTGGCATGGCGCAGAGTGAAGCAGTCAAAGAGCCTGGCTCGAAAGGTAAACTCAAGCTCATCATCATCGTGGTCGTGGCCCTGTTGCTGGCTGTCGGCCTTTCGGTCGGTGCGACCTGGTTCTTCATGCACAAGCCTGAAGTCAAGGCCGAGCCGGCAGCCGCCACCAACGTTCGCCAGCCTGCGCTGTTCGAGCCCCTGACCCCGGCTTTCGTCATCAACTTCAACGCCAACGGCCGGCAGCGCTACATGCAGGTGAACATCACCATGCTGGCGCGTAATGCTGCCGATCTTGAAGCCCTGAAAGTGCACATGCCCACCATTCGCAACAACCTGGTGATGCTGTTCTCCAGCATTCCGTTCGAATCGCTGTCGTCGCCGATCGGCCAGGAACTCCTGCGCCAGAAGGCCACCGCCAGCATTCAGGAAGTCGCTCAGAAAGAAGTGGGCAAGACTGTCGTCGAGCAGCTGCTCTTCACCAACTTCGTATTGCAGTAGGATTCCGCGACATGGCCGTGCAAGACCTGCTCTCCCAGGATGAGATCGACGCGCTGCTGCATGGCGTGGACGATGGAATGGTCCAGACCGAAAGCGCTGTCGAGCCTGGCAGCGTCAAGAGCTACGACCTGACGAGTCAGGACCGCATCGTCCGCGGACGCATGCCGACCCTGGAAATGATCAACGAGCGTTTTGCCCGTTACACCCGCATCAGCATGTTCAACCTGCTGCGCCGTTCCGCCGATGTCGCGGTGGGCGGGGTGCAGGTGATGAAGTTCGGTGAATACGTGCATTCGCTGTATGTGCCGACCAGCCTCAACCTGGCCAAGATCAAGCCGTTGCGTGGCACGGCGCTGTTCATTCTTGACGCCAAGCTGGTGTTCAAGCTGGTGGACAATTTCTTTGGCGGCGATGGCCGTCACGCGAAGATCGAAGGTCGTGAGTTCACGCCTACCGAGCTGCGTGTGGTGCGCATCGTGCTGGACCAGGCGTTCATCGACCTGAAGGAAGCCTGGCAGGCGATCATGGAAGTCAACTTCGAGTACATCAACTCGGAGGTCAACCCGGCCATGGCCAACATCGTCGGCCCCAGCGAGGCTGTGGTGATTTCCACCTTCCATATCGAACTCGACGGCGGTGGCGGCGACCTGCACGTCACCATGCCTTACTCGATGATCGAGCCGATCCGCGAAATGCTCGACGCCGGCTTCCAGTCCGACCTCGACGACCAGGACGAGCGCTGGGTCAAGGCGCTCAAGGAAGACGTGCTGGATGTCTCGGTGCCGCTGACCACCACCGTGGCCCAGCGTCAGCTGGCGCTGCGCGAGATTCTGCACATGCAGCCGGGCGACGTGATTCCGGTGGATCTACCTGAATCGCTGGTCATGCGCGCCAATGGCGTGCCGTCGTTCAAGGTCAAGCTGGGCTCGCACAAGGGCAACCTGGCCCTGCAGATCATCGAACCCATAGAGCGGCGTTGACCGAAGGTCGCGCCGTAATCCATATCGCGTATTTGAATCACTGCCCGCAGAGGACAACCGATGGCTGATGAAAACGAAATGACGTCTGCTGATGACCAGGCGTTGGCCGATGAATGGGCGGCTGCGCTGAACGAGGCCGGCGAAGGAGGGCAGGCGGACATCGACGCACTGCTGGCGGCCGACGAGGCCAGCAAGCCGCAATCGACCCGCATGCCGATGGAAGAGTTCGGCAGCACGCCGAAGGCTGCCGGGCCCGTATCGCTGGAAGGCCCGAACCTGGATGTGATCCTGGATATTCCGGTATCCATCTCCATGGAAGTGGGCAGCACCGATATCAGCATCCGCAACCTGCTGCAGCTCAACCAGGGCTCGGTGATCGAGCTGGATCGCCTGGCCGGCGAGCCGCTGGACGTGCTGGTCAACGGTACGCTGATCGCCCATGGTGAAGTGGTCGTGGTCAACGAGAAGTTCGGCATCCGCCTGACCGACGTGATCAGCCCCAGCGAACGTATCAAGAAGCTGCGTTAAGTGAAGCGTCTGTCGAGTGCCGTGGCGCTGATGGCCATGCCGGCGCTGGCCCTGGCGGCCGAGCCGGCCACCCAGGCTGCCGCGCCGCAGGTGGGTAGCGCCTTGCCTGGTGGGATGGGTGGGCAACTGCTGCAACTGCTGCTGGGTCTGCTGCTGGTGGTGGGCCTGATCTTCGCCCTGGCCTGGGTGGTGCGGCGGGTGCAAAGCATGGCACCCGGCAATGCGCAGGTCATCGAGATGATCGGCTCCCGCGCCATCGGTCCGCGCGACCGGCTGGTGCTGGTGCAGGTGGGCAAGGAGCAGATCCTGCTGGGTATCACGCCTGGACGCATCACGCCGCTGCATGTGCTCAAGGACAACGTCGAGGTGCCGGTGCGTGAACCGGCCACGCCTGAATTCGCCCAGCGTCTGCTGGAGCTGATGGGCAAGGATAAGGAACCCAAGTGATGCGCGCCTTGCGTTTACTGATCGTGCTGTTCCTGGCCATGGCGGCGCCTGCCGTGCTGGCGGCCGACCCGCTGTCGATCCCGGCGATCTCCTTGTCCAGCGGGGCCAACGGTCAGCAGGAGTATTCGGTCAGCCTGCAGATCCTGCTGATCATGACGGCGCTGAGCTTCATTCCGGCGTTCGTCATGCTGATGACCAGCTTCACGCGGATCATCGTGGTGTTCTCGATCCTGCGTCAGGCCCTGGGCCTGCAGCAGACCCCGTCCAACCAGATTCTTATCGGCATGGCGCTGTTCCTGACCATGTTCATCATGGCGCCGGTGTTCGACCGAGTGAACAACGAGGCCCTGCAGCCCTACCTGGCCGAGACCCTCACGGCCCAGGATGCAGTGGCCAGGGCCCAGGTGCCGATCAAGGACTTCATGCTGGCGCAGACGCGCACCAGCGACCTTGAGCTGTTCATGCGCTTGTCCAAGCGCACCGACATTCCGACCCCGGATGCTGCGCCGCTGACCATCCTGGTGCCGGCGTTCGTGATTTCCGAGCTCAAGACGGCGTTCCAGATCGGCTTCATGATCTTCATTCCTTTCCTGATCATCGACATGGTTGTGGCCAGTGTGCTGATGGCCATGGGTATGATGATGCTGTCGCCGTTGATCATTTCCCTGCCGTTCAAGATCATGCTGTTCGTGCTGGTGGATGGCTGGGCGCTGATCGTCGGCACGCTGGCCGGCAGTTTTGGCGGCGTATAGCCGGTTCGACGAGGAGGCTGTGCGATGACCCCTGAAGTGGCGATCGACCTGTTTCGCGAGGCGCTGTGGCTGACCACCATGCTGGTGGCCATCCTGGTGGTGCCGAGCCTGATCTGCGGTCTTATCGTGGCGATGTTCCAGGCCGCCACCCAGATCAACGAGCAGACCCTGAGCTTCCTGCCGCGTCTGCTGGTGATGCTGGTGACCCTGATCGTCGCCGGCCCCTGGCTGCTGAATTACTTCATGGACTACGTCCTGAACCTGTTCAACAGCATTCCGACCCTGATCGGCTGACGCCATGCAGCCGCTGCTGATGCTCACCGACACCCAGATCAGTACCTGGGTGGCGAGCTTCATTCTGCCGTTGTTCCGCATCGTGGCGTTGCTGATGACCATGCCGATCATCGGTACGACGCTGGTGCCGCGTCGTGTGCGTATGTATCTGGCGGTGGCCATCACTGTAGTAGTGGCGCCGGTGTTGCCGCCGATGCCAGCGGTTCAGGCGCTGGACCTCAGTGCCTTGCTGCTGGTCGCCGAGCAGATCATTGTCGGTGTGGGCATGGGGCTTTGCCTGCAGCTGTTCTTCCAGGTCTTCGTGGTCGCCGGGCAAATCATCGCTGTACAGATGGGCATGGGCTTCGCGTCGATGGTCGATCCGGCCAACGGTGTGTCCACGGCGGTGGTGGGGCAGTTCTTCACCATGTTGGTGACCCTGATGTTCCTAGCCATGAACGGCCATCAGGTGGTGCTTGAGGTGCTCATCGAGAGCTTTACCACCCTGCCGGTGGGGCATGCCGTGCACGTAGACACCTTCTGGACGCTGGCCAACGGGCTGGGCTGGGTATTGGCTTCCGGGCTGCGCCTGGTGCTGCCGGCTATCGTGGCCCTGCTGATCATCAACATCGCCTTCGGCATCATGACCCGCGCGGCGCCGCAGTTGAACATTTTCTCCATCGGCTTTCCGATGACCCTGGTGCTGGGCATGGTGATTCTGTGGATGACCATGGCGGACATACTCGGTCAATATCAGCCCATGGCGGTAGAGGCCTTGCAACAGCTTCGCGATCTGGTAAGGGCCCGCTGATATGGCTGAAAGCGAGAGCGGTCAGGACAAGACGGAAAAGCCCACGGACAAAAAGGTCCGTGACAGTCGCGCCGACGGGCAGATCGCTCGCTCCAAGGAGCTGACCACCTTCGTGGTCATGATGATGGGCGCGTCAGGTCTGCTGATGTTCGGCGGCGGCGTGGCGCAAATGATGCAGGAGCTGATGCGCGACAACTTCAGCATCACGCGCGAGATGCTCATGGACCCCTCCTGGATGGGGCGTATGCTGGTCAAGTCTGGGCAGCATGCGCTGGTGGCTGTGCTGCCATTTCTGATCGTCATGCTGCTGGCGGCGGTGGCGGGGCCGATCATGCTGGGCGGTTGGCTGTTCGCGACCAAGTCGCTGGCACCCAAGTTCAGCCGCATGAACCCGCTTTCCGGGGTCAAGCGGATGTTCTCGATGAACTCGCTGGTGGAGTTGCTCAAGTCGCTGGCCAAGTTCCTGATCATCCTGGCCGTGGCGCTGGTGGTGATCAAGAAAGATCGCGACGACCTGGTTGCCATCGCTCATGAGCCGCTGGAGCAGGCCATGATCCACAGCTTGCAACTGGTGGGTTGGAGCACTTTGTGGATCGTTGCCGGGCTGTTCCTGATCGCCGCCGTGGATGTGCCGTTCCAGTTGTACGAGTCACACAAGAAACTGATGATGACCAAGCAGGAAGTGCGCGACGAACACAAGAACAGCGAGGGCAGTCCAGAGATCAAGCAGCGTATTCGTCAGCTGCAATATGAAATGTCCCATCGCCGGATGATGGCCGCCATTCCGGAAGCCGATGTCATCATCACCAACCCCACGCACTTTGCCGTAGCCCTGAAGTACGACCCCGAGCAGGGTGGGGCGCCGATGCTGCTGGCCAAGGGTGTCGACCTGATCGCCTTGAAGATTCGTGAGATCGGCGCGCACAACCAGATCATGATTCTCGAGTCGCCGGCGCTGGCTCGCTCGATCTACTACAGCACGGAGCTGGAGCAGGAAATCCCGGCCGGGCTGTACCTGGCCGTTGCCCAAGTGCTGGCCTACGTGTTCCAGATTCGCCAGTTCCACGCCGGCCGCGGCAAGCGGCCGCAACCGCTGGGCGACCTGCCCATTCCGCCGGATCTCCAGCGCGACGCCTGATGCGGGCGTCGGCTCATCGAGGCCGCAAAGTTGGACAGCTTCTTGCAATGAGTCAGACCAGGGCGCGCAGGGCGTCAAAGTTTTGGTCTGATGCAGGATATAACCGGTGGATCGCACTCAGTTAATCAGTAACGCACGCAACAATCTCGCGGGCCTGGGCCGTGGGCAGCTGGGTGTGCCGATCTTGTTGCTGGCATTGATGGCGATGATGATGCTGCCGATGCCACCGTTCCTGCTCGACGTGTTCTTCACCTTCAATATCGCCTTGTCCATCGTCGTGCTGCTGGTCTGCGTCTATGCCATGCGGCCGCTGGATTTCTCCGTGTTCCCGACCATTCTGCTGGTCGCCACGCTGCTGCGCCTGGCGCTCAACGTGGCCTCCACCCGAGTGGTCATGCTGCACGGCCAGGACGGTCACGACGCCGCCGGCAAGGTGATCCAGGCTTTCGGTGAAGTGGTGATCGGCGGCAACTATGTGGTCGGGATCGTGGTGTTTGCCATCCTGATGATCATCAACTTCGTGGTCATCACCAAGGGTGCTGGGCGTATCTCCGAGGTCAGTGCGCGTTTCACCCTGGACGCCATGCCCGGCAAGCAGATGGCCATCGACGCCGACCTCAACGCCGGCCTGATCGACCAGAACCAGGCCAAGACGCGGCGTTCGGAAGTGGCCGCCGAGGCCGAGTTCTACGGTTCGATGGATGGTGCCAGCAAGTTCGTGCGCGGCGACGCCATCGCCGGCCTGCTGATCCTGTTCATCAACCTGATCGGCGGCATGCTGGTGGGGATGCTGCAGCACGGCATGCCGTTCGCTGAAGCTGGCCGGGTCTATACCCTGCTGGCCATCGGTGACGGTTTGGTGGCGCAATTGCCATCACTGCTGCTGTCCACTGCCGCGGCGATCATGGTCACCCGTGCTTCCGGTTCGGAAGAGATGGGCAAGCAGATCAACCGCCAGATGTTTTCTTCCTATAAGGCGCTGGCGGTGTCCGGGGCGATCATGATCGTCATGGGCCTGGTGCCCGGCATGCCGCATTTCGCTTTCATCGGCCTGGGTGGCATCGCCGCCGGTATGGCCTACTGGCTGTGGCGCCGCGATCAAAAGGCCAAGGCCGTGGCCCTGGCCGAGGTGCAACGCCAGCAGGACATGCTGCCTTCACCGGTGCGTGCTCAGGAATCCAAGGAGCTGGGTTGGGATGACGTGACCCCCGTCGACATCATCGGCCTGGAGGTTGGCTACCGCCTGATTCCGTTGGTGGACCGCAACCAGGGCGGGCAGCTGCTGGCGCGGATCAAGGGGGTGCGCAAAAAACTGTCGCAGGAGCTGGGCTTCCTGATGCCCACCGTGCACATTCGCGACAACCTCGACCTGGCGCCGAGCGCCTATCGCCTGACGTTGATGGGGGTGATTCTCGCCGAGGCGGAGATCTACCCGGACCGCGAGCTGGCCATCAACCCCGGTCAGGTATTCGGCACGCTCAACGGCATCACCGCCCGTGACCCGGCGTTCGGCCTGGAGGCGGTATGGATCGAGATCAGCCAGCGCGCCCAGGCCCAGTCGCTGGGCTACACCGTGGTCGATGCCAGTACGGTCGTGGCCACCCACCTGAACCAGATTCTCTACAAGCACTCTCATGAGCTGATCGGTCACGAGGAGGTCCAGCAACTGATGCAGCTGCTGGCCAAGAGCTCTCCGAAGCTGGCCGAGGAGCTGGTACCGGGCGTGCTGTCGTTGTCGGCGCTGCTCAATGTATTGCAGGCGTTGCTGGCCGAGCACGTGCCGGTGCGTGACATCCGCACCATTGCCGAGGCGATCGCCAATAACGCCGGCAAGAGTCAAGATACCGCCGCTCTGGTGGCGGTGGTCCGGGTCGGTCTGAGCCGTGCCATCGTGCAAAGCATTGTAGGTACTGAGACAGAGCTGCCTGTGATTACCTTGGAGCCAAGGTTGGAACAGATATTGCTAAATAGTATGCAGAAGGCTGGTCAGGGTCAGGAAGAAGGCGTTCTTCTCGAACCGAGCATGGCTGAAAAGCTCCAGCGTTCGTTGATTGAGGCGGCCCAGCGTCAGGAAATGCAGGGTTCTCCGGTGATTCTGTTGGTGGCGGGCCCGATCCGGGCCATGCTGTCACGATTTGGACGATTGGCTGTACCGAACATGCATGTTCTGGCGTATCAGGAGATCCCTGATAACAAGCAGGTCACCATCGTAGCGACTGTCGGGCCAAATGGCTGAGGTAGTGAGTCATGCAAGTTAAGCGTTTTTTCGCCGCCGATATGCGTCAAGCCATGAAACTGGTTCGTGATGAGCTGGGCGCCGAAGCGGCCATCATCGGCAACCGGCGTATCGCCGGCGGTGTCGAGCTGACTGCTGCCCTGGATTACAAACTGTCCGCCCTGGCCCCGCGTGTGCCGAACATGGAACTCGAAGACGAGCTGCGCAAGACCCAGTCGCGCATCGTTTCCGCGCAGGCCGAGCTCGGCAGCCGTAGCGAGGCCGATGCGGCGACCAACCGCCAGCTGTTCTCCGGCCTGCCGCTGAGCGCCACCGACAAGCACATCGAACCGACCCTCGAAGAGCTGCCGCGTCCTCCTGTCGCGGCTGCACCTGCGCCGTCGCCGTCGCCGTCGGCAGCGGAGCAGGCCATCAGCCAGCGCGTATTCGAATCGATGCGTTCGGAACTCAATGGTCTGCGCGAACTGCTGGAAGTCCAGCTCGGCTCGCTGGCCTGGACCCAACTGCAAGGCAGCCGTCCGCAACAGGCCAACCTGTGGCGCAGGCTGCAGCGTGTCGGGCTGTCCGGCCCGCTGTCGCGCGACCTGCTGGACATGGTGGCGGAAATCGACGATCCCAAGCATGCCTGGCGCATGCTGCTTGCCCACCTGGCGCGGATGATCAGCGTGCCGGAGATCGAGCCTCTGGAAGAGGGCGGTGTGATCGCCATGGTCGGCCCGGCCGGCATGGGCAAGACCACCACCCTGGCCAAGCTGGCGGCACGCTACGTGCTCAAGTACGGCGCGCAGAACGTCGCGCTGGTGAGCATGGACAGCTTCCGTATCGGTGCCCAGGAGCAGCTCAAGACCCTCGGGCGAATCCTCAATGTGCCGGTCACTCATGTCGATCCCGGGCAGTCATTGGCCCAGGCCCTGGAGCCGCTGATTCGCAAGCGCGTGGTGCTGATCGATACCGCCGGCCTGCAGGCCAGCGATCCGGCCCTGCGCATGCAACTGGAGAGCCTGGCCGGGCGTGGCATCCGCGCCCGCAATTACCTGGTGCTGGCCACCACCAGCCAGAAGCAGGTGCTCACTGCGGCCTACCACAGCTACAAACGCTGCGGCCTGGCCGGTTGCATCCTGACCAAGCTGGACGAGACCGCCAGCCTTGGCGAAGTGTTGAGCCTGGCAATCGCTCACGAATTGCCAGTGGCCTATCTGACCGATGGGCCGAGGATCCCTGACGACCTGCATCTGCCGCGGCGTCACCAACTGGTGAGCCGTGCGGTCAGCGTGCAGCTGCAGGATGAACCCAGTGAGGAGGCGATGGCGGACATGTTCGCCGACCTCTATCACACCCCCGGCAAGCGAGTGGGGTAAACGATGGAAAATAAAGAAAAGCGTCTGCATCGCTGGTCTGCCAGGCATTGTTCGACACGGAACGTGCAGCCCGTAATGTGGTTTCGGTCCAAGCATGACAAGGTAAAGAAATAACATGGGCAGCATGCATCCTGTACAGGTTATCGCCGTGACCGGCGGCAAAGGTGGCGTGGGCAAGACCAACGTTTCGGTGAACCTCTCACTGGCGCTGGCCGAGCTTGGGCGCCGTGTCATGCTGCTCGATGCCGACCTTGGCCTGGCCAACGTCGATGTCCTGCTGGGCCTGACGCCCAAACGCACGCTGGCCGATGTGATCGAAGGCCGCTGTGAGCTGCGCGATGTGCTCTTGCAGGGCCCGGGTGGGGTGCGCATCGTGCCGGCCGCCTCGGGCACGCAGAGCATGGTGCACCTGGCCCCGGCCCAGCATGCCGGGCTGATCCAGGCATTCAGCGAAATCGGCGACAACCTCGACGTGCTGGTCATCGATACCGCCGCGGGCATCGGCGACTCGGTGGTGAGCTTCGTGCGCGCCGCCCAGGAGGTGCTGCTGGTGGTCTGCGACGAGCCTACCTCGATCACCGACGCCTACGCGCTGATCAAACTGCTCAATCGTGACTACGGCATGAACCGTTTCCGGGTCCTGGCCAACATGGCGCAGACACCGCAGGAAGGGCGCAACCTGTTTGCCAAGCTGACCAAGGTCACTGACCGCTTCCTCGACGTGGCCCTGCAGTACGTCGGTGCCGTGCCCTATGACGAATGCGTGCGCAAGGCGGTACAGAAGCAGCGCGCGGTCTACGAGGCCTTCCCGCGCTCCAAGTGTGCGCTGGCTTTCAAGGCCATCGCCCAGAAGGTCGACACCTGGCCACTGCCTGCCAACCCGCGCGGGCATCTCGAGTTCTTCGTCGAGCGACTTGTTCACCAGACCAGCGCAGCAGGACCGGTCCAATGACAGCAAGCGGCTATCAGATGTACAGCAAGGCGTCACGCAACTCACAGTACGAACTGATCGAGCGTTACGCACCCTTGGTCAAGCGCATCGCCTATCACCTGTTGGCGCGTCTGCCAGCCAGTGTGCAGGTCGAGGACCTGATCCAGGCCGGCATGATCGGCCTGCTGGAAGTCTCGACCAAATACGACTCCAGCAAAGGGGCCAGTTTCGAGACCTACGCCGGCATCCGCATCCGTGGCGCGATGCTCGACGAGGTGCGCAAAGGCGACTGGGCACCGCGTTCCGTGCACCGCAATACACGTATGGTCAGTGATGCAATACGTGCAATTGAGGCAAGAACGGGTCGCGACGCTAAAGATCATGAAGTTGCTGCCGAACTCCAGTTAAGTCTTGATGATTATTACGCTATCTTGAACGACACCTTGGGTAGCCGGCTGTTCAGTTTCGACGACCTGCTGCAGGATGGCGAACATGACGGGCTGCATGAGGATGGCGCCAGCGGTTCGCTGGAGCCCTCCCGAGATCTCGAGGATGAACGCTTCCAGAATGCCTTGGCCGATGCCATTGCCAATCTTCCGGAGCGTGAGCGATTGGTGCTGGCGTTGTACTATGACGAGGAACTGAACCTCAAAGAGATCGGGGAGGTCCTGGGGGTCAGTGAATCGCGAGTCAGCCAGTTGCACAGCCAGTGTGCAGCGCGTCTGCGGGGGCGTCTGGGGGAATGGCGCGCGCGTTGAGGCGCTCGCGGTTTTCTCTGGTTTCAGACCGGTTGCATCAGGTTAGGCAAGCATCCAGACAAGGCAGGAGCCTGTCAGTCGACTCCGTGAGGGGGGCTGCGGGCGTCTTGTGCGTGTCCTGATACTTGGCTGTCAGGGGTGTGGTCGAAGATGGGCTGTATTCGTATTGAGTGAACAGCGGGTCCGGGGAGCGGGCCCGTTAAAGACTGCTTGGAGGTCGAATTGGACAAGAACATGAAAATCCTCATCGTTGATGACTTTTCAACGATGCGGCGGATCATAAAAAACCTGTTGCGTGACTTGGGGTTCACCAACACGTCGGAAGCCGATGACGGCCTGACCGCGCTGCCTATGTTGCAGAGTGGTGCGTTCGATTTTCTGGTGACCGACTGGAACATGCCGGGCATGACCGGGATCGAGCTGCTGCGCAATGTCCGTCAGGACGAGCGCCTGAAGAACATCCCTGTGCTGATGGTGACTGCCGAGGCCAAGCGTGAGCAGATCATCGAGGCCGCCCAGGCCGGTGTGAACGGTTATGTGGTCAAGCCCTTCACGGCGCAAGTCCTGCAAGAAAAGATCGAAAAGATCTTCGAGCGCGTCAATAGCTGATTGCATGCCGCGAGGGTGCTATGGATAACAAAGATTCACTGGGTGACTTCGAGTCGACCCTGAAAAGACATGCGCAAGAACTCGTCGCCAGCCTCGAAAAGGGCCGGTTCGGCGATGCCGTGCAACTGATCCATGAACTCAACCAGACTCGCGACCGTGGCTTGTACCAGGAAGTCGGCAAATTGACGCGCGAGCTGCACAGCGCGATCGTCAATTTCCACATCGATCCGCACATGCCGCAAGCCGAAGAAGTGTCCCAGATCACGGATGCCACCGAGCGTCTGTCGTATGTTGTGAGGCTGACCGAAGGGGCTGCCAACCGCACCATGGACCTGGTGGAGCAGAGCGCGCCGATGATGAATGGCCTCAGCGATGAAGCCAAGGTGCTGCGCGCCGACTGGGGTCGCTTCATGCGCCGCGAGATCGGTGCCGAAGAGTTCCGGGACCTGGCGCGTCGCGTCGATGTGTTCCTGACTCGAGCCGAGCAGGACAGCCATGCGGTCGCGGGCAACCTCAATGACATTCTGCTGGCCCAGGACTATCAGGACCTGACCGGCCAGGTGATCAAGCGGGTCACGCAACTGGTCACTGAAGTTGAAAGCAATCTGCTGAAGCTGGTGCTGATGGCCAGCCATGTCGATCGTTTCGCTGGCATCGAGCATGATCACGAAGCCATGCAGGCAGAAAAAGATCCGAAAAAACATACCGCTCAGGGTGAAGGTCCGCAGATTCATGCCGATAAACGTGAAGATGTCGTTTCCGGGCAGGATGACGTGGACGACTTGCTATCGAGTCTTGGCTTCTAAGGTCAATTGACGGTCAATTTTAGGGAGCACCCCCCATGAGCTTCGGCGCCGATGAAGAGATCCTTCAGGATTTTCTGGTAGAGGCCGGCGAGATTCTAGAGCAACTGTCCGAGCAGTTGGTCGAGCTGGAAAGTCGACCGGACGATGCGGATTTGCTCAATGCAATTTTTCGCGGTTTTCACACTGTAAAAGGGGGCGCCGGCTTCCTCCAGCTGCATGAGCTGGTGGAATGCTGTCACATCGCCGAGAACGTGTTCGACATCCTGCGCAAGGGCGAACGACGCGTTAACGCAGAGCTGATGGACGTGGTGCTTGAAGCCCTGGATACCGTCAACAGCATGTTCGGTCAGGTGCGTGAGCGCACCGACATCACCCCGGCTACCCCAGAGTTGCTGCAGGCACTTGCGCGCCTCGCCGAACCCGAGTCGGCTGACGCGCCTGCTGCACCCGCACCTGTCGCCGCGCCCGAGCCGGTCAGCGAGCCGACGCCGGTCGCCGAGGCTGTCGAGGCCACTGCCGACGACAGCGACCTGATTACCGAGGCTGAATTCGATCAGTTGCTCGATGCACTGCACGGCCCTGCAGGCGATGCCGCGGCAGCCGCACCCGCACCAGCCGCCCCAGCGGGCGCGGTAGAAAGCGACGAGATCACCGACCACGAATTCGAAGCCTTGCTCGACCAGCTGCATGGCAAGGGCAATTTCGATGCCGGCAAGGCCACAGCGGCGTCCGCGCCGAGTGCCCCGCCAGCAGCGTCGGCCGCTGCTGCGCCGGGCGGTGACGAAATCACCGACGACGAATTCGAAGCGCTGCTCGACCAGTTGCATGGCAAGGGTTCCTTCGACGGCGGTGTCGCCGCCCAGGCACCGACGGTGACGGCCGCCGCGCCGACCGCCAGTGCGGCGGCTTCCGACGAGATCACCGATCACGAATTCGAAAACCTGCTCGACGAGCTGCACGGCAAGGGTAAGTTCGAGCCAGCCGCCGTCAGCGGTGCGGCCGTGGCGGCGCCTGCTGCCGCCGCTGCCAAAGCGGAAGCACCCGCACCGGCACCGGCTCCCGCTCCGGCGGCCAAGCCTGCGCCGGCCCCGGCGGCCCGTGCCGCAGCACCTGCCGCACCTGCTGCGCCTGCACCGGCAGCGGCCAAACCGGCTGCCGCTCCGGCGGGCGAGAAACCGGTGGCCTCCGAAGCGGAAACCACCGTACGGGTCGACACCGCGCGCCTCGACGAGATCATGAACATGGTCGGCGAGCTGGTGCTGGTGCGTAACCGTCTGGTGCGCCTGGGGCTCAACAGCGGTGACGAGGCCATGTCCAAGGCGGTGTCCAACCTGGATGTGGTAACCGCCGACCTGCAGACCGCGGTGATGAAGACCCGCATGCAGCCGATCAAGAAGGTCTTCGGGCGCTTCCCGCGTCTGGTTCGCGACCTGGCCCGCCAGCTCAAGAAGGAAATCAACCTGGAGCTGGTCGGTGAAGAGACCGACCTCGACAAGAACCTCGTCGAGGCGCTGGCCGACCCGCTGGTCCACTTGGTGCGTAACGCCGTCGACCACGGTGTCGAGATGCCGGACGAGCGCGAAGCCGCTGGCAAGTCGCGCAGTGGCCGGGTGGTGCTGTCTGCCGAGCAGGAAGGTGATCACATCCTGTTGTCGATCTCCGACGACGGCAAGGGCATGGACCCGGCGGTGCTGCGCGCCATCGCGGTCAAGCGCGGGGTCATGGACAAGGATGCCGCCGACCGTCTGAGCGACACCGACTGCTACAACCTGATCTTCGCCCCGGGGTTCTCGACCAAGAGCGAGATTTCCGATATCTCGGGTCGTGGCGTGGGCATGGACGTGGTCAAGACCAAGATTTCCCAGCTCAACGGCTCGATCAACATCTACTCGACCAAGGGCCAGGGTTCGAAGATCGTCATCAAGGTGCCGCTGACCCTGGCGATCATGCCGACGCTGATGGTGATGCTCGCCGACCAGGCGTTCGCCTTCCCGCTGGTCAACGTCAACGAGATCTTCCACCTCGACTTGTCGACCACCAACGTGGTGGACGGCCAGGAAGTGGTCATCGTGCGCGACAAGGCGCTGCCGCTGTTCTACCTCAAGCGTTGGCTGATCAAGTCGGCGTCCTTCGAGGAGCAGCACGAAGGCCATGTGGTGATCCTCTCGGTGGGTACCCAGCGCATCGGCTTCGTGGTCGACCAGCTGGTCGGTCAGGAAGAGGTGGTCATCAAGCCGCTGGGCAAAATGCTGCAGGGCACGCCGGGCATGTCGGGCGCGACCATCACCGGCGACGGCCGGATTGCACTGATCCTGGACGTTCCGAGCATGCTCAAGCGTTACGCCGCACGGCGTATTTGATTCTGGCCCCGGGGCAGCGATGCTCCGGGGTCTATTGGAGTGTTTATGGCAGTCAAGGTCCTGGTGGTGGACGATTCCGGTTTCTTCCGCCGCCGCGTTTCGGAAATTCTCTCCTCGGATCCCCTCATTCAGGTGGTCGGCACGGCCACCAACGGCAAGGAAGCCATCGAACAGGCCCTGGCGCTCAAGCCGGATGTCATCACCATGGACTACGAGATGCCGATGATGGATGGCATCACCTCGGTCCGTCACATCATGCAGCGTATTCCTACGCCGGTATTGATGTTCTCTTCCCTGACCCACGAAGGCGCCCGCGTCACCCTCGACGCCCTGGATGCCGGTGCGGTCGATTTCCTGCCGAAGAATTTCGAAGACATCTCGCGCAACCCCGACAAGGTCAAGCAGCTGCTGTGCGAGAAGATCAACAGCATCGCGCGCAGCAACCGGCGCTTCAGCTCCTTCGGCACGCCGGCCTCCAGCTCGGCGGCTCCTGCGCCTGCGCCGGCAGCCACCCCGGCCGCGCGGCGCCCAGCACCTGCGCCTGCGCCGACACCCAGCAGTGCCCGCCCGGCTCCGGCTCCGGCTCGCCCGGCGGCTCCGGCACCCAGCCACGCCCATCACTCCGGAACGCCGCGGCGCAAGGCTTACAAGCTGGTGGCCATCGGCACTTCCACCGGTGGGCCGGTCGCGTTGCAGCGGGTTCTGACCCAGTTGCCTGCCAATTTTCCGGCACCCATCGTGTTGATCCAGCACATGCCGGCGGCCTTTACCAAGGCCTTTGCCGAGCGCCTGGACAAGCTCTGCCAGATCAGCGTCAAGGAAGCCGAAGACGGCGATCTGCTGCGTCCGGGGCTGGCCCTGCTGGCGCCAGGCGGCAAGCAGATGATGGTCGACGGCCGTGGTGCGGTGAAGATCCTGCCCGGCGACGAGCGCCTGAACTACAAGCCGTGCGTGGACATCACCTTCGGCTCGGCGGCCAAGGCCTACGGTGACAAGGTGCTGTCGGTGGTGCTCACCGGCATGGGCGCCGATGGCCGCGAAGGCGCGCGCATGCTCAAGCAGGGTGGCAGTACGGTGTGGGCCCAGGACGAGGCCAGTTGTGTGATCTATGGCATGCCCATGGCGATCGTCAAGGCCGACCTGGCCGATGCCGTGTACAGCCTGGACGACATCGGTCGTCATCTGGTCGAGGCGTGTCTCTGATGGATGTCCTGAGTCTAATCGGCCTGATCCTGGCGTTCGTTGCGATCCTGGGCGGCAACTTTCTCGAGGGCGGCCACGCCGGCGCGCTGATCAACGGGCCGGCCGCGCTGATCGTGCTTGGCGGTACCCTGGGCGCTTCGCTGCTGCAGTCGCCGATGAGCGCCTTCAAGCGCGCGGTGCAGATCCTCGCCTGGATCCTGTTTCCGCCGCGCATCGACCTGTCCGGCGGCATCGACCGCATCATCGGCTGGAGCATGACCGCGCGCAAGGAAGGCCTGCTGGGCCTGGAAAGCGTGGCCGACGCCGAACCCGATCCTTATGCGCGCAAAGGCCTGCAGTTGCTGGTCGACGGCGCCGAGCCGGCGTCGATCCGCAGCATCCTGGAAGTGGACTTCATCACTCAGGAAACCCGCGACATCCAGGCGGCCAAGGTTTATGAAAGCATGGGCGGCTATGCGCCGACCATCGGCATCATCGGTGCGGTGATGGGCCTGATCCACGTCATGGGCAACCTTGCCGACCCCAGCCAGCTGGGCGGAGGCATCGCCGTGGCGTTCGTCGCCACCATCTACGGCGTGGCCAGTGCCAACCTGTTCCTGCTGCCGGTGGCCAACAAGCTCAAGGCCATTGCCATGCGCCAGTCGCGCTACCGGGAAATGATGCTCGAAGGCCTGCTGTCCATCGCCGAGGGGGAAAACCCACGCTCCATCGAACTCAAGCTGCAAGGCTTCATGGAGTAATCGATGTCCCGTCGCCGTCGTCATGAAGAGCACGAAAATCACGAGCGCTGGCTGGTGTCCTACGCGGACTTCATCACCTTGCTGTTCGCCTTCTTCGTGGTGATGTACTCGATTTCTTCGCTCAACGAAGGCAAGTACAAGATTCTCTCCCAGGCCCTTGTTGGGGTGTTCAACGAAGCCGAGCGCTCCATGAAGCCGATTCCGGTCGGTGAACAGCGGCCGCAGAGCGTCACCCCGGCCCAGCCGCTGCTCAAGGACAGTGAGCAGACCGACGCCGGCATCGGCGCGAACAGCGTCGACCCCTTGCAGACCATCGCCGACGACGTGCGGGCCGGGTTTGGCGACCTGATCAGCTCCGACCAGATGACCGTGCGTGGCAACGAGCTATGGGTCGAGATCGAGCTCAATTCCAGCCTGCTGTTCGGCAGTGGCGATGCCATGCCGAGCAACCGTGCGTTCGACCTGATCGAGCGGGTGGCCAATATCGTCAAGCGCTTCGACAACCCTGTGCATGTCGAAGGCTTTACCGACGACCAGCCCATCAACACGGCGCAGTTTCCCACCAACTGGGAGCTGTCCTCCGCGCGTGCGGCGAGCATCGTGCGCCTGCTGGCCATGTATGGGGTCAACCCGGCGCGCATGGCGTCGGTCGGCTACGCCGAATTCCAGCCGGTGGCTTCCAACACCACGGCCCAGGGGCGTGCACAGAACCGCCGCGTGGTGCTGGTGATCTCGCGCAATCTGGATGTGCGCCGCAGCCTGACCAGCAGTGGCTCGGCCAATGCGCGTCCGGATGCGGCGCTGCGGCGTGCTGGCACACAAACTGCACCGGTTCCGGCAAGTTCGCCGTCAGGCACCAATGCCGTCAATTCTCCGTCGGCCGTTCGTTGAAGCGGTAGGTCAGTTGTCGTGCGCAAGGAATACACCTAAATGAGAGTCTGGGCAGTCGCCAATCAGAAAGGTGGGGTCGGCAAGACCACCACGACCATTGCCCTGGCCGGCCTGCTGGCTGACGCGGGCAAGCGTGTGGTCGTGGTCGATCTCGACCCGCATGGTTCGATGACCAGTTACTTCGGGCATAACCCAGACGAACTGGAGCACAGCACCTTCGACCTGTTCCTGCACAAGGGCAGCGTGCCGGAAGGGTTGCCGGGCCAGCTGCTGTTGCCCACCAGCGACGAGCGCATTTCCCTGCTGCCGTCCAGCACCGCCCTGGCAACCCTGGAGCGCCAGTCGCCAGGACAGAGCGGCCTGGGCCTGGTAGTCGCCAAGAGCCTGGCTCAGCTGTGGCAGGATTTTGACTACGCCCTGATCGATAGCCCGCCGCTGCTGGGCGTGCTGATGGTCAATGCCCTGGCCGCCAGCCAGCAGCTGGTGATCCCGGTGCAGACCGAGTTCCTTGCCGTGAAAGGCCTGGAGCGCATGGTCAATACCCTGGCCATGATCAACCGCTCGCGCAAGACGCCGCTGCCGTACACCATCGTGCCGACGCTGTTCGACCGGCGCACCCAGGCTTCGATGGGAACGCTCAAGCTGCTGCGCGACAGTTTCCCCGAGCACGTCTGGAAAGCCTACGTGCCGGTCGATACGCGTTTGCGCGACGCCAGCCGGGCTGGCGTGACACCGTCGCAGAACGACAACAAGAGCCGTGGCGTGCTGGCCTACCGGGCCCTGCTCAAGCATCTGCTCGCCGAACAACTGACAACGCAGGTGGCCTGACATGGCAATGCAATTCTTGTCGTTTCGCTGCTCAAGCCCGGCTTCCCTGCAGCCGATAACCCGGTCAGAAGCGTTTGGCATTTCCTTTCGTTGGGCCCTGACATGATTCGTCCCGTAGACATCGCCACCCGGCCACAAGCTGCTCTGCAGTCGTACCTGGACGCGTTGCTTCAGGACATCGACGAAGTCACGCCGGACGAGGCGATACAGCTCGAGGTCATCGCGCCGCCAAACGATTTCGACGAATTCAAGGCCGCCGTGCTCGAAGAGCAGGCCCGTGATGCGCGCATGGCGCCCCGGCCACGTCCGGTGGCGGTACCTGCCCCTGTAGCGGCTCCTGCCCCGGCGCCGGTGGTGGTGCCTACCCAGCCGGTGGTCGAAGCCAAACCGGCGGTCGAGGTGCGTGTGGTGGTGCCGGTTGCCGAACCGGTGGCGCCCGTGGTCACCGAAGAGTCGACGCGTGTCGAGCCGGTGGCCCAGCTCAATGCCAAGGTCGATCAGCCGCCACCTCCGCCTCCGGCCATCGATGGCCGTCCGGAGTGGGCCGAGGAACCGTTCGAATGCCTGCTGTTCGACGTGGCAGGCCTGACCCTGGCGGTACCGCTGGTGTGCCTGGGCTCGATCTATTCACTGCAAGGGCAGGAGCTGACCCCATTGTTCGGCCAGCCCGACTGGTTCCTGGGGATCCTGCCGTGCCAGGCCGGCAACCTGAAGGTGCTGGACACCGCGCGCTGGGTCATGCCTGACCGTTACCGCGAGGATTTCCGCCAGGGCCTGCAGTACGTCATCTCGGTGCAGGGGTATGAGTGGGGGTTGGCGGTACACCAGGTCAGCCGTTCGCTGCGCCTGGACCCCGACGAGATCAAGTGGCGCGTTTCGCGCGGTCATCGGCCATGGCTGGCCGGTACGGTGATCGAGCACATGTGCGCCTTGCTGGATGTTGCACAGTTGGCCGAGCTGATCGCCAGTGGCGCGGTCAAGCAGATAAACACGCTTAGATAACCATTGGACGGCGCGTATTGCGCTGCCTGCACAGCACATAGGTGAGGGGTTGGAAACATGAATAAGTCGTCTGCACAAGGTTCCGAAGATCCTATCCTGCAGTGGGTTACCTTCCGGTTGGACAACGAGTCCTACGGCATCAACGTGATGCAGGTCCAGGAGGTGCTGCGCTACACCGAGATCGCACCGGTGCCGGGGGCTCCCAGCTATGTACTGGGCATCATCAACCTGCGCGGCAACGTCGTCACCGTGATCGACACCCGTCAGCGCTTCGGCCTGGCGCCTGTCGAAGTCAGTGACAACACCCGTATCGTGATCATCGAGGCGGACAAGCAGGTGGTCGGTATCCTGGTCGACAGCGTGGCCGAAGTGGTCTACCTGCGTCAGTCGGAAGTCGAGACCGCGCCTAACGTGGGCAACGACGAGTCGGCCAAGTTCATCCAGGGCGTGTGCAACAAGAACGGCGAGCTGTTGATCCTGGTCGAGCTGGACAAGATGATGACCGAGGAAGAATGGTCCGAGCTGGAGAACATCTGACCAATGCTTGAGATTGCTGTCGGGGTTCTGGGCGTCGCCTGGGTTGCCACCCTGGGCGTGCTCCTGAGCCACATCAAGCGCCAGCGCAAGCTCGAGGTGGAGCGTGAGCAGGCCGATGTCGCCCGTGAACAGCGGCTGCGCGAGTTGGCCCGCCGCGTCGACAACTACCAGAAAGGCACGGTTGGCATGGGCGAGGACCTGCGCGAGCTACGCGCCATCGTCGCTCCGTTGCCAGACAAGATCACTGCGCTGGAACAGCGCGACCCCTCGACCCTCAGTTTCGCCCAGGCTGCCCGGCTGGTAGGCATGGGCGCGAGCGTCGAAGAACTGACCCAGGCCTGTGGTCTGACCCAGGCCGAAGCTCAGCTGATGAGCAAGCTGCACGGCAGCGCGCCCTGATGGCCAGGCCGTGACCATCGGGTTTGCGGCTAAAGCCAATACTGTTCGGTTAGACCGTGTAGGAGCGTCTTCAGCCGCGAAGCGGCCGCATGTTCACAGCAAATGCAGTGAATTTCCTTGCGCTTTCGCGGCTAAAGCCGCTCCCACCCAGCCACAAGTAGTGCGGTCAAAGCCCATCGTCGCTCAGAGGGTTCCCGGCTGAAGCCGGTCCTGCCAGTACCCTGCAACACTCCCCGGTCGCTCAATCGCTTTTCGGCGTGATGTCCTTCTCGATAGGCGGATCATCCGGGCCCATGCCCACCGGGTATTTGCCCTTCAGGTGCCAGGCGAAGGCGATGATCTCGGCGATGCTGCGGTACAGCTCCTGGGGAATGCTGTCACCCAGTTCCAGCCGCGCCAGCAACTTGACCAGCTCGGCGTTCTCGTAGATCGGCACTTCATGCTCCCGGGCGATGCCGAGGATCTCCTCGGCGATCCGGTCTTCGCCTTTGGCGCTCAGGGTCGGTGCCTGCTCGCCATCATAGGTGAGGGCGATCGCCTGGCGGGGCGCGGTCAGGTCGGCATGGCTCATCAGGCGTTCTCGTCGATCCAGCGTTGTTCGAGTTGGGTGCGCGGTCCTTGCGGAGCAGCGCCGTGCGAGCAGCTCAGGTCGCCGACCGTCAGCCCGCAGGCCACCAGGCGGTCGCGCAAGTGCCCCAGTTCCTGTTCGATCAGTTGCGCGCTGCTTTCGCGCTGTGCCCAGAGCTGGCTGGACAGCGTGCCGCGCACCAGCCGCGCATGCACCTGCAGCGGTCCCAGCGGTTCCAGGTCGAAGGCCAGGTCGATGTTCCACAACGGCTCCCGGGCCTGGGCAGAGCGGTCCTCGCCAGCCTGGCGCGGGTCTTCTTCGGGCGGCGGGTCTTCGCGCTGGATCTTGACCTGCAGCGGCACCACTTCGTGGGCGTTACGGGTCGGCACTTCGGTCTGCCAGGTGGTGACCTGGGTGCCGTCGGCATTGCTGCGGGTCTGTTCCAGCGCGCCAAGCTGATGGCTCTGGATACGCGATACGGCGGCGGCGGCCAGTTTCAACAGCAGTTCCAGGTCGTCCTTGTCCACCCCGGCGGCGACATCCCGGGCGGGCAGGGGGAAACTGAGCTGCTCGGGCCGTGGCGCCACCTGGCCCAGAGTGCCCAGGGCATTGCGGATCGCGCTGGGCATGGTGCGCACCAGGGTATTGCTGGCTGCGGCGGCGCCGTAGGCGACATTGGCGGGCACGCCAGGCGGCAGCAGTTGTGCCACCAGGCGCAGCAGGCCGGCCTTGAGGTCCGGGAGCTGCGCCATATCCTGGCCGGCCAGCAGCCGCGACTCCATGAACATCCCACTGGCATTCAATGCCTGGGCCAGCCCCTGTGGGCTGGTCAGCTGGCGCAGGGGCGGCAGCTCGGCCAGAAGGGTGTCGATTCTGCTCTGCACGGCGGGGGGCAGGTTCGCCTGGGTACGCGGCAGGTCCTGCAGGGCCTTGAACAGGGTCTCCAGGGATCCTTGGCGGCTTTGCTGGGCGGCCAGCTGCTGGTTCACCGCGAGCTGATCCAGACGGCCGGGCAGGGGCACGAAACTCAGCGCCTGGCTGTCCTGCACGCGGGCGTTGAGCAGACTGCCAGGCACCAGCGGCGCCGGGCTTTCCAGGCTGAGGCTGGTCCCGGCCAGCGCGGTGTTGAGCAAGATAATGATTGAGCGATAGGCCACCGTGGCCGGCAGCGCCGCCGCAGCGCCCTGCGGCTGGGCGATGACTTGGCCGGTGGCCTTGTCGATGGCCTGGTTGGTCAAGACCTTGGCCTGCAGCAGGGTGCCCACCGGGACCTGGCGCAGATCCAGTTCGGTCTTGAGGTTATTCGCCGCATTATTGATCTGTTGCAGGCTCAGGTTCAGTTCGATGGGCGAAGATTGTGTCACCAGCAGCCGGGTGCCGGGCGTCAGTGGCTGGTCGCTGGTGGCCTGCACGCTGACCTGGCTGCCATTGGCGAGCAGCACCCGCAGCAACAGTTCGAACTGCTGGCCGACCTGCTTGAGGGTCACGACTTCGGCCTTGGCGTTTTCGCCCGGGGGAATCAGCTCGGCCATGGCATTGAACAGCGTCAGTACCTGATTGGCGGCCAGGCTGGCGCGGGCCTGGATGATGGCCGGATTGGCCGCTGGAACGTTGGCGATGTCACCTGTCATTGAGCTGTAACCCGTTGATTGGAGCGCTCTGGAGCTGGGCGTCCATGTATAATGCGACGCTTTTTTTCCGACCTTGCAATCACGTTGCATTAGTGTAACGGCCGTTGCAAGGTCGACTTGAACCCACCATTAACCGGGAAGGTCGATGAAGCTGGACCTGCAAGCCATCGGGCTGGGCTGCGAACGCGACGCTCGTCTGCTGTTCGACAACCTGGACCTGCACCTGCAAGGCGGCGACATGCTGCAGGTCAGCGGGCCGAACGGCAGCGGCAAGACCAGCCTGCTGCGCCTGCTGTGCGGGTTGATGCGTCCGACGGCCGGCGAGGTGCGCCTGGGCGGCCAGCCGTTGGCAGGCCAGCGCGCGGCGTTGGCCCGCCAACTGTTGTGGATCGGCCACGCGCCGGGCATCAAGGATGTCCTGACCCCCCTGGAAAATCTCGCCTGGCTCTGTGCGCTGCACCAACCGGTGGCAGCCGAGACCTTATGGCAGGCCCTCGAGCAGGTCGGCTTGCGAGGCTTCGAAGACGTGCCTTGTCACAGCCTGTCGGCCGGCCAGCAACGCCGCGTCGCCCTGGCGCGCCTGTATCTGCCGGGGCCGTCGGTCTGGGTTCTGGATGAGCCGTTCACGGCCCTGGACAGCCACGCCGTCACGCAACTGGAAGCGCATCTGGCCAGGCACTGCGAGCAGGGCGGCCTGGTGGTCCTGACGACCCATCACAGCCTGGGCGGCAAGCCGTCTGGTTACCGTAATCTTGACCTGGGGCAGGGCCGCGCATGACCCACGCCTTTACCCTGTTGCTGCTGCGCGAGCTGCGCCTGCTGAGTCGCCGTCCGGCGGAGCTGCTCAACCCGCTGGTTTTTTTCGCTATCGTGATTGCTCTGTTCCCCCTGGCGGTCGGCCCTGAAGCCGGCCTGCTGCGCACCCTGGCGCCCGGACTGGTGTGGGTGGCGGCATTGCTGGCGGTACTGCTGTCGCTCGATGGTCTGTTTCGCAGCGACTTCGAGGACGGTTCGCTGGAGCAGTGGGTCCTTTCGCCGCACCCCTTGGCGCTTATGGTTCTGGCCAAGGTGCTGGCACACTGGCTGTTCTCCGGCCTGGCGCTGGTGCTGATGGCGCCCGTGCTGGCGCTGATGCTCGGGCTGCCGGGCGAGTGCCTCGGCGTGCTGGTGGCCTCGCTGCTGCTGGGTACGCCGGTGCTGAGCCTGCTCGGGGCCGTGGGGGCGGCGCTGACCGTCGGCCTGAAGCGCGGTGGCCTGTTGCTGGCGCTGTTGATCCTGCCGCTGTATATCCCGGTGCTGATCCTCGGCAGCGGTGCACTGCAGGCCGCGCTGCAGGGCATGCCGGCGACGGGTTACCTGCTGTGGCTGGCCAGCCTGGCAGCACTGGCGCTGACCCTGACCCCCTTCGCCATCGCCGAAGGGCTGAAGATCAGCGTCGCGGAATGATCGAGGTCGCGATGCCGCATGGCCGGCCGCGCTCGCTTACGTACACCAATAAGGCAGTGCAATGACTAGCAGCACCCGTTGGGCCTGGTTTCACCGGCTGGGCTCGCCCAAAAGCTTCTACACGATCAGCGGTCGCTGGCTGCCCTGGCTGGCGCTCTTCGCGGCCCTGGCCCTGAGCATCGGCGTGGTCTGGGGCCTGGCCTTCGCGCCGCCGGACTACCAGCAGGGCAACAGCTTCCGGATCATCTACATCCACGTGCCCAGCGCCATGCTCGCGCAATCCTGCTATGTGATGCTCGCAGTGTGTGGCGTGGTCGGGCTGGTGTGGCGGATGAAGCTGGCCGACGTCGCCCTGCAGTGCGCAGCGCCCATCGGTGCCTGGATGACCGCCCTGGCCCTGCTCACCGGGGCTATCTGGGGCAAGCCGACCTGGGGCTCCTGGTGGGTTTGGGACGCGCGCCTGACCTCGATGCTGATCCTGCTGTTCCTCTACCTGGGGCTGATTGCCCTGGGCAACGCCATCGGCAACCGCGACAGCGCGGCCAGGGCCTGCGCGGTGCTGGCCATCGTCGGGGTGGTGAACATCCCGATCATCAAGTACTCGGTGCAGTGGTGGAACACCCTGCACCAGGGCGCGACCTTTTCCCTGACCGAAAAACCGGCGATGCCCGCCGAGATGTGGCTGCCGCTGCTGTTTACCGCCCTGGGGTTCTATGCCTTCTTCGCCACGGTGCTGCTGATGCGCATGCGCCTGGAAGTGCTGCGCCGCGAGGCACGTACCCGCTGGGCGCAGGATGAAGTGCTGCGTCAGCTGGGCCGGCCAACCCCTGGGGAGGTGCGCCCGTGAGCTTCGATTCCTTCGCCGACTTCCTGGCCATGGGCCGCCACGGGCTGTTCGTCTGGTCGGCTTATGGCCTGTTCGGCCTGGTGATGATCGTCAATCTCGCCCTGCCGTGGCTGGCACGGCGCCGTTATCTGCAAGACCAGGCGCGCCGCCTGCGTCGGGAGAGCCAGCCATGAATCCACAGCGCAAGAAGCGCCTGCTGCTGATCGTCGCCCTGCTTGCCGGTATCGGCGTGGCCCTGGGCCTGGCCCTGAGCGCCCTGCAGGAAAACCTCAACCTGTTCTACACACCGACGCAGATCGCCAACGGCGAAGCGCCGCTCGATACCCGCATCCGTGCCGGCGGCATGGTCCAGCAGGGCTCGCTGCAGCGCTCTGGCGATTCGCTGGACGTACGCTTCGTGGTCACCGATTTCAACCGTTCGGTGACCATCCGCTATCGCGGCATCCTGCCCGACCTGTTCCGCGAAGGGCAGGGCATCGTCGCCTTGGGCCGTCTCGGTGCCGATGGCGTGGTGGTCGCCGACGAAGTGCTGGCCAAGCACGACGAAAAGTACATGCCGCCTGAAGTCAGCAAGGCACTCAAGGACAGCGGCCGGTTGAGCGAAGGCCAGGCGCCGGCACCTGGCGGGAAGGG
This sequence comes from uncultured Pseudomonas sp., assembly GCF_913777995.1. GTDB lineage: Bacteria > Pseudomonadota > Gammaproteobacteria > Pseudomonadales > Pseudomonadaceae > Aquipseudomonas. The sequence continues at coordinate 13,157 of NZ_CAJYVE010000016.1, read as the reverse complement.
CTGAACGATGATTCCTGAACTCGGCCATCTGGCCATGATCCTGGCCCTGTGTTTCGCCCTGGTGCAGGCCTGCGTCCCGCTGATCGGCGCCTGGCGCGGCGATGTGCTGTGGATGGACCTGGGCCGTCCGGCGGCCTGGGGCCAGTTCGCTTTTCTGGTGTTCGCCTTCGCCTGCCTGACCCAGGCCTTCATGAGCGACGACTTCTCGGTGGCCTATGTGGCACAGAACTCCAACAGCGCCTTGCCCTGGTACTACAAGTTCAGTGCCGTATGGGGTGCCCATGAAGGCTCGCTGCTGCTCTGGGCGCTGATCCTCGGCGGCTGGACCTTCGCGGTGTCGGTGCTGTCACGCCAGCTGCCGCGCGAAATGCTGGCCCGGGTGCTGGCGGTGATGGGCATGATCAGCGTGGGCTTCCTGTCGTTCCTGATCCTCACCTCCAACCCCTTTCTGCGCATTCTGCCGCAGACCCCGGCCAACGGGCGCGACCTCAACCCGTTGCTGCAGGACATCGGCCTGATCGTCCACCCACCCATGCTGTACATGGGCTACGTGGGCTTCTCCGTCGCCTTCGCCTTCGCCATCGCGGCATTGCTGGGCGGGCGCCTGGACGCCGCCTGGGCGCGCTGGTCGCGGCCCTGGACCCTGGTGGCCTGGGCGTTTCTCGGCGTCGGCATCACCCTGGGTTCCTGGTGGGCCTACTACGAACTGGGCTGGGGCGGCTGGTGGTTCTGGGACCCGGTGGAGAATGCCTCGTTCATGCCCTGGCTGGTCGGCACGGCGCTGATTCACTCGCTGGCCGTGACCGAGAAGCGCGGGGTGTTCAAGAGCTGGACCGTGCTGCTGGCCATCGCGGCGTTTTCCCTGAGTCTGCTGGGGACTTTCCTGGTGCGCTCCGGGGTGCTGACCTCGGTGCACGCCTTCGCCTCCGACCCGGCGCGCGGGGTGTTCATCCTGGCGTTCCTGCTGCTGGTGGTGGGCGGTTCGCTGACCCTGTTCGCGTTGCGCGCCCCGGTGGTCAAGAGCCAGGTGAGTTTTGGCCTGTGGTCGCGGGAAACCCTGCTGCTGACCAACAACCTGCTGCTGGTGGTGGCGGCCTCGATGATTCTGCTCGGCACCTTGTACCCGCTGGTGGTCGATGCCTTGAGCGGCGCCAAGATGTCGGTGGGACCGCCGTACTTCAACAGCCTGTTCGTACCGCTGATGGCCTTGCTGCTGGTGGTGCTCAGCGTCGGAGTGCTGGTGCGCTGGAAAGACACCCCGCTGCGCTGGCTGCTGGGCATGCTGACGCCGGTGCTGATCGCCAGCGGGGGCGTGGCCGGGCTGTTCTGGCTGCTGCTCGGCGAGGGTCAGTGGGCGGTACTGGCGACCCTGCTGCTGGCCGCCTGGGTGGTGTTTGGTGCGCTGCGCGACCTGTTCGACAAGACTCGCCACAAGGGCCTGTGGCGCGGCTTGCGCAGCCTGGGCCGCAGCTACTGGGGCATGCAGCTGGCGCACATCGGGCTGGTGGTCTGCGCCCTGGGCGTGGTGTTGTCCAGCCAGCACAGCGTCGAGCGCGACCTGCGCCTGGCGCCGGGGCAGAGTACCGAGCTGGGCGGCTACCGCTTCGAATTCGAGGGGGCCAGGCATCATGAAGGACCGAACTTCGTCTCTGATCGCGCGACGGTCCGCGTCTGGCGCGGCGACCGGCCGGTCAGCGTGCTGCATCCTGAAAAGCGCCTGTACACCGTGCAGCAGTCGATGATGACCGAGGCCGGTATCGACGCCGGCTTCACCCGTGACCTCTACGTCGCCCTGGGCGAGCCGCTGGACAACGGTGCCTGGGCGGTACGCGTGCACGTCAAACCCTTCGTGCGCTGGATCTGGCTGGGCGGTCTGCTCACCGCGCTGGGTGGCGCGCTGGCAGTGCTGGACCGCCGCTACCGCCTCAAGGTGAGCCAGAAGGTCCGCCAGACCCTCGACCCTGCTGGAGCCCTGTCATGAAACGCTGGATCCTGTTGCTGCCGCTGCTGGCCTTCCTGGCCCTGGCGGCGCTGTTGCTGCGTGGCCTGTTCCTCGACCCCGCCGCGTTGCCGTCGGCATTGATCGGCAAGCCCTTGCCGGAATTCAGCCTGCGTGAGGTCACCACCGGCAAGACCATTACCCGCGCCGACCTGCTGGGCCGCCCGGCGCTGGTCAATGTCTGGGCCACCTGGTGCGTGGCCTGCCGTGTCGAACACCCGGTGCTCAACCGCCTGGCCGAGCAGGGGGTGGTGATCCACGGCATCAACTACAAGGACAACAACGCCGAGGCCCTGAAGTGGCTGAAGGACTTCCACAACCCTTACCAGCTCAACCTGCGCGATGACGACGGCAGCCTGGGCCTGAACCTGGGGGTGTACGGTGCGCCGGAGACCTTTCTGATCGACAGCCGCGGCATCATCCGCCACAAGTTCGTCGGGGTCATCGACGACCAGGTGTGGCGCGAGCAACTGGCCAGCCGGTACCAGGCACTGGTCGACGAGGCACGCCCATGAAGCGTTGGCTGGCAATGGCGCTGTTGAGCCTGGGCCTGAGCGGCACGGCCCTGGCGGCCATCGAGGCGCACAACTTTCGCGACGAGGCCGAGCGTGCTCGCTATGCCGAGCTGACCACCGAGCTGCGCTGCCCCAAGTGCCAGAACCAGGACATCGCCGACTCCAACGCGCCCATCGCTGCCGACCTGCGCAAGGAAATCTATCGGCTGCTGGAAGAGGGCCGCAGCAATCGCGAGATCGTCGACTACATGGTCGACCGCTACGGTGAGTTCGTGCGCTACAAGCCGGCCCTCACGGCGCGCACCTGGCTGCTGTGGTTCGGCCCCGGCGTGCTGTTGCTGGTCGGTATCGGGGTGATCCTGGTCATCGTGCGCCGCCGTCCGGCCCTCGCTGGCACTGAGCAAGGCCTTTCCGACGAGGAGCGCAAGCGCCTCGCCCACCTTCTGGACAACAACCGCGAATGATCGATTTCTGGATGGCCGTAGGCCTGCTGTTGCTGGTGGCCGCAAGTTTTCTGCTGATTCCCGTGCTGCGTCACCGGCCGAGCGCCGAAGCCCCGCCGCGTACGGCGCTGAACGTGGCGCTGTACGAGGAGCGCCTGAGCGAAATGCAGACCCAGCGTGAGGCAGGGACACTCAGCGAAGCGCAACTGGATACTGCCCGCGCCGAGGCGGCGCGTGAACTGCTGGCTGACACCGAGGCTGTGCAGCCGGGACGGGCATCGCGCCAGCTTGGCAGGCGCGTGCCGCTGTTGGCGGCGCTGCTGGTGCCCTTGCTGGCGCTGGGCCTGTACCTGCACTACGGCGCCAGCGCACGGGTCGAACTGGCCCGCGAGTTCGCCGCGCCGCCAGCCTCCCTGGAGGAGATGACCCGCCGCCTGGAGCGCACCGTAGAAGCCCAGCCCGACTCGGCGGAGGGTGTGTATTTCCTGGGCCGTGCCTACATGGCCGAACAGCGCCCGGCCGATGCGGCGCGGCAGTTCGAGCGTGCCGCGCAACTGTCCGGCCGGCCGCCGGAACTGCTTGGCCAGTGGGCGCAGGCACTGTACTTCGCTGAGAACAAGACCTTCACCGCGCAGGTGCGGGCACTGACTGACGAAGCGCTACAGGCCGATCCCAACGAAGTCACCAGCCTCGGGCTGCTGGGCATCGCTGCCTTCGAAGGGCGGCGCTACCAGGAGGCGGTGGACTACTGGACGCGCCTGCAGGGCCTGCTGCCGGAAGGCGATCCGTCGCGTGCCGCCTTGCAGGGCGGCATTGCCAAGGCCCGTGAGAATCTCGGCGCACAACCCGCCGCCACCGGTCCACGGCTGAAGGTGCGTGTCGAACTGGCCGCTGCCGTGCGCGACCAGGTGCGCGGCGACGACAGCGTGTTCGTCTTCGTTCAGGCGCTGGGTGGCCCGCCCGCGCCCCTGGCGGTCAGGCGCCTGTCGGTCGCCGACCTGCCGGTGCAGGTGGAGCTGTCCGATGCTGACGCCATGATGCCGCAGCTGAAACTGTCGAACTTCGCGCAAGTCCAACTCAGTGCGCGGGTCTCGCGTGCCGGGCAACCGACCCGTGGCGAATGGCTGGGACGCAGCCAGCCGCTGGCCGTCGATACCACGGCCTTGCAGACCCTGACCATCGACCGTCCTGATCAGTAGGAAACTGACATGTCCGCGATTACCTGGCACCTTGCACGAACTTCCCTGCTGGCCGCCGTCATGAGCCTGAGTGCCTGTGCGGTGCATCAAGCGCCCAACGTGCCGCGCACGCAGGAGCCGATTCAGAGCCTGCCTGGCGTCAACACACCGGATGCCACACCGTCCAAACCGAGCCAGCCGGCCAGGCCGGCAGCCAAACCGGCCAAGACTTCGGCCAGCTTCGCCCCACCGCCGGGCGGCAAGAGCCACTGGGACCAGAAACTGGGTGTCTATGTGCTGGAAGACCGGCCCAACACCTTCTACCGCCAGCGTACCTACTACCAGTGGAATGACGGCTGGAGCTGGTCGACCCAGCCCGACGGCCCCTGGCAGGCCACCGACGTCAATGGCGTCCCTGGTGGACTGGGCCGGGCATTCGGCAACTGACCCACAAACACAACGGCGACCCGAGGGTCGCCGTTGTGTTGTCTGCACGATCGGTCACTTGGCCGGGTAGATCTGGTCGAACACGCCGCCGTCGACGAAGTGGGTCTTCTGTACGGTGCGCCAGTCGCCGAAGGTCTTCTCCACGGAGAGGAAGTCGACTTTCGGGAAGCGATCCTTGTACTTGGCCAGCACCTGCGGGTCCCGCGGGCGCAGGTAGTTGTTGGCGGCGATTTCCTGGCCATCCGGCGACCACAGGTACTTCAGGTAGGCTTCGGCCATGGCCCGCGAGCCTTTCTTGTCCACCACCTTGTCGACCACGCTCACCGGCGGCTCGGCTTCGGCGGACACGCTCGGGTACACCACTTCGAACTGATCGCGACCGAACTCGCGGGCGATCATTTCCGCTTCGTTCTCGAAGGTCACCAGCACGTCGCCGATCTGGTTGGTCATGAAGGTGGTGGTGGCGCCACGGCCACCGGTGTCCAGCACCGGAACGTGCTTGAACAGCTGGCCGACGAACTGCCTGGCGGCGGCTTCATCGCCACCGTTCTTCAGGGTGTAGCCCCAGGCCGAGAGGTAGGTGTAGCGGCCGTTCCCCGAGGTCTTGGGGTTGGGCACGATGACTTCCACGCCGTCCTTGACCAGGTCCGGCCAGTCCTTCAGGCCCTTGGGGTTGCCCTTGCGCACGATGAACACCGTGGCGGAGGTGAACGGCGCGCTGTTGTTCGGCAGGCGCGTCACCCAGTCCTTGGGCACCAGCTCACCGTTGTCGGCCAGGGCGTTGATGTCGGTGGCCATGTTCATGGTGATGACATCGGCCTGCAGGCCGTCGATCACCGCCCGGGCCTGTTTGCTGGAACCCCCGAAGGACATCTGGATGGCGACGTTTTCCTGGTGCTCGGCCTGCCAGTGTTTCTGGAAGGCAACGTTATAGTCCTTGTAGAAGTCGCGCATCACGTCGTAGGAGACGTTGAGCAGAGGGGCGGCCTGGGCGGTGCTGCCCAGGGCCAGGCCAGCGGCCAGTAGCGAGGCGGCAAACAGTTTCTTCACGGGGGATTCCTTGGTAGACGCTCGGAGTGTTGTGTCGTTGTTATCGGCCCAGGGCCTGTAGCCCGCGATCATAGCGGGGTGTCTGCGCGCCATTAAAGAACAAAAGACTATTTGCTTATGCCTGTTCGTCGCGTTTGGGAAACAGCGCATGGCCGCAGCGTGAACAGAACGCCGCGCCGTGCTCGTGGAGGTTCTTGGCGCACACCGGGCAGTCGTGGCGCAGCTGCTCGCCGCGCATGGCGTTGGCCAGCTCGGCGGTGAAGATCCCGGTGGGCACGGCGATGATCGAATAGCCGGTGATCATCACCAGCGAGGAAAGCATCTGGCCCACCGGGGTCTTGGGCACGATGTCGCCGAAGCCCACGGTGGTCAGGGTGACGATGGCCCAGTAGATGCCCTTGGGAATGCTGGTAAAGCCATGCTCGGGACCTTCGATGACGTACATCAGGGTGCCGAACACCGTCACCAGGGTCGAGACGCTGACCAGGAACACGATGATTTTCTGCTTGCTGCCACGCAGTGCCTCGACCAGGTAGTGGGCCTGGCGCAGGTAGGGGGCGAGCTTGAGGACCCGGAAGATGCGCAGCATGCGGATGATGCGCACGATCAGCAGGTACTGCGCGTCGCTGTAGTAAATGGCCAGGATGCCGGGGATGATCGCCAGCAGGTCGACCAGCCCGTAGAAGCTGAAGGCGTATTTCAGTGGCCGGGGCGAGCAGTACAGGCGCAGCGCGTACTCCACGGCGAACACGGCGGTGAAGCCCCATTCGACCCAGGCCAGGTGCGTGGCGTAGTCACGGTGCACGCTCGCGATGCTGTCGACGATGGTCACCAGCAGGCTGAGCAGGATGACCAGCAGCAGGACCTGGTCGAAGCGCCGACCGGCCGGAGTGTCGGTTTCGAAGATGATGCGGTGCAATCGTTGGCGACGGCTTGGCGTGGTGCTCATGGGGGCTCTCGGCGATGCAATCGGCAGAGCCTGGGGCAAACCGGCGAGCGCTGCAAGCGTCGCCAGTTTGCCCCTGCCGGTTGGAGCCTGCTCGCAAAACGTCCGTCAAGGCCAGCGCATGTGCGGTGAACGTGACGCCGCCATCGCGAGCAAGCTCGCTCCCACGGACCCGTATTGGCCCTGACACCGAAGCCATTGGGCGATCAGTCGCGGCGCGTCATTGCTGCCAGCCGCCACCCAGTGCCAGGAACAGGTCGATCTGCCCCATGGCCACCTGGGTATTGGCGGCGGCCAGTTGCGCGCGCATCTCGGTGTAGGTGCGGGTGGCCTGCAGGTCGGCGAGGAAGGACTCGCGCCCCGCCTGGTAGAAACGGTGGGTCTGGTCGGCGGCGATGCGCGCCGACTCCTCGGCTTCCTTCAGGGCATCGCGGCGATCGATCAGGGCGGTGTACTGGGCCATGCTGGTCTGCGTTTCGCGGATGGCATTGAGCACGACGCCGTCGAAGCGCGCCAGGGCCGCCTGGGCCGAGGCTTCGGCCTGGTGGATGCGGGCGCGGCTGCCGTTGGTGGGAATTGTCCAGCTGATCAGCGGGCCGAAGCCCCAGCGGTTGGCGCTGGGCTTGCCGAGGTTCTCGACCAGGCCGATGGTGGCCACCGAGGCGCCGATGCTGATGTCCGGGTACAGCTCGCCGGTGGCCACGCCGATCTGCGCGGTGGCCATGGCCAGGTGGCGTTCGGCCTGGCGGATGTCCGGGCGGCGCTTGAGCAGGGCGGCGCCGTCACCCACCGGAATCAGCTGGGCCAGGTGCGGCAGCTCGGCACACTGCGCGACCCCGGCCGGCAACTGCGCCACCGGCTTGGCCAGCAGCATTGACAGGCGGAACAGCGCCGCCTGGCGCATGGCTTCATAGCGCGGCAGCTCGGCGCGCAACGACTTGAACTGGGTCTGCGAACGGGTCACCTGGGTCTCGTCGCCACGCCCGGCGTCGCGCAGGCGCTGGTTGAGGTTGACGCTCTGCTGTTGCAGGTCCAGCGACTCATGGGCGATGGCCAGCTCCTCGTTGGCTGCGCACGCCTGGGTATAGGCACGCACCACGTCAGCGACCACGGTGATGCGCGCGGTGTCGGCGGCGGCCTGGGTGGCGTCCACGTTGGCCTGCGCCGCCTCGATGCCGCGTTGCAGGGTGCCGAACAGATCGAACTGGTAGGAGGTGGTCAGGCCGACATCGCCGACATTGGCCACCGGGACTTTCTCGGTCAGCAGAAAGGCTTCGCCTGATTCCTGCAGGCGCTGCACCCCGGCCTTGGCGCCGGCGCTGAAGCCGCCAGCGGCCTCGGCCTCGGCGTTCTGGTAACGCGAGCGCTGCAGGTTGGCCGCCGCGACGCGCAGGTCAGCATTGCTGGCCAGGGCCTGGTGTACCAGCTCGTCGAGGCGCGGGTCCTGGTACAGCCGCCACCACTGGTCGGGTACCGGTGCGGAAACCACATTGGCCGATTGGCCGAGCGCGCCCTGCAGGTCCGCGCGGTTGATCGCCGCGTCCTTGGGTTTCTGGTAGTCCGGGCCGACCATCTGGCAGGCCGAGAGCAGCGCGCCGAGGCCCAGCGCCAACCAGGGCAGAGGGCGAATCATTGGCGGTGCTCCTGGGTATCGATGATCGACACCGTCGCAGTACGCCCGGCGATCATGCGGAAGTCTGCCGGCACTTGGTCGAAGGCGATGCGCACCGGGATGCGCTGCGCCAGGCGCACCCAGCTGAACGCCGGGTTGACGTTGGGCAGCAGGTTGGTGCCGCTGCTGCGGTCGCGGTCCTCGATGGCCGCGACCATGCTTACCACATGGCCCGTCAGGCGGGCGTTGTCGCCGACCACGCGGATGTCAACCGCGGAGCCGATATGAATGCCGTCGAGCTTGGTTTCTTCGAAGTAGCCGTCGATATGGAAAGACGCAGCGTCCACCAGCGACAGCACCGGGCGTCCGGCGCTGACGAACTCATGGGGGCGCGGAGCGCGGTCGTTGAGGTAACCGTCCACCGGGCTGCGGATCACCGAGCGGTCGAGGTTGAGCTGGGCGGCGTCCACCGCCACCCTGGCTTCATTGAGCGCCGACAGGGCGCGCGCCTCGCGGGACTGGCTCTCTTCCAGCTGTTCGCGGGACACTAGGTTGCCCAGCGAGCGGTTGCGGCGGTTCTCGCGCTGCGCCTGCTGCCAGGTTTCCTGGCGCTCGGCCACGGTGGCCTGGGCCTGGCGCAGGGCCAGACGGAAGCGCTCCTGGTCGATGGTGAACAGCACCTGGCCCTTGCTGACCTTCTGGTTGTCGTGCACGTCCACCTGCTGGATCAGCCCGGAAACATCCGGGGCGATCTGCACGATGTCGGCGCGAATGTGCCCGTCGCGGGTCCAGGGCGCGAACATGTAGTACATCACCATGCGCCAGACCAGCACGGCGGCCAGCGCTACCACAATCAGGGTCAGGACCACGCGGCCCAGGGTCAGGATCGGCTTTTTCATGTCATCAGATATCGGCAGAAGGAGTCCAGGGCCGCCAGCAGCAGCACGTACAGACCGGTGTTGAACAGCGCCCGGTGCCACACCAGGCGGTAGAAATGCGTATGCGACAGCAGCGCGTGAATGCCCAGGAACAGCAGGTAGGCAATGCCCATCAGGGCCAGGAAGGTGGGAATGAAGATCCCGCTGATGTCCAGTTCGCCAATCATGCGGGGGCTCCGTCCGGGCCGTGGATGGGTTGTTCGATGAGTTCGCCGTTCATGTCGACGATTTCCACGCCAGGCAACAGGGCCAGGCGCAGGCCGCTGAGTGCATGCAGCAGGTGCAGGCGTACCGGCTCATCCCCCAGCGCTTCGCTGTTGAGCGTGCGGCGGGTGCGGTCGAGGGTCAGCAGCAGGCCCATGGGCGCGGGCAGGCGTTCGCCCGCCTTGAGGCAGGCACGGAAATAACCACCGACCTCGCCAACCACCTGGCGCGTGCCTGGCTGCAAGGCTTCGGGCAGGCGCGGGGTCCAGGCCAGCAGGTCGAGCAGGTTCAGTGCCACGCGCAGTTCGCGCAGCGGTGCGCTGCTGTCCTGGGCGGTCTGCGCCAGGCGTGGCACCTGTTGCATCAGACGATCGATCATCTGCACGCCCAAGCGCCGGTGTTCGGCGAGGCTGGCCGGTTCGCAGAGGCTGACGATGTCGCGCCAGCCGAAGCGGGTCATGCGCCGGGCGGCCATCTCGACGCCGAAGGGGCGCATGATCAGCGTCCAGACAAAGGCGAACAGCAGGCCTGCCGGTCCGGCCAGGTTGTTGTTGATGAACACCAGGAAATCGGCGTCGTAGGCGCCCTGCACGCCAACGAAGGTGGCGGTGTTGACTGCCGTCAGCACCGTCGGCAGGAAAAAGCGGGGCTGCGCGCTGAGGGTGGCCACGCAGATGAAGGGCACGGCGAAGGCCAGCACCAGCATCGGGAAGTCATGCACGCTGGGCAGCACCACGAACAGGTAGAGGCTGGCCAGCACCACCGACGTCAGGGTCCAGAAGAAGAACCGGTAGATCTGCGGCGCGGGGTCGTCCATGGCTGCGAAGAAGCTGCACGACACGGCGGCGAGAATCACCGCGCTGGCGCCGTCCTGCCAGCCCATGAAGATCCACAGCAGCGAGGCGACGATGATCGCCAACACGGCCGAACCGGCCGAATAGAGCATCAGCCCACGGTCCAGGAAGGGCTTGATGCGCCCCAGGCGCCAGTGCCGGTACACCGCTTGCCAGGGGCGGCCGTCGTCGGCGTTGATGGCCTGCTGCAGGGTACGGCAATCCATCCATAGGTCGATCCACTCGCCCAGCCGGTAGAGGGCGTTGGACAGCAGCAGGTTGTCGCGTTCGTCCAGCGCTGCGGCATCGGGCTGCAGGCGTTGCAGCTCGGCATGCAGCGCCTGCCACTGCGGCATGCCCGTGTCCTGGTCGCTGGCCTCCAGCCATTCGCGGGTCTGCGCCAGCAGCGCCGTGAGGCTGGCCATGCCGGCGGGCTGGCGGCGTTCGAGGATCCACAGCGCATCGTCCAGGGCGTCGATCACCGGCAGCAAGTGGATCATCCGCCCGCGCAGCTCGCGGGCATGGCGCACGGTCTGGCGGTGCGCGCCCTCATGGCGCAACTGGCCGATCATCGGTTCCAGGCTGTTGAAGCCGGCGGCCATGGCCGTGCGCAGGCCGGCCACTTCGGCGGCGTCCACGCGGCGGGCGAGGAACTGCGCGCTGTACTGGCTGGCGTCCTTGAACCATTTGTCCACGGTGCCCTGCAGCACCGGCGCCAGGCGCCGGGGCCAGAACAGCGCGCCCACCACCGCGGCACAGGTGATGCCCAGGAAGATCTCTTCGGTACGCGACACGGCGATCTCGAACACCGCCTGCGGGTTGTCCACTGCCGGCAGGGAAATCAGCGGCATGGTGTAGCCGGCGAGCATCAGCGCGTAGCTGTTGGCGGTGCGCAGGTGCAGCGAGAGGAACAGCAGGGTGCCGGTCCACAGCGCCACGACGATGGCCAGCAGAATCGGTGTCTGTACGAATAGCGGCACTAGCAGCACCGAGGCGCAGGCCCCGGCCAGGGTGCCCATGGCCCGGTACAGGGCCTTGGAGCTGGTCGGCCCCACGAACGGGCTGGCGACGATGTACACCGTGGCCATGGCCCAGTAGGGGCGGGGCATTTCCATGACCAGAGCGATGTACAACGCCAGCATCGACGCGGCGAAGGTGCGCACGCCGTGCAGCCAGTCACGCCCTGGCGGGAAGCCGGCCAGGAAATCCTTCATGCGCCGTCTCCCTCGGCGTCGACGGCATCGGCAAACGCCTGCAGCACCCGCAAGGTGGTCTGCAGCTCCGCCGCGCTGATGTCGGCCAGCACCCCGGCACGCAGGCGGGTCAGCTCGTTTTCGATGGCCGCGGCCAGCGTGCGGCCCTTGTCGGTGAGGCTCAGCGCCTTGGCGCGGCGGTCGTTGGGGTCTTCGGTGCGGCAGACGATACCGGCCTTGCACAACTGGTCGAGCAGGCGCACCAGGGTCGGGCTTTCCATGCCGGCCGCGTGCGCCACCTTGACCTGATGCACACCGTCGCCCAGGCGCGCGATGGCCAGCAGCGGCCCGGCACAGGCTTCGCTGATGTCGTAGCTGGACAGCGTGGCGTGGCACAGGCGTCGCCAGCGCCGCGAGGCGGCGACCAGCGTACTGCTGATGGCGCGGTGGAGGATTTCGTCAGGCATGGTGGCAGGTAGTTAGGTTGAACATTGTTAGTGAAGATATTAGTAGCTTGCTAACTATTAATATCCTGTAACAAACCATTTCAGTCAACTGAAAATCGGCGAGCAGCTCGACGAACGGCGCGGGGTTGAGCGGACGAGACAGGGTTCCCGGGTGAAAAGTTCAAAAATTATTGACCGTTCGTCGGGGTTTTTTGCGTGCATTGAGGGGCGAGACCCCAAGGCATTCAAAAAACCGACGCGGATCGCCGGGAGGCGGGCCTTATGGCACGGCCTTCGTGCTGAAAGGGTCCAGCCCAGGGGGAGGGGATGGGTGATATCTAAATGATATCTTCGGTGCTGGCACAACGGTTCCTTGACGCCTGTAGCGGTTCATCAAAAAACCGCCCATGCCGATAGCGATGACGAATCACTCGGGCCTGTAACCCGCGTCCCAGAGCCATCCTGTCGGTGCGCATGCGCACCTTGCGAGCCACACCATGATCGACCTTGCCACTTGGAACCTGTCCATTCCCGTCGGTGTTCCCGCCCAGACCATCGCGACTGCGCAGCTGATGCGCGGCTATCAGGACGGTTACTTCCGCTCCGGCAATACGTTGTTCTTCTGGGCGCCGGTTACGGGGTCGACCACCGACAACGCCAAGTTCCCGCGCACCGAGCTGCGCGAGACCACGGCGGACGGACGCGCGTTCAACTGGAACTACACCTCGGCGGACAACTTCCTGCGGGCGGCGCTGATGGTCAACCAGGTGCCTTCCAGCGGCAAGATCGTCATTGGTCAGATCCACACCTACCAGAGCAACGAGCCACTGCTCAAGGTCGAGTACCAGTACAAGGACAAGCTCAAGACCGGCAACATCGTCGCCAAACTGCGTCGCAGCCCGCAGTCTGAGATCGAAGTGATTACCATCGCCGAGGGCGTGCCGCTCAACCAGCGCTTCAGCTACAGCATCCACCTGACCCCGGCGGGCAACCTGACGGTCAATGCCTACGAGAACGTGTGGAACGTGCGTCTGGATCCGACCTGGAGCACCAAGCTGTTGTACTTCAAGGCCGGGGTCTACACCCAGGACAACACCGGCTACGCCACCGAAGGCGGCGCGGCGACCTTCTATCAGTTGAGCATCGCTCACGACAAAAAGGGTTGAGTGGCCTGAGTCCTTCGCGGCTTTAGCCGCAATACTGTTCGATTAAGCGCTTTGCAGCTTTTGAACTGCCCCCCAAAAGTTGGAGAGTTTTAGCTCGCAGCCTGAACCCTGTATTCCACAGGGCTCAGGCCATTGAGCTTCAGCTTGATACGGTCATGGTTGTAGTAACGGATGTACTCATCCAGAC
>NZ_CAJYVE010000015.1 GCF_913777995.1 uncultured Pseudomonas sp. | reverse complement strand
GGCAACATCGAGAAGATCAGCATGGACGAACGCGACGGCCGTATCAGCGTGGTCCAACTGGTGGTCAGCGTGCACGACCGCGTGCACCTGGCGCGTGTGATCAAGAAGCTGCGTACCCTGACCGGTGTGGTTCGCATCACCCGCATGCGTACGTAGTCCGCCAACCGCAAGGAGTCATCATGAGCAAGACCGTCATCAACAGCGACAAGGCCCCTGCCGCCATCGGCACCTATTCGCAGGCGATCAAGGCCGGTAACACCGTGTACATGTCTGGCCAGATCCCGCTGGATCCCAAGACCATGGAACTGGTCGAAGGCTTCGAGGCCCAGACCGTCCAGGTGTTCGAGAACCTCAAGGCTGTGGCGGAAGAAGCAGGCGGTTCGTTCAAGAACATCGTCAAGCTGAACATCTTCCTGACCGACCTGGGCCACTTCGCCAAGGTCAACGAGATCATGGGCAAGTACTTCGAACAGCCCTACCCGGCCCGCGCCGCCATCGGCGTGGCTGCCCTGCCGCGTGGTTCGCAGGTCGAAATGGACGCCATCCTGGTCGTCGAGTAACCCATCCCGGCGCAGCCTTGGCGCTGCGCCACCCCCGTGCAAAGGAAGGATTCCATGATGCGCCGTGCGCTCGCCCTCTCACTGCTGGCCGCACTCGTCAGTGGCTGCGCCAGCCACACCGACCTCAACCCCGACGGCGTCTGGATCAACCAGGATGCCATCGACGCTGCCGTGAAGAGCGACAACCTGCGCGAAGCCCTGCTGTCACGCGGCCCCAATCTGGAATGGCAGGTCGACAGCAAGTCCGGTGAAGCGTCCTTTTCCAATGGCTTCGAGCTGGGCGAAGGCAAGATCATCGACAGCAAGAACGGCAAGCTGCGGATCGAGTTCTACGGCAACTTCTTCGAAGACCTGAGCGTGGCCGCCGGCCAGTTGACCCAGGCAGCCAGCGAGTCGGGCCCCGAGCAGCACTTCGTCAAGCCGAAGGCGGCTCCGGCACCGGACGCACCGCCAGGCAGCAGCTTCGAAAGCGCGCTGTACGGCGCCTACCTGGGCGGCAAGTGGACCATCACCAACGGGCCGGGCCAGGGCTCCACCGTACAGTTCAACCCCGACGGCAGCCTGCAGGGCCTGGGCGACAACGACCGCTATGCCTTGTGCCTGGCCGGCGACTGCGCCGCCATGAGCGGCGAGTACGACAGCATGTGGCTGGAGCGTGCCGAACAGGGCGCGCCATGGATCTTCATGCGCAAGGGTCGCCAGCTGGAAATCTTCCAGGCCATCAACACGGCGGCAGCCGACGAGATGCCGCAGCTGCGCCCTGGTGAGCGCCGCTGGCGGCTGGAAAAGCAATAACGGGCCGTCAGCCCAGCAAGGCCGCGTACCCGGCACGATAGTCCGGGTAGCGCGGCACCCACCCCAGCGCCCGGGCCCGTGCGTTGCTGCAGCGCTTGCTGCCGGCACGGCGCAGGGTTTCCTGTTCCGACCAGTGCGTCACCCCCAAGTACTCGCGCATCCAGGCCACCACCTCGGCCAGCGGCGCGGGCGCATCGTCGACCCCCAGGTAGCAATCTTCCAGCACCACGCCCCGGGCGTCGGCCTGCAGCAGATGCGCCAGCAGGCCGGCCGCATCATCGGCGTGGATACGGTTGGCATACACCGGCGGCTCGAGCGCCACGCGATAGCCTTGGCGTACCTTGCTCGACAGGTCGTTGCGCCCCGGCCCATAGATACCGGTCAGGCGTACTACGCTGGCCGGCCATTCGCAGCCAAGGGCGACGCCTTCCGCTTCCAGCAGCACCTGCCCGGAGAAGCGCTCGGCCTCGGCAGGCGACGTCTCGTCGACCCATTCGCCCTCGCTCTGCGCATAGACACTGCTGCTGGAGACGAAAATCACCCGGCGCGGCGCCTGGCCAGCCTCGCGCAACCAACTCAGTACGTGCCGCAGGCCCTGTACGTAGGCCTGGCGGTAGCCGGCCTCGTCACGCTCGGTAGGCGTCGCACAATAAACCAGGTAATCGATAGCGCCGGTCGGCCAGGCAACCGGCCTGTGTGGCTGGAACAAGTCGGCGGCGACCCCGCACACGCCCGCCGACAGCGCCGCGACCTGACGACGCAGGCCATGCACCGCCCAGCCCTGAGGTAGCAATTGCGCAGCCAGGCGCGAACCGATATCGCCACAACCGGCGATCAACAGCGTGGGTGCGGACATTGCCTTTTACCTCATGCAGAAAATGAAAAAACCCGACGTTCATCGGGGGGACTTTACCGCCCCAAGAGATAATTTGAAAAAAAGATACAGTATTACTTTTGTTAACAAGAACGATTTGCAATAATTGCGCTCTTTGCTCTAGCCATTGCGCAATGTCCTCCGTGACGGCGCACCATGTTCTATACATTTCAGGTCCGGCCCGCATGACACGCACTTCTCCAACCGCCTCGCCAACCACGCTTTTCAGCCTGACTCGCGCCTGGCGCGCGGCAGCTGCACTGGCGCTGAGTCTGACACTCGCGCCTGTCGCCCTTGCCGATCAGACCGCACCAGCCGCCAACGGTGCGACCCCCGCTGCCGCCACGGCACCAGCCCCCGCCACCCAGAATGCCGCGCCAAGCGCACCGGCCGCCGCGCCCGCTGGCGACCAGGCTGCGGATGACGACGCGCTGGCCGGCGAGAACAGCCTGGGCATGAGCGCCCACGATCTGTCGCCCTGGGGCATGTACCAGAACGCCGACATCGTGGTGAAGGCCGTGATGATCGGCCTGGCACTGGCCTCGATCATCACCTGGACCATCTGGATCGCCAAAGGCCTCGAGCTGCTGGGCGCCAAGCGTCGTCTGCGCACCGAGATCGCCAGCCTGAAGAAGGCGCGCACCCTCAACGAAGCCGCCGAGCAGCACCGCAAGGAAGGCACCCTGGCGCACCTGCTGGTCCACGATGCCCAGGAAGAAATGCGCCTGTCGGCCAACAGCCGTGAGCGCGAAGGCATCAAGGAGCGCGTCAGCTTCCGCCTCGAGCGCCTAGTGGCCAACTGCGGTCGCACCATGAGCACCGGGACAGGCGTGCTGGCCACCATCGGCTCCACCGCGCCCTTCGTCGGTCTGTTCGGCACCGTGTGGGGCATCATGAACAGCTTCATCGGCATCGCCAAGACCCAGACCACCAACCTCGCCGTGGTCGCCCCCGGTATCGCCGAAGCCCTGCTGGCCACTGCCATCGGTCTGGTCGCGGCCATTCCGGCGGTGGTCATCTACAACGTCTTCGCCCGTTCCATCGCCGGCTACAAGGCCCAGGTCTCCGACGCTTCGGCACAGGTCCTGCTGCTGGTCAGCCGTGACCTGGACCACCTGCCCGAGCAGGGTGAGCGCGGCCAGCACCATCCACAAATGGTCAAGGTGGGCTGACTCGTGGGCCTGCATCTCAATGAAGGCGGCGACGATCTCGCCGAGAACCATGAAATCAACGTGACGCCGTTCATCGACGTCATGCTGGTTCTGCTGATCATCTTCATGGTCGCCGCACCGCTGGCGACCGTGGACATCAAGGTCGACCTGCCAGCGTCTACGGCCAAACCACAACCCAGGCCGGAAAAGCCGATCTTCCTCAGCGTCAAGGAAGACAAGAACCTGTACCTGGGCAACGACCAGGTGTCCCGCGAGCAGATCGGCCAGGTCCTGGACCAGCGCACCCACGGCAAGAAGGACACCACGATCTTCTTCCAGGCTGACAAAGGCGTGGACTACGGCGACCTGATGGAAGTCATGAACACCCTGCGCGCCGCCGGTTACCTGAAAGTCGGCCTGGTGGGCCTAGAGACGGCAGGGAAAAAATGACCACGATGCGCCAAACACTGACGCGCTACAGCGGCAGCCTGTTGTTGGTGCTGGCCGTGCATGCCGTCGCAGTGCTTCTGGCCCTGCGCTGGCCGGCCTCCCAGGCGATCGAACTGCCGCCGCAGGCGATGATGATCGAACTGCCACCGATGCCCGAGCCGACACCCCCGCCCCCAGCGGTGGTGCAGCCACCCACCCCGCCCGCGCCGGTGGAAGAGCCGCCAATGCCAGAAGTGGCCGAAGCACCGAAGCCGGAAATCGTCGTGCCCAAGAAGGTGGAAAAGCCCAAGCCCAAGCCCGAGCCGAAAAAGCCCGAGGTGAAGAAGCCTGAGCCGCCAAAGGAGAAGCCGGTCGAAGAGAAGCCGGTGGACACGCCGCCACAGGCCAAGGTCGAGAAGCCCGCTGCGCCTGCAGCACCGCCAAGCCCACCGGCGCCACCCAGCAATGCCGTGCCGAACTGGCAAGGGGAGCTGTTGAGTCATTTGGCCAAGTACAAGAAGTACCCCGACGATGCCCGCCGCCGCGGCATGCAGGGTACGGCTCGTGTGCGTTTCATGATCGACGCCCAGGGCAACGTACTGTCGTCCTCCATCGTCGGCGGCTCGGGAAGCTCGTCCCTGGACCGTGCCACGCTGGAGATGCTACGCCGTGCACAGCCACTGCCCAAGCCGCCAGCGGAAGTCTTGAGCAACGGCACCATCGAGATCACCGCACCTTTCGTTTACTCCCTGGATAAACGCTAAAATCCGCCGGTGCGCATCGCCCGGGCTGCCTGATCGCAGCCTGGTCGAACGCCGCCGGCCGGCCTCGGGACCAGAATCACTTTTTTGATACGTCTGGGCACCTCTGATAACGTGCGTCTATTGATTGCACCCGCTATGCTGGGCGCAACCACATGGACGCCTGTTATGACCCTTACAGAATTGCGCTATATCGTCACGCTTGCCCAAGAGCAGCACTTTGGCCACGCGGCCGAACGGTGCCACGTCAGCCAGCCTACGCTGTCGGTTGGCGTGAAGAAGCTCGAAGACGAGCTGGGCGTACTCATCTTCGAGCGCAGCAAGAGTGCCGTGCGCCTTACCCCGGTGGGTGAGGGCATCGTCGCCCAGGCGCAGAAGGTCCTCGAGCAGGCCCAGGGCATCCGTGAACTGGCCCAGGCCGGCAAGAACCAGCTCACCGCTCCGCTGAAGGTCGGTGCCATCTATACCGTCGGCCCTTACCTGTTCCCGCACCTGATTCCGCAACTGCATCGCGTGGCACCGCAGATGCCGCTGTACATCGAGGAAAACTTCACGCACATCCTGCGTGACAAGCTGCGCAACGGCGAACTGGACGCGATCATCATCGCCCTGCCATTCAACGAAGCCGACGTGCTGACCCTACCCCTGTATGACGAGCCGTTCTACGTGCTGATGCCGTCCGGCCACCCCTGGACCCGCCAGGAAAGCATCGAGGCCGGGGCGCTGAACGACAAGAGCCTGCTGCTGCTCGGCGAGGGCCACTGCTTCCGTGATCAGGTCTTGGAAGCCTGCCCTACACTGAACAAGGGCGGCGAGGGCGCCAAGCACACCACGGTGGAATCCAGCTCGCTGGAAACCATCCGCCACATGGTCGCTTCGGGGCTGGGCGTGTCGATCCTGCCGTTGTCGGCGGTGCACAGCCACCACTACGCGCCCGGCGTCATCGAAGTCCGCCCACTGACCGCACCGGCACCGTTCCGTACCGTGGCCATCGCCTGGCGTGCCAGCTTCCCACGGCCCAAGGCCATCGAGATCCTGGCTGACTCGGTACGGCTGTGCTCGGTGGTGCGACCCAAGGCAGAAGCCAACTAGGCAGGCAAGAGATGAGCGAGCTTTCCCAGGTCCCGGTCACCGCACTCAAGGGTGTCGGCGAAGCCATGGCCGAGAAGCTGGCCAGGGTAGGGCTGGAAACCCTGCAGGACGTGTTGTTCCACCTGCCGCTGCGTTATCAGGACCGTACCCGGGTGGTGCCCATCGGCGCGCTGCGGCCCGGCCAGGATGCGGTGATCGAAGGCGTGGTCAGCGGTGCCGACGTGGTAATGGGCAAGCGCCGCAGCCTGCTGGTACGCCTGAATGACGGCAGCGGCTCAGTGAGCCTGCGCTTCTACCACTTCAGCAATGCGCAGAAGGAGGGCCTCAAGCGCGGCACCCACCTGCGCTGCTTCGGCGAAGCGCGGCCCGGCGCCTCGGGCCTGGAGATCTACCACCCCGAGTACCGCGCCCTGACCGGCGACGAAGCGCCGCCGGTCGAGCAGACCCTCACGCCGATCTACCCGACCACCGAAGGCCTGACCCAGCAACGCCTGCGCCAGCTCAGCCAGCAGAGCCTGGCGATGCTCGGCCCGCGCAGCCTGCCCGACTGGCTCCCCGAAGAGCTGGCCCGCGACTACGAGCTGGCACCGCTGGACGACGCCATTCGCTACCTGCATCACCCACCCGCCGACGCCGATCTGGAAGAACTCGCCCTGGGCCATCACTGGGCCCAGCACCGCCTGGCCTTCGAAGAACTGCTGACCCACCAGTTGTCGCAACAGCGCCTGCGCGAGAGCCTGCGCGCCCAGCGTGCCCCGGCTCTGCCACCGGCCAGCCGCCTGCCACGCGAATTCCTCGCCAACCTCGGTTTCGCACCTACCGGTGCCCAGCAGCGAGTCGGCAAGGAGGTGGCCTACGACCTCAGCCAACCTGAGCCCATGCTGCGCCTGGTGCAGGGCGACGTGGGTGCCGGCAAGACCGTGGTCGCGGCGCTGGCGGCGCTGCAGGCGATCGAGGCCGGCTACCAGGTCGCGTTGATGGCACCCACTGAGATTCTCGCCGAGCAGCATTACTTGAACTTCCAGCGTTGGCTGGAGCCACTGGGCGTCGAAGTGGCCTGGCTGGCCGGCAAACTCAAGGGCAAGGCACGGGCGACGGCCCTGGAGCAGATCGGCCGCGGTGCTCCCATGGTGGTCGGCACCCACGCGCTGTTCCAGGACGAAGTGCAGTTCAGCAACCTGGCCCTGGTGATCATCGACGAACAGCACCGTTTCGGCGTGCAACAACGCCTGGCCCTGCGCAGCAAGGGGGTAGGGGGCATGCTCTGCCCGCACCAGTTGATCATGACCGCCACGCCCATCCCACGCACGCTGGCGATGAGCGCCTATGCCGATCTCGACACCTCGATCCTCGACGAACTGCCGCCCGGCCGTACTCCGGTGAACACCGTGCTGGTCGCCGACAGCCGGCGCGTGGAGGTCATCGAACGGGTGCGCGCCGCTTGCGCCGAGGGGCGCCAGGCCTATTGGGTCTGCACGCTGATCGAAGAATCCGAAGAACTCACCTGCAAGGCCGCCGAGACCTCCTTCGAAGAGCTGAGCATGGCGCTGGGCGAACTGCGCGTCGGCTTGATACACGGGCGCATGAAACCGGCGGAAAAGGCCGCGATCATGGCCGAATTCAAGCAGGGCAGCCTGCAGCTGCTGGTGGCGACCACGGTGATCGAGGTCGGTGTGGACGTGCCCAATGCCAGCCTGATGATCATCGAGAACCCCGAGCGCCTCGGCCTGGCCCAGCTCCACCAGCTGCGCGGCCGGGTCGGGCGGGGCAGTGCGGTGAGCCATTGCGTGCTGCTCTACCACCCGCCGCTATCACAGATCGGTCGCCAGCGACTGGGCATCATGCGCGAAACCAACGACGGTTTCGTCATCGCCGAAAAGGATCTGGAAATTCGTGGTCCGGGCGAAATGCTCGGCACCCGACAAACGGGCCTGTTGCAGTTCAAGGTGGCCGACCTGATGCGCGACGCCGACCTGCTGCCGGCCGTACGCGACGCCGCCCAGGCCCTGCTGGAGCGCTGGCCGCAGCATGTCAGCCCGTTGCTGGATCGCTGGCTGCGCCATGGCCAGCAATACGGCCAGGTTTGATGTGACGGACACGACGCTTTTGCACGCTCGGGAGGCCCATTCTGCACAAGCTGGTTATACTGCGAAAAATGTAGGAATTGGACACAGACCATGACAGAAGTAGCCCACGTCGATGATTCTCTCCACACCCCGTCCGTCATCCGGCAGTTGTTGGAAAAATTGTCCATCAGCTACCAGGAAGTCGTGGATGACGTCACCCTGCCTGTCGAGCACAAGGTCCAGGCGGTCCTGGTCGAGGACGCCGTCGGCGCCCTGCTGATCCTCTTCCCGCAGAACCAGTTGCTGGACCTCAACCGCATCGCCGAGCTGACTGGCCGCGAACTCAAGGCGGTTTCCCACGAGCGCTTGTCGCGCATGCTGGTCAAGCACAACCTGCAAAGCCTGCCCGGCCTGCCGGCCCTGACCAGCTCGCCGTGCCTGTACGACGACCGCCTGTTGCAGCAGCCCAAGCTGCTGGTGGGCTCCGGCGAACAGGGCCTGCTGCTGGAGATCGCCAGCGACGACTTCAAGGGCATGCTCAGCAAGGCCAGTGCCGCGCATTTCGGCCAACTGGTCAGCACGGTGCAGCCGAACTTCGACCGCCCGCACGACGACCGAGAGGAAATCACTCAGGCCGTGCACGCCTTCACCGCACGGCGCATCCAGCAACGCCTGGAAGCGACCCTGGAGATCCCGCCGCTGGCCGGCACCGCGCAGAAGATCATCAAGCTGCGTGTCGACCCGGACGCCACCATCGACGACATCACGGGCGTGGTGGAAACCGACCCAGCCCTGGCCGCCCAGGTGGTCAGCTGGGCCGCCTCACCTTATTACGCCTCTACCGGCAAGATCCGCTCGGTGGAAGACGCCATCGTGCGTGTGCTGGGCTTCGACCTGGTGATCAACCTGGCCCTCGGTCTGGCGCTGGGCAAGACCCTCAGCCTGCCCAAGGATCATCCACAGCAGACCACCCCGTACTGGCAGCAGTCGATCTACACCGCCGCCGTTATCGAAGGCCTGACCCGTGCCATCCCCCGCGCCAAACGCCCGGAAGGCGGCCTGACCTACCTGGCCGGCCTGCTGCACAACTTCGGCTACCTGCTGCTGGCGCATGTGTTCCCGCCACATTTCTCGCTGATCTGCCGGCAACTGGAAGTCAACCCGCACCTGCATCACAGCTATGTCGAGCAGCACCTGCTGGGCATCAGCCGCGAGCAGATCGGCGCCTGGCTGATGCGCGCCTGGGACATGCCGGACGAACTGTCCGCCGCGCTGCGCTTCCAGCATGACCCGCAGTACGCCGGTGAGCATTGCGAATATGCCAACCTGGTGTTCCTGGCCGTGCAGTTGCTGCGTCAGCACGGCGTCGGTTCCGGCCCGGTAGAGGCGATTCCCAACGAGCTGTTCGAGCGCCTGGGCATCACCCGCGAGAAAGCCGAGGAATCGGTGCGCAAGGTGCTGGATGCCGAAGTGATGCTTCGCGAGCTGGCCGCGCAGTTCAATCACTGATAACACCGCTCTGTATGCACAACGCCCCCGGCAAGCGCTTGCCGGGGGCGTTGTGCGTTCAGGTCAGCGGCTGGCCGGCTTGAGGCCGGGACGCGCCGCGCTGCCTGGCCGCGCGACCACGGTGAGAATCGCCAGCGCAGCGATCACCAGGCCGGGCGAAGTGGCCAGCAACACGCCGCTGGTGCCGGCGCCAGCAGCGAGAATCTGCCCGGCAGCCAGCGGACCGGCAACCGACCCCAGGCGACCGATGGCCACCGCCGCGCCCACACCGGTCGCGCGCACGGCGGTGGGGTAGGAAGGCGGCGCCATGGCATACAGCACCAACTGCGCGGCCATGACGAACACCCCGACACAGAAACCGGCGGTGGCCATGGGCGCGATGCCGACCGACAGGCCGACACCTACCAGCGACGCCAGCAGCCCCAGGTAGACGCCGATTACCACCTTCACGCCGTTGAAGCGGTCCAGCAGCAGACCACCGAACAGCGAGCCCAGCGCGCCGCCGATGTTGAACAGCATCTGCACCAGGCTGGCTTCCGGCTTGGTAAAGCCCTGGCCCATGAGCAGTGACGGCAGCCAATTGAGCAGCATGTACATCACGGTCAGGGTGAAGAAGTAGCTGATCCACAGCGCCAGGGTAAGGCGCGCACGCCCTTCACCGAACAGGGCCTGGGGCGTGGAGACCCGCGCACTGGCATCGGCTTGCTGGCGGAACACCGTGGACTCGGGCAGCAGCACCAGCATCAGCGGCACCACCAGCAGCGGCGCCAGGCCACCGATGATGAAAGTCATCTGCCAGTGATCACCGCCCAGCATGGCCACCACCGCCGCCAGTGCACCACCCAGCGGTACACCGGCATACATGATGCTGATCGCCGTGCCACGGCGCTGTTCACCGACCGCCTCGGCACACAGGGCGATCAGGTTGGGCAGCGCAGCGCCCAGGCCCAGGCCGGTGAGGAAGCGCACCAGCAGCAGGGTCGCATAACCCTCGACGTAGGCGGTGGCCAGGGAGAACACGCCAAACAGCAGCACAGCGGCGATGAGAATCTTCTTGCGGCCAATGCGGTCGGCGATCCAGCCGCCGAAGAAGGCACCTGGCAGCAGACCGATGATTCCGGCGCTGAATACCCAGCCGAGCATCTTGGGGTCGAGGGTGAAGGTGTGCCGCAGCCCGGCAGCGGCGGTGCCGGCGGCCTGCAGGTCGAAGCCTTCGATGAGTGCAACGATGAAGCAAAGCACGATGGTCGCCGTTGGCCGGCGCAGTGAACTGTCCATGGATACCTCGTTCTTGTTTTTGTTGTAGAGCGGGCTGGCGCCTGCAACCACGGCTGGAGGCGACCTAGAAATAAGATTAACAAAGATAACTAAAAAGCCCAGCCCGAATGCGCTTGGCAGGAATTCAGACTATTTCCTTTAAAACAGAGGCTTACCCAAAAAATCCTGAAAAGAGAAAAATAGATAACAAAATTAATGTTCGATTATCGGATATTGTCCATTGACGGCACCACTCGGCATTTCCATTCTTGCCCTGCGGGCCGCTTACAGCCCGCATCCCGTGCGCTTTCGAACAACAACAATAAGTGGACTACGGACATGCCAGACACCTTCTCGCCCCTCGGCAGGGCTCGCCCGAGCCTGCATCGCCACGCTCGCCGTACCGCGCCATTGCTGCTGCTGGGTTTGTGCAGCAGCGGCCTGCAGGCCGAAGGCCTGCTGGAAGACAGCCACGGTACGCTTAACCTGCGTAACTATTACCTCGACCGCGACTACAAGGATGATGGGGCCAAGCGCGCTGCCCGGGAATGGGCGCAGGCCTTCATTCTCAACCTCGAATCCGGCTACACCCCTGGCAAGCTGGGCTTCGGCCTGGATGCACGCGCATTGGTCGGGGTCAAGCTGGATTCTTCGCCGGACCGCAGCGGCACCGAACTGCTGCCGGTGTCGGCCAGTGACCGTCGCGCCCCGGACGATTATTCGCGCCTGGCGCTGACCGGCAAGATGCGCTTCAACCAGACCACGGTGAAGACCGGCGACGTGTCGATTTTCCTGCCGTTCGCCTTCGCCAGCCCGTCGCGCCTGTTGCCGCAGACCTTCCGCGGCACCACGCTGACCTCCAAGGACATCGACGGCCTGACCTTCAATGCGGGCTACATCGACCGCATCAACAAGCGCAACTCGACCTCCTACGAGTCGATGACCATTGCCTCACCGAACGGACGCTTCAACGGCGCGGCGACCACCTCGCACATGAGCTACCTGGGCGGTGACTACCAGTTCACCAAGGACCTGGGCATTCGCGTGTACCACACCGAGGTCGATGACCTTTACCGGCAGAGCACCCTGGCGCTGCTGCATAACCTGCCGCTGGGCGACGGCGTACTGACCAGCGACCTGCGCAGCTTCTTCAGCGAGGAGGCCGGCAGCGCCAAGGCCGGCAAGGTCGACAACGTCAACGCCTCGGCGCTGTTCGCCTACCGGCTGGGCGGGCACAAGGTCAGCCTCGGCTACATGCATTCGAGCGGCGACACCGCCACGCCCTATGTGTCTGGCACCGAACTGATGGGCATGAGCGAACTGACCATGGCCTCGGACTTTCTCAACGCCAAGGAACACACCTGGCAGGCCATCTACGATTACGACTTCGCCGCTGTGGGCGTGCCGGGCCTGAAGAGCCGCCTGCGTTATGTGCGCGGCGACAACATCGAACTCGCCTCGCTGAACGCCGACGACCGCAAGGAACGGGAATTCCAGATGGAGCTGGGCTACGTGATCCAGAGCGGGCCGCTCAAGCAGCTGGGTTTCGTGGTGCGCAAGGCGATCTATCGCAACGACTTTCCCACCGGCGCGGCCTTCCGCGACGAAAACCAGACCCGCTTCCTGGCCACCTACAGCCTGCCGCTGTGGTGAGTCGGCTCGGCCGCTTCCAGCCTGAGCGGCTTGCGCCGCGAAAAAACCGGATAAACAGCAGATCTACGCTGAATATCTGGCTTCTTCGCGGCTAAAGCCAATGCTGTTCGATTAAGCGCTTTGCGGCTTGGTGGGAGCGAGCTTGCTCGCGAAAAGCGGGCAAAGTTGCTGAATTTGCTGTGAACGTGACGCCGCCTTCGCGAGCAAGCTCGCTCCCACGGTCTAACTGACCAGTATTGCGGCTAAAGCCGCTGGCCGGCACTTCAGTCCTGATAGATCTTGCGCAGCAGCCTGAGCAGCTGCTCGCGCTCGGCATCGTCGAGCGCGGCGGTGGCGTCCAGGTCGCTCTGCGCGGCGATCTGCTTCACTTCCTTGAGCAGCGTTTCGCCGGTCTTGCTGAGGAAAATGCCGTACGAACGCTTGTCTGGCTTGCAGCGCACCCGCACGGCCAGGGCGCGTTCTTCCAGCTTGTTAAGCAACGGCACCACCTGCGGCGGCTCGATGGCCAGTGCACGGGCCAGGTCGGCCTGCATCAGGCCAGGGTTCTGGTCGATGATCGCCAGCGCGGAGAACTGTGCCGGGCGCAGGTCATGCAAGGCCAGCCGTGCGATGAGGTTCTGGAACAGCTTGAGCTGGGCACGGCGCAGGGCATAGCCGATCAGATCGTCGAGCGCGGCATCCAGCGGCACGACGGCGGCGGAAGCGGGAAGGGCGCTCGAAGAAGCGGCACTGGAAGACTTGGCCATGCGACAGGATCCTGGAAAGGCAGTTAACAAGGCTATGCAGTTTGCCGGGATCGGTCCGTGAAGGCCAGCACCCGATACCCTGGCGATCTACCCAAGCGCGCACTATCCGAAACGCGCAAACCTGTTAACGAATTTAATAGTTAATTGACATAACTATTTTGCCCGGCTAATTTCAATCCATCGACACCCGAACACGCCCCGTAACAGAACAAGAGAGCATCCACATGAGCAATTACGAAGGCCGCTGGAGCACCGTCAAGGTCAAAATCGAGGAGGGCATCGCCTGGGTCATCCTCAACCGCCCGGAAAAACGCAACGCCATGAGCCCGACCCTGAACCGGGAAATGATCGACGTGCTGGAAACTCTGGAGCAGGACCCGGCGGCCGGCGTACTGGTGCTGACCGGTGCCGGTGAATCCTGGACCGCCGGCATGGACCTCAAGGAATACTTCCGCGAAACCGACGCCGGCCCGGAGATCCTTCAGGAGAAGATCCGCCGCGAAGCCTCGCAATGGCAGTGGAAACTGCTGCGCATGTACGCCAAGCCGACCATCGCCATGGTCAACGGCTGGTGCTTCGGTGGCGGCTTCAGCCCGCTGGTGGCCTGCGACCTGGCGATCTGCGCCGACGAAGCGACCTTCGGTCTGTCGGAGATCAACTGGGGCATCCCGCCGGGCAACCTGGTCAGCAAGGCCATGGCCGACACCGTGGGCCATCGCCAGTCGCTGTACTACATCATGACCGGCAAGACCTTCGACGGTAAGAAAGCTGCCGAGATGGGCCTGGTTAACGAAAGCGTGCCGCTGGCGCAACTGCGCGAGACCACCATCGAGCTGGCGCGCAACCTGCTGGAAAAGAACCCGGTCGTGCTGCGCGCCGCCAAGCATGGCTTCAAGCGCTGCCGCGAACTGACCTGGGAGCAGAACGAAGACTACCTGTACGCCAAGCTCGACCAGTCGCGCCTGCTGGACACCGAAGGCGGTCGCGAGCAGGGTATGAAGCAGTTCCTCGACGACAAGAGCATCAAGCCAGGCCTGGAAGCCTACAAGCGCTGACCGCGCCGGCGGGCGAGGGGCCGTGTGCCGCTCGTCCGGGTCGACCGTATCGACCGGTGTTCCCGATAAAGACAATAAAGAGGAATCATCATGCTGGACGTGCCATTGCTGATCGGCGGGCAGTCGTGCCCTGCCCGCGACGGTAAGACTTTCGAGCGCCGCAACCCGGTGAGCGGCGAAGTGGTCTCGCGGGTCGCCGCTGCCACCCTGGAAGACGCCGACGCCGCCGTGGCCGCCGCCCAGGCTGCGTTTCCGGCCTGGGCCGCGCTGGCGCCCAACGAGCGCCGCACGCGCCTGCTGAAAGCCGCCGACCAACTGCAGGCCAACAGCGAGCGCTTCATCGCCGCCGCCGGAGAGACCGGCGCCATGGCCAACTGGTACGGCTTCAACGTCATGCTGGCGGCGAAGATCCTGCGTGAAGCCGCGTCGATGACCACGCAGATCAACGGCGAGGTGATTCCTTCCGACGTGCCGGGCAGCTTTGCCATGGCCCTGCGCCAGCCGTGCGGCGTGGTGCTGGGCATCGCCCCGTGGAACGCCCCGGTGATCCTCGCCACCCGCGCCATCGCCATGCCCCTGGCCTGCGGCAACACAGTGGTGCTCAAGGCCTCCGAGCTGAGCCCGGCGGTGCATCGGCTGATCGGCCAGATCCTCCATGAAGCCGGGCTCGGCGATGGCGTGGTCAACGTCATCAGCAATGCCCCGCAAGACGCACCCGCCATCGTCGAACGGCTGATCGCCAACCCGGCAGTACGCCGCGTCAACTTCACCGGCTCCACCCATGTCGGGCGCATCGTCGGTGAGCTGTCGGCGCGCCACCTCAAGCCGGCGCTGCTGGAGCTGGGCGGCAAGGCGCCGTTTCTGGTGCTGGACGACGCCGACCTCGATGCCGCCGTCGAGGCCGCCGCCTTCGGCGCCTACTTCAACCAGGGGCAGATCTGCATGTCCACCGAACGGCTGATCGTCGACGACAAGGTCGCCGATGCCTTCGTCGCCAAGCTCAAGGCCAAGATCGCCACCCTGCCAGCCGGTGACCCGAGCGACCCGGCCGCCAAGCTCGGCTCGCTGGTCGATGCCCGCGCCGGCGAGCGCATCATGGGCCTGATCGACGATGCCGTGACCCAGGGCGCGACCCTGGTCTGCGGCGGCACCTGCAGCGGCAGCATCCTCCAGCCGACCCTGCTCGACCAGGTCACCGACTCGATGCGCCTGTATCGCGAAGAGTCCTTCGGCCCGGTGGCGGTGGTGCTGCGCGCCAGCGGTGACGAAGCCTTGCTGCGCCTGGCCAACGACTCGGAATTCGGCCTGTCGGCGGCGATCTTCAGCCGCGACACCAGCCGCGCCCTGGCGCTGGCCCAACGTGTCGAATCGGGCATCTGCCACATCAACGGCCCGACCGTGCACGACGAGGCGCAGATGCCCTTCGGCGGGGTGAAGTCCAGCGGCTACGGCAGCTTCGGCGCCAAGGCCTCGGTGGAGTTCTTCACCCAGTTGCGCTGGGTGACCCTGCAGAACGGCCCAAGGCACTACCCGATCTGAGCGCCCGGGCGGCTGCGACAGGCCGCCCGCTCCCGACAAGAACAAAGGCGACAGCCAGAAGTCGGCGCGCGCCAGCCATCGCCCGTGAGCGATGCGGCGCGGCCTGCTTCAATGGAGGAACCGCACGTGAACCGCCAACCTGCAAGCGCCCCGGCGCCCTACCGCCCCGTGTCCATCGCGCACCCCGCCGTCGAGGTCAGCGAACGCCAGGGTATCCTGCACATTCGTAACCTGGAACCGCTGGCCGAACGCCCGGCGCGGCTGCTCGACCGCCTGCGGCACTGGGCCGCCGAGTGCCCGCAGCGCACCTTCATCGCCGCGCGCAATGAACAGGGTGGCTGGCGCGAAGTCAGCTACGCGCAAATGCTCACCGACGTGCGTGCCATCGCCCAGAGCCTGCTGGCTCACGGCCTGAGCGCCGAACGCCCGCTGGCGCTGCTCTCGGGCAACGACATCGAGCACCTGCAGATGGCCCTCGGGGCGATGTACGCCGGGATTCCCTACTGCCCGGTGTCACCGGCCTATTCGCTGCTGTCCCAGGACCACGCCAAGCTGCGCCATGTCTGTGACGTGCTGCAGCCGGGCCTGGCGTTCGTCAGCGACGTCACGCCGTTCCAGAAAGCCATCGACGCCGTGCTGCCGGCCGACATTGCGGTGATCAGCGTGCGCGGCATGGCCAGCGGCCGGCCCGCCATCGACTTCGCCAGCCTGCTGGCCCAACCCGGTGGCGCCGAGGCCGAAGCCGCGTTCGCCGCCACTGGCCCGGACAGCATCGCCAAGTTCCTGTTCACCTCCGGCTCCACCAAGCTGCCCAAGGCGGTGGTCACCACCCAGCGCATGCTCTGCGCCAACCAGCAGATGCTGCTGCAGACCTTCCCGGTGTTCGGCGAAGAGCCGCCGGTGCTGGTCGACTGGCTGCCCTGGAACCACACCTTCGGCGGCAGCCATAACCTGGGCATCGTGCTGTACAACGGCGGTACCTTCTACCTGGACAACGGCAAGCCCACCGCCCAGGGCTTCGCCGAGACCCTGCGCAACCTCAAGGAAATCTCGCCCACCGCCTACCTCACCGTGCCCAAGGGTTGGGAAGAGCTGGTCAGCGCCCTGGAGCAGGACAGCGAGCTGCGCGAGCGCTTCTTCGCCCGCATCAAGCTGTTCTTCTTCGCCGCCGCCGGTCTGTCGCAGAGCATCTGGGACCGCCTCGACCGCATCGCCGAGCAGCACTGCGGCGAGCGTATCCGCATGATGGCCGGGCTGGGCATGACCGAAGCCTCGCCGTCGTGCACCTTCACCACCGGCCCGCTGTCCCAGGCCGGCTACGTCGGGCTGCCGGCACCGGGCTGCGAAGTGCGCCTGGTGCCGGTGGACGGCAAGCTGGAAGGGCGCTTTCGCGGCCCGCACATCATGCCCGGCTACTGGCGCTCGCCGCAGCAGACCGCCGAAGCCTTCGACGAGCAGGGCTACTACTGCTCCGGTGACGCGCTGAAGCTCGCCGACCCGGCGCAGCCGGAGCTGGGGCTGATGTTCGATGGGCGTATCGCCGAAGACTTCAAGCTGTCTTCGGGGGTGTTTGTCAGCGTCGGTCCACTGCGCAACCGTGCGGTGCTGGAAGGCTCACCCTACGTGCAGGATATCGTGGTCTGTGCCCCCGACCGCGAATGCCTCGGCGCGCTGGTGTTCCCACGCCTGTATGAGTGCCGGCAACTGGCCGGGCTAGACCGTGAGGCCAGCGACGAGCAGGTGCTGGCCAGCCCGGCGGTACGCCAGTGGTTCGCCGCCTGGCTGCAACGCCTGAACAAGGGCGCCAGCGGCAACGCCAGCCGCCTGGAATGGATCGCCCTGCTGGCGGAGCCGCCGTCCATCGACCGCGGCGAGATCACCGACAAGGGCTCGATCAACCAGCGCGCCGTGCTGCAATGGCGCGCCAGCCTGGTCGATGCCTTGTACCGCGGCGACCACGGTGCGCTGCTGCGCGCCGCTGCTCAGGCCGCCGGGGCACCGGCATGAACAGCGCCGGCCAGTATTCGCGGTTCGACGACGTCGCGCTGTACGACGCGGTGCGCACGCCCTGGGTCGACCTGGGCGGCGCACTGGCCCAGGTGTCGCCCATCGACCTCGGCATCAAGGCCGGACGCGGCGTGCTGGCGCGCGCCGGGCTGCCTGCTGCGCAGGTCGACTCGGTTCTGGCCGGCTCCATGGCCCAGGCCAGCTTCGATGCCTACATGCTGCCCCGGCACATCGGCCTGTACAGCGGCGTACCCCTGCAGGTGCCGGCGCTGGCCGTGCAACGCATCTGCGCCACCGGTTTCGAACTGCTGCGCCAGGCGGCGCTGCAGGTGGGCGAGGGCGCGCAACTGGCGCTGTGCGTGGCCGCCGAGTCGATGTCGCGCAACCCGATCGCCGCCTACACCCATCGCGACGGTTTCAAGCTGGGCGCTGGGGTGGACTTCAAGGACTTCCTCTGGGAAGCGCTGTACGACCCGGCGCCAGGTATCGACATGATCGCCACCGCCGAGCGCCTGGCCGTGCTGTATGGCCTGAGCCGCCAGGAAGTGGACGCCTATGCCTTGCGCAGCCACCAATCGAGCCTGGCGGCGCAGGCCAGCGGCTGGCTGGCCGGGGAAATCCTGCCGGTGGGCAGCGAACGTTTCGAGCTGGACGGCTACCAGGCACGCGGCATCCGCCTGCCACGTGGTGTCGAAGTGGTCACCCAGGACAGCCACCCCCGCAGCACTGACGCCGCCGCCCTGGCGCGTCTGCGTGCCGTACACCAAGGCGGGGTGCAGACCGCCGGCAACAGCTGCGCAGTCGTCGATGGTGCCGCCGCCGCACTGGTCGGCCCAGGTTCGACGGCAGGCCAGCCGGTGCTCGCCCACCTGCTGGGCAGCGCGGTGGTCGGCGTGGCCCCGGAACACATGGGCATCGGCCCCGCCCCGGCCATTCGCCTGCTGTTGCAGCGCAGCGGCCTGCGCCTGGAGCAGATCGACCGCCTGGAAATCAACGAAGCCCAGGCCGCCCAAGTGCTGGCCGTGGCCCGCGAGCTGGAACTGGACCTCGACCGGCTCAACGTTCGCGGCGGCTCCATCGGCCTCGGTCATCCATTGGCTGCCAGCGGCCTGCGCCTGGTCATGACCCTGGCCCGGCAACTGTGCGAAGACCACCTGCGCTACGGCATCGCCGCCGCCTGCGTGGGCGGCGGGCAAGGCATGGCGGTACTCATCGAAAACCCCGCCTGGCGGCCCTGAGCGTCCGCCGCCCACCCTGTACGGCAAAGGAGATTGCCATGTGGCACTACCAGGCCCCGCTGCGCGACATGCAGTTCGTCATCGAACACTGGCTGCAGGCCCCACAGGCCTGGAGCGGCAACGCAGCCTTCGAGTTTCTCGATGCTGCGCTGGCCATGCAGGTCGTGGAACAGGCCGGGCAGTTCAGCCATGAAGTCCTGGCGCCGTTGAATGCCCGTGGCGACCGCCAAGGCTGTCGCTTCGAAGCCGGCTGCGTGCAGACCCCTGACGGCTTTGCCGCCGCCTGGCAAGCCTACGTGGAGGGTGGCTGGCCGGCACTGGCCTGTGATCCGCAACTGGGCGGCCAGGGCCTGCCGCAACTGCTCGAAGCCGCCGTGCAGGAAATGCTCTACGCCAGCAACCATGCCTGGGCCATGTACAGCGGCATCGCCCACGGCGCCTACCTGTGCCTGAAAGCCCATGCGCCGCAATGGATCCAGCAGCGCTACCTGCCCGGCATCGTCAGCGGGCAATGCCTGCCGACCATGTGCCTCACCGAGCCGCAGGCCGGCAGCGACGTCGGCCTGCTGCGCTGCCGGGCCGAACCGACCGCCGAGGGCCGCTACCGGATCAGCGGCAGCAAGCTGTTCATCTCCGGCGGCGAACACGACCTGTGCGAAGACATCCTGCACCTGGTACTGGCGCGCCTGCCCGACGCACCGCCCGGCAGCCGGGGCATCTCGCTGTTCCTGGTGCCGCGGCGCCTGGACGACGGCGCGCACAACGGCGTGCGCTGCGACGGTATCGAACACAAGATGGGTATCAAGGGCAGCGCCACCTGCTCGCTGGTGTTCGAAGCCGCCAGCGGCTGGCTGATCGGTGCACCGAACCAGGGGCTGGCGGCGATGTTCGTGATGATGAACTCGGCGCGCCTGCATGTCGGTCTGCAAGGCCTGGGGCATGTCGAGGCGGCCTGGCAGAACGCCGCGCAGTACGCCCGCGAACGCCGGCAGATGCGCGCCGTGCAGCGTCCCGCCGGGGAACCGGCCAGTGCCGCCGACCCGCTGCATTACCACCCGGCGATGCGCCGCACGCTGCTGGAACTGCGCGCCACCAGCGAGGGCCTGCGGGCCCTCGGCTACTGGGCCGCGCACCTGCTGGATGAGGCCGAGCACGCCAGCGAACCGGCAGAACGGGCCATCGCCCATCAGTTGACCGGGCTGCTGACGCCGATCATCAAGGCGTACTTCACCGAGCAGGGCTTCCAGCAGGCCAGCCGCGCCTTGCAGGTCTTCGGCGGCTACGGCTATGTGAGCGAATTTGCCATCGAACAGACCCTGCGCGACAGCCGCATCGCGATGATCTACGAAGGCACCAACGAGATTCAGGCCAACGACCTGCTGCTGCGCAAGGTGCTGGGCGACCGGGGCGCCGCCCTTCAGCAACTGCTCGCACTGCTGCGCGAAGAAGCCACGGCGGCCAGCACGGTAGCCGTGTGCACGGCCCTGGGCCAGGCGCTGCAACAGCGCTGCCAGGACCTGGAAAGCGCCTGGCAGCAGATCACCGAGCAGGCCACCCTTGACGCCGAATACCCGTATCGCGCGGCGGGCGACTTCCTGCCGCTGTGCGCGCTGGTGCTGCTGGCCTTCGCCTGGTGTCGGGCGGCACGCGTGGCCCAGGCGCTGCCGGAACACGACGAGCGGCGCGCTGCCAAGCTGGAAACCGCCGGGTTCTTCTTCACCTGGCTACTGCCCCAGGCCGACCGCCACCTCGCCGGTCTGCACAGCGCCCGCCAGCCACTGCCGTTCCTGAGCTGAGCAGGCTGGGCTACCATAGCCGCCTCTCGATTGATGGAAGCTGCCTGGATGAGCAAGCCCGGCCAAACCGTACTGGTGGCCCTGCGCAAGATGATCGCCTCGGGCGAGCTGGCGGCCGGCGAACGGCTGATGGAAGTGCCCACCGCCGAGCTGTTCGGCGTGTCGCGCATGCCGGTGCGCATGGCGTTTCGTACCCTGGAGCAGGAAGGCCTGCTGGTGAAAGCCGGTGGACGCGGCTTTCAGGTGCGCTCGGTGAGCGGCCAGGACATCGCCGGGGCGGTGGAGGTGCGCGGCGTACTCGAAGGCCTGGCGGCGCGACAGACCGCCGAACGGGGCCTCAGCCCCCAGGACTGCGATGCCCTACAAGCCTGCCTGGCCGAAGGTGACGCGCTGTTCGACAAGGGCTACGTCACCGAGCAGGACCTTGAGGTGTACCACGACCTGAACATGCGTTTTCACCAGATCATCGTCGCCGGCAGCGGCAACCCGGCCATCGCCGACGCCCTGGCGCGCAACGACCACCTGCCGTTCGCCTCGGTCAGCGCCCTGGCCGTGGACCGCAACGACATGGCCCGCGAATACCGCCGTTTCAACTACGCGCACATGCAGCACCACGCCATCGTCGACGCCCTGGTCTGCCGCCAGGGCGCCCGCGCCGAAGCCCTGATGCGCGAACACGCCAATGCCACCCTGCGCTACGCCGAGATCTTCAGCGCCTCGTCGGCGGAACGGATGAAAGTCATTTCCTGAATGGGCCGGGGGGCTGACCGACCTTTTCGCAAGCTAGCCCGCTCAACACAGTGTCATCGCGGCGGGTTCGGCCCGTGATTGCAAGACGCCTCTCTTTCTCTTGAAGGACATTTCCGAGAGAATCCCGGCCGCTTGTGCCCGTGAATTCAGGCTTCTAACCTGCCCCCGTCGCTGCCCATTCAGCGACCGGGTTTGGTAGACCCGATCCTCACTGTCGCAAGGCGCCGTCTGTTGCGAGGCGCTTTTTTACGGCCTGCGTTTATGGTGGCCGTGCGCATGGCGTCTTCGGACGCACCGGGCGCCAGTGACCGGTTCTACCAACTTGCGTGCGGCCGCCACCCGGCGTTTGGTAGCAATGGGTGTCGGCTCCTGTCCTCTCACTGGAGCTGTAGCCATGAAAAAGATCGTCCCCGATTCACCCAACCTCGAATCGTCTTTTGTCCTGCTCGAATGTCGTGTGGCCCATGCCGTGGAGTTGCTCAACTGCGCCACTGCTACAGCCTATGAAAGCGCTGAAAGCCTGCATGGCCAGGCGCGTCACCTGGCCATGGCCAGCATGCACTTGATCACCCAGGCGCAACTGGCGCTGAACCAGACTCTGGACCAGTGGCCCACGCGGGCTGTCGAGCCCGAGGAAGAAGTGACGGCCTGATCGCTACAGGCCGCTTGTGTGTTTCGGATGACCCCGCTGCCGGCTTTGGCAGCGGGGTTCGAGGAAAGCAACTGCACAGGCACCCGTCAAATAGCTTGCCAGACGCTCATGCATTGCTCTTTTCTTCTGCAAGCCCCAGCTGTGCCTGCTGGGTAATCCAATTGCGCATGTAAACCCAATACTGATCAGACCGTGGGAGCGAGCTTGCTCGCGATAGCTGCGCCACGTTCACAGCAGATGCAGGGGTTTGCTGACCTGTTCGCGAGCAAGCTCCAACAAAAAGCCGAAGAGCTCTTAACTGACCTGTATTGCGGCTAAAGCCGGTCCCACCACAGGCCGGCTACCGAAGTGTGTGCGACCGCCACCCAGCATTTACTGATCCTGCCGGCTGTGGCAGCGGGATAACGCTCGACTAAAGATCCAACACCAGCATCGGCGTTTTCGCCCTCGAACAGCAGGGCGTGAACTGGTCGTTGAGAGCCTGTTCGTCTTCGGTGAGGTACAGGTCGCGGTGTTCCGGAATGCCCTCCAGTACGCGGGTCAGGCAGGTGCCGCACACGCCCTGTTCGCAGGACACCGGCACCTCGATGCCATGGCGCTCCAGCACCTGGACCACGCTCTGGTCAGCAGGTACTTCGAACACCTCACCGCTGCTCGCCACTTTCACCGAGAAACGGCCATCGGCGCTGGTGTCCAGCGGGGCGGCGGCGAAGTATTCGCGGTGCAGGTTGGCTTCCTGCCAGCCCTGCGCACGGGCGCTGTCCAGCACATGCTGCATGAAGCCGTTCGGGCCGCATACGTACAGGTGGACATCCGCCTGCGGCCCCGTCAGGAGCTGGGCAGCCTGCAGGGCCGTGGCGGGTTCGTCATCCAGATGCAGGTGCACCCGCTCGGCAAAGGCCGACGCCTGCAAGCGTTCAAGGAAGGCCGCCCGGTCACGGGCGCGCACGCAATAGTGCAGCTCGAAATCCGCCCCCTGCTCAGCCAGCGCCTCGGCCATGCACAGGATCGGCGTGATGCCGATGCCTCCGGCGAACAGCAGGCTGCGTCGCGCCTCGGCCGCCAGTGGAAAGTGGTTGCGCGGCTCGCTGATGCGCAATGGCATGCCGGCGCGCAGCAGGCGGTGCATCTGCGCCGAACCACCGCGCGATGCGGGGTCATCGAGCACGCCGATCAGGTAGCGATGCCGTTCGCCAGGGTGGTTGCACAGCGAATACTGGCGCACCAGGCCATCGTCGCCAGGCACCTGCACATCGATGTGCGCACCGGCCGTGAAGGCCGGCAGTGGGCCACGGTCGGGCAGGGCCAGCTCGAAACTACAAATGCCCTGGGCCTCGTCTTTGCGGGAAATCACCACAACGTCGATCATTGCGCGTCCTCGGACTGGGTCAT
Source organism: uncultured Pseudomonas sp. (assembly GCF_913777995.1). Lineage (GTDB taxonomy): Bacteria > Pseudomonadota > Gammaproteobacteria > Pseudomonadales > Pseudomonadaceae > Aquipseudomonas. The sequence goes on along the minus strand of NZ_CAJYVE010000015.1, from coordinate 73,221 downwards.
TGGGCCGTGGCGATCAGCGCAGGGGCGCTGGCCTGTTCCTGGGCGATGAGGCGCTCGATGATCTTGCGCGACTGCACGCCACCGGCATCGATGTTGAGCTTGAGCAGGTTGCGCTCAGGGTACTTGAGCAGGTTCTGCTGCTGGCGTTCGAGCATTTCCAGGTCTTCGCTGAAGATCTTGCCCTGGCCTTGGCGGATGCTGTCGGTCAGCGCCTGGTCGTGGGGGTTGAAGTTGCGCGCCATGCCCCAGAAGTACCAGATCGAGGTGTCGCTTTCCGGGGTAATGAAGTCCACCACGATGCTCGACGCCTTGTAGCGGGGGTCGGCGTGATAGCCGCCGTGCCCGGCGTGTGCCACCCCGACTTCGATCAATACATGGCTGGGCGGGGTGAAACGGCAGATCTGCCAGCGGTCCACCGGCACGTCATCGGCGAGGTTGTTGCCGCGCAAGGCCATGCGCCAGAAGGGCGGGGCCATGATGTTTTGCATATGCCGGGCGGTGATCACTTCATCCCCTTCGACATGCGTGGCAGGCGCCGTCTCGTCGATTTCCTTCTGGCCGATGCTGGTGGCATGCACGTAGGTCTCGTGGGTCAGGTCCATGAGGTTGTCGATCATCAGCCGGTAGTCGCAACCGATGTGAAACAGCCCACCCCCGTAGGCCCATTGGTCACTGACCGCCCATTCCAGGTGCGGAATCAGCGCGGCATCGGCCTTGGCCTGGTCACCCGGCCACACCCAGATGAAGCCGTAGCGCTCCACGGCGGCGAAGGTCTTGTTGCACGGAAAGCCACGGACCCGCTGGCCGGGCATCGACACGGTCTTGCCATCGGCGCCCATGGTCAGGCCGTGATAGCCACACACCAGCTGGCCGTTCTCGACATAGCCCAGCGACAACGGCGCGCCACGGTGCGGGCAGAAGTCCTCGACGGCCACGACCTGATCCTCCAGGCCGCGGTAGAAGACCATCTTCTCACCGCAGATTTGCCGCCCGAGGGGCTTGCTGGCGATTTCATCGGGGGTGCAGGCAACGTACCACGTGTTCTTGGGATACATGGTCAGGCTCTCCGGTTGATTTGTTTTTGTTAGTGGATCCATTGAACAGCCAAAACCAGGCATGAAGCAAGGCTAAACAGCCGATAATCGCCCATAATAATTATCAATGGATCCACTGCATCAAAAAACAACGAAAAGTCATGTGCTTGCCAGCGAGCGATGAAGCACGCGCAAGGAGGATGAAAGGTGGCTGAAAGCTTGACCGATTAGCATCGTCACCAGCACCGGCAAAGACCGGCAAGCCAGGGCGCGTCCCTACGCCCGAGACTCAACAAGAATAATGGTGATTGAAATGCGTGATTCCCTCTCCCTGCGTAACCTCCCTGCGTCCCGAATCCAGACCGTTCAGCGCTGAACCCGGCTGACCCTTATCCCGCTTCCGGTTTCCCTGGCCCTATTTCGTCTGGAGTTTCGCCATGCTGACTTTCCTTGGCTTCGCCATGGTCATTGCCTTCATGTACCTGATCATGAGCAAGCGCATGACCGCGCTGATCGCCCTGATCATCGTGCCGATCATCTTTGCCCTGTTCGGTGGCTTCGGTCCGCAGATCGGCCCGATGATGCTGGCCGGTATCACCAAGCTGGCGCCCACCGGCGTCATGCTGATGTTCGCCATCCTGTACTTTGCCCTGATGATCGACTCCGGCCTGTTCGACCCGGCCGTGCGCAAGATCCTGGCGATGGTCAAGGGCGACCCGATGCGCATCTCCGTCGGTACTGCGGTGCTGGCCCTGGTGGTGTCGCTGGACGGTGACGGCGCGACCACCTACATGATCTGCGTGGCCGCCATGCTGCCGCTGTACAGCCGTATCGGCATGAGCCCGCGGATCATGGCCGGCCTGATCATCCTCGCTGGCGGCGTGATGAACATGACCCCATGGGGCGGCCCGACCGCCCGCGCCGCCAGCGCCCTGCACGTGGACGCTTCGGACATTTTCGTACCGATGATCCCGGCCATGGCCGCCGGCGTGATCTGCATCCTGGCCATCGCCTATTTCTACGGCAAGCGTGAGCGGGCGCGCCTGGGCGTGCTGCAACTGCAGGGCGACGACATCGACCACAGCGAGATCAGCGTCTCGCAGTTCCCCGATGCCCGCCGCCCGAAGATGATCTGGTTCAACGGCGCGCTGACCTTCGCCCTGATGGTCTCGCTGATCATGGGCCTGCTGCCGCTGCCGGTGCTGTTCATGGTGGCCTTCAGTATCGCGATGATCATCAACTACCCGAACCTGCAGGACCAGAAGGACCGCGTCGCGGCCCACGCCGGGAGCGTGCTGTCGGTGGTCGGCCTGATTTTCGCCGCCGGTATCTTCACCGGGATCCTGACCGGCACCGGCATGGTCGATGCCATGTCCAAGAGCCTGCTGACCGTGATCCCGACCTCAATGGGCCCGTACCTGGCGGTGATCACCGCCATCGTGAGCATGCCGTTCACCTTCTTCATGTCCAACGATGCCTTCTACTACGGCGTGCTGCCGGTGCTCTCCGAAGCCGCCTCGCACTACGGCATTTCGCCGGTGGAAATGGCCCGCGCCTCCATCGTCGGCCAGCCGGTGCACCTGCTCAGCCCGCTGGTGCCGTCCACCTACCTGCTGGTGGCCCTGGCCGGTATCGACTTCGGTGACCACCAGCGCTTCACCCTCAAGTGGGCGGTGCTGGTCTGCGTATGCATCCTGATCGCCGCCGTGCTGCTGGGACTCTTCCCATTGCACAACTCCCTGTAAACTGCCGCCCCCCAGTCGCCGCTCCCTGACAGAGCGGCGACTTTTTCATGCCCGAGGAAACAACTGATGGAATGGCTGCTCAACCCGGAAATCTGGGTTGCTTTCTTGACCCTGACCGCCCTGGAAATCGTTCTGGGCATCGACAACATCATCATGATCTCGATCCTGGTGAGCCGTATGCCCAAGTCCATGCAGCAGCGCACCCGCCTGTTCGGCCTGGGCCTGGCGATGGTCACGCGCATCATGCTGCTGCTGTCGATCACCTGGATCATGCGTCTGACCACCGACCTGTTCACCATCATGGGCCAGGGTATTTCCGGCCGTGACCTGATCCTGTTCTTCGGCGGCCTGTTCCTGCTGTGGAAAAGCTCCCAGGAGATCTTCCAGGGCCTGGAAGGCGAGGAAGAAGCCAGCGAAGAGCCCAAGGGCGCGGGCGGCATGTTCCTGGCCACCATCGTGCAGATCGCGATCATCGACATCGTGTTCTCGCTGGACTCGGTCATCACCGCCGTGGGCATGGTCTCCAACGTGCCGGTCATGGTCGCTGCGATCATCGTCGCCGTGCTGGTGATGATGCTCTGCTCCGGTGCCATCAGCGACTTCATCGACAAGCACCCATCGCTGAAGATGCTCGCCCTGTCGTTCCTGATCGTGGTGGGCACCGTACTGATCGCCGAAGCCTTCGACGTGCACGTACCTAAAGGCTATGTGTACTTCGCCATGGCGTTCTCGCTGGCGGTGGAAGCCATCAACATCAAGATGCGCACCAGCCACGCGCGCAAGAAGGCCGAAGCCGAGCAGGCCGGCCTGGAAAGCGCCTGAGGCGCATCGAGGTAATCAAAAGGCAGGCCCAGGTGGCCTGCCTTTTGTTTTGTTACAGATTTGTTTCAATGCTGCTGCGCCTGTGCGATGCTGGCCCCCTGGCTCAAAGCCGACTAGGTTTTGTACGAAAAGTCGGCGAGCGACGGTCGGAGTCGCGGGCGACTTTACTGGAGTAAATGAGCACTCCACGCTGGTTTTTAACGCAGCATGGCCGAGCGCAGACACTTTTCGTACAAGACTAAAGCTTTAGTTGAGCGTCCTTCCCTTCACATCGCTCGCTACATCGTCGAACCCGCCCACCGGGCACTGATTTCAGGGGGCTTCGCATCTCATGCTGACCCTGCTCGATCTTCTTTCCGCCGTGGCGCTGCTCATCTGGGGCACCCACATCGTCCGTACCGGCATCCTGCGTGTGTATGGCGCGCACCTGCGCCGCGTGCTCGGGCAGAACATGTCGCGCCGGCCGCTGGCGTTCATCGCCGGCATCCTGGTCACCGCGCTGGTGCAGAGCAGCAACGCCACGGCCATGCTGGTCACCTCTTTCGTCGGCCAGGGGCTGATGACCCTGGCACCGGCACTGGCGATCATGCTCGGTGCCGACGTGGGCACGGCGCTGATGTCGCGGGTGCTGACCTTCGACCTGTCCTGGCTGTCGCCGCTGCTGATCCTGCTCGGGGTGATGTTCTTCCTGTCGCGCAAACAGACCCGCGCCGGCCAACTGGGCCGCGTGGCCATCGGGCTGGGGCTGATCATCCTGGCCCTGCAGCTGATCGTCGCTGCCGCCGCGCCGATCACCCAGGCCAACGGCGTGAAGGTGCTGTTCGCCTCACTGACCGGCGACTTCCTGCTCGACGCCCTGGTCGGGGCGCTGTTCGCGCTGATTTCCTACTCCAGCCTGGCGGCGGTGCTGCTGACCGCCACCCTGGCCGGCTCGGACATCATCAGCCTGCACGTAGCCATCGGCCTGGTGGTCGGCGCCAATATCGGCAGCGGCCTGCTGGCGTTTCTCAGTACCAGCATGCAGAACGTACCGGGGCGCCAGGTGGCGCTGGGCAGCCTGTTGTTCAAGCTGCTCGGGCTGGTACTGGTGATGCCGCTGCTCGACCCGTTGGTGAACTGGCTCGACGGCCTGGGCTACCGCAACCAGGAACTGGTGATCGGCTTCCACCTGATCTACAACAGCGTGCGCTGCCTGCTGATGCTGGCCTTCGTCACGCCCATGGCCAAGCTGTGCGCCAGCCTGCTGCAACCCAGCGCCGAGAGCGGCGGCCCGGCACGTCCCCGGCACCTGGACCTGGCGGCGCTGGAAACACCCAGCCTGGCCTTGGCCAACGCGGTACGCGAAACCTTGCGCATGGGCGACCTGCTGGAAAGCATGCTGGCCTCCATGCAGGGTGTGCTGCGCGGTACCCAGACCGCCGTGACCCAGGAAATGCGCCGCCTCCACGAAGATGTCGAGGCGCTGTACAGCGGCATCAAGCTGTACCTGGCGCAGATGCCGCGTGAAGATCTGGGCGAACAGGACAACCGCCGCTGGGCCGAGATCATCGAGCTGACCGTCAACCTGGAGCTGGCCAGCGGGGTGATCGAACGCATGCTGCGCAAGATCCAGCAGCAGAAGACCGCCCAGCGCCGGCTGTTTTCCGATGTCGGGCTGGAGGAGCTGACCGACCTGCACACCCAGTTGCAGGCCAACCTGCGCCTGGGCCTGTCGGTGTTTCTCAGCGGCGACCCGGAAAGCGCCCGCCAGCTGCTGCGCGAGAAACGTCGCTTCCGTGCGCTGGAACGGCGCCTGGCCCACGCGCATGTCAACCGGTTGCAACGCAAGGTGGTGCAAAGTATCGAGACCAGTTCGATGCACCTGGAGCTGATGGCCGACATGAAGCGCCTCAACTCGCTGTTCTGCAGCAGCGCCTATGCGGTACTGGAGACGACTGACACCGGTGCGCTGTCCAGTGAGGCATCCGAGCGGCCGGGCGCGGAGTTGGGCGAACAATCCATGTGAACCTGGCGGCAGCCGCGAAGTCTGTTTAATTCAACCGGCCCGCAAGGAAAAGCTGTCTCATGCGTTGCCTGCTGCTGATCTGGCTGCTGCTCTGCTCCACCGCCACCCTGGCCCTCGACCGTTTGCAAGCGCAGGGCTACCTGCTGCCCAACGGCCTGCAACTGCTGCTCAAACCGGGTTACGACAAAGGCCACGTGTCGATCCGCCTGGTGGTCGGCGTCGGCTTCGACGACTTTCCCTGCGACCAGAAAGAAGTCCCGCACCTGCTCGAACACCTGATGTTCACCGGCCTCGACGAAAGCGGCGAGGGCAGCCTGGAAGCCCGCATGCAGGCCTTGGGCGGCGAATGGAATGCCTTCACCAGCAACGCCGACACCACCTTCGTCATCGAGGCCCCGGCGCGCAACCAGCGCCAGGTCCTGGAACTGCTGGCGCAGATCATCGCCCACACCGAGGCCACGCCACAGGCCTTCGATGCGGTCAAACGCATCGTCGCCCATGAAGACGGCGGCCATGCCTCGCGCCTGCAACGTCTGCTCGACCGCCACGAGGCCGGCAATGGCGCGCGCAGCCAACTGGCGGCGGAACTGGGCCTCAAGTGCGCACAACGCCCCGACGTCGATGACGTGAGCCTGGAGCATCTCGAAGACGCCCTGGCCGCCTGGTACGCGCCCAACAACATGACCCTCATCGTGGTCGGCGACCTGGACAAACTGCTGCCGGCCTATATCGAACGCACCTTCGGCCGCCTGACCGCCACCGAACCGATCGAGCACCCACCGCTGCCCACCGCCCAAGGCAGCGCCGAGCCCCGTCGAGTGCTGACGCACGGCTTCCTGGGCGAGGCTTCACGGCTGCACATGATCTACCCCGAGCCCTCGCTGGACGAGCCCTCCGACGACACCTGGGAACTGTTGCGCGCCTACCTGGACTGGGCGCTGTACAGCGAACTGCGCCTGAAACTGGGCCTGTCGTATGGCCCGGCGGCGAACCGCGAGGTGTTCGGCGACACCAGCCTGCTGAGCCTGGACGCCGATGTGGACCGCAGCGACCTGCCGCAGGCCGAGCAGGCCCTCTACTCGATGCTCGACCGCCTCAAGCGCGATGGCCTGGACAAGGCCACCTTCGAGCGCCTGCGCCAGGCGGCCGTGGCACGCCAGGCCTGGGCGGTGCAGGGCAACAGTGCATTGGCCGACTACTACTGGGGCGCGCTGAACGACTATGAAGATGGCCGCTTCGCCGACCCCGCCAAACGTATCCAGGCGGTGAGCCTGGAGGATGCCAACCGCGCCCTGCGCCAGTTGCTGGCGCAGCCGGGTTATGTGCGGATCCAGCAGCCGCTGTTCAGCTATGACGACCTCTACTGGCTGGCCCTGGCCGGCGCGGGCGCAGTGATCCTGCTGCTGGTCGGCTGGTGGCGTTACCGGCGCGATCGAGCTCTGTAGCAAGGTGCGGCAGGTTGGTATGCTGCGCGGATTTTTTCACCCCTGACTCTTTACCCAGGACCCCGAAGCCTCATGCCAGACTGGAACGCCTACCTCAGCCGTGTACTCAATCTGATCCGCCGCTACCCTGGCGTGATCGCGGCGGGCGGTTTCGTCTCCGGCATCGGCAGTTTCATCCTGGTCGACCGCCAGGCCGGGCTGGCCAGCTGGATCGCCGTGGTGCTCCTGCTCGGCTGGCTGTGGCTGATGGTCGAGAACAGCGTGGTCGCGCTGTTCAACCGTCGCTTCGGCAAGGAGATCCCTCAGGGTCTGCTGCGCTATGGCACGCAGTTGATTCACCAGGAAAGCCTGTTCTTCGTCCTGCCGTTCTTCTTCATTACCACCACCTGGAACAGCGGCCAGGCGGTGTTCACCGCGCTGCTCGGTGCGGCGGGCCTGATCTCGATCACCGACCCGCTGTACTACCGCTGGCTGGCGCCGCGGCGCTGGCTGTTCCTGGCCCTGCACACCCTGACCCTGTTCGCCGCGCTGCTCACCGCACTGCCGATCATCCTGCACCTGACCACCACCGAGAGCTACAAACTGGCCTTGGGTATCGCCGTCCTGCTGTCGATCCCCAGCCTGGCCTCAAGCTTTCCGGTGCGAAACTGGCGCGGCGGGGTGATGCTGGTCGCGGTGATCGCCGTGATCGGCAGTGCCGGCTGGCTGCTGCGCTCCTGGGTGCCGCCGGCCACGCTGTGGCTGACCGAAGTGGCGGTCAGCACCGAGTTCAACAACAAGACCCGCACCCCCGGTGACAGCATCCGCCAGATCAGCGCCAGCCAGCTGCGCCGCGACGGCCTGTATGCCTACACCGCGATCAACGCGCCGCGCGGTCTGCAAGAGCGCATCTATCACGTATGGCGGCGCAATGGCGAAGAGGTCGACCGCATCGCCCTGGACATCAGCGGCGGTCGCGAACAGGGCTACCGGGCCTGGACCCACAAGCGCAACTTCCCGCAGGACGTCGCCGGGCGCTGGCAGGTGCAGGTGCTGACCGAAGACGGGCAATTGATTGGTGTGTTGCGCTTCGAGGTCTCCGATACCGACCAGCCGCTGGTGACCCAGCCGCAAGGGCGGATCATCCGCCTCAAGCCCGGCGGTGACGACGACGCACCGGCCCAGCAGGAGCAAAGCCGGCCTGAGCAACCGTCGAAGGAAGCCTCGGGGGCACCTGCTGAAGAGCCTTCAGCGGGCGACCAGGAATCGGAGAGCGAAAAACCGGCTGCACAAGAGCCGCCGGCAGCCAGCGATGAACAGGCGCCGGCGCCCCGTGAAAAGCCTGCTGCGGATCAGGCGTCGCCCAGCGCCACGCCCTGAACCTCAGCTGGCGGTGGCGCCGAAGAACCAGTAGCAGACCAGAATCGCCGCCACCACGCCGCTGAACTCGGCGAGCAGGGCGCAGCCCACGGCATGGCGGGCACGCTGGATGCCCACGGCGCCGAAGTACACCGCCAGCACGTAGAAGGTGGTTTCGGTGCTGCCCTGGATGGTCGCGGCGGCCAGCGCGGCGAAGCTGTCGACGCCCTGGTTCTGCATGGTCTCGATCAGCAACGCACGGGCCGCACTGCCAGAGAACGGCTTGACCAGCGCGGTGGGTAGCGCATCGACGAAACGGGTGTCCCAGCCCAGCCACTCGACCAGGTGGCGAATGCCTTCCAGGCCGAAGTCCAGGGCGCCGGAGGCGCGCAGCACACCCACCGCGCAGAGCATCGCCACCAGATAGGGCAGCAGGTTCCTGGCCACGTCGAAGCCTTCCTTGGCGCCCTCCACGAAGGTCTCGTAGACCTTGACCTTGCGCAGCGCACCAATCACCAGAAACAGCATGATCAGGCCGAACAGCGTGAGGTTGCCGAGGATCGACGACAGGCTGGCCAGCGCTGCCGCCGACAGGGTGCCGAGGAACGCCATGAAGGCGCCCAGCAGCAGCGCACCGGGAATCAGGTAGGCGAGCACCACCGGGTCCCACAGGCGCAAGCGCTGCATGACTGCCACCGAGAGCAGGCCGACGAGGGTCGAGGCGCTGGTGGCCAGCAGAATTGGCAGGAACACCAGGGTGGGGTCGGGCGCGCCTTGCTGGGCGCGGTACATGAAGATGGTTACCGGCAGCAGGGTGAGGGACGAGGCGTTGAGCACCAGGAACAGGATCTGCGCGTTGCTGGCGGTGGTCTGGCTGGGGTTGAGTTCCTGCAGCGCTTTCATGGCCTTGAGGCCGATGGGCGTGGCGGCGTTATCCAGGCCCAGGCCGTTGGCGGCGAAGTTCAGGGTAATCAGGCCCAGCGCCGGGTGACCACGCGGCACCTCGGGCATCAGGCGGGCAAACAGCGGGCTGAGCACACGCCCCAGCCAGTCGACGATCCCGGCCTGCTCGGCAATGCGCAGGAACCCCAGCCACAGGGTCAGGGTGCCGAACAGCAGGACCATGACCTCCACCGACAGCTTGGCCATGGCAAAGATGCTCTCGACCATGCTGGCGAAGATCCCGGCGTTGCCGCCGACCAGCCACTGCACCAGCGCGGCGACCATCGCCACGACGAAAAAACCAAGCCAAAGGCCATTGAGCATCGGATACATCCCCCCTTCAGACCGGGGGGATTCTAACGGAGGCCAGGAGCGGGAGCGACCGGCAGGGGCGGTAGGCATCTCGAGCACCGCATTCGCGATGGTGGCCGGATAAATCCAATACCGTTCAATTAGACCGTGGGAGCGAGCTTGCTCGCGAAGGCGGCGTCACGTTCACAGCAAAATCAGCGACTTTGCCAGCTGTTCGCGAGCAAGCTCGCTCCTACAGCCGCAGGCGCTTAATCGAACAGTATTGCGCTTGAAGCCGGTACCACCCGAGAGGGACCGACATTCGAGCGCTACAGGCCGTCAGCCGCGCAGCTTGCCGGTCTCGTGCGAGGTCTGCACCAGGTCTTCCGGCACCGGGTCCTGGCTGCGCCAGTGCGGCAGCGATTCCCAGTAGGCCTTGCCCTTGGCGTCGTCGTACATGCCTTCCCAACGCGCGATGACCAGTACCGCCAGGGCATTGCCGATCACGTTCAGGGCGGTACGCGCCATGTCCATGATGCGGTCCACGCCGGCGATGAAGGCCAGGCCCTCCAGCGGAATGCCCACGCTGCCCAGGGTGGCCAGCAGCACGACGAAGGACACCCCCGGTACGCCGGCGATGCCTTTGGAGGTAACCATCAGGGTCAGCACCAGCATCAGCTGCTGGCCCAGCGACAGGTCGATACCGTACAGCTGGGCGATGAAGATCGCCGCGATGCTCTGGTACAGGGTCGAACCGTCGAGGTTGAACGAGTAGCCGGTCGGCACCACGAAGCTGCAGATCGCCTTCGGCGCGCCATAGGCTTCCATCTTGCTGATGACGCGCGGCAAGGCGGTCTCGGAGCTGGCGGTGGAGTAGGCGAGGATCAGTTCGTCCTTGAAGATGCGCATGATCTTCAGGATCGAGAAGCCGAACAGGCGGGCGATCAGGCCCAGCACCATGAAGGCGAAGAAGGCGATGGCGAAGTACACCAGCAGCACCAGCTTGGCCAGCGGCAGCAGCGAGGCGAAGCCGAAGTTGGCGACGGTCACCGCGATCAGCGCGAACACGCCGATCGGTGCGTAGTTCATGATCATGTGGGTGACCTTGAACATGGTTTCCGAGATGCCCTGGAACACCTTGACCACCGGCTCGCGGACCTCATCCTGCAAGGTCGCCAGGCCCATGCCGAACAGCACCGAGAAGAAGATGATCGGCAGCATGTCGCCCCGGGCCACGGCGGCGAAGATGTTCGATGGAATCAGGTTCAACAGGGTGGCGATGAAGGCATGGTCATGCTGCACTTCGGCGGTGGTGGCCTTGTACTTGGAGATGTCCACGGTGCCCAGGGTGCTCATGTCGATGCCATGGCCAGGCTGGAACAGGTTGGCCAGCAGCAGGCCCACGACGATGGCCACGGTGGTGACGATCTCGAAGTAGAGGATGGTCTTCAGGCCGATGCGCCCGAGCTTCTTGGCGTCGCCCACACCGGCGATACCGACGATCAGCGAGGCGACCACGATCGGCACGACGATCATCTTGATCAGGCGAATGAAGATATCGCCCGCCGGTTGCAGCACGTTGCTGATCCACCAGGCCTTCTCGGTATCGAAGTGGTTGAGCAGCGCCCCCAGGGCGATGCCCAGGACCAGACCGATCAGAATCTGCCAGGCCAGACTCAGTTTTGCCTTTTTCATTGTCATTACCCCTGTGCGAACTGCCTTGGGTCGTTCGGGGACCCGGCACGCCCTGGCTGGCTCCGCAGCAGGGTCGAACGTGTGGTCAGCAGTCCCGGACGGCCTACGGAAAGTCACCGCAAATGAGCATCCCGGCTCAGTAGCAGGCGAAAAAAAGGCGCAACTATTCAGGCGACGGCCAAATGCGTCTAATGCCATATCGGCCTAAGTCATGCCGAATCAGCATAGGAAAACCGACGAAAGGGAGTGAGAAAAGTCTGCAAGAGATGGCTGATATGGCCGAAAGGTGGCTACTACGTCGTATTGGCAGGGCAATAGAGGGATTGAGTTCTGACACGTCTTGTAATGGTCGAACACCGATCATTTCCGCCGTTGCCAGACATACGGTCGCTGCAGAGCGGCTGGTCAGGGCTGCCAGAGGCGGGATGCAACGCAATAAAAAGCGCCATGCGGGTCCGGGCGTCTGGCTGGCGTCGAGACTGGCATGGCGGCTTCACCTGACCCGGCCCTCATCGGAGGCACTCCCTGTGCCCCTAGGTCGCACCGACCCCGATCGGTCAGTGCATCCCGGCCCCCTGGTCATGCACGCACCCTCCTCGGGTCGTGCAAGGTCGAATAAAGAAACGGTCCAGTGCCCCGGTTCTTCAGGCGCTCCATGAAAGCCGGCCCTACCGCCGTTTTTCGTGGAAAGCCTCAAGTCAGCCGGTCAGTACCAGTTCGGATCCTTGCGCAGTTCCTCCTGCAGCAGTTGTTGCATGCCGTCGTCAGGCTCACCCAGGTAACGGGACGTCGCATGGCTCTTGGGCGATTTGTCTGCAGGCAGCCCGGCAGGCACCTCGACCAACAGCCCGTACATGTGCTTCCTGTCCAGGCTGGCGGCAAGGATCAGGCGCTTGCTGCGACAGCTGTCGGCGGTCTCGCACAAGGTACCGGTGAGGTACGGATCGCCGTCTTCGGTGACGGCGGTCATCTGTTGCTCGGCGGTGCCAGACAGGTTCATCACCCACTCGGGCAGACGCTCCTGCTTTTTCACCACCTTGGACCACGCTTCCCGATAATCGGGGTTGTGGAGTAATTCGTTGGCCCGCATCTGGCCGTCATTGGCGGCCAGGCTGGCGGCACTGCCGCCCATCAACAGGGCGGCGGCCAGTAGGGTGCTAAGGGCGCGCATCTCAGCCTCGACCGCGACGACCGAAGAAGAACGACACGACGAACATGACCAGGAACACGATGAACAGGATCTTCGCGATACCGGTCGCCGTACCCGCGATACCACCGAAGCCCAGGACAGCAGCGACGATAGCGATGATCAGGAAGGTAATAGCCCAACTCAACATAGTGATACTCCTTGACTGCTAGGGGGTCCGATCAGGTCAGAAAATCCAGCGCTGCTGTGCAGGCAGCACAGGCACCGGGCTGTCCTGGGAAACAAGCTCGTCGACAGGGGTCAGGTTGCGGGCCTTGGCTTCGCCTTTCGCCGGGGTGGCGAGTGTGGCAGCAGCCGCGGTGGGGAGGGTCCGGGAAATCAGTGCCTGCTGCAGCGCCGCTGCTTCACGCACCTGTTCCCGGAATTGCACCTGCTGGACGGCGAGCAGAGTGAGCAGCAGTACGAGGCTGGCAATAAGGCCTTGCTGTACACGCCGGGGCGAGATACGCAGCTGGGCAATACGCAGACTGTTCATTGGCTCTCTCCCTCTACCGATCCTGTCAACCGGCCGTTCCGGTTTGTCGATAGAGGTTTTGCACGCCGCATGCCAGTTTTAAGATGAAAATTAATCTATATAAATCAATAACTTATAAAGACCTGAAATTCATCCTGGCCAGCAAGCTGCACGATCACCCCCTTGGCATCGTGCGTTCTGCACGAATGCGCGGGGCGCCTGAGGGTCATCCGGTGGTGCGGGTCATCACCTTGAGTGCGTCGGCGTTCACGCCCTTCACACCGCGAATGTTACGTGCGATGTCCACGGCCAGTTCCTTGTCGGCATAGTTGGCGACCATGCCGTTGAGAGTCACTACGCCTTCGCGGGTATCGACCTTGATATTCAAGCCGTCGAGGTTGCGGCTATAAATAAGGCTGGCCTTGACCTTGCTGGTCACCCAGGCGTCGCTCATCTGTTCGGTGGTGCTCAGGGCCTGGGGCTGGGTCTTGGCGGCAATGGAATCGGCAGCGCTGAGGCTGATCAGGTTGTTGACGCTGACCACGCCGTCGGTATTGGTCGCCAGGGTGCCGGCCAGCTCCTTGGCTTCCGGGCTCTGTGCGCGGCCCTTGAGGGTGACCACGCCCTGGTCGCTGCTCACTTCGATCTCCATGCCCTGGGTCACGTTGCTCCACAGCAGCTTGGACTTGATGGTCGCCACCAAGGTGGCGTCTTCGAAGCGCTGGGCCAGGCCGTTGCGGGCATCGGCTTCGGTGGCCACCGAAGGATCGATCTGCAGCTGGTTGTCGACCTTGTCGATGCCATCAACGTCCAGCGCGATGCGTTCGGCCAGCTCGCGCTCGACCTGGTTTTCGACCTTGCCGGACAGCTTGGCAGTGCCGTTATCCACGGCGACCTTGATATCGAACGCACTCAAGTGCCGATTCAAGGCAATGGCGGTCCAGATCGAACCCTCCTGGCGGGCTTCTACCAGCGGCGCGGCATCCCCCTGCGCGGCGTGGGCCAGCAGTGGATGGGCGACCAACAGCGCAGCGGTGGCGGTTGCCAGGGCGATATTCTTCAAGGGGTGCATGACGTTCTCCTTTGCAGGGCGGTCAGTCCACCGGAGGCCTCGCAAGGCCGGGCCAGGCGGTTTTGACGACAGCCGGGCAGGCAAATCCGCCAGTTAGCCAAGGCACAAGCAGATCGCTACCATGCATGCCGCATAATCAATCAGAATTGACCATGCAACTTGCCCGATGATTCCGAGACTAACCAAGACTATTCATTGAGGAGCGTAGGAAAAATGGAAGCAGCCACTGAGAACCAGGGCCGTATTCTGCTAGTGGACGACGAGTCCGCCATCCTTCGCACCTTCCGGTATTGCCTGGAAGACGAGGGCTACAGCGTGGCCACGGCCAACAGCGCCGCGCAGGCCGATGCCCTGATGCAGCGCCAGGTGTTCGATTTGTGTTTCCTGGATTTACGGTTGGGTGAAGACAACGGCCTGGACGTGCTGGCGCAGATGCGCACCCAGGCCCCGTGGATGCGCGTGGTGATCGTCACCGCGCATTCGGCGGTGGATACCGCCGTGGACGCCATCCGCGCTGGCGCCGCCGATTACCTGGTCAAGCCCTGCAGCCCCGACCAACTGCGCCTGGCCACCGCCAAGCAGCTTGAAGTGCGCCAGCTCTCGGCGCGCCTGGAGGCCCTCGAAGGCGAGATCCGCAAACCCAAGGACGGCCTGGATTCGCACAGCCCGGTGATGATGAGCATCCTGGAAACCGCCCGCCAGGTCGCGGTCACCGATGCCAATATCCTGATTCTCGGCGAGTCGGGCACGGGCAAGGGTGAGCTGGCCCGGGCCATCCACGGCTGGAGCAAACGCGCCAAGAAGTCCTGCGTGACCATCAACTGCCCTTCGCTGACCGCTGAACTGATGGAAAGCGAACTGTTCGGCCACAGCCGCGGCGCCTTCACCGGGGCCAGCGAGAGCACGCTGGGGCGGGTCAACCAGGCCGACGGCGGCACGCTGTTCCTCGACGAGATCGGCGACTTCCCGCTGACCCTGCAGCCCAAGCTGCTGCGTTTCATCCAGGACAAGGAGTACGAACGCGTCGGCGACCCAGTGACCCGTCGCGCCGACGTGCGCATCCTCGCCGCCACCAACCTGAACCTCGAAGACATGGTGCGCAGCGGCAAATTCCGTGAAGACCTGCTGTATCGCCTGAACGTCATCACCCTGACCCTGCCGGCCCTGCGCGAGCGCGGCGAAGACATCCTGACCCTGGCCGATCGCTTCCTGGCGCGCTTCGTCAAGGAATACGCGCGACCGGCCCGCGGCTTCAGCGAAGACGCCCGCACCGCGCTGCTCAACTACCACTGGCCGGGCAACATTCGTGAGCTGCGCAACGTCATCGAACGCGCCAGCATCATCTGCCCGCAGGAGCGGGTGGAAGTCGCACACCTGGGCATGGGTGACCAGCCGGTCAGCAACGCCCCGCGGGTGGGGGCCGCGATGAGCCTGGACGAATTGGAAAAGGCCCACATCGGCGCAGTACTGGCGACCAGCGACACACTGGACCAGGCGGCCAAGACCCTGGGCATCGACGCCTCGACGCTGTATCGCAAACGCAAGCAGTACAACCTGTAATTCTGCCCCTCGGTGTTCCATGAAATTGGCAATGAAGTTGCGCACCCGCCTGTTTCTGAGCATATCGGCCCTGATCACAGTGGCCCTGCTCGGACTGATACTGGGCCTGGTGGGCGTGATGCAGACCGCGCACACCCAAGAATCGATGATCCAGCGCAACTTCAAGACGCTGGACCTGGGGCTCAAGCTGCGGCAGAACCTGGGCGATCAGCTGGTGCTGATGCTCGACGCCAATCCGGACCCGCAGAGTCTGGATAAGCTGCAGAAGCAATTCGAAGCCCTGCTGGCTGACGGTATTGCGCATGACCAGAAGGCCGACACCCAAAGCGGCTTCCAGGAAGCCCAGCGCAATTACCAGACCTTCATCCAGAGCTACCGGCGCGACAGCGTCGGCGGCCAGAGCATCCGCACCAACCCCGAACTGAGCGCCAGCTTCAATCACCTGCGCAACGGGCTATTGAGCGCCTACCGCTCGGCACTGGACAACATCACCGCCAACGAGCGCGCCTCACGCGCTCGGGCGAACTGGATCGCCGGCCTGCTGAGCCTGGTCGGGCTGGCGGTGCTGTGCATCGGCTTCGTCACCGCCCATGGCATCGCCCGGCGCTTCGGCACCCCCATCGAGGCGCTGGCCAAGGCCGCCGACAAGATCGGCCAGGGCGACTTCGACGTCACCTTGCCGATTTCCCCGGCTGCCGAAATGAACCAGCTGACGCGCCGCTTCGGGCTGATGGCCGAAGCGCTGCGCAAGCACCAGGCGACCAATATCGACGAGCTGGTGGCCGGCCAGCAGCGCCTGCAGGCCGTGCTCGACAGCATCGACGACGGACTGCTGATGATCGACCAGCAGGGTCACCTGGAGCACATGAACCCGGTCGCCCAGCGTCAGCTTGGCTGGGACGAGAGCCGCCTCGGCCAGCGCCCCGGCGAAGCCCTGGCGCGCCCGGAACTGGACGAAGAGATCCTTCTCAACCTGCGTGGCGGCAGTCTGGAGCGTGCGCCCGAAGACCTGTGTATCGAGATCGATGGCGAATCACGCCTGCTGACCTACAGCCTCACCCCAGTGAGCCATTCCACCGGCGAGATCCTCGGCGCGGTGATGGTCATGCACGACGTCACCGAGCAAAGGGCCTTCGAACGGGTACGCAGCGAGTTCGTGCTGCGCGCCTCGCACGAGCTGCGCACCCCGGTCACCGGCATGCACATGGCTTTCGGCCTGCTGCAGGAGCGCGTGCGCTTCGCCGAGGAAAGCCGCGAGGCCGACCTGTTCAACACGGTCAGGGAAGAGATGCAGCGGCTGATGCAGCTGATCAACGATCTGCTGAATTTTTCGCGCTACCAGAGTGGCCTGCAGAAGCTCACCCTGGCCCCCTGCGACATCGAAGACATGCTCCAGCAGGCCCGCCAGCGCTTCGCCGAGCGCGCCCAGGAGCAGGACATCATCCTGCAGCTCGACATCCAGGAGAGCATGCCGCGCCTGCATGCCGACCAGTCGCAGCTGGACCGGGTGCTGGACAACCTGCTGGACAACGCGCTGCGCCATACCCCGGAAAACGGCCTGATCCGTCTGCAAGCCCGGCGCCATGGCGAGCGCGCGATCATCAGCGTGGAAGA
Organism: uncultured Pseudomonas sp.; assembly: GCF_913777995.1. GTDB lineage: Bacteria > Pseudomonadota > Gammaproteobacteria > Pseudomonadales > Pseudomonadaceae > Aquipseudomonas. The sequence goes on along the minus strand of NZ_CAJYVE010000015.1, from coordinate 55,997 downwards.
CAACGGTGAGGGCATCGCCTACGGCAATCAGGCGCGCATCTTCGAGCCCTTCGTGCAGGTGGGTCGCAAGAAAGGCGGCGCCGGCCTGGGCCTGGCGCTGTGCAAGGAGATCGTGCAACTGCACGGGGGGCGCATGGGTGTCTATTCGCGGCCAGGGCAGGGCACGCAGTTCTACATGGCGCTGCCGTTCTGAGTGGCCGGCGTGCGAAAACGCATGCTGTTGAGCACCTGCAGAATCGCTGCGCTCTGCGCATCCGGCTCGCCGTCGAAGCGCTGCGGACGGAAATGCATCTGGAACGCGGCGATTACGTTGCGGGTTTCTTCATCCAGAACCCCGGTCTGCGGCGTGCGGTAACCCAGACGTGCAAGCTGCTGCTGGAACCACAGGATGTCCGGCAGGCGCGCAGCGTATAGCGCCTGCTGGGCCGCCACCAGGCGCTCGTCGGGCCAGATGCCGATGCCTTCCTGGGCCAGACGCTTCCAGGGAAACAGCGGCCCCGGATCGAGCTTGCGCATCGGGGCGATGTCGCTGTGGCCGATGATGTGGCGCGGCTCGATGCCATTGCGCGTGATGATGTCCTTGAGCAACACGATCAGCGACTGCACCTGCGCCTCGCTGTAGGGGTACCACAGGCGACCGTTGGAGCCATCGGTATAGCCAGGGTTGACGATCTCGATGCCAATCGAGCTGGAGTTGAGCCAGGTGCGGCCGTCCCATTCGCTTTCACCGGCATGCCAGGCGCGGGCGCTTTCGTCCACCAGCTTGAAGATCGTGGCGCGGGCGTCGTCGCCGACCAGGTAGTGGCTGCTCACTTCGCCGTGGGTCAGCAGTTGCAGCGAACGCTCTTGGGAAGCAGAGGTGTAGTGCAGGACGACATACTGGATGCGATTGTCGAAGTTGACCGACGGGTGGCTGGTGTCCAAGCGCGGGCCGCTGGAACAGGCGCTCAGGGTAGCTAACGACAGCACTGCTAATAACCGCTTCATGACATCCTACTTCTCAGGCATAAACGCCACATGATAACCAAGCGAAGACCACGGGTCGGCGGCGCCTCGCGATTCAACCCTGCTCGACACGGTTGCGGCCCGCTTCCTTGGCGCGGTACAGCGCCTGATCGGCACGCTTGAGCGCCGTATCGCTGCGCTCGGCAGGGCGCAGGGCAGTCATGCCGATGGACACGGTAATGGTCACCGGCTCTCCCTTGAAATGAAACGGGCATTGCTCGACCGCCGCGCGCATCTCCTCAAGACGCTGCAGGCCGGTCGCCACGGTGGTGGCCGGCATCAGCATGACGAACTCCTCACCGCCGAAGCGCGCCATGAAATCCGTGGTGCGCAGACGTTTTTGCAGCTGGTTGGCGACGATCTTCAGCACCTTGTCGCCCGCCAGGTGGCCATAGCCATCGTTGATACGCTTGAAGTGGTCCAGGTCGAGAATACCGATCAGCAGGCTGCTGGCCTGTTCTTGACGATGCGCCATCTCCCGCTCCAGACGCTCGCCCCAGGCCGCACGGTTGGGCAGGCCGGTGAGCGGGTCGAGCAACGCCTTGCGCCGTTGCTCTTCGAGGCTGGCGCGCACGCCTAGGGCTTCCTGCTCCATGCTCGCCACGCGGCTGGCCAGGTGCTGCAGGCTCTCGGCGACTTCACGCTCGCGTTCGTCACGCTTGCGCTGGTAGTCGTCCATGGCGCCCAACATGCCTTCGAGGCGCTTCTCAAGGATGCCCTTGAGACTCACCAGGTCCGAGGCTTCCTGCACGCTGCTCTGCAGGTCATCGACGTGCTCGCGCAGCTCGCTGTCGAAGGCACGTGCGGAGGAGTGGCCATGGCTGTGGCCGTCGTTGACCGCCTGCAGGCTGCTCTGGAAGGACTCCAGACGTTGGTTGAGCTGCTTGAGATAAGTCTCGAACTCGACCTGGCCGCTGTCGCTGATGGCCAGCATCAACACGGCCAGGTCATCGAGGATCGGCAGCAGTTCGTACCAGTTAAGCCCATGCTCCAGACGCTCGCGCATGGATTCGACATGCGGGCGGTGGATGTCCGGCAGGTTCAGGTCATCCAGCAGGCCCAGCAGGGTGTCTTCGATGTGTGCGGCCACCGAGCTGTAGCTCGGCTCGGATGAATGCGGCAGGGCGTATTCGCCTTCTTCACCCGCCTGGCCTTCTTCACCCGCTTCGGCCTGGGGCTCGTCGGGCACTTCAGCCGAAGCGAGCGGCGCGAACGGCACGACCTGTTCGAACGGCACGATGGGTACAGGCGCCAGCAACCCTTCTATCGGCGCACTGACGGGCTGCACGGGCGTGAGCGGCGTGACTTCTGGCTCGGCCTTGACCAGGGCGGCCACCGCCACAGCGTCGTCAGCCAGCGCCGCCTCGGCCGGCGCTGGCGCAGCAGGATCGGCAGAGGAAGGGGTCGGAGCGACCACAGCGGCAGCCTCCGCGGGCCGAGCGCCGGGTTCGGGGGCCGCCCTGGCACTCCCCGCGGGTTCTGCGGCGGGTGTCTGCGGCGCAACGGCAGCGGCCTGTGGCTCCGCCTTGGCAGGCGCCGGCGGCGCGGGTGCTACAGGAGCTTCATCCACGTCATCGTCGGCGTCGGCATCCGGGGCCGGCGACGTGGCGGGCAGGGCGGCAGGTTGCCCGGGCGTGTCAGGCTGGCTGGTCTCCGGCGCGCCGGCCTCGTCGCGGCCCCCGAACAGGCGTTCGAGCAGGCCTGGCCGTGCCGGCTGGTCGGTCTTTTCCAGGGCATTCAGGGCGCGGCCTTGCAGGCCGCTGAGTTCACTGAGCAGCAGCGGCAGCTCGCGGGCCTGAGAAGCACGGTCCTCGAGTTCCTTGGCGAAGCGCTTGAGCGGTTTACGCACTTCGCGGGGCAGCGGCAGGCTCTGCAACTGTGCCACCAGCGCGGTGAGCGCAGTGCTGACCTGCCCGGCCCGCACCTCACGGCGTTGTTCGGAATCCAGTACGGCCTTTTCCAGGCGCGGGATGAGGCCGGCCAGGCCGGCGTCCATGTCATCCTTGCGGACGATCTCACGCATTTCCTTCATGCATTCGTCGACCGCGCGGTCCGAACCCTCCGCCGCCAGACTGCTGCGCACCAGGCCGCGCCGCAGCAGGTCGAGACGGGCCTGCCAGCGCTTCTCCAGGCGGTCCTGCTGTTCGATGCCCTTCAGGTATTTCTCTTTCCAACGCTCGGCGTCGTCACTCATCAACGGGATCCATCGTCAGGTACGCGGGGCACGGGCAAGGAGTCCCCGCACAGCGACGCTGGCAGACGGATTTCTACCGCCACGGGCAGATGATCGGAAATGGGCTGCGCCAGCACCTGTACGCGTTCCAGCGTCAGGCTCGGGCTGAGCAGGATATGGTCCAGGCAGCGCTGTGGTCGCCAGCTGGGAAAGGTCGCCTCGATCTGCGGGGCAAGCAGGCCAAGGTCGCGCAACGGCGAATGCTCCAGCAGGTCGGTGGCGTGGGTGTTCATGTCGCCCATCAGCACCTGGTTGCGGTAGTTGCCGATCAGCTCGCGGATGTAGGCCAGTTGCCGGGTGCGGGTGCGGGCCCCCAGGGCCAGGTGCATCATCACCACCACCAGCGCGTCATCGCCCTCGCCGAAACGCATCAGGATCGCACCGCGCCCGGCCGGACCTGGCAGCGGATGGTCCTCGATCGCCCAGGGCTTGAGACGACTGAGCACGCCATTGCTGTGCTGGGCCAGGCGGCCCAGGTTGCGGTTGAGCTGCTGGTACCAGTAGGGAAAGGCGCCCAGCTGGGCCAGGTGCTCGACCTGATTGACGTAGCCGGAACGCAGGCTGCCTCCGTCGACTTCCTGCAGGGCGACCAGGTCGAAGTCGCCGATCAGCTCGCCGATCTTCTGCAGGTTGGTCGCCCGCCCGCCGTGCGGCAGCACATGCTGCCAACTGCGGGTCAGGTAATGATGGTAACGCTGGGTATTGATGCCGACCTGGATGTTGAAGCTCAACAGCCGCAGCCGACCGTTGTCAGGCAGGCCGCTGGCGCTCAGGTGGTCCTCGTTGACCCGCGGGTCACGCAGACCGGCGACACGCTCGTTACCCTTGCCCCAGCGGCGCATGACGAGACTGCCTACTTGGCAGACTTGGCAGCTTCACGCTCTTTGGCGATCAGCTGGTCGGCCACGTCGAGAGTGGCTTCCGGACCGCCGGAAGTGCCCAGGTCGAAGCGGTACTTGCCGTTGACGATCATGGTTGGAACGCCAGTGACCTGGTACTGCTTGGCCAGCTCCTTGTACTTGGCCATCTTGCCTTTCACGGCGAACGACTTGAAGGTGCTGAGGAACTTGTCCTTGTCGATGCCCTGGGTGGCCAGGAACTCGGCCATGTCCTCTGGATCGGTCAGGCGCTTGTGCTGCTTCTGGATGGCATCGAACACGGCGGCGTGCACCTGGTGCTCCACGCCCATTTCCTCGAGGGTGATAAACAGTTGGCCATGGGCGTCCCAAGGGCCGCCGAACAGGGCAGGAATGCGCAGGAAGTGCACATCTTCAGGCAGTTTTTCGACCCAGGGGTTGATGGTCGGCTCGAAGGCGTAACAATGTGGGCAGCCGTACCAGAACAGCTCAACGACTTCGATCTTGCCAGGCTCCGATACAGCCACCGGGCTGCTCAGTTGAACGTACTGTTTGCCTGCCTCGATCGGCTGGGCAGCCTGTGCGGTCATGCCGAACACACTGACGGCCACCAGAGCGGCGCTGAGAATCAGGTTACGCATTCTTTACTCCTGGGTTCGTGGAATTCGCTTGCAGCGATTCGATTACGACCGTTCGTCGCGGCAGCAGTTCGCTAGTGTAACGCCCGTGACCACGAAAAAGGGTAGCCCAGGCTACCCTTTTTGACTCGTTCAGCGTGCAGACCGCAAACGCCTCAATGCAGCCCCTGAATGTACTGGGCCAGTGCCTCGATATCTTTGTTACTGAGTTTTGCCGCGATGCTGCGCATGACCATGGTGTCACCATCGTTGACGCGCTCGGCTTCGCGGAACGCGGTGAGCTGCTTCTTGATGTAGTCGGCGTGCTGCCCGCCCAGGCGCGGAAAGCCGGCCGGGGCGTTGCCGGTGCCATCCGGGGAATGACAGCCGATGCAGGCCGGCATGCCGTCTTCGAGCTTGCCACCGCGAAACAGCGCCTCGCCACGCGACACCAGGGTCGGGTCGGCCATGCCGGTGCTGGCCTTCTGGCTGGCGTACCAGGCGGCGAGGTCGGCCAGGTCCTGATCGTTGAGCGGGGCCAGCAGGCCGGTCATTTCCAGCACGATGCGCTTGTTGTCTTTGATCTCGCGCAGTTGCTTGAGCAGGTAGCGTTCGCCCTGGCCGGCGAGTTTCGGGAAGTTGCCTGCCGCACTGTTGCCATCCGGGCCGTGGCAGGCGCCACAGACCATGGCCTTGGCCTGACCGGCAGCGGCATTGCCAACCGGTTCGGCAGCCAGCGCCGGCGCGCAGACACCCAGTGTCAACAGCAGGCTCGCGAGGAGTGTGTTCATCAGATCATCCAAATCGGCTATGAGGTGAAACGTCAGGCAGCGCCAGGAACACCCCCGCAAAAGAGGGCGGCTCACGACCCTGGAAGCTGCAGTCCTTGCACATTTCCACGCGACGGCAACGATTTGAATGGCAGCCGAAACGACGAAGAACCGCGCCTGTTTCAGCAAAAACCTTTCAGGTTGAAAGCGGACTGCGTTCTAATGCGCATCGGATCCGGTGAAAAACCGATGCCGGTTGCGGCACCTGCACGGATCCTGTTCTCGCTTGGCGTGCTCATTCACCTGGGCACAGGCGAAATCCACACAAAATCTGCGGCATTATATACCCGTACTGCCTGAACGGAAACGACACCTTGCCGCACCCCTTGCAGCAGGCTTTTTAGCGGAAATCACATGCAACTCAAGAACCCCATCCTCGGCCTCTGCCAGCAGGCCAAGTTCATGCTCAGCGCCGCCAAGGTCGATCAGTGCCCTGATGATGCGGGCTTCGAAGTGGCATTCGCCGGCCGCTCCAACGCGGGCAAGTCCAGCGCGCTGAACACCCTGACCCACGCCAACCTGGCACGCACCTCGAAAACCCCGGGGCGCACTCAGCTGCTGAACTTCTTCCTCCTGGACGACGATCGCCGCCTGGTCGACCTGCCCGGCTATGGCTACGCCAAGGTCCCGATCCCGCTCAAGCAGCACTGGCAACGCCACCTGGAGGCCTACCTGGGCAGCCGTGAAAGCCTCAAGGGCGTGGTGCTGCTGATGGACGTGCGTCACCCGATGACCGAATTCGACACCATGATGCTGGACTGGACCGTGGCCAGCGGCATGCCGATGCACATCCTGCTGACCAAGGCCGACAAGCTGACCCACGGCGCGGCGAAGAACACCCTGCTCAAGGTGCAGTCGCAGATTCGCAAGAGCTGGGGCGAAGGGGTGACCATCCAGCTGTTTTCCGCGCCCAAGCGCCAGGGCCTGGAAGAAGCCTACCGCACGCTGGCGAACTGGTTGGAACTGGAAGACAAAGCCCAGCAGTGAGCAGCACCGGCTGAATGGAAACGCCTTTGCGAGAGGTCGCGAGCCAACATGAGGCAAGGCTGCGGGAACGGTTACAGCCTGGTTGGCGACATTTTCAGGACAAAAAAAACCCCGGACTTCATATGGGGAGGGGGAAGTTCGGGGTCCAAGGTCCGGACCCTCAGGGCGGGATCCGGATATCTGCCAACACTTAACACAACATAGGAGCATGATCGGCCTTGCGAGCCAATCGTGAACTCTGACCCGGCCCCGGACGGTTTAGTTCCTGTCCTGGCATGAACAAATGTTCATGTTGCCAGGACACAGCCTGCGGCCTAGTGCGCCTCGTCCCAGTTGTTGCCCACCCCGACTTCCACCACCAGCGGCACATCCAGCTGCGCGGCGCTGCTCATGTGCGGGCGAATTTCTTCGCTGATGCGCTCCACCAGGTCTTCGCGCACTTCCAGGACCAGTTCGTCGTGTACCTGGAGAATGACCCGCGCATCCAGGCCGGACTCGTTCAGCCAGGTGTTCACCGCCACCATGGCCTTCTTGATGATGTCTGCCGCGGTGCCCTGCATCGGCGCGTTGATCGCCGTGCGTTCGGCGCCGGCGCGCTGCTGCGGTTTGTTGGAGTTGATCTCCGGCAGGTACAGGCGACGACCGAACAGGGTTTCTACATAGCCTTTTTCGGCGGCCTGTTCGCGGGTGCGTTCCATGTAGTCGCGCACGCCAGGGTAGCGGGCGAAGTAGCGGTCGATGTAGGCCTTGGCCTGCTTGCCGTCGACACCGATCTGCCGCGCCAGGCCCTGGGCGCCCATGCCGTAGATCAGGCCGAAGTTGATCGCCTTGGCGCTACGCCGCTGGTCGTTGCTGACCTGCTCCAGCTCCACGCCGAAGACCTCGGCGGCGGTGGCGCGGTGCACGTCCAGGTCGTTGCGGAAGGCGTGCAGCAGGCCTTCGTCCTTGGCCAGGTGGGCCATGATGCGCAGTTCGATCTGCGAATAGTCCGCGGCCAGCAGCTTGTAGCCGGGCGAGGCGACGAAGGCCTGGCGGATGCGCCGCCCCTCGGCGGTACGCACCGGAATGTTCTGCAGGTTCGGCTCACTGGACGAGAAACGCCCGGTGGCGGCGCCAGCCTGGTTGTACGAGGTGTGCACACGGCCGGTGCGCGGGTTGATCTGGCCGGGCAGGGTGTCGGTGTAGGTGCTCTTGAGCTTGCTGATCGAGCGGTACTGCAGCAGCAGGGTCGGCAACTCGTGGCCCTGTTCGGCGAGCTTGACCAGCACGTCTTCGGAAGTCGACGGCTTGCCGGTCGGGGTCTTGCCCAGCACCGGCAGCTGCAGCTTCTCGTAGAGGATCTTGCCCAGCTGCGTGGGCGAACCCAGGTTGAACGGCTCGCCGGCCAGTTCGAAAGCCTGGCGTTCCAGCTCGACCATCTTGTTGCCCAGCTCGACGCTCTGCACGCCCAGCAGCGCGGCATCGACCCGCGCCCCCTGGCGCTCGATCTGCGCCAGCACCGGCACCAGCGGCATCTCGATGTCCTGCAGCACGGACAGCAAGCCCGGCTCGGCGTTGAGCTTGTCAGACAGCGCCTGGTGCAGGCGCAGGGTCACGTCGGCATCCTCGGCGGCGTAAGGGCCGGCCTGTTCCAGGGCGATCTGGTCGAAGGTCAGCTGCTTCTTGCCCTTGCCGGCGATGTCTTCGAAACGGATGGTCTGCTGGCCCAGGTACTTGGCCGCCAGGCTGTCCATGTCATGGGCGGTGGCCACCGAGTTGAGCACGTAGGATTCGAGCATGGTGTCGAAGGCCACGCCGCGCACGGTGATGCCGTTGGCCGGGTCGCCGCCGATGGCGCAGTTGGCGAGGATGTTGATGTCGTACTTGGCGTTCTGCCCGACCTTGGCCTTGGCCGGGTCTTCGAGCAGCGGCTTGAGGGCCAGCAACACCTTGTCGCGGTCCAGCTGCTCGGGCACGCCCATGTAGGAGTGCGTCAGCGGGATGTACGCCGCTTCGCCGGTCTTGACCGCGAACGACAGGCCTACCAGTTGCGCCTTCTGGGCGTCGAGACCGGTGGTCTCGGTGTCGAAGGCGATCAGCTCGGCCTTGTTCAGCTTGTCCAGCCAGGCCTCGAAGCGCGCCTGGTCGAGGATGGTCTCGTAGCCGGAATGGTCACTGGGCGCGGCTTGCGGCTGGGCGATTTCCTGGCCGGCACGACGGGCGTCACGCTCGATATCGTTGAGCCAGCTCTTGAACTCCAGCTCGGTGTACAGCTCGACCAGCTTCTCGCGGTCTGGCTCGCCGATCACCAGCTCGTCGATCTGCACGTCCAGCGGCACGTCGCACTTGATGGTCGCCAGCTCGTACGACAGGAAGGCCATGTCGCGGTGTTCGGCCAGCTTGGCGCCCAGGGTCTTGGCGCCACGAATCGGCAGGGCGGCTACGGCGTCGAGGTTGGCGTACAGGTCCGCCAGGCCGCCGCCGATACCCACCAGCAGGCCGGTGGCGGTCTTCTCGCCCACGCCAGGTACGCCAGGGATGTTGTCGACCTTGTCGCCCATCAGCGCCAGGTAGTCGATGATGTGCTCGGGGCCGACACCGAATTTCTCCTTCACGCCGGCCACGTCCAGCACACTACCGGTCATGGTGTTGACCAGCGTAATGTGCCCGTCCACCAGCTGCGCCATGTCCTTGTCGCCGGTGGAGATGACCACCGGTCGCTGCGCGGCGGCGCTGCTGCGCGCCAGGGTGCCGATCACGTCGTCGGCCTCGACCCCCTCCACGCACAGCATCGGGTAGCTCAGCGCCTTGACGCAGGCGTGCAGCAGGTCGATCTGTACCCGCAGGTCGTCGGGCATGCTGGGGCGGTTGGCCTTGTACTCGGCGAACAGCTCGTCGCGGAAGGTGCCGCCCTTGGCATCGAAGACCACGGCGAACGGGCTGTCCGGATACTGCTTGCGCAGGCTCTTGAGCATGTTCAGCACACCCTTCACGGCGCCGGTGGGCAGGCCCTTGGAGGTGGTGAGCGGCGGCAGGGCGTGGAAGGCACGGTACAGGTACGACGAACCGTCCACCAGGACGAGGGGAGCTTGGCTCATGAGCAGATTCAACCTTTTCGGCGGGGTCGGCGCTAAAATGCGCGGACCATGGACAACAAAGGGGCAAGGTTATCATGCGCACGATAAATCGCTTGTGGTTGACCAGCCTGTTGCTGACCGCGCCGTTGCTGGCGGTGGCCGCAGACGACACACCTTCGGCCGACCCTGAAGTGACGATCCGTACCGAGGGCGACAAGACCATCCAGGAGTACCGCCAGAATGGCTTCCTCTATGCGATCAAGATCACGCCCAAGCACGGCAAGCCGTATTTTCTCGTGCGCGCTGATGGCACGAGCCCCAATTTCATCCGTTCGGACCAACCGGACATGCTGATCCCCCAGTGGGAAATCTTTAGCTGGTAACCTTCACATCAACCTTTTTTGAGCTGGCATATGTCCGTCTTTACCCCCCTGGCCCGGCCCGAGCTGGAAACCTTCCTGTCCACCTACGGGCTCGGCCGCCTGCTCGACTATCAGGGCATCGCCGCCGGTAGTGAAAACACCAATTACTTCATCAGCCTGGAACAGGGCGAGTTCGTCCTGACCCTGGTCGAGCGCGGCCCGGTGCAGGAGATGCCGTTCTTCATCGAACTGCTCGACGTGCTGCACGCCGCCGACCTGCCAGTGCCCTATGCCCTGCGGGATACCAGCGGCCAGGCCCTGCGCGAGCTGAAAGGCAAGCCAGCGCTGCTGCAACCGCGCCTGGCCGGCAAACACATCAAGGAGCCCAATACCCAGCATTGTGCGGCGATTGGCGACCTGCAGGCGCGCCTGCACCTGGCGACCCGTGACCAAGTGCTGGAGCGCAAGACCGACCGTGGCCTGGACTGGATGCTCGAAGAGGGCCGCAACTTCCTTTCGCACCTTCATGCCAGTCAGGCCGAGCTGCTGGACCGGGCCCTGCAGGAGATCGAACGGCATCGCCAGGCAATTCTCGCCCTGCCGCGCGCCAACCTGCATGCCGACCTGTTCCGCGACAACGCGATGTTCGAGGGCACGCACCTGACCGGCGTGATCGACTTCTACAACGCCTGTTCCGGGCCGATGCTCTATGACCTGGCGATTGCCCTGAACGACTGGTGCTCCGAGGCCGACGGCCAATTGGACCCGGTGCGTGCCAAGGCCTTGCTCGGTGCCTACGCCGCGCAGCGGTCGTTCACCCCTGCCGAGGCCGAGCTGTGGCCGGTCATGCTGCGGGTGGCCTGCGTGCGCTTCTGGCTGTCGCGCCTGATCGCCGCCGAAGCCTTCGCCGGCCAGGACGTGCTGATCCACGACCCGGCCGAGTTCGAGCACCGCCTGCGCCAGCGCCAGGACGTACGCCTGCCGCTGCCGTTCGCGCTGTAACCGCCGCGCAAGGCCAAAAAAGTCAGACCGCTGGAGCGAGCTTGCTGGCGATGGCTACGTCATGTTCGCAGCAAACTCGATGATGTTGCCGGTCTTTTCGCGACCAGGCGCCCTCCTGAAAATTTCGGGGGCGCCTTACAGGCCTGACTGCCAAACGAGGATCAGAGGCTTTCCAGGCAACCGGCCAGGTCGTTGCCGAGCTTTTCCAGCAGTTGCTCATAACCGTTGGCGCTGGCCGGGGTGTAGCCACCCAGGGCGTCCAGTTCGGCGAGCTTCACTGGCAGGCCGGCGGTGAGGGTCTCGGCCAGTTTCGGACGCATCGGCGGTTCGCTGAACACGCACGTCTTGCCCGCTTCCTTGAGCCGTTCGCGCATCGCTGCCACATGGCGGGCGCCGGGCTGCACTTCACTGGCGACACTGAATACGCCGGTGTGCTGCAGGCCGTAGGCCTGTTCGAAGTAGTCGAAGGCTTCGTGGAACACGAACCACGGCTTGCCAGCCACCCCGCTGACCCGTGCCTTGATACGCGCGTCCAGAGCATCCAGGCGCTTGCCGAAGGCCTGCGCGTTGCTGGCATAGCGCGCCGCATGGGCCGGGTCGGCGGCGCTCAGGTCGGCAGCCATCTTCGCGGCGATCACCCGGGCATTGACCGTCGACAGCCACAGGTGCGAATCCAGGCTGCCGGGACGATGATCGTGGTCATGATCGTCATCGCCCGCATCGGCGTGCGCTTCGTCGTGGTCGTGATCATGGTCGGCGTGGGAGGCCTGGTCTTCGCCGAAGTGCCGCAACTGCATGCCGGGCAGGCTCTGCACTGCGACCGCCGGGCGGCTGCGGTTCTGCAATACCCGAGGCAGGAAGCCTTCCATGTCCGGGCCTACCCAGTAGAACAGCTCGACATCCGCAACGCGCCGCACGTCGGAAGGACGCAGGGCATAGTGATGCGGCGAGGCACCGGGCGGCAGCAGCACGTCAGGCTTGCCGACCCCGTCCTGGACGGCGGCGGCGATCAATTGCAGGGGCTTGATGCTGGTCAGGACCTGGACTTCGGCCTGGGCCAGAGAAGGCGCAGCCAGCGCATAGCTGGATGCCATTACGACAAAAAGATTAAGAAGTCGACGCACGAGGGACACTCATATCGGGCAGGAACCGGTAACATAATAACGTCTCCAGCCAATATCGTCGCCGCCCATGCCTATCACTCCCCTGGCCAGCCGCCCCCACGATCATTCCCATTGCGTACACCACGCTCTCAGCGAAGCCGACGCCCTGTGCGCCAGCAAAGGCTTGCGCCTGACCGCCCTGCGTCGTCGGGTGCTGGAGCTGGTGTGGCAAAGCCACAAGCCGCTGGGCGCCTACGACATCCTCGGCGTGCTCAGCGAAGAAGACGGCCGCCGCGCCGCGCCACCCACCGTGTATCGGGCGCTGGACTTCCTGCTGGAAAACGGCCTGGTGCATCGCATCGCCTCGCTCAACGCCTTCACCGGTTGCAACCACCCGGCCCATGCGCACCAGGGCCAGTTCCTGATCTGCCGTAACTGCCACGCGGCCATCGAACTGCAGAACCCGGCCATCAGCCAGGCGGTGGTCAAGGCCGCTGGCGACGTGGGCTTCAGCGCCGAAGGCCAGACCATCGAGATCGTCGGCGTGTGCGCCGGCTGCAAGGCGGCCTGATGAGCAAAGTGCTGATCCGCCTGGACCAGGTGGCGGTGAATTTCGCTGGCCAGACGGTTCTGGAAAACATTGCCCTGAGCGTCGGCGCCGGGGAGATCGTCACCCTGATCGGCCCCAACGGTGCCGGCAAGACCACCCTGGTGCGCGCCGTGCTCGGCCTGCTGCAACCCACCTCGGGCGAGGTCTGGCGCAAGCCGAAACTGCGCGTGGGCTACATGCCGCAGAAGCTGCACGTCGACCAGACCCTGCCGCTGTCGGTGCTGCGCTTCCTGCGCCTGGTGCCGGGCGTGGACCGCGCCAAGGCCGAAGCCGCGCTGGAGGAAGTCGGCGCCGGTAAGGTCATCGACAGCCCGCTGCAGGGTATTTCCGGCGGCGAGATGCAGCGCGTGCTGCTGGCCCGCGCCTTGCTGCGCGAGCCCGAGCTGCTGGTGCTCGATGAACCGGTACAGGGCGTCGACGTAGCGGGGCAGGCCGAGCTGTACAGCCTCATCACCCGCCTGCGCGACCGCCACGGCTGCGGCGTGCTGATGGTCTCCCACGACCTGCACCTGGTGATGAGCACCACCGACCAGGTGGTGTGCCTGAACCGCCACGTGTGCTGTTCCGGGCACCCGGAGCAGGTCAGTAACGACCCGGCGTTCGTCGAGTTGTTCGGCCAGAACGCCCCTAGCCTGGCGATCTATCACCACCACCACGACCACGCCCATGACCTGCATGGCGAGGTGGTCAGCGAAACCCCGAGCGCGACCCCGCGCTTCAAACCTCACGTTCACGGAGACGGCTGCAAGCATGGCTGATTTTCTGTTGTATGCCCTGCTCGCCGGCATCGCCCTGGCCCTGGTCGCAGGCCCCCTGGGCTCTTTCGTGGTGTGGCGGCGCATGGCCTATTTCGGCGACACCCTGTCCCATGCGGCGCTGCTCGGCGTGGCCCTGGGTTTTCTGCTGGACATCAGCCCGACCCTGGCGGTGACGGTGGGCTGCCTGCTGCTGGCGATCCTGCTGGTGACTCTGCAACAGCGCCAGCCGCTGGCCTCCGACACCCTGCTGGGCATCCTCGCCCCCAGTACCCTGTCGCTGGGCCTGGTGGTCCTGAGTTTCATGCATGAGGTGCGCATCGACCTGATGGCCTACCTGTTCGGCGACCTGCTGGCGATCAGCCCCACGGACCTGGCCTGGATCCTCGGCGGCAGCGCGCTGGTGCTGGTACTGATCCTCAGCCTGTGGCGCCCCTTGCTGGCGGTGACGGTGCACGAAGAGCTGGCCAGGGTCGAAGGCCTGCCGGTGACCACCCTGCGCATGACCATGATGCTGCTGATCGCCGTGGTGATCGCCGTGGCGATGAAGATCGTCGGCGTGCTGCTGATCACTTCGCTGCTGATCATCCCGGCAGCGGCGGCCCAGCGGCACGCCCGTTCGCCGGAGCAGATGGCCCTGGGGGCCAGCGTGCTGGGATTGGTTGCGGTGTGCGGCGGTTTGTCGCTGTCGTGGTTCAAGGACACCCCGGCCGGGCCTTCGATCGTGGTCTGCGCCTGTGCGCTGTTTCTGCTCAGCTTTGTTCTACCCCGGCGGGCGGTGTAGACTTGCTCGTTTTTTGCGCAAATAGAGAACCGCAGGAATGAAACTGCCCGCCTCCCGCTATCTGCTGCTCGCCGCCTTTTCCCTGTTCCTGGGAGCCTGTCAGAGCACGCCACCGGCCGCCAACAGCGTGCCCGAAGCCGCGCCAGACGCTTTCGCCCAGCTCGAACAGAGCATCACCGGCAATGAGCTGGCCACTGCCGAAGACCAGTTGGCGGCGCTGCAGGCTGCCAATGACGCGGACCCGCGCCTGGACCCCTTGCAGCGCCAGCTGGCCGAGGCCTACCTGAGCCGCAGCCAGATCAGCCTGCAGAAGGGTGACGTCAACGGCGCAGCCACCGCCCTGAGCCGCGCCCGTGCGCTGATGCCCAAGGCCCCGGCCCTGACCAGCGGCGTCAACGGCGCCATCGCCCAGGCACGCAAGGCCGAACTGGACCAGGCCGAAGCCGAGCTGGCCGCCGCTGAAGCCCGGCGCATCGCCAAGCTCATCGACCCGAGCGCACCGAACACGCTGATCGAGCTGAAAACCACCGACATCGCCGAGATGCGTCGACAGCTCGATGCCATCGCCTCGGATGTGGTGAATTTCAACTGTGCCGTGCTAGTCCGCGTGCCGCGCACCGATGACTTCCCATGGCTGGCCAACCTGCTGAGCAAGCGGGTCAACAAGCTCAATTCCAGCTTCGAACTGGACATGAGCAAGCAGATCAGCCGCCAGCAGCCGGCGCAGATCATTCTCACGCCCAAGTCCTGAATTCAGCCGCGAAAGCTTCGCGGCTGAAGCCACTCCTATGTATGGACTCGCCCCACACTGTCAACACGCTTTGCTTTAAACACTGCTGCCCGGTTGCATCTATGTATCAGGCCTATTCGAGGAAGCGCCTGGCTTCTGGCCAACATTGGATCAGCTCGCGAAATGCCGATTACAGTCAGGCCTCAAGGGCCGGTAGGAGCGCAGGCATTCATTCGCGACGGTCTAACCTGGGGTCAATGTTTTCTAGCAAGGGGTTGAAACGTCACAGCGTCTCGGTGGCAGAACTCTTTAAATTACAGGCTCATCGCGGCCTCCTGAGTATCCCCTGGCTGGCGGCGATAGGTTTCATTGTTTTGCAGAAGCACCCAAATGATCCGCAGGTTGCGATTGGCCAGTCGTACTGCGGCGCCTTTTTGTCCGTGGCGGCTCAGCCACCGCTGTAAACGCCGATCATCTGGATGCTCCGAGCTGGGGGTGAGCTGCCTTAGCACAGCGTGGGCCCCCTGGATGGCCAGGCTGCGGATATAGGCATCTCCGCGCTTGGTCATCTTGCCCAGACGCACCGCGTTTCCACTGCTGTGCTGCTCGGGCACCGTACCGAAGTAGGCCGCGAAATCTCGAGCGTTCGCAAAGCGCTCAGGTTCAGTCTGCTTGGCCACCACGGCCGAGGAGAGAATCGGGCCGATACCGCGCACGGTCATTAATCTTTTGGTTGTCTCGTTTTCTGCAGCGGCGCGTTTGACACGGCCGGTTATCACCTCTATTCGCGCTTCCAGGCTCTTCCACTCTTGCAACAGTTCTGCCATCAGCTCATGCAGCGGCTCTGGAACCAATGGGCTTGAATGCTCAAGGAGCCGACCGACTTCTCGATCAATAGCGGCTTTGCCCAGGGGAATGGCAATGCCATATTCCAATAGCAGCCCCCGCATTTGATTGCCCATGGCCGTATGCTCTTTCACATAGCGCTGCCGTACCCGATGCAGCGCTTGCATCTGTTGCGCCGCCTCGGTTTTGACGGGTACGGCATGAATACGCAGGTCTCGACCGGCCCGAAGAATGGCCAACGCGTCATTGCGGTCGTTTTTTGGCCCACTGCGGTGCCCCGCTACATGTCGAGCGGGCAGGATGCTAGGTCGCTGCCCTTGCTTGAGCAGCATCCGCCCCCAGGCTTGAGCGCCTGGGCCGGTTTCCATCAGCACCGCCATGCCTGCTGGCAATTGCTGCAGGAAGGTGATGAACGCCTCACGCGACCGGATGCGCTTCTCGTAGATCACTCTGCCCAGCTGATCCTCACCTGCGACCTGAAACACGTTCTTTGCCAGGTCCACAGCCAGGGTGGTGCAGGCCGTGATATCGGTTGCAGGCAAAGCGGTCTTTTTGGAAGTATTCTTGCTCATGGTCTCGCCCTCGCTGTCGCTGACATCTATAGGATGCCACCGTGGCGCATAGACGCCTCGGCGGGGGCGAGTCCATCCAATTACTCCAAGCCGCAAAGCGCTTAACCGAACAGTATTGCGGCTCAAGCCGCCCCTGGCTTCGAGGTCAATCGGGAATGCGCAGCACCTGGCCGGGATAGATGCGGTCCGGGCTCTTGAGCATGGGCTGGTTGGCTTTGAAGATCTTCTGAAACTGGCCGGCGTCGCCATAGACGGCCCTGGCAATGCCCCCGAGGGTGTCGCCCGACTTCACCGTGACGAAGCGCGGCTGCGGCTCTGGCGTACCGCCACTACTGCCGCCACTCCCACTCCCACTCCCACTCCCACTCCCACTCCCACCGCCGCCGACGGTGATCTGGTCATCGACCTGCTCGATGCCCTTGATGTTGCCCAGCGCCAGCAGGATCTTTTCCTTCTCCTCCTGGCTGGCCACCTGGCCGCTGACCACGACCTTGCGGTCGCCCTCCACGCTGATCTGGACGTTGGGATTGCCCAGGCCGACGTTCTCGATGTGCTTTTTCAAGTCATCGGCGTGAGCCCGGCCCGGTGTCAGAAAATCGAGAACGCTCTCGCCTGCATCTTTAACGAAATCGAAGAGTCCCATGGTTGCACCTCCTTGCGGTCCGATTCGTGCCCGCACAACAACGATAGTTGCCGCCCCTGCGCGCGGCAGGCCTTCCGACCAGCGTCAGGGCCTATGAATGTCGGGACGAGTGCGTAGAATCGAGCCCCTGAATGCCCCCATCCGGAGTGACGATGGATATCAAGCAGTTGAAGTTCCTGATTGCCCTCGACGAGACCCGGCACTTCGGCCAGGCGGCAGCGCGCTGCAACATCACCCAGCCGACCCTGTCGATGCGCCTGCGCAATCTGGAGCAGGAGCTGGGGCTGGAACTGGTCAAGCGCGGCCAGCGCTTCGAGGGTTTCACCGCACCGGGCGAGCGTATCCTGGCCTGGGCACGCACGGTGCTGTCGGCCTACGACGGCCTGCAGGCCGAGGCCGCCGTGTGCCGGGGGCATCTGGTGGGTACGCTGCGCCTGGGCGTGGTGCCGCTGTCGAGCTTCGACCCGCTGCCGCTGCTGCAGCGCCTGCACCAGTTGCATCCGCACCTGCAATTCGAGCTGTCGTCGCTCAGTTCCGAACAGATCCTCGACCAGCTGTCGAGCAACCGCCTGGACCTGGGCGTGTCCTACCTTGAGCGCCTCGACGAGCAACGCTTCGAGACCTTGCCGCTGGGCGAGACGCGCATGGGCCTGCTCTACGACGTGCGGCACTTTCAGTTCGGCGAGCAAGCACTGGGCTGGGCCGACCTGATCGACCTGCCGCTGGGCCTGCTGACCGGCGGCATGCATTTTCGTCAGTCCATCGACCACAACTTCCAGAGCCGTGGCCTGCAGCCGCAGCCGCTGTTGCAGACCGACGCGGTGCATCAGTTGCTGCAGGCGGTACGCGGCGGCCTGTGCTGCGCGATCATGCCGCTGGAAGGCGGCCTGGAACAGCTGGGCGATTCCCTGCACCTGCACCCCATCGAAGATGCCCGAACCCTGGCCAGTCTGGGGCTGATCATGCGCCGTGGCGCACCGCGCTCGACCCTTGCAGAGGTGTGCTTCGAGCTGCTGGCGACGGATGCCTGAAGCGCGTCGACAAGGCAGAAATCGACCTGCCGTGCATTGATCGACGTCATCTATCGCAGCATCGGAACTAGCGATTAGACGGATTCCGACAACCGGCCTAGGCTTAGAGCTATCAATCTGCCGGTATACCAACCCATGCACGCCAAGCGCACGGTCGGCGCGGCGTCAGTTCCCGATGCTTCCGCGCTCGGCGCCAGCCAGTCCTATCAGTACTCGAACCTCGAGGGCAGCGCAGCGGCCGAAACCGCGCTGGCCGAAGAAGTCGCCCTGGCCATCGCCTACAACGGCATCAGCCAGGCGGTGATGCTGGTCAGCCCCAGCGACCTGGAAGACTTCATCGTCGGTTTCAGCCTGGGCAGCGGCATCATCGCTTCGCCTGACGAAATCTACGACTTCCGCTTGAGCGGCTGCGGCTCGTCGATGCAAGCCGAGGTCGAAATCGCCAGCCGCGCCTTCTGGGCACTCAAGGAACATCGCCGGCAACTGACCGGCACCACCGGCTGCGGCCTGTGCGGGGTCGAAGCGGTGGAACAGGCCCTGCCGGAACTTCAGGTATTGCCCGCCACCGCCCTGCCGCCGGCCCATTGGCTCGACGGCCTGCGCCAGCGCATCAGCGACTTCCAGCCCCTGGGCCGGCACAGCGGCGCCGTGCATGCCGCCTTGTTCATGAACGACCAGGGCGAACTGCTGCTCAGCCGTGAAGACATCGGCCGGCACAACGCCCTGGACAAACTCATTGGTGCGCTGGTGCGCCAGGGCATTCCCCTGGCCGGTGGCGTGGCCGTGGTCACCAGCCGCTGCAGCCTGGAGCTGATCCAGAAAGCCCTGCGCGCCGGCCTGCAGACCCTGGTCAGCCTGTCCGCACCCACCGGCCTGGCCCTGCAATGGGCGCGCCGCCACAACCTCAACCTGATTCACCTGCCGCAGCACAGTGCGCCGCGGGTCTACAGCCCTGCGATGGAGAACCGATCGTGACTCATCATCAAGCCGACAAGACACCGACTCCCCGTTACAAACCGTACAAGGGCCCGGCCGGCGGATGGGGCGCACTGATCAGCGTGACCCAGGCCTGGCTGGGCAGCGACAACGCCCTGAAGAACCTGCGTGCGATGCTCAAGACCAACCAGAACGGCGGTTTCGACTGCCCCGGTTGCGCCTGGGGCGACTCGCCGGAAAGCGGCATGGTCAAGTTCTGCGAGAACGGCGCCAAGGCGGTCAACTGGGAAGCCACCAAGCGTCGCGTCGACCCGGCGTTCTTCGCGCGCTACAGCGTCAGCTGGCTGCTCGAACAGAGCGACTACTGGCTCGAGTACCAGGGCCGCCTGACCGAGCCGATGGTCTACGACCGCGAATCGGACCGCTACAAGCCCATTGCCTGGGACGACGCCTTCGCGCTGATCGCCAAGCACCTCAACGCCCTGCCCGACCCGAACATGGCCGAGTTCTACACCTCGGGCCGGGCCAGCAACGAAGCGGCGTTCCTCTACCAGCTGTTCGTGCGTGCCTACGGCACCAACAACTTCCCCGACTGCTCGAACATGTGCCACGAAGCCAGTGGCGTGGCGCTGTCGCAAAGCGTGGGGGTGGGCAAGGGCACGGTGACCTTCGACGACTTCGAACACGCCGACGCCATCTTCGTCTGGGGCCAGAACCCCGGCACCAACCACCCGCGCATGCTCGACCCGCTGCGTGACGCGGTGAAACGTGGCGCCCAGGTGGTGGTCATCAACCCGCTCAAGGAGCGCGGCCTGGAACGCTTCCAGCACCCGCAGCACCCGGTGGAGATGCTCACCAACAGCGACAAGCCGACCAACACCGCGTACTTCCGCCCGGCGCTGGGCGGCGACATGGCAGTGCTGCGCGGCATGGCCAAGTTCCTGCGCCAGTGGGAGCGTGACGCCCAGGCCAGCAACAGCGAGCCGGTGTTCGACCACGCCTTCCTCAACGAGCACACCGATGGCCTGCTGGACTACCTGGCGGCGGTGGACGACACCTCGTGGGAGACCATCATCGAGCAGTCCGGCCTGCCGATCGGCGAGATCGAGCGCGCCGCGCGCATGTACGCCAAGGGCAAGAACGTCATCATGTGCTGGGCCATGGGCATCACCCAGCACCGTCACTCGGTGGCGACCATCCAGGAAATCGCCAACCTCATGCTGCTGCGCGGCAACATCGGCAAACCGGGCGCAGGCCTGTGCCCGGTGCGTGGCCACAGCAACGTGCAGGGCGACCGCACCATGGGCATCAACGAGCGGCCGCCGAAGTTCCTCCTCGACACCCTGGAGCAGCGCTTCAAGTTCAAGGTGCCACGTGACAATGGCCACAACGTGGTCGAGGCGATCCACGCCATGGCCGAAGGTCGCTCCAAGGTGTTCATCGCCCTGGGCGGCAACTTCGCCCAGGCCACACCGGACAGCCCGCGCACCGCTGCGGCACTGAAAAACTGCGACCTCACCGTGCAGGTCAGCACCAAGCTCAACCGCAGCCACCTGATGCACGGCAAAGAAGCGCTGATCCTGCCGTGCTACGGGCGTACCGACGTCGACCAGCAGGCCGGCGGCGCACAGGCAGTCACCGTGGAAGACTCGTTCAGCATGGTGCACGCCTCGTTCGGCCAGTTGCAGCCGCTGTCCAGGCAGATGCGTTCCGAGCCGGCCATCGTCGCCGGTATCGCCCACGCCACCCTGGGCAACAAGCCGGTGGACTGGCTGTGGCTGGTGGAAGACTACAGCCGTATCCGCAGCCTGATCGCCGACACCATTCCCGGCTTCAAGGACTTCAACCAGCGCCTGGAGCAGCCAGGCGGCTTCTACCTGGGCAACTCGGCCGGTTCGCGGCGCTGGAACACCGCTTCGGAACGCGCCAACTTCAAGGCCAACCTGCTGCCTGGCAGCCTGATCGACGAGCGCATGCTGGCCTCGGGGCAGAAGCCTGACCTGATCCTGCAGTCGATGCGTTCCCACGACCAGTACAACACCACCATCTACGGCCTGGACGACCGCTACCGGGGCGTGAAGGGTCAGCGCGAGGTGGTGTTTGCCAACGAGGCGGACATCATGCGCCTGGGCTTCCAGCCGGGTCAGAAGGTCGACCTGGTCTCGCTGTGGGGCGACGGGCTGGAGCGTCGGGTCAAGGGCTTCACCCTGCTGGCCTTCGACATTCCGGCCGGTCAGGCGGCGGCCTACTACCCCGAGGTCAACCCGCTGGTACCGCTGGAAAGCGTCGGCGCCGGCAGCCATACCCCGACCTCGAAGTTCATCGCCGTGCGCCTTGAACGCGCCAGCGAAACCGCACGCATCGCCTGACGCGCGCAACAGATCATTCAGGCAAAACAATAACGGCGCCCAAGGGCGCCGTTATGCTATTTAAAATTGAAAGTTCACTTGCCGAACGGGAAATATATATTTAAAAATATTTCCAACCACCCCGAAGATGATTGATACTTCTGCTTGAAAACGGCTGCAATGGCCGGCCCTACGGGCCTGAACGCTGCGAATCAAGTAGCATGAGACTCAGCAATCAACACTAAGTTCCCCAGCCAAAACAATAACTTGGCGATTGTTGAAACAATCGTGTTATTCGTCGGATTGGCGTTGCCTGAATAAAAAGTTAATTGCACGATCGCGCCGTCATCCCTATGAGATTCCCCACATGAAGTTCTCCTCGGTTCTTTTGTTGTCTCTTTCTCTCGTGACCGGTTCCGCCTTGGCGGGCAACCTGGAAGCGGGCGTTGGCGGAGCATTGGGCGGAGTGCTTGGCTCAGTCGTCGGCCAACAGGTTGGCGGTAATACCGGTGCGGCCATTGGTGCCGGCCTGGGTGGTGCCGCCGGTGGCGCAGTCGGTGCCGACCGTCGTAACCGTACCGAAGCGGCGATTGGCGGCGGCCTGGGTGCCGCCGGCGGCAACGTGATCGGCCGCAGCGTGGGCGGCAACACCGGCAGCCTGATCGGTGCGGCGGCCGGCGGCGGCGCCGGTGGCGCACTGGGCAACTACATGGGTAACGAGAGTCGTGACGACGACCGTCGCTACCGTGGCGGCCGTGACCATCGCGAATACCGTCATGGCCATGGCCCGCGCAAACACGGTCATTACAAGCATGACCGCCACTGGCGTCATCGCTGATCCCTACCGCTGCATACGCTGCAGGACACGGGCCGCTCATCGAGCGGCCCGTTTGCATTCAGGACGGCTGTAAACCCTTCAGGGCGACGCGCAATGGGTCGGGAATGACGACCGGCTGGCCGGTCTGGCGGTCGACCAGCACCTGCACGATACGTCCTACCGCACAGGGCTCCGGCTCATCGACGCGAAATACCGCCAGCTCGAACTCCACCGTGCTGCCACTGAGCCGGGTAACCCTCAGGCCGACTTCGACGACTGCGGGATAGCTCAGCGAACTGAAGTAATCACAGGCCGAGCTGACCACCCACGCCACGCACGGCCCTTCGTGGAGATCGACCCCACCACGCTCGACCAGCCAGGCATTCACGGTGCTGTCGAAGAAACTGTAGTAGGCGGCGCTGTGGACATGCCCCCGCAGGTCGTTGTCCTGCCAGCGCAGGGTGACCGGTTGGACGTAGGGGTAGTCGCTGTATTGGGGTAGATCGGCAGGCATGGCGGCAGGCTCGCAGCGTCGGGAAAGTGGCCTACGTTACAGAAACAGCCCGGTACGCCGATACGCTGGCCATCACTCATCACGCTGCAGGCCAGCCTCGCGAAAGCCCATGGCCCTGCACCCCTGGAGTCGGAATGGAATCCCAGCGCCCATCCAAGACGGACGACGGCGTCATCCGCATCAATCGCCTGACACCGGGCCACGTGGATATCGTGCTGGGCAGCCACCCCGGCAAGGCATTGCCACGCCCGGTACGCCCGCAGCGCCCCTACGCCATGATCCTGCTGTGCGGCCTGCTGGCCTTGCTCAGTCTATGTCTGCTGCTGTCGCAACTGCGCCGCCACGCCGCCGACATCGCCCCGCCACCCAAGACACAGGCGCCCGAATCGTCCGCCGCAAAGCCCAGCGAGCCGTCACCGGCGCAATGACTCGGCAAAGTCAAAAATGAGAATCAATTTCATATATAGCCAATGTCTTACACGCCGAATGGCGATTTGGCTATTTGAAATACCCTGACGAATCTCTACTATTGGATCCAATCCACTGACACGCAGGGAGCGCGTCAGGATCAGGGACGATCAACCATTTGCCTGGATGCTACCGACAGGGAGTTGGATGGTTTTGGATACCCAAACCCGCTTCGGCGGGTTTTTTCATGCCTGCAGAAAAATGCCCGTATGCCCGGGCGACGAGCGGTGCACGCGAATAGCCAAAGGCTTACACACAGTCGGGGGCAATGGCCATTTTCCGACTGCTAAAGCATGCCTATGATTGGATCCAACCACTGGTGAACAGGACGTTCGCCAGGATCAGGGACGATCGACCATGCCAGGATGCTGCTGACAGGGAGTTGGAATGGTCTTGGCACAAACCCGCTTCGGCGGGTTTTTTATTGCCCGCGCTCCGGTGGTGCCGGCTCCTCTGCCGCCATCTCGCCCTGCCCGGCCTCCCGCTGCTGCAGGAAATGCCGGGCATTGGCCGCGTTGAGGTAGGTCACCACCAGCAGCATCAGCTCCTCAGGCTTGAGGGCCTTGTTGTCACGGCAGAACTGCACCAGCGTCAGGTCCAGCATGCGTTTTTTTTCCAGCACCCGTACACAGGGCCTGAAGAACGAGCGAAAACGGGTCTGCGGCAGTGGCGCGTGATCTTCGATCAGGAACTGCAAACTGGGCGCCGGCTTCATCACCAGGTTGAAATCGGCGATATCACGGATCGGCACGGGCTTTTCCAGGTTGGCGAATACCAGGTGCTCGGGCGTTAGCAGCAAGGCCGTTTCATGGGCACGCCGCACCAAACGAATCGACAACGGCAACATCATCAAGCCCAGGCTGGCCAGTACGCCGCCCACCGCCCACAGGGTGCCCCGCACGTCGGCGGTGCGCTCCGGCGACATCCACGGCAGCACCAGCAACAGCATGCCCGCCGCTGCCACCATGATGAAGGTGAAGCCAGTGGCCACGCCCCGCACGCGCCCGCCTTCATGCAGAGGCACATCGCCGCTGACCTGACCGACATCCTCCTGCAACTGGCGGATGATCTCCGCGTCCTGCTCCACGAAATGCCCCAGGCAGTCCTGGCCCAGGCGCATACAGAGTGCCTGCGGGTCGCTGAAGAAGGCTTCCAGCGCCTCACAGGCCTGCGCCGCGTCGATGGGCCGGGTGCCTCGGTTCACCGCCTCGGCGGCGTCGACCTGCAAGGCCGCCAGGCGTTCGCCGTTGGACGGGTGGGTGTCGGAAGGGTGCGGCAGCTGCACGGCCATCTCTTCAGCTGGCAGCACCAGGGGGCTCTGTGCCAGCTCACGGATCAGGCACACCGGCAGCGGGTCGCGGTGTCCGCCCTCATCGGGTTCTTCGATGGCCTGGCGAATGTGCTCGTTGATACGTTCCACCAGCAACGGCTCAAGCACCGAAATGCGCACCAGCGCCGAGGCCGCCGCCAGATTGCCGCCCAACCGCGCACCGGCGCTATCGGCCGCCAGCTCGCGCACGCGGTTCCAGTGATGCACCGAATGGTCGAAGCGCTCCATGAAATACACGCCCAGCATCAACGCGGGGCGCAGGATCGCGCGTTGCAGCGGGTCGCCCTGCAGCATGTGCCCGGCCAGCACCTCCAGGCTGCGCCCGATGCCGTCGTAGATGGGCAGGAAGCGCAGGCTGTACTCGGTGTCTTCGCCGACGAAATGCCCCAGTTCATGGCCGATCACCGCGCTGATCTCATCGCTGTCGAGCAGCCCCAGGTAAGTCACCGGCACGTGCAGGGTGCGCCCGGACAGCAGGGCGTCTTCGGGCTGCAGCTGCACGTCGCTGGAAGTGACGTAGAAGCCTTCGGCGATGCCCAGCACGATATGCTGCGGCGGCAAGGCGCCAAGGCGTTCGGCCAGGGTCTCGACGAAGCGCCACAGTCCCGGTGCCTGCTCGCGGCTGACACTGCGCCCCAGCACCGTCAGCGGCACGGGCTCGAACAGGTGCAGCATCAGGTGCAGTTGCCGGGCCACGCGCCACAGCGAATACAAGCAACCGAGCGCCGCCAGGCCAGCGATGAACAGCAGCTTGGACTCGCCGGAGGACATGCGCCCGGCATGCCACATGCCCAGCCCCTCGAAGGCGAAGATCGCCGCCATCACCGTGCCCATGGCCAGCACGTGGCCCACCAGCACGAAGGGCAGGCGCTTGCGCACCTGGCTGAAACTCTCCAGCAAACGGTCGCGCGAGCGCTGCGCCCGGGCCGCTGCCTGGCGCAGGTCCAGCAGCCCGGCCAGTCCGATCAGCATGGCCAGCAGGCTGAGGCTGACCACCGTGACGGCCAGCCCATGGCGAACGCGGTCTACGGTATGCAGGGCGCCCATCTCGTCGGCCACCTTCTCGGCACGCTGCAGCGCCAGCGAAACCGGAATGCGTTCTTCACCCACCTCGACCATCTGCATACCGGGCTGTTTTTCCGCCTGCCGCAGGGTCGGTAGGATCTCGGTGATGAACACCTGCAAGTCGGCGTTTTCCTGCTGGGTGGCGACACTGCGCTGCAACTCCCAGGCACCGAACAGGGCCATGCCCAAGGGCAGCAGAATCAACAGGGCAACCAGCTTGAGCGACTTCATGGGACAGGCTTCCGGAAATTGGCGAATCAGGGGTGACGCTGCGGTAAGCGGCTAGCGGCCGCGCTTGTTCTTGCGCAGCTCATTGCGCTGGCCACGCACCTGCACCATCGCCACGAGCATCGCCCGGTAGCGCTGGCTGTTGATCACCAGCAGGCTGCACAGCGGCAGCAGCAGGCCCAACACGTAAATCGCCTGGGGCATGCGCCGGCCCCAATGGCCCAGCACCACCAGCATGCACACCAGCAACGCGGTGACGATCAGCCACACCGCCCAGGGGCGGCCGCGAATCACCAGGAAGTTGGCGATGCACAGGTACAGCGCCATTCCCAGGTTGGCCGCCATCAGGTACGCCGGGTAGTCCTGCAAGGCCGGCGGGTACAGCTCGAAAAGCAGGATCAAGGTCAGCGTCAGGGCGAACAGCGCCAGCAGGAAGGCGCTGATGAACACCGGGAAGTGCCGGCGCAGTATCGTCAGGAAATCCAGGCCCTGGTTCACTCTTCGAGTTCCTCGTACAAGCCGATGGCGTAGGTCTGCACCATGTTGCTGCCCACCAGGCCGAAGCCAACGCTGAAGGCGTCCTTGATGTTGACCGCCAGGGCCGAGGAAATCTCGCGGGCCGGCATGCGCTTGGGCAGTTCACCGGTACGCTGCAGGGCCTTGCGCATGGCCGGGGTCAGGGCCGGGTTGCGGTTTTCCAGAATCTCGTTGGTCAGCCGACGGCGCTCCTGGCGGTTGAGTCCCTTGAGGCTCTGGAACCAACTGCGCCCGGTCATTGCCTTGCGCATGGTCATCACCTTGGCGATGGTCGCCCCTGTGGCCCCCACGCCGGCCAGCGAGACGATATCCAGGGCCTTGGAGACGTTCTGGTACCACTCTTCGCTGTCCAGCTCGTCATTGCGCTCCGGGTGGTTGATCTCGTTGACCACCCGCGCCATGCCGATACCGCACTGCGCGGTGCCCGCCGCCGTAGCGGCCAGGCCGACGCCGGCGATGAACAGGCTGGCACCACCGGTGAAGGGCACGATGGCCGTGCCACCGATCACCGCGATCCAGCCCAGCACCGCACCGGCGCAAGACAGCGAAGTGTTGACGCTTTCGGCCAGCAACCGTGACTCGCGCGGGTTGGTCTTGACCTGTTGGGCGAACTGCTGCGGCGAGATGTTGCGCTGCGCCTCACGAATGATGATGCGCTTGGGCTTGATGCTGCAGATCGGCCGGAACTCGCGCAGCGTCACCACGTTGAAGTCGGCATCGATGTACACCACGCCCGCGCCGGAGACGGCCGGGTCGGCATCGATGGCCGCGAAAAGCTTGCGCGTGTCGACCCGGCTCTCGATGTTCAGCCGGGCGAGGTTCTGCGCAGGGGTGTTGCGTAATCCGATCAGGTAATCGGCCATGGGTCCTCCGTAAAGGGTGTCACGGTCGGCGTCGGTGCCTCGCTCCAGAAGAACCGGGGCAAGGCACCGACGCGCCGCGTGCTCAGCGGGTCAGCCCTTGGTCATCAGACGTTCGGGCAAGGCACCGGGGCCCAGTCACCCACGTCGGGGTTCTTGCACATGCTGTTGACCTGGGTCTGGCCGGCCGCAGCGACCTGCTTGCTTTCGTCCTGCTTGGTCTTCGCGGTCTGCAGCGACTTCTCGGTGCCCACGGCTTCCTTCGGCACGTCAGGCAGCTTGGCCTTGGCGGTCTTCTTCACCGGCGGTTTCTTGGTACCGGTCGAAGTGGTCACCACCGGCGAGTCGGCCTGCGCGACCACTGCCACGTCGTTGCGCTTCACGCCGACCTGCTGCAGGTCTTTCTCGTAGGCCTGGGTGTAGTTGTTCAGGTCTTCGCTGGCGCGGCCATTGACGGCGACGATCAGGTCGTTGGATTCCTTCAGGCCGGCGACGATTTCTGCCAGACGCTTGCGGCCTTCAGTGTCGTTGATGGTGTTGGCCTTGCGCGCGCTGACCAGGCTGGCGAACTCGCGCTGGTAGCACGACTGCGAGGCCTTGGCGTAGGCGGTGCTGCGGTCGATGTCGGCCGAGCTCTTGTCGATGTCGCTGGCGTAGGAGGCGATGCGCTGCTTGTCATCGGCGATCTGCTTCTGGCGCTCGGTGTAGTAGCCCGCTGCACCACCGACCAGCGCGCCACCGGCGGCGCCGATGGCGGCGTTGCGGCCACGCTTGGAGGAGTCGCCGGTGAAGGCGCCGGCCAGGGCACCACCGACCGCCCCGATCGCCGCACCGGTGACCACCGAGTGGGTCATGTCCGAGTCGGTCTGGCGCAGGTGTTGTACCGGCTCATAGCAGCTCGGGTAGTACTCGACCTTGGTGGTGGCGCCGACCTTGGAAACCGGCGAATTGGCGCAACCGGTCAGCAGGACAGCGCCGAAACCGGCGGTGGCCAGCAACAGGGTGCGGCTCTTGGCTAACGCTTCGAGGGGTTTACGAGACAAAAACATGGCTGCGTTCTCTTCTTGAGGGTTGAGTAGCCCGATACGGCCCCTGCCGCCGGGGTGTTGCTATACATGCCGGTCGCGGCCCGTCACTGGGTACTGGCTGCGGCGAGCAATTGCTTGAGAATCTCCTGCGGGTCGGCGCGCTGGTTCTTGCGGTATTCGCCGATATGGCGCACGAACAAGGTGGCGCGGTTGACCAGGCTCTTGCCGATCACCGGCTTGCGATTGAGTTCTTCCCTGACCCGCTGGAACTGCGCCTGGATCACCGCATCGGTGTAGCGCGTGCCGGTGGCCAGGTTGTCGATGTAGATCGCCACCGCGCCGTCCAGGGCGCTGCGCCCGTTGGCGATGGCCGCGCCAAACATGCCGGCGCTGGCCTGGTCCTTGGCGGCCTCGGCCTGCTTCTGGCTTTTCTCCAGGTTGGTCAGGCGGATGTTGTAGTTATTGATGGTCTCGGCCACCAAAGCGGCAGACTGGATCAGGTTGCCGGCCGCCTCTTCGCGCTGCATGGCGATCAGCGCCACGTTGCGCTTGAGTTCCTCGTTGACCAGTCCCAGCTCGGCCTGCAGGCGCGGGTCGGCAGTGGTGCCGATGAGGCTGTCGAGGCGCTTGGTGGGGTCGCTGACCGCGTCGATGTCATCGGTCAGCGCGGCCAGGCGACCGTCCTTTTCCCATTGTTCGAACAGTTCCTTGTAGCGCGAGCGCGGCGCCGACAGCGCACCCAGCGCCACCCGGAAGCCGGTGGTCTCGTTGCGCTGCTCGGTGCCGTCGGCGGCGAACAGCGGGTATTCGCGGCGCATGCCGGTGAACAGCGTGCCCTCGCCTTCCAGGTAGTTGCCGCCCTTGGCCACGAAGCCGCCATAGGTGCCCTGGCGCCGCCCGGCATGGACCAGCTGGAACGACTCCTGGACCATCTCGGCGGCGTTGCCGATCACGTCGAACATACCGATGGGGTTGGGCAGCTTGGTGCCGATGGGCATCAACCGTGCGGCCTGGCCGGTGCCACCGGCGACCTGGTTGAACACCGCCCAGTCGGCCAATGGGCCATCGCTCTCGGCACCTTCCACGCGGCGCGGGAACAACCGCCCCTCCAGCTCCTGGCGGCTGACCGCCTGGCCGCCACGGGCGGCGAACTCCCACTCCACTTCGGTGGGCAGGCGCACGAAACCGACGCCGCCGTCTTCACTGTCCTTGCTGCGCCCGCTGATCGGCAGCAGGTCGCGGTGGTACTTCATCAGCCAGGCGCTGTACACCGCCGCGAAGCGTTCGGCCTCGAAGCGCGACAGCTTGACCTTGGGCAGGCGCCCGGCCATGCCCTCCTGGGCTTCGCAGGCCGGTGCCGGCTCGCCGCTGGCCAGCGACTGCGCCTGGGACATCACCTGGTCGTACTGGCGCTGGGTGACTTCGTACTTGCCGATGAAATACATCATCGGCTTGAGCGGTGTGCTCTTGTCGGTCTTGGGCAACAGCGGGGCGATGGTCTTGCGCCAGGCCGGCGCCAGGTCGTCGACGGTGAACTGGCCGTTGATGAAGTCGCGTCGGTAGCCGGAGATGAACGACTGCTTGTAGCCCGGCTCACCCTCACTGAACGGGTAGCCCAGGCTGATCTCGCGGTCGTCGAGGCTGCCGGAGGCCAGGATGTACACATAGCGCATGACCATTTCGCCGCCGCACGGCAGCGGCAGGCTGACGTCATCGGGCAGCGGCTTGGGGTTGTCCAGCTTGTTCTCGACTTCCTCGGCCTGCACGCCGAGGGCAGCCAGGCACAACGCTGCGATGGCCAGCGCCCGGGGGGCCCTGCGCAACTCAAACATCTCTGATTCCTTCCGAAGCTTGGATTCGCGACACCCGCCAGCCGCCCAGGGCCGCCGCGAAGGCACTGGCACCCAGCACGGCCAGCAGGGCCACGAGGTAATGACGAGGCAGCAGGTGGCTGGCGTACTCGCCGGCCACCTGCACGAACAGACGATTCAGGCCCAGCTCGGCCAGCGCATACAGCAGCGCGCCAAGGCCGGCGGCGAGCACGCCGCTGTACAGCGCCTGGAGCATCACGAACAGCAGCAGCGCGCCGGTGCCGAAGCCCAGCAGGCGCAGCACCGACAGCTCGCGGCGCTTGCGCTCGATGGCCGCCAGGGTGCCGGCGAAGATCGCTGCGCAGGCGCCGGCCATGGCCAAGGCGGCGATGACCCAGAACACGATGGTCAGGTTGCGGCTCAGCGACTGCACCTGAGCGATGGCCTGGGCCTGGGTCGCCACCAGCACGCCGCTGTCGGCGAAATGCCGGCGCAGCGGCTCGACATCGTCCAGGCCACGGGCGTACAGGCGAAACGCCGGGTAGACCCGCAGCGCCTGGTCGCCGCGCGCTTCGCCCGGCCAGCCCAGTGCCGGCACTTCGCGGCCATCACGGTAATCTTCGGCGGCCTCCAGCAGGGCCAGGCTGGAGAACAGCGCATCGCGCTGGAAAGCCTGCAACGGCAGCACCCCGGCCACCTGCGCCCGCAGGCGCCGGGCCTCGACGCGCCCGGCGACCTGGCGGGTGAAGGCCACTTCCAGCCAATCGCCAGGGCGCGCCTGCAGTTTCTCGGCAGCGGTCTGACTGAGCAGCAGGCGCTCCAGGCCATCCGGTGCCGACAGCGCGCCCAGCAGCGGGTCGCCGGACGCCGTGGGGATCATCTCGACATTCAGGGGCTGCGCCTGACCGGGTCGGCTGAGGTCGGCGGTGGCGGCGATCTGCCGGGTGCGCGGCACGGCGAAGGCGACGTCGGCGCGGCTGCCCAGCGCATCGATGGCCGCCGCACTGAAGCGTCCGCCGCCCAGGGGAATGATCTCGCGCACCGCCGGGTCCTGCTCCAGGCGCTCGGTGAGGCTGCCGATCAGGCCGAACTTGAGGCCGAACAGCACCAGCAGCGGCGCGATCACTGCCACCAGCGCCAGCACGCTGCACGCCGACAGACGACTGTCGGCGCGGTAATCCTGCCAGGCCATGCCGGCCACCAGTGCCAGGCTCATGCCGCCCACTCCCCGACCATCGCGGTCACCCCGCCGTCTTCATCCCGCCGGCATTCGATGCGCAGCACCTTCAGGCCCGACTGGCGAGCCAGTTGTTCGTCATGGGTCGCGATGACACAGCAGGCGCGCTGCTGCCGCGCCTGACGCAGCAGCAACTGCATGACCCGCCCGGCGTTCAGCGGGTCCAGCGCTGCGGTCGGCTCGTCGGCCAGCAACAGTTGCGGGCCGTGGGCCAGGGCCCGTGCGCAGCTGACCCGCTGGCGCTGGCCGACCGACAACGCGGCGGGCTTCTTGCCCAACTGGTCGGCGATTTCCAGCTGTTCAGCGAGACGTTCCACAGTGCCATCACGGCTCAGACCCAACAGACGGCGCGACAGTTCGATGTTGCCGCGCACATCCAGGTAACCGAGCAAACCTCCGGTCTGCAGCACATAGCCCAGGTGCCGGCTGCGCAAGGCGGCGAGCTGGTCCTGGCGGTCGTCACGCCACAGCCGGCCGATGTCGAACTCACCCTGGCCCGTGGCGAAGTCGAAGCGCTGCGCGTGGTCCGGCGCCAACACCAGGGCCAGCAGATCCAGCAGGGTGCTCTTGCCACAGCCACTGGGGCCTACCAGTGCACAGTGCTGGTCGCGCTGCAGCTCCAGGCGCGGAATCACCAGGCTGTAGCGCTGGCTGCCGCTGCCGCGCGTCTTGCGCACATCTCGCAGGCTGAGCATCACGGCAGGGTCGACAGCGGCACGCGGTACAACGCATCACCCGGCTCGGCATCGCCGAACCGGACCCAGTTGGCCAGGTCGTTGTGGAAGGTCTCGTACAAGCGGATCTTCGACTCCAGCTCGTCGATGAAGTCCTCCTGCTCGGCGACGCTCAGCGACAGCCACAGGTCCTGGGTCATGTTCAGCGACTTGCTGCGGTACGGCAGCCCCTCCAGGTATTCGCCGAGCACGCCGCCGGCGGCCAGGTTGCCGCCGTTGCGCAGGGCCTGCGGGTCGCGGCTCATGTAGGCACTGGCGCTGGCGATTTCCTGGAAGAAATCCTTGGGCGAGGTGCGCGTCTTGCGCGCCGCATCGACGATCAGCTTCAACGACTGCTGCAGGTCGTTGAGCTGCAGCTTGGTGAGCATCACGCAGACCTGGAAAGCCGGCAGCGTCGGGTTGGTGAGGTCGCGGTCGGCGGCCCAGGCGCTGACCAGCTGCGGTGCCTGGCTGGCGCTCTTGCGGCCCAGGAAATCCATGTGCATGGCGTAACCCACCGCTGCCGACTTCTCGCTCAGGCTCGGCGCCTTGGCCAGCAGCGGCACCGGCTGCGGCTGGTTGCTGCGCACCTGGTGGACCAGGTCGGCGAACACCGTGCCGATTTCGCCGATGCGCTCGCCGAACTGGCGCACATCGCCACCGGGCACCGGCACGTAGAGGTCGCCGATGCGCGGGTTGGCGTCGGCGGTCAGCACGCGGTACTGCTGTTCGGCGGAAGCGTGGTTGTTCTTGCCGGCGTCGGTGCGCAGGTGCAGGGCGTAGATCTTGATCTGCTTGGCCAGCGCCGCCTGGCGCACTTCCGCCTCGTTCATGTGGGTGCCGCTGAGCGGGTCACTCTTGCGCAGCGCGCCGGCATCGCTGACCAGCAGGATCAGGCGCCCGCCGTAGTCGGACCAGTCCATGCCGTCCACTGCCTGCATGATGCCGGAGAAGGCGTCTTCGTTGAACGAGTGGCTGGACACCGAGGTGGCCTTGACCTGCCGCGCCAGCTCCAGGAAACGCTGCGGGTCGCGACCCTGGTCGAGGGTCACCAGGGTCTTGGTCAGGTACTGCAGGCCGGGGGTCTTGCTGGTGTTGTTGCGAAAGCCCACCAGGCCGAAGCTGACGCTGTCCAGTTCGCCGCGCTGGGCGATCTTCTCCTGCAGCTGGTGCACCACCTCGCGCACCTGATCGATGTACGGCTGCATCGACACCGAGGTGTCCACCACCAGCACCACGGCGGTGCGGAAGGCATTGGCGCTGGCCACCGCGCGCGGCTGATCGCCGCCGGTCTTCTGCGGCAGGTTGCCCGGGTCGATGGAGGCGATGTTGAGCAGCTGCACCGGCTGCCCGTCTTCGTCGAAGCTCTCTTTCGAATCGAAGATCGGCAGCAGGTAGAACTGGTCTTGCGGCACGGCGCTGGCCGCCGGTTCCAGGGCCAGCACCTGGCTGTTGTCCTGGCCGTCGTTCTGCGCCTGCATCAGCAGTTTGCGCGCCGCTACCGGGTCGGCCGCCAGCTGTTCGAGCTTGCCGGGGTCGCGCAGGAACATCACCGGCGAACGGCCGGAGCGTTCGGTGAACTTCAGCACCAGGCTTTGCTTCCAGTCGGCGACCTGATCACCGGGCAGCCAGCCTTCGCTGCGCCCATCGCTGCCGGGGCCGACGCGCAGCCACGACTGGCCCGCCACTTCCTGGCGCTCATACACGTACAACACCGAGAAGGCCGGCAGAACAGCGCCCGGCGCGGCGCCGGGTTCACTGGCATAGCGCGCCCCCGGCTTGCTCAGCACGCGCTGATAAAGGGTCTTCTTGTCGGCCATCAGCAACGGCTTGCCGCTGTCGCTGGCGGCCTGCTGCACGGCGGGCGTGCTGGGAGTTGCGTTGCGGGCGGGCGGCTGCGGATCAGCGGGGGGCGGCGTGGCCGGGGTGCTGGCGGCCATTTCCGGCGTCGCGGGCTTGTCGTGGCCGAGCAGCAGGTAGGCGCCTGCGCCAATCCCCAGGGCAGCGGCAATCGCCAGCGCCAGCAGACCCATGGCCGGTTTGCGCGGCGCCGCTGGCGGCGCTGGCGTCGGCTTGTCGAGGCTTGGCGCAGGCCGGGGCGGCGGCGTGGGCCCAGCGGCCGGTGGCGGCCCCTTGGGAATATCGATGGACACCGGCGTCAGGCCCGCCAGGTCATCGGCGGGCGGCGGTGCCGGTTCTGCCGCCGCGGCTTCGCCGACCGGCATGGGCAGCGGGCGGAACAGCGTACGGTCGCTATCGCCCTGGGCCAGTTCGTCGAGCGCCGCGACCAGGGCCTGGGCATTGCTGAAGCGTTCGGCAGGGTCCTTGGCCAGCAGGCGCGCCAGGATGTCCTGGTAGCGACCATGCTGTACCGGCAGTTCAGGCAGCGGCTCGGTAAGGTGGGCCAGGGCCGTGGACAGCGCATCCGGGCCGCTGTACGGCAGGCGCCCGGCGAGAATTTCATAGAGCACCACACCCAGCGCATACAGGTCGGCGCGGCCGTCGATGTCCTGGCCGCGCGCCTGTTCAGGGCTCATGTAGCTGGGCGTACCCACCGCGAAGCCGGCCTGGGTGAACTGGGTGCGGTCGTCCAGCGACTTGGCGATGCCGAAGTCCGACAGCACCGCCGTGCCGTCGGCGCGGAACAGGATGTTGGCCGGCTTGACGTCACGGTGCACCAGCCCCTGGGCATGGGCATAGCCCAGCGCCGTGGCGATCTGGCGGATGTACACCAGGCCCTGCTCGTCGGAGAGCCCGGTCGCGATGCGCTCTTTCAGCGTGCCGTTGGGCAGGAACTCCATGGCCATGTAGTACAGCGACCCGACATTGCCGATGTCGTGGATGGTCGCGATATGTGGGTGGGCCAGGCGCGCCAGGGTGCGCCCTTCGCGCAGGAAGCGCTCGCAGAAGCTGGGGTCGTCGGCCAGGCTGGCGGCCATGACCTTGAGCGCCACCTTGCGCTCCAGCGAGCGCTGGATCGCCAGGTACACGGTGGCCATCGCGCCTTCGCCGATCTCCCCTTCGATGTCGAATCCTGGAATCTGTAGGTCCATGTGGCGGGTCTCAACTGGCCTTGACGACGATGGCGGTGATGTTGTCCGGCGCGCCGCGGGTCAGCCCCAGGTGCACCAGGCTGCGGACCACTTCGTAGGGATCGGGGTGGCCGAGCACGTCACGGATCTCGTGATCCTCGGCAGTCTTGTTCAGGCCGTCGCTGCACAGCAGGTAGGTGTCGCCGGCCTGAATGCGCAGCGGCACCCGCGACAGCTCCAGGCGCTCTTCGACACCGATGGCGCGGGTGACGATGTTGCCGCGCGGGTGGACGCGGGCCTGGGCCTCGCTGAGCAGGCCGCTGTCGACCAGGTCCTGCACGTAGCTGTGGTCGTGCGACAGGCTTTCCAGCACGCCGTCGCGCAGGCGGTACAGGCGGCTGTCACCGGCCCACAGGCAGGCGCCCTCGGCGTCACGTACCGCCAGCAGCACCACGGTGCTGCCCATCATCTTCACGCCACGGCGCAGGGTTTCTTCGCGCACTTCGTGGTTGATGTCTTCCAGACGCTGGCGCAGGGCATCGATGTATACGCCCAGGGCCGAGAGCGGCGGCACGCCGCGCAGGGCATCGACGATCAGGCTGCTGACATAGTCGCCGGCCGCGTGGCCACCCATGCCGTCGGCCACCACCCACAGCCCGCGCTCGGCCAGGGCCAGGCAGGCGTCTTCGTTGAGCGAGCGGACCATGCCGGTATGGCTGTAGCTGGCCGATTGGAAGGTCACAGACATCAGGCCATGCCCTCCAGCCCCAGCAGGGCACGGGCGAAGTCGCTGGCCGCCGGCAGGCCGGGGCAGCGCCACAGGCCAGGACGTACCTGTTCGTTGCCGCGTCCCCACCACAGGCTCGACCCGGCATAGCCGTTCTCTACCAGCGCGGCCAGGCGCGCCGGGGCACTGCTGGCATCGAAACGCTGCAGGCTGGCGTCTACCTCGGTGGCCACACAAGGCTCGGTGGCCGGCACGGCAAGGGTTTGCAGGCCGGCTTCGAAGGCCTCGAAGCGGCTATCGGCTTCCAGGCTGTCGAGCATCAGCGCTTCGGCCTGCTCGAACCACAGGTCGTCGTGCAGCCAGGGGCTCAGCGAGCTGCCGCTGGGCAGGGCCACGGCGACGGTCAGCGGGAAATAGCGCCCTACCCGGTCGATGCTCGGCATCAGCACCCCGGCCACGGCGTGCGGCCCGCAGATACCGGGCGCCAGTACGAAGCGCCACAACGGGCTGACCAGGTAGGCCTGCAGCCAGGCCTCGCCGAGTTGCTGGCGGCTGGTGGTCATTCCGGCGGCCAGCCACTGGTCCCAGGGCTGGATGAAGGATTGTGGCAAGCCACGGCTGACGAAATCGCCACGGCTGGCCAGTTTTCCGTAGAAGCCGACCTCTGTCATAACCGCTCCGGCAGGTTGAAACCGCTCAGCACACGGCTCTTGAAAGGGTTGAAGGCGCTGTTGGCGCGCAGCTCGTAGGCGATGCTCGCGCCATCCACGCGCAGGCGCAGGTTGAAACGGTCCGGCGCGTTGCCGGGGGTCAGGTCCGATTGCTCCAGCAGGCGGAACCAGGCCCAGGGGCCGTCGAGGGTCACGCCGGAGCGGCCACTGGCCGAGGGCGGGCTGATCGACAGGCGCACCACGCCGATGCTGCCGGGGTTGGGCCATTGCATGGCCACCGGGCGGCTGGGGCCGTGGTCGTAGCTGATCTGCTGGCCGTCGAGGTCGAGCAGGAACTGGCTGATCGAGGCATCCATGGCCACCGGCTTGAGTTCGAAGCGCACCACCGGCTGGGTGCCACCGGCGCGGAAGAACGCATCGCGAATGGCGCTGGCGCGCTGGAAGGTCTGCAGCACACCGGCGTTGATGCCCAGCTTCTGCGCCGCGCCCGGCTGCCAGCGCCAGGGGTTGGTGGAGGTGTCCACGTAGGGCTGCAGGTAGCGGCGGAAGTAGTTGTCCATCACCCCGCCGACACCGAAGAACATGCCGAAGTCATCCAGGGTCGCATCCCGCGCACTGCCTGAGGCCAACGGGTAGCGGCCACTGAGCGACTGGCGCCAGACATTGACCACTTCGCTGGTCCAGGCCGCGTTGAGCTGGTTGCGCACGCCACCCATCATGGTGTTGGTGGTGGAGTTGACCACCGACTTGACCAGCCCGCGCACCACCGCCGGCTGGCGCTCGGCGTTGAGGTTGACGCGGTTGGCGGCCGCGCTGGTCTGGTTCTTGGCCTCGCCCAGCAGCGCATCGCCGCTGGCGCCGACCATGGCGCTGACCTGCACGTACAGGGCGTTCATGTCGGCCAGCAGGCCGTCGATGGCCGCCGGCTGATTGTCGCCATGCCCGACCAGGCGGCGGATTTCGGCGAAATGCGCACTCACCGGGTCTTCGCTGGCCGCCTGCGCGGGGGCATTGCTGGCCTGCTGCTCCTGGCCCAGCAGGCTGCCCAGGCGCTGCTTGAGCTGGTCTACGCCGCCTTCGACCTGCTTGCCCTGGGCGGCCAGCAGGCGCTCTTCGCTCTGCAGGTCGGTTTCCTTGGCCACCGCTTCGAGCAGCTTCTTCAGCGGCGAATCGGGACCGGAGATCACCCGCAGCACATCGGCGGCCTGGGCCACGCTGGTGATGGGCACGAAGTCGATGTCGGCCAGCAACGCATCCCACTCGCGCAGGAAGTCCTGGAAGTACAGACGGCGCACTTCGCCGGCCAGGTTGGCGACGTCGAGTACGCCGTTATCGGCATTGCCCAGCACCCACTGCTCTTCGGCCAGGGTGCCGGCCTGGCTGAGGCTGGCGCGCAGGAAACCTTCGCGGTAACCCTTGACGGTGAACAGGCCGCTGAGTGGCTCGTTCAGCGGTTTGCCGCTCTTGCGGCTGAACACCAGCGCGGCGTCGCGGCCAGCCGCCTCGTTGAGGCGAAAGTCACTGACCCCGGCGGGCAGCTTCTGGCGCTTGACCCGGTCGTAGACGCGCTGCGCCACCGGCAGACGCTGCAGCTGGCGGCGCAGATCGTCGATCAGACCCTGGTCCAGACGCGCCTTGGGTGGCTGGCGTTCGAACAGCGCCTGCAGATGCCCGGCCAGGGCCTGGCGCTGCTGCGCTGGCAGGTCGCGCGGCAGGCTGCGTTCCCAATCCAGGCTGATCCAGGCCTTGATGAAGTCGGCGTCGTAATGCTCCGGGTCGGCAAGCATCAGGTAGGCCTTCAGACCTTCGTAGAGGTAGTCGGAGGAACCACCGGAACGCAGCTGCTCTTCGATACGGCTGACCAGGCGCGGCGCGAACACCGCGATCAGCAGCTTGCGGTACACACTGGCCGACTCGGCTTCGAGCATGTCGCCCTGGTACAGGCCCAGACCTTCGGACCAGCCCGGCGGGTCGCCAGCCAGGTTACGCACCGCGTCGAGCAGCGGCAGCACGGCGAGCACGTCGCGCTGCGCCGGGCTGAGGCTCTGCACCTGCTGGCCCAGTGGGGCGACCTTGCCGTCGACCTGGGCAATGTACTGCTGGTTGGCGCGGTAGCTGACCCACCACAGCGAGGCCACGCTGACCACCACCAGCACGGTGGCCGCCAGCACGCCACGGGCGATCCACTTGCGGCGCCGCTCGACCTTGGGGTCGGCGCTCATCAGGCCCTGCTCGGCAAAGGCCACGGCAGTGAACAGCTTCTCGATGAAGTAGCTGCGCCCGGTGCCGTTCTGCCGCGCCAGGTGCTGACGGTCCAGGCCCATGCTCTGCGCCATCACGCCGATCAGGCGATCCACCGGGCTGCCTTCCTGGGTGCCGCTGGTGAAGTACACGCCGCGCAACAGCGGGCGGGTTTCATAGGGGTTGGGCTTGAACACGCCTTCCAGCAATTCCTGAAGGGCCTGGCGCAGCGCGCCGAACTGCTGCGGGAAGCCGTAGATCAGGTCGCGCCGGGCCGGGTCGCGCTCCTGTTGCAGGCGCTCGACCAGGCGCTCGTTGAGACGCTGTTCCAGTGCCGCGAACTCGGCGGTGAAGTCCTGCAACGGGCCGGCGGCGCTCTTTCCGTCGTCCAGGGCGAAGGTAGTGCCCCACACCTGGGCGCGTTCTTCCTTGCTCAGGGCATCGAAGAACTCCATGAAGCCCGGCAGCAGGTCGAGTTTGGTGAGCATCAGGTAGATCGGGAAGCGCACGCCCAGCTGGTCGTGCAGTTCCTGGATACGGCTGCGGATCGCCACCGCGTGGGCGGCGCGCTCGGCTTCGCTGCATTGCAGCAGGTCGGCCAGACTGATGGCGATGAAGGCGCCATCGATGGGCCGACGCGGCCGCTGGGTCTTGAGCAGGTCGAGAAAGCCCAGCCAGGCGGCCTTGTCGACCTGTGCATGGCTGTCCTGGGTGGTGTAGCGCCCGGCGGTGTCGAGCAACACGGCGCGGTCGGTGAACCACCAGTCGCAGTTGCGCGTACCGCCCACGCCCCGAATGGCGCCGCTGCCCATCTGCGCCGCGAGCGGGAAGTCCAGCCCGGAGTTGATCAGCGCGGTGGTCTTGCCCGAACCGGGCGGGCCGATGATCACGTACCACGGCAGTTCGTACAGGTTGCGCCGCTGGTCACCGCCCAGGCGCGCCTTCTTCAGCAGCGCCAGGGCCTCGTCCATGCGCTGGCGCAGGGTGGCCAGCTCTTCGGCAGTGGCCACGCTGGCCGGGTCGGGTGCGGTTTCGGCGGCCAGGCCTTCGATGACCCGCGCAGCCGCGCGACGGGTCTGGATGATGCGGTACACCCGCCAGCCGATCCAGGCCGCCCAGAGCAGGACGATCAGCGCCCAGCGGCGACCTTCGGGCACCAGCGCATCGAGCAGCGGGCCGACGAACCAGACGATCAGGCTCAGGGCCAGCAGGCCCAGTACCGGCACCACCCAGCGAATGACAAACCCCAGAAACGCCTTCACTCGACGCCCTCCGCCAATACAGTGATTTCAACCCGGCGATTCTTCGCCCGTCCTTCGGCGGTGGCGTTGGACGCCACCGGCTCGGTGTCGCTGCGGCCTTCGGCAGTGAAACGCTGCGGCTGGCCGGTACGCGCAGCCAGAATCTGCAGCACCTGCTCGGCACGGGCCTGGGACAATGCCCAGTTGGACGGGAAGCGCAGGGTGGCAATGGGGCGGTTGTCGCTGTGCCCGGTGATGCGTACCTGGCCCTTGACCTTGCTCACCGCCTCGGCGATGCGCAGCATCAGTGGCTGGTAGGCGTCGACGATGCTGGCGCTACCCGAGGCGAACAGCTCGTCGCCGCGGATGGTCACCACCGAGCGGTCCACGGCGTCTTCCACCGCGACCTTGCCGGCGCGGATTTCGTCAGCCAGGAAACCGGCCAGGCGCGGCCGCTCGACCACCTTGGGCTGCACCACCGGGCGATCGATGGCCTGCACCGGAATGTCGCCCAGGGCATGAATGCGCTTGAACACCGGCTCGGCGTCGCTGGCCAGCATGGCGCGCAACACGAACAGCAGCAGCAACAGCAACGCCGCGCCAATCGCCACGCCCACCCACGGCGGCATGAACTGCGAGAGCCGGTCACGGGCCAGTACCAGGCCGCGCCAGCGCGGCGAAAGCGCCTGCTCGCGCTCGCCACGGGCACTGCGAATGGCGGCGGCGGTACGCTCGCGCAACGCCTCCAGCTGGCTGCGACCATTGTTCATGACCCGGTAGCGGCCTTCGAAGCCCAGGCTCATGCACAGGTACAGCAGCTCCAGCAGGTACAGCCGCTCGCGCGGTGTCTGCAGGCAGTGTTCGAGCAACTGGAAGGCCTTTTCGCCGCCCCAGGCTTCGTTGTGCACGGTAATCAGCAGGCTCTGCTTGCCCCACTCGCTGGCACTGCCCCACGGGGTGCTCATCACCGCCTCGTCCAGTGCGGTACACAGCACATAGCGCGCCAGCAGGACGTCGTTGCGCGCCACGCCGGCAGCATCGGCGCGCTCTTCGAACTGCCGCAACTGGGCGAGCAATTGGGCGCGCAGACTGGCCGGCGCCGGGTGAGCGATGGTGTTGCGCAGGCGGGTCAGCAGCGCCAGCAAGGGCCCGGCGGCGGCTTCCAGGGGGTTGAGGCCTTCGCCCTGCCCCGGCGTCAGCACCGGCCCACGCACTTCGGCAGCCGGCTGCGGCTGGGCGGCAGCGGGGGCCGCCGGGCGCCCGCCCGGGCGTGGCATGAACTGCGTACGGTCGTTGGCGGGGTTGCCGCCGGATGGATCGTCAGTGGGGTGCATCGCGGTCTTATCCTCGAATCGCCCAGAAAGCCAGGTTCAGGCCGGGGAATTCACCGGCAATGTGGAAGGCGAAGCCGCCGGAACGGCTCAGCTGCTGCCAGTGGTCGCTGCCGCGGTCCAGCTCGTAGTAGGTCGAGCCGACGTGGAACGGCAGCTGGCGTGGCGCCACCGGCAGCGGCAGCAGGCCGATGCCGGGCAGTTGCAGGTTGACCAGGTCGCGAATGTGCTCCACCGAGCCGACCTTGCTCTGCTGGCCGAAGCGCGCGCGCAGGGTTTCGCCGGGGATGTCGGCGCGCACCACGAGGATGAAGCTGGCGTTGTCCAGCAGGGTCTTGTCGGCCAGCATCGCCACGTGCACGCCGTAGGCCTTCTCGACGATGGGGATCGGCACCGCCTTGCTGTCGATCAGCATCGACAGTGCTTCGCGCAGGGCCTGCATCACCGGTGCGAAGCTGACCTGCAGATCGTCGTGCTGGTAGCGCGGGAACTCCTGCGGGCGATGCTCACGGGTGGAAAAGGTGGCGAACTCGCCGGCCAGGCTGACCAGCTCGCTGTAGAAGCGCTCCGGATGCAGCGGCGCCAGCTGGCCGAGGTGCTGGACCAGCGGCTCGGCGCGGTTGACCAGCTGCAGCAGCATGAAGTCGGCGATTTCCGAAGCACCGCCCGCGCCGGAGGCCACCACGCGACCGGCCAGGGCTTCGCCGCGCTGACGCAGCAGGCCCTGCAGCTCGCTGCGAAAGGCGCTCAGCGGGCGGCTGGCGGCCACATCCAGCAGCGCTGGAATGTACTGTTCGTCGAGCAGCAGCACGTTGTCGGCACGCTTCTC
Source organism: uncultured Pseudomonas sp. (assembly GCF_913777995.1). Lineage (GTDB taxonomy): Bacteria > Pseudomonadota > Gammaproteobacteria > Pseudomonadales > Pseudomonadaceae > Aquipseudomonas. Next base: position 14,010 of record NZ_CAJYVE010000015.1, on the reverse strand, counting down.
GGTAACGCGCACCACACCGAGGACCGCGTAGTCGCTCAGGCCGTCCTTCTCGGTGAGCAGACGCAGCGCTCGCGCGCCCACCGCCACCGGCACGCGGCTCTCGAACGCGGCGTTGTCGTCACGCACTTCGCGCACCTGGCTCAGGTAGCGCGCCGCACCGGGCGTCTCGCCCTCTTCCACGGTGTCGCGCACGCCGGCACGGCGCAGTGGCAGGCCCAGGTACACCAGACCGTCGCGCACGTTGTCGTCCAGCGCGATCGGGCTCGGCGCCGGGTCGTCGTGGGGAATGTTGAACGGCGTGCCGTCGGGCAGCAGGCCGCGCGCGGCGACGATCGCCAGCTTGCCCTGGGCCAGCAGGCCCTGGTCGATGAGCAGCTCGGAAAAGCCCCAGCCGGCGGCCGACAGCGGACGGCTGCGGGCGTCGATCAGGTTCTCCAGGTAACGGTCATGCTGCTGGAAGTGCTGGGTTCCGATGAACATGCCTTCCGACCAGACCACACGATTGTTCCAGGACATGACTTCTCCGATTGCCTTATTGAGCGGTGCGGGTTGCGGGGTTCACGGCATCGCTGCGCACCGCCTGCGCATCGAGGTCGATCCGGTATTGCTGGCCCTGGCGCGGCGAGACGTCGAGCACCGTGCGCCAGCGCGCGCGGTCGATCTCGCGGTAGCCCACCACCAGGCCCACATGGCGGGTCGCCGGATTCAACGGGCGCACCACGCTGCGGGTTTCGCCGGGGCGCAACAGCACTTCGTCCTGGTCCACCAGGTCCGGCCCCAGGGTCTGCGCGGCGCGCTCGGCCAGGGCGAAGTAATCGGCACGGCTGAAGGCGGCGGCGTTCTTCAGTTCGAAGATGCGCACCCGCACCGGGGCCGGCTGGCCGGTGGCACCGGGGTTGAGTGCGGCACTGGCATGCAGGTCGAGGGTCACGGCGCGTTCGGCTTCGCCTGGCGTCTCGGGCGCGGGCGTGGAACAGGCGCTGAGCAGGCTGGCCAGCAGGAAGATTCGGGCAACGGAGGCGAGCATCTGGGTTCTCACGGCGGGATTCTCAGGAGCGCCGCAAGCGTTCGCTGTGCGCTTCGTAGGCACGGCTGAACTCGCGACCGAAGAGGTCCTGGAAGTCGTCTTCGGCTTCCTGGGAAATACGCTCATACAAGGCGGTGAACTGCTGCCAGTACTGCGCCTGTCGCGAGCCACCCAACAGGCCCGACAAGCCGCCAGGCTTGCCCATGCGCGCCTCCAGCTCGGCAGGCGCGAAGCGCTTGAGCAGGTGCTTGATGGCCGCCTCGACACCGGCCATCACCGCCAACTGGTGGGCGCGCAGGTCGTCGAAGCTGTCCTGGATCGCCTGTTCCGGGCCCATGAAGGCGTTGTTGCCATGGCGCAGCAGCAACAGCAGGGCTTCATCGGCGTTGGGGGCGAACTTCAGCGGGTTGTTCTCGACCGGGCGGATCATGGTCTGCTGCATGCGGAACTCGCCCTTGAGGCTGCTGCGCGCGCGCAGCACGTCGATCAGGCCTTCGACCATCAGCCGGTAACTGCGCCCGATGGCCTCCATCTGCGCCTCGGCCTGCTGGGTATCGACACGCAGCTGGTCCAGGCCGGCACCGCGCAGGAAGGCCTGCAACAGCACATCGGAAGCCCCGGCGCCGGGTGGCGGGCTGACGGGCTGCGGTGCAGCGGCTGCCGCAACGGGTTCGACGGCCAACGGCTCGGCGACCGGCAATGGCGCCACCTCGGGCAATGGCTCGGCAACCACTGGAGCCACAGGCTCGAAAACCGGCGCCGGTTCCGCTGCCGCTGGCGGCACTTGCGGTGGCTGCGGCTGCGGCTGCGGCTGCGGCTGCGGCTGCGGGGCAATGATGTCGGCGAACGGGTCCCAGTCATCTGGAATCAGCCCGGCACCGCCAGGCGCGGCGGCAGCCGGCGGGGGCGCAGGGGTTGCAGGCTTGTCGAGGTGCACCGGCGTGGGCGGTCGGAAGTCATGCTGGCGGGCCGGTACATGGTCCGGCTGGGTCGCCGGCGCCACGCTGGAAGGACCGAGGAAATCGAACAGGTCGGGGAATGTGTCCTGAGCCGAACCACCCTGCAGATGCGCCATGCCGGAGGTCACCGCCGGCGCACCCGACGAAGGCTGCCATTGGCTGTCCTGGCGGCTCATCAACGCCTCGAAGCTGTTCGGCGCTTCAACAGACGAGGCACCGGGCTCGGCCAGGTGCATGGCGAAATCGATGCGTACGCGAATCTCGTATTCGCCAATACGGATGAGTTCACCATCCTGCAATACTTCGCTGTTACCGCGACGCAGGCGCACGCCCGCCTGTACTAGCTCAACGCCATTAGTGCTGGTGTCGGTGAGATAATAGCGGCCGTCCTTATATTGAATGACGCAATGCCGCGAAGACACCAACCGCTCTGGATCGGGAAGTACCCAGTCATTCTCTTGACTACGGCCAATTGCCATCACGCCGCTGTCCATGCTCTTTTCAGCGCATTGACCCGGTGTAATCTTGTGGTAACTAGTTATGGTCAAGCACAGCGACATGGTGCCTCCCTGCCTATATCGCACATCAACTTTCGCCGCCCATGAATGCTTCGTGATCGAGGCCAGACAAGCCCTCGAACCGAAAGTTCAATAAATTTCCCACTTTGCCCGATCAGGACTAAGGGCAATTGGCGCGCCATGATAATCATGCCGACACCCGCGATGTCAAAATAACATGCACACTGTTACGCTCATCACAATCATTGGCCCATCGCCCATATACACGGCTTGACAAGCCCTGTGCGCTACTTCAAAAATGCACAACTCCGTTATTTGTGTGATATCAGGTTGCCATTAACTAACCATGCGCGACATCCACACTAAAAAATGGTTCAAAAAAATTTCTTAACCGGCTGCAAGACATCATCTGAGTAGATAAGGAGATCAGGTTTGGTGGATGTCTCATTGTTGCTTTCCGCTGTTTCAGCCAACTCCCCTTGCGGTGAAGACCTGGAATACGACGCGGATTTCCTGCAACTCGAACGTGATGCACTGGGCAAGCCCGAGCGCGTCATGGGCGATGCCGTGCAGCCGGCCGAACCTCCGCCGTGGCGCCAGATGGAGCAGGCCAGCGTGGCCCTGCTGCAGCGCAGCAAGGACCTGCGCATCACCCACTATCTGGTGCAGAGCGCCCTGGCCCTGGACGGGCTAGCCGGCCTGGCCAACACCCTCGAACTGGTCGAGCAACTGCTGGGGCAGTACTGGGCCGAGCTGTACCCACTGCTCGATGCCGATGACGACAACGACCCGACCCTGCGCATCAATGCCCTTTCCGGCCTGGCCTGCGACACCAACCTGCGCCTGCTGCGCGAAAGTCCCCTGGTACGTTCCCGCGCCTTCGGCACCCTGAGCCTGCGCGCTGCGCTGCACGCCTGCGGGTTGCAAGTGTCCGCAGATGAAAACCTGGGCCTGGACACCTTCAACGCCGCCCTGCGTGACAGCGACCCGCAAAGCCTGCTGGAAACCCGTAACGCCCTGACTCAGGCCCTGGCACGCATTGCCAGCATCGAGGCCATCGTCAACGAGCAAGTGGGTTCGGCCCAGGGCGTGGACCTGTCGCCGCTCAAGCAGCCGCTGCGCCAGGCCCTGCAGGCACTGGGCGACGCCGCTCCAGCCGACGAGCCGCAGGCCGTGCAGGCCGCAAGCGCCGAACCGGCAGGCGACGCCCCGGTGGTAGCCCAGGCGCCAGCTCGCCCGGCGATCAGCGGCGAGATCAACAACCGCGATGACGTGCTGCGCAGCCTCGACCGCCTGCTGGCCTACTACGCCCGCCACGAGCCCTCCAGCCCGCTGCCGGTGCTGTTGAACCGCGCCAAGGGCCTGGTCAACGCCGATTTCGCGGCCATCGTGCGCAACCTGATTCCCGACGGCATGTCCCAGTTTGAGAACCTGCGCGGCCCCGAGGCTGACTGACCCGCCCAGCGGATCAGCGCCGGGCCGCGCAGCCCGTTATAGGCATCGACGCCAACACCGTCGCAGCAGCGACCAGGAGGAGCAACGTGGCGAAAACCAGTTCGCAGAAATTCATTGCGCGCAACCGTGCGCCCCGCGTGCAGATCGAATACGACGTGGAACTGTACGGTGCCGAGAAGAAGGTCCAGTTGCCCTTCGTCATGGGCGTCATGGCCGACCTGACCGGCAAGCCCGCCGAACCCCTGGCGCCCGTGGCCGAGCGCAAGTTCCTGGAGATCGACGTCGACAACTTCGACTCGCGGCTCAAGGCGCTGCAACCGCGCGTGGCCTTCCACACCCCCAACGAGCTGACCGGCGAAGGCAACCTGAGCGTCGACATCACCTTCGAGAGCATGGACGACTTCAGCCCTGCCGCCGTGGCGCGCAAGGTCGACTCGCTGAACCAGCTGCTCGAAGCCCGCACCCAGTTGGCCAACCTGCTGACCTACATGGACGGCAAGACCGGTGCCGAAGAGATCATCCTCAAGGCCATCAAGGACCCAGCGCTGCTCCAGGCCTTGGCGAGTGCGCCCAAGCCCAAGGACGACGCCGAGCCCAACGCCTGATCAGGACCCACGACCATGACCGAACAGCTGCGCGACAACCAGGCCCAGGCGGCCACCCAGGAACAGACCAGCGAATTCGCTTCGCTGCTGCTGCAGGAATTCAAACCCAAGACCGAGCGGGCCCGCGAAGCGGTGGAAACCGCCGTGCGCACCCTGGCTGAACAGGCTCTGGCGCAAACCGACCTGGTGTCCAACGACGCCATCAAGTCGATCGAATCGATCATCGCCGCCATCGACGCCAAGCTCACCGCCCAGGTCAACCAGATCATCCACAACCCGCAGTTCCAGGAGGTCGAAAGTGCCTGGCGCGGGCTGCACTACCTGGTGAACAACACCGAGACCGATGAGCAGCTGAAGATTCGCGTGCTGAACATCTCCAAGCCGGAGCTGCACAAGACCCTGAAGAAGTTCAAGGGCACGGCCTGGGACCAGAGCCCGCTCTTCAAGAAGATGTACGAGGAAGAGTACGGCCAGTTCGGTGGCGAGCCCTACGGCTGCCTGATCGGCGACTATTACTTCGACCAGTCGCCACCGGACGTCGAGCTGCTTGGCGAGCTGTCGAAGATCTGCGCGGCGATGCACGCGCCGTTCATCTCTGCCGCCTCGCCGACCGTGATGGGCATGGGCTCCTGGCAGGAACTGTCCAACCCGCGCGACCTGACCAAGATCTTCACCACCCCCGAGTACGCCGGCTGGCGCTCGCTGCGTGAGTCCGAAGATTCGCGCTACATCGGCCTGACCATGCCGCGTTTCCTGGCGCGCCTGCCGTACGGTGCCAAGACCGACCCGGTAGAAGCCTTCGACTTCGAAGAAGACACCAACGGCGCCGACAGCGCCAAGTACACCTGGGCCAACGCCGCCTACGCCATGGGCGTGAACATCAACCGCTCGTTCAAGCACTACGGCTGGTGCTCGCGCATCCGTGGCGTGGAGTCCGGCGGCGAGGTCGAGAACCTGCCGGCGCACACCTTCCCCACCGACGACGGTGGCGTGGACATGAAGTGCCCGACCGAGATCGCCATTTCCGACCGCCGCGAGGCCGAGCTGGCGAAGAACGGCTTCATGCCGCTGCTGCACAAGAAGAACACCGATTTCGCGGCGTTCATCGGTGCCCAGTCGCTGCAGAAGCCGGCCGAGTACGACGACCCGGACGCCACCGCCAACGCCAACCTGGCCGCGCGCCTGCCTTACCTGTTCGCCACCTGCCGCTTCGCGCATTACCTCAAGTGCATCGTTCGCGACAAGATCGGCTCGTTCAAGGAGAAGGACGAGATGCAGAGCCGGTTGCAGGACTGGATCCTCAACTACGTGGACGGCGACCCTGCGCACTCCACCGAAACCACCAAGGCCCAGCACCCGCTGGCCGCCGCCGAGGTGGTGGTCGAGGAGGTCGAGGGCAACCCCGGCTACTACACCTCGAAGTTCTTCCTGCGCCCGCACTACCAGCTCGAAGGCCTCACCGTGTCGCTGCGCCTGGTGTCCAAGCTGCCATCGGCCAAGGGCGCCTAATGATCTGCCGGCCTGGCGGATCGCACCCGCCAGGCTTGTTCACACCTTCACCCAGCGGCCCATGCCGCATCAGGAGAAACCATGGCTGTCGATATTTTCATCAAGATCGGTGACATCAAGGGCGAGTCCCAGGACAAGACTCACAAGGACGAAATCGAAGTGCTGAACTGGAGCTGGGGCATGTCCCAGTCCGGCAACATGCACACCGGTACCGGCGGCGGCGCAGGCAAGGTCAGCATCCAGGACCTGTCGCTGACCAAGTACGTCGACAAGGCGACCCCCAACCTGATGATGCATTGCTCCAGCGGCAAGCACGTCGACAAGGTCACCCTGACCGTGCGCAAGGCCGGCGGCGACAACCAGGTCGAGTACCTGATCATCAACCTCGAAGAAGTACTGATTTCCTCGCTGAGCACCGGCGGCTCGGGCAGCGATGATCGCCTGATCGAGAACGTCACCCTGAACTTCGCCAAGGTCAGCGTCGACTATCAGCCGCAGAAGGCCGATGGTTCGAAGGAAGGCGGCCCGATCAAGTACGGCTGGAACATCCGCTCCAACGTCAAGATGTAAGCCCCTCGCCCCCGGCCGTGTGCCGGGGGCGATTGGCATCAGGGTTCCATGCAGAAAGGACAACACGTCATGGCCAAGCCTTCGTTCATCAATCTGTTGGCCGCCTATCAGAAAATCATGAAGGAGTACCCCGCCGGTAATCCTTGTGATGGCGGTTGGGATAATCAATGCGCCATTCGAATGAGCATTGCGTTATCAGGCGAACTCACGATCAGAGTGAACAAGTCGACCTACAGCGATCCCAAGTGCGCTCATGGACACGCACGCGGCGCAGAATCGCTCGCCAACTGGCTGTGGAAACACCACCTGGGCCGCCCGACAGTCCTGGGTGGCAGCATCGAAGAGCGGAAAAAGCTCGCTCAGAAAACCGGCATCATTTTTTTCAAGGATTGCTTTTCCCGCGCGGGAGAGTCCTTCGAGAACAGAAGTGGCGACCACATCGATGTCTGGAACCGAGGCAAGACCCAAACCTTCGACGACCCGACTTATCGTTCCAGACAGGTCTGGTTCTGGGAGCTGTCATGAACCGCAACCTTCTTGGAGCCCTGTTGCTGAGCGCTTTGTCGCTGAGCCTGCCGGCGTGCGCCGGACAACCTGAAGACGCGCCGCTGAATGAGTCGGCGTCCGTCTCTCTGACCGGCATGACGCTGACCTTGCAGGATCAGAATGGGCACTGTTCCCTGCGCAAGGACGACGGCAGTCTTCTGTCCCTGGAAATCCCCTGGCCCTGCGCATTCAGCCAGGACCGCCATGGGCAGCCACGGGTTGAGAAATTCAACCAGGGATCGGAGATCGTCATCGTTTATCACGCCGTACCAGAGCCTGCCCCGAGCCAGGCCTGTGACACCCGGTTCCAGGCCGTGCGCCTGATGAAAGGTCAGCTAGAGGCCTCGATGGTCGCGCGCAACGCCATGTGCATGAAGGGCGTGATCGATCAGAAGAACTTCGTGGCGCTCTTCGATTGGTAAACCCCATGACCCCGCGCGAACGCCTGCAGCCCTCCCTGCTCGACCGTCTGACCGACGACGAGCCCGGCAACCCGCAGGAAAGTGCCGACCGCCGCGTGCTCTCGCTCAATCAGCTCAAGGCCTCGGTGCTGCGCGACCTGACCTGGCTGCTCAACACCACCTCGCTGCTGGATGCCGACGACACGCTGAACACCCCGGCCGGCACCTCGGTGGTCAACTACGGCCTGCCGGCGCTGTCCGGCACCAGCGTGTCGAGTGTCGACATCGCCGTGCTGGAAAGCCTCATCCACCGCGCCATCACCACCTTCGAGCCGCGCATCCTGGCGCACACCGTGCGAGTGCGTGCGCATCTAGGCCACGAACAGATGAACCACAACGCCCTGAGTTTCGAGATCCAGGGTGACCTCTGGGCGCAGCCGGTGGCCTTGCCGCTGCTGCTGCGCACCGAGCTGGACCTGGAGTCCGGCCACGTGCAGGTCCTGCCTGCCGACCAACGGAGACGCTCATGAACCCACGCCTGCTCGGGCTCTACAACCAGGAGCTGCAGCACATCCGGGAGAGCGCCCAGGAATTCGCCCGTGAATATCCGAAGATCGCCGGGCGCCTGACCCTGGCCGGTTTGGACTGCGCCGACCCCTACGTGGAGCGGCTGCTGGAAGGCTTCGCCTACCTGACCGCGCGGGTGCAGCTCAAGCTCGATGCCGAGTACCCGACCTTCACCCACAACTTGCTGGAAATCGCCTACCCGCACTACCTGGCACCGACCCCGTCGATGACCGTGGTGCAGATGCACGCCGACCCGGACGAAGGTTCGCTGGCCGACGGTTTCCCGCTGCCACGCGGCAGCGTGCTGCGCGCCGCCCTGGGCCGCGACTCGCAGACCTCCTGCGAATACCGCACCACCCAGCAGGTGCAGCTGTGGCCGCTGCAGGTCAGCCAGGCCGAGTACTTCGCCCAGCCGGCCACCGTGCTGGGGCGCCTGGCCGCCAGTGAACCCAAGGCCAAGGCGGCGCTGCGCTTCACCTTGCGCACCGGCGCAGAGCTGCCGTTCAACAGCCTGGCGCTGACCAACCTGCCGCTGTACCTCAACGGTGCCGACGAACTGCCGCACCGCCTCTACGAGCAACTGCTGGGCAATGCCTGCGCGGTGTTCGCCCGTCAACCGGGCAGCGACTGGGTCGAGCGCCTGCCGATCGATACCCTGCGCCCTTGCGGTTTCGACGACGCCGAGGCCGCCTTGCCGGTGGTGCCCCAGGCCTTCCAGGGCTACCGCCTGCTGCAGGAGTACTTCGCCCTGCCGCAACGCTTTCTGTTCGTCGACTTCAGCGGCCTGGAGCGCGCGGTCAAACGCTGCAACGGCCAGGAGCTGGAACTGATCGTGCTGTTCGACCGCCTGGACCCGAACCTGGAGAACAGCGTCGGCCGCGAGCAACTGGTGCCCTTCTGCACCCCGGCGATCAACCTGTTCCCGCGACGCCTCGACCGCATTCACCTCAGCGACCGGGTGCACGAATACCATGCCATCGCCGACCGTACCCGGCCGATGGACTTCGAGATCCACTCGATCACAGGGGTCACCGGGCATGGTACCGGCCCCGACCAGCCGTTCCTGCCGTTCTACGCGGTGCGCGACCCGTCGCGCTATGGCCGCGAAAAGGCCTACTACATCCTGCGCCGCGAACCCCGCGTGCTGTCCAGCGAACAGCAGCGCAGCGGCACGCGCTCCAGCTACGTGGGCAGCGAGACCTTCGTCAGCCTGGTCGACAGCCAGCAAGCGCCATGGCGCCACGACCTGCGCCAGCTGGGCCTGACGGCGCTGTGCACCAACCGCGACCTGCCGCTGTTCATGCGCCTCGGTGGCGCCAGCGATTTCACCCTGGCCGACAGCGCACCGGTGTCGGCGATTCGCTGCCTGGCCGGCCCCAGCCGCCCGCGTGCCAGCCATGCCCACGACAACAAGGCCTGGCGGCTGATCAGCCAGCTGTCACTGAATCACCTGTCACTGGCCGAACAGGGCCAGGGCGCCGCGGCGCTGCGCGAAATGCTGCGCCTGTACGGCGATGACCAGGACGCCGCGTTGCAATTGCAGATCGAGGGCCTGCGCGAGGTCAGCAGCAAGCCGGTGACCCGCCGCCTGCCGATGCCGGGGCCGATCGTCTTCGGCCGCGGCCTGGAAATCACCCTGGAATTCGACGAGAACGCCTTTCGCGGCAGTGGCGTGTTCCTGCTCGGGGCCGTGTTCGAACGCTTCCTGGCACGCTACGTGTCGATCAACAGCTTTACCGAAACGGTGCTGCGCAGCACCGAACGCGGCGAGATCATGCGATGGAAAGCCAAGCCCGGTCGGCGTCCGACCCTATGAACACGCTGGAGGCCATGCAGGACAAGCCCTGGGAGTACGACTTCTTCCAGGCCCTGCGGCGCATCGAGTGCGAAAACCCCGACCTGCCACGCCTGGGCCATTCGCTGCGCCTGGAAGACGACCCGGTGCGCCTCGGCCAGCGCCAGGAAAGTACCTTTGCGCCCTCGACCCTGGCCAGTGCGCAGCCCGCCAGCGATGACGCCGCCGCGCGCCTGGAGCAGTTCTTTTTCGGCCTTGGCGGCCCCAACGGCCCGCTGCCGCTGCACCTGACCGAGTACGTGCGCGAGCGCCAGCGCAACCATGCCGACACCGCCAGCAAGCGCTTTCTCGACGTTTTCCACCACCGCTTGCTGAGCCTGTTCTACCGCGCCTGGGCCGAGGCCCGGCCTACCGTCAGCCACGACCGCCCGGACGACGACTACTGGTCGGGGCGCCTGGCCGCGCTGTGTGGCCGGGGCCTGCCGGGGCAACTGGAACAGGGCGAACTGCCGGGCACCGCGATGCTGCACTACAGCGGCCACCTGGCAGCACAGACCCGCTACCCGGACGGCCTGCGGGCGATTCTCGGCCAGTACTTCGGGCTGCCGGTGAGCATCGAGGAATACGTCGGCCAGTGGCTGGAACTGCCTGAACGCAGCCGGGTCGGAGTGACGTCCAACCGGCTGGGCATGGACCTGTGCCTGGGCAGCCATGTCTGGGACCGCCAGCACAAGTTCCGCATTCGCCTGGGGCCGCTGAAGCTCGACGACTACATGGGCATGCTGCCCGACGGCCAGCCGTTCCGTGAACTGGTGGCCTGGGTCACCGAGTACCTGGGCCATGAACTGGACTGGGACCTCAACCTGGTGCTGGAGCAACCCGAGGTTCCGCGCCTGCAACTCAACGGCCGCCAGCGGCTGGGCTTCAACACCTGGCTGGGCACTCCGGAAAAGGACGCTGACGACCTGATCCTGGCCCGCCACTACGCCGACCAAAGCGGCGCGACACCCACCTCAAGGACCTGAACAAGATGAGTGAAATCAGTCGTGCCGCGCTGTTCGGCAAACTCAACAGCGTCGCCTACAAGGCCATCGAGGCCGCCACGGTGTTCTGCAAGCTGCGCGGCAACCCCTACGTGGAGCTGGCGCACTGGCTGCACCAGTTGCTGCAACTGCAAGACAGCGACCTGCACCGCATCGTGCGCCAGTTCAACGTCGAGCCGGCACGCCTGGCCCGTGACCTGACCGACGCGCTGGACCGCCTGCCACGCGGCTCGACCTCGATCACCGACCTGTCCTCGCACGTCGAGGAAGCCGTGGAGCGCGGCTGGGTGTACGGCAGCCTGATGTTCGGCGAAAGCCAGGTGCGTACCGGCTACCTGCTCATCGGCATCCTCAAGACCCCGAGCCTGCGCAACGCGCTGCTGGGGTTGTCTGGCGAGTTCGCCAAGCTGAAGATCGAAAGCCTCACCGAGCGCTTCGACGAGTACGTCGGCGACTCGCCGGAGAATGCCCTCGCCGCTACCGACGGTTTCAATGCCGGCGCGGCGCCGGGCGAAGCCAGCGGCGCCATGGCGCCGAGCGCGATGGGCAAGCAGGAAGCCCTGAAGAAATTCACCATCGACCTCACCGAGCAGGCGCGCAACGGCGAACTGGACCCCATCGTCGGCCGCGACGAGGAAATCCGCCAACTGGTGGACATCCTCATGCGCCGTCGGCAGAACAACCCGATCCTCACCGGCGAGGCCGGGGTGGGCAAGACCGCCGTGGTCGAAGGCTTCGCCCTGCGCATCGTCGCCGGCGACGTACCGCCGGCGCTCAAGGACGTCGAACTGCGCAGCCTCGACGTCGGCCTGCTGCAGGCCGGGGCGAGCATGAAGGGCGAGTTCGAACAGCGCCTGCGCCAGGTCATCGAAGACGTGCAGGCCTCGCCCAAGCCGATCATCCTGTTCATCGACGAAGCCCACACCCTGGTCGGCGCCGGTGGCGCGGCGGGCACCGGCGATGCCGCCAACCTGCTCAAGCCGGCCCTGGCCCGCGGCAGCCTGCGCACCGTCGCGGCGACCACCTGGGCCGAGTACAAGAAGCACATCGAGAAAGACCCGGCCCTGACCCGGCGCTTCCAGGTGGTGCAGGTCGACGAGCCGTCGGAAGACAAGGCGCTGCTGATGATGCGCGGTGTGGCCTCGACCATGGAACAGCATCACCAGGTGCAGATCCTCGATGAGGCCCTGGAAGCTTCGGTGAAGCTGTCGCACCGCTACATCCCGGCGCGCCAGCTGCCGGACAAATCCGTCAGCCTGCTCGACACCGCCTGCGCCCGCGTGGCGGTGAGCCTGCATGCGGTGCCGGCCGAGGTCGACGACAGCCGTCGGCGCATCGAGGCCCTGGAAACCGAGCTGCAGATCATCGCCCGCGAGCACGCCATCGGCGTCGACACGGGCAGCCGCCAGGCCAACAGCCAGGCGCTGCTGGACGCCGAGCGCGAGCGGCTGGCCGGGCTGGAAGCGCGCTGGGCCGAAGAAAAGGGCCTGGTCGACGAACTGCTGGCCCTGCGTGCGCAGCTGCGCGACAGCGTTGGCGTGGTGGACAGCGACACCCCGGCCGAACAAGGTCAGGCGCTGCGCGAGCAACTGGTCGAGCTGCAACGGCGCCTGAGTGCGCTGCAGGGCGAGAACCCGCTGATTCTGCCCACCGTGGACTACCAGGCGGTGGCCTCGGTGGTGGCCGACTGGACCGGCATTCCGGTGGGGCGCATGGCGCGCAACGAGCTGGAAACCGTGCTCAACCTCGACCAGCACCTGAAGAAACGCATCATCGGCCAGGACCATGCGCTGCAGATGATCGCCAAGCGCATCCAGACGTCCCGCGCCGGCCTCGACAACCCCAGCAAGCCGATCGGCGTGTTCATGCTCGCCGGCACCTCCGGGGTGGGCAAGACCGAGACTGCCCTGGCCCTGGCCGAAGCCCTGTATGGCGGCGAACAGAACGTCATCACCATCAACATGAGCGAGTTCCAGGAAGCCCACACCGTGTCCACCCTCAAGGGCGCGCCACCGGGCTACGTGGGTTATGGCGAAGGCGGCGTACTCACCGAGGCGGTGCGCCGCAAGCCGTACAGCGTGGTGCTGCTCGACGAGGTGGAGAAAGCCCACCCGGACGTGCACGAGATCTTCTTCCAGGTGTTCGACAAGGGGGTGATGGAAGACGGCGAAGGTCGCCTGATCGACTTCAAGAACACGCTGATCCTGCTCACCACCAACGCCGGCACCGAGCTGATCGCCCACCTGTGCCAGGACGCGCAGAACGTGCCCGACCCGGAGGACATCGCCAAGGCGCTGCGCCAGCCGCTGCTGGAAATCTTCCCGCCGGCCCTGCTCGGCCGCCTGGTGACCATCCCTTACTACCCGCTCAGCGACAGCATGCTCAAGGCCATCACCGACCTGCAGCTGGGGCGCATCAAGAAGCGCGTGGAGAGCACCCACAAGGTGCCGTTCGACTACGACGACTCGGTGATCGACCTGATCGTTTCGCGCTGCACCGAAACCGAAAGCGGTGGGCGGATGATCGACGCGATCCTGACCAACACCCTGCTGCCGGACATGAGCCGCGAGTTCCTGACCCGCATGCTCGAAGGCCAGCCACTGGCCGGCGTGCGCATCACCCAGCGCGACGGGCAACTGCATTACGAATTCGCTGATGTGCAATGACCGGTGATACGACCGGTGGGTGCGGTTCGCCGCGCCTGCCGGGCCATCACCGACCGTACCGCAGCATCGTTCGATGAGAGAAAACCGATGAATTTCCAGCAACTCACCCGCATGGCCCAGATCACCAGCCCGCTCGGGCCGGATGTGCTGTTGCTCAAGGACATGACCGGCGGCGACGAGCTGGGGCGGCTGTTCCATTACGAGCTGCAGCTCACCGCCCGTGACGGCTCGCTGGACCTCAACCAGCTGCTCGGCAAGCCCATGAGCCTGTCGCTGCAACTGCCCGGCGGTGGCCAGCGGCATTTCCACGGCATCGTCGCGCGCTGCAGCCAGAACGCCGATCAGGGCC
>NZ_CAJYVE010000014.1 GCF_913777995.1 uncultured Pseudomonas sp. | reverse complement strand
GCAGGCGGCTGGCCAGCAGGGTCTTGCCGGTGCCCGGCGGGCCGCTGAACAGCAGGTTGTGGCCTCCGGCTGCCGCCACCACCAGCGCCCGCTTGGCCGCCAGCTGGCCCTGCACTTCGCTGAGGTCGGGGTAGGGCTGTGCCTGGGGCAGTAGGCCGTTGGCGCGGTAGGGCGTCATGGGTGTCTGGCCGTTGAAGTGGGCGACCAGTTCGCGCAGGTGATTCACCGCAATCACCGTCAGCCCCGACGCCAGGCAGGCCTCTTCGGCATTGGCGGCGGGCACGATCAAGGTGCGTTGCGCCTGGCGTGCCGCCAGCGCCGCCGGCAACACGCCCTGCACCGGGCGCAACGCGCCAGACAGTGCCAGCTCGCCCAGGCACTCGATGTCCTGCAGGGCCGTCAGCGGAATCTGCCCGTTGGCGCCAAGCAGGCCTAGGGCAATCGCCAGGTCGAAGCGCCCGCCGTCCTTGGGCAGGTCGGCGGGCGCCAGGTTGAGGGTGATGCGCCGGTCGGGGAATTTCAGCCCGGAATTGACGATGGCACTGCGCACCCGGTCTTTGCTTTCCTTCACTGCACCTTCGGGTAGGCCGACCAGCGTCAGGGCCGGCAGGCCGTTGGCGAGGTGGGTTTCGACCGTGACGGCAGGCGCCTGCACCCCGACCTGGGCGCGGCTGTGGACGATGGCGAGGGACATGGCAGCTTCTTCCTTGAAAGGGACGAAGCGGCATCCTGAGGCATTGGCAAGGTGGGGTGAGGGGGGAATGGCTACAGGTTGTTAACACCGACAGGGGCAGTTGGATCTTGGAGGCGCTTGCCCGCCAAGGCAGTAAAACGTTTACGGTCAAGGCAGTTCAGTTAGACCGTGGAAGCGAGCTTGCTCGCGAAGGCGGCGTCATGCTCACAACAAATGGGGTGACTTTGCCGACCTCTTCGCGAGCAAGCTCGCTCCCACACCGGTGTGGTCGTTAAGTTCAATATCCCCTCGGGAACGCCTCAAGATTCGCCCGTTCTGCCGATATCACTGGCATCCTAATATCAAAAAAATCGGGGCGCGGTATGAAATGGAACATTCGCAACAAGGTTCTTTTGCTGGCCATCATTCCGGCCTTTCTCACTGCGTTGGTCCTGCAGCTTCTGGCATTCTCCGAACAGAAGGCACTCAGTGAGCGCAGCCTGGAAGAGACCCGACAAAACCTGATCAAGACCCGCAAGGAAGAGCTGCTGCATTACATGGACATCGCCTTCACGGCGATCAAGCCCCTGTATGACCGCCCCGATGCCCAGTCGCCCGAAGTGCGCAAGGAAGCGGCGGAACGCTTGCGTGGGCTGCGCTACGGCGCCGATGGTTATTTCTTCGTTTACACCGACAATGGCGACCGTGTGGTGCTGGCCGGCAAGGACGAAGGCAAGAACTTCTGGGACCTGAAGGACACCAACGGCTTTTACCTGATCCGCGAGCTGATCGGCGCGGCCAAGCGCGGCGGCGACTTCGTCACCTACTACTTCCCCAAGCCGGGTGGCAGCACCTCGTTCCCGAAGCTGTCCTATTCCCGCTATCTGGAAAAATGGGGTTGGACGCTCGGCGCCGGTTTCTACATCGACGGTGTCGACGCGCTGATCGATGACCAGATGCAGCAACAGCAGAAGGCGCTGGATGAAATGCGCTGGAAACAAGGCCTGACACTGGCCGTGCTGTTGATCATTCTCGCCGCGCTGGCCTCCTGGGTGGCGGCTTCGCTGGTGCGGCCCATCAAGTTGCTAACCAACAACCTGCAGTTGCTGGCCTCCGAGGACGGCGACCTGGCGCATCATCTGCCGGTCGACGGCAACGAGGAAACCGCCGCGATGGCGCAGGCGTTCAACCTGTTCGTCAGCAAGATCCGCGACATGATTCTGGAGTTGACCCGTTGCGTGCAGGCGCTTCAGGAGCGTAACGAGCAGCTGCGCCAGAGCACCCAGCAGGCTGCTGATGCCCTGGTTCGCCAGAACGATGATGCCGAGCAGGTTGCCCACGCGATGGAGCAGATGGCGCAAGCCACGCATAACGTTTCGGAGTCGGCGCAGAGCGCGGCGCAGATGACCCGCAATACGGATGACCAGGCGCGTGCCATTCAGGTCAACGTCGATGAGACGATCCAGTCGATCAGTGGCCTGGCGTCGGATATCGGCACGGCGGCGCGGGATATCCAGACCCTTGGCCAGGATGTGGAATCCATCGGCTCGATTCTGGATGTGATTCGCGCCATCGCCGAACAGACCAACCTGCTGGCCTTGAACGCGGCCATCGAGGCGGCCCGTGCGGGTGAGCAGGGGCGCGGCTTTGCCGTGGTGGCCGATGAGGTGCGGTCGCTGGCCTCGCGCACGCAGAAGAGCACCCAAGAAATCCAGGAAAAGATCAGCCAGTTGCAGCAGGGCTCACGCGCGGCGGTGGCCGCCATGCAGAACAGCATCAAGGTGAGTGAGGTGGCGGTGGCCAAGGCCAACGGCACCGGGCAGATCCTCGCGGGTGTCAGCCAGGCGGTGTCGGACATCAGCGGCGTGAACAACCAGATTGCGACGGCGGCCGAAGAGCAGTCGAGCATCAGCGCCGAGGTGAACCACAACCTGACGCAGATCTCCCGTCATATCAGCCAGACCCAGGGCATGACGGCGCAGAACAATGAGATGAGCCTGGAGCTGGAACTCCTGGCGCGTGAGTTGGATCAGCTGATCAAGCGCTTCAAGGTCTAAGTTTCGATCCGCCGTTCAGGAAGCGGCCTGGCCGTTCCTGAACGCCCCCGGCGTGCAGGCATACCAGCGATTGAAGGCCTTGTGGAAGGCGCTGTGATCGCAGAAGCCGAGCTTTTCCGAAATCGCCGTGATGGTGTCGGTGGTGGAGTAGAGCAGCTGGCGCGCCAGGTCGCGGCGGCATTCGTCGACGATGAGCTGAAAGCCGCTGGCCTCGTCGTCCAGGCGGTTCTGCAGGGTACGCATGCTGAGGTTCAGGTCGCGTGCCACCTGCTCCAGCGATACCACGCCTTTGCCGGTGGTGAGGCCGATCAGCACCAGGTTCTTCACCATGGCGCTGACTCGCTGCTGGCTCTTGAACAATTCCTCATCGGAAAAATTCAGGTGGTACAGGCGCAGGGTCGGGTTGGCGGTTTCCAGCGGCTTGGCGCAATCCGCGAGGGAAAAGGCGAGCTTGTTGACCGGGCTGGAGAAGCTCAGGTGCGGGCCGAATACGGCTTCGAGTCGTGAGCGGTCGGCAGGCTCAGGGTAACTGAACGCAGCCTTCAGGGGCATGGGGCGGTGCTCCGGCTCCAGCCAGTGCACCATGGCCATGAAGATCGACATGCAGCAGTCGATGTATTGCCGCGGCACGCCCAGGCTGTCCAGGCAGAGAAAGTGGAAGCCGACTTCATGCTCGTCCTCGACCAGCGCCTGCGGGGCGCCGTCGCTGAGCAGCACCGAATAGCGCGCCATGGTCTTGAGCGCCTCACCCAGCGTGGCGCTGGACATGATCGCGTACAACTGGGAGTCGTACTGGCCTGGCCGGAAATAATCATAGGCGCTGGCCCCCGCATCGGCGCTGCCGGTTTCTTCAGTGATCTGCACGATCAACCTAAGGGCTTCGTCAAGGTCCAGTCTAGAGCCGTCGCTCAGGGTGCGATCAATATGCGAGCACAACTGTGTAAGTTTGGAGGAAGGCGCCTCCACACAATTAACCAGTTGCAGGACCAGACGAGCACAGGAAACAGAGAGTGTGGGCATGTTCAATCTCGGACAGCGATCGGGGGGCAGCATGCCAAAACACTAAGGCACTCACAAGTGTGGATCCATTTTTGTTTTTTATAGCCTGCTTTCAGGGGACATTACGCGCGAGGCGGCAATAAAAAAGCAAAGCTTAGTTAAGTTGTCAGATGACTGCTAAGGCGCTGATAGTTGTCGCTTGAAAAAAAGAAGTTTGGCATCTGCGGACATTGAATATTGCGTCTCAGGATACAGCTGGCGTTATCCGTACATGCTTCAATGGCTGAAAGATCCAGTGAGGAGCCATGATGGCCAAGGGCGTCAAACCCGCACCACTACGGGAAATCGACATTGATGACGATGTCCTCTCATGCCTCAATCAGTTGGTGGCGGCGGCCATTTCCGGGACCCAGAGCGCTGAGCCTGTCGCCGCATTCCTGATGGCTTGGCACGACGCCGAGCGTCATGGAGGATTCGACTTTTCGGAACTTCCGCGCATGCAACCGGCCGCGCGCCAAGCTGCTGTAAAACTGTTTGGCTGGCTCAGCGAAAATCCGGTAACGCCCGGCGATTTGGGGCTGGACATCATCTTTCAAGCTATCGGTACGCGCTGGGCTTATTAAAGCGCTAACGTCATAAAGCACGTTGCGTTAGACGCACCTCCAATTGATTAAAGTATTCGATGGAATCGTTCGATCAATTCGAAAGGTGCGTATGGGGAATTAACGACGGACGTGCGCTGCCATGAATGGCGCACGCAGCGGCAAAGACCGCCCCGGTTCAAAAGTTTGCGGTGTGAAGCCTGCCACAAGAATGCCTTCCTATTTCTTTCCCTGTGGCCTTCAAGGTCGCGATGTGAGTTCACATGACGCTTCGTTATTTCAGGATTTCAAGCCGGACACTGACAGGCTTCGGCATTCTAGCCGTCATCGTGTTCGGTCTCGGGCTGGTCGGCCTGCAGGCGTTGTCCAACATCCGAGGTCAAGGGCCCGGGGTCGAGAACAAGGATGTGTCGGGTATCGTGGCAGCCGACAACCTGGCCATCCAGTTGTCGCGTACCCGCGTGGAAGCCCTGCGCCTGCTGGCCGTGCCCGATCCTGAATCGGTGGCGGCTACACGCAAGAAGATCGATGAGTTGACCCACAGCGTTCAGCAGAGCCTGGAGCACTACCGGCAGATGGCCGATGACGAGGACGAGCTTGGTGAGCTGGCAGCACTGGCGCGCATGCACGATGAATACCTGGCGGGTATGCGGCAGGCAGCGGATTTGCTGGCTTTCGGCAAGATCGATGTGGCACGCAGCCTGGTGCAGGGCAGAATGGCCCAGCTGGGTGGCCAGATGAACCAGAGCACCGAGCGCCTGCGCGGCATCAACCAGGAGCGCATCCGTAAGTCGGCTGCTGGCTCCGGCGTCGCCTATGGCGAGGCCAGGATGATGACCTGGGGGGCGATTCTCATTGCGCTGTGCCTGACCCTGTTGCTGGCCTGGCAGCTGATCCGCAGCCTGGCCAAGCCGATCAACCAGGCGGTGCAAGCGGCACGCTCCATTGCCCAGGGCGACCTTGGCGAGACGTTAGAGGGGGAAGGACGCGACGAGGCCGCACAACTGCTGCAGTCGATGCAGCAGATGCAGTCGCGTTTGCGCGATACCCTGGTCCTGGTCAGTAAGTCTTCGGCACAGCTCAGCAGCGCTGCCGAGCAGATGACGAACGTCATGCACGACAGCGCACAGGGTCGGCGGCGACAGAATGGCGAAATCGACAGGGCAGCCACCGCCGTGACGGGCAATGTGTCGTGTTCCAGCGAGCAGGCTAGCCAGCAGCTGGCGGCGCTGACTGCCGTGCTCAACGAGCGGCTCAAGGGCTTGCATACCTGAGTGTTCGACCGCCAGGACCGGCTTTGGCCGCCATACCGTTCGGTTGGAGCGGGTAGGCTTCAGCCCAATAAAAAACCCCATCCGGCCAGGCCGGATGGGGTTTTCTGTAACCGCTGAAGCGAGTCTTACAGCGCCATGTCGGTGGCGGCGTTGCTTTCACGCGGCTTGGCTGGAGCAGCAGCCGGAGCGGCAGGTGCGGCGCCGTTTACAGCTGGCGGGGTCGGCAGCATCAGGACTTCGGCGGTGTACGCCCATTCCTTGGCGACGGCTTCTGGGCTGTTGTTCAGCTTGGTGCCGTAGCTAGGAACGATCTGGTGCAGTTTTTCCTGCCAGGCCGGGGTGGCTACCTTGTCCTTGAAGACTTTTTCCAGGACGTTGAGCATGATCGGCGCGGCGGTCGAGGCACCCGGCGAAGCGCCCAGCAGGCCGGCGATGCTGCCGTCCTTGGAAGCGACGACTTCGGTGCCCAGCTTCAGCACGCCGCCCTTCTCTTCGTCACGCTTGATGATCTGCACGCGCTGGCCGGCCTGCCACAGACGCCAGTCTTCTTTCTTGGCGTTCGGGAAGTACTCGCGCAGGGCTGCCATGCGGTCGTCGTCAGACAGCATGACCTGGCCGGCGAGGTACTCGATCAGCGGGTATTCCTTGATGCCGACCTTGGTCATCGGCCAGATGTTGTGCGTATTGGTGCTGGTCAGCAGGTCGAAGTACGAGCCGTTCTTCAGGAACTTGGTGGAGAAGGTCGCGAAGGGGCCGAACAGGATGACGCGCTTGCCGTCCAGGACGCGGGTGTCCAGGTGCGGAACCGACATCGGTGGCGCACCGACCGAAGCCTTGCCATAGGCCTTGGCCAGGTGGGCCTCGGCGATCTTCGGGTTGTCGCTGACCAGGAACGAACCGCCTACCGGGAAGCCGGCGTAGTCCTTGGCTTCTTCGATGCCCGACTTCTGCAGCAGGTGCAGGGCGCCGCCGCCGGCACCGATGAACAGGAACTTGGCGTCGGTAGCGCTTTCGGTACCGTCCTTCAGGTTCTTGTAGGTTACGCGCCAGCTGCCGTCGGCATTGCGAGTGATGTCTTCGACTTCGCTGGAGAGCTTCAGGTCGAAGTTCTGCTTGGTCTTCAGGTGGCCTACGAACTGGCGGGTGATTTCACCGAAGTTCATGTCGGTACCGATCGGTGCCCAGGTGGCGGCGACCTTCTGGTTCGGGTCACGGCCTTCCATCATCAGTGGGACCCACTGCTTGATCTGCGCCGGATCTTCGGAGTACTGCATGCCGCTGAACAGCGGGCTGGCTTTCAGGGCTTCGTAGCGCTTCTTGAGGAACGCGACGTTGTCGTCACCCCAGATGAAACTCATGTGCGGGGTGTAGTTGATGAAGGAGCGCGGGTCCTTCAGTACACCGCTCTTGACCTGCCAGGCCCAGAACTGACGAGAAATCTGGAAGGCTTCGTTGATTTCGATGGCCTTGGAGATGTCGATCTTGCCGTTCTTGTCTTCCGGGGTGTAGTTCAGCTCGGCCAGGGCGGAGTGACCGGTACCGGCGTTGTTCCAGCCGTTGGAGCTTTCTTCCGCCACGCCGTCCAGGCGCTCGACCATCTGCATCGACCAGGTAGGCTCCAGCTCGTTCAGCCAGATACCCAGGGTCGAACTCATGATCCCGCCGCCAACCAGCAGGACGTCAACTTTCTTGACCTCGGCGGCCTGGGCGGACATGAAGCTCGCCGAGAGCGCCAGGCCCAGCAAGGCCGTGTTCACTTTCTTAAACATGTTGTAGTTCCTAGGATTAATGCCGTCCCTCCTGCCACTCTTGTACCGCAGGTGGCCGGGAACAGGCATCCAGTGCCAGGAACTCCAGGGCCAGCCGGGTAAGACTGGAAGGGCGACTCACCAGATCGACGCGGATCGATCCCATTGTTATGTCCCTCCCGTGCTGACTTCTTGTAAGTTGTTGGCTTCAGCGACTTCGATGACACATCTACAGCAGGGCGGCCCGATGTCTTGGCATCGGGCGAACCCCTGACTCACACCCCACCATGGATCACGAGCCCTTGCGTTCAGGCACCCGGCAGGCAAGGCCGGGCGTAGTCCAACCGCCTTCATGAAATGGGCAGGAATGGGGCCTGAACGATTCAGCCGGGCATTTTAGCCGAAAAAGTGCGACAAAAAGACACTTAATCCATAGGGGCTTGGCGTGATAGCCCTGTGAAAGCGACAAAGTGCCGTTATGAATCGGCGGCGATGCGCCGATCTTGAGCGGCCAGCGGCGGCGCCAGGCGATCAGTCCTGGCGTTCAGGACGAGCGGCATTTTCCAGTTCCGCGACCTTGGCTTCCAGGGCTTCCAGACGAGCGCGGGTGCGCGCCAGCACGGCCATCTGGCTGTCGAATTCCTCGCGGCTGACCAGGTCGAGCTTGCTGAAGGCGCCTTGCAGGAGAATCTTCAATTGCGCCTCGAATTCGCTGCGCGGCAGGGGCTTGTCGGCATTGAACAGGCGTGAGGCGTGATCGCTCAGGGCGTCGAGGAGGGCTTTGGGGGCGAGCATGATGATTTCCCGAACTCAGAGGGGCCGGAGTGTAGCACGATGCATCCGGGTGCATTCCTGGGGCGGCACACGCACGCTAAGTGCGCACGGCGAGGTGCACGTGCGCACCGTTATTGTGCGCGGCGCTGCGCCCAGCCCGTGGTCATGAACCTCGGCTGCTGGGCAATCGCTTGATTTCCGTGATTTTTTCCGAGCTGGCAAGCTTTCTGCAAAGACCTGTTTGACCCATGCACTGATGCAGTCGCTGTGACGAATGCAGTGCGGCAGGCGGAGCGGGGATGTTTCGTCAGATGCGGATGGCTGGCGTCGGCAAGCGACCTCACAGGCGGCCGACACGTTACAAAGCCAGGCACTGCGCTTAGACTTGAGACGGGTTTGTTTTCCTGGGGCAAGTCCATCAATTCGGGAGAAAGTTTCATGAAGCTAGTCACTGCAATCATCAAGCCGTTCAAGTTGGATGACGTGCGCGAATCGTTGTCCGAAATCGGCGTGCAGGGCATCACTGTCACCGAGGTCAAGGGCTTCGGTCGTCAGAAAGGTCACACCGAGCTGTATCGCGGCGCTGAATACGTCGTCGACTTCCTTCCCAAGGTCAAGATCGATGTCGCCATCGACGACAAGGATCTGGACCGGGTCATCGAGGCCATTACCAAAGCAGCCAACACCGGCAAGATCGGCGACGGCAAGATCTTCGTCGTGAATCTGGAACAGGCTATCCGTATCCGTACCGGCGAAACCGACACCGACGCGATCTAAGCCGCCAAACCCAACGCCCCAGGAGAAACAATATGACTCTGCGTCAATTCGCAGGGCTAGGAGCCCTGTTGTCCCTCGCTTTACCTGGTCTGGCCCTGGCGGCTGAACCGGCTGCCGAACCTGTGCTCAATTCGGGCGACACCGCCTGGATGCTCACCGCCACCGCCCTGGTGCTGTTCATGACCATCCCGGGCCTGGCGCTGTTCTACGGCGGCATGGTGCGCTCCAAGAACCTGCTCTCGGTGATGATGCAGTGCTTTGCCATCACCGGCCTGATCAGCGTGCTGTGGGTCGTCTACGGCTACAGCCTGGCGTTCGACACCACCGGCATGGAAGCGGGCGTGGTCAACTTCAGCTCTTTCGTGGGCGGCTTGCAGAAAGCCTTCCTGGCCGGCGTGACGCCTGCCAGCCTGACCGGCCCCACCGCGCTGTTCCCTGAAGCCGTGTTCGTGACCTTCCAGATGACCTTCGCGATCATCACCCCGGCGCTGATCGTCGGTGCCTTCGCCGAGCGCATGAAGTTCTCCGCGATGCTGGTGTTCATGGGCGTGTGGTTCACCCTGGTCTACGCACCGATCGCCCACATGGTATGGAGCGGTGTCGGCGGCCTGATGTGGGACTGGGGCGTTCTGGACTTCGCAGGCGGTACCGTCGTGCACATCAACGCCGGTGTCGCCGGTCTGGTGGCCTGCCTGGTGCTGGGCAAGCGCAAAGGCTACCCAACCACTCCGATGGCTCCGCACAACCTTGGCTACACACTGGTCGGTGCTGCCATGCTGTGGATCGGCTGGTTCGGCTTCAACGCCGGTTCCGCTGCGGCGGCCAACGGCACTGCCGGCATGGCGATGCTGGTCACCCAGATCGCGACCGCTGCTGCCGCGCTGGGCTGGATGTTCGCCGAGTGGATCACCCACGGCAAGCCAAGCGCGCTGGGTATCGCCTCGGGCGTGGTGGCCGGCCTGGTTGCCATCACTCCGGCAGCCGGTACCGTCGGCCCGATGGGCGCTCTGATCATCGGCCTAGTAGCGGGTGTGATCTGCTTCCTGTGTGCCACCAGCCTCAAGCGCAAGATGGGCTATGACGACTCGCTGGACGCCTTCGGCGTGCATGGTATCGGCGGCATCGTCGGTGCGCTCCTCACCGGCGTCTTCGCTGCGCCTGCCTTGGGCGGCTTCGGCACCGTCACCGACATCGGCGCCCAGGTCTGGGTGCAGTTCAAGGGCGTCGCCTTCACCGTGGTCTACACCGCTGTGGTGACCTGGGTCATCCTCAAGGTGCTGGACGTGGTCATGGGCCTGCGGGTTACCGAAGAAGAAGAGGTCGTGGGTCTGGACCTTGCGCAACACAACGAGCGTGGCTACAACCTGTAAGCCAGCCTGTAAAAAGTGCCCGGTTCTGCCGGGCATTTTTTTGCCTGAATTTTAGGGATCAAGCGCACTTCGGCGCTGTCATTGATTGTGCACGCGGCGATGTTATAGAACCTCTGTGCCGCCCATGGCAGAGCATCTGCCAGCCTTGGGTGAAGCAGACGGGCAACTCGGTTTATCGCGCGCTTTGCTTTTTTCTCAGGCGAGTTAGAATGCGCGCCGAACGTGCGGAGAACAGTATGTGGCAGCAAGCTGTGATAACGCTCAGGGCCAGGCCCCGCGGGTTTCACTTGGTGACCGACGAGCTCGTGGCAGGTCTGCCCGAGCTGCGCAGTTGTCGTGTCGGCTTGCTGCATCTGTGGTTGCAACACACCTCGGCTTCGTTGACCGTCAACGAAAATGCCGACCCGGCTGTACGTCGTGATTTCGAACGCTTTTTCAACCGCCTGGTCCCTCAGGATGTGGCGGGGTTCGAACACAACGACGAAGGTCCCGATGACCTGCCGGCGCACTTCAAGGCCAGTTTGCTAGGCTGCCAGCTGATTTTGCCGGTTTCCGCCGGACGTCTGGCGCTGGGCACGTGGCAAGGTGTTTATCTCGGCGAGCATCGCGATCATGGCGGTGCTCGCCGGGTTCTGGCCACCCTGCAGGGTGACTGGGAATAACCGCTGGTTTCAGCGGTGCTGGTTCTGAAGGCGGCTCGACTTTAAAGGCTGCTCGGCTATAACTAATCTGCTTTCGCAAGTCATGAGGTAGAACATGAGCGACGACGACAACGACAATGACGATCTGGTAGACGATCTGGAAGGCGAGGACGACGGCGAGGAGCTCAGTGCTGCGCCCGAGGACGACGCCCCTGATGCCGAAGATGGTGCCGAGGCTTCGGCCACGCCCGCCAAAGGCAAGGCCAAGGCTGCGGTTTCGGTCGATGAGCTGCCCAGCATCGAAGCCAAGCAAAAGGATCGCGACGCTCTGGCACGTGCCATGGAAGAGTTCCTCGCTCGTGGCGGCCAGGTACAGCAAGTGGAGGCCAATGTGGTCGCCGATCCGCCCAAGAAGCCGGACAACAAGTACGGCAGCCGCCCTATCTGAGGCGTGCTGAAGAAAAAGCCCGCTGTCGCTGCGGGCTTTTTCTTGTCTGGCGTATTGAAGGCTGGTCAGGCCCAGCGCGCCAGGACTTCCGGCAGTTGCGACAAATTGTGGATCTGCGCGTCGGGGCGATGCGCTGCATCCCAGGCGTTGCCCTGCGGGTTGAACCAGATGGTTTTCAGCCCGGCGCGCTGGGCCCCGCCGACATCGTCTTGCGGATGATCGCCAATGTGCACGGCCTGGTCGGCCGCGCAGTCGGCACGGCGCAGCGCCTCCTGGAAGGGCGCCGGGTCGGGCTTGCCGATGCCCAGGTCCTCGGCACACAGGGCGAAGTCGAAATAGTCGGCCAGCCCCAGGCGACGGATATCGGCGTTGCCGTTGGTGATCACGCCCAAGGTGTAGGTCTTGGCGAGGATCTCCAGGGTCGGCACCACCTCCGGGAACACCTGCACCTGATGGCGCTCCTGCAGAAAGGCCTCGAAGCTGCGTTCGGCGAGGTCCATGGCCTGGTCCTGGTCGTAGCCGACATCGCGCAAGGCGTGGAACAGCACCTGGCGGCGCAGGGCGCTGATGCGGTGCTTCAGGCTCGGCTCGGCGGCCACCAGCCGGGCGCGGATGGCCCCCAGATGCTCTACAGGCACCGAGCCCAGGCGTGGGGCGTGCTCGACCAGCCAGTTGCGCAGCAGGGCTTCGGCGCCCTGAATGGCCGGGACGTTGTCCCACAGGGTGTCGTCCAGGTCGAAGGTAATCAGCTTAATCATCGGTTTTGCCCTTGCGTCTGGCCCTGGGGTGGGCGCTGTCGTACACGGTGGCCAGGTGCTGGAAGTCCAGGTGGGTGTAGATCTGTGTGGTGCTGATATCGGCGTGGCCGAGCAGTTCCTGCACCGCACGCAGATCCTGGGACGACTCCAGCAGGTGACTGGCAAAGGAATGGCGCAGCATGTGCGGGTGCAGGTTCTGTCCCAGTTCTCGCTCGCCAGCGGCCTTCAGGCGCAGCTGGATCGAGCGCTGGCCCAGGCGCTTGCCATGCTGGCCGATGAACACTGCCTCGTCGCGTGGGTTGGCCAGGGCACGCAGGTGCAGCCACGCCTGCAGCGCCTGGCGGGCCTTGCTGCCCACTGGCAGGACGCGGGTCTTGTTGCCTTTGCCGGTAACCTGCACCAGGCCGTCGTCCAGGTCCAGCTGGTCAAGGTCCAGCCCGGCCAGTTCCGAGAGGCGCAGCCCGGAAGAATAGAACAGCTCCATGATCGCCTGGTCGCGGCGGGCCAGAAAGTCGTCTTCCACGGCGCCATCGAGCAGTTGCGCGGTGCGGTCGGTGTCCAGGGTCTTGGGCAGCCGGCGTTCGCCCTTCGGCGGTGACAGGCCGGCGGCCGGATCGTGCTGACACAGCCCTTCACGATTGAGGTACAGGTACAGTCCGCGAACCGCCGAGAGCAAGCGTGCCAGGCTGCGCGAGGACTGTCCTTGCTGATGCTGGCGGGCGACGAAGCTGCGCAACTGCTGCGGGTCGAGGGCCGACCAGCTGGTGAGCTGTTGCTGACGGCAGTGCGCCAGGACCTTGTCCAGGTCCCGGCGGTACGCCAGCAGGGTGTGCAGTGACATCTGGCGCTCACTGCGCAGGTGCGTGCAGTAGGCCTCCAGCTGCTCTTCCAACGCTAGCGCACCGAACGCAGGGCGTGGGTGAAGCGTGGCAGCAGGCGGCTCAGCACCTGGGCGATGTAGCCAAGGAACAGGGTGCCGATCGAACTCTTGTAATGCTGCGGGTCATGGCTGCCCACCGCCAGGACACCATGCAGGCCCTGATGGTTGAGGGTCACCAGCGCGGTCGAACCCACGCCCTTCGCCTGCTCGGCGCCGAACAGGAACGCCAGCTCGTGCTCGCGCAGTGCGCCACACACGGCCTTGTCGCCCATCAGCCCGCCAATCGCCTTCTGTGCTTCGGCGCTGCTGACCCAGCGGCCCACGGGCATGCCGTTTTCACCGAACAGAATCAGGCTGACGAAGGGCACCTGGAAGTCATGACGCAAGCCGTCCTCGACCGCCATGATCAGCTCTTCGAGGCTGCCGGCGTCCATCAGCGCCAGGTTCAGGCGTCGGGTCTTCTCGAACAGTCGATCGTTGTCCCGGGCGACGTCCATCAGCTGTGACAGCCGGTGGCGCATCTCGATGTTGCGTTCGCGCAACAGCTTCAGCTGGCGCTCGACCAGCGAGACGCTGTCGCCGCGCTGATGCGGAATGCGCATGCTCACCAGCAGCTCATCGTGCTCGGCGAAGAACTCCGGGTGCTGGAGCAGGTAGGCGATGACCGCCTCTGCTTCCAGGTTGGGCGCCGCGTCCTGATGGGGCGGCAGCTCGGTGATGGTTGAAGCAGGAGGCTGATCGGTCATCGCATTTGCTCACTCATAGACGAACCTGACCTTCGTAGACACGCACCGCCGGTCCGGTCATCAGCACCGGTTGGCCCGGCCCCGCCCATTCGATGGACAGGCGTCCGCCGGGCAGGTCGATCAGCACCGGGGAGTCCATCCAGCCCTGGCTGATCGCTGCCACGGCTGCGGCGCAGGCGCCGGTGCCGCAGGCCTGGGTTTCCCCGGCGCCGCGTTCCCAGACGCGCAGCTGCGCACGCTGACGATCCACGACGTGCAGGAAACCGACGTTGACCCGCGCCGGGAAGCGTGGGTGGTGTTCGATTTTCGGTCCCAGTTGATGCACGGGCGCGTTGTTGATGTCATCCACCCGCAGCACCGCATGGGGGTTGCCCATCGACACGGCGGCCAGTTGCACGGTGCGACCGTCGACTTCCAGGTCGTAGCTGTCGGCCTGCTGGTCGGCCTTGAACGGGATCTGTTCCGGCACGAAGCGCGGGGGCCCCATATCGACGCAGATCTGACCGTCGTTGCGTACGTCCAGTTCGATGATGCCGCTCTTGGTCTCGACGCGGATCTTGCGTTTGGCGGTGAGGCGTTTATCCAGCACGAAGCGGGCGAAGCAGCGCGCGCCGTTGCCGCACTGCTCGACCTCGGAACCGTCGGAATTGAAAATCCGGTAGCGGAAGTCGACGTCCGGGTTGTTCGGCGCCTCGACGATCAGCAACTGGTCGAAGCCGATGCCGGTGTGCCGGTCCCCCCACTGCTTGGCGTGCTTGGGTTGGATATGCGCGTGCTGGCTGACCAGGTCGAGGACCATGAAGTCATTGCCCAGGCCGTGCATCTTGGTGAAACGCAGCAGCATGGGGTCACTCCGGCAGCAGGCTTTCGCCGGCGAACAGCTCGGTGAGGGTTTCCCGACGGCGGACCTGGTGAACCTCGGTGCCGTCGACCAGCACTTCGGCGGCGCGGCCACGGGTGTTGTAGTTCGAACTCATCACGAAACCATAGGCGCCCGCCGAGTGAACCGCCAGCAGATCGCCTTCGGCCAGTGCCAGTTCGCGGCCCTTGGCGAGGAAGTCGCCGGTCTCGCAGATCGGTCCGACGATGTCGTAGTTGCGTGGCTGCGCATCGCGCGGCTTGACCGCCGTGACGTTCATCCAGGCCTGATACAGGGCCGGGCGGATCAGGTCGTTCATCGCCGCGTCGACGATGGCGAAATCCTTGTGTTCGGTGTGCTTGAGGTACTCGACCTGGGTCAGCAGCAGCCCGGCGTTGGCGACGATGAAGCGGCCTGGTTCGAACACCAGGCCCAGGTCGCGGCCTTCGAGACGCTTGCGCACGGCCTCGATGTAGGACTGGGCCAGCGGTGGTTCCTCGTCACGGTAGCGCACGCCCAGGCCACCGCCCAGGTCGATGTGGCGCAGGTGGATGCCGCAGTCGCCCAGACGGTCGACCAAGTCCAACAGGCGGTCCAGTGCGTCGATGAACGGCTCCAGGGTGGTCAGTTGCGAGCCGATGTGGCAGTCCACGCCGATCACTTCCAGGTTCGGCAGCTGCGAGGCACGCACGTAGACGTCTTCGGCCTGGGCGATGGCGATACCGAACTTGTTTTCTTTGAGGCCGGTGGAGATGTACGGATGGGTACCGGCATCGACGTCCGGGTTGACCCGCAGCGACACCGGCGCTCGTACGCCCAGTTCGGCGGCGACGACTTGCAGGCGTTCGAGTTCTTCGCTGGACTCGACGTTGAAGCAGTGCACGCCGACCTCCAGGGCACGGCGCATGTCGTCGCGGGTCTTGCCCACGCCGGAGAAGACGATCTTTTCGGCGCTGCCGCCGGCGGCCAGTACGCGCTCCAGCTCGCCGCGCGAAACGATGTCGAAGCCTGCGCCCAGGCGCGCCAGGACATTCAGCACGCCCAGGTTGGAGTTGGCCTTGACGGCGAAGCACACCAGGTGAGGCATGCCGGCCAGGGCGTCGGCGTAGGCCTTGTACTGCGCCTCGATGTGGGCGCGCGAATAGACGTAGGTGGGGGTGCCGAAGCGTTCGGCGATGGCAGACAAGGCCACGCCTTCCGCGAACAGCTCACCGTCGCGGTAGTTGAAAGCGTCCATGGAGATACCTTAGTAGTGCTTGTGCGATTGCGACTTGCCCTGCGCGTCGGCAGATTTGGTGTCGTCAGGCAGGTACAGCGGGCCTTTCTGGCCGCAGGCGGTGACGAGGCAGGCAACCGCGACGAGCGCAGCAAGCGAGGCGATCAGGCGCTTCATGGCGAAATCCTTTGTATAAGCTTTGATTGGCGCCGAGTATACCGGCCACCCGGCGGCTTGCCTATGCGGCGGCCTTTCCGTCCGGCGGGGCTTTGACGCGACCGGCGGTCTGCGCTGCCGGCCCTGCGGAATATTGACGATGGGGCGTCGCCCTGCACCATGACACTTTGCATTTGCCTGGCGGCAGCCGTATCGTGCGCGCCATGTGACAGACGACACGCCGCCATTTTTCCGAGGTTCACGTTATGAGTTTGACCGAAGCCCGCTTTCACGACCTGGTCGATGCCACCCAGCAGGCGCTGGAGGACATCTTCGATGAGAGCGACCTGGACCTTGACCTGGAAAACTCCGCCGGCGTGCTGACCATCAAGTTCGACAACGGCTCGCAGATCATCATCAGCCGCCAGGAGCCGCTGCGCCAGCTGTGGCTGGCGGCGCGCTCGGGTGGTTTTCACTTCGACTATGACGAAGAAGAGCAGCGTTGGGTATGCGACACCAGCAACGAGCTGCTCAGCGAGATGCTGGTGCGCATCACCCGTGAGCAGGCGGGTGTCGAACTGGACTTCGACGAGATCTGATCGTGACTGCTCCTGCTACCCCGCGCCCGCCCAAGCCTCTCTACAGCAACGTCAGCACGGCGGTGCCGTCGCCTTGCGTCAGCCTGTGCCGGCTCGACGACGAGCGCGTGTGCATGGGCTGCTTCCGCCACGTGGACGACATCCGCGAATGGCGCTCGGCCGATGACCAGCGCCGCCGGGAAATCCGTGAGGCCGCCGAGCAGCGTCGCCTGCAGGCTGGCGCCTAGTCATTCCAGGGCTGAAATCATCGGGTAGGCGTGGCTTCAGCCGCGCTGCATGCTCCTGCCCCGTTCCCGGCTAAAGCCAATACTGTTCGCTTAAGCGGCATGTGGCCCGGTGGGAGCGGCTTTAGCCGCGAAAGCACCAGGAAATTCACTGCATCTGTTGTGAACAGGCGGTCGCTTCGCGGCTGAAGCCGCTCCTACCCGGCCTAATTGACCAGTATTGCGGCTAAAGCCGGTCGATACTCCTGCCATTGTTCGCCTCAGGCCTGGTCCAGCGCCTCGTTGAGGAGCTTTTCCAGGCGCGCCTTGTGGCGCAGGTAGAGGATGGTCTGGCCGTGGCCGTCGTCCAGCAGCCCTGAAAGATCCAGGTCGGTGATGTAGCAACGGTAGCGCGCCGGTTCGTGACGCCTGCCGAGAATCTGCCGGGCCACCACCGTATACAGCTGCTCACCCTGTTCGAGTTCGGAAAACTCCTGGCTGTCGCAGTACAGCGAGGTGTTCAGCTGCCCGGGAGAGCTTTCCTCGATGATCGCCTGCACTTCGAAAAACGCTTTGTCCGACGCCCTGGGCGCGGGGCGGGGTTCGATGTTGCGAGCACGTCCGGCGCCGCCGGGCAGCAGTTGGTAATAGAGCACGTCCAGGGCGGCCTGCTCGTGCGGGCCGTCCAGCGGCAGTGAGGCGCCACGACGATAGATCAACGAGTGGAAGAAGCGTTGCAGCGGCAGCAGCAGGCTCTGTTCATCGTGCCAGGGCAGGTTCTGGTGCCACAGTGCATTGTGCTCGTCGAGCACGTAGAGGTCGGCGCGCGTGTCGTTGACCCGATAGAACACCTGGATGCATTCCGGCTGGCCGTAGGCGGCGATCAGCGACAGGTCGTGGTCTTCCAGCGCATGGGGGTCGAAGTACAGCGGGCTGTAGCAGGGCAGTTCTTCGCCCAGGTAGGTGAACAAGCCTGGCAGGCTATTGACCACCACCTGGGTCATGGTGCCGGGCAGCATGGCCAGGATGTGGTACTGCTGCTGGATCTGGATCAGGTAGCGGTAGTTGAGGCGAGTGGCCTGTAGCTGGCGGGCTGTGGCGACGATCTCCTCGACCCGCTGGGCGATGGCCTGGGCACGGTTATGGCAGAAGCAGCGCACTCGCACCTGCGGTTGTTGCGCGCCTTCGGGCAGGCTGCCCAGCAGGTCGGTGAGGCAATCGAGCAGCGCATGCGGGCCGTCGTAGCGGCTCACCAGCGTCTCGTTCCAGCTGTTGAGGGTCACCTGGTCGAGGGTCAGCACCAGGTTGTCACGCACGCCGGCATAACTGAGCGAGTCGGTGCGCTCGGTGGTCATCAGGATGTTCAGCTCCCGATGATGGCGCAGCGGGTCGACGCCGACGTTGACCAGCAAGAGAATTTCCCGCGGCTCGCTGGCCTTGAGCAACTGCTCGTCGCTGATAGCCGGCAAGGGCAGGGCAATGCTTTGCTGCAAGGCACCGATCAGGTTGAACAGCTCCAGTTCGCTCAGGTCGCTGCTGCCGGGGTGCAGGGCCAGACGAGTGCTGGCGTCGATCACGCCGTTGCGGTGGACCCAGGCCAGCAGCTCGACCAGCTCGCGGCTGCGCTTGATCGGCAGGAAGTTCTCGTATTCATGGATACCCAGGTTGCCGTTGTACAGGCTCCACTGGTTTTTTCCCGGCTCGCGGCGGTTGCTCGAATGCACCAGGGTCAGGGTGTCTTCGGCCAGGTCCGGGGCGATACCGGGATTGATGAGTTCGATCTTGCCGGCCTTGCGTTCGAAGGCCGCATACAGGCGTCGGCCAAGCACGTTCATGTCGCGTGTGGTGATCGAGCTGGCCGCCTGCTGGAGGCGCGCGAACTGGGTCAGGAAGCGGTAGCTGTAGTTCAGCTCGTTGACCAGCGAGCGGCGTTCATGGCTGACCTGGCGCACTTTCCAGTGCTGGCGGCTGTCGAGCAGGGCCAGCTGGCGTTCGTCCCAGCCCCATTCGGCGGTCAGTTGCTCCATCAGTGGACGTTGCCAGCCGCTGCTGCGCTGCCGGCCGCTGAGCTTTTTGTTGACCTTCAGGTACAGGCTGTGACGGACCAGTTCCAGGCGCTCGGGCTCGTTACGCACCAGCAGGTGTTCTTCGATGCGCCGGTAGGCGACCACATAGGGGTCCAGTTCGTCCGGGTCCTGCTGGTGGGCGAATACGGCTTCCTTGTAGCGCAGGCTGAGGCAGCGCACCCGCGGGTACTCACTGGCGTAGACCTCGATGAGCAGCAGCTTGAGCACGGATTTGTAGGGCGACTCGATGCCCTTGAACAGCTGCCACAGGCCGGCACCGACGAATTCCCCGGCGGGGATATGTGCGAGGTGGCCGAGGTCGAGCACTTCGTCGGCGCGGATGAAGCGCTTGGACAGCAGCGTGTGCGTGTATTGCTCGTAACGCGACTCTTCGTAGACCGGCACCATCCACCACATGGGCGTGCGGCCGGCGAGCCAGATCGCGGTGCGGTAGAACTCGTCGAGCAACAGGTAATGCTGGGTAGTGCCGCAGTCGTCGGAACTCAACTGGGTGTCACGCTCGCCCTGGCGGAAGCGCTGCGGGTCGATGAGGAAAAAGTGCGCTTCGCTGCCCTGCGTCTCGGCCCAGGCTTCCAGCGCCTGGCACTTCCTGCGCAGTTCAGCGATGGCTTCGGCGGACAGCTCGCTGTCATGGCAGATCCAGACATCCATATCGCTCTGGTCGGCCTGGGCCAGGGTGCCCAGGCTGCCCATCAGGAACAGCCCATGGATCGGCTGCGTCACGTGGCCGGGTCTGGCCTTGTAGGAAAAGGAGCGGGTCAGCCGCTGGGCTTCGGCCAGGACCTGGGCGTCAGGTTCGAAGTTCGACACGCCCGCCGGCGTACTGCCCGAGACGTAGCCGGGCAACAGCGGGTGATTGACATGGAACAGCAGCGGCAGCAGCGCCAGTACGCTTTGCTGGCGGGTCGACAGCCCCTCTCTGGCACGGGCCAGCCGCCTGTCGTTGAGGGCCAGGAAACGATTCTTGAGCTGGGTGAGGACCTTGCGGTCGATACCTTCGTCCAGGTCGGGACGGATTTCAAACGGATGCGTCATCGTGACTCGAGCCCTTGGCGGGCGCTACGGAAGTGGCCTGTGCCGTCTGCCGGATTCGACGATGCGTTGGGCGTGAGCGGCGTCATTTGATTTTGACGTCAAATGTATAACGCCGCCGGGTCGTTCGCGTGAAGGGCCTGGCGAGGTTTTTTTCGTCTGGCCCTGGCTCTGGCGTCAGGCTGCCTGGCGAGAGACGTCGAGAATGGTCAGCAGGGCTTGGGCATGCCGGGCCGCTTCCAGCCCCAGGCTGGTCAGATAGCCGCCGTCGACCTGAGAGGTCAGGCCCTTGTCGTAGAGACGCTGTGCTGCAGCGATGGCGCTGGGGGCTGCGACGTGGTGAACCTTGAGGCCTTCCAGGGTGTTGTCCAGGTTGAACAGGGCGAGGATTTCGAGTTCGGCAACCAGCTCAGGGGAATAAGACATAGCAGTACCAGCCTTTTTTTGTAATGAGTGCCCGACTCGGACAGGGGGCTTGAGCAGTGTAGTCCTGCTGTGCTGGCTTTGCCGCTGCCAATTCAATCTTCCGCTG
This sequence comes from uncultured Pseudomonas sp., assembly GCF_913777995.1. Lineage (GTDB taxonomy): Bacteria > Pseudomonadota > Gammaproteobacteria > Pseudomonadales > Pseudomonadaceae > Aquipseudomonas. The sequence continues at coordinate 72,459 of NZ_CAJYVE010000014.1, read as the reverse complement.
GCAGCTCCGGCAGGGCGCGCAGGGCGCTTTCATACCACTGGCTGTCGAAGGGCCGGTCGGCTTCGAGCATGGCATCGATCTCGATGGCCAGTACATGGGCCATCAGTTCGAGGATTTCTTCGCGTTCATAGCCGACCAGGGTCAGCTTGTTGTACACGGCCTTGGCTGCGGGCGGCTCGCCGTTCTCCAGTTGATTCTCGATGGCCTGGATCAGCGTCGAGGCGGTGAAAGCCTCTTCGTCGTCGGCCTCGGGGTTGTGTTCGGGGGTGTCGTTCATGGGAGTCTCCAGATGGCCTTTCGCGGCTGAAACCACTCCCACCGTGCAGCGGGAGCGGCTCAGCCGCGAAGCGTGGGTCAGCGAGCGGCGAGCAGTGCCTGGCCGCGCGCCACGGCGGCGCGAACCTGGGCTGGCGCGGTACCGCCGATGTGGTCGCGGGCGTTGACCGAGCCTTCAAGGGTCAGCACGGCGAACACGTCTTCGTCGATCTGGTCGCTGAACTGGCGCAGTTCTTCCAGGCTCATTTCCGCCAGGTCCTTGCCGGTGTCTACGCCGTATTTCACGGCATGGCCGACGATTTCATGGCAATCGCGGAACGGCAGGCCACGACGCACCAGGTAGTCGGCCAGGTCGGTGGCGGTGGAGAAACCGCGCAGTGCCGCTTCGCGCATGATCGCGTGGCGCGGCTTGATGGCCGGCACCATGTCGGCGAAGGCGCGCAGCGAGTCGCGCAGGGTGTCGGCGGCGTCGAACAGCGGCTCCTTGTCTTCCTGGTTGTCCTTGTTGTAGGCCAGGGGCTGGCCTTTCATCAGGGTCAGCAGGCCGGTCAGGGCGCCGAACACGCGGCCGCTCTTGCCGCGCACCAGTTCCGGAACGTCGGGGTTCTTCTTCTGCGGCATGATCGAGCTGCCGGTGCAGAAACGGTCTGGCAGGTCGACGAACTGGAACTGTGCGCTGGTCCACAGTACCAGTTCTTCGGAGAACCGCGACAGGTGCATCATCGCCAGCGAGGCGGCGGCGCAGAATTCGATGGCGAAGTCACGGTCCGACACGCCGTCCAGCGAGTTGCCACTGACCGCTTCGAAGCCCAGCAACTGGCAGGTCAGCTCGCGGTCGATGGGGTAGGTGGTGCCGGCCAGTGCGGCGCTGCCCAGGGGCATGCGGTTGACGCGCTTGCGGCAGTCGACCAGGCGCTCGTAGTCGCGGCTGAGCATTTCGAACCAGGCCAGCAGGTGGTGGCCGAAGGTGACCGGCTGGGCGGTCTGCAGGTGAGTGAAGCCGGGCATGATGGTTTCGGCTTCGCGCTCGGCCTGCTCCAGCAGGCCCTTCTGCAGGCGGGTGATTTCGCCGAGGATCAGGTCGATTTCGTCACGCAGCCACAAGCGGATGTCGGTGGCGACCTGGTCGTTGCGGCTGCGCCCGGTGTGCAGTTTCTTGCCGGTGATGCCGATGCGGTCGGTCAGCCGCGCTTCGATGTTCATGTGCACGTCTTCGAGGTCGACACGCCACTCGAACTGACCCGCCTCGATCTCGCCCTGGATGGTCTTCAGGCCGTCGATGATGGTGTCGCGCTCGGCCTCGGTCAGCACGCCGACCTGCGCCAGCATGGTGGCATGGGCAATGGAGCCCATGATGTCGTGGCGGTACAGGCGCTGGTCGAAGTTGACGGAGGCGGTGAAACGCGCGACGAAGGCGTCGACGGGCTCACTGAAACGGCCGCCCCAGGACTGATTGGTCTTGTCGGTGCTCATGGTTTCGCTCGTTGCTCGGCTCTAGGGGTACAAAGTGCGTCGATCATAGCAGGATGGCGTGTTTTTATCCTTGAGGCGCTTGCCGCTCCGACCGGGCGGGTCGAGACTGGGGGCCTGCGCGAGGGCACCATGACGATCGAAAAAGACAAGACTGCGGCCGAGAAAGACTTCTTCCTGCCTGAACTGTGCCTGCCCCAGGCGCTGCTGGTACTGGTGCTGCTCGCCGAGCTGCTGGTGCTGGCGCTGATCCTCGTCGAACCCATGCCTGAGGGATTTCCCTGGGTGCGCGTGGCACTGATGTCACTGTTCGTGCAATGGATCGTGCTGCTCTCGGCCGCCGTGCTGTGCGGGTTGCGCCCCTGGCTGGCGCGCCTTCCGAGCGGCCTGGCGGGGCTGCTGGGCTGCCTGCTGGTGGTGGTTCTGACCTTGCTTTGCACCGCCGTGACCGACATCTGCCAGTTGTCCGGGCGCATCAGCTTCGATGGCCGGGTCGAGCGCTACATCCGCTATGCGGTGATCGCCCTGATCATGTCTGCTTTGATGTTGCGCTACTTTTATCTGCAGAGTCAGTGGCGCCAGCAGCAGCAGGCCGAGTCGCGGGCGCGGATCGAGGCTTTGCAGGCCCGTATCCGTCCGCATTTTCTGTTCAACACGCTCAACAGCATCGCCAGCCTGGTGGCCAGCGACCCGGTCAAGGCCGAGCAGGCGGTGCTCGACCTCTCGGACCTGTTCCGCGCCAGCCTGGCGAGGCCCGGGACCCTGGTGACCTGGCGCGAGGAACTGGACCTGGCCAGAAGATATTTGTCGATCGAGCAATATCGTCTCGGCGAACGTCTACAGTTGGAATGGGCGGTCAGTGCAATTGCGGACGATGTACCGATTCCACAGCTGACGCTGCAGCCATTGCTGGAAAATGCCTTGACCTATGGCATCGCTCCGCGTGTCGAAGGGGGTGTGGTACGGGTCGAGGCGAACTACGAGGGGGGAGAGTTCATATTGTGTGTCAGCAATCCCTATGACGAAGTTGCCCCGAGGCAGACGTCCAACGGCACTCAACAGGCCCTGTTGAATATCGGTGCGCGCATTACGGCACTTTTTGGCCCGCACGCCAGTCTGAGCGTGGAGCGCCGTGACGGTCGTCACTACACCTGTCTACGCTATCCTTGTGCGAGACTCACGCAGGAAGCCAAAGCAATATGAATGTCCTGATCGTTGATGACGAACCCCTGGCCCGGGAACGATTAAGCCGCATGGTCGGTGAAATCGAGGGCTATCGGGTATTGGAACCCAGCGCCGCCAATGGCGAAGAAGCCCTGGCGCTGATCGACAGCCACAAACCGGATATCGTGCTGCTGGACATCCGTATGCCAGGCCTCGACGGCCTGCAGGTCGCAGCCAGATTGTGCGAGCGGGAAGCCCCGCCTGCCGTGGTGTTCTGCACAGCGCACGATGAATTCGCCCTGGATGCTTTCCAGGTCAGTGCCGTCGGCTACCTGGTCAAGCCGGTGCGCCCGGAGCATCTTGCCGAGGCGCTGAAGAAGGCCGAGCGTCCCAACCGCGTGCAACTGGCGGCCATGACCCGGCCCGCGTCGGAAAGCGGCAATGGCCCGCGCAGCCACATCAGCGCCAGGACCCGCAAGGGGATCGAGCTGATTCCGCTGGACCAGGTGATCTACTTCATTGCCGACCACAAGTACGTGACCTTGCGTCACGAGGGCGGCGAAGTGTTGCTCGACGAGCCGCTCAAGGCACTGGAAGACGAGTTCGGCAACCGTTTCGTGCGCATCCACCGCAACGCGCTGGTGGCCCGTGAGCGCATCGAGCGTCTGCAGCGTACCCCCTTGGGGCATTTCCAGCTGTTTCTCAAGGGGCTCAATGGCGATGCCCTGGTCGTCAGCCGCCGCCATGTGGCGGGGGTTCGCAAAATGATGCAACAACTCTGAGGCCAGGCGGACGATCTGCAGTTCGTCCGCGCCCTCTGGCGTGAATCGGCATTTCAACGCTGTTTTCAACAAAGCGCTTTCGGCACCTGTCGGTTATCGTCCAAACCCGATCCCAGGTAAGCGTCGGAACACAGACGGTGCCGCTGCGTCTGACCGTACCGGCTGCGCCTGGCCTGTTCCTTGACGTGTATCAGTGGCTCTGGCGGAGTTTGCCGGCAGCACTCAAGCCGCTACGGCCGAACTGTTATCATCCGCGGTCTTTACCTCCAGTACGGATCGATTCATGTCCATTCGCGAAATCCGCATCGCCACCCGCAAAAGCGCGTTGGCCCTCTGGCAGGCCGAGTACGTCAAGGCCCGTCTCGAACAGGCACACCCCGGGTTGCGGGTGACGTTGGTGCCCATGGTCAGTCGCGGCGACAAGCTGCTTGATTCGCCGCTGTCGAAAATCGGCGGCAAGGGCCTTTTCGTCAAGGAACTGGAGACCGCCCTGCTGGAAGACCAGGCCGACATCGCCGTGCACTCCATGAAGGATGTACCCATGGAGTTCCCGCAGGGTCTGGGGCTGTTCTGCATCTGCGAGCGCGAAGACCCGCGCGATGCCTTCGTTTCCAATCGTTTTTCCAGCCTTGATGCGTTGCCGGCGGGCAGTGTCGTCGGCACTTCCAGCTTGCGTCGTCAGGCGCAGTTGCTGGCATTGCGTCCGGACCTGAAGATCCAGTTCCTGCGTGGCAACGTGAATACGCGCCTGGCCAAGCTCGATGCCGGTGAATACGACGCCATCATCCTGGCCGCTGCCGGGCTGATCCGCCTGGGCTTCGAGTCGCGCATCACCGCCAGCCTGAGTATCGAGAACAGCCTGCCTGCGGGTGGCCAGGGCGCAGTGGGCATCGAATGCCGCAGTGCCGATGCTGAAGTGCACGCGCTGCTGGCTCCCTTGCACCATGCTGACACCGCCGTACGGGTCATGGCCGAGCGGGCGCTCAACCGTCATCTCAATGGCGGCTGCCAGGTGCCCATCGCCTGCTACGCCGTACTCGAAGGGGAGCAGCTGTGGTTGCGGGGCCTGGTCGGCGAGCCTCAGGGCGGCCTACTGCTGCGTGCCGAGGCGCGGGCTTCCAGGGATGCGGCGCAGGCTCTTGGGGTGGAAGTGGCCGAGGCACTGCTGGCCCAGGGCGCCGGGCGCATCCTGCAGGCCGTGTATGGCGAGTCTCGCGAGCCATGAGCGGCTGGCGTCTGCTGCTGACCCGCCCGGCGCAGGAGTCGGCAGCCGTGGCCCAGGTGCTGGCGCAGGCCGGTGTCGCCTGCCGCAGCCTACCGCTGCTGGAAACCGCGCCGCTGCCGCTCAGCGATGCGCAGCGGTCGCTGGTGTTCGACCTGATGACCTTCCAGGCGGTGATCGTGGTCAGCAAGCCGGCGGCGCGGCTGGCCGTAGAACTGCTGGATGAAATCTGGCCACAACCGCCGCTACAACCCTGGTTCTGCGTGGGTGCGGGCACCGGCCAGATCCTGCTCGACTACGGCCTGATCGATGTCAGCTGGTCGACGCAGGGTGATGACAGCGAAGCGCTGGTGGAAGTGCCTGCGTTGCAAAAGGCAATCGCCATACCGGGAAGCCGTGTGTTAATCATGCGCGGTGAAGGTGGCCGCGAATGGATGGCCGAGCAGTTGCGTGAGCAAGGTGTGAAGGTCGAGTACCTGTCGCTGTACCGCCGTTATCTGCCCGACTACCCGCCTGGCGCCTTGCTGCAGCGGGTGAGGGGGGAACGCTTGAACGGCCTGGTGGTCAGCAGTGGGCAGGGTCTGGAGCATCTGCTGCAGCTGGCGGGTGCGTCGTGGCCCGAGCTGGCCGATCTGCCGCTGTTCGTGCCAAGCCCCAGGGTTGCCGAGCTGGCGCGTGCCGCTGGCGCCCGTCATGTGGTCGATTGCCGTGGCGCCAGCAGCGCAGCCCTGCTGGGCGCATTGCAGGTGACTCCTGTACCCGCTCAGGCGGACTGATCGAAGAAGTAGCGTCTCTGAAGGCGCCTAACTGCAAAGGATGGATACGTGAGCGAAACAGCCTTGCCCAAAGATGAAGTCACGCTGTCTAAGACACCGGCAGCGACGCCTGGCCCCGAACGTCCGGGTAACCGTGCCAGTGGCCTGGCGGTGCTGGCCCTGCTACTGGGCATCGCCGGTGTGGGTGTGGCCGGCTGGGGGGTATGGCAGTTGCGCATGCTCCAGGCCGGGCACCTGCAGCAGCGCAGCCAGGTCCAGGACATCGCCGAGCAGACGCTGGCGCTGGCCCGCAGCGATCAGCAACTCAACGCCCGGCTGGCGCAGTTCCCGCCGGCCGACCAGATCGAAGACAGCCGTCGCCTGGTAGCCCAGTTGCAAGGCGACCAGCAGCGTCTGAGCCAGCGCCTGGAAACCGTGCTCGGTGCCAGCCGCAAGGACTGGCGCCTGGCCGAGGCCGAACACCTGCTGCGCCTGGCCAGTCTGCGTCTTTCCGCCCTGCAGGACATCAACAGCGCCCGTGCGCTGGTGCAGGGCGCCGACGACATCCTTCGCGAGCAGGACGACCCGGGCGCTTTCGCCGCCCGGGAGCAGCTGGCGCGCAGCCTGGCTGCGTTGCACAGTGTCCAGCAGCCTGACCGTACCGGCCTGTTCCTGCAGTTGGCGGCGCTGCGCGAGCAGGCCGAGCAGCTCAATGCCTTGGCGCCGGAATATCAGGACAAGGGCGAGTCGCTGCTGGGCCTGACCTCCGGCCCACACGAGGATAGCTACTGGTCGCGCTGGTGGGACCAGATCTCGCATTACGTGCGCATCGACTTCAATGCTGACAAGGACATCCGCCCCGTACTGGCTGGCCAGAGCCTGCAGCAGGTCCGTCTGGCCCTGAGCCTGGCGCTGGAGCAGGCGCAATGGGCGGCATTGAACGGCGAGGCCGAGGTCTACAAGAAGGCCGTGGCCCAGGCGCGTAGCGTGCTGGACGCCAACTTCAACAAGGACAACCCGCAGAGCAAGGCGTTGGCGGACGGCCTGGCCAGCCTGGCCGACAAGCCCGTTTCGGTGGTGACCCCGGATCTGGCGCAGAGCCTGAGCGCCGTGCAAGCCTATCTCGAACGCCGTCATGCGGCTTCGCAGCCGGCCCAGACGCAGCGGGGGACCAGCCCATGAAACGCTTCTATGTCCTGCTGTTCATCGCCATTGCCGTGGCCGCGCTGATTGGCGTGGCCATGGCCGAGCACGCCGGTTACGTGCTGATTTCCTACCAGAGCTTCCGTTTCGAATCGAGCCTGTGGGCGGCGCTGGGGCTGCTGCTGCTCGTGTGGCTGCTGGTGGTCGTGGTACGCGGGCTGATCGGCCTGCTGACCACCTCGGGCGGGTTGGTCAATCCATGGTCGCGGCGCAACCGTCGGCGTCGTGTGCAAATGGCCGTCTCCCAGGGGCAGATGGACTTGGCCGAAGGCCGCTGGGCCAGCGCCCAGCGTCATCTGCAGCGTGCTGCCGAGGCCGATCCGCAGCCGCTGCTCTATTACCTCGGCGCGGCCCGGGCCGCCAACGAACAGGGCCGTTACGAGGAGTGCGACACCCTGCTGGAGCGCGCCCTGCAGCGCCAGCCTCAGGCCGAACTGGCCATTGCCCTGAGCCATGCTCAGCTGCAGCAGGATCGCGGCGACACCGACGGCGCCCTGGTGACCCTCACGGCCATGCATGAACGCCACCCGCACAACCCTCAGGTGCTGCGCCAGTTGCAGCGCCTGCACCAGGTGCGTGGTGACTGGTCGGCGCTGATCCGCCTGATGCCTGAACTGCGCAAGGACAAGGTCCTGCCGCCAGCCGAGCTGGCCGAACTGGAGCGGCGTGCCTGGGGGCAGAACCTCAGCCTGGCGCCCTGGCGTGAAGGCGAGGGTGCGCAGGCAACTGGCCTGGCCGCGCTGGACCAGGCCTGGAAGGCCCTGAGTTCCGCACAGCGCCAGGAGCCCGCACTGGTGCTGGCCTATGCCGAGCAACTGCGCCGCCTGGGCGCCGAGGCGCAAGCTGAAGAAGTGTTGCGCGCCGCACTCAAGCGCGGCTATGACAGCCATCTGGCGCGCTTGTACGGGCTGGTGCGAGGCGCTGACAATTCCCGGCAGTTGCAGGCGGCCGAGGGCTGGTTGAAGGCGCACGCCGATGACCCCAGCCTGCTGCTGACCCTGGGGCGTATCTGCCTGCAGGGACGCCTGTGGGGCAAGGCCCGGGATTATCTGGAAAGCAGCCTGCGTCTGCAGCCCAACCCGGAAACCTGCGCCGAGCTGGCGCGCCTGCTGGCCCAGCTGGGCGAAACCGAGCGCAGCAACCAGCTGTTCCAGCAAGGCCTGGGCATGCTCGACGAGCGCCTGTTGGCGCGCCCGCTTCCGGCGCTGAACCGCGCCTGAATCATCGACGCAGGGCCGGTCGCCGGCCCTGCGTCGATGTGCCGCATTGGCAGCCCTGCTCTCACTTCGGCTTCAGCCCATTCCTACACTGCAAAGTAAAAATGCTGATTTTGTATGTGTATTTTTCCTTTTGTATTCAGCGATGCATCGGTAGTGTCCTGCCTTGAAAGCTGCGGGCGCTTTCCTCTACCGTAGCGGCCTTTCCTCTCTGTAACGGATTTGCCATGCAGCTGGCTCGCACGCGCGTTCTGCTTTTCCTCGGCTTCATCGCGAGCGTGTTGTCGCTGGGCGCGGCGTTCTACCTGCAATACGCAGTCGGCCTGGAGCCCTGCATGCTGTGCCGCTGGCAGCGTGTGTTGCTGGCCGGCTGTGCGCTGATCTGTCTGGTGGCCTGCCTGCATCGCCCCGCCGCCCGCGGCTGGAATCTCTACGCCCTGTCGTTGTTGCTGGCCGCCCTGGCGGGATCCGGTGTGGCGGGGGCGCAGGTCTGGCTGCAGACCTCTGCGCTGGAGGAAAAAGGCCTGGCGCTGGGCATGCTGGAGCGGATCCTGCCGGCGTCCTCGGGCGACCTGCATGCCGAGTTACTGCACTGCGCCGAGATCAACTGGTCGCTGTTCGGCATCAGCCTGCCGGAGTGGAGCCTGTTGCTGTTCATCGCATTGATGCTGCCCGGCCTGTATGCCCTTTCCGGGCAGGTTGCGCGCCGGGTAAGGCGTCGGGATCAAACGTCCGTATGAACTTTATCGCCCTTCGAACTTGATGACCCTTCCTTGCGGGCATAATCTGGCTCGCATGCGTCACGGAAGTTCGCCGTCATGACGCCATTCAGGCTCGGCTCACAAGGCTGCGACAAGCCTTGGGGTCGCAACAGGACTGCAGCCCCTGAAGGGAAGAGAGAACATCATGCTGGAAAGCTGTGAGAATGCTCAGGAGCGTTGGGGCGGGGTCAATCTGCTGATCGATCGCTGGCTTCATGAGCGCCATGAACTGATCAAGGCCTACGATGCACTGGGCGGGGCGCCTGCCTCGCTTGGCGACCACAAGGCCAAGCAGCGTTTCTGCCAGTTGCTGGTCGACTATGTATCAGCGGGGCATTTCGAGGTCTATGAACAGCTGAGCGACGAGGCCAAGGCGTTCAATGACGAGCGCGGCCTGGAACTGGCCGATACCCTGTTTCCCCGTCTGGAGGTCATCACGCAGTTCGCGCTGGCATTCAACGATCGTTGCGACAAGCGTGATTCGTCCGATTGCGCCAGTGACTTCAAGAAGCTCGGTGGACTGTTGCACGAGCGTTTCGAACTTGAAGACTGCCTGATCGAGGTGTTGCACAACGCTCATCGCGAAGAGGCCAGCGCCACCGCCTGACAGGCCTGGGTGTTGAAGGAAAGGGTGCGAACGCACCCTTTTTTCATGGCAGGAACTCAGCCGCTCCTGGCCGTTGAACGGCGCGCCACGAAGCACGGATGGCACCGGCTTCAGCCGGGAAGCTGTTCGCGGCTCAAGCCGCTCCGTGCATCATTTTTGCCTGCGACCTTCTGCCGTTGGCTCAATGCCCGACCGCCAGCAGCTCGATCTCGAACACCAGCGGGGTGAACGGGTCGATCAGGTCGCCTGCGCCTTCGGCACCGTAGGCCTGTGCCGAAGGGATTACCAGCCGCCATTTGGCGCCTACCGGCATGTTCTGCAGGGCCGTGGTCCAGCCACTGATCACGCTGTCCAGACGAAACCACTGCGGCTGGCTGCTCTGGTCGAACACCGTGCCGTCTGGCAGGCGCCCGACATATTGCACCTGCACCCGGCCATTGGCATCCGGGTGCGGGCCGCTGCCCTTGACCAGCTCGGTCATCAGGATGCCGTCGGCCAGTTCCTTCACGCCCGGCTTGGTTTTTTCCGCGTCCATGAACTTACGCTCGGCGGCCAGTGCGGCTTCGGTCTGCGAGTCGGTGCCCGCTGCTTCGGCCTGGGTCATGGCGGCATCGTGATCGGCGAGAATCTTGTCGATGCGCTCTTGCTTGAGCGCCAGGGGCTTGCCTTGGTAGGACTGCTTCAAGCCTTCGATGAGCGCGGCCAGGTCGAGGTCCGGGACTTCCTGGCGCATGCGCTCACCCAGGCTCGCGCCCAGGCTGTAGGCGAGGTCATGGGCATCGCTGGAAGGAGCGGTTTGCGCCGCCTGGGCCAGGGGCGTCAGCAGAAACAGCGGCAATAGCAGGTAGCGCGGCATGAAGGCTCTCCGGCCGGAAATGTGGGGAACCCGTGGGGTGTCCACAGGTACCGAGTGATCGGTGACTTGCGGATTATGCCAGTGCAGTCCGCCGAGATGAGCACGCCGGCAAGGTGAAATTTTGCTGTTTCTACATGGGCTTGCAAAAACCATGGACGCACACTGCAACGGCGCACTTGCAATGCTGTCAAGATGAGCTAGCGGCGCTTCAGGCAGAGGTCTAGTATGGGCCGCAATTTCGTCAGTCAGGAGGTAAATCATGTCGGCCAAGAAGAAGCCCGTAAAAACTCCATTGCATTTGCTCCAACAACTGTCGGGAAGCCTGCTTGAGCATCTGGAAGAGGCTTGCGCACAAGCCCTGGCCGATGCCGAGAAACTCCTCGCCAAGCTGGAAAAACAACGCGTCAAGGCGCAGGAAAAACTGCACAAGTCGCGTACCAAAATTCAGGATGCCGCCGCTGCCGGCAAGACCAAGGCCCAGACCAAGGCCAGATCCGCTGTCGACGAACTTGAAGCCCTGCTCGATTCGCTGAAGGATCGTCAGAGCGAAACCCGTACCTACATTCAGCATCTCAAGCGCGATGTGCAGGAAAGCCTGAAGCTGGCACAGGGCGTTGGCCGCGTGCAGGAGGCTGTTGGCAAGGTGCTCAGCAGCCGTGAGGTCAAGCCTGCTGCCAAGGCACCGGCCAAAGCCGCTGCTGCCAAGCCTGCTGCCGCCAAGGCACCGGCCAAAGTCGCTGCCGCCAAGCCTGCTGCTGCCAAGGCACCGGCCAAAGTCGCTGCGGCCAAGCCTGCTGCCGCCAAGGCGCCGACCAAAGCTGCTGCGGCCAAGCCTGCCGCTGCCAAGGCGCCGGCCAAAGCTGCTGCCGCCAAACCAGTTGCCGCCAAGGCGCCGGCCAAAGCTGCCGCCGCCAAGCCTGCCGCTGCCAAGGCTCCAGTCAAAGCCGCCGCCGCCAAAGCCCCAGCCAAAGTCGCTGCTGCCAAGCCTGCAGCCGCCAAGGCGCCGGCCAAAGCTGCTGCTGCCAAGCCCGCTGCCGCCAAGGCCCCGGCCAAAGCCGCTGCTGCCAAGCCTGCCGCCGCCAAGGCGCCGGCCAAAGCTGCTGCTGCCAAGCCTGCCGCTGCCAAGGTACCAGCCAAACCCGCTGCCTCCCAGGCGCCAGCCGCTACCGCCCCTGCGGCCAGCAAGCCAGAGACCACTCCGGCCGCGACCCCTGCGGCAGCCAACAGCGCTACGCCAGGCAGCAACGCTTAAGCTTGCCCCCCGGCGTGTTCGAGCGCGGCGCACAGCCTCTGCAGTGCGTCGTGCTCCTGGCAGGCTTGCGGGCCGCACAAGGTCCGCAGCCAGTCCTGCACATCCGCCGCTTCGTCGATAGGCCACTCCCTGGTCAACTGCTGCAGACGCGCCAACAGTTGCCGTTCCGCCTGTAACTCCAGTGTCTTGAGTTGCTCACGCAGGTCAGCCAGTGCACTGTCTTGCTGCGCCGCCGCGCGCCATTGCCGGCGTAAGCCGCGCAGCGGCGTCACCACGTCGGCCTGCCAGGGCCCGGCCAGCGCGACGAGCGCGTCGACCCGTAGTGGCGTGCAGGCCACGCCCCGTTTACCCAGCCATACGCCACACAGCAGCAGGCACACGTCGGCACCTTCGTCCTGCAGTCTCAGGCAGGCTTGTTCGACACCTGGCCGGGCGTAGAAATCGAGGGTGAAACTCCATAGATCCGCAGGCATAGTGGTCCACCTGTCCGGGACGAAGCTGGTAGACTCCGCCGCCATCATGATTCGAATTGAAAACCTTACCTTACAGCGTGGTCCGCAGCGTCTGCTAGAAGGCGCTGAACTGACCCTGCACGCCGGCCAGAAAGTCGGCCTCATCGGTGCCAACGGCGCCGGAAAATCCAGCCTGTTCGCCCTGCTGCGTGGTGAGTTGCATCCGGATTCCGGGGACTGCCGGCTGCCCGCCGACTGGCGTATCGCACACATGCGCCAGGAGGTCGATACCCTGGAGCGCCTGGGTGTCGACTACGTCCTCGACGGTGACGTGCGCCTGCGTGAGATCCAGCGCCAGCTGGCCGAAGCCGAGGCGGCTCAGGACGGCACCGCCCTGGCGCGCCTGCACGCCGAGTTCGACAGCGCCGACGGCTATACCGCCGACGCCCGTGCCCGCAAGTTGCTGGCTGGCCTGGGCTTCAGCAACGATCAGATGGAGCGCCAGGTCGGCAGTTTCTCCGGTGGCTGGCGGATGCGCCTGAACCTGGCCCAGGCCCTGATGTGCCCCTCTGACCTGCTGCTGCTCGACGAACCGACCAACCACCTGGACCTCGACGCCATCCTCTGGCTGGAAGACTGGCTCAAAGGCTACCCCGGCACCTTGCTGCTGATCTCCCACGACCGCGACTTCCTCGATGCGGTGGTCGACCATGTCGCCCACGTCGAGCAGCGCAAGATCATCCTTTACCGTGGTGGCTACAGCGCCTTCGAGCGTGCACGCGCCGAACGCCTGGCGCAGCAGCAACAGGCTTACGAAAAGCAGCAGGCGCAACGTGCGCACATGGAAAAGTACATTGCGCGCTTCAAGGCTCAGGCCACCAAGGCGCGCCAGGCCCAGAGCCGCATCAAGGCTCTGGAGCGCATGGAAGAACTCTCCGCCGCCCACGTGGACTCGCCGTTCAATTTCACCTTCCGCGAGTCGGACAAGCTGTCCCGGCCGCTGCTCGACCTGTCCGAAGGTCGCCTCGGCTATGGCGACAAGGTCATCCTCGAGAAGGTCAAGCTGCAACTGGCACCCGGGGCGCGCATCGGCCTGCTGGGCCCCAACGGTGCAGGCAAGTCGACACTCATCAAGAACCTCGCCGGTGAGCTGCAGCCGCTCGCTGGCCGCCTGCAGGCCGGGGAAAACCTTTCCGTGGGTTACTTTGCCCAGCACCAGCTCGACTCGCTGGATGCCAAGGCCAACCCGTTGCTGCACCTGCAGCGTCTGGCGCCGACCGAGCGCGAGCAGACCCTGCGTGATTTCCTCGGTGGCTTCGACTTCCGCGGCCCGCGCCTGGAAGAGCCGGTGGTGAACTTCTCTGGTGGCGAGAAGGCGCGCCTGGCTCTGGCGCTGATTGCCTGGGAAAAGCCCAACCTGCTGTTGCTCGACGAACCGACCAACCACCTCGACTTGGAAATGCGTCTGGCGCTGACTATGGCCTTGCAGGAATTCAGTGGCGCGGTACTGGTGGTGTCCCACGACCGGCACCTGCTCAAGAGCACCACCGACAACTTCCTGTTGGTCGCCGACGGCCGGGTCGAAGAGTTCGACGGTGACCTGGACGACTACACCCGCTGGCTGGCCGATTACCGTCAGCGCAATGCGCCGGTCAGCAATGCGCCGGCCAATGCCGACAAGACTGACAAGAAAGCCCAGCGTCAGCAGGCCGCTGCGCTGCGCCAGCAACTGGCGCCGCACAAGCGCAAGGCCGAAAAACTGGAGCAGGAGCTGGGCCAGGTGCAGGAAAAGCTCGCGGTCATCGAGCAGGGCCTGGCCGACAGCGCCATCTACGAGGCGGCCAGCAAGGACAAACTGCGCGAGCTGTTGTCAGAACAGGCCAGGCTCAAAGGCCGCGAGGCCGAGCTGGAAGAGGGCTGGATGGAAGCACTGGAGGTGCTGGAAACCATGCAGGCCGAGCTGGAAGCATTGTCGTAAGCGAGGCGTGAGGTGATGGAAGTATTCGGATGGACCGTGGACGCTCACTGGATCGAGCCGATCTGGCTGGGCGTACAGACCCTTCTGATCCTGCTGGCGGGTTACCTGATCCAGCGCGTGGTAGGACGGTTTCTGACCCGCCTGGGCGAGCGTTATCCGTTGCCGCCGGAGCTGCTGATGCCGGTGCGAGGCGGTTTGCGCTGGTTCATCATGGGCAGCGCCTTCGTCATCGTGCTGGGTCGCCTCGGTGTTTCGGCCACGGTGCTGTGGACCGCACTGTCCGGCTTCGTGGCCGTGGCGGCCGTGGCGTTCTTCGCCATGTGGAGCGTGCTGTCCAACCTGCTTTGCGCGGTGATGATCTTCACCATCGGGCCGTTCCGTATCGGTGACGTGGTGGAACTGGTCGATACCCTGGACAAGCCGGGGGTGAAGGGCCGGGTCACCGCGATCAACCTGATGTTCACCACCCTCATCGAGCTGCCCGAGCAGGGCGGTGCGCTGGTGCAGGTGCCCAACAGCCAGTTCTTCCAGAAGGCCGTGCGGCGCTGGCGGGGTACTGACGTGATTCCCCAGGTCATTGCCGACCGGCCCTCTGCCGAAGCGAAATGATCCTCCGCCGGCCTGCCTTGTGCGGCGGTCGGCAGCGCCCTGATAAACATCTGGTCACCTTTGCCGATTGGGCATAACGTTACGGGCATCCGAATCGAATCGAGGTGTGCGATGACGCTTGAAACATGGCTGGCCTTCTTTGCCGCCTGCTGGGTAATCAGTCTTTCGCCGGGGGCCGGGGCGATTGCCTCGATGTCCTGCGGCCTGCAGTACGGCTTCTGGCGTGGCTACTGGAATGCCTTGGGCCTGCAGGTGGCGCTGGTGGTGCAGATCGGCATCGTGGCGGCGGGTCTGGGAGCGGTGCTGGCTGCCTCGGAACTGGCCTTCAACCTGATCAAGTGGTTCGGTGTGCTGTACCTGATCTACCTCGGCGTGCGGCAGTGGCGCGCGCAGCCTGCCGAACTCAGCCAGGACTCAGCCGAGCGCCCCATTGGCCGTCCTCTCACGCTGGTGCTGCGCGGCTTTCTGGTCAACATCAGCAACCCCAAGGCGCTGGTGTTCATGCTGGCCATCCTGCCGCAGTTCATCGACCCGAGCGCGCCGCTGCTGGCCCAATACCTGATCATCACCCTGACCATGGTCGCCGTGGATTCGCTGGTCATGGCCGGCTACACCGGCCTGGCGTCGAGGGTCCTGCGCCTGCTCAGGACCCCGCGCCAGCAGAAGCGCCTGAACCGCACCTTCGCCAGCCTGTTCGTCGGCGCAGCCGGGTTCCTGGCGACCTTGCATCGCGGAACGGCCTGAGATCAGCCGGGATGCTTTTCGTGACTGAAGCCGCTCCTGTTGAGCGGCTTCAGTCGGGGAGGGCGGGGCTCAACGCAGGATGCGCGGCGCCTCGTCACGGGGCAGGGTGTTCTGTGGCATGGGTTGCTCGACCCATTCCACTTCGCCGCGCAGTTGCTCGCGCAGCTGGCGGGTGACGTCCACGCCGATCGACTTGGACACATCGCGCACCACGCGGCCACGGTTGAGCGAGACCTTGATGTCGCGGCTGTTGACCAGCTTGGTGTCCTGGCCTTCGCCCATCGCCGTGAAGGCCGAGGTGATCTCGAAGGTGCGGGTGTTGATCAGGCTGAAGTCGGCGACCAGGGTGATGCCCAGCACCGCCGAGTAGCTGTTGGTGTTGGCCAGCTCGTTGATGTCCTGGCGGAAGTCGATATCCGACACGGTGCCGAACAGCACGTAGTCGGCGCCCTTGAAGTTGCCGTTCTTGATCCGCCGGATCACGTCGTAGACGTCTTCCTTGGAGCTGGCGGTGTAAGGCGTGCCCTGCACCAACTGGAACATCCCGGACTTGAGAATCTCGCCCTTGATGTCGCCGCTGAATTTGCGCAGCTCACCCTGCTCGATGTAGCTGTAGCGGGCCTCGTACGAGTCGTAGCTGGCCGAACCGTGGTAGCCGGCGCTGTAGGCGTTGGCATGCGCACTTTCGTTGACCCGCGCAGAGACGGTACGAATGTACTGCTCCACACGTTCCTGGAAGGCCATGTCCGCTACCGCGACCTTGGGCGCGGCCTGCACGCCGAAGGCACACAGCAGGCCGATGATGCCGATCCATGCACGCATCGCTTAGCGCTCCGTGGTCTTGCGGATTTCTTTCTCGTCCATCCACTCGGCCAGACCGCTCTCGACGTCGATCAGTTGCAGGCTGAATTTGTAGTAGACGTCCTTGTAGTCGCTGCTGCGCTTGACGATCGAGCTGATCGCGCCTTCCAGGCGGTACTTGGCGGCGATCATGTTGCCGGTCTTGGCGACGGTGGAGTTCTTGTACAGGCCGCTCTGGTTCTGCAGTTTGAGCTGGTCGACCTGGTTCTGCATCTGGTTGTTATCGCTGGCGAAGCGTGCGGTGCCGCTCTTCATCAGCTGGGTCTTGATGGTAGTGGTGATCTCGCGGGTATCGATGTACTCGCTGGTCTTGTTCTTCACGTCATAGACCTGCACCACCGGGCGGCCTTGCAGCACGCCGGACTGGGCCAGCGAGCGGGTCATGCTTTCAGCGATCATCTGCAGGTCGGTGGAGCCGAACTCGTTGGTCACGGTCTCGACGGCCTTGGTGTCGCCGTAGCTGATGTTCTTGCTGCCCAGGGTCGGGGAGTTGTTGGCGCAGCCGGTGGCCAGCAGGGCGATGGCGGCGATGGAGCAAAGGCGGATAAAGGACATGCGGGTGTTCTCTTCAACTTGGCAAAAGGGAAAACGGATCAAGGCGTGTTGACTTCGATGCGGAAGTCAGTGGCCCGTGGCACGGGTGCGATACCGGGCAGCACGACGCTCTGCGAGCCGTACAGGGGCAGGGTTTTCCAGGTTTCTTCATCGGCCACCGGGAAGCCATCGTTGCCCAGCCAGGCAAAGCGGTAGTACAGGGTCTTGTTGCGGCTGCTGGTGTTGCTCAGCTGCGCCTTGACGGTCAGGAAGCCGTTTTCGCGGGCGACGCGAATGGCGCCGACTTCGATGTTCTTGAAGTCGCCCATGGGCACGATCTTGCTGGCCGCGCTGCCAGGCGCCGGTGGCGGCGGGGTGGCGCAACCGGCGAGCAGCGCCAGGGCCAGGGCGGCGAGGATCTTGGTACGCATTGCGGAGTCTCCGTCGAAGGTTTACTTGGCTACAGCGATGGCTTGCGGCGCGTTGGTCGGGATGACCTGGGCGATCTGACCGTCGGCGTACACCTGGTTGCCCAGGGCGCGCACGGCGACGACCTGGTAAGGCTTGTCGATCTTGAACTGCACCTGCGAGCCGCCCAGGGCATTGGGCAATACCACCTGGTGCTGGCCTTGCGGCAGGCGAATGCGCGCCACCAGGGTGCGGTCCGGCAGGGTGCGCCAGGTGCGGGTGTCGGCGCCTTCGGTGATCGCCGAAGCGATGCCCACCGCCAGGCCGGCCAGCGGGTTCACTTCGTTGAGCTTCTTCTGCGCCACGCCACGGCTGATGGCGCGTACCGTGGTGCGTACTATGATGCCCGGCATGTCGTCACGCAGGGCGCGGCGCGACATGTCGGTGGTGCTGTTGAGCAGGGTCAGATTCAGCGGCTTGCCGTTCAGCGATACCTGATCGAAGCTCGGCGTGCTGCTGTCGGCACGGATCACCGGGAACGACAGCGGGGTGATGACCAGGTTGCCGCTGATCGGCAGTGGCAGCGGGACGCGTACCGAGTCGCGGGCCGGCGCGAAGCCGCTCTGTACCACCAGCAGTACTTCGCTGTCGCCGTTCTTGCCGGCGTCGGCGTCGAGTTTCTTCAGTGCGTCTTCGAGCAGCGGGGTGTTGGGGCGCAGTTCAACGGCCTTGCGGTAACCCGGTGCGGCCAGGCCTTTCTCGCCCAGGGCCTCGTAGACGAAGCCGGACAGGTAATGGCTGAACGCGCTCTGGTAGCTGTTCTTCAGGTTGACCACTTCCGGAGCGTCCAGCGACGCCACAGGGTAGCCCTGCAGGTCCTTGAACTGAGTGGTGACGCCCTGGCGCTGGGCCTCCTGCTCGCTCTTGAGGTATTCCTTGTCACGCAGCTCGGCGATCACCGCTTCGCGTTCGTGGGTCTTCTTGATTTCGGTGCGGGCACCGTCGAAGTCGTTGCGTGCCAGCAGGTTGAGGGCCATCTGCGTGGTCAGCATGACCTTTTCGTAGTCGTAGCCTTCGTAGCGACGCACCTTGTCGTTGACCAGGAAGCTGCCGAACTGCGCCAGGTACTTGTCGGCGTCGAGCTTGACCGATTCCTCCCAGGTGTAGATCACCCGG
Organism: uncultured Pseudomonas sp.; assembly: GCF_913777995.1. GTDB lineage: Bacteria > Pseudomonadota > Gammaproteobacteria > Pseudomonadales > Pseudomonadaceae > Aquipseudomonas. The sequence continues at coordinate 54,132 of NZ_CAJYVE010000014.1, read as the reverse complement.
TCGGCGGAGTGCCAGGCCGCCTGGCTACCGTCCAGGTCGCCCTTGGCGCGCAGCAGTTCGCCCTTCTCGAAGTAGTAGAGCAGGTCCTTGTCGGCACTGGTGTTGTTCTTTTCCAGCGTGGCCAGGGCACCGACGATGTTGCCGGCGGTGAGCTGCTGGTTGGTTTCCTTCAGTTCGGTGTCGTAGCTGCGGAAGGCGGAGCAGCCTGCCAGCTGGACAGCGGCGAACAGTGCGAGGGCGGTAAGGGCGCGAGAAGACATGGAGCGTTCCAATCCCTGAAAATCGATGGCGAGAATCAGGGTGACCCGCTATGCCAGTCCCATGGCCAGGCGCGTGCGGGCTGCCTGAATGATGTCCGTATGCCGGAGCCGAGCGGCCCTGGAAGGTGCGGAAGCGCGGGATTATAAGCGGCGGGCTGGCGATGACAACGGATATTTGTCCTTGTTCCGGAGGTGCTGGGCTTTCAGATGAGCGGAATGTGAGCTAGCTCACCTGTGCTAGTGCCTTTGGACTAGTCGCGAGCGGCGGACGACGCGGATGTAATTTTTTGTCACAAATATTCACTCAGAGTCTTGAGCAGCGTCGGATGTAAGGGAACAATGCTCGGCTTTGCCATCCATTGAGAATCATTTCATGTCGTTCCCTGCCCGTTTCCTGGGCTGGCTGCTGCTGCCGGTATTGGCGCTGTTCAGTTCCAGCCTGCTGGCCGAGCCTGTCGAGGGCGCCGCTCAAGCACTGCACCTGCTCGACTACATCGCCGCCGATTACCCGGCCACCGTGGCCGACGGCAAGGTGGTCGAAGATAGCGAGTATCGCGAGCAGGTCGAGTTTCTGGGCGCACTGCACGGACTGGTGAACGGGCTGCCGGCGCGTGCCGGGCGTGATGCGCTGGAGCGCGGGGTCGCTGACCTGCAGCAGGCCGTGGCCAGTCATGAGGACGGTGCTCTGGTGGCCCGCCAGGCGCGCCAGTTGGGTGCCAGCCTGGCGGCCCTGTATGAGGTCAGCCAGGCGCCGCTGATCACGCCGGACCCGGCCCGGGGCGCACCGCTCTACGCTCAGACCTGCTCGGTCTGCCATGGTGACAGCGGTGCGGGCGATGGGCCGGCGGGAATCGGCCTGGACCCGGCGCCGTCGAACCTGCGCGATGCCGTGCGCATGGGCCGTCTGAGCCTCTATGACCTCTACAACACAGTGGGGTTGGGAGTGAGCGGTACTGACATGCCGGCCTTCGCCGAGCTGCTGGACGAGCGCCAGCGCTGGGACCTTGCTGTGTACATCGCCAGTTTCAGTGCGCCGGCCACGGCGGCAGCCGACAAGACCTGGAACATTGCCGAGCTGGCTCGCCAGACCCCGGCCGAGGTGGAAGCCAGCGACGGCCCGCAGGCTGCCGCGGCATTCCGCGTGCAGCGCGCCAAGCCACCCCAGGCCCAGCGCGGCCCAGCGCAATTGCTGGACTACACGCGCAGCACCCTGGACAAGAGCCTGGCGGCCTATGCCAGCGGTGACCGTGACCAGGCCTACGACCTGTCGGTGGCCGCTTATCTGGAAGGCTTCGAGCTGGTGGAAAGCTCGCTGGACAACGTCGATGCCGCGCTGCGCAAGGACACCGAGAAGTCGCTGATGGCCTACCGTCAGGCGGTGCAGGACGGCCTGCCCCAAGAGCAGGTGAAGCAACGCCTCGACCTGGCCAAGGTCAAGCTGCAGGCCAGTGCCGAGGCGCTGGGCGGCGATGGCCTGAGCGTATCGCTGAGCTTCATTTCCGGCCTGCTGATCCTGCTGCGCGAGGGCCTGGAGGCGATTCTGGTGCTCGCCGCGATTCTTGCCTTCCTGCGCAACACCGGCCAGGAGTCGGCGGTGCGCAGCGTCAACGTTGGCTGGGGGCTGGCCTTGTTGGCCGGCCTGGGCACCTGGGCGCTGGCCGCCTATGTGATCGACGTCAGCGGCGCGCAGCGCGAGCTGCTGGAGGGGGCCACGGCGTTGTTCGCCAGCGTGATGGTGCTGTGGCTCGGCGTGTGGATGCACGACCGACGCCACGCGGCAGCCTGGCAGGACTACGTCAAGAGCAGCCTGGTCAGTGGCGGCGGGCGTTTCGGCTTCGCGGTGCTGGCGTTCTTCTCGGTGTATCGCGAGCTGTTCGAGGTGATCCTGTTCTACGAAACCTTGTGGCTGCAGGCCGGCCCGGCTGGCCACAATGCCGTACTGGCGGGCGGCGCCACGGCACTGGTGCTGCTGCTGGGGCTGGCCTGGGTGATCCTGCGTGGCTCGGCGAAGCTGCCGCTGGCGCTGTTCTTCTCGATCAATGCCGCGCTGTTGTGCGCGCTTTCGGTGGTGTTCGCCGGGCATGGCGTCAAGGCATTGCAGGAAGCCGGCATCTTCGGCACCCATCCGGTGAATTTCTTCGAATTCGACTGGCTGGGCATCCATGCCGATGCCTGGTCGCTGAGCGCCCAGGCGCTGGCCTTGCTGGCCATCGTGGTGCTGTACGGGCGCAGCCGCCTGCAGGAGCGCCGCGCCCAGGTCTGAGGCGTGGTGCTCAGGCCGCGTCGTCGTGCTCGTGGGTGAGTTCGACGATGCGGTCGACCAGCTTGTTGATGCCGGCGGCCGCCTCACTGATGCTGCCGGCGAGCATGTAGGCCGGTGTGCTGACCAGGCGACGTTCGGCGTCTTCAACGATATCTTCGACGTGGCAATCCTGATGCACACCGCCCATCTGGATGATCGCCGCAGCGGTGTCGGGATCGTTGCCGATGGTGCTGATGACGCCTTCGCCGTAGATCTTGGCGGCCAGCGCCGGGGTGATGCAGATCAGCCCGACCGGCTTGCCGGCGGCGGCAAAGGACTGCAGCAGGTTCAATACGTCGGGCTGCACCTGGCAGGCGGCACCTTCGCTGGCCAGATTGGAAAGGTTCTTGGCTGAGCCGAAGCCACCGGGGACGATCACCGCGTCGAAGTCTTCGGCGCGGGCCTCGCGCACGTCTTGAACCGCGCCACGGGCGATGCGTGCAGACTCCACCAGTACATTACGTGTCTCTGCGCTGGGGTTGCCGGTCAGGTGGTTGATGACATGCAGCTGCGGGATGTCGGGGGCGAAGCATTGCGTCGTTACGCCGCGCTGGTCCAGGCGCAGCAGGGTCAGGACGCTTTCGTGGATCTCTGCTCCATCGTAGACACCGCAGCCGGACAGGATTACGGCTACTTTCTTGGTCATCGGCGACACTCTCCGTCTCAGGCCCGACCGGGTGGCGGGCATATGAAACATGGGATCGTATCAGCAGGCGGGCGTTCAGTGGGCCAACCCGGCAGGGTCGGCCGCGGGGGTTAATCGTCGGTTTTCTTGTCGAGCGTGTCGGCTTGCAGGGCTGCACCGGAGGCGGCTGCCAGCTTCTCTTCGCGGGCCAGGCGTGCGGTACGGATACGCCGGCGCAGCCACAGGGCCAGACCGATCACCAGCAGGCCGCCGAGCACCCACATCTCGTACTTCTTGATATTGCCCAGCAAGCCTTCCATGAAGGAGCCGAAGTGATAGGCGGCGGCCGCCAGGGCTATGGCCCATACCGCAGCACCGATGCCATTGAGCAGCAGGTAGCGTCCTGGCGGATAGCCGGACAGGCCGATGGCCACGGGCATTACCGTGCGCAGGCCGTAGACAAAGCGGAAACTCAGAACCCAGAGGTCGGGATGCTTGCGCACCAAGCGCAGCGCCCGGTCGCCCATGGCCTGCCAGCGCGGCTTGCGGGCGAGGATCCGGCGCCCGTGGCGGCGACCCATGAAATACCACAGCTGGTCGCCAGCGTAGCTCCCACAGAACGCGACGATCATGACCATATTGAGGTCCATGTAGCCACGAAAAGCCAGGAAACCGGCCAGAACCAGAATGGTTTCGCCTTCGAAGAAGGTGCCGATGAACAGGGCCAGATAGCCGAAATCGTTGAGAAAATTCTGGAGCATTGTCTGGGTGCTGGCGAAATGAGGACGCAGCCTAACCCGCGCAAGGCAAACTGGAAAGCGTCGGTGTGCGTCTGTAGGTTAAAGAATGTTACAACCATAGTCGTGCAAAATACGCCAGCCGCTCTGCTGCGGCCTTGAGTCGCACATTGCACTTAAAGTGTCACACATTGGTCATAATGGCGGCTTATAACTGTCGCGCTTGCCCGCGCATGCGGGCCCAGGAGTATTGCCGTGAGTTTCACCCCCGCAAACCGCCTGTTCCCTCTCACTCGCCTGCGTCGTAATCGCCGCGACGACTTTTCTCGTCGCCTGGTGCGCGAGAATGTCCTCACGGTCGATGACCTGATTCTTCCCGTATTCGTCCTCGAAGGCGAAAACCGCCGCGAAGCGGTCGCTTCGATGCCGGGTGTGGAGCGCCTGTCGGTCGACCTGCTGCTGGAAGCTGCCGAACAGTGGGTTGAACTGGGCATTCCGGCCCTGGCGCTGTTCCCGGTGACCCCCACCGAGAAGAAATCCCTGGATGCCGCCGAAGCCTGGAACCCCGAGGGCATCGCCCAGCGTGCTACCCGTGCGCTGCGTGACCGCTTCCCGGAGCTGGGCGTCATCACCGATGTGGCGCTCGACCCGTTCACCACCCACGGCCAGGATGGCATCCTCGACGAAGAAGGCTATGTGCAGAACGACATCACGGTCGATGCATTGGTCAAGCAGGCGTTGTCCCACGCCGAAGCCGGCGCCCAGGTCGTGGCTCCTTCGGACATGATGGATGGTCGCATCCAGGCGATCCGCGAGGCCCTGGAACTGGCCGGGCATGTCAACGTGCGCATCATGGCCTATTCGGCCAAGTACGCCAGCGCCTACTACGGCCCGTTCCGCGATGCGGTGGGTTCGGCACTGAACCTGGGCAAGGCCAACAAGGCCTCGTACCAGATGGACCCGGCCAACAGCCACGAAGCGCTGCATGAAGTGGCCGCCGACCTGGCCGAAGGCGCCGACATGGTGATGGTCAAGCCGGGCATGCCGTACCTGGACATCCTTCACCGGGTCAAGGACGAGTTCAAGGTGCCGACCTTCGTTTACCAGGTCAGCGGTGAATACGCGATGCACATGGCCGCTATCCAGAACGGCTGGCTCAGCGAGGGGGTGATCCTCGAATCGCTCACCGCTTTCAAACGCGCCGGCGCAGACGGCATCCTGACCTACTTTGCCGTGCGCGCCGCTCAACTATTAAAAGGGCAATAGCCTCCCTCACAGGAACGTTCATGAATACCGAAGGACTCACCCAAGCCACTGTAGAAGTCGATGTTCAGGAGGCTACACCCGTGGTTGAGCCTGCCGTTGAAACTCCGCAGGTCGTGGAGCCTCCCGTGGCTGCAGCGCCTGCCATCGTCGTGCCGAACCTGGATGACAGCAGCCTGTACATCCACCGCGAGCTGTCGCAGTTGCAGTTCAACATCCGGGTGCTCGAGCAGGCGCTGGATGAGTCCTACCCCCTTCTGGAAAGGCTGAAGTTCCTGCTGATCTTCTCCAGCAACCTCGACGAATTCTTCGAGATCCGCGTCGCGGGTCTCAAGAAGCAGATCAATTTCGCCCGCGAACAGGCCGGTGCCGACGGCCTGCAGCCGCACCAGGCGCTGGCGCGCATCAGCGAACTGGTTCACGAGCAGGTCGACCGTCAGTACGCGATCCTCAATGACGTGCTGCTGCCCGAACTGGAAAAGCACCAGGTGCGCTTCATCCGTCGCCGCTACTGGACCACCAAGCTCAAGACCTGGGTGCGTCGCTATTTCCGTGACGAAATCGCGCCGATCATCACCCCGATCGGTCTCGACCCGACCCACCCGTTCCCCTTGCTGGTCAACAAGAGCCTGAACTTCATCGTCGAGCTGGAGGGCGTGGACGCCTTCGGTCGCGACTCGGGTCTGGCGATCATCCCAGCACCGCGCCTGCTGCCACGGGTCATCAAGGTGCCCGAAGACGTCGGCGGGCCGGGCGACAACTTCGTGTTCCTGTCGTCGATGATCCACGCGCATGCCGACGACCTGTTCCAAGGCATGAAGGTCAAGGGCTGCTATCAGTTCCGCCTGACCCGTAACGCCGACCTGGCGCTGGACTCCGAAGACGTCGAAGACCTGGCCCGCGCCCTGCGCGGCGAGCTGTTCTCGCGTCGGTATGGCGATGCGGTGCGCCTGGAAGTGGCCGATACCTGCCCGAAACACCTGTCGGACTACCTGCTCAAGCAGTTCAGCCTGACCGAATCGGAGCTGTATCAGGTCAATGGCCCGGTCAACCTCACCCGCCTGTTCAGTATCACCGGCCTGGACAGCCACCCCGAGCTGCAACATCCGCCGTTCACGCCGGCGATTCCCAAGCTGCTGCAGAACAGCGACAACCTGTTCAGCGTGATCCGCAAGCAGGACGTGCTGCTGCTGCACCCGTTCGAGTCCTTCACGCCGGTGGTCGACCTGCTGCGCCAGGCCGCCAAGGATCCACACGTGCTCGCGGTGCGCCAGACCCTGTACCGCAGCGGTGCCAACTCCGAGATCGTCGACGCGCTGGTGGATGCCGCGCGCAACGGCAAGGAAGTCACGGCGGTCATCGAGCTGCGCGCGCGTTTCGACGAAGAATCGAACCTGCAGCTGGCCAGCCGCCTGCAGGCTGCCGGTGCGGTGGTGATCTACGGCGTGGTGGGCTTCAAGACCCACTCCAAGATGATGTTGATTCTGCGTCGCGAAGCCGGGGAAATCGTGCGCTACGCACACCTGGGGACGGGTAACTACCATGCCGGCAACGCGCGGCTGTACACCGACTACAGCATGCTGACCTCCGACGACGCACTGTGCGAGGACGTGTCCAAGCTGTTCAGCCAGCTGATCGGCATGGGCAAGACCCTGCGCATGAAGAAGCTGCTGCACGCGCCGTTCACCCTCAAGAAGGGCATTCTCGACATGATTGCCCGGGAGACGCAGTTCGCCATCGAGGGCAAGCCGGCGCACATCATCGCCAAGTTCAACTCGCTGACCGACCCGAAGGTCATCCGCGCGCTGTACAAGGCCAGCCAGGCGGGCGTGAAGATCGACCTGATCGTGCGCGGCATGTGCTGCCTGCGCCCCGGCATCGCCGGCGTGTCGCACAACATCCAGGTGCGTTCGATCATCGGCCGCTTCCTGGAGCACACGCGGGTCTACTACTTCCTCAATGGCGGCGAGGAGCAGATGTTCCTGTCCAGTGCCGACTGGATGGAGCGCAACCTCGACAAGCGCGTCGAGACCTGCTTCCCGGTGGAGGGCAAGAAGCTGATCCTGCGGGTCAAGAAGGAGCTGGAGCTGTACCTCACCGACAACACCCACAGCTGGCTGCTGCAGTCAGACGGTCGCTACCTGCGCAGTTCGCCGACCGGCAACCAGAACGCCCGCAGTGCCCAGGCGACCCTGCTGGAGCGCCTGAGCAACCCGGTGCTTACCGTGCGCTGAAGACGATCCCGACCCGGGTCAGCCACTCCGCTTCCAGCGCGAAGTCGGCCTGGGTCAGCTGGTTGTTTTCCAGCCAGCCATCCGGGAACTGCGCGTCCAGGTTCGGGCCGTCGGCGCGCAGCACCACGGTCGGCATTTCCTGGGTGCCACGGATGTGGTGGAACAGGATGGCGAAGCGCAGCAGCACGCACAGGCGGATCAGCTTGATGCCTTCGTCGCCGAACTCGGCGAACTTGTCCTTGGGGATGTTGCGCCGGTGGCCACGCACCAGCAGGGCCAGCTTCTGCTGGTCTTCGTGGGAAAAGCCGGCCAGGTCGGAGTGTTCGATCAGGTAGGCGCCGTGCTTGTGGTAATGGTAGTGGGCGATGTCCAGGCCCACTTCATGCACCTTGGCGGCCCAGCTCAGCAGCTCGGCGTAGTTTTCATCCTGCAATTCCCAGGCATCGGCCACCTGCTCCAAAGCCATCAGCGCCTTGCGCTCGACCCGTGCGGCCTGCTCCATATCGACGTGGTAGCGCTCCATCAACGAGTTCAGCGTGCGCTCGCGCACGTCTTCGTGATGGTGACGGCCCAGCAGGTCGTAGAGCACGCCTTCGCGCAGAGCGCCTTCGCAGTGGTCCATGCGCTGCAGTTCGAGAGCGTCGAAGATGGCTTCGAGAATCGCCAGGCCAGCCGGGAAAATCGCCAGGCGGTCGGGCTTGATGCCTTCGAAGTCGATCTTGTCGATGTCGCCCAGCTTGAACAGGCGGCGCTTGAGCCAGGCCAGGCCCTCGGCGTTCACTTCGCCCGAGCCGTGGCCATTGGCCTTGAGCACGGCACCGATGGCGCGGATGGTACCGGACGAGCCGATCGCCTCGTCCCATTTCAGGCGGTGCAGGGCCTGCTCGATGCTCATCAGTTCCAGGCGCGCGGCGGTATAGGCCTGGGCATAGCGGGCCGGGGTGATCTTGCCGTCGCGGAAGTAGCGCTGCGTGTAGCTTACGCAGCCCATCTGCAGGCTTTCGCGCAGCAGCGGCTCGAAGCGCTGGCCGATGATGAACTCGGTACTGCCGCCGCCGATATCGGCCACCAGGCGCTTGCCGGGGGTGTCGGCAAGGGTATGCGAGACGCCCAGATAGATGAGGCGGGCCTCTTCACGACCGGAGATCACTTCCACGGGGTGGCCGAGGATGGCTTCGGCGCGATGGATGAATTCGTTGCGGTTGCGTGCTTCGCGCAGGGCGTTGGTGCCGACGATCCGTACGGCGCCCAGCGGCATGCCGTTGATCAGTTGGGCGAAGCGCTTGAGGCAGTCCAGGCCGCGTTGCATGGACTCTTCGGTGAGCTGACGTTCCTCATTGATACCCGCTGCCAGTTGAACCTTTTCTCCCAGCCGCTCAAGAATGCGGATGTCGCCTTGATTGGCCTTGGCGACAACCATATGAAAGCTGTTGGAACCCAGATCGATCGCGGCGATCAGGGAAAAATTCTTGGCTTTGGTATGAGGCATGGTCAGAAAATTCCGGTCAATGACCGCGCCATCCTGCCACGATCCATGCCGGACGCCAACGCGCAGCTGCCCGTAGGGCTGCCGGATGAGCCTTTGCAAGCGGGTGAGGTCATTCGTCGGCCAAGCGCCGGTCGATCGCGAGGCAGCAGGGCCTTGGGCTATAACCTCTGTCTCGTTCCTTCATAGGCACAGTCAATGACGCCGCGCTTCCGCATTGGTAGCGGTGCCGCTATGATGGACGCACGTTTTTTTGCCTAGCAACCCGGAGAATTCCATGAGTAGCGACCTGATCAAACACGTCACCGACGCCAGCTTCGAAGCCGATGTTCTCCAGGCTCAAGGCCCTGTGCTGGTTGACTACTGGGCTGAATGGTGCGGCCCTTGCAAGATGATCGCTCCGGTTCTGGACGACATCGCTGCCACCTATGAAGGCAAGCTGACCGTCGCCAAGCTGAACATCGACGAAAACCAGGAAACCCCTGCCAAGCACGGCGTGCGCGGCATTCCGACCCTGATGCTGTTCAAGAACGGCAATGTCGAGGCCACCAAGGTCGGCGCGCTGTCGAAGTCGCAACTGGCGGCTTTCATCGACGCCAACCTGTAACGCCCGAGCGCTTCAAGACCCCGCAAACAGCGGGGTTTTTTTTGAGCCGCGATACTAGACGCTTCCCTGGTCAGGTGTTACATTCGGCCCCGCAACGGCTTTCCCGTTGCCCCCTGCTAGCCGTCGCCGACGCTCTCCTTTCGATTCAGTACGCGATCCTTTCGCCATCTCCGCGGCGCGGTTTCATTAAGCCCTAGCTTAATTCCCCCTCATATACGATTACCTCATTCCCCTATGAACCTGACTGAACTCAAGCAAAAGCCGATTACCGATCTGCTCGAAATGGCCGAACAGATGGGCATAGAAAATATGGCCCGTTCGCGCAAGCAGGATGTGATTTTTTCCCTGCTCAAGAAGCACGCCAAGAGCGGTGAAGAGATCTCCGGTGATGGCGTGCTGGAGATCCTCCAGGACGGCTTTGGTTTTCTGCGTTCTGCGGATGCTTCCTATCTGGCCGGCCCGGACGATATCTACGTCTCGCCGAGCCAGATCCGCCGTTTCAACCTGCGTACCGGGGACACCATCGTCGGCAAGATCCGCCCGCCGAAGGAAGGCGAGCGTTACTTCGCCCTGCTGAAGGTCGACTCGATCAACTTCGACCGCCCCGAGAACGCCAAGAACAAGATCCTGTTCGAGAACCTGACGCCGCTGTTCCCCAACGAGCGCCTGAAGATGGAGGCCGGCAACGGCTCCACCGAAGACCTCACCGGCCGGGTCATCGACCTCTGCGCTCCGATCGGCAAGGGTCAGCGCGGCCTGATCGTCGCCCCGCCGAAAGCGGGCAAGACCATCATGCTGCAGAACATCGCGGCCAACATCACCCGCAACAACCCTGAATGCCACCTGATCGTGCTGCTGATCGACGAGCGTCCAGAGGAAGTGACCGAAATGCAGCGCACCGTGCGCGGCGAAGTGGTCGCCTCGACCTTCGACGAGCCGCCGACCCGTCACGTACAGGTCGCCGAGATGGTCATCGAGAAGGCCAAGCGCCTGGTCGAGCACAAGAAGGACGTGGTCATCCTGCTCGACTCGATCACCCGTCTGGCACGTGCCTACAACACCGTGATCCCGAGTTCCGGCAAGGTCCTGACCGGTGGTGTCGACGCCCACGCCCTGGAGAAGCCGAAGCGTTTCTTCGGTGCTGCGCGTAACATCGAGGAGGGCGGCTCGCTGACCATCATCGCCACCGCGCTGATCGAAACCGGCTCGAAGATGGATGAAGTGATCTACGAAGAGTTCAAGGGTACCGGCAACATGGAGCTGCCCCTGGATCGCAAGATCGCCGAGAAGCGTGTATTCCCGGCCATCAACATCAACCGTTCCGGCACTCGCCGCGAAGAGCTGCTGACCGCCGATGACGAGCTGCAGCGCATGTGGATCCTGCGCAAGCTGCTGCATCCGATGGACGAAGTGGCGGCCATCGAGTTCCTGGTCGACAAGCTCAAGACCACCAAGACCAACGATGAATTCTTCCTGTCCATGAAACGCAAGTAACGGACAGTTTCATCGGAAATGGCGCCCTCGCGGCGCCATTTTTTTTGCCTGTGCGCTGGCACCTCTACACAGAGCAGGTACGATGTGCACCTCTTTGTAAAAGTGGCCGGGTCAATGAAATTCAAGGATCTTAGGGACTTCGTGCAGCAGCTTGAGCAGCGCGGAGAATTGAAACGCATCCAGATGCCCATCTCCCCCGTGCTGGAGATGACTGAAATCTGTGACCGCACCCTGCGAGCCAAGGGCCCGGCCCTGCTCTTCGAAAAACCGGTGGGCTTCGACATGCCGGTGTTGGGTAACCTGTTCGGTACGCCGGAGCGGGTCGCCATGGGCATGGGCGCCGAATCCATCGCCGAGCTGCGCGAAATCGGCAAGCTGCTGGCCTTCCTCAAGGAGCCCGAGCCGCCCAAGGGGCTCAAGGACGCCTGGTCCAAGCTGCCGATTTTCAAGAAAGTCATCGCCATGGCGCCCAAGGTGGTCAAGGACGCGCCCTGCCAGGAAGTGGTCATCGAGGGTGATGACGTCGACCTCGGCCTGCTGCCGGTGCAGACCTGCTGGCCTGGCGATGTCGCGCCGCTGATCACCTGGGGTTTGACCGTCACCCGCGGGCCGAACAAGGAGCGCCAGAACCTGGGCATCTATCGCCAGCAGGTGATCGGCCGCAACAAGGTCATCATGCGCTGGCTGAGCCATCGGGGTGGGGCGCTGGACTACAAGGAATGGTGCGCGAAGAATCCGGGCCAGCCGTTCCCGGTAGCCGTAGCCCTGGGCGCCGACCCGGCGACCATTCTCGGCGCGGTGACGCCGGTGCCGGACAGCCTGTCCGAATACGCTTTCGCCGGCCTGCTGCGTGACAGCCGCACCGAGCTGATCAAGTGCCGGGGCAGTGACCTGCAGGTGCCGGCCAGCGCCGAGATCGTCCTCGAAGGCGTGATTCATCCCGGTGAGATGGCCGACGAAGGCCCCTATGGCGACCATACGGGCTACTACAACGAGGTGGACAGCTTTCCGGTGTTCACCGTCGAGCGAATCACCCATCGGCAAAAGCCGATCTACCACAGCACCTACACCGGCCGGCCGCCGGATGAGCCGGCAATTCTTGGCGTGGCGCTCAACGAAGTGTTCGTGCCGATCCTGCAGAAGCAGTTTCCGGAGATCACCGACTTCTACCTGCCGCCCGAGGGCTGCTCGTACCGCATGGCGGTGGTGACCATGAAGAAGCAGTACCCCGGCCACGCCAAGCGCGTCATGCTGGGTGTGTGGTCGTTCCTGCGACAGTTCATGTACACCAAGTTCGTTATCGTCACCGACGACGATATCAATGCACGGGACTGGAACGACGTCATCTGGGCCATCACCACGCGCATGGACCCCAAGCGCGACACGGTGATGATCGACAACACCCCTATCGACTACCTCGATTTCGCCTCGCCGGTGTCCGGCCTGGGCTCGAAGATGGGCCTGGACGCCACCCACAAGTGGCCGGGCGAAACCAGCCGCGAGTGGGGGCGTGCCATCGTCAAGGATGAAGCGACCACACGCCGTGTGGACGAGATCTGGAACCAGCTGGGAATCGATTGATGCGTGTAACCCTGCAGCCCTCCGGCGCCATTCTGCAAACCCTGCCCGGTGAGGCCATCCTGGCGGCGGCACAGCGTCTGGGCTACGAATGCCCGAACAGCTGCCGCAATGGCAACTGCCATGTCTGTGCGGCGCTGCTGGTGGAAGGCCGCGTGGTCCAGGACGGTCAGGAGCACGACCATGGCGAGGTGTATACCTGCCTGGCACAGCCGCTGGAGGATTGCGTGGTGCTCTGGGACGGCGTGTTGGCCCACGGCGAGCTGCCGGTGCGGCGCCTGGCCTGCCAGCTCAGTGAATGTGTCGCGGTGGGTGGCGATGTCTGGCGCATCGGCCTGCGCGCCCCGGCGGGCAAACCGCCGCGCTATCACGCCGGGCAGTACCTGATGCTCGAACGTGAAGACGGCGGCCAGTCGGCGTTCTCCCTGGCCAGCGCGCCGCATGCCGGGCGTGACCTGGAGCTGCACGTGCTGGCCCGCGAGGCCGGTGCCCAGGCCCTGCTGGCGCAGTTGCAGCGCGACGGGCTGGCGCGGGTCGAGCTGCCATTCGGTGATACCCATCTGGCCGAGCTGCCGGATGGACCGTTGGTACTGATCGCTGCCGGCACCGGCATGGCGCAGATGCACAGCCTTATCGAACACTGTCGCGTCAGCGGCTTCCGCCATCCGGTGCACTTGTACTGGGGCGTGCGCCGCCCCGAGGATTTCTACGTCATCCGCCATTGGGACGCCTGGCAGCAGCTGCCCAACCTGCATCTGCACAAGGTGGTCAGTGACCTCTGTGGTTGGGAGGGGCGTTGCGGCCTGTTGCATGAGGCGGTGCGTGAAGACATCGCCGACCTTTCTCAGGTGCATGTCTACGCCAGCGGCTCGCCCGCGATGGTGTATGCCACCCTTGAGGCGCTGGTCGAAGCGGGCATGGACGCCCACCGCATGCGCGCCGACGTATTCGCCTACGCCCCTCGCTGACGGGCCTGAAGCGGCTTCGGCCGTGAATCGCCCGCCTGTTCATGGCCGCTGCAGTGAATGTCCTGGTCCTTTCGCGAGCAAGCCCGCTTATGACCTGCCCGCAGAGCATTATTGCCAATCGGTCTTGAAAACCGCGTGCTTAGCGCTTCGCCAGACGGTCCAGGCGGTTGGATTGGATTTTGCTTCATGCCAGTATGATCCGGCCGCCGGAATCGTTTCACTGGCGGCTGCTCGATTCTTTTCGCTCTATCGCTACCGCGACACCGGTCTGTCGGCCGACGGGCGCCAGATGCCCGGCACCGGCTGGCCATGGCAAGGCACTTGCCAGGGAGACTCAATGGGTAATCCAGTCAATGATCTCGCCGCAGCCGTACACGACGGCCTGGGCCTCACTTATCCGCCGGTCATCGACCTCGGCCCGCAACTGACCCACGAACAACTGCTGGCCTCGATGCACGCTACCCTGCAACGGCATGAGGGCGGGCCGGTCTGGCTGTTCGCCTATGGTTCGTTGATCTGGCGCCCGGAGTGCGCCACCGTGGAGCGCCAGCGCGCCCGTGTGCATGGTTACCACCGCGGGCTGTATCTCTGGTCGCATGAGCATCGCGGTACGCCGGATGCGCCGGGGCTGGTATTCGGCCTGGATCGCGGTGGTTCCTGCACGGGCGTCGCCTATCGCCTGGCCGATGAATGCCTGGAAGAGTCGTTGCTGGCGCTGTGGAAACGCGAGATGCCATACCCATCGTATCGGCCGCACTGGCTCAGTTGCCGGCTGGCCGATGGCCGCAAGATCCAGGCCTTGGGCTTCGTGCTGGAGCGGCACCTGCCCAGCTACGCGGGCAACCTGCCCGACAGTGTGCTGAGCCAGGTCCTGGCCTGCGCCAGCGGGCGTTCCGGCACCACGCGCGACTACGTGCAGCAGACTGCCCAGGCGTTGCGCAGCCACGCCATGCCAGACCGGAATCTGGAGGCGCGGCTCAGGCGTTGCGGGTCGCTGGTCTGAATCAGGCCTTGACCGGACGCGAGGTGCTGGCAGCCTGCTTGTGCCGCAGGGTCGGTGCCAGGAAGGCCATGGCCAGGATGCACGAACCCACCAGCAGGACAAAGCCGCCGTCCCAGCCGAAGTGGTCCACGGTATAGCCGATGGCGGCGCTGGCTGCGACCGATCCGCCGAGGTAGCCGAACAGGCCGGTAAAGCCGGCGGCGGTACCCGCGGCTTTCTTCGGCGCCAGTTCCAGGGCCTGCAAGCCGATCAGCATCACCGGGCCGTAGATCAGGAAGCCGATCGACACCAGGGCGATCATGTCCACGGTCGGGTTGCCTTCCGGGTTCAGCCAGTAGACCAGGGTGGCGACGGTCACCAGGAACATGAACACCATGCCGGTCAGGCCGCGATTACCCTTGAAGATCTTGTCCGACATCCAGCCGCACAGCAGGGTGCCGGGAATGCCGGCCCACTCGTAGAGGAAATATGCCCAGGAACTTTTATCGACGGTGAAGTGCTTGGCTTCCTTGAGGTAGGTGGGCGCCCAGTCGAGTACGCCGTAGCGCAGCAGGTAGACGAACACGTTGGCCAGGGCGATGTACCACAGCAGCTTGTTGCGCAGCACGTACTTGACGAAGATTTCCTTGGTGCTGAATTCCTCTTCATGGCTGGCGTCGTAGCCTTCCGGGTAATCGTTCTTGTATTGCTCGATCGACGGCAGGCCCACCGATTGCGGGGTGTCGCGCATGGTCGCGAAGGCGAACACCGCCACCAGCAAAGCCACCGCCGCCGGCACGTAGAACGCCGCATGCCAGTCGTTGGTCCAGCCCAGGCCGAGCAGGAACAGTGGGCCGATCAGGCCGCCACCGACGTTGTGCGCAACGTTCCATACCGACACCACGCCACCGCGTTCCTTCTGCGACCACCAGTGCACCATGGTGCGCCCGCTGGGCGGCCAGCCCATGCCCTGTGCCCAGCCATTGATGAACAGCAGGATGAACATGATGGTCACGCTGGACGTGGCCCAAGGCGCGAAGCCGAAGATGAACATCACTCCGGCCGAGACCAGCAGGCCGAAGGGCAGGAAGTAGCGTGGGTTGGAGCGGTCGGAGACCAGGCCCATGAGGAACTTCGACAGGCCGTAGGCGATGGCGATGGCCGACATCGCCACCCCCAGCTGGCCGCGGGTATAGCCCTCTTCGATGAGGTAGGGCATGGCCAGCGAGAAGTTCTTGCGCAGCAGGTAGTAACCGGCATAGCCAATGAAGATGCCGGCGAAGATCTGCCAGCGCAGGCGACGGTAGGTGCTGTCGACCTGCTCTTCGGGCAGGGGCGCGCGGTGTGGGGCGGGACGGAAAAACGCAAACATGAAGATGCTCCGGTTCTTGTTCTTTTTGCGAAAGTGAATGTTACATTTTCGTTACAGAAAAAAGCAGTGCCTCCGGACGTTTGGAGCCAAATTTTTTTCGTTTTTGTTCATTTGTGAACATGTTCGCACTTCGGTGGTGCGCCAGCTTGCACGCAGCGTGACGCCGTCGACCTATTCCTTTTGCGCGTTTGGCCGATAAGCTCTGAGTAGTCCGGATTCATGCCAGGCCTGTGCTGGGTCTGGCAGCCGGATTGGCGCTACACTGCGTGTCGCTGCGGCGCTCGCCCCGGGCGACCGGCCTGGCGCGGCGCGGGCAAATCGAATTGAGGAGTGGATTGTGAAAGCGTGGATCCTGATGTTGCTGGCTTTGACCTTGCCCGCCCTGGCGCAGGCCGAGGAAAAGAAGGAAGAATCGGCTGAGCCCAAGCCAGCCTATGTGACCCTCGCGCCACCGTTCGTTGGCAACTACGCCCTGGATGGCGGCCCCAAGCTGCGCGTCTACAAGGCCGACATCGCCCTGCGCGTGACCGGCACCGAGGCCCAGGCTGCGGTCAAGCGCAATGATCCCCTGATTCGCAATCAACTGGTGGCGCTGTTCTCCCAGCAGACCGTCGAGAGCATGAGCAGCGCCGATGCCAAGGAAAAGCTGCGTCAGGAAGCGCTCAAGCAGGTTCAGCAGGTGTTGACCACCGAAGAGGGGCAGCCCTATGTCGAAGACCTGCTGTTCAATAACCTGATCGCCCAGTAAAGGCGTTCAGCGCAGGGCGACAATGGCCGCCCACTGTTCGGCGGTCACCGGCATCACCGACAGGCGGCTGCCCTTTTGCACCAGCGGCAACTGTTCCAGTGCGCTCTGCTGTTTCAGGTAACCCAGCCCCAGCACTTGGGTGAAGAGGCTCTCGAAAGCAACGTCGATGGCGCTCCAGGGGTTCTTTTCCGCGCTGGCCTTGGCGTCGAAGTAATGGCTGTCGGGGTCCAGGGCCGTAGGGTCCGGGTAGGCGGCGCGAGCGATGGTGCCGATACCGGCAATGCCGGGTTCCGGGCAACTGGAGTGGTAGAAGAAGAACGCATCGCCTACATTCATGGCACGCAGAAAGTTGCGTGCCTGATAGTTGCGTACCCCGTCCCAGCGGGCTGTGCCCAGGCGTTGCAGGTCGCTGATCGAGAACTCGTCAGGCTCCGATTTCATCAGCCAGTGGGCCACGTTGCATACTCCTGTTACGAAAAAAACAAGGCAATGACAAAACCGACAGCCGGTTGACGTCAGGATTTGCGTACTGGATCACGTTATCGCAAAATGCCGCACCTTTCAGTTACCGCTGTTGCACGACCATCTACATCGCTGCCGACAACGTATTGATTTGCTGCAGGAGGGCAATCAATGAATCGCAAGCCGGATCTTCTCTGGATTCTCGTTTTCTTGTTCGGCTTGGGTATCGTGACCACCGGTTATGCGCAGAGTCTCTGGTCCAACAAGACTGAAGCGCCCGTCCACGTCGCTCAGCAGAAGGGCGTGAGCCGCAACTGAGCCGTCCTGGGGTCAGTCGGTGAACGCGGCTTCAGCCACGAAGACCGCCCGCTCACAGCAGATGCGCTGATTTACTGCCCATTCGCGGCTGAAGCCGCTGCTACTCGGTTCGATTGGTAAGCATCAGGCCCGGGCCAAGTACCAGCGCTTGTCCGAGACCGTGCCCAGCAGCGGGATATCCCAACTGGCCATCGCCAGGCGCTCGACTTTCTGACATTCATGGGCCAGCCCGAGCAATACCGGCTTGCGCCAGGTCTTGCGGCGGCTGCGATAAGCCAGGCTGCGGTCGTAGAAACCACCCCCCATGCCCAATCGACCGCCCTGTTCGTCGAAGCCCACCAGGGGCAGCAGAACCAGGTCCAGCGCCCATACTGGACGCTGTCTCGAGCGGTCGATGCGCGGTTCCGGAATGCCGAAGCGGTTCGCTCGCAGGGCTTCACCCCGGTGCACCCGCTGGAACACCATTTTCGTCCGTGGCCAGGCGTTCAGCACTGGCAGGTAGGTGGCCTTGCCGCGACGTTGGGCTGCGCGCATCAGCCAGCGCGGGTCGATTTCCCCGTCATTGGCCAGGTACAGCGAGACATGCCGGGCGCGGCGGAACAGCGGGTGCTGGGCCAGCTGGCGGTACAGGTCGCGTGCAGCATCACGTTGCTGGCTCTGGCTCAGGGCTCTGCGGGCCTGGCGCAGTTGGCGACGCAATTGCGGGCGGGTCAGGACGGGTGGGGGGCTCATGAACGGCTGGTCATGCAGGCGGGTCCTCGACTGAGGAAGGGGAACAGCCACTGCCAGTGAGGGCAGGCAATGGCTGAAAACTGGACTCCCCGACGAGCCGCTGTCGGTGTAGCCCTTGAACCCGAAAGTTCAAGGTGGAGATTGCAGGAGGTTTTAAGGCTTTCCGTCGAGCGGACATGCACACCAACCCCGACGTGCAACCCCCGTGGTTGTGCGTATCGGCTCAGGGACATGACCGACTGGCAAACACTCCAGGGAGCGGCGCAAGTATACAGAAACGTTACGCAATATTCAGCCCCGAGACGCATCCGGTGCTGGAGCGCCCTCGCCAGCCAGGGCCAGATCGACTTTTTCGAGCAGGTCACGGACCTGTTCGCGGGTCGAGCCGCCGACCTGCATGTCGGGCAGATTCTGCTTGTGCAGCAGGTCGTGGGTAATGTTCAGGGCAGCCATGACGGCGATCCGATCCGCGCCGATCACTTTGCCGCTGCTGCGGATCTCACGCATCTTGCCGTCCAGGTAGCGGGCGGCGCTGATCAGGTTGGTGCGCTCTTCCTGAGGGCAGATGATCGAGTATTCCTTATCGAGGATTTGGACGGTGACGCTGTTGCCGTTGCTCATGAGTCTTGCTCCAGGGCCTTGAGGCGCGAAATCAGTGACTCGACCTTCTGCCGGGCGATTTCGTTCTTTTCGATGAGGTGGGCGCGTTCCTCGCGCCAGGACTTTTCCTGAGCTAATAGGAACGCATTTTGGCTTTTTAGTTGCTCGACCCGTTCGAGCAACAGCTCCAACCGGTTCATCAGCGCTTGCAGATCGGTGTCTGGCATGGGTCCCCACGGAATACTTTCTGATGAGCGGCACGACTTCGCCGTCGATGATTCTGCCTGGTGGGGACTTTAAGGGTTTCGGCTTGTGCTGAAACGCTAACAGCCCCTACGATACAAGGCCTCCATTCTAGACATTGCGCCCTTTGGCGACCAGTTGACCATGCCCACTCCGAATTCTCCCTACAAAGCCTTCGCCACCCTGCTGAGCAGCAATGGCCACCCGGTCTCTCCCGCCGAACTGCACGGCCTCCTGCTTGGCCGCAGTTGCGCTGGCGCCGGTTTCGACAGCGAAGGCTGGTTTGCCGACGCTTCTATCCTGCTGGAGTCCGAGCCCCAGGAAAACGTGCGCCAGGCGCTGGTCGGCCTGCAGGAAATGGTCAAGGGCGAGTTGAGCAGCGAAGACATGACCGTAGTCCTGCTGCTGCCCGGCGACGACGAACCACTGGCCGAACGCGCTGTTGCGCTGGGGCAGTGGTGCCAAGGCTTCCTCTCGGGCTTCGGCCTGGCGGCCGGCGATCGCGTACTGAGCATCGAGGCCACCGAAGTGCTGCAGGACCTCGCTGCCATTGCCCAGGTCCAGGACGCCCTCGAAGAGTCCGAGGATGGCGAAAACGACTACATGGAAGTCATGGAATACCTGCGCGTCGCGCCGCTGCTGCTGTACTCCGAGTGTGTCAGGAAAGACCCTGCCCAGGCGCAGCCCAAGCCGTCCCTGCACTGATCCCCAACCCGGCGTGGCCGGTTGCGGCTGGCCCGCAGCGGCGCGCCTCCACGGGAGGTGTCCCTTGTCGATGATCCATATTCCGAAGGCCGAGTACGCGCGGCGTCGCAAGGCCCTGATGGCGCAGATGGAGCCCAACAGCATCGCCATCCTGCCGGCGGCGGCCGTGGCCATCCGTAATCGTGACGTCGAGCACGTCTACCGCCAGGACAGCGACTTCCAGTACCTGACCGGTTTTCCTGAACCCGAAGCGGTGGCTGTGCTGATTCCGGGTCGCGAATACGGCGAGTACGTGCTGTTCTGCCGCGAGCGCAACCCCGAGCGGGAACTGTGGGACGGCCTGCGCGCCGGCCAGGAGGGCGCCGTACGTGACTACGGTGCCGACGACGCATTCCCCATCAATGACATCGACGACATCCTGCCCGGCCTCATCGAAGGCCGGGACCGGGTCTACTCGGCCATGGGCAGCCATGCCGAGTTCGACCGGCACCTGATGGAGTGGATCAACAGCATCCGCTCCAAGGCTCATCTCGGCGCCCAGCCGCCGAACGAATTCGTTGCCCTGGATCACCTGCTGCATGACATGCGCCTGTATAAATCGGCCGCCGAGGTCAAGGTCATGCGCTATGCCGCGCAGGTCTCGGCGCGTGCCCATGTACGCGCCATGCAGGCTTGCCGCGCCGGGTTGCACGAATACAGCCTGGAGGCCGAGCTGGAATACGAATTCCGCAAGGGCGGTGCACGCATGCCGGCCTATGGGTCCATCGTCGCTTCCGGCCGCAACGCCTGCATCCTGCATTACCAGGAAAACGCCGCTGCGCTGAAAAACGGCGACCTGGTGCTGATCGATGCCGGTTGCGAGATCGACTGCTACGCCAGCGACATCACCCGCACCTTTCCGGTCAGCGGCCGCTTTTCAGCCGAGCAGAAGGCGATCTACGAACTGGTGCTCAAGGCCCAGCAGGCTGCCTTCGACGCCATCGGGCCCGGTCGGCACTGGAACGAGGCCCACGAGGCCACGGTGCAGGTGATCACCGCCGGCCTGGTGGAGTTGGGGCTGCTCAAGGGTGACGTGGCGCAACTGATCGAAGACGGCGCGCACCGGGCGTTCTACATGCACCGTGCCGGGCACTGGCTGGGCATGGACGTGCACGATGTCGGCGACTACAAGGTCGGTGGTGAGTGGCGCGTGCTTGAACCCGGCATGGCACTGACCGTCGAGCCGGGAATCTATATTGCGGCAGACAACCAGAATGTCGCGAAGAAATGGCGGGGTATCGGTGTGCGAATCGAAGACGATGTGGTGGTGACCCGGCAGGGCTGCGAGATCCTCACCGGTGACGTGCCGCGCAGCGTGGCCGAGATCGAGGCGCTGATGGCTGCGGCGCGCGCGGAGGTGGCATGAGCCGTTGCAACCTGGCGATCATCGGCGGCGGCCTGGTCGGCGCCAGCCTGGCCCTGGCCTTGCAGGCCGGTGCCCGCGAGCGTGGCTGGAAGATCGTGCTGATCGAACCCTTCGCGCCGGGCGACAGCTTTCAGCCCAGCTACGACGCGCGGTCCTCGGCCTTGTCGTTCGGCACCCGGCGTGTCTATGAGCGGCTGGGGCTGTGGCAAGCCATCGCCCGACGGGCCGAGCCGATCCTGCAGATCCAGGTCTCCGACCGCGGACGTTTTGGCGCGACCCGCCTGTCGGCCATCGAAGAAGGTGTACCGGCGCTGGGCTACGTGGCCGAGAACGCCTGGCTGGGCCAGTGCCTGTGGCAGGCGCTGGACCCCGAGGTGGTGAGCTGGCGGGTGCCGGCCGAAGTGCTGAAGATGCAGGCCGTGGACGCCGGCTACCGGCTGACCCTCAATGACGATACCGAACTGGAGTGTGACCTGGCCGTGCTGGCCGATGGTGGGCGCTCCAGCCTGCGCGAGCAACTGGGCATCGGCGTACGCCAGCGGCCCTACGGGCAGAGTGCGCTGATTGCCAACATCACCCCCAGCGAAGCGCATGACGGTCAGGCCTTCGAGCGCTTTACCGAACAAGGCCCCATGGCCCTGTTGCCGTTGCCGGACAACCGCTGCGCGCTGGTCTGGACCCGTAAGGGCGATGACACCCAGCGGCTGGCGGCCCTGGACGACCAGGCGTTCCTCAGCGAGCTGCAGGGCGTTTTCGGTTACCGCCTGGGCCGGCTGTGCCAGGTCGGTGCCCGGCATGTCTACCCGCTGAACCTGGTCGAGGCCGAAGAGCAGGTGCGTTCGCACCTGGTGGTGCTGGGCAACGCGGCGCACAGCCTGCACCCCATCGCCGGGCAGGGCTTCAATCTGTCGTTGCGTGACGTCGACGCACTGGCTGAGACCCTGCTGGAAAGCGACCGGCCGCCGGGCGAGCTGGCGACCCTGCAGCGTTACCTCGACCGCCAGCGATTGGACCAGCAGATGACCGTCGGTTTTTCCGACAAGGTCACCCGGCTGTTCGGCAGCTCGCAGCCGTGGGTCGTGGCCGGCCGTAACGTGGGCCTGCTCGGCCTGGACCTGCTGCCCCCGGCCAAGCGCTGGTTCGCCCGCCAGGCCATGGGTCTGGGGACCCGCTCGGACGCCTAGGCGTCCGAGCGGCCAAAAAGCCTGTTTTTCTAGAAGAGTGATCTGAACCATGGAAACCCGTGCGGATGTGCTGATCGTCGGAGCCGGTATGGTCGGCAGTGCTCTGGCCCTGGCCTTGCAAGGCAGCGGCCTGGACGTACTGGTGGTCGACGGTGGTGCGCTGAGCGTCAAGCCGTTCGACCCGCAGGCCGCCTTCGAACCGCGGGTCAGCGCCCTGTCGGCGGCCAGCCAGCGCATTCTCGAACGCCTCGGGGCCTGGGAAGGCATCGCCGCGCGCCGGCTCAGCCCCTACAGCCAGATGCAGGTGTGGGACGGCAGCGGCACCGGGCAGATCCACTTCTGCGCCTCCAGCGTGCATGCCGAAGTGCTGGGCCATATCGTCGAGAACCGGGTCATCCAGGACGCCTTGCTCGAACGCCTGCACGACAGTGACATCGGCCTGCTGGGCGAGGCGCGCCTGGAGCAGTTGCGCCACTCCGGCGATGACTGGCTGCTGACCCTGGCCGATGGCCGCCAGCTGCGCGCGCCGCTGGTGATCGGCGCCGACGGTGCGCACTCGGCGATTCGCCGACTCAGTGGCACGCCGACCCGCGAATGGGATTACCTGCACCACGCCATCGTCACCAGCGTACGCACTGCCGAACCTCATGGGCGCACGGCCTGGCAACGCTTCACCGACGACGGCCCGCTGGCCTTCCTGCCGCTGGAGCGCGAGGGCGAGCACTGGTGTTCCATCGTCTGGTCAGTGACCCCGGCCCAGGCTGATCGCCTCATGTCGCTGGACAGCGGCGCGTTCTGCCAGGCCCTGGAACGCGCTTTCGAAGGTCGCTTGGGCAAGGTTCTGGGCTGCGACCCGCGCCTGTGCGTGCCGCTACGCCAGCGTCATGCCAAGCGCTACGTCGCCCGCGGCCTGGCGCTGATCGGCGATGCCGCGCACACCATTCACCCGTTGGCCGGGCAAGGCGTGAACCTCGGCTTCCTGGATGCCGCCGTACTCGCCGAGGTGTTGCTGCATGCCGCTGCGCGTGGCGAGAACCTTGCCGACGAGCGTGTGCTGGCGCGCTATGAGCGGCGACGCATGCCGCACAACCTGAGCCTGATGGCGGCGATGGAGGGCTTCCAGCGCCTGTTCCAGGCCGACCGCCTGCCAATTCGCTGGTTGCGCAACACCGGGTTGAAGGTGGTCAACGACCTGCCGGAGGTCAAGGCGCTGTTCGTGCGTGAAGCGCTGGGCCTGAGTGGCGACATGCCCGAGCTGGCCAAGGTCGCGAACTGAGACGAAAGACGCTCCATCAGCTTGTAATATCTGGTTACGCCTCGGCACCGGCTTCGATTGAGGTGGTTAATGGGATTCACTACCATTTCGCCCTCTCATCCGAAACCAGAGACTTCCCCATGCAGGCAAGCAAGCATCTCCTGGCCGCCCTGACCTTGGCGCTGCTCGTTCCGGCGGCCCAGGCGGCCGACGAGGTGGTGGTGTACTCGTCGCGCATCGACGAACTGATCAAGCCTGTGTTCGATGCCTATACCGCCAAGACCGGTGTGCAGATCAAGTTCATCACCGACAAGGAAGCGCCCTTGATGCAGCGCATCAAGGCCGAGGGCCAGAACGGCGTGGCCGACCTGCTGCTGACCGTGGACGCCGGCAACCTCTGGCAGGCCGAGCAGATGGGCATCCTGCAGCCGTTCACCTCCAAGGTGATCGACGACAACATCCCGCCACAGTACCGATCCTCGACCCATGCCTGGACCGGCCTGAGCCTGCGTGCGCGGACCATCGCCTACTCCACCGCGCGGGTCAAACCCGAAGAACTGACCACCTACGAGGCGCTGGCCGACAAGAACTGGGAAGGCCGCCTGTGCCTGCGTACGGCCAAGAAGGTCTACAACCAGTCGCTGACCGCGACCCTGATCGAGACTCATGGTGCCGAAGCGACCGAGAAGATCCTCAAGGGCTGGGTCAACAACCTGTCCACCGACGTGTTCTCCGACGACATCGCCGTATTGCAGGCCATCGATGCCGGGCAGTGTGACGTGGGCATCGTCAACAGCTACTACTACGGTCGCCTGCATGCCGAGAACCCCAAGCTGGGCGTCAAGCTGTTCTGGCCGAACCAGGCCGACCGTGGCGTGCACGTCAACCTTTCGGGCATCGGCCTGACCCGTCACGCGCCCCACCCCGAAGCGGCCAAGGCCCTGGTGGAATGGATGACCGGCCCTGAAGCCCAGGCGATCTTCGCCGGGGTGAACCAGGAGTTCCCGGCCAACCCGAAAGTACCACCGAGTGCAGAAGTGGCCGGCTGGGGTTCGTTCAAGGCCGACACCATTCCCGTGGAAGTGGCCGGCAAGCGTCAGGCCGAAGCCATCCGCATGATGGATCGCGTGGGCTGGAATTGATTTAATGCCCATACAGGTCAGTTAGACCGGTAGGAGCGGCCCAGCTGACCCGTACCGGATTTAATGTTCGCCCTGCAAACCCCAGGCCGCGCCTGGGGTTTCGGTTCCTTTGCGCAGAGATTCCCACTTGGCTCATCCCGCCCAACGTCGCTGGTATCCCCTGGTTCTGGCCGTCGCCGCGTTGGTGCTGCTGCCCCTCAGCGTACTGTTGCTGTCCTGGGAAAGCATCGACCGGGAAATCTGGTCGCACTTGCTCGACACCCAGATGAGCCGCCTGCTGGGCAATACTTTCACCCTGGTGCTGGGCGTGGGTGTGGGCGTCACCCTGCTCGGAGTCAGCCTGGCCTGGCTCACCAGCCTCTGCGAGTTTCCTGGCCGGCGTTGGCTCGACTGGGCGCTGATGCTGCCGTTTGCCATACCGGCCTACGTGCTGGCTTTCGTGTTCGTCGGCCTGCTGGACTTTGCCGGCCCGGTGCAGACTCTGCTACGGGAGTGGTTCGGCAATGGCGTGCGCCTGCCGCGTGTGCGCTCCACCGGCGGGGTGATTCTGGTGCTGGTGCTGGTCTTCTACCCCTACGTGTACCTGCTGGCGCGCACCGCGTTCCTGGCCCAGGGCAAGGGCCTCATGGAGGCGGCGCGGATTCTCGGCCTGTCACCGCTGCAGGCGTTCTGGCGGGTAGCGCTGCCCATGGCGCGTCCGGCCATCGGTGCCGGGGTGGCGCTGGCGCTGATGGAAACCCTGGCCGATTTCGGTGCGGTTTCAGTCTTCAACTTCGACACCTTCACCACGGCAATCTACAAGACCTGGTATGGCTTCTTCAGCCTCTCCAGTGCGGCGCAGCTGGCCAGCCTGCTGCTGCTCGGGGTCGTGTTCGTGCTGTACGGCGAGCGGCGCCTGCGCGGCAGCCAGCGCGCAGCCAACGAGCGGCCACGCGGCGCAGCACTGTATCGGTTGCGGGGCCTGAAGGCGCTGGCGGCCAGTGGCTGGTGCCTGCTGGTGTTCATCTGCGCCTTTGCCGTGCCGATGCTGCAACTGGTGGTGTGGGTCTGGCAGCGTGGGCGCTTCGACCTTGACGAGCGTTATACCGGGCTGGTGATGCACACCTTGTATCTGGGCAGTGTTGCGGCATTGCTCACCGTCAGCGTGGCCCTGCTGCTGGCTTTTGCCCGGCGTCTGGCGCCGACCCCCGTGATCAATGCCGGCGTCGGTCTGGCCAACCTGGGCTACGCCTTACCCGGCTCGGTCCTGGCGGTGTCGATCATGCTCGCCTTCAGCTACCTGGACCGCAGTCTGGTGGTGCCTCTCTCATCGTGGCTGGGCGGGGCCGGCAAGCCGCTGTTGCTGGGCAGTCTCTCGGCGCTGCTGCTGGCTTACCTGGTGCGCTTCATGGCGGTTGCCTATGGGCCGCTGGAAAGCAGCCTGGCGAAGATCCGTCCATCGCTGCCGGAGGCGGCGCGCAGCCTGGGCGCCAGCGGGCCGCGACTGTTCTTCGGGGTCTACCTGCCCCTGCTGCTGCCCGGCGCGCTGAGTGCCGCGCTGCTGGTGTTCGTCGATGTGCTCAAGGAAATGCCGGCCACCCTGCTGATGCGTCCGTTCGGCTGGGACACCCTGGCCGTGCGCATCTTCGAGATGACCAGCGAGGGCGAGTGGGCCCGTGCCGCACTGCCGGCGCTGACCCTGGTGCTGGTCGGGCTGCTGCCGGTCATTGGCCTGATCCGGCGCTCGGCGCGCCAGGTCAGCGAGCGCTAGCCAGCCGACCTGCTGGCCGGATGAAATGACACAGCGTGTTTCATCGTCCGTTCAGCGGGTGCGGGCACCTCGTCATGCGGCTACAATGCGCCGCAATCGGTGCGGGCCGCTGTCGTGCCGACAGGCTTTGTTCACTCAGGCCCCATGTCATGGAGGGCTGTCGGCCAGCCTTGAGCCCGCATCTTCGCCACGCCCGTAAGGAGACACCCATGGGACAGCGTACCCCCCTGTTTGACCTGCACCTCGCGCTGGGTGCGAAAATGGTCGACTTCGGTGGCTGGGACATGCCGTTGCATTATGGATCGCAGGTCGAAGAGCACCATCAGGTGCGTCGTGACTGCGGCGTTTTCGACGTCTCGCACATGCGTGTGATCGACGTCACCGGCAGCCAGGCCAAGGCCTGGCTGCGTTACCTGCTGGCCAACGACGTCGGCCGCCTGCAGGAAAGCGGTCGCGCGCTGTACAGCGCCATGCTCGACGATGAGGCCGGGATCATCGATGACCTGCTGGTCTACCTGACACCGGCTGGCTATCGCCTGGTGGTCAACGCCGCAACCGGTGCCAAGGACCTGGCCTGGATGCGCAGCCGGCAGGCCGGCTTCGAGGTGACCATCACCGAGCGCCCCGACGTATCCATGCTCGCCATTCAGGGGCCGCACGCCCGCCAGCGCATTGCCGAGCTAGTGTCCAGCCAGCGCGCCGAACTGATCCGCCGCCTCAAGCCCTTCGAAGGCCACGAAGACAACGGCTGGTTCATCGCGCGCACCGGCTACACCGGCGAGGATGGCCTGGAGATCATCCTGCCTGCCGATCAGGCGCCGGCCTTCTTCAACGACCTGGTCGGCGCTGGCATCGCGCCCATCGGCC
This sequence comes from uncultured Pseudomonas sp., assembly GCF_913777995.1. GTDB lineage: Bacteria > Pseudomonadota > Gammaproteobacteria > Pseudomonadales > Pseudomonadaceae > Aquipseudomonas. The sequence goes on along the minus strand of NZ_CAJYVE010000014.1, from coordinate 26,813 downwards.
TCGGTGCGCGCGACACCCTGCGCCTTGAGGCGGGCATGAATCTGTATGGTCAGGACATCGACGAACAGGTCTCGCCACTGGAGTCGAACATGGCCTGGAGCGTGGCCTGGGAGCCGGCCGAGCGCGACTTCATCGGCCGCCGTGTCCTGGAGCAGCGGCGTGAGCGCGGTGCGGCACTGAAGCTGGTGGGTCTGGTGCTGGAAGAGCGCGGGGTGCTGCGCGCGCATCAGGTGGTGCGGGTGGCGCAGGTGGGTGACGGTGAGATCACCAGTGGCAGTTTTTCTCCTACGCTAAGCAAGTCCATCGCCCTGGCGCGTGTACCGGTGGCCACCGCCGATCGCGCCGAAGTGGAGATTCGTGGCAAGTGGTACCCGGTGCGGGTGGTGCAGCCAAACTTCGTGCGACATGGCAAAGTGTTGATCTAATTTACTGCGGGTTACCGCTGACCTGATGATTCTGAGGAGCACCCTATGAGCAATTTCCCCGCTGAACTGCGTTACGCCGAGAGCCACGAGTGGGCGCGCCTGGAAGCCGACGGCACGGTGACCGTGGGCATCTCCGATCACGCGCAGCAGGCGCTGGGCGACGTGGTCTTCGTCGAACTGGCCGAAGTCGGCAAGGTGTTCGCTGCGGGTGATACCGCCGGTGTGGTGGAGTCGGTGAAGGCTGCCTCGGACATCTACTCGCCCGTGGCCGGCGAAGTCATCGCGGTCAATGAAGAGCTGAGCGACAGCCCTGAGCTGCTCAACGAAGAGCCCTACAGCGCCTGGATCTTCAAGCTCAAGCCGGCGAATGCCGAAGCCGACCTGGCCAAGCTGCTCGATGCGGCGGGTTACCAGGCCGCCGTAAGCGAATAAGGCGTTACAGGAAAAACAATGCCGCTCTCGATGAGCGGCATTTTTTTATCCGGCGCAAGCCTTACTCCTGGGCGACGGCATTGCGCGCCAGGATGGCGTTGGCCAGGTCCATGTCGCTGGCCTTCAGGTCTGGGTTGTCCTGGCGAACCTGGGCGATGGCCGCTTCAAGGAACGGGCCGCGGATATCACCGTTGCTGGCCACGAAGCTGCCGGCGTCGTCCTGCGCAGCAGCGACCAGCTTGTGGTCCTTGAAGGTCAGGTAGGTGGAAGCGGTGGTGGCGCCGGACGACAGCACGTCACGCCAGAAACCATCGGCCATGGCCGAACCGAAGGGCAGGGAAAGCAGAGCACAGGTGGCGACAGCGAGCTTGAGACGCATGGTGTGGTACTCCAAGTGTGAGTGTTTCGAATAACTTTGAGAGCCCAGGCTCCCGTGTAGTTCCTTCGTGTGGTGCCTTCCTGTCGTCGAGCGCCTCAATGCTGTTCGCTGTGCGGCGTGACCCGCAGCACCTCGTCCATGGTGGTCAGCCCGGCAGAGACCTTCAGCGCGCCTGACAGGCGCAGGCTGCGCATGCCTTCCTTGAACGCCTGGCGGCGCATGGCGTTGAGGTCCAGGTCGGCGGTCACCAGGCTCTTGATCGGGTCGGTCATCAGCATGATCTCGTACACCCCCGCGCGGCCCCGGTAGCCGGTATCACGACATTCCACGCAGCCCACGGCGCGATGTGCACCGCTGGGCACCGGCGCCTGCCAGGGCCGCGTGAGCACCTGCCAGTCGGCCTCGTCAAGGCTTACCGGCGCCTTGCAGTGCGGGCACAGGGTGCGCACCAGGCGCTGGGCCATCACCCCGAGGATGGTGGCCTTGAGCAGATAGGGCGGCACACCCAGTTCCAGCAGGCGGCTGATGGCGCTGGGCGCGTCGTTGGTGTGCAGGGTGGAAAGCACCAGGTGGCCGGTCAGCGCGGCCTGGATAGCCATCTCGGCGGTCTCCAGGTCACGGATCTCGCCGATCATGATGATGTCCGGGTCCTGCCGCATCAGCGCCCTGACCCCACTGGCGAAGGTCAGGTCGATGTTGTGCTGCACCTGCATCTGGTTGAACGCCGGCTCGACCATCTCGATGGGGTCCTCGATGGTGCACAGGTTGACCTCGCTGGTCGCCAGCTGCTTGAGCGTGGTGTACAGCGTGGTGGTCTTGCCTGAACCGGTCGGCCCGGTGACCAGGATGATGCCATTGGGCTGGCGGGTCATGCCCTGCCAGCGGCGCAGGTCGTCGCTGGAGAACCCCAGCTGGTCGAAGTCCTTGAGCAGCACCTCGGGGTCGAAGATCCGCATCACCAGCTTTTCGCCGAAGGCGGTGGGCAGGGTCGACAGACGCAGCTCCACCTCGTTGCCTTCCGGCGTGCTGGTCTTGACCCGGCCGTCCTGGGGTTTGCGCTTCTCCGCCACGTTCATGCGCCCCAGGCTCTTCAGGCGGCTGACCACCGCCATGGTGACTTGCGGCGGGAACTGATAGACGTTGTGCAGCACGCCGTCGATACGAAAGCGTACCGTGCCGTTCTCGCGGCGTGGCTCGATGTGGATATCGCTGGCGCGTTGCTGGAAGGCGTACTGGAACAGCCAGTCGACGATGGTGACGATATGCGCATCGTTGGCATCCGGCTCCTGGTCACTGGCGCCCAGCTTGAGCAACTGCTCGAAGTTGCCCAGGTTGCTGGTTTTCTGTTCGGTGGCCGTCGCGCCGCTGACCGAGCGGGTCAGGCGGAAGAATTCCACCGTCATGCGCTGGATGTCCATGGGGTTGGCCACTACGCGCTTGATCGGCAGCTTCAGCACGTGGGACAGGTCTGGCTCCCAGGAGCGCACATAGGGCTGGGCACTGGCGATGGTCACCGCCTCGCGGTCGACGGCCACGGCGAGGATCTTGTGGCGCTGGGCGAAGGCGTAGGACATCAGCGGGGTGACCGCCGCCACGTTGATCTTCAGCGGGTCGATGCGCATGTAGGGCTGCCCGCACTGCTCGGCCAGCCAGGCCGTGAGGGTTTCCAGGTCGAGCTTACGCCCGGGTCGCTTGAGGTCCTCAAGCTGTTGGTTGGCGAGGAACTCCAGCGGGTGCAGCTGGATATTCGCGGTGGTGCGGCGCTGGGTGACGGCCGTCTCGGCGTCGCTCTGGCTCAAGTGGCCCTGAGCGACCAGATCGTGCAGCAGATCATTGAGGTCGAGCCAGCGATCCGCGGAAGTGGGAGCGTGAACAACCATGCAGGTTCCTTCGGCGAGTCAGGTGTAGATCACTGAGGCAGTGAGCAAGCGTAGACCCCAAGCGTGCCAGTGTTGCTCGCGAGTGTGAACAGGCATTTCTTTCGCAGCCGGCCGGCCGAGGCCTCAACCACAGGCTTGGGCGAGCACTGGCAGAGGTTGCAGAAGGTTCAGCTGGACCTCGTCGACATCGATCAGGTTGCGCATTTTTTCAGCGATGACCTGCGCGCGATGCCAGCTCAGGCCATCGACCTGCACCTCGGCCTCCAGCCCGTCGGCATCGCGCAATACCTGCACCTGGCAAGGCACCAGGTACTGCATGGCGAACAGGTTTAGCACCTGGCAAAGCAGGGCGGGCCGGGCTTCGGCGCGGATGCGGTACTGCACCTGGCAGGATGCGTTGGCGGCTGCCCAGGTGTCCGGGCGGGTGGTGTGCAGCGGCAGGGCGTCTGATGGGTTCATGCACGGATCTCCTGAGCAAGTGCAGAAATTCTTGCATGGGGAACCGGGAAAAACTGGTCTAAGATCCTGCCTTTCTAGATGTTTTTGGATAGATCAATCTTTGATTGGCTGGTTTGGAGAATTATCAATGCCCGTTGAGCTGGATGCCTATGATCGAAAGATCCTGACACTGCTGCAGGACGACGCTTCGCTGTCCAGCGCCCAGGTGGCCGAGCAGGTGGGGTTGTCGCAGTCGCCCTGTTGGCGCCGTATCCAGCGCCTCAAGGACGAGGGAGTGATCCGGCGCCAGGTGACCTTGCTGGACCGCAAGAAGATCGGCCTGGACACGCAGATCTTCGCGCAGGTGAAGCTCAACGCCCATGGCCGCTCCAACTTCGCCGAGTTCACCGAGGCGATCCGCGAGTTTCCCGAGGTGTTGGAGTGCTACGTGCTGATGGGCGCCGTGGACTTCCTGCTGCGCATCGTGACCTCGGATATCGAGGCCTACGAGAAGTTCTTCTTCGAGAAGCTGTCGCTGGTGCCGGGCATCCAGGAAGTGAACTCCGTGGTGGCACTGTCGGAAATCAAGTCGACCACCCACCTGCCGCTGGGGCGTGGCGGCTAGGCGGCGTCAGCGGCAGGGCGGTGGCTTTGCGGCTCAACGCCCGCGACGCAGGCTCTCGTTGCGCATCACCAGCAGGTCCGAGGCCTTCTGGTAATCGGCCTGGAAGGCCGGGGTGCCGATCCACTCCAGGGCGGTGTCTTCGTCCTCGTTGTGGAACAGGGCGCGGTAGGTGATCAGCAGGCCCATCATGAAGTCGGTGGCCTGCTCGCCGTCTTCTTCGGCCAGCACCAGTTCCAGCACCGGGTACTGCAGGAACACCGCGCACAGGGCGATCTGGCTGATGGCCTCGGCCTGATGCATGGCTTCGAACAGGTCCTCGTAGTCGGCCGGGTCGAAGCCATTCTCGACCAGGTCCTGGAAGTCGAAGGTGCTCAGGTCGATCTTCACGTCATCGAACGGCTGATCGACCAGCGGTGAGTCGAACAGCGAATGCACTGACTTCTTCGGCTTCTGGCCGGAGCGGTTCTGCTTGGCCTTGAGTTTCGCGCGCTGGGCGCGCTTTTGCTGTTTGTCTGGCGAAGCCATGGGGTGTCCTTGGAATACGGTGTGGCGTGGGCGGCCATTGAAACGCAAGGCGCGGCAAAACCCAAGCCTTACCAATGCTGCCTGTGCGAGCCTGAGGCCGTGTGAGGTCAAAGATGCCTGGCCCATTTGACCTGTGTGCCCCCCGAGCCGCTCGCCCCTGGGTTGGGAATGGCGGGGGTATAGGTACTTGGCATATTGCTCAGGTCGATCGTGGTAGAGCCTTCCCAGGCGTTGTTCTTCGAGTTTCCTTGCCCCGCAGCGGAAATGTAACCGTGCACGGTGCTACTGCCATTGGTCAGAAAGGTGTCGCCGGCCAGGATTGAACCGGACACTTCGCTGGACGCCCCGAGTGAAATAACGCCGCCGCTGAACGTCGATCCTGTATAGAGCCCCGATAGGTACGCGATGTTGCCCAGTGCGTTGGACTTCAGTCGTGCATTGGTCTTGTCACAGAACGCGGTGGGGTAAAGGTTGGCAAAATCGGCCGTTCTGTAGCCGCTGGGATACTCGTTATTGCAGACGATGTTGTAGCCCGCGTAATTCAGCGACCAGAGCTTGTGATCGCCGGAGGTGCTGATATTTCCAGTTGCGATGACCGTGTTGTAGTAACGCCCGTTGGACATTTCCAGCGCTCCGCTGAACCACAGCACGCCGGGCGCAAGACTTTTTCCTGAAACTGTCCATTTGCCGCCGCTGTAGGTGATGCAGCCATTCGAGGTCGACTGGCCCTCGCACAATGTACGGACACCCTGAGGCGTCGCAGGCGCAGTGCAGTTGCCATTCGCGTCGGTGGCGGTGCACAGGAAATCGTTATAGCCCCTGTCGTTCTGGTACGCATATTTGCCCAGATAGTACACGCCGTCAGCGAGCCCGTTGATGCCGCTGACGGTCACGCGAATTTTGTTGTTCACGTATTCGAAGATGTAGTTGGCCGAGGACTTGTAGTCATTGGCGTCGATCTTCTGGCGTGCCACGGAAATCGGGTTCAGGGCTGTGAGGGTCGAGGCCGGCACCTGATTTGATACGTTGGCGCTCGGGCATCCGCTCAAGCCCTTGGCGTTGATCGCGTTGTACTGTCCCCACCACTGACTGGGGCAGGTCACGGTAGCGCCGCTGTTTACCAGCTTGGTCGTCGGCCAACCGCCAATGACAACGTTGCCGATGGCATTGATTTCGTTTGTCGTGCCGTTACTGACGTTAACCGTCGCATTGGTTTTCAGCGAGCCTTGGGTTCCTCCGCTGGAGTTGGTGATATCTCTGACCGCCGAGCCTTTGCTGACGCTGGCAGAACCCGAGAGCGTCAGTGTGCCGTTGGCAAACACTTCGGTCACCTGAATGCCGCCCGAAATCGAGATGTTTCCCGATGTCTCCAGATTGGTCAGGCCAGTCACCGAGCCAGAAAGGTTGGCGTCGCCGTCGACTGAAAATTTGGTGTTTTGCAAGCCCGTGAAGTTGATCGAGCCAGTCAGGTTGAGCGTCTTCGCGAACTGGATAGTGGCGCCAGGTGTAGTCGTCCCGCCGCCGGCACTGCCCACCGCATAGATAGCGTTGATCGTGGAGCTGGCGGCGGCAGGCGAGTTGCCCGCGACATTGGCTGTCACGGTGAAGCCCATGTAGCCGGTGGTGGCGTCGTAGGGGTCAGACACCTTAATGCTCAAACCGCTGACGCTTGTCGCGAGACTCTGACCCCTGGGCAGGCTGCTCAGGTCATCCTTTTGGGCGGCATCCAGGTAGTTGCGCACCAGCTCCACCGCTTCCCACGCCTTCGATTCCGCAGCCACCGTGGCATGGCTCGCCATCTGCTGTTCCTGGGCGCTGCGGATGCTGTACATCATGCCCAGGGTGGTGACGGTCAGGGCCGTGCCGGTGAGGATCATGACCATCAGGGTCGCCATGCCGCGCTGGCGGCCGGGGGTGCGCGGCTGGGCGCGTCGGGAAGAAAGCATGGGCATGTTCCGGCTAGGTGCCTGGCACGAGGTTGGGCAGGCAGACATCGCTGGTGCTCTTCACGTAAGTCGTCGTGGATGCGCTGTTGCTGGCGTCCACCGAGCTGGTCACGGCATTCAGGGTGACCTTGATGCGCAGGGTGCTGATTGGGCTCGTCGCCTTGTTGAAGGGCCAACAGGCAGCCTGTACCACGGTGAAGAAATCGGCCGGCTGGTTGGCTTCGATCAGCGGGCTGGCGCTCCAGGTGGTGCTGTTCCATTGTGAGGTCGAAGTGCAGCCGCTGGCCCCCTGCAGGCGGCTGAGCTTGCCGTCCTGCACCAGCAGGCCCGCACAGCTGGCCGTTGCGGTGTTGGCGGTCTTGTAGCTCCATACCAGCGCATTACCGGTGCTGGCGGTGCCTGACAGCGTTCGTGCGCTGCCGGACAGGCTGCCATTGCTCAGGGCGGCATTGGCCAGGAGCTTGAAGCTGGCATCGGGCGTACCGCTGATCCAGAAACCGGCGTTGCTCATCTCCTGTTGTGCGGTGAGCAGCGCTGCGGCGATCTGCCCGTCCTGCCGGGAGTCCTGAATGGAGCGCACCGAGATGCCGACCATGTTCCGGTACAGCGAGAGCATGGCCAGCACGCTGAGCAGCGACAGCGTCATGCCCACCATCAGGCTGATCAGGCTGAAGCCGCCCGCAGGGCGTCTCACGTTTCGTCACCGACCCGGATGATGCCGCCGAACAGGCCGCTGTCAGTGCTGCGCGTGGTCAGCACCACAGTGCCGAGCGTACTGGTCGGAGTGGCAATGCTGACGCCGCCGATACTTACCCCAGCGGTGTCGGTGCAGGTGGCATTCAGCGGTATCGCTTCGGCCTGGATCGGCAGGACGACCCTGGCCTGGGCCGCGTCGGTGGAGCACAGGCCCTTGCCGTAGCGGACGATCAGCGCACGCATCTGGCTGACCGCGATGTTCTGCACCTTCATGTCGCGCTGGCTGACGGCAGCGCGGGAGGCCGCGTAGGTCATGCCCAGGCCGATGATCGACATCAGCACGATGCCGATCAACGACTCGAGCAGGATATCGCCGCGCTGACGCCGCGCCCCGGTCTTAGATGATCTCGACGGGAATCGCACTTTCGCTGCCTGCGGTCACGTTGATGGTGCTGGTCGCACAGGTGCTGCTGCCGTTGACCGGCAGGCCGCGGCTGTTGAAGGCGATACAGGTGAGGTTTGTGCCGCCGACCTGCAGGTTCGCCGAGGCGGGCAGGCTGGCCTGCCAGAGCACGCTGGTGTTCGAGGTGCAATCTAGGCTGGCCTGGTCGGCGAGGCTGAACAGCTTGAGGCTCTGCCCCGAGCGGCACAGTACTGCCGCTGGCGAGGTGCTTAGGGCGCCGCCAGGGTTGCGCAGGGCGGTGGCCTTGGCGCGGCTGATGCCTTGCTTGAGCAGGTTGGCCGCCTCGTTCTGCTGTGCGCTGTCGGTCCATGATTTGGTCAGCTGAGCACCGAAGGTCACCAGCAGACCGAAGATGGCGATGGCAATCATCAGCTCGATCAGGGTGAAGCCCTGCTGCCGAGCGATCACTGCCAGCTACCGTTGTAGCTGCTGCAACTGGCGATGGCGCGCACGTTGTCCTGGGTCAGGGTGATACTGCAGCCGTTGACCTTGCCGCTGGTGCCCAGGGCTTCCAGCTTGTAGGTGCTGGTGGTCGCGGTGACGATCTTGTAGGTGAAGCCGTCCTGGCTGGGTTGCCAGCCCGACGCGGTGCAGGTCGTGCTGCCACTGGCGGCCACGCAGCGGGTATCGGCGGTGTTGCTGGTGGTGGTGGTCGGGTAGCGCAGTTGCTTCTGGTAGAAGTTTTCCATGACCAGGCCCAGGGCGGCGAGGTCTGCTTGCGCGCCCTTGAGCTTGCTGCGCGTCATGTAGCTTTCGTAGGAAGGAATGGCAATGGCAGCGAGGATACCGACCACCGCGATGGCGATGAGCAGTTCGATGAGCGTAAAGCCCTGAAGTTTGACGCGCAGGGCACGCATGACGACAGACCATATCAAAATAATATTAGCGCGATGGTACACCACCATTCATCGCTTCGGAATATAGCCAGACTGAACTTTTCGGTGTTTGCGCTGTATGTGTGAAAAGTGGCGTCTCGTCTGTCGGGTATTTGACGGACGAACCCGGCGGCATTGGCTGGCGCGGTCTTTCAGTGCTGTCGAGAGCAGGAAGAATATAAAAGCAGAAAAGCTCTGGAAGTTATGGATCCAACTCTTCAGGGTGTTCAGTTTGAATAATTGGACATAATCAATCCCCGCCATAAGTTAGCGAGCCCTGCCGAGTGGTGCGAAGGTGCATTGATAACGGATTTGTATTCCTGGGGCGATGAGGGCGCTGGCAGTGCGGGGTGTTTTCTCGGGTAATAAAAAAACCCGCACAAGGCGGGCTTTTTTATCTATCAGGCAGTGCGTGCACTGCCTGATCTCAATGTGGTGCCCAGAGACGGAATCGAACCGCCGACACGGGGATTTTCAATCCCCTGCTCTACCGACTGAGCTATCTGGGCAACGGGGCGCATTAAAAGGGTTTTTCAGGAAAGCGTCAAGCAGGAATTGAAAAAAATCTGAATATTTTTCGGTGCTTACGCTTCCTGTGCAAAAAATGATCTATTTTTCCGGCGGAACGTAGCCTTCGGCTTTGGCGTATTCCTCGCCGGAAAAATACTTGTCCATCTCGGCCTGGAGGAATTTGCGGTCCTCGGCGTTCATCATGTTCAGGCGACGCTCGTTGATCAGCAGCGTCTGGTGCTTCTGCCAGTCGGCCCAGGCCTTCTGCGAGACGTGGTTGTAGATGTCCTCGCCTTTGGCGCCAGGGTAGGGTGGGCGCTCCAGGCCAGGCAGCTCTTCTTTGTACTTGCGGCACATTACGGTGCGGGTCATGACGACTCTCCTGCATTCAATACGTCGGCTGCGTGCTTGAGCAGCTTCTTCACCGGGGCGGCAAGGCCCAGGCGTGGCGGGGTGGCGAGGTTATACCAGAGCCAGTCGGCCTCGGCCACGCAGGGGCCGGCGTCCTGTACGCGGACCAGCCAGGGCTCGATGCTCAGCTGAAAGTGGCTGAAGGTGTGCAGCACGCCCGGCAATGCCTGCGAGCGGCCCATTTGCAGCGCGTGCTGGCTGGCCAGGTGCGGCAGATCATCCAGGCCGTCGAGTTCCGGCAGGCTCCACAGGCCGCCCCACAGCCCGGTGGAGGGGCGGCGATAGAGCAGGATCTCGCCGCGATCGTTGGCCAGCAGCGGCATCAGGGTGCGTTTCTGTGGGATCGCCTTGCGCGGCTTGGGCACCGGGTAGCGGGTTTCAAGGCCCAGCAGGTGCGCCTCGCAGCTGCGCTCCAGCGGGCACAGCAGGCAACTGGGCTTGCTGCGCGTGCACAGGGTCGCGCCGAGGTCCATCATTGCCTGGGTGTAGTGATTGGCGCGGGCGTGCGGCGTGTAGCGCTCGGCCACCGCCCACAGCTGGCGCGCCACCGCCGGCTCGCCGGGGTAGCCCTCCTGCGCCACGTAGCGGGCCAGCACGCGCTTGACGTTGCCGTCGAGGATCGGTGCGCGGATGCCCATGCTGATACTGGCGATGGCGCCTGCGGTGGAGCGGCCAATGCCCGGCAGTTCGGTGAGCTTCTCCACGTCGCGGGGGAATTCGCCCGCGTGCTCGGCCATGACGATCTTCGCGGTTTTCTGCAGGTTGCGGGCGCGGGTGTAATAGCCCAGCCCGGTCCACAGGTGCAGCACTTCGTCTTCCGGGGCTTCGGCAAGGTCCTTGACCGTGGGCAGGGCACTCATGAAACGGTCGAAGTAATTGAGCACCGTGCTCACTTGCGTTTGCTGCAGCATGATTTCCGACACCCAGACCCGGTACGGGTTGATGTCCTGCTGCCAGGGCAGGTCGTGGCGGCCATGGACGTCGAACCAGTCCAGCACCGCCTGGGAGAACTGCTCGGGCGGCAGGGCGTGTACAGCATTCATCGTTTGAACAGCCCCTTCAGAGCGTCTTTGAGTTCGGGGCTGACCTTGTCGCCCAGTTTTTCCTCGATCTTGTCATCGAGCTTGTTGCGCACCTCGTTGCCCGCCACCTGCGCGGCCACCTGGCCGAGGCCTTCCTTGTCGACACGGCAGGCCTTGGCACCCAGCTCCAGCGGGCCACGGCAATGCACGGGCCACTCGACACCGACATAGCGTTCGTTGACCTGACAGGCCGGGTCGGGCATCTCGCTCTTGTCGCCTTCGATGATGATTCCCACGCGGTAGTCCATGCCCAGCACCCGCAGGTCCACGTCGCCATGGCCGTTGAGGGTCAGGCCGGGAATCCGCGCCTTGAGGTCGGGGTTGCTGGCCACGCCATTGCGCACGTTGAGGCTGCCGCTCAGTTGCCGGAACGGCGTGTCCTTGCCGCGCGGCTCGCCGCTCAGAGCCTTGCGATTGAGAAAGGCGATGCCCTGGCACAGCTGTTGTTCCAGGTTGGCGTTGACCAGCACGCCGTCGTCGAGGGTGAAACTGGCAGTCCCGCCGAGGCTATCGATCAGGGCTTTCTCGCTATTGCCCTTGCCGGCCAGGTCACTGTTCAGGGTCAGCAGGCCGCGCACCGGCGGTGTCTGGCCCTGGCTTTCCAGCACGCGCTCGACCGGCACCTTGGCCACTCGGGTCTGCACACTGGCGGTGGGGATGTCAGGCCGGGCGTCGAGGTTGCCCTTGACCTCGAAGTTGCCGTTGTAGAGGTTGCCGCGCAGGCTGTCGACGCGGATCACGCCACCGGCGGCCTGGGTCTTGAGCACGGCATTGTCGATCGGCAGCTTGTCGACGATCAGCTTGCCGAAACCCAGCTCGGCCTCGACATCCAGCTTGCGCAGGCGCTCCAGGGGCAGCAGCTTCTCGGTGCTCCAGGCCACCTTGGTGGGTTGCTCAGGCAGTGGCGTGGTGCCAGCGCCGGCCACCGAACTGGCCTCGCTGTTCTGCACTTCGGATTTGCGCGCGGCCTTGGCGCCTTTGTCGGCCTCGCTCTCGGCCGGCAGGTAGCGGTCGGCGTCGAAGCTGTCGGCTTTCAATTGTACGCGCAGCGCCTGGCGCTGGAAGTCATCTACGGCGATGCGTCCGCTGAAGTTGCTGTCGTCGACCTTCAGGTTGAGTTCGTCCAGCGCCAGGCTGGTCGGGGTGCCGTTGAGGCGGGTGAGCAGTTCGACCTTGCTCAGGCTGCCGTTGGCCATCGGCGGCAGCGGCTGGCCGATGCCGTCCATGAAGGCGCGCAGATCGAATGGCGCCACCGACAGGCCACCGCTCAGGCGCGGTGTCTTGTCCAGGTCGCGAACGCGCAGTTCGCCCAATGCGCGCAGCTGGTTGGCGGTGACCTTCAGGCTGTTCCATTCGGCGATGTTGGCGGCCAGGTCGGCCAGCAGCTGGCCCTGGGCGACGAAGGTCACGGTCTTGCCTTGCAGGGGCTCGCCCGCCACTTCGCCGGAAAGGCGCATGTCTTCGAACTGATAGCGCTGCAGCGCGCGGTCCAGACGCAGGTTGCCGGCCAGTTCGGTGCGGGCCTTCAGGGCCGGCTGGCTGGCGCTGAGGAAGGCGGTCAGTTTCACGCTGATATCCGAGCCTTCGCGGACCGGACCGGTGCTCAGCTGGATGCTTTCGGCGCTGAAACTCTGGTTCTTGGCTTCGTCGGTGTACTGCACGCGGGCGTTGTTCACGGTCAGGCTGTCGATGTCCAGCTTAACGGGGCGCGAGGGCTTTTCTGCGGGCGGCGGCGTGGCGGGGGCTCCCTCGGTAGGGGCGTTGGCTGGCGGGGTGCTGGCGCTGGCCGGTTTACCGATGTCTTCCCAGTTGCCGTGGCCGTTCTTGTCACGGTTGAGGATCAGGTTCAGGCCTTCGACACGGATGTCGCTCATCTGCACTTCACGGCGCAGCAGTGGCAGGACTCGTACGGAAAGGCCAAGCATCTGCAGGTCGGCGAACGGCTGGTCGGGGGCGGCCAGGGTGGCGACCCGGGCATCGTGCAGCTCAAGGCCCAGCCAGGGGAACAGGCTCCAGCCGATATCGCCATCGAGGGTCAGTTCGATGTTGGCCTTGTCCCGGGCCAGTTGGCGGATTTCGTCTTTGTAGTCGTTGGGATCAAACAGATGGGTCAAGGCGAAGCCGAGAGCCACGATGATCAGCAGCAACCCGAGAACAAGCAGTCCCAGGAGTTTGCCGAACGCTTTCATGGGCGGTTCCTTGTGGTCGATCAGTCGAAATTAGCCCGTGAGTATACCGATGTCTCCAGGTCCCTGGGCGGGCCCGGTTACCCAGCCGGCTTCGCTCCGTCGGTTGGCTGGGCGGGCGACCGTCTATCCGGCAGGCAGACAATTAATTTGCCTGAATTCATGCAGAAACTTGGAGGGGCAACTAAGCTCGAAGTTTCCCCAGGCATTACAAGATATTTCAGTCATCGGTTATATCTATGGAGCCATAGAAAAATCTGATTGATTTTTTTGCCGAAATACCTGTAACAAAATGCTTACCTGCCTCTTGTAAGTGCTAATCTTGCGCATCGCTGATCGGATGTGGCTTTTTGCCGCATCTTCGTAATCCTCCGACTATAAACGCGGCGGGCGCGCTGTTGCGCGAACCTCAAGCCGGATCGGCGTCAAGTCCTGCGAGCCTTACATACATTGGGGTTGATACTAATGAGTACAAGCACAGCGTTGGGTGGTAGTTCTGCTCAGCCTGCGTTCTTGTCCAAAGAACGCATTATCGCCAAGCCCGGTTTCAACCGTTGGCTGGTTCCACCGGCGGCCCTGGCCATCCATCTTTGCATCGGCATGGCCTACGGCTTCTCGGTGTTCTGGTTGCCATTGTCCAAAGCCATCGGTATTTCCGCGCCTGTCGCCTGTTCGCCAGACATGGGTTTCTTCGCCCAGGTCTTCGCTTCGACCTGTGACTGGCAGATTTCCATGCTGGGCTGGATCTACACCCTGTTCTTCATCTTTCTCGGCTGCTCGGCGGCCATCTGGGGTGGCTGGCTGGAACACGCCGGTCCTCGCAAGGCGGGTGTGGTTTCGGCACTGTGCTGGTGCGGCGGCCTGCTGATTTCCGCGCTGGGTATCTATACCCACCAGATCTGGCTGATGTGGCTGGGTTCGGGGGTCATCGGTGGTATCGGCCTGGGCCTGGGCTACATCTCTCCGGTCTCGACCCTGATCAAGTGGTTCCCGGACAAGCGCGGCATGGCTACCGGCATGGCGATCATGGGCTTCGGTGGTGGTGCCATGGTGGGTGCGCCACTGGCCACCGCACTGATGAACCATTTCGCGACCCCAGACAGCGTCGGTGTCTGGCAGAGCTTCGCGGCCATGGCCGTCATCTACTTCGTCTTCATGATGGGTGGTGCGCTGGGTTACCGCGTTCCGCCGACCGGCTGGAAGCCTGAAGGCTGGACCGCGCCGGCCAAGAAGGCCAGCAACTCGATGATCACCGACCGCCACGTGCACGTCAGTGTGGCCTGGAAGACGCCGCAGTTCCGTCTGGTCTGGCTGGTGCTGTGCCTGAACGTCTCCGCCGGTATCGGTATCCTCGGCATGGCCTCGCCGCTGCTGCAGGAAGTCTTCGCCGGCAAGCTGCTGGGCAACGGGCTGACCTTCAGTGAACTGAACCCTGACCAGCTCAAGGCTATCGCCGCCATTGCGGCAGGCTTCACCGGTCTGCTCAGCCTGTTCAACATCGGTGGTCGCTTCTTCTGGGCCTCGTGCTCGGACTACCTGGGCCGCAAGGCGACCTACTTCATCTTCTTCGCCTTGGGCTTCGTGCTCTACGCCTCGGTTCCGACCCTGGGCCACCTGGGCAGTGTCGCGCTGTTCGTAGCGGCCTTCTGTGTGGTGCTGTCGATGTATGGCGGTGGTTTCGCCACTGTGCCAGCCTACCTGGCCGACCTGTTCGGTACCCAGATGGTCGGTGCCATCCACGGTCGCCTGCTGACCGCCTGGGCCGCCGCCGGTGTGCTCGGTCCGGTACTGGTGAACTACCTGCGTGAGTATCAGCTCAGCCACGGCGTGGCGCGTGCCGATGCCTACGACATCACCCTGTACATCCTTGCCGGTCTGCTGGTGCTGGGCTTCATCTGCAACATGATGATCCGCCCGGTGGCCGACAAGTACTTCATGACCGACGCGGAACTGGCTGCCGAGCGCGCCATCGGCCACGACAAGAGCGCCGAAGGCACGGCCGTGCTGGAGTGGAAGGCTGCCGCTGGCACCACACCGTTGGTGATTGCCGCCTGGCTGGCCGTGGGTATCCCGCTGGCCTGGGGTGTGTGGATCACCCTGCAGAAAACTGCGGTGCTGTTCCAGTAATCCGCTGCTGAGCCTGTAAAAAGGCCCCTCGCAACCAGCTTGCGAGGGGCCTTTTTTCATTGCGGCTATTGAGTTGCGGCGGCACTTCAGAGCACGAAACGGCCCACCACCTGGTTCAGGCCGACCGCCATGCGAGACACTTCGGAACAGGCCGCCGCTGTCTGGTTGGCACCTGTCGCTGTCTGGGTCGACAGGTCGCGGATGCTGGTCAGGTTCTGGTCGATCTCTCGCGCTACCTGGGCCTGCTCTTCGGCTGCAGTGGCGATCAGCACGTTGCGTTCGTTGATCACCGCAATCGCTTCGGCGATCTGTTCCAGAGACTCATTGGCCTGCTGCGCGACGTCAGTGGATTCGCCAGCCATGCGCTGGCTGTTCTCCATGGCCTGCACCGCTTGCACCGAATCGGTCTGAATGCCGCCGATCATCTGTTCGATTTCCTGGGTCGACTGTTGGGTACGATGCGCCAGCGCACGAACCTCGTCGGCGACCACGGCAAAGCCGCGACCCTGCTCGCCAGCGCGAGCGGCCTCGATGGCGGCGTTGAGGGCCAGCAGGTTGGTCTGTTCGGCAATCGCGCGAATCACCTCGACCACCTTGCTGATGTCCTGGGCGCGGGCCGAGAGGTTCTGCACCTGTTCGGTGGTGGACTGCACATTGCCAGTCAGGTCGCGGATCGCCGACAGGGTACGGGTCACGTTCTGCATGCCGGCGCCGGCCAGGCCCTGGGTGCGCCGCGAGGCGTCGGCGGCTTCTGAAGCGTTGCGTGCCACCTCGTCCACCGCGGCACTCATTTCCGTCACGGCGGTGGCCGCCTGATTGACCTCGTCGTTCTGGCGTACCAGGGTGCGGCTGGATTCGTCGGTGACCGCAGTCATTTCCTCGGAGGCCGAGGCCAGCTGGGTGGAGCTGTCGGTGATGTGCCCCAGGGTTTCACGCAGGTTGTCCTGCATCTGCACCAGGGCGTCGAGCATGCGTGCGGCCTCGTCCTTGCCTTGTACCTGAATCTTCTTCGACAGGTCGCGCTGGGCGATGCGTTGAGCAATCTGCAGTGCTTCGCTCATCGGGGTAGTGATGCTGCGTACCAGAATAAATGCCAGGAAAACGGTGGCAGCCAGCGCAATGGCGATAAGGCTGAAAACCAGCGTCAGCCCGTTTTGATAAACCTCTTTTGCATAGATCCCTGCCGTGCGTGCGCCTTGCTCGTTGAATTCCCTTAGTTTGATGATCCGTTCCTGCATGTGGTCTGAGACGGGCCTGACTTCCGTGGAGATCATCTTGGCGGCTGTGGTGGCATCGCCGTCTCGCAGCAGCTGTTCGAGCCGGTCCAGGAGTTTGCCGTAGGCCTCGCTGCTGGTCAGTACCTCACGATACAGCTTGCGATCTTCGTCATTCGCTATCAGCTGTTCATAACCCGTCACGCTATCTATGAAGGTCTTGCGGTGCCCGCCAAATGCAGCCAGGGTCTGCTGGCGTATTTGTGGGTCGGTGCTCAGTGAGCCTCTGAGCGATTCGAGTCGCAGCCGCAGAGCCGAGCTGTTCATCAACGAGGTCTGGCGAGCGCTCACCATCCAGTTGGTTTCGACATCCTGTTCTGTATCGCGCAGCTTGCCCATCTGAATCACGGCAACCGCGCCCAGCAGCAAAAGGATCAGAACGATGAAAGAAAAAATGAGTGCTGCCCGGGGGGGCAATATTCAGCTTGCGCAACGTCTCCATAAGCGGCTCACATCGTGGGGGAAGATGAGACTCGTTATCGGAAATGAGTCAGCAAGGCTTGAGTCTGGTGGCCACTATTTTGCCGTTAATAGCGCTTTTTCTTTTGAATCTTTGATCTGGATCAATAAACGAGAAGAATATTTTTTGAATTTTTTGCGCCGAACACTGTCTTGCCGTTCCGTCGGGAAGGTCGCTTATAGCGTTAGCAGCATGACCGACTCGATTTCGGCTATCAGCCGCCACCGGCGCAGATAGCCTGATGGGTCGAATGCGAGCAAAAGCGCCCCGCGCAATGCGATTGCGCGGGGCGCTTTTGCTCGGGACGAGTTAGAGCACGAAACGACTCACCACCTGATTCAGGCCAACTGCCATCCGGGACACTTCGGAGCAGGCCGTGGCGGTCTGGTTGGCGCCTGCCGCCGTCTGGGTCGAGAGATCGCGGATGCTGATGATGTTCTGGTCGATTTCCCGCGCCACCTGGGCTTGTTCTTCGGCGGCGGTGGCGATCAGCACGTTGCGCTCGTTGATCACCGCAATCGCTTCGGCGATCTGCTCCAGGGATTCGTTGGCCTGCTGGGCGACCTCGGTAGAGCTGCTGGCCATGCGCTGGCTGTTCTCCATGGCCTG
This sequence comes from uncultured Pseudomonas sp., assembly GCF_913777995.1. GTDB lineage: Bacteria > Pseudomonadota > Gammaproteobacteria > Pseudomonadales > Pseudomonadaceae > Aquipseudomonas. The sequence goes on along the minus strand of NZ_CAJYVE010000014.1, from coordinate 9,470 downwards.
CACCGCCTGCACCGAATCGGTCTGGATACCGCCGATCATCTGCTCGATTTCCTGGGTCGACTGCTGGGTGCGATGCGCCAGGGCACGAACTTCGTCGGCGACCACGGCAAAGCCGCGACCCTGCTCACCGGCGCGAGCGGCTTCGATGGCGGCGTTGAGGGCCAGCAGGTTGGTCTGCTCGGCAATCGAGCGGATGACCTCGACCACCTTGCTGATGTCCTGGGCGCGGGCCGACAGGTTCTGCACTTGTTCGGTGGTGGACTGCACATTGCCGGTCAGGTCACGGATCGCCGACAGGGTGCGGGTCACGTTCTGCATGCCGGTGCCGGCCAGGCCTTGGGTGCGGCGCGAGGCGTCGGCGGCTTCGGAGGCATTGCGTGCCACCTCGTCCACCGCGGCACTCATTTCCGTCACGGCGGTGGCCGCCTGATTGACCTCATCGTTCTGGCGCACCAGGGTGCGGCTGGATTCGTCGGTCACCGCGGTCATTTCTTCGGAGGCCGAAGCCAGCTGGGTGGAGCTGTCGGCGATGTGCCCCAGGGTTTCCCGCAGGTTGCCCTGCATCTGCACCAAGGCAGCCAGCATGCGCGCGGCTTCGTCCTGGCCTTGTACCTCAATCTTCTCCGACAGGTCGCGCCCGGCAATGCGCTGGGCGATCTGCAATGCGTCGCTCATCGGTGCCGTGATGCTGCCGACCAGCAGCCAGGCCAGAACCACCGTACCGACCAAGGCGACGGCGATCAGCGTGATGACCATGGTCAGGCCGCTGTGGTAGAGCTGTCCGGCGTGCTCGCCGGCAGCCTTGGCGCCCTGGTCGTTGAAGCTCTGCAGCTTGTTGACCTGGTCTTGCAGTTTGTTGGTGACCGGGCGGATGCTGGTGTTGATGAGGTTTTGCGCCGCCGTGTTATCGCCACTGCGCAGCAGGGGTTCGAACTGCTCGAGCAGGCGATCGTAGGCCTGGGCGCTGGCCGCCACTTCCTGGTACAGGCGGCGCTCTTCGTCGCTGGCGATCAACGGCTCGTAATCCTTGACGGATTTATTGAACACCTGGCGGTAGCCGGCGAATGAGTCCACGGTCTGCTGGCGCAGTTGCGGGTCTGTCGCGGTGGTGCCGCGCAGGGATTCCAGGCGCAGACGCAAGGCGCCGTTGGTAATCATGCCGGTCTGGCGCACGCTGGCCATCCAGTTGTTCTCGACATCCTGCTCCGACTCTCGGAGCTTGCTCATCTGCATGACCGCGACGGCGCCCATGAGCGCCACGATCACGATGATGAATGAAAAGATGAGTGCTGCCCTTGGGGCAATGTTGAGCCGTCTCAGAGTCACCATGATTGTCCTGTCGTCAGGTAAAGGCTGATGACTTGGCTATCGGCGTGTGCCTCATGAGCTGAAGACCATGCGTCGCCTTGTGCGGCGTTCGCAGGGTACGGAATTGAAACCTTTTGATTCAGATCAGGGCCAGCACGGTGACGGGCGTCCGTGCCGTCACTCGGCTGCAGAGGTGGCGGCAGGCAGGCCTGCCGCTGTCGTTCAAAGGGTCTTTTGCGCCATGGCGGCCTTGCGCCGTTTGACCCGGTAGGCCAGGGCCAGCAGGCCCAGCCAGAACGGGATCATGATCACCGACAGGCTGATGCCCGGCGTGCGGTACATCACCACCAGGATACCGAGCAGGAAGGCCAGGCACAGGTAGTTGGTCAGTGGGTAGCCCCAGCTCTGGAAGCTCGTCACCTGTCCGGCCAGGCGCTTGGCGCGACGGAATTGCAGGTGGGTGATGGTGATCAGCACCCAGTTGATCACCAGCGAGGCGACCACCAGGGCCATCAGCAGCGTCAGGGCTTCGGCGGGCATCACGTAGTTGACTACCACGCACAGGCCGGTGGCGATGGCCGAGACCAGCAGCGACAGCACCGGCACGCCACGCGCGTTGACCTTGAGCATGGCCTTGGGCGCATTGCCCTGGGCCGCCAGGCCGAACATCATCCGGCTGTTGCTGTATACGCAGCTGTTGTACACCGACAGCGCCGCCGTGAGGACCACGATGTTGAGCAGGGTGGCGACCAGGTCGCTGTCCAGGTCATGGAAGATCAGCACGAAGGGGCTGCCGCTGGTCACCACCTTGTCCCACGGGTAGAGGCTCAGCAGCACGGCCAGGGCGCCCACGTAGAAGATCAGGATGCGGTAGATCACCTGGTTGGTGGCCTTGGGGATGCTGCGCTTGGGGTCCTGCGCCTCGGCGGCGGTGATGCCGATCAGTTCCAGGCCGCCGAAGGAGAACATGATGAACGCCATGGCCATCATCAGTCCGCTGACGCCTTTGGGGAAGAAACCGCCGTTCTGCCACAGGTTGGCTACCGTGGCCTGCGGGCCGCCGTTGCCGCTGACCAGCAGCACCGCGCCGAACACGATCATGCTGAGGATCGCCACGACCTTGATGAGCGAGAACCAGAATTCGGTTTCGCCGTAGATCTTCACATTGCTGAGGTTGAGCAGGTTGATGATCACGAAGAACACCGCCGCCGACACCCAGGTCGGCACCTCGGGCCACCAATACTGCACGTATACACCGACGGCAGTCAGTTCGGCCATGCCCACCAGCACATACAGCACCCAGTAGTTCCAGCCGGACATGAAACCGGCCAGCGGGCCCCAGTAGCGGTTGGCGAAGTGGCTGAAGGTGCCGGCCACCGGTTCTTCGACAGCCATCTCACCCAGCTGGCGCATGATGAAGAAGGCGATCAGGCCGGCGATGGCGTAGCCCAGGATGACCGAGGGACCGGCCATGCCGACGGTGTGGGCGACGCCCAGAAACAGCCCGGTACCGATGGCGCCGCCGAGGGCGATCAGCTGGATGTGCCTGTTCTTCAGGCCGCGGTGCAGCGGCTCAGGCGAGCTTGCTTGGGTCATTGGAATCCCCATGAGTGTGAATGACGGGCCGACTCGAACGCATGGCCGACCTCTTGTAGTGCTGCGGGTGCAAGGCAGGTGCCATTTTGCAGGGGCGTGATTCTGCACGCTGAGCCGGTTCGCGGATAGGCCATTTAAGCTGATAGGCTGCGCAGCCTGGACAGATTTTCGAGCGCGAGCGATTACCACAATGAAAATGAATGAAATCGACGACTTTGATCTGAAGATTCTCAGGCTCCTGCAAGCCAATGGCCGATTGACCAATCAGGAGTTGAGCGATCTGGTCGGGTTGTCCGCCTCGCAGTGCTCGCGTCGCCGCATCAGTCTGGAGCAAAGCGGCCTGATTCTCGGCTACCACGCACGTATCGCCCCGCAGGCCATGGGGCGCGAGGTTCTGGCGATGATCGAGGTGCGCCTGACCAGCCATCGCACCGGCCACCGTGAACAGTTCCATGCACTGGTGACGGGCCTAGAGGCGATCATCGATGCCTACAAGACCACCGGGGATGCCGATTACACCCTGAAAGTCGCAGTGGATAACCTCGACAGTCTCAACCAGCTGATGGAACTGATCACCGCCGACGACTGCGTGGCGCACATCAAGACCGCCGTGGTGCTCGAACGCCTGAAGGAAAACAGCGAAGTCACCAAGCGCCCCTAGCGTCAATACTGTTCGATTAAGCGCTGTGCGGCTTTGTGGGAGCGAGCTTGCTCGCGAAAAACTGGCAAAGTCGCCGAATCAGCTGTGAAGTTGACGCCGCCTTCGCGAGCAAGCTCGCTCCCACGGTCTAACTGACCAGTATTACCCCTAGCGCCAATACTGTTCGATTAAGCGCTTTGCGGCTCTGTGGGAGCGAGCTTGCTCGCGAAAAGCTGGCAAAGTCTCTGATTTTGCTGTGAGCGTGAAGCCAACTTCGCGAGCAAGCTCGCTCCCACGGTCTAACTGACCTGTATTGCCCCTAGCGCCAATACCGTCCGCTTGAACCGTTAGGCCGTGGCTGATGGGGGGGGGGGCTGCACTGTTTTGAAGCATGGGGCGAGGCTGAGGTGCGTAAGTGGTGCGAAAAAAATCATCAATTACGTTTGTTTTGTGCGTTTTATATGATTCTGTCGCGCAATGTTTTTATATTGAGTAATATCTGCGCTCAATGTGTGAGCGGGCAACCTGCCGCGCGGCATCTCCTGACCCCAGATCCCTTCCGAGCTGCACCCCATGACCGCGACCCTTAGCGCTTCCAAGCCCTCCGATACCCGTCATTCCGTGCAAGAGGATGTATTCGCCGTGGTCATCGCCACGGCGATGATTTCCTTCGCGGTCATGCTGCTGCGCCAGGCCGGGGTGATGACCGGCGGCACCGCCGGTATCGCGCTGTACCTGCACTACACCTTCGCCGTGCCGTTCGGTGCGGCGTTCTTCATGCTCAACCTGCCGTTCTATTACCTGGCGCTGCGGCGCATGGGCCGGGTGTTCACCTTCAAGACCTTCTGTGCGGTCGGCCTGGTGGCGTTTTTCTCCGACCGCCATGCGCTGTTCATCCATATCGACCAGTTGCAACCGCTGTACGCCGCGCTGGTGGGCAATGCCCTGCTGGGCGTCGGATTCCTCATGCTGTTCCGCCACAAGGCCAGCCTGGGTGGTGTTAACATCCTGGCCCTGTACATTCAGGACAGGTACGGCATCAAGGCCGGCTGGCTGCAGATGGGCGTCGACATCAGCGTGCTGCTGGCTTCGCTGACCTTCATCAGCCTGCCTGTACTGGGCGTTTCGGTGCTTGGCGCCGTATTGCTGAACTTCATCATTGCGCAGAACCACAGAGCCGACCGTTACTCGGCCTGATCCACTCATCTTCAGGAGTTTGTCCGCATGTTTGCCCACGTGGAGTCGTACGCCGGTGACCCGATCCTTTCGCTGATGGAGACCTTCGGCAAGGACCCTCGCACCGACAAGGTCAACCTCAGCATCGGCCTGTATTACGACGCCGTGGGGCATATTCCGCGTCTGGACACCGCCGTGCGTGCCCAGCACGAGATCGATGCGGGCGAGCAGAGTGCCTGCGTGTACCTGCCCATGGAGGGCCTGGCGCCGTATCGCAAGGCCGTGCAGAACCTGCTGTTTGGCGAAGGTCACGCACTGCTCGCCGCCGGCCGCGTGGCGACCATCCAGACCGTCGGCGGCTCCGGCGCCTTGAAGGTCGGCGCGGACTTCCTCAAGTACGCCTACCCGAACTCCCAGGTGTGGGTCAGCGACCCGACCTGGGAAAACCACATCGCGCTGTTCGCCGGTGCCGGTTTCAAGGTCAACAGCTACCCGTATTTCGACAAACGCACCGGCGGCGTCGACTTCGACGCCATGCTCGCCACCCTGCGCGGCCTGCCGACGCAGAGCATCGTGCTGCTGCACCCGTGCTGCCACAACCCCACCGGTGCCGACCTGACGCCCGCGCAGTGGGATCAGGTGGTCGAGGTGGTCAAGGGCAATGAACTGATCGCGTTCCTCGACATCGCCTACCAGGGCTTCGGCAAGGGCATGGAACAGGACGCCTACGCGATCCGTGCCATGGCGCAGTCCGGCGCCGCCACGGTGGTCAGCAACTCCTTCTCGAAGATCTTCTCGCTGTACGGCGAGCGCGTGGGTGGCCTGTCCATCGTCTGCGAGAACGCCGAACTGGCCGATCGCGTGCTGGGGCAACTGAAGGCCACCGTGCGTCGCAACTACTCCAGCCCGCCCGTACACGGCGCGCAGATCGTCGCGCGGGTGCTCAATAGCCCGGCGCTGCGCCAGGACTGGCTGGCCGAGGTAGAGGCCATGCGCCTGCGCATCATCGAGATGCGCCAGCGTCTGGTGAGCGTGCTGGCCAACAAGGTGCCGCAGCGTGACTTCAGCTTCATCCTCGAACAGAACGGCATGTTCAGCTACACCGGCCTGACCGGCGAACAGGTCGATGAGCTGCGCGACAAGTACGGCGTTTACCTGGTGCGCAGCGGGCGCATGTGCCTGGCGGGCCTGAACGAGAGCAACGTCGACAAGGTCGCCGACGCCATCGCCAGCCTGTTCGCCTGACCCTTAACCTCCCCTTGGTCTCAGCCGCGGTTGGCTGTATCGCGGCTGAAGCCTCCCGCCAGACAGGACAGGCTTCAGCCGGAAACCCAGGGATTACCCAGACAAGGAAGTGCACGCATGAAATTCGGCTACACCATCATCTACGTCCCGGACGTCAGCGCCTCGCTGGCGTTCTTCTCCCAGGCCTTCGGCCTGTCCACCCGCTTTCTGCACGAGTCCGGTACCTACGGTGAGCTGGAAACCGGCGCGACCGCACTGGCGTTCGCAGCCAACGAGCTGGCGGCACTTAACTTCGACACCGGCCATGTCGCCGCGCATGCCTCCGAGAAGCCGCTGGGCGTGGAGATCGGCCTGGTCACCGACGACGTTCCGGCCGCCCATGCCCGTGCGTTGCAGGCTGGCGCTACCGAACTGGCGGCGCCGCTGACCAAGCCCTGGGGGCAGACCGTGTCCTACGTGCGTTGCCCGGATGGCACCCTGGTAGAGCTCTGTTCACCCATCGGATGACCGCTTTCGGGCCCTTGCCCGGCTACCATCTTGCCTTCTCGTCGTCTCTCGGCTTCATGCCGGGCGCATCTGCGCCTATACTGTCTGCCTTTTTCGCCACTGATTTTTGCGGAGCTGGTGATGGCCGAACGTAAGGCATCCGTCGAGCGCAACACGCTGGAAACCCAGATCAAGGTCTCGATCAACCTGGATGGCACCGGAAAGGCCCGATTCGATATCGGGGTTCCCTTCCTTGAGCACATGCTCGACCAGATCGCCCGGCACGGGCTGATCGACCTGGATATCGAATGCAAGGGCGACCTGGAGATCGACGACCACCATACCGTGGAAGACGTCGGCATCACCCTGGGCCAGGCCTTTGCCAAGGCCGTGGGTGACAAGAAGGGCATTCGTCGCTACGGGCATTCCTATGTGCCGCTGGACGAAGCCCTGTCGCGGGTGGTCATCGACTTCTCGGGCCGTCCTGGCCTGCAGATGCACGTCCCCTACACCCGTGCGGTGGTGGGGCGTTTCGATGTGGACCTGTTCCAGGAGTTCTTCCAGGGCTTCGTCAACCACGCGCTGGTGACCCTGCACATCGACAACCTGCGTGGCGTCAACACCCACCACCAGATCGAAACCGTGTTCAAGGCCTTCGGTCGCGCACTGCGCATGGCCGTCGAGCTGGACGAGCGTATGGCCGGGCAGATGCCGTCGACCAAGGGTGTGCTCTGATGCAGACCGTCGCAGTCATCGATTACGGCATGGGCAACCTGCACTCGGTTGCCAAGGCCCTTGAGCATGTCGGTGCCGGCAAGGTGCTGATCAGCAGTGACGCGCAGGTGATCCGCGAGGCCGACCGCATCGTGTTTCCCGGCGTGGGGGCGATCCGCGACTGCATGGCCGAGATCCGCCGCCTGGGCTTCGACAGCCTGGTACGGGAGGTCAGCAAGGACCGTCCGTTCCTGGGCATCTGCGTGGGCATGCAGGCACTGCTGGAGCGCAGCGAGGAAAACGACGGCGTCGACTGCATCGGCCTGTTTCCTGGCCAGGTGAAGTTCTTCGGCAAGGACCTGGTCGAGGACGGCGAGCACCTGAAGGTGCCGCACATGGGCTGGAACCAGGTCAGCCAGGTCGTTGACCACCCGTTGTGGCACGACATTCCCGACCAGGCGCGTTTCTATTTCGTGCACAGCTATTTCATCCAGGCGGGCAAGCCCGGCCAGGTCGTGGGTCGTGGCCACTATGGTGTGGACTTCGCAGCGGCCCTGGCCGACGGCTCGCGCTTCGCCGTGCAGTTCCACCCCGAGAAAAGCCATACCCACGGCCTGCAGTTGCTGCAGAACTTCGTGGCGTGGGACGGCCGCTGGTAAGCGATGAGCCGTAGCAAGGCCCGTGCGCCGATCCTGACCCTGACCGCCGAGCAGGAGCAGGACGCGACCCGCAAGCTGCAGCGCCTGTTCGCCGAGCGCTTCGAGCTGCAGTTGGGGTCGTTCGAGGTGGCCGAGGTCCTGGAACTGTTTGCCCGCGAAATCGCGCCGCACTACTACAACCGGGCGATCTTCGATGCCCAGCAGTTGCTCAGGGAGCGCGTCGAGAGCCTCGAAAGCGACCTGTGGGCACTGGAGAAAGATTGAAAGAGCAGCTGCAAGCTCCAGGCTTCAGGCTGCAAGAACAGACACCTGCGCATGCTTGCAGCTAGCCGCTTGAAGCTTGCAGCCCTTTTTACCAAGGAAAAAGAATGCTCATTATTCCTGCAATCGACCTCAAAGACGGCGCCTGTGTGCGCCTGCGCCAGGGCCGCATGGAAGATTCCACGGTGTTTTCCGATGACCCGGTGAGCATGGCCGCCAAGTGGGTCGACGGTGGCTGCCGCCGTCTGCACCTGGTCGACCTCAATGGCGCCTTCGAAGGCCAGCCGGTCAACGGTGAAGTGGTCACCGCCATCGCCAGGCGCTACCCGCAGCTGCCGATCCAGATCGGTGGGGGCATCCGTTCGCTGGAAACCATCGAGCATTACGTCAAGGCTGGCGTCAGCTACGTGATCATCGGCACCAAGGCGGTCAAGCAGCCGGAATTCGTCGCCGAAGCCTGCCGCGCCTTCCCGGGCAAGGTCATCGTCGGCCTGGATGCCAAGGACGGTTTCGTCGCCACCGACGGCTGGGCCGAGGTCAGCAGTGTGCAGGTCATCGATCTGGCCAAGCGTTTCGAGGCCGATGGCGTCTCGGCGATCGTCTACACCGACATCGCCAAGGACGGCATGATGCAGGGCTGCAACGTGCCCTTCACCGCCGCCCTGGCCCAGGCCACGCGTATTCCAGTGATCGCTTCGGGCGGCATTCACAACCTGGGCGACATCCAAGCCCTGCTGGACGCCAGGACTCCCGGTATCATCGGCGCCATCACTGGCCGGGCGATCTACGAAGGCACCCTCGACGTCGCCGAAGCCCAGGCTTTCTGCGACAACTACGCCAACTGATAGCCGCGAGCTGCAAACGGCAGGCAGAGCAATCCATTCTGCTTGCCGCAGGCGATATCCCCTACAACGTGATTTGCTTCAGCTTGCCGCTTGTAGCTTCAAGCTTGTAGCGCTTCGAAGGAGCCCTCCATGGCCCTGGCCAAACGCATCATCCCTTGCCTGGACGTCGACAACGGTCGCGTGGTCAAGGGCGTCAAGTTCGAGAACATCCGCGACGCCGGTGACCCGGTGGAGATCGCCCGGCGCTACAACGAACAGGGCGCGGACGAGATCACCTTCCTGGACATCACCGCCAGTGTCGATGGCCGTGACACCACGCTGCACACCGTCGAGCGCATGGCCAGCCAGGTGTTCATCCCGCTGACCGTGGGGGGTGGGGTGCGCACCGTGCAGGACATCCGCAACCTGCTCAATGCCGGTGCCGACAAGGTATCGATCAACACTGCCGCCGTGTTCAACCCGGACTTCGTGGGCGAGGCCGCAGACCGCTTCGGTTCCCAGTGCATCGTCGTGGCCATCGATGCCAAGCAGGTATCAGGC